>JAGBEJ010000002.1 GCA_017937025.1 Paludibacteraceae bacterium | reverse complement strand
TGTCTCGTCTTTGTCTAATTCTGCGAACGTGCCTGCCATCTTGTAGCCGTTCTTTGTGATGGACATCTCGGCTGGAGTGGCTTTGAGCGCTACGTTCTGTGCCTCGCTGTAATATTCGCCGTTCATTTCGTAACGTGAGGCTGTCCAGTCGTCGCCTGTGATGAAGAGGTATGGTGTGTTGGCTTCCGGCTCTGCCACTTCGCTGAAGTAGATTGTGCTGCCGCTGACGCCGTTCAGCTGATAATACTTGCCGCTGAACCCGTCTGCGGAATACGAGGTCTGCGGAGCCCAAGGCAGACAGATGCTGTAGGCTGTGCTGGCTGAGATGCCGCTGCGCTGATAAATCACTTTTTCTGCTGTCACATCATATTTCAAGTTGATAGCGCTGCCGTCTTCTATTTCGAATCTTGGGCAGACCCACTTAGCTCCGTCCCAGTATGCAATGTTTGTCTCGTTGTCGTAGATGTCGCCATTTGGCTTTGTGCCTGTGTATGTCTTAGGCAGATAGACAAATGAGTTCTTGTCGAATATTTGTCCGTTTAGCGGACAGTTCGTTCCGCGTTCAAAAAATGTGTAAATAAAAGGAATTGTAGTCGCGTCATTTAGGGTGTTCTCGGAGAGGTCGAGAGAGCCTGTGCAGCCGACGAAAGCTGAGCTTTTGATTGCTTGGTTAGCGCCATCGTAGTCGCCGTTGACGATGCTGTTAGGCAGTTTTATGTAGCGTGCAGCAGAGCAGTAGCGGAACGCGTTCTTGCCAATCTGAGTCAGTGCTGTGCAGGCTGACAGGTCGATGGATGTCAGCGATTTGCAGTTTTCGAAGGCAGAGTCGTTGATTTTCATGTCGGCAGTGCTGTTGGCTGTAAAGTTCAGCGTTTTTAGTGCTGTGCAGTCTTCGAAAGCGTTCAAACCAATCAACTTGACATGAGCTGGAATTGTGAAGGATTCCAGTGCTGTACAGCCATAGAACGCTGCATTATCGATGGTCTGTAACTCACAGTCGTTGCCGAATGTGACTTTCTTCAGACTGGTACAGTTATAAAAGGCATGCATGCTAATTTTGCTGGAATAGCCGCTATAGGTCTTGCTTAAGGTAGCGTGGATCACAACCTCTGTCAGGTTTTCGCATCCCTCAAAAGCGCATTTGCCAACGGACAGAATCTCGGCACAGGTATGTGTGTTGCCGTTGATGGTGTGGTCGCCTGCGCCCCAGATGATGACCTTCTTGATGTTCAGTCGTTGACCGTCCTCAATCCATGGTGCTTTAATATATTCTGGTCCAGATGTATATGACTCCCAGTTAACTGACATATCTATAGGAGCATCAAAATTGTTTGTGTTATAAATATTCAGTTCTCCAGTTTCCGTGTCAAGTTCAGCTTTTATATAGCTACCATATTCTCCTAGTCCGAGACTGAGGTATGTCTTAATCTCGGCTTGCGCTGTAAGTGTCGCCGCTATCAGTACGGCTAAAGTGATTAATTTTTTCATTATTGTAAATGTTTTAGTTAAAATGTATGAAATACAAAGGTGCGAAGAAGATTGTTAAAAGAATTACCCCCCCTTAAAAGTTGTTAACGAGTGGTGTTTTTACTTGAATTATGGAGAATTGCCTGAGCGAAATTCGCTTTTTGGCATCGATTTGAGTCGTCCGGTTTTGTCGCCCGAAAAGATGAAGGACAAAGGGCAGCGCAATGTGTGTGGATGCATGGTCAGCAAGGATATCGGCATGTACAACACATGCAGCCATTTCTGCGTCTATTGCTATGCCAATACATCGAAAGTACTGGTGCAGAAAAACCGCAGCAAGCATAGCGATGAGAGCGAGAGCATTTTGGGTGATTCATAATGTGAGTGTGACATCAATAATACAAAAAAACGCAAGCTCAACGGCTTGCGTTTTTATTTTCTTGTATCCTCTTTTCTCTATCACACCTCCACTTGCTTCAAAATCTTATTTTCTAAGTTTCTTATTGACAATACGCCGTTGTCGAGGATGGCGAAGGTGGGGACGTTGTTTTCCTTAGGGAAGGTGATGGAGCCGGTGTTGCAGACGACTTTGCCGTCGGCGGTTTTGTCGAGCTTCCAGATGTGCGTGTGTCCGCTTATGAACACGTCGAACGATGTGTTTGGCAACGACTCCGCTGTGTACTTGTGTCCGTGTGTCAGGAATATCCTTTTTCCGCTCTCCACGACGATGGAGTAGTCCGCCATCATGGGAAAAGACAGCAGCATCTGATCGACTTCGGAGTCGCAGTTGCCTCTGACGGCTACGATTCTGTCCGACAGACTGTTGAGCGCCTCGGCTATGCCCTTGGGGTCGATGCCTTCGGGTATGGAGTTGCGCGGCCCGTAGTTGAGTATGTCGCCCAGGATGAGCAGCATGTCGCAGCTCTCGTGGCGGAAGATGTCGAGCACGGTCTGGAGCCTCGGCAGCGAGCCGTGTATGTCGGAGACAATCAGGTATTTCATGGTGTTTTACGAATTCATTATCTGTTCGATGTAGTCCAGCAGCTCGGTGCGTCCTTCGGCAGCCGACGACGATGTGATGAAGATAGGCGGCAGTTCCTCCCATTCCTCGAGCAACTTCTTCTTGTAGGTCTCGGTGTTGGTCTTCAGTCTGAGTTTTGATAGCTTGTCGGCTTTTGTGAAGACGATGGAGAATGGCACTCCGTTGGCTCCGAGGAATCGCATGAACTCGAGGTCGATTTCCTGCGGCTCGTGGCGGCTGTCGATGAGCAGGAACAGGTTGTACATCTGCTCGCGGTTAAGCACATAGTTGTCTATCATTTTCTTGAGCTGCTCTCTCTGTGTCTTGCTTCGCTGCGCGTATCCGTAGCCCGGCAGATCGACGAGATACCAGCTTTTGTTTATCAGGAAGTGGTTTATGAGCAAGGTCTTGCCTGGTGTTGACGATGTCTTGGCGAGTCCCTTGTGTCTCGTCAGCATGTTTATGAGCGATGACTTGCCGACGTTTGAGCGGCCGATGAACGCGAATTCAGGCATGTCGCCTTCAGGACATTTCCTTACGTCGGTGTTGCTTATTACGAATTCAGCTTGTTTTATTTCCATATTTTCAGATTTTTCTTTTGTTTTTATTGTTGGATATGAGCATCATTCCGGCTATGGTCAGCAACGCGTTGAGCATGAGCAGCTCGTAGCCGAATTTATAATCGAAATATGTTCTTGATGTGTAATCGATGACGGCGATGATGACAGGCGATAGAATCGCTATCCAAGGCATATACTTGTCCTTGATGGCGCGTTTGGTGAACAGTCCGTAGATGAACATGCCGAGCAGCGGTCCGTAGGTGTACGACGCGATGCGGTAGATGGTGTCGATGATGCTGTTGTCTCGTCCGAACTGGTCGATGGCCATGATGATGATGAAAAACACGATGCAGGTGAATATGTGTATCGCTTTTCTGGTCTTGTTCTGCTTCTTGTGGCTTATCTTGTTAATGCCGATTATGTCCACAGAGAACGACGTTGTGAGCGATGTCAGTGCGGAGTCGGCGCTGGAGAACGATGCCGCCACGATGCCAATGATGAAGAATATTGACACCGACAGTCCGAGTTGGTCGCTGGCAAACATGGGCAGCAGCTGGTCGCCAGCCTGAGGAACGGCTATGCCTCTGGCTTGGGCGAGAAACACGAGCAGCGCTCCGAGCGAGAGGAACAGCAGATTGACCGGCAGAAAGCACAGTCCGTATGTTATCATGTTCTTCTGCGACTCCTTGAGCGTCTTTATTGAGAGGTTCTTCTGCATCATGTCCTGGTCGAGTCCTGTCATGACGATGACGATGAATATGCCGCTGAAGAACTGTTTCCAGAAGTTCTGTGTCGAAGCCCAGTCGCTGAACACGAATGTGCGCGACATCTCGGATGCGGCGATGTTCTTAACCGCCTCGGCCGTAGTCCAGTCCAGCTCTCTTATGACATTGACGATAATCATCACAAGCGCGCTGAGCAGCACGAGCGTCTGTAGCGAGTCGGTCCAGATGATGGTCTTGATGCCGCTCTTGAATGTGTAAAGCCAGATGAGGAAAATGATGATAGCCACCGACAGCGGAAACGACATGCCGAACTTGGCGAACACGAGCGAGTGGAGCAGCACAGCCACAATGAAAAGCCTCGCCGCCGCTCCAGTTATCTTGGACAGCAGGAAGAAGCTCGCTCCAGTGCGGTAGCTGCGTGAGCCGAGCCGCTGGTCGAGGTACTCATAGACCGTCGTGAGCCTGAGTTTGTAGTAAATGGGCAGCAGTACGTATGCCACGATTATGTAGCCGAAGACAAATCCGATGCACATCTGCAAGTAGGTGAATCCGATGCTCGTCACCATGCCAGGAACAGAAACGAACGTCACACCTGAGATGGACGTGCCAATCATTCCGAAAGCCACGATGTACCAAGGCGATTTCCTGTTGCCCAGGAAGAAGGCTTTGTTGCCGTCGTTTTTTTTGCCAGTGATGAACGAAACGAGCAGCAGCAGGGCGAAATATCCGGCGATTATGGCGAGGATGGTGTATTCGGAAAGCATTATCTATCGGTTGTTATTCAGCGTAAAATCAAAGTTATTTCTTTTTCGTACATTTGCAAGATATGTGAAATGACGAATTTTCACAAAGATACAATAAATAAAGCAAAATGAATGACGAACAGTATCCTTCGCAGTTGTTGCAGAACGCGGTTGACGAGTTCTCCAAGCTGCCTGGCATAGGGCGCAAGACAGCGCTCCGTCTGGTGCTGAACATGCTCCGCCGCGACGAGGAGGACGTGAACCGTTTCGCCAACGCAGTGATAAAGCTGCGCAGCGAGGTGCGATACTGCAGCGTCTGTCACAACATATCAGACACAGAGACGTGCCAGATATGCTCCAATCCAGCCAGAGACAAGACGACAATCTGCGTGGTGGAGACGGTAAAGGACGTGATGTCGGTGGAGAACACGCAGCAGTACCGTGGTCTGTACCATGTGCTGGGCGGAGTCATCTCGCCGATGGACGGCATAGGACCGAACGACTTGGAGATAGAGAGCCTCGTTAAGCGTGTCTCCGACGGCGGCATAAAGGAAGTGATACTCGCGCTGAGTCCGACAATGGAAGGCGACACGACGAATTTCTTCCTCTTCAAGAAACTGTCAGGATTCGATGTCAAGATAACGACGATAGCGCGAGGCGTGGCTGTGGGCGACGAACTGCAGTATGCCGATGAGGTGACGCTCGGACGCTCGATTATGAACCGTGTGGATTTCACTGATTCGTTCAGAATGGATAGATAAAAAACAACGAAAATGAAAGAAAAACAGTTTGAGAAAAAGGCTTACAGATTGTCCTTGATTATGTATTACGGCGTGTTCGCCCTTGTGCTTTTGTGCGCCTGCGTGGGCTACACGCTGCAGACACATACTCAGCCGATAGAAAAGAACACAGAGACCATCATATCGACCATCTCGTATCTCTACCTGATGGCGTCGATACCTTTCGCGCTGTGGTATTCCAACAAGAAAGTGAATACGCTGGGCAAGATTGAGGACGACGAGCAGCGATACAAGGAGTACATGAGAATCGTGAAACTGAAAATCGGTCTTGTGGCTGTGGCATTTGTAGTCAACATAATCCTGTTCTATCTGCTGCACTCCTACAACTTCCTGTATGCGGCAGGCATAGCGGCTGTGGCGCTCATATTCTGCAAGCCGAAGGAGGAAGACATAGCGGTGGCGCTGTCAAAGGACGATGAAGAAGATTTATAATTAAAAACCTAATAACCTGTATTTTATGATAATAGCGGTTGATTTCGACGGAACAATAGTAAGACACGAGTACCCAAGAATAGGCAAGGAGATACCTTTCGCCATACAGACACTCAAGCAGCTGATGCAGGACGGCCACATGCTGATACTCAACACAGTGCGCGAGGGCGACCTGCTGAACGAGGCTGTGGAGTACTGCCGACAGAGAGGCGTGGAGTTCTACGCCGTGAACGCATCCAATCCTGATGAGTACGGCAGCAGCAACCGCTCACGCAAGGTGAACGCCGACGTCTTCATCGACGACCACAACCTCGGCGGACTTCCGGACTGGGGCATTATCTACCAGATGATAAAGTCGGGCAGACCGCTGCAGCCATACGAGGGTATAGAGCAGGAGCAGGCTTATAATTACAAGAGAAAGAAGGGATTCCTTTCGAGACTGTTCGGATAAAATCATATCTTATGAAAAAGGCATATCTATTGGCATGCTCGTCGGCGCTTCTGATGCTCGCTTCGTGCGCTGGCAAGAGCGAGTCGGCGAGCGGAACGGACTCTGTGGCGGTGCAGACTCAGGAGACCGCGCAGGAGGCGGAAGACCTGTCGGCATACGAAGTGGACTGGAACAAGCCGACGATAGGAACTCCAGCATCGACATTCAACACGTACTTCGGCATGATAGACCCAAAGGAGACCGACGATGCCAATGCCGACATGCAGCCAATGCCGCCGATTAAGGGCTTGTACCACAACAGCTGCATGTTCTCATGCCCTGAGGACGGATGCTTCAGAAAACGTGACATACTGGCTCTCAGATGTCCGGATGTGGCGAAGCTCAAGCAATGGATGTGCGTCAGAGCGCATGCTTTTGCCGAGGACTGTTCCAACGGAGAGGAGTGCGTGTCGCACAGAAAAATTCCGCAGAACAAGAATCTGGAGTCAGCCAAGGAAATTTGCGATTTCTATGTGGCTAAGACAGAGGAGGCTATTTCGCAATACGAATGCAAAGGCAATGAGGGCGACTTCGTACCATTGGAGCAGCACGGAATGCTTATTACTGACGTGTGGAAAAAGGGCGACCTTTACACATTCTTCATATCTTCATGGTACGACTGGATGAGCTGCGGCGACAATACACGCAGAACATACGTGACAGTCGATTCCAAGACAGGCAAAGGCATTGGATTGAACGATATGTTCGAAGCGAAGGACCAGAAGAAATTCGCCGACCTGATGATGAAGAACTTCGACCACAAGCCGTCGGAAGTGCATGACGCGCTGGCAGCGCTGAAGGAATGCGACGGCATCGCGCTCATACGCGAGGGTGTCATCGTGTCGTTCTTCCCTTACCACATCGGCTGCGGCGCCGAAGGGCAGTTCTTCTCCATCGTTTCATACGACGAGCTGGAGAAGGCGGGCATAGCGCTCAAATGCTGCAAGTAGCAGCCGTTCAGGCTATGTCCTGGTACATCGGTACGTCTTCGAGGAACGTGGCTTTGCCGTCGGCTATGCGGCAGCAGATGTGCTGCAGTCCGTTGCTGACGAGTATGTAATCGACGCCGAGTTTCGTGTTGTAGGTCAGAATCTGGTCGAATACGCTTTGTGTAAGCATCACCGTCGGCGCTTTGTACTCGATTATCATGACAGGCTTGAAATCGTTGTCATAGACAATGCCGTCGCACCTTTTCGGCATTCCGTTTATGTTGACTACAACCTCGTTGCCCATCTTGCTTTCGGGGTAGCCTTTCTCGGTTATAAGCCATTCCACCATGTTCTGTCTGACAAGTTCCTCGGGCTGCAGGGCGACGAACTTCTTGCGCAGCCGGTCGAAGATTTTTTTGCCGCCGTTGTCGTCCTTGATGTTAAACTTGTATTCTGGAAAATTCAGTAGCCCCATGACTGCGTTTTTGTGTTTGACGAGACAAATATAATGATTACTTTTGTCAACCATGGCTAAGGAACAGACATACGCGACGATAATAACCCAACTACAGAACAAGGATTATAAGCCAGTCTATCTGCTGATGGGCGAGGAGGCTTATTACATAGACCTTGTGTCGGACTATATACAGAACAATGTGCTCGACCCTTCAGCCAAGGATTTCTGCCTGACGGTGCTTTACGGCGACCAGACGACGCAGACCAAAGTGGCGATGCTCGCCAGGGGAGTGCCGATGATAGGCGACAAGCAGGTCATAATAGTCAAGGAGGCGCAGAACCTTTTGGGCAAGAAGCGCGCCGAGGACGACGAGAACGCCCTCGTCACCTATCTGCAGAATCCGCAGCCCAAGACCATCCTCGTGCTGTGCTACAAGTACGGCAACCTCGACAAGCGCAAGAAACTCTACACCGAGATAACCAAGATAGGCTCAGTGCTCGAGTCGCAGCTCATAAGGGATTACCAGCTTCCTGCATGGATAGTGAACTACGTCAAGAACATCGGCATGACCATCGACGAGAGGTCGGCACAGGTGCTGGCGGAGTACATCGGCGCCGACCTGCAGCGCATAGCCTCGTCGCTCGACAAGCTGAAGCTCTCCATGCCCGAAGGCTCGAAAGCCATCACAGCCGAACTCATAGAGCGCAATATAGGCATAAGCAAGGACTACAACAACTTCGAACTGCAGAACGCCATAATGCGTAAGGACATCATGCGTGTCAACCGGATAGGCATGTACTTCGCGCAAAACCAGAAGGCGAATCCCGTGTTCGTCACCATCAGCGTGCTTTTCAGCCTGTTCTTCAACCTGCTGCTCGTTCACTACACATCCAACAAGAGCGATTCCAAATCGCTGGCGAGCCGCCTTGGCGTGAATCCTTTCTTCGTCAAGGATTATGTGGCAGCCGCCAAGTTCTACGGCGCGCGCAAGTGCATGGAGAACATCGCCATCCTCAAAGAGTACGACGAGAAATGCAAGGGCGGAGGCTCCAAATCCGACGCTTCCGAACTGCTCATGGAAATGCTCTTTAGACTGATGCACTAAGAAATAGACAAAAGGAGAAGCCCGCAAGCCTCTCCTTTTTTGATGCCAATGCTGCGAAGGTCGAGTATCGACAAGTAATCTTTGACACGATTTTGTCTATTATACTTATGTTAGTATATTTGTTATCTGCAAAAACGATTTACACAAAACAGATAGAAGAACTCATATAACATATTAGTAATCATAGCGTTTGCTACTATATTCGAGATGCCCTAAAAATTTGCCGATTCTAAAAGCATCCCAATTGAATAAGTTCAGCGAACGTCTGCGCTTAGCGTGGGCGGAACTTATTGGGGTGCGGGTTACGGCAAATTTCCTTGGGCTCATAAGTGAAGTTCGCGCTTCTTTTATGTCCTGATGGAAACTTGCTGCCCGCACATTCGAAAAGTTGCCGACGCTGAAAATGCGCAGAAATGGCAAAAAAGGATATTGCAGTCGGCGACAATTCATTGTCGTTGGCTGATATTGGTTTAGCATACACAAAGGCAACGCGTTTATATGACAAAAGTTCGCTTGATGAAAAAGGTAATCTGATTCCTTTTTCAGACCAATTGGCGATTGCCACACATTACATTCATCTTCGTGATACAGATTTTGCTGACACTTATTTGGAGCGAGGTCAGCAGTATGTCAATTTGTGGACATCTAATAAAGCTAATGCTACTTTAGGTTCTGTCGGTGAGTTTGATGCCTCGCAACTTTATTTGTTCAAGGATGTTTTTGATGTTCCATTTCCGTCTCCTAATAAGCCGAAGTTTACGTTTATAGATCTTTTCGCCGGCATCGGCGGATTCCGCTTGGCGTTGCAGAATTTAGGTGGGCGATGTGTTTATTCATCGGAATGGGATGCTCAGGCGCAAAAAACATATTTTGCCAATTACGGGGAAGTTCCTTTTGGTGATATTACTCTTGAACGAACTAAAGATTTCGTTCCAAACAATTTTGATATTCTTTGTGGAGGTTTTCCTTGTCAGGCATTTTCTCTTGCTGGCAAAAGGCGCGGTTTCGAAGAAACAAGAGGAACTCTGTTTTTCGATGTTGCTGAAATTCTTCGCCGGAAACAGCCAAAGGCTTTCTTTCTTGAGAATGTGAAAGGTTTGATGATTCATGACAAAGGACGCACTTTGCAAACGATTTTGAATACTCTTGACGAGGTTGGTTATGTTGTGCCAGACCCCAAGATAGTCAATGCTATGTATTTCGGCGTTCCTCAACATCGTGAACGCGTATATATTGTTGGTTTTCGTAAAGATTTGGGAATCAACAAGGAGGATTTTTCTTATCCTGAACAAAAAGATGTCAAGAAGCATTTTATAGATGTCCGTGAGGAAAAGCCTGTGGCTTCGAAGTATTATTTGTCAAACCAATATGTGAAAACTCTTGTCGCTCACAAGGAACGTCATGCAGCCAAAGGAAATGGATTTGGGTATGAGATAATATCTGACGATGGAGTTGCAAATGCTATTGTCGTTGGTGGAATGGGGCGTGAACGCAATTTGGTTATAGATAAGCGGCAAACCGATTTGACACCGACAACGCGAATCAAGGGGGAGTACAATACAGATGGAATACGTAGGATGACACCGCGCGAATGGGCTCGTTTACAGGGCTTCCCTGATAAATTCAAAATAGTGGTTGCCGACGCTTCGGCTTATAAGCAGTTTGGTAATTCTGTCGCTGTGCCTGCGATTCAAGCAACAGCTGAACAGTTATTGAAAACGCTTTCAAAAAAGAATGTCCTATGAGCGCATCGAAAAATAAGGGCGAATGGTCGGAACTGTACACCTTTCTGAAACTGCTTGGTGATGGTCGTCTGTATTGTGGCGATGGTAGGTTGAATCGCTATGATGATAGATTTTATCCGATATTGGAAGTGTTCAGAAATGATGCTCCCGACCGTGTCAGCTATAAAGTTCAAGCAGCGAAAAACAATATCCTGGTTTCTGGTGAAAAGATAGAGATGGAAGTGTCGCAGGAACGTTTCAGAACAGAATCTATCCGTTTGCTCAATTACATAAAAAAGATAAAAGGCTCAGAAAGCATTAATGGTGTTGAGCAATTCATGGATGAAATAAAGTGTGAGAAAGTTTGTGCGAAATCGCAAGATAAAGCCGATATTCGTATTGTGATACACAACTTGCACACAGGCTCAAAGCCCGAACTGGGATACAGTATCAAGTCGAAGCTTGGTGCAGACTCTACGCTAATCAATGCTTCAGGCGACGCAACAAACTTCGTTTATCAGATTGGGAATTTTGACAAAAGCCTTGTTGATAAATTCAACATACTAAAACATTTCAAAGATAAGTTCGAGTTACTTTATAGCAATGGTGCTTCTGTCTCGTTCGTTGGTACAGCAAAGCAAAGTTTGCACAATAATCTTACGATGCTCGATTTGGGATTAGAAAGAATAATCGCAGAGTGCTTGGTCTATTATTATTCAAGACAGGCAAGAACAATCGAAGGTGTCTGCTCCATATTATCCCAAATGGATCCTTTGCAAATAAATTGCCCGGAACAGCCAATCTATGAATATAAAATCAAGCAATTCCTTTTGGCTTTTGCGCTTGGCATGACAGCAGCTAAACCATGGCAAGGCAAGTTTAATGCGAATGGCGGTTATATTGTTGTAAAGGAGGATGGCGATGTCGTTTGTTACCATTTCTTCGACCGCAACGATTTGGAAGATTATCTGTTTTACAATACTCGATTTGAAACGCCGAGCCTGAATCGTCACAAATTCGGTTCCTTGTATGAAGAGAATGGAGCGCTTTATCTAAAGCTGAATTTGCAAATCAGATTTATAAAGTAAGTGCACCACAAAAAAAAGAAGAGAGCCTTCTTGTTGCCAAGCTTAGCCCTCCTCCCAAACATATACAAAACAATTAAAACTTATGTCTTTGTTTCTGGTTGTAAAATTAGGGCAGGACGGCGCTTCTTCCAAAAAATCTGATATGTTGTGCAATACTGCTGTATAGCATATAATTGCTTATTCGCTTGATTTATAATGTGATATTGTCGTGAATGGCAGATAAATAGTGCGAAAAAAAAGAGAGAAACATGAGTGTTTCTCTCTTTTTTCTATTGTGATGAGGCTTGTTTTATCTGATGAACAGAAGCTCTCTGTACTTAGGCAATGGCCATATCTCGTTGTCAACGATGAACTCGAGTTCGTCGGCTGACGCGCGGATGACGTCGAAGAATGGCTCCACGTCGTCGTGGTAAGCGTTTGCCTTTGCTTCCTCGGTGCTCAGTTTGTCGGCCTTCTCGCGTGCAGCCACCATCTTCTCGATGTCGGTCTTGATCTCGTCGATGCACTTAGAGATGCTCTCGATCTGCGAGATTGTGGTCTTGCAGAGTGTCTGCGCCTTGTCACCGAAGAGTTCCTTCATCTTTATCACGTTGTCGATGAGCTCGCTCTGGTATCTGAGTGCCACTGGGATGATGTGGTTCTTCGCCATGTTGCCCAGCACGCGGCTCTCGATGGCGATTTTCTTTGAGTAAGTCTCCCATTTGACCTCGTTTCTCGCCTTGAGCTCGCGCTCGGTCATTACGCCCATCTCCTCGAACATCTTGATAGACTCTTTCTTGAGGTATGCGTCGTAAACCTTAGGAGTGCTCTTCTCGCAGTCCAGACCGCGCTTAGCTGCCTCTTTCTCCCATTCCTTGCTGTATCCGTTGCCGTCGAAGTGGATGGCCTTGCAAGCCTTGATGTACTTCTTGATGATGGTGAATATGGCTTTGTCCTTGGTCTCGCCCTTCTTGATGAGCGCGTCAACGTCGGCTTTGAACTGCTTGAGCTGCTGTGCTACGGCTGTGTTGAGCACGATGAGCGCAGGCGAGCAGTTCGCGATGCTACCAACGGCACGGAACTCGAATCTGTTTCCTGTGAACGCGAATGGCGAAGTTCTGTTTCGGTCGGTGTTATCCTGCATCAGTTCAGGGATGTGGGCGATGCCGAGTTTCAGCGCGTGCTTAGCGTCCATTACGATTTCCTCGCTGTCCTTTGCGTTCTCGATCTTCTCAAGTATAGCCGAAATCTGGCTGCCGAGGAATGCAGAGATGATGGCAGGTGGTGCCTCGTTTGCTCCCAGACGGTGTGCGTTGGTTGCTGTCATGATGGCAGCCTTGAGCAGACGGTCGTTCTTGTGCACAGCCATCAGTGTGTTCACAATGAATGTGATGAACTGCAGGTTCTCCTTAGGTGTCTTTCCTGGGGTGTAGAGTCCTACGCCGGTGTCGGTGCCGAGGCTCCAGTTGCAGTGCTTTCCGCTACCGTTGATGCCCTTGAATGGCTTCTCGTGCAGAAGTACGCGGAATCCGTGCTTTCTGGCGATTCTCTTCATTATTGACATGATGAGGAGGTTCTGGTCAACCGCAAGGTTAGCCTCGCCGTAGATAGGCGCGAGCTCGAACTGGTTAGGCGCAACCTCGTTGTGGCAAGTCTTCAATGGTATGCCGTACTTGTATCCTTCATACTCGAGTTCTTCCATGAATGCGGCTACTCTTGAAGGAATACCGCCGAAGTAGTGGTCCTCAAGCTGCTGCAGCTTTGCAGACTCGTGTCCGAGCAGTGTTCTGCCAGTCAGCACAAGGTCAGGTCTTACAGCGAATAGTCCGTCGTCCACGAGGAAGTACTCCTGCTCCCATCCGAGGTATGTGGTAACGTGCTTAACCTTGGTGTCGAAGTAGTTGCAGACAGCCACGGCAGCCTCGTTCACTGCGCGGAGCGACTTCAGCAGAGGCGCTTTGTAGTCCAGCGACTCGCCGGTGTATGATATGAAGATTGTAGGGATACAGAGTGTGTTGCCTTTTACGAACGCAGGTGACGCTGGGTCCCATGCAGTGTAGCCTCTTGCCTCGAATGTGCTTCTGATACCTCCGTTAGGGAAGCTTGATGCGTCAGGCTCGGCCTGGATAAGCATTTTTCCTGTGAACTCCTCGATGATTTTGCCGCCTGGAGCGCCTTCGTACTCGATGAATGAGTCGTGCTTCTCGGCAGTGCCGCCGGTCAGAGGCTGGAACCAGTGAGTGTAGTGGGTAGCGCCGAGGCTTATTGCCCACATCTTCATTCCGGCAGCCACCTCGTCGGCTATCGACTTAGTGAGCGCGTCGCCCTTTCTGATAACGCCTTTCAGCGCTTTGTAGGTGTCCTTGCTCAGGTACTTTGACATAGCCGTGTCGCCGAACACGTACTTGCCGTAATACTCGCTTGTCAGTTCTTCTGGGACTGTTGGCTGGAGGGCTTGCTTCTTGTAAGCTTCCTCCACGGCATTGAATCTCAAACTTGCCATAGATTTTTGTTTTTTGGCTCTGTAAAAAACGGAGCGGTTGTTATTATTTTGTTTATTGTATGCTATTGGGAGTTGATACTCTCAAAAATAGTCATCTTTTGTCTTTGCTATCTCACTTACATTATATTTTTCTCGTTTATTATATATAAAATGTGTAAGTGTTTATAAAAATAGTCTATTTGCTTTTGTTTTGCTTTGTGTTTGTTCTTTGTTGTTGCATTTTGATATGGAAAGTTCCTTTCTTTTGTTTGATTTGGTTTTTGTAAATAATGCCTTTGTGAGCGATATTTACTTGTGTTAATCTTGCAAAATGCTATCAAAAGAACCTTTCTTGTTTCTTTCTGATGCAAATATAAGTATAATTGTGACAAAAGTGATAATGTTGTTGCGAAAAATTTTTGCGATTTAACACTTGATTTTGCGCAAAAAATGAATTTTTTGCTGAAAAACGCCTGTTGTTTGTGTGAAAATGATGGTTTTTGGTGTTGTGTCAATAAAAAAACGGCGGATTTATTGAAAAATCCACCGTTTTCTATCAAAATTCTTCTTTTTGTCTTTTTGTAAGGAAGAAGAGCCTTTCTTGTGTCTATTTGTTCAAATAGTCGTTGATGCGTCGTGCCGTATCGAGTCCGGAAGCTATCGCGCGCACTACGAGGCTTGCTCCCGAAGCAGCGTCGCCGCAAGTGAACACGTTGGCAGGGTATTCCGGATGCTCTGGCTTGAGGAATCCCATGGCGAGCAGCACGAGGTCCGCCTTGATGATTTCCTTCTTGCCGTTGAGCTGCATGATAGGGCGTCCACCTTCTGGGTTAGGCAGCCATTCGACGCCTTCGACCTCGACTTCCTTGACGTTGCCGTTCTTGTCGCCGATGAACTTGTTTGTGTTCAGCAGCCAGCGGCGCTCGCAGCCTTCCTCGTGCGACGATGTGGTCTTGAGGATGACCGGCCAGTTAGGCCAAGGCGTGTTAGGGTTGTGCCCGACTGGTGGCTTAGGCATGATTTCTATCTGAGTCACGCTCTTGCAGCCTTGTCTGTGGGCTGTTCCTATGCAATCCGAGCCCGTGTCGCCGCCGCCGATTACGAGCACGTCCTTGTCCTTTGCGCTCACACGTTCGCCGTCTGGGATTTCGATGCCGGCCAGCACTCTGTTCTGCTGCGAGAGCAGTTCCAGAGCCAGGTGTATGCCCTTGAGCTCACGTCCAGGAGCCTTCAGGTCTCGTGCCTGTGGTGTTCCTGTGGCTATGACCACGGCGTCGAACTCAGAGGCGAGCTTCGATGCGTCGCTGACGGTCTCGTTGTAGCGGAACTTGATGCCTTCCTCCTCGAGTATGCTTATTCTGCGGTCGATTATCTTCTTGTTCAGCTTGAAGTTCGGGATGCCGTATCTGAGCAGTCCTCCTGCGGCTTCGTTCTTCTCGAGCACAGTCACGTCATATCCGAACTGGTTCAGCTGGTAGGCGGCAGCCAGTCCGGCAGGTCCGCTTCCCACTACAGCTACGCTCTTGCCGTTGCGTGCAGGCTGCTGCGCCTTTACGAAACCTTCCTGGTATGCGTGCTCGGCTATGGCGCACTCGTTTTCTCTGTTGGTCACAGCCTCGCCAGTCGTGAGGTACAGCACGCACGCCTTCTCGCAGAGGGCAGGGCAGATGCGTCCGGTGAACTCAGGGAAAGGGTTGGTCTTGCTCAGCAGTTTGTATGCGTTCTCCCAGTCGCCGTGGTAGAGGGCGTCGTTCCATTCCGGGTCCTTGTTGCCCAGCGGACAAGCCCAGTGGCAGAACGGCACGCCGCAGTCCATGCAGCGGCTCGCCTGTTCCTTGCGGTCGTGAGAGTTGAGTGTCTGTTCCACCTCACCAAAGTCGTGAATACGGTCGTTGATGGGGCGGTAGCCAGCCTCCTTGCGAGGCACGGTCAAAAATGCTTTTGGATTTCCCATTTTCGTAGATTTATAATGTTATTTGATGAGGTTTAATAGTCTCTCTGCATGTCGGCGATCTTCTGTTGCAGCTTAGCCATCTGCTCTTCCTGGAGCACGCGCTTGTACTCGATAGGAACAATCTGCACGAAGTCCTCGATGTTTCTCTGCCAGTCGTCAAGCAGCTTTCCAGCGAGCGGACTGCCTGTGTGCAGGTAGTGCTGACGAATCAGTTCCAGCAGCTCCTTGCGCGATGTGGCGTCCTCCACGAGGTTTATCTCCACCATGTCCATGTTGCAGAAGTAGTCGAATGTGTGGTCCTTGTCATAGACGTAAGCCACGCCACCGCTCATGCCGGCTGCGAAGTTTCGTCCGGTCTTGCCCAGCACGACGACGCGTCCTCCGGTCATGTACTCGCAGCAGTGGTCGCCAGCGCCTTCGACTACGGCTATCGCGCCCGAGTTACGGACGGCGAAACGTTCGCCCACCTGTCCGTTGACGTAGAGCTCGCCGCTTGTGGCTCCGTAGAGTCCGGTGTTGCCGGCTATGATGTTGTCCTCGGCCACGAACTCGGCGCTTCGGCGTACCGAAGGCAGTATGCTTATTCGTCCGCCCGACAGTCCCTTGCCGAAGTAGTCGTTGGTCTCGCCCTCTAATCGCAGGCTCACGCCATGCACGGCGAATGCTCCGAAACTCTGTCCGGCAGAGCCTTTGAATCTGATGTTCACAGTGCCGTCAGGCAGACCAGCCTCGCCGTATTTTCTCGCGATTTCTCCGCTGAGCATTGTGCCCACGGCGCGGTCGGTGTTCTTTATTGTGTAGTCGAGTGTGACTTCCTCTTTGTTTTCAATGGCCTTAGCCGCAGCTTTGATGATGAACTCGTCCTTGACGCCCTCGACACGGGTGTATTCGCTTCTGTCCCAGAATAATGGCTGTTTGCTTTCAGGCTTGAAGAGCAGGCGGCTGAAGTCGATTGTTCCCTGCTTGGTTGTCTCGTCGGCAGCGTGAACCTCGATGAGGTCGGTGCGTCCGATGATGTCCTTCAGCTTCTTCACTCCTATCTCGCTCAGGTACTCGCGTACGTGCTCGGCGAGGAATGTGAAGTAGTTGACAACGTAATCAGCCTTGCCCATGAAGCGTTTGCGCAGGGTCTCGTCCTGTGTCGCCACTCCGACAGGGCAGGTGTTGGTGTTGCACTTACGCATCATCACACATCCCAGCACGATGAGCGGCAGTGTTCCGAATGAGAACTCGTCGGCTCCGAGCATTGCCATGATGACGACGTCTTTGGCTGTCTTCAGCTGGCCGTCGGTCTGCAGACGAACCTGTCCGCGCAATCCGTTCAGCACAAGTGTCTGCTGTGTCTCCGAAAGTCCGATTTCAGGGCTTATGCCGGCGAAACGCATTGACGATGCTGGCGATGCTCCTGTTCCTCCTTCAGCTCCGGAAATCACGATGAGGTCCGCCTTTGCCTTGGCGACTCCGGCAGCGATTGTGCCGACACCGCTTTCAGCCACGAGCTTCACGCTGACAGCCGCCTTCGGATTGATGTTCTTGAGGTCGAAGATGAGCTGCGCGAGGTCCTCGATGGAGTAGATGTCGTGGTGAGGCGGTGGTGATATGAGCGAGATTCCAGGAATTGCGTTACGTGTCTTGGCGATGATTTTGTTCACCTTGAAGCCCGGCAGTTGTCCGCCTTCGCCCGGTTTTGCGCCTTGAGCCACCTTTATCTGTATTTCCTCGGCGTTCACGAGATATTCGGCAGTCACACCGAATCGTCCGCTGGCTATCTGCTTAGTCTTGCTCGAGAGTGACACGCCGTCCACCTCGGTGTGGTAGCGTGCGTTGTCCTCGCCGCCCTCGCCGGTGTTGCTTCGTGTGCCGAGTTTGTTCATGGCTAATGCCAAAGCCTCATGCGCCTCGATAGACAATGCGCCGAACGACATCGCTCCAGTCACAAAGTGCTTTACGATGCTCTCCACTGGCTCTACCTCGTCGAGCGGAATAGCCTTCGCCGCTTTCTTTATGCCGAAATAGTCGCGGATGAAGATAGGCTTCTTGCCCTCATCGACAATCTGCTCCCACTCCTTGAACTTTTTGTAGCTGCCCAGTCGTGTCGCTATCTGCAGGTTTGCTATGGTGTCAGGGTTCCATGCGTGGGCTATGCCGTCCTTGCGGTATGAGAACTGTCCGTTGTTAGGCAGCGTGTCGTCGGCTTTGGTGTTGATGAACGCCTCGTCGTGCAGACGGATTGCGTCCTTTGCTATGTCGCGCAGGCCGATGCCGCCTATTGTGCTGACTTCTGTTCCGAAGTAGCGGCGCAGCAGATCCTCGCTCAGTCCAACGCTCTCGAATATCTTCGCGCCACGGTAAGAACGTATGGTTGATATACCCATCTTGGACATGATTTTCTTCAAGCCCTTGTCCACAGCCTTGATGTAGTTGGCTTCCGCTGTGGCGTATTCCTCTTGTATCTTATGTTTTTTCACGAGGTCGTCGAGCACGGCGAATGTCAGGTATGGGCATATCGCGCTCGCTCCGTAACCCAGCAGCAGTGCGGCGTGCATTACCTCGCGTATCTCTCCGCTCTCCACGATGAGGGCGGTCTGCACACGCTTGCCGGCCTGGATGAGGTGGTGGTGAACGGCGCTCACTGCCAGCAGCGAAGGTATGGCTGCACGGTGCTCGTCGATGTCGCGGTCGCTCAGTATTATGTAGTTCACGCCTTCGTCAACCGACGCCTCTGCCGCGCGGCACAGGTCCTCGATGCCTTGGCGCAGTCCGCTTGCTCCCTTCTCCTTGTCGAATAGCATAGGCAGTTTCTTGGTGTTGAAGCCCTTGTAGCGGATGTTGCAGAGAATGTCGAGCTGCGTGTTGGTTACGACAGGCTGTGGCAGACGCACCATCTTGCAGTTGGACTCGTCGGGTGTGAGTATGCTGCTGCCCACGCTTCCGATATACTCGGTCAGCGACATCACAAGCTCCTCTCTGATAGGGTCGATGGCGGGGTTTGTCACCTGCGCGAACTGCTGGCGGAAGTAGTTGAAGAATATCTGCGGACGATCGCTGATGACAGCCAGCGGAGTGTCGTTGCCCATCGCTGCGACAGGCTCTTGTCCGGTTGTCGCCATAGGCACGACAGTCTTTTCGATGTCCTCCTGACCGAATCCGAAGGCTCTCAGCTTGCTGTCGTAGTTCTCGACGCTGTTGGCAACGTGGCGTCCGCTCTTCAGATTCTCCAGACGGATGCAGTTTGTCGAGAGCCATTCGCGGTAAGGATGCGCCTTGGCGAGCTTAGCCTTGATTTCGCCGTCGTAGTAGATTTTGCCTTCTTCGGTGTCTATGAGCAGAATCTTGCCCGGCTGCAGTCTGCCTTTGCTGACCACTTCGCTTGGCTCGAAGTCCATCACGCCGACCTCACTGGCCACTACCATCATGCCGCCTTTGGTTATTGTGTAGCGGCTTGGGCGCAGACCGTTTCTGTCGAGCATTCCGCCGGCATATCGTCCGTCGCTGAAGAGCAGCGCCGCCGGTCCGTCCCATGGCTCCATGAGTATGCTGTGGTACTCATAGAACGCTTTCAGGTCGTCGCTTATAGGGTTCTTGTCGTTGAAGCTCTCAGGCACGAGTATCGCCATGGCCTGTGGCAGGCTCAGTCCGCTCATCATCAGAAACTCGAACACGTTGTCGAGGCTCGCTGAGTCGCTCATGTCGGGCTCGACGATAGGCGCGATGGTCTTGATGTCGCCTAAAGCCTTGCTGCTGAGTACGCTCTCGCGCGCCTTCATCCATCCGCGGTTTCCACGTATGGTGTTTATCTCGCCGTTGTGCGCAAGGAGACGGAATGGCTGCGCCAGTTTCCATTTAGGGAATGTGTTCGTTGAGAAACGTGAGTGCACCAGTGCCAGTCCGCTTGTCAGGTACGGATTGGACAGGTCAGGGAAATAGCGGCGCAGCTGTCCGCTCGTGAGCATACCTTTGTATATGATGGCCTTGCTGCTGAGCGAGCATATGTAGAAGTCCTCGTACTTGTTCTCGTTTATTTGCGCTGCAGCGTCGGCGACTCTGCGCTCGATGCGCTTTCTTATCTTGTAGAGCGAGCGCTCGATGTCGTCGCCCTCGCCGGTCACGAAAATCTGCTTGATGTCCGGCTCAACGTCTCTCGCCGCCTTGCCCAGCGCTTCGGGCTCTGTAGGCACTGTGCGTATGTGCATCAGTGTCATGCCTTCGCGCTCGATTTCCTCTATCATCACGTTCAGCAGTTCCTTCTGCGCCTCCTCGTCTTTAGGCAGGAAGACGAGTCCTGTTCCGTACTGTCCCTTCTCTGGCACAGGGATGCCTTGCAGCAGGATGAACTCGTGAGGAATCTGCAACAGTATGCCGGCTCCGTCGCCGGTCTTGTCGCGTGTCTCGGCTCCGCGGTGCTCCATGTTCTCCAATACCTTGAGCGCTTTGTCCACAAGGTCGTGGCTCTTGCCGCCGTGGATGTTTACTACCATGCCGACTCCGCACGCGTCGTGCTCCATGTCGGCTCTGTATAAACCTAAGTTTTTCATGTTGTTGTTATATTTTGGTTTTTATTCGTTCAAGTGCTTTTTCTGTGCTCTCATGCTGACCGAAGGCTGTCAGTCTGACGTATCCTTCGCCGGCAGGACCGAATCCCACGCCTGGAGTGCAGACAACGTGCGCTCTCTGCAGCATGGCGTTGAAGAATCCCCACGACGTCGTGCCGTCCGGCGTGCGCACCCACAGATATGGCGCGTCCTTGCCTCCGTACACCTTGTATCCGAGGTTCTGGAGCGTGGCGCGCATCAGTCGCGCGTTCTCCATGTAGTAGTCGATGGTCTTGCGTATCTCGGCGTGTCCGTCGGCGGTGTAGATAGCTTCGGCTGCACGCTGGCTCACATAGCTCACGCCGTTGAACTTGGTCGATTGGCGGCGCGACCACAGCGGGTTGAGCGGTGTGCGCTTGCCGTCCTTCGTCGTGGCTGTCACTTCCTTTGGCACGATGGTGTAGCCGCATCTTACACCGGTGAATCCAGCCGTCTTCGAGAAACTGCGGAACTCCACAGCCACTTCTCTCGCGCCTTCAATCTCGTAGATGCTGTGCGGCACGTCGTCGCTCTGTATGTATGCCTCGTATGCCGAGTCGTAGAATATCAGGGCATCGTGCTTTGCGGCGTACTCCACCCAGCGTTTCAGTTCGCTGCGTGTGAGTGTCGTGCCGGTCGGGTTGTTGGGGTAGCACAGGTATATCACGTCCACATGCTCGCTTGGCAGTTCAGGCACGAAGTCGTTATCCTCAGTGCATGGCATGTACACCACGTCGGACCATCGTCCGTCGGCGCCGAGTATGCCTGTGCGTCCGCCCATGGCGTTGCTGTCCACATAGACAGGGTATATCGGGTCGGACACGCCTATCTTCACGTCCTTGCCCAACAGCTCCTGGAAGTTGCCGGTGTCGCTTTTGGCTCCGTCGTTCACGAATATCTCGTCCTCGTCTATCTTTATGCCTCTCGCGCGGAAGTCGTTCTCGGCTATGGCGTGGCGCAGGAATTCGTAGCCGCGCTCTGGTCCGTAGCCTCGGAATGTCGTGCCGCGGCTCATCTCGTCCACAGCGCTGTGCATCGCCTTCACCACCGATGGCGCCAGCGGCTGCGTCACGTCTCCTATGCCGAGACTTATGACTTCTGCCTGTGGGTGCGACTCCTTGAATGCGCCCACCTTTCTGGCGATTTCCGTGAACAGATATCCGCCCGGCAGTTTCAGCATGTCTTCATTGATGTGTGCCATAATTCTGTTTTTCCTTTCTGTTTATGCTTATTCTGACAATTCTATTTCTCCCTCAAAGGCGAACGCCGCTCCGCCGGTCATCATCACGTGTCCGTCCTCTCTCCATTCTATATCCAGCGCTCCGCCGTCCATTATTATGCGGCTCTTGCGTCCGGCTCGTCCGGTCTTGGCGGCGGCCACAGCCGTAGCGCACGCTCCCGTTCCGCACGCCATGGTTATGCCGCTGCCTCGCTCCCACACGCGCACTCTGATGCCGTCCTCGCGTACTGTCGCGAACTCGATGTTGCAGCGTTCAGGGAATGCCTTGTCGAACTCCAGCCGTTTGCCCTCGCTCTCCACGTCGGCTTTGTCGGCGTCGTCCACGAACATCACGTAGTGCGGATTGCCCATGCTGACGAAAGTGCCGTCGGGCAGCTCGTCGCTTGGCACATACTGCGCCTCGTTGCTCAGTGCTGGCGTGCCCATATCCACAGTCACGGTGTCCACGCGTCCGTCCTTGATGTTGATGTTCAGTGTTTTTACTCCGGAAGCCGTCAGCAGACGTATTTCGGTTTCTTTTGTCAATCCTTTCTCGTACAGGTACTTGCCCACGCAGCGGCTTGCGTTGCCGCACATTTTGGCTTCAGAGCCGTCGGCGTTGAAGATGCGCATGGTGAAGTCCGCCTTGTCGCGTCCTATCAGCACCAGTCCGTCGCCGCCGATACCACAGTGGCGGTCGCTCCATATCCTGGATGCTTCCGCCGGGTCCTTAATGTCATTCAGGGCAGTGTCCACATAGATGTAGTCGTTGCCTATGCCGTGCATTTTTGTGAAATGAATCGTCTTTGACATTTTGTTTTGTGTTTATGCTTTGTGGTATTAAAATGCTATTTGATGGTGCAAAGGTATTTCTTTTTGATATTTCACCAAAGGAAAATGGGAAAAATGTTGCCAAAAACACAAAATATTTAGAAAAGTGGTCTTAAAACAAAGAAAATACTTTCAAAATGCTTTTTGATTTATAAAAATGATATATCTTTGTCGCGAATAATCTAATTCGATAGGAAAACGGATGTGTTTGTGAAGTTGATGATTGTCTGTATGTTATGTCCGTTTCTTATATATTATTGTATATATTAAAAAGAAAATATTATGTGTGGAATTGTTTCTATCCTTAACATCAAGCAAAATACGCCTGAGCTCAGAAAGAAAGCCTTGCGTATGAGTCAGAAAATCCGCCACCGCGGTCCGGACTGGAGCGGCATCTATGTCGGCGGTTCGGCTATTCTGGCGCATGAGCGTCTGAGCATAGTTGACCCAGAGTCGGGCGGACAGCCGCTGTTCTCGACTGCTGCCAAGCATGTGCTGGCTGTCAATGGCGAGATTTACAATCATCAGGAGATAAGACGACGTTTCGCCGGCGACTATGAATTCCGCACCAAGAGCGACTGCGAGGTCATTCTTGCGCTTTACCATAAATACGGCGTGGACTTCCTCGAACAGCTGAACGGCATCTTCGCCTTCGTGCTTTACGACGAGGACCGCGACGAGTTTCTCATAGCCCGCGACCCTATCGGCGTGATACCTTTGTATATAGGCTACGACGCCGACGGAACGGTCTATGTGGCATCGGAACTCAAGTCGCTGGAAGGGCAGTGCGAACGCTACGAGCCTTTCCTGCCCGGACATTACTACTGGAGCAAGGACCCTGGTATGAAGCGCTACTACAAGCGCGACTGGATGGACTACGACGCCGTGAAGGACAACGGCGCCAGCGTCTCGGCTGTGCATGACGCTCTGGAGGACGCCGTCAAGCGCCAGCTCATGTCCGACGTGCCTTACGGTGTGCTGCTCTCGGGCGGTCTGGACTCGTCGGTCATCTCCGCCATAGCCGAGAAGTACAGCGAGATGCGTATCGAGGACGACAGCAAGACAAAAGCCTACTGGCCACGCCTGCACTCGTTCGCCGTAGGACTGAAGGGCGCTCCCGACCTCGCCAAGGCGAAACTCGTGGCTGACCACATCGGCACGGTGCACCACGAGATAAACTACACTGTGCAGGAAGGATTAGACGCTATCCGTGATGTGATATATTTTATTGAGACATACGATGTTACGACTGTGCGTGCCTCTACGCCGATGTACTTGCTGGCGCGTGTCATCAAGTCGATGGGCATAAAGATGGTGCTGAGCGGCGAGGGCGCTGACGAGATTTTCGGCGGCTACCTGTACTTCCACAAGGCGCCGGACGCAAGGGCGTTCCACGAAGAGACCGTCCGCAAGATTGGCAAGCTGCACCTCTACGACTGCCTCAGAGCCAACAAGAGCCTTTCGGCGTGGGGCGTCGAGGGGCGTGTGCCTTTCCTCGACAAGGAGTTCATCGACGTGGCTATGCGCACCAACCCGTCAGCCAAGATGTGTCCGGGCGACACCATCGAGAAGCGCATCGTCCGTGAGGCGTTCGCCGACATGCTGCCCGAGGCTGTGGCTTGGCGACAGAAGGAGCAGTTCAGCGACGGAGTGGGCTACTCGTGGATCGACACGCTGAAAGCCATGACGGAGAGCGCCGTCAGCGACGAGCAGATGGCTCATGCCGCCGAGCGTTTCCCTATCAACACGCCGAGAAACAAGGAGGAGTATTATTACCGCAGCATATTCGCCGAGCATTTCCCAAGCGACTCGGCTGCGCGCTGTGTGCCGAGCGAGGCAAGCGTGGCGTGCTCCACAGCCGTCGCCCTGGAGTGGGACGAGGCGTTCAAGAACCTCAACGAGCCGAGCGGCAGAGCCGTCAAGGGCGTTCACAATCAAGCCTATTAAGAAAACATCTGTTTTGTTATATTAGGTTGCAGCCTTTCCGTGTTGGTCATGAGCGGGGAGGCTGCTTTTTCGCAAAAAAAAACGGAATCTCGTTTCTGAGACTCCGTTTCTTGTTTATATGCCGCTTGGGTTACTTCTTGTTGTTCTCCTCGAATATCGCCATGCGCTCGTCCAGCTGTGCGTACTGGTGGTCCTCGATGAACGATGTGCAGACACGCAGGCCTTCCTGATGGCTGCCTGTGGTGACGAGGCAGATGGCTGACACGCCGTAGTACATCAGTTCGTGGGCGAGCTCGCCGCTGGTCATGCCTTTGTAGCCTATGGTGAAGTAGAATCCGTCGGCGATAGGCTCGTCGAGGTCCTTGTCATAGACGATGTGGAAACCGTGCTTGCAGAATATCTCCTTCAGTTTGTGCGCTCTGTCGGCATAGACTTTTATGTCCTTGCGGAAGTCGTATTTGCCCTCGGCGGCGGACTTGAGCATGGCTGCCAAAGCGAACTGCGCGCTGTGGCTTGTGCCGGAGCTCAGGGCGTAGAGCATTCTGGTGGAGAACACCAGTCCGAAAGGCAGGCCCTGGTAGCGTGCGGCCAGGTCGTCGAAGTGGCGGTGGAACAGCTTGTCGCTTATGCACACGACTCCGATACGCTCGCCGGCGTAGCTGAACGCCTTGCTGCCGCTTATGAGCAGCATGTAGTTGTCGGTGTATCGTGCCACTGTGGCTTGGAACGGTGCTTTGTAAGGCGTGCTCAGGTCCTTGCGGAAGTCCATGGCGAAGTAAGCCAGGTCCTCCATGACGATGGCGTCGTACTTTGTCGCCAGCTCGCCTATGGTCTTCAGCTCGTCCTCGTTTAGGCATATCCATGAAGGGTTGTTAGGGTTGCTGTAAACGATGGCGCAGATGTTTCCGTTCTTCAGGTAGCTTTCTATCTTGTCGCCGAGCTTCGCGCCGCGGTAGTCGTAAACGTCGAAGGTCTCGTACTTCAGCCCCAGCACGTCAAGCTGCATCTTCTGCACAGGGAATCCCGGGTCGATGAACAGCACGGTGTCGCGCTCCTTCTTGCACTGCGAGCAGGTGAGGAACGATGCGAATGTGCCTTGCATGCTTCCGCTCACTGGCACGCATCCTTCAGGCTTTATGTCGATGTCGATGAACGCCTTCACGAAGTCCGAAGCCGCTTGTTTGAGCGCTGGCTGTCCCTGTATGTCGGGGTAGGAGTGCGCTATGCCGTCCTGTAGCGCCTTAATCTGAGCGTCCACGCCCACCTGCGATGCTGGCAGTCCCGGTATGCCCATTTCCATTTTTATGAATTCCACGCCGGACTCTTTCTCGGCGAACGCCGCCACTTGCTTCACCTCGCGGATTGTGGCCTTGGCGAAGTCCTGAATGCCGAACTTGCTTATCAGTCCGTCTATCAACTCTTTGTTTATAGGGGTTTCTCTCATTTTTATTGTATGTTTAAACGCGTGCAAAGGTAGTGGTTTTTCCGCACTTTTGTTATAGTGTAGTTTATTGAGCGTTGGCATTTCTCGGTCGCTGTGCTTCGGCTGCGCTCAGCAACCAGCGTCGATTGTTGAGCATTCGGTCATTGAGCGCAGCCGAAGTGTCAATCCTTTTTTTATCCTTTGTGTCTGTTGTAGAGACGGAGCACGCTCCGTCTGTACGCAGTATCTGGTCACGGAGCGCAGCCGAAGTGTTTTGTGTCATCCCTTCGGGATTCATCATTATTGTCGCGTTTTGTCACGGGCTTACACCCGTGTCTGTGTTGTTTTCACCCCTTCAGGGTTGATTTAATTGATGCAGCTGCGGTAGTCCCGTAGGGACGGAATGCCCATAGGCAGGGGTGTAAACCCCTGATAAAATCAACATCAAAGCAGAACCCCCAAGGAGTGAAAAAGATTTGTGCGTGTTATGGATACGATGAATTGCATCCCATTTTGTAGGGGCGAATAACCATTCGCCCAGAATAACCATTCGCCCAGATAAACGAATAACAAAAAAACGCCTTGATTTTCATCAAAGCGTTTTTTATTATGAACCTATCAATATCCTATTTGTTGCAGGATTCTTAGATTGTTTCTCGCCACGGCATGTCCTTGCTCCGCTGCTTTTCTGTACCATCTCGCCGCCTCTGTGTACGATTGCTCCACGCCATTGCCATTATAGTAGCAGACGCCCAAGTTGTTTTGCGCATCGGCATGTCCTTGCTCCGCTGCTTTCCTGTACCATCTCGCCGCCTCTGTGTACGACTGCTCCACGCCTTCGCCGTTGTAGTAGCCGTTGCCCAGATTCCATTGCGCATCGGCATGTCCTTGCTCCGCTGCTTTTCTGTACCATTTCGCAGCCTCTGTGTATGATTGCTCCACACCCTCGCCTTTTTCGTAACAGTAACCCAATTTGTATTGCGCTTGGACAATTCCTTGCTCCGCTGCTATTCTCCACCATTTCACAGCCTCAGTGTACGACTGCTCTACACCCTCGCCATTGTAATAGCTATTACCACAATTGTATTGCTCTTGGGCAATATTTTTTTGATAAAAATCTTCCATATATGATAAATTTTATTTTTTTTGCAGTCGTAAAGTTATGGTTAATTGCCATTTGTGCAATATGTGCAATACAAAAAAACGCCTTGATTTTCATCAAAGCGTTTTTTATTTTTTATGTCTGTTTTCTTTATTTCTGTGCTGCTCGTCCGAGAGCCAGAGCCTTGATATTGGCTTCCACCACGGCGTCGCCCTTGCGTCCGAACACGCGGCGGATTGCGTCCTCCAGCTTGTCGTACTCTATGCCGAGCGCTTTCTGTGCCGCACCCAGCAGTATCACGTTGGCAGAGCGGTTCACGCCGTTGTCCTTCGCCAGCTGCTCGATGTCCACGATTATCACGTTAGGCATCTTGTTCAGGTCAGCCATTATGGTGTCCAGCTCAGGGTAGTTCGGTATGTTTACGAACGGCGCGCTCGATGTTATTATCCATCCTTCCTTGTTCAGGTAAGGCAGGTAGCGCAGCGCCTCCATCGGCTCCATGCTTATTATCACATCAGCACCGCCCAGTGCGATGAGGTCGCTGTTTATCGGCTCCGACGAGATGCGCAGGTTGGACTGCACGTCGCCGCCACGCTGGCTCATGCCGTGCACCTCGGCCTGCTTGATGTACAGATTCTCGTTCATGGCAGCCTCGCCTATGATGGTCGCGATTGAGAGGATTCCTTGTCCTCCCACACCGCAGAGTATGATGTCTGTTTTCATGTTATTTCTTCTCCTGTGCTTTTTTCTGTTCCTTCAGATGTCTTTGCAGTGTCTGTATGCACTCGCGGCGTGGTATTATCACTGACGTGCCTTTGTAGTTGATTTCCTCGCGTATGATGCGTGTGATTTCAGGCATGTTCTTAGGCAGCGGTGTCACCACGTGCAGGTGCTCTTCGGCAACGCCCAGTCCGCGGCATATAGCCTCGAACTTGTTTGTTCCTGCAGAGTCCTGTCCGCCAGTCATGGCAGTAGTCAGGTTGTCGCTTATTATCACTGTGATGTTGGCGTTCTCGTTCACGGCGTCCAGCAGACCGGTCATGCCGCTGTGTGTGAATGTCGAGTCGCCTATGACGGCAACCGCAGGCCACTGACCTGCATCGGCAGCGCCTTTCGCCATTGTTATGCTGGCTCCCATGTCCACGCATGAGTGTATTGCGCGGTATGGAGGCAGGAATCCGAGTGTGTAGCAGCCTATGTCGCCGAACACGCGTGGATTCTCATATTCCTTGAGCACCTCGTTGAGCGCTGTGTAAACGTCGCGGTGTCCGCATCCCTGGCAGAGCGCAGGTGGACGTGGCGCCACATCCTCGCATGAAGAGAAGTTCTGGCCAGTCTCCATGCCGAGCGCCTTCTTCACGATGTCCGGAGTGAGCTCGCCTGTGCGTGGCAGCTCGCCTGTCAGACGGCCCTTGATTTCGGCGTTGCCTGGCATTACGCCACGGAGCATCTCCTCGATGAATGGCTGTCCTTCCTCCACGACCATCACGCTGTCGCACTCGTCGCACATGCGGCGCACGAGCTTCTTAGGCAGCGGATACTGCGAAATCTTCAGCACAGGGAAAGGGCATCCGGCAGGGAAGCACTCGTTCACATAGTTGAATGCTATTCCGCTGGCGATGATTCCCATCTTTTTGTCCTTGCCTTCTATATATTTATTGTATGCCGAGTTGGCTGCGTTCTCCTCGAGTGTCGCCTGCTGCGCTGTGACTATGTCGTTGCGCTTGCGTGCGTTGGCTGGCAGCAGCACCCAGTTGGCGGCAACGGCGTTGTAGTTCATGTCGTTCTGCTTGCGTGCCTCGTTCTTGACCTCGACTACGGCTCTTGAGTGCGCCATGCGTGTTGTCACGCGCATCAGCACAGGCAGTTTCTGCTGCTCAGAGTAGTCGAACGCGGCAGCCATCATGTCGTAGGCTTCCTGCTGTGAGCTTGGCTCGAAAGTTGGTATCAGGGCGAATTTGCCGTAGAAGCGGCTGTCCTGCTCGTCTTGCGAAGAGTGCATTGAAGGGTCGTCGGCTGCGAGTACGACAACTCCGCCGTTCACTCCCGTCATGCCGGAGTTGACAAACGGATCGGCGCAGACGTTCATTCCGACGTGCTTCATGCAGACTAATGCTCGCTTGCCCATGAATGACATTCCCAGTGCGGCCTCCATGGCGGTTTTCTCGTTGGTTGACCAACGGCTGTGCACGCCGCGCTCCTTGGCGAGCGGAGATGCCTGTATGTATTCAGTAATCTCGGTTGATGGAGTACCAGGATAAGCGTAAACGCCGCTCAGTCCTGCGTCAAGAGCACCTTGGGCTATGGCTTCGTCTCCTAATAGAAGTTTCTTCATGTCCTTAAATATAGTGTATGCTTTATGGTTAGTCTTTGAGTTTTCTCTTGTCTATCACTCTCTTGGCCTTGCCAGTCGAGCGCTCGATGCCCTTAGGCTCTACGAGAACGACGTAGAATCCCAGTCCGATGACGCTCTTCAGCTTGTCTTTTATCTTGTGCATCAGGGCTTTCTGCGCAGCTGGGTCGGTAGAGTAGTATTCCTTCTTCACCTCTACGTGCAGCTCGCTGGTGTCGGTGTTGTTCACTCTGTCCACTACGAGTATGTAGTGTGGCTCGAACTCCTTGAGCTGCATTATCACGTCCTCTATCTGTGTTGGGAACACGTTCACGCCTCTGATTATGAGCATGTCGTCGCATCTTCCCATGATTCTGTCCATCTTCACGAGTGTTCTTCCGCAGGCGCACTTCTCGTAGTGTAGCGCTGTGAGGTCGTGTGTGCGGTATCTCATCAGTGGCATTCCTTCCTTGTTCAGGTGTGTGAAGCAGAGTTCGCCCACAGTGCCTTCAGGCAGCTGCTTGCCTGTGGTTGGGTCCACGATTTCAGGGTAGTAGAAGTCCTCGTTGAGGTGCGGTCCGTTCTGGCACTCGCATTCGTAGCCGACACCAGGTCCAGCCACTTCGCTCAGTCCGTAGATGTCGTATGCCTTGATTTTCAGTTTGCTCTCGATGTCTCGGCGGATGGCCTCTGTCCAAGGCTCTGCGCCGAACGCTCCGATTCTGAGTTTGAACTCGTCGCGTGGTATTCCGCTCTCGGCGATGGTCTCGGCGAGGAACAGCGCGTATGAAGGTGTGCAGCAGAGTGTCGTCGCGCCGAAGTCGTGCATCAGCGCCACCTGCTTCTCTGTGTTGCCCGATGACATAGGAATCACGCTCGCGCCGATGTGCTGCGCTCCGTCGTGTGCTCCGAGTCCGCCGGTGAATAGTCCGTATCCGTATGAAACCTGGAAAATGTCCTCCTTTGTGGCTCCGTAGGCTGTGAATGCTCTGGAAATGGCCTCCTGCCATGTCTCAAGGTCTTTCTTTGTGTACAGCACAACGACAGGCTTTCCTGTTGTTCCCGATGATGCGTGTATGCGGACGATGTCGCTCATTGGCACGGCTCTGAGTCCGAAAGGGTAGTTGTCTCTGAGGTCGAGCTTGTTGGTGAAAGGCAGCTTGACGATGTCGTCGATGTCCTTTATGTCATCGGGTGTTATGCCCAGCTCGTCGAATTTCCTCTTGTAGAAAGGCGTGTTCTCATACACGTATTTAGAGATCTCCCTTAGTCTTTTGCTTTGCAGGTCGCGCATTTGCTCACGGCTCATGCACTCCACTTCTTTGTTCCAGATCATTATTTAAAGTTCTGTTATCTTAATGTTTTATAGATTTTCGGAAAATAACCCCAAAGATAGTAATCTTTATCTATTATGCAGCAAAAAAAGTGGCACTAACTTGTGTGTTCGTGTCATTTAATGCCAATTTCCGCGAAATGTACTATCTTTGCGCCTCTAAAATGAAGGCTGAGCAAAGACGACATATTTTTTCAGCACTGCTGCTGGCGGTATTCCTGCCTGCGCTCGCCATCGCGTCGTTTCACCGTCACGCCGAAGTCTGCGTCCTGTGCTACGAGTGCCAGCACCATATAGCGCACCCGCTGCACATCGACCAGCAGACCGATTCGGCTCACGAATGCGAGTTCTGCCACTTCCTGCACACGCCTTTCTGTGTGTCGGTGGTCTTGTCGCTTTCGGCATTGGCTCTGCCTTTCGTTTCTAATGTTGCGTTGCATGCGGACCGTGCCGTCATCGTGGCGTACTTTGCCGCATCGCCTCGCGCGCCTCCCGTTGCTGCTTTGTAAATTATCGCGTCCGTTGATAATACGGGCAAGGAAAGTAGTAACAACTTAATTCACAGGTAAATGTATTACAAAATACGCATGGCTTGCCGTTGGCTTGCCGTGTCTTGTTGTTATGCCGTTGTGTTGGCTATGCCGTCGCTGTGCTGTGCGCAGAGCGCTTTGCCGGACTCGGCGTTGAGGAACGTCATGCTCGACGACATCTTCGTGTACGGGCAGTCGTCGGTGGAGTATCAGAAGGACTTCTCGCAGACTGGCACGCAGATAGGGCAGGGTTTCATAACCGACAATCTGTCGTCGTCGCTCATGCAGACGCTTCAGGCTGTGCCTGGGGTGAAGGCAAGCACCATAGGCTCATCGCAGTCCAAGCCGATAGTCCGAGGGCTGGGGCTCAACCGTGTGGTGGTGACGGTGGACGGCGTGAAGCACGACGGACAACAGTGGGCCGACGACCACGGACTGGACATCGACCAGTTCTCGGTGGACAGGGCGGAGGTGCTGAAAGGACCGTCGGCGCTCATAGCCGGCTCAGACGCCGTGGGCGGATTGCTCAGGCTTTACACCAACTCTTTGCCGGTGGACACGCTCGAGGGCAAAGTCTCGGTCTTCTACCGCAGCAACAGCGACGCCGTCGGGCTGTCGGGCAGAGTTGGCGGCAGATACGGCAGGTTCTTCTACAAGGGCGGACTGACAGCCGTGTCGTATGCCGACTATCGTGTGCCGGCCGACAGCATAACATACAACTCATACAACATCCGCCTGAAGAACGGCCGACTGCGCAATACCGCCGGCAACGAGGCTTCGGCGCATCTGCGTCTCGGCTACATCTCGCGCCGGCTGCGCAGCGATGTCAAGATTTCCGACTCCTACTCGCGGAGCGGATTCTTCGCCAATGCCCATGGGCTGGAGGTGCGCCTCTCGTCCATCGACTACGACTCGCATTCGCGCGACATCGACCTGCCGTGCCAGACAGTGAACCACCTGACGCTGCTCAGCCACACGGACTACAGGTTTGCGTCCGGCGGCTCGTCATTAAGCGTTGATGCGGCGTGGCAGAACGATTTCCGCCGGGAGTGTTCCGAGGCAGTGTCGCACGGCTATATGCCTAAGCCGCAGGGCACTACGGAGCGTGAGTTCCGCAAGAACAACGCATCGCTCAACGCCATGTTCCGCATGCGGCTGCCTCACGCCAATGAGTTGCAGGCTGGTGTGTCGGGCGAGTTCCAGCACAACCGCATAGGTGGATGGGGATTCATCATTCCGGACTTCGAGGTGTTGTCGGCGGCCGTGTTCGCATCGGACAAGATGGACGTGACACCGCATCTGTCGCTTAACGCCGGCTTGCGCTACGACCTTTCGCGCGTTTCGATACATTCCTATCGTGACTGGTACAAGTCGCCCGTCGGCAGCGGCTCGCCGGACTCGCTTTACGTGGAGCGTTCCCAGGCGATGGACGGCATGTTCAACGCATTGACGTGGTCGGCTGGCGTGGTCTATGACAATGCCGGATGGATACTCAAGGCGAATGTAGGCAAGGGTTTTCGCGTGCCTACTGCCAAGGAGCTCGGATGCAACGGCATTAGCTACCAGCTTTTCCGCTACGAGCAGGGCAATTCGTCGCTTTCGCCGGAGGTGTCGTATCAGCTGGACGCAAGCGTGATATTCCAGAACAAGCATCTGACAGTGGAGATAGACCCCTATGTCAACTACTTTCCAAACTACATATACCTCAATCCCACACCGGATTACATCGAGGGTATGCAGCTTTATAATTACACCCAGGCTCGTGTGTGGCGGTGGGGAGCGGAGGCGCAGGTCGCGTATTCGTTCTGCCGTTTCCTTGAGGCTTCGGTTAAGGGAGAATACTTGTACGCTCGTCAGCTGTCGGGCAGCAAGAAGGGCTACACGCTGCCGTTCTCCACTCCGTGGTCGGCTGAGGCAGAGTGCAAGTACAAGTTCGGCAGGAGAATGGACGGCTTCGTGGCGGTGAATGTCCGCATCGTGGGCGACCAGGACGAGATTGTGCCGCCGGAACTGCCTACCGATGGTTACTGGACGCTCAACGCTTCGGCTGGCAAGGCTTTCCGCATCAAGGATTACGTGCTTTCCGCCAATCTGCGCGCCGAGAATCTGCTCAACCGCCGATATTACGACCACACGAGCTATTACCGGCTCATAGGTGTGCCGGAGCCTGGCATAAACGTGCAGGCGATGCTATCCTTCGAGTTTTAAACGTTAAACAGAGCAATGCTCATAATTTATTAAAACAATGAAAACAAACATCAAATCAGCATTAATAGCATTTCTTTCGATTTCTTTTTCATTTGTAATGACAGCTTGCAACGATGATGATGACAAGACTGCGGCTCCAGTGGTGACACTGACAGAAGCCAACTACGAGGCTGCTGAGAACGAGGTCTGTGTGCAGGCTACGATCAACGCCGACGGACTTATCGCGTCTGTCAGCGCCGTTGTGCTGGACAAGGACGGCAACCAGGTGGGCGACTCCTACTCGGACAGCGAAACTTACGCTGGCGTGAGAGCCACAGAGGGAGTTCACTTCCATGTCCGCAACGTCGTCATAGCCGATGTCGCAACTGTGGCGGATTATAAACTTAGCCTCACTGTGACCGACAAGCACGGACAGAAAACCACTGTCGAAAGTGAGCTCGGACTTGAGGAGGAATAACCCGTAAAAACTTATAAATATGAGAATCAGACATTTTTGTGTTTTTGTCTTGTCGCTGATGTTTGTGTCGCTTGCCTCGTGCGGCGACTCGGACAGCAAGGACATCGCTTACCCGGTCATCTCCGACACGCTGACGACGGCGTCGCCAGTGGAGTGCGACCGCTTCTACCGTGGCGAGACGATACATTTCCACGCCTTGTTCACCGACAATGTCGAGCTTGGCAACTTCAACATCGAGGTGCACAACAACTTCGAGCATCACAGCCACGGCACTTCCGCCACCGACTGCGAGCTCGACCCAGTGAAGTCTGCCACGTCGAAAGTGTGGGTTTACAACGAGTCGTTCTCCATACCGGCGAACTCGGCGGCCTATGACGCTTATGTTGACATACCGATACCCGATGACATCGACACCGGCGACTATCATTTCGTCGTGCGTGTCACCGATGCTGCCGGGTGGCAGTTCTACAAGGCGTTCTCGGTCAAGATTCTTGAGTAATGCGCTTTTTGCTTTCTTTTATTACCTTTGCGGTGATTTAAAACTAAGCAAGAAGTTTATATAATGGCTACAAACGCAGACTCGCAGTTCCGCCTCACATTTCCGGTAGGCAAGTCGGACTTCAGCATCGGATATCAGGACAATATCCTTTCCATCGGTTCGTGCTTCGCCGAGAATGTGGCTGAGCGCCTCTCGCAGTCCCGTTTGCACGTGACGGTCAATCCGTTCGGCATATTATATAATCCGTTGTCTATATCGTCGGCTCTCCATATCCTCGCCACAGGGCAGAGGTTTGCGGGGGCCGACCTTTTTTATAGCGAGAACCTTTACCACAGCTGGATGCATCACTCGCGCTTCTCGCGTGCCGAGCAGCAGGAATGCCTTGACGCCATCAACTCGTCTATTGATGCTGTGGATTTGTCGAAGGTGACGACGCTCGTCGTAACCTTGGGCACGGCGTGGGTGTATGAACTGAAGGAGACGGGCAGGGTAGTGGCTAATTGCCATAAGCAGAGCCCCGACTTGTTCCGCCGCCGCAGAATATCGGTTGACGAGGCTGTCGATGCGCTTGGCGGAGCGATAAGCGAGTTGCGCGCGTTGAACTCGGACATGAAGATAATCCTGACGGTCAGCCCTGTGCGCCACTTCAAGGACGGCGCGCACGAGAACACGCTCTCCAAAGCCACGCTGCATCTGGCTGTCGACAGGCTGTGCGAGACTTTCGGCTGCGACTATTTTCCAGCCTACGAACTGCTCGTCGATGACCTGCGCGACTACCGCTTCTACGCCGACGACATGGCGCATCCGTCGCCTGTGGCTGTCGATTATGTGTTCTCGGCTTTCTGCGAACGCTACTTCACGGCTCCGACTGCCACACTTGCCGCCGATGTGCGCAAGCTGACACGCTCGCTCTCGCATCGTCCGTTGACTTCCGACGAGAATTACAAGTCTTTCCTCAAGTCGCTGCTGAGCAAGTTCCAGTCGTTCGCCTCGCAGCACAAGGAAGTTGACCTCTCCGGCGACATTTCTGATTTGAATAAACGCATAGAATAAAAACACGATAATATAATGAGCAACACCAACGAGCAGGCTGCCGCAGCCGCAGCCGCAGACAAAAAGAAGAAAAAGAAGCAGAATCCGCTTGTGAACATTCTGTTCAACATCGTCGTTCCTGTGGTCATACTCTCCAAGTTCAGCAACGACAACTACCTCGGCCCTAAGCTCGGACTCGTGGTGGCGCTTGCCTTTCCGCTGGCTTATTTCATCTGGGACTGGCGCAAGGAGCATAAGGCGAACTTCATCTCCATACTCGGTTTTGTCAGCGTGCTGCTCACCGGCATTATCGGCGTGTTCGAGTTCCCGAGCGAGCTGATAGCCTACAAGGAAGCGAGCGTGCCGCTGATTATCTGCCTCGCCGTGCTCATTTCCATGAAGACGCCTTATCCGCTTGTCAAGAAGTTGCTCTACAACGAGGACCTGATGAACATGGAGCTGATAAACAGCCGCCTGAGCGAAAAGGACAACACCAAGGAAGTGGATCGCATGCTTGTGCGCGCGTCATACATGGTGGCGGCGTCGTTCCTCGTTTCCACAGTGTTGAACTTCGGTCTCGCCAAATACCTCATACACAGCCCTTCCGGCACTCCGGAGTTCGCCGAGGAGATGGCGCGCATGACGGCTCTGTCTTATCCTGTCATCGCCTTGCCATCGACCATAGTGCTGGTCTTCGCCCTTTTTTATGTTTACAACCGCCTATCCAAGCTCACCGGGCTTGAGTTCGAGCAGCTTTTCAACATAGACCTTGACAGCAAAGAAAAGGCTGGTGAAAAAGACTGCAAGTCGGAATAAGTCACTTTCATCTGCCAAAATGTTCCTCTTTGTTGATTTTTTTAACCTGATTTCTAAAAAATATTTATATTTGACTTTCTTTATATTAAGGAAAGTATAGGTAAATATTTGTAAATGAAGGCACAACTTAGAGCCGCCAATCGTGCGTACGCATCCAAGGAGAAGGGGAACCCGATATTGAGTTTCCTTCTCAACTTCATTATACCTATATTTTTCCTTACCAAATACTCGCTGTTCTGCGATGTCATCAACTTCGACGGCATCATTTTCCCGTTCAAGCTTGGTGTGGCGCATAATCAGGTGGCTGCCAATGCCCTTGTGTTGTCGCTTTCTTTTCCTGTGGGTTATTTCATAGTCAACTGGATTATTCACAAGAGAACGAGCGTTGTGGCTATGGCTGGCATCGTCGGAGTGCTTCTCACGGGGGTTGTCGGGCTCTTCGAGCTGTCATCGCAGTGGCTTGCGGTAAAGGACGCCGCCATTCCGTTTGTGCTGGGACTTCTTATACTTCTCACACTGAAGATGCGTCCGCCGTTGCTGGTGCGCATGGTGTGCAACGACAGTCTGATGGACGTTTACAAAGTGTCGGCGGCGTTGGACAACAACGGCAACGAAGAACGCTTCAAGAACTTGTTCAAGGTCACGACATGGCTTTTCTTCCTGTCGTTCGTCTTTTCCGCAATCACGCACTACATACTTGCCGTCATCGTGCTCGTTGACCCTATGCCGACTAACGAGCAGATAGCCGAGCTCATGTATCTGAAGTACCCTTATTGTGTGCTGCCGTTCGCTGTGTGCATCATCGCTATCGTGCTTTATTTCTTCAAGAAAATGACGAGTCTCACAGGCTTGACTATGGACGAGATATTTCCTCCGGAACTCGACAACAAGTGATAATTATTCTTACCTTCGTGGTTCGTTGAATGATTATCAATTAATAAGATGAAGTATCTTCTTGAAGAAATAGCCAAAGTCACTGGCGCAAAGCTCATTGGTGACGGCTCGGCTATGGTTTCCTATGTGATAACCGACAGTCGTACGGTTTCATATCCTTCGGGTTCTATTTTTGTTGCGATAAAGACATCTCGCAATGACGGTCACCGCTACGTCAAGGACTTGATTTCTGTCGGTGTCAAGTCTTTTATCATAAGCGATGAGTCTGTTGTCTGCGACGGAGCGAATTTCCTTGTCACACCCGACCCGCTGAAGGCGATGCAGAAGTTCGCCGCCTATCACCGCGCCAAGTTCAATATCCCTGTGCTGGGTGTGACCGGCAGCAACGGCAAGACGATAGTCAAGGAGTGGATAAGCCAGCTCATAGGCGACGACAAGAAGGTGACACGCTCGCCACGAAGCTACAACTCGCAGATAGGTGTGCCGCTCTCGGTGCTTGAAATCGACGAGCAGACCGAGCTCGCCATCATCGAGGCCGGCATCTCGAAGCCGGGCGAGATGGACAAGCTCGCCTGCATCATAAAGCCGACAGTAGGCATATTTACACACCTCGGCGAGGCGCATCAAGAGAACTTCGCGTCGCTCAAGGAGAAGTGCGAGCAGAAGCTCCGCCTTTTCGCCACAGCCGACGTTGTCATCTACGGCAAGGACGACAAACTGCTGGACATAGCCGTGGCTCAGGCCGACCTCAAAGCCGAGCATTTCACTTGGGGCAAGGCTGCCGGAACGACAGTCAAGTTGCTTTCTGCAGGCAACACAGCCAACGGCTACGACATAAAGTATAAATACAAGAACAAGGAGCATGAGCTGACTCTGCCTTTCGGCGACAACGCCTCGGTGGAGAACGCCATGAACTGCCTTTGCTTCATGCTCTGGTTAGGCACAGACCCCGACGAGATAGCCAAGCGCTTCACGACACTGAAATCTGTAGCCATGCGCCTTGAGGTGAAGAACGGCGAGAATGGATGTCTCGTCATAAACGACTCCTACAACTCCGACTTCGACTCGCTCTCCATAGCCCTTGACTTCCTGAAGTCACAGGCCGAGGCCAAGAAACTGAAGAAAACCATAATCCTGTCCGACATATTCCAGAGCGGCAAGGACACTGTCTCGCTGTATATGTCGGTGGCCGAACTGCTGAAAAACAAGGCGGTGGAGCGTCTCATCGGCGTTGGACCGGAGATTTCGGCGAACGCCAATCTCTTCAACATTGCCGAAAAGAGTTTCTATGCTTCGACACGCGATTTGTTGGAGTCCAACGTGCTGACCGAGCTGAAGAACGAGGCTGTGCTGCTCAAGGGCGCGCGCTCGTTCCGTTTCGAGGACGTGTCGGCGAAGATTTCGTCCATTGTACACCAGACCACACTCGAGGTTGACATAAACGCGATACTCCATAACGTCGATTACTTCCGCTCGTTCCTCAAACCGGAAACCAAGATGGTGCACATGGTTAAGGCGAACGCTTACGGCTCGGGCGACGTGGCTGTGTCAAGAGCTTTGCAGCAGCACGGATGCGACTATCTGGCTGTGGCTGTGGCTGACGAGGGCGCGACTCTCCGCAACGAGGGCATCAGCGTGCCTATCATCGTCATGAATCCTGAGATAGGCGGACTCGGCAAGATTATAGACTACCACCTGGAGCCTGAGATTTACAGCTTCTCGATGCTTGAAGCGTTTATTGATGAGGCTGAACGCCAGGGCGTAAAGAAATATCCTGTACACATAAAGATAAACACAGGCATGAGCCGTCTCGGATTCGAGCTGGATGAGGCTGATGAACTGATAAAGAGACTGAAGGCGAAGGACGCGCTTCTGGTGCGTTCGGTGTTCTCGCATTTCGTGGGCAGCGACGAGGAGCGTTTCGACGACTTCACCGAGGAGCAGGTGCGCCGCTTCAAGAGCGTGGCCGACAAGTTCGACAAGGCGTTCGACCACAAGGTGCTGCGCCACATACTCAACTCGGCTGGCATAGAGCGATTCCCTCAGTACCAGTTCGACATGGTGCGCCTCGGCATCGGTCATTACGGATTCAGCGCCGTGGACAACTCGCGCCTTGAGGAGGCTTGCACGCTCAAGACCGTCATATTGCAGATACGCAAGGTGCCAGCTTCCGAGACAGTCAGCTACTGCCGCAACGGCAAACTGGCCAAGGATAGCGTCATCGGCGCAATACCTATCGGATATGCCGACGGACTGGACCGCCACCTCGGCAACCGCGCGTACAGCGTCATGGTCAACGGCAAGCTCGTGCCTATCGTAGGCAATATCTGCATGGACGTCTGCATGATAGACCTCACGGGCGTTGACGCCAAGGAGGGCGATGTGGTCACAATCTTCGGCAAGGGACATTCCATAATGAACATGGCGAAGCAGCTCGGCACCATATCATACGAGATTCTGACGTCGGTTTCTCCTCGTGTCAGAAGAGTTTATTACCAGGAATAATTTATGAACAGCATAGAGTACATATTCGTTTTCACATCTGCCGAGGAATATCCCAAGGTGGCTGTAGATATGGCAGTGCAGCTTGCCGAGGCAGCGGAGAAGCCTGTGTGTTTCATCTCGTACGCCGACAGGAAGATACCGCTGCAGCCCGATGAGATAGAGGCGAAATTGGCAGAGTGGGCGAGTGAGCTGTCGCCTAAGGTGACGAAAGGAGCGGAGAGCCATCTGCTGCCTTCGCTGTCGGAGTTTCATGACTTCATGACGGCTTCCGAGGCGTCCACCATCGTATTCCAGCTGTCCGAGCACAAGGGATTCAACAAGGTGCGCACCTTCCTGAAAATAACACGCGACCTGCGCATCCCGTACATATTCGTTAAGCCTTACTTCGACAAGATTACGCTCGACAAGGTGCTTGTGCCGGTCACATTCCTGGTCGAGGACAACGAGAAAGGACCGTTCGCTGCCAATCTCGGACGATTCTTCGGTTCGGAACTGCTGCTCATGCCAGCTAAGGACTTTGGACACAAGGCGCGCATCACTACCGACAAGATAACGACGCTTTTAAATAAGTACGAACTGAAACACAGCGAGATAGCCGCACAGGGCGACAGCTTCAAGGTGGAGCTGGAGGCGGTGCGCCGTGCCGACGAGCTTGGCGCGGGCATGGTCATAGCCTCGGCGTCACGTTCCTATGGTCTGGATGATATAATCTTCGGCCCGAAGGAGCTCGAATTCGTCAACGAATGCTCTGTGCCGGTCATGCTCCTCAATCCGAGAGCCGACCTTTACGTCCTTTGCGGATAAAATCAGAGGTCTAAGAATCCGTCAGGCAGCTGCAGTGTTATCTGCTTGCTGTCGTCATCAATTTCCTTGATATATTCATCGGCGACAGGTATCATTATCTCGTCGCCGTTGTCTTTTCTCACGATCAGCAGAATGTTGGCGGTCTGGTCGTCAATCTCGCTCACGGTGCCCAGTCGGCCGTGGCTGGCGTCGTTCACGGTGTAGCCCTTCAGCGCATAGACAGTGCCTTCGGTCTCCTCCGTCACGTTCTCTCTTATGTGCTCCTTTTCCACATACACGTCCTTGCCCACGAGCAGTCTTTTCGCGTCAGCCTCGGTGTCTATGTCCTCCAGCTTGTATATGGCTTGCGTGTCGCTGCTGTACTTGTATCCCTCGACATAGAACGGCGTTGGCAGTCCGTCCTCTTTCACTATCAGGAACTCGGCCGCCTCCTCGTCGAAGTTCTGGTCGAACTCGATTTTCACTTCGCCGCCGTAGCTGTGCGCTTTCACGGCCTTGCCCACTCTCTCTATGTCTTCCTCTTTTATCATGTGCAGTGTTTTGCCTGCAAAATTAAGCTATTGTTTTGGATTTACAACGCCTTCAGGATGTCGAGGAACTTATTCAGGCAGGTCGTTGACTTCTATTGTTGTTAGCATATCTGCTGTAATGTTTTGTGTTTGTGAAAGACGATTTGCCTGTTTTTCTATCGTTCTTTCAAATAGGTTGCGGACGAAACGTCCATTTCCAAATCGTTCGTCCTTTTCTTTTGTACATTTTTGCAGGTGTATCATTAATGCGTTTTTGGCTTCATTAGACATTTGATACTCGTTGCTCTTAAGGTTGAATTCAAAAATTTGCAACAATTCATCAGCTGTGTAATCTTGGAATTCAATGTAACGATTGAAACGAGATTGGAGACCTGGGTTTGAATCAATGAAGCGTTTCATGTCGTTTGTGTAACCAGCCAAAATAACAATTAGACGATCACGCTCGTCTTCCATACGTTTCAGAAGGGTTGAAATCGCTTCTTTCCCAAAATCTTTTTCGCCGCCGTCAACAAGAGAGTACGCCTCGTCAATAAACAAAACGCCGTCAAGGGCTTCATCAATTATCTTATTTGTTTTGACAGCAGTTTGACCAACATATTCGGCGACAAGTCCAGAACGGTCGGTTTCAACAAGATGTCCTTTCTTTAATATCCCCAACTCTTTATAAATTCGTGCAACAATGCGAGCAACGGTTGTTTTTCCAGTTCCAGGATTACCAGTGAAAACGCAATGGTATGAGATAGGTGATACTTTCATACCCTTTTCTTGACGCATATTTTGAATATTGATAAAATTCGCTAACGAAGATATTTCACTCTTGACGGATGTTAAACCAATGAGTTTTTGTAATTCATCAATCGCTCTATTTGATTTGCTTGAGACTGGTTCACTTTTAGTCTTTTGATCAATATCTGAAGGTTTGGTTTCAGACATTTTCTGTTCTACATAATCAAGACCATTTTGTTCTTTGCTTGTAATTGTATGATCAATGTCTGCTATTGTGGTAGAAAAGTCGTGCAATATTATTAAGTATTTGAATTGCATTTTTTTATCAACCTCTTTCAATAAAAATGAGATTAAGAAACCTCCTTCTGGTTCATTGTTTTTCTCAATAGACTTTTGTAATGATTGATAATATTTTAATAAAGGAGTTGATTGCATTTGATATGTCGTGATTTCATCGTATTCAATGATTTTATTATTGTGCAATGCAGTGAATAGCATAATAAGTCCGATACTTTCACAATTCGTAAAATCAAGCTGCTTGCCCAGTTTTAAGAAACACTTTAGAAAATCTATTTCTATAAGTATGTTAATAGGGTTGTTTGTGTTGTTCCCTTCGATTTTGATATTTTGCTTGTTTAATACCGTTTGGATATCATCGCTTGACTTCATCCATGAGGCCATTTCGTAAGTACGTTTTACGATATTGAGATGTTTCTCATAAATCTTTTTGTCTAATATGTATGGGTCTTGATTTTCTTGAATTGTATTTGTGTTGTTGTTTATCGCCAATAAGTCATTTAGTGTAGTTTCGAATTTTATGGCAACATTACGGTTGCTGATGCTGATTTTAAATCCGTCAATGTTAGTGAATTTGATAACTCTGTATTTTGCTATAGTCAAAAGAGGATTTATTGTGCGACGCATGTCTGGACTTCCGTCCTTATTCTCATATGTGTATCTGAAGCCTATAATTTCCGCATCTTTAGGACAGTCATTCTTGTGTAAAACCGTATGGTCATATACGCCTATTTTCATATCATTCATAGAAATGACGTCAAAACGCGTTGAACTTTTTGCATTAATGATAAATGTAGGGTAGAAGTATATTTGTGAACCGTCTTCTCTTATGATAACAGGTGTTTCTGTGTCGTTTTTTATAAAATCAAAATCGTCTGTTGTGATTTTGACATCTTTGCTTTCGATTACTTGCTGTTCAAATAATCGCCCGCAGTTTGTCAATTCATTAAAACTTTCGCAGAAGTCTTTGTATATTCTTTTGTGTTCAACAGATAAAGACTCATTTGCTGAATATTTTGCATTCTCAAATTCTTTTGTTAGCTCTTCTTTTTTCTTTTCCCATATAGGAATTTGTTCTATATATTTCTTGCTTTTTTTGTTCTTAAGTTCCGTTAGTATTTTCTCAGCTTCGCCGATTTGAGGTAAAATTGATAAGCATTTATAGTATGATGATAGAATCTTGTGTGTTTCAGATTCTTTGTCTTTTAGAGATATTAGTTTTAATCTAACAAGATCTTGCTCGTCTTGGATATTTAGGCATTCGTCTTTTGGGAGACTATCAGATTTGTTTGCTTTAAAAATTTCATAAAAAATGAAACATACCCCTCCAGTTATTAACAATATAGAAATGAATAATGATGGCTTTGCAAGGAATACTATAGAGAATAAAATGACGGCAAACAAGCATCCGATTCCGTTTGTGTTATACGAAGATACTGCTTGTTTGCTTTGACTTTTTGCTGTGCCGCCAATTTTTTGTCTGCGGTATAATCCTGTACCAGGAATGCTTGTGTTCAAATATGTTCCGTGTTTTCCATATGTGAGTCGAGCTCCCTTAGGTCCGACTGATGTGGAAACTCCCTTTCTGCTGAAATTTAATGTTACTCCAGGGGCAATATTTACCCTTCTTCTATAATTCCATCCTGCCATAATCAAATACGTTTTATGATTTCTATTCTTATGGTTGTTTATTTCTTTATGAATGTGTCCAAATCAAATGGATTCGCACCATTTTTAATACTTTCTTTTGAAACTTCATTCTCGATTTTTAGAAACTGATCATAACTTAAGCCGAACATTTCTTGTAAATCAACTTTCATCAATGCTTCTGTTTTGTCAACTATGTTGTCGGATTGTATGTTATGTAGTTGTGCGATCAATATGTGTTTTATCTCTTGTTCTTTATGACAGCGAATGAAATCACCTTCTTGAATTTTGAAAAAGTGTTTCAACATTCGGAAGTCCTGCATCTCTGTTTGTGTTAAAACGTTGTCTTCAAGACATATGTTTATATAATCTATTGCAACGTTGATTAGTTGATCTTTGAGGTCAGTTATACGTTTTGTTTTAATTTCCGCTAATGTATTATTGAGGTCAGACATGCTAATTTTATTGTCTGCGATAAGATTAAGAATAGCACTGGCTTTGTCTGTGTATTTCTTTGTTGCCAGTAGTTTTGAGGCAATGTCTTGTAATGTGCTCATTTTTCTTTTGTTTTAGGCGCGTTTGCCATTAACCTAAAACACTACAACCAAGCACCCATAAAAAAGAACGTGGACAAATCCTCATCCACATTCCAGGTGCTTGGTCAGACCCTTATATCCAGACAAGGAATGTCCACGTGGTTACACGCAGACATCCACAGCTATCTTCTGGATATAATTTCCTATGCGACCAAGCTTTGGAATGATTTCAGAATAGCGGCAAACGCTATGATTAATACTATGTTATATCAACTTTGTCTTTCTAATAAAAAATCTTTCGTTTTTGTTTTCGTAAATGTAGTTCTTATATCTTGCAAAAATAGTCTAAATAGGTTTATTTCTCAAAAACAAATTTTTCCGGTCATTGAGCGTAGCCGAAATGCCGGATGACGATTGACTTGGCTTGGTTCGGTGCTTCGGCTCCGCTTGGGGACCGAATGCTCAGGGACTGGCTTTTATCTGCGTCTGAATTCTGACGGCGACATACCGGTGCTGCGCTTGAAGTATCTGCAGAACAATGGCAGCTCGGCAAAACCCATTGTTTCGGAAATCTCTTTGATACTGAGGTCTCTCCGTTCGTTCAGGAGCACTTTGGCGTTCGTTATGACATACTCGTTGATCCATTGTGGCGCTCCTCTGCCAGTGGTTTCTTTGATTATGTGGGACAGGTATTTCTTTCATAAGTGTGGTCCAGAAGGCAAGCTGTATTGGTGCTGTCTTCTGGACTTTTCTTGGCGGTCTAATACAATCTTTTTCTGTTGATGACGGTGTATGCGATAATAAGTACAGTCACCACGGATTCTGCCACTGGTATGCTCAGCCATAGACCAGCGTCGCCGATGAATGACGGCAGAATGAAGAAAGCCGGCAGCACTATGACGAAGCCTCTTAACACCATGAAAAACAATGATGCCTTAGGGCGCTCTATGCTTTGCAGAAACATTATCATTACAAGGTTTATGGATATGAACAGAAAGCCGGCGCTGTAGTAGTCGAGACCTGCCGAGGCTATCTCGAACGCCCTTGTGCCTTTGTCGATGAAGAGCATGAGCAGCTGGTCGTTGAACATGACGCTGAGCCAGGTCATGAACATACCGCATGTCGCAGTGAGACTGAGTGACAGTTTTAATGTGCTGTGGATTCTGGCTTTGTTTTTCAGTCCGTGGTTGAAACTCACAATGGGCAGCATGGACTCGCCTATAGCGCCTCCGAACATGAATATGACCGGCAGCAGATAGCAAGCGATGCTGAAGGCTGCCACTCCGTCCTCCTGCAAACGGCTCATGAACATGTAGTTGCCTGTCATCATGATGAATGACATGGCTATTTCGCCGACGAATGTAGGGAATCCCAATTTGCACATATAACCCGCGTTTCTTGCCGTTAGGCGCAAGCTCGTCCTGCTGAACTTCGGCATGTACAGGTTTATGACTTTGGTTTTATTCACGAAGTAGAGCAGTACCATGATGGCTCCGAGACCTTGCGCTGTGCTTGTGGCGATGGCGGCGCCCTTGATTCCCATGTCGAGCGGAAAGATGAACGCCCAGTCGAGCACGATGTTCAGCACAGATGGTATGACGTTTGACAGCATCGCGTACTTAGGCGAGCCGTCGAGCCTTATGACGAACATTCCCACAATCATGACAATCATGAACAGGAAAGTGGGGCTCACGTATCTCATGTATTCCACGGTGAGCGGCTCTAACTTTTCGGAACCGCCGAACACGTAGTTCAATTCTGGCGCGAAAATCACAATCATGAGCATGATTCCGCACATTAATGCTGTAGGTATGGTGAGCGCTTGCGTTATGTTTATGTTGGCTGCCTTGGTGTTCTTTCTCGACAGGTGTATCTGCGCCACGACGGACGCGCCAGTGCCGAACAGCAGTCCCAGTCCTGTGCTCAGTGTGTATAGCGGTGCGCTTATGTTGACGGCTGCGAGAGCGTCGCTGCCTACGCCTTTGCCCACGAATATTCCATCGGCAATGTTGAATATTGAGTTGAAGAGCATTCCTAAGACTGTGGGTATGAATAATTTCACAAATAGTCTTGGGATGTTCGTCTTGCCGAAGTCGATACTGTCTCTTTCCATTGCAGTTCTGCTTTTTTTTCTTGTGCAAAGGTAAGGCTTCGTTGCTTATTTCTCAAGAATCAGGATTTCCGTCCGTCGGTTCTGCTGGTGTTCTTCCTCGGTGCACTTAACGCCGTTGCCGCAGTCGTTAACGAGGCGTGTCTCGCCATATCCCTTGCTGGCTATTCGCTCAGGGCTTATGCCACGGCTTATGATGTAGTCCACGACGCTTTTTGCACGGCGTTCAGAAAGCCGCATGTTGTAGTCGTCGTTGCCGCGTGAGTCGGTGTGGCTGCCGAGTTCTATTTTCAGGTCTGGGTTGGTTTTCAGGAATGCGACGATTTTCTCTAACTCCTTCACACTTTCCGCTCTGAGGTCGGCTTTGTCGAAGTCGTAATAGATGTTTTTCAAGACGATTCTGCGGTTCAGCATCACGGTCATGTAGATGGTGTCGTTCTGACTGCCTTTCCGTGTTGTGCGCACATTGTAGTAGCCCAAGGCACGGACATCCACATTGAACTGCTCGTCGGCGAAGACGAACTCGGCAACGCCAGCAGAGTCGGTCTCCTTTTCTAAGAATCCGCCAATTCTCACTTCAGCGCCTTCTATCGGCGCGTTGTTCTTGAAGTTCACCACCGTCACCTTGTAAACGATCATCTTGTCGCCTTCGTCTTCTACGACTGGCTGCGCTGGTTCTTCTTCAGGCTCGGCGACGGGTTCTGGCTCTGGTTTTATTGTGTCTTTCGGTGCTTCGACAATCTCTTGTTCTTGCTTCATCGGCAGCGCTTCTTGTGCAGGCTGTTCCTTGCGCTTGCGTTTTCTGTAGTCGTATTCGTAATGCAGCATTACCTCATGGCTGCCGGCGTTGGTGTATCCCGTCGTGTTGGCTATCGACCAGTCGAAGGCGTAGCCTATGGCGCAGTTCTTCCACGGACGTATGCCGCATTGCAGTCCCACGCCGTCCATCGACCGCCCCATCACGCCTATCCAGTATTTGTTGTCGTAGAAGCAGACGAGCGTGATGTCGCCTTCCACGGGCGCGCCTTCGGTCACCTTCAGTAGGGTGGTGGGGCGCAGGGTGAAATGCTCGTTCAGCGGCTGGTCGTATGACGCCGTCATGTAGTAGTGGCGAAACTCCTTGGCAGCGCCGTCCACCGTGTAGTCGAATCCGTTCTCTATGAGCTTAGGCACGGCGAATCCGAATGTCAGGCGCTTGTAGCTGGCGAACGCTCCGATGCCTATGTTCAGGTCGAAGTCGTTGTCGCTTTTGGTGAATACGGGGTCAATGTCGATGGTCTTCACGCCGCCTAAGTCGAAGATGTAGTCATTGAATCCGGCTTTCAGACCTAATGACACTTTCCAGTTGTCCGACAGTTTCATGCGGTATGCGTAATCCACCATCACGCCCACGTTGCGTACCGGTCCGGTCTTGTCGTTCAGCACCGACAGTCCGAGGTTCACTGCGTCGCCTACCACTGGCGCGTCAACTGTCAGCGACTGCGTTATCGGCGCGCCTTCGAATCCCACCCACTGGCTACGGTGTATGAGCGTGGCGTTGAGTGTGCCGTTGTCGCCGGCTACAGCAGGGTTGAGCGACATCTTGTTCCAGTCGTAGAAGCTGAACATGGCTTCCTGCTGGGCGTGGAGCGTGACCATCGCCGGCAGCAACAGAAGTATGAGCAGCAGTCGTTTCATTCTTGCGCGTGTCTTTTATCGGTTCAGGTAGATGTAGCCTTTCTTCGGACTGTCGTTCTTGCGCAGCCACAGCAGATAGTAGTACGTTCCCACAGGCAGTTTGTCCGACCCGACGTTGCCGCCTTCGTGGTTTCGTCCGTCCCAGTCGTTGCGGTAGGGCGACGCCTCGTACACCTTGTTGCCCCAGCGGTTGAATATGCGTATGCGGTTGTCGGCGTAGTTCTCGATGCCTTGTATCACGAATGTGTCGTTTATGCCGTCGTCGTTTGGCGAGAATCCTTCCGGTATGTTCACATGGACCGTAGGATTGGCGTCAAGTGTCAGCACGACGAGGCTGTCGCATCCGAATTGGTTTTTCAGCATTTTCTTGTATGTGCCTGGCTTGCGGTACACGTCGCCTTCCCATTCGTAGAAACCGTCCTGCGGCATCAGCATCGTTATTTCAGTCTCGTCTGGCTCAATCACGTCCATGTTCAGCGTCACGATGCTGTCGCACCCAGTGATGAAGCTTTTGGTTATGTATGTGTAAACGCCGCTTTCTGTTATCTCTTGTCCGTTGAACGAGTATGTCTCGCCCTTGCACATTCTTTCGTCTATTGTCGAGTCTTTCGGCTCAATCACGTCCATGTTCAGCGTCACGATGCTGTCGCATCCAGTGATGAGGCTCTTTGTCTTGTATGTGTAAACTCCGCCTTCTGTTATGTTCTGTCCGTTGAAAGAGTACGTCTCTCCTCGGCAAATCTTTTCGTTTATGATTGAGTCTTTCGGTTCTATCACATTCATTACCAGCGCCACGATGCTGTCGCAACCAGTGATTAGGCTTTTTGTTATGTATGTGTAAATTCCGCTTTCTGTTATGTTCTGTCCGTTGAATGTGTACGTCTCTCCTCGGCAAATTTTCTCGTTTATGATTGAGTCTTTCAGATCAATCACCTCCAAGTTCAGCGTCACGATGCTGTCGCATCCAGTGATGAGGCTCTTGGTTGTGTATGTGTAAACGCCTCTTTTTTTTATGTCCTGTCCGTTGAATGAATACGTCTCACCTTGGCATATTTTTTCGTTTATTGTCGAGTCTTTCGGTTCAATCACGTCCATGTTCAGCGTCACGGTGCTGTCGCAACCAGTGATGATGCTCTTTGTCTTGTATGTGTAAACTCCGCTTTCTTTTATCTCCTGTCCGTTGAAAGAGTACGTCTCTCCTCGGCATATTTTTTTGTTTATTGTCGAGTCTTTTGTCTCTATTACTTTTAATGTCATAGTGTCGCTATGCACGATGCAGAAAAGGTCGGTCGAGCAATTCGCCGACATGCGGTACTTGCCGTTCATCGTTGCGTCAGGCTTGCCGAGCGCCAAGTCTTTGTCGTAGCCTACCGTGGTCCATGACGTGCCGTCGTCGGAGAGTTTCTCCCAAGTGTAGTAGATGTCATCTCCGAACCAGCTCTTGTAGTCGATGTCTGGAGCCTTGATGGTCAGTTCTTCGTTTGAGCAAGCGTCCATGTCGCTCAGCACGAAGTTGTCAGGCTCGTCAACGAATATCTCTATGTCGTCGATAGCGAAGTCACCGCCTAAGTAGGCGTGTTGTTTTGTTAGCATCTCGAAGTGGATTTTGTTTACGCCTTTGGGTATTGTGCCTTTCGCTGTGTAATGTATCCATGTGGCAGACTCTAATGCAGAGACGTTTACTTTGTCGACATGAATCTCGCCCGTCTGCTTCAGTATGAGCGTGTCGCCTGTGTAGTAGTCCGTTACCTTGAATTCAAGAATCGGCTTTGCCCAGTTGTCATGGGTTTGCTGGTAAGTGTTCACGTTCACCGCCCAGACGCCGAATGTCAGATCTCTTGAGCATCCTATTTCAATATCCTTGAGATAGAATATCTCATTGTTGTTGGCATCAACATACATTAAATATCCACGCTCTAAGTCATTCTCCACGGTGTGGTCGTCCATGTAGTGCCACGAGCCGTGGTAGCGCGACTTTCGTACAGAATAGTACCCAGAATATGATTCCGATTTATTATTATATCTGTAATTGACAACTCCGGGGGTGCCGCTCGGACTCACGGCTGGGTCGGTGGCTTCGTTGCCGCCGAAGTCTTCGAGAAAGACCAGTCTTGTGATTTGTGCGTGTAGAAAGGCGGAGAGCATAGCTATCAGCACTATTGATATGACGAGCCAGTTCTTTCTCATGTTAGCGGGAGATTTATTTTGCAAAGCTATAAAAAAGTATTGTAATTGTGTATCGCCTGATTAGTTAAAAAAAAAACGATTAGTGCCGAGTGGGTGGCAGAATCGTTTTTTAATCAATGCGCTGATTTGCGGTTATCGAAATTTCATTACATTTGTTATTCGTGATAAATCAATCAAAATCAACCTGATGTTAAGAAGAATAAGAATTATCTCGGCGGTGATAGTCCTGTTGCTTGTGACATGGCTTTTCGTCGATTTCACGGGCACAGCCGCGCGTTCGGTCGGCTTTCTCGCCAAGGTGCAGTTTCTGCCGGCTGTGTTGTCGCTCAATGTGGCTGTCATAGTCGGAATTGTGCTGCTGACACTGCTTTTCGGGCGTGTCTATTGCTCGGTGATATGTCCGCTGGGCGTTATGCAGGACGTCGTCTCGTGGCTTGCCGGCAAGCGCAAAAAGAACCGCTTCGGCTACAGCAAGCCTAAGAACTGGCTGCGCTACTCGGTGCTTGGCGTTTTCGTCGTGGCTGTCATAGCTGGTGTCAATGCCTTCGTCGTGCTGCTTGCGCCTTACAGCGCCTACGGGCGAATAGCCGCCTCGTTCTTCCAGCCGCTTTACCTGCTGGCTAACAACCTGCTCGCCACGATTGCCGAAAAGGCAGACTCATATATGTTCTACCATGTGGACGTGTGGGTGCTGAAGTCGGTGGCTGTGACTGCCGTGGCGGCTGTGACGCTCGCCGTTGTCGCTGTGCTGGCGTGGATTGGCGGCAGAACGTACTGCAACACGATTTGCCCCGTCGGCACGACTCTGGGACTGCTGTCGCGCTTCTCACTTTTCCGTCCGGTCATCGACACAGATAAGTGCAACCACTGCGGACTGTGCTCGCGCAACTGCAAGTCGTCGTGCATCGACTCCAAGAACTCCGCCATAGACCATAGCCGCTGCGTGGCTTGCTTCGACTGCATAGGCAAATGCCACCAGAACGCCATTTCATATAAGATGCGCCCTCTTGCCGCCAAGCGTGAAGCCGGGCAGGAGAGTGTTGACAATTCGCGCCGCGACTTCCTTGCGACGTCGGCTCTGCTCGCCACTGCGGCGGTCGTGTCGGCTCAGGAGAAGAGCGTCGATGGCGGACTGGCAGTCATTGAGGACAAGCGTATGCCCGAGCGCAAGACTCCGATTCTGCCTCCGGGCGCCATATCAGCCAACAACATGGCTGACCACTGCACCGCCTGCCAGCTGTGCGTGTCGGCTTGTCCCAACGGCGTGCTGAGACCTTCGGAGTCGCTCTCGACGTTCATGCAGCCTTACGCATCATACGAGCGCGGCTACTGCCGTCCGGAGTGCACAAGATGCTCCAACGTGTGTCCTGCCGGCGCCATCAAGCCGATAACCAAGGCTGAGAAGTCGTCGCTGCAGATTGGTCATGCGGTGTGGTTGCGTGAGAACTGCGTTCCGCTGACCGACGGCGTGGAGTGCGGCAACTGCGCCCGCCATTGTCCTTCGGGAGCCATAATGATGGTGCCGTCCGATGCCAATGACCCAGAATCACTGAAAATACCAGTTGTAAACACATCACGCTGCATAGGCTGCGGCGCATGCGAGAACCTGTGTCCGTCTCGTCCGTTTAGTGCAATCTACGTCGAGGGGCACGAGATGCAGAGAATGATATAAAAACATAGCCTTATGAAGAATAGCAATAAACGCAAGATAACACGCCGCTCGTTCCTTAAACTTGTGGGAGCGGGCTCGCTGGCTGCGGCTGTGGCGTCGGTCGGATGCTCCGGTCCAGAAGGCAAGTCGTCCTCGTCCAAGAAGAAGAGGGGAACGATGACTTATCGCATAACCCCGACAACCCATGACAAGGTCTCGCTGCTCGGCTACGGCATGATGCGTCTGCCTGCCACCGACGGCAACCCAGCCGGCAAGAAGAACGACTCGCCGATAGACCAGAAGCAGGTGAACAGGCTCGTGGATTACGCCATGGAGAACGGTGTGAACTATTTCGACACCTCGCCGGCGTATTGCAAAGGCGAGTCCGAGGCATCGACCGGCATAGCCCTGCACCGCCATCCGCGCGAGTCGTACTTCGTAGCGACCAAGCTGTCGAACTTCAGCCCCGAGAAATGGTCTCGTGCCGCTTCTATGCAGATGTACCGCAATTCGTTCAAGAATCTTCAGGTTGATTGCATAGACTACTACCTGCTGCACGGCATCGGCATGCCTGCTGAAAAGGACGGCGAGAAGGTGTCGGGAATGGACGCTCTGAAGGCGCGCTATTTCGACAACGGAATGCTCGATTTCCTCGTGGAGGAGCGCAAGGCTGGACGCATACGCAACCTCGGATTCTCGTACCATGGCGACATCGCCGCCTTCGACTATCTGCTCTCTATGCACGACAAATACAAATGGGACTTTGTGCAGATTCAGCTGAACTACGTGGACTGGAAGCATGCCAAGGAGGTGCGCGAGCGCAACACTAACGCCGAGTATCTCTATTCGGAACTGGAGAAGCGCGGCATCCCTGCCATCATCATGGAGCCGCTGCTCGGTGGCCGACTGGCTACGTTGCCCGACCATGTGGTGGAGACGCTCAAGCAGCGTGTGCCTGACTCGTCGGTGGCGTCGTGGGCGTTCCGCTATGCCGGCAACTTCCCGAATGTGCTGACGGTGCTCAGCGGCATGACCTACATGGAGCATCTGGAGGAGAATCTGGACACTTACTCGCCGCTTGTCAACCTGACCGACGACGACCTGGAGTTCCTCGAGTACGTGGCTAAGCTTATTCTCAAGTATCCGACCATCCCTTGCAACGACTGCAAATACTGCATGCCTTGCCCTTACGGCATCGACATACCTGCCATTTTCGTGCATTACAACAAGTGCGTGAACGAGGGCAATGTGCCGTCGTCGGCGCAGGACCCTGAATATGCGCGCGAACGCAAGGCTTTCCTTGTGGGCTACGACCGCAGCGTGCCTCGTCTTCGTCAGGCGAGCCATTGCATAGGCTGCAACCAGTGCGTGTCGCATTGTCCGCAGACTATCGAGATTCCGTCGGAGCTTCACCGCATCGACGGTTTTGTGGAGTCGCTCAAGCAGGGTACTCTTATTTGATTATAACCCCAAACATTGCAAAACGATTAAAATGAAAAAGCTTTGTATTCTCGCATCAGCATTACTTCTCTCTCTGCCTGCTGTCTATGCCGATGAGGCTGTGAATGACACTCTGGTGGATGCAGGGCAACTTCCTGATTCTGTGGTATACGGTTGTCTATATCAAAAATTCGTCTGTTGTTTAGCTCCTACTGTTATGAAGCTTGATGAGGTTGTGGTGACTGGTTCGCGCGAGGAAGTGGAGCTTCGTCATCTGCCTTATAACGTTTCCGTGGTTTCAAATACAGAACTCAAGCAGAGCAATAATCTTTCGATTCTGCCGACGGTGGCTCAGCAGGTGCCTGGACTGTTCCTTACTTCTCGTGGTGTGCTTGGCTACGGCGTGTCGGGCGGCGCGGCTGGCGGATTGTCGCTCCGTGGCGTGTCTGCCGGCTCGGGTCAGATGCTTGTGCTCATCGACGGTCATCCGCAGTACATGGGCTTGTTCGGTCATCCTGTGGCGGACACTTATCTGTCCGACTGGGTGGAGCGTGTCGAGGTGCTGCGTGGCCCGGCTTCTGTGCTTTACGGCTCTAACGCTCTCGGCGGCGTGCTGAATATCGTCACTCGCAAGGGCAAGGCGAAGAATGGCGCGGAGACCGACCTCTCTATGTCTTACGGCTCGTACAACACGGCGCAAATCGACGCTTCCACACGCTTCCGCTACGAGAAGTTCTCGGGCGCTGCTTCTGCCAACTACAGCAACACTGACGGCCACCGCGACAACATGATGTTCCGTCAGTACGGCGGCTCGCTGAATCTTGGCTATGACATAAACAAGCATTGGAACGTGGGCGCTAACGGCAACGTGACTTTCTTCAAGGACTCGAATCCGGGTGCGGTGACTGCGCCGCTCAGCCAGGCGGACCAGTCAGTTCTTCGTGGTTATTTCTCGGCTTCGGTTAATAATGACTATCATAACACTTCCGGCTCTGTGAACGCTTTCTACAGTTTCGGCAAGCATAAGATAAACGACGGCTACGGTGCAGGCGAGTCGCCTAAGGACTATCTCTACAAATCCGACGACGACATGTGGGGCGTGTCGGCTTATCAGACATATTCATTCCTGAAAAACTCGAACGGATTCTTCCGCAACGGTCGTGTGACTGTCGGCGCTGACTTTTTCCACTTCGGCGGCGAGGCGTGGAACGACTTCTTCGACACAACCAAACCCGACAAGACCATTGCCGACACGACTCAGTACGAAGTCGCCGGCTACGTCAACTACTCGCAGGGGCTTTTCTGGAAATGGCTGACCATCGACCTTGGTCTGCGCTACGACTACCATTCAGTCACTCACGGCGAATGGGTTCCGCAGGGTGGAGTGGTGTTCCACGCATCGAAGGACATCGACGTCAAGGCTTCTGTGTCAAAGGGCTTCCGCAACCCTACGCTGCGTGAGTTGTACATGTTCAAGCCAGCCAACGCCGAACTTGACCCGGAGAACATAATGAACTACGAACTTTCGTACAGACACCGTCTGCTCGACTCAAAGATGGTCGTCGGTCTGAACGCCTTCTACATCAAGGGCGACAACCTCATACAGACCGTCATGGGAACAAGTGGGCCTAAGAACCTGAACACAGGCGAGATAGAGAACTGCGGCGCCGAGTTCTCGTTCGGCTACAACATCAACAACTCGTGGCGCGTGAACGCCAACTACAGTTTCCTGCACATGGAGAATCCCGTCATAGCCGCACCGGAGCATAATCTCTACGCCAGCGTGTCATACAACAACAAGAAATTCTGGCACGGATGGGGCTTCAACACCGGAATCCAGTATGTCGATGGACTGTACACGGCTGTCGGAACTGCAGAGCAGAAGGAGAACTTTGTGTTGTGGAACGCCAACGCCTACATAAACGTACTGCCGGGCGCATCGGTTTTCGTGCGTGTGGATAATATCCTGGCGCAGAAGTACGAAATCAATGCCGGCTTCCCAATGCCTAAGGCTACGGCTTTCGCTGGCGTGAAACTGCATTTCTAAAATCATTAACTTTGTCACAAATAACTAAAATACGGATAATATGAATCTTTCAGTTCTTTTGTTACTCGGCGGACTCGGTCTGCCTGAAATCCTCCTCATCGTGCTTGTTGTGCTGCTGCTCTTCGGCGGCAAGAAGATTCCTGAGCTTATGAAGGGCATAGGCAAGGGCGTCCGCAGCTTCAAGGACGGTGTCAACGGCGTTGAGGACAAGAAGGAGGACGACAACAAGCCTTCCGACGGCTCTACTCCTGCGCAATCCTGATTTCCGATGGCTGGCGACACACCAAAGACTTTCTGGGAGCATCTCGACGACTTGCGCTCGTACCTCGTGCGCATTATCGTCGTCGTGGCTGCGCTGACGGTCGTCGTATTCTGTCTCAAGGACGTGCTTTTTTCTATCGTCCTTGCGCCTAAGAACGCAGACTTCGTCACGTTTCGCGCGGTCCGTGTGCTCGCAGCCTGCGTTCAGCCCTATGCCCATGGGTTAGTGGACTCCGCATCCGGCTTCAAGTCGCTCCAGCTTATCAACACCGGTCTGGCGTCGCAGTTCCTTGTGCACATGCGCACATCGTTCTATTTCGCGCTGCTCATCGCCTCGCCGTTTATACTTTACGTCCTTTTCAGTTTCATCTCGCCTGCGCTTTACAGGGCAGAGCGCCGCGTCGCCTCGCTGCTTGTCTTCAGCGGCTTCGTCATGTTCATGCTGGGCGCGCTGGTGGCTTACTTCGTCATCGTTCCGTTCACAGTCTCGTTCTTGGGGAATTATCAGGTGGATGAGGCTGTGCCGAATCTCGTCGCTCTCGACTCCTACATCGACACGTTCTTCCTGCTGCTTCTGCTCATGGGCGTCGTGTTCGAGCTGCCTGTGCTGTCGTGGCTTCTGGCCAAGGCTGGACTGCTCAAGGCTTCGTTCATGAAGCGTTACCGCCGCCATGCCTTCGTGGCTATTCTCGTGGTCGCCGCCGTCGTCACTCCGACGTCCGACATCTTCACGCTTTCGCTCGTCTCGGTTCCAGTCTTCGCCCTTTACGAGTTCTCGGTCTTCATCGTCGGGCGTTTGGAAAAGAAAGCGCGTGCGTGATTTCGTCCGGAATTTTTATAAAATCACTTGTTTATCAGCGACTTTGTTGTTATCTTTGCACCGCTTTTTGGCGCTAAAGACCAAGAAGTTATTATTAACTCATTAATTTATAACACTTTATGTTAAAAGATTACGAAACCGTTTTCATTTTAACTCCCGTTTTGTCTGAGCAACAGATGAAGGAAACGGTTGAAAAATTCAAAGGCGTTCTTACAGCAGAAGGTGCTGAGATCGTCAATGAAGAGAATTGGGGCTTGAAGAAGCTGGCTTACCCAATCGCAAAAAAGTCAACAGGCTTCTATTCACTCTTGCAGTTCAAGGGCGAGCCTACACTTGTAGACAAGCTTGAGACAGCTTATCGTCGTGACGAGCGCGTTATCCGCTTCCTCACATTCGCAATGGATAAGTTCGCAGTTGAGTACGCTGCAAAGAGAAAAAGCTTGAAATCATCTAAGAAAGAAGAAGCTAAAAAGGAGGACTAAACAATGGCAGTAAACAATTCAGAAATCAGATATCTTACACCACCTTCAGTAGATGTAAAGAAGAAAAAATATTGCCGTTTCAAGAAGAACGGTATCAAGTATATTGATTACAAGGACCCTGAGTTCTTGAAGAAGTTCCTCAACGAGCAGGGCAAGATCCTTCCTCGTCGTCTTACTGGTACTTCTCTTAAGTTCCAGAGAAAGGTCGCTCAGGCTGTGAAGAGAGCACGTCACTTGGCTCTTCTGCCTTATGTAACAGATTTGTTGAAGTAATTTAAGGAGGAACGACACAATGGAAATTATTCTTTTAGAGGATGTTCACAACCTTGGATACAAGGATGACATTATAAAGGTTAAGGACGGATATGGTTTGAACTACCTTATCCCACAGAAGAAAGCTATCGTTGCTACTCCTTCTGCTAAGAAGGTTTTGGCTGAGAACCTCAAGCAGCGCGCTCACAAGCTCGCTAAGATCAAGGCCGAGGCTGAGGCACAGGCTGCTAAGATCAACGGCGTTAAGGTTTCTGTAGCTGTTAAGACAAGCGAGAACGGCAAGATCTTCGGATCTGTCACTACTGCTCAGATCGCAGAGCAGCTCGAGAAGCAGGGCATCAGCATAGATCGCAAGATCATCTCGCTGAACTCCGCTATCAAGGAGCTCGGTTCTTACAAGGCTACTGTTCGTCTCCACAAGGAGGTTGCAGCAGAAATCGACGTTGACGTTGTAGCTGAGGCATAAGACTGAATCTTATCACTCAAATAAAAAAAAGGAATCCTTTCGGGTTCCTTTTTTTGTGCCTTTATTCCATGCCCTGCGCTTGTGGCGGTTTTATTTCATTATATTTGCACTTGTACAAACAGAAAACAAACAAAACAGACAGTTTTATAACATAACATATTAACCAAAGCATTAGCTATTATTTCGCGTTTACCGAAGCCCACCAAACTTACCGGAAATAAACCACAGAAATAATATGTGAAGGTCGTCTATACAGGGCAACCTTTTAACGATGTATAATAAGCAATGCTCATACCTCAAGGGTGTGAGTACTTATTATCGTTAGAAGGTTTCCGTGGTGGGCAGCCTTGGTAAACGCAATAAGGAAAGCACCTTTCCTTTTTGCGCTGCCGTGATTGATAGCGTGCGTAAACTATCAATCATTATGGCAGGAAATAAGAAACTTCATGCAGCTAACAAGGCCAAGAAAGATGAGTTTTACACTCAGCTTCCTGATATAGAAAACGAATTAAAGCACTATAAACAGCACTTTAAAGACAAAGTAGTGTTGTGTAATTGTGACGACCCACGCATAAGCAATTTCTTCCATTATTTCAGTCATAATTTCGAAGCACTTGGACTGAAAAAACTCATAACTACTTGCTACAAGAGCCAGGAACGTGACCTTTTCAGCAGCAACGACAGCGAGCGTGCCATTTGGCTCGAGTATAACGGCGACCGCAATGGCAACCGTGTGCCGGACCCGGAGGAAATAGGAATTCATTACTTCAATGGTGACGGAGATTTTCGCTCGCCTGAATGTATTGAACTTTTGAAACAAGCCGATATTGTCGTTACCAATCCGCCGTTTTCACTATTTCGTGAATATGTGGCGCAACTGATGAAGTACGACAAGAAATTTGTGATAATAGGACATCAAAATGCAATTGGTTATCATGAGATATTTCCTCTGATAAGAGATAATAAATTGTGGCTTGGTTATGGTTTCAAAGGTGGAGCCGGACATTTTATCAGCAAATATGAAGATACTGCTACAGCAGGCGACCATCGTGAAGGTATGATTCGTGTTTCGGGAGTGAATTGGTTTACAAACCTCGAGATACAAAAGCGTCATGAAGATTTGATTCTCTATAAAGCATATAGTCCTGATGATTATAGGAGGTATGAGAATTTCAATGCAATTAACATTGATAAGACATCTGATATACCAATTAATTATGATGGTGTAATGGGAGTTCCAATTACATTTATGGATAAATATAATCCAGAACAATTTGAAATAATAGGTCTTGGTATTGCAAGTTTGGGTCTTGAATGTGGGGTTCAACCATACAAACCTGAGCATAAAAAATATAGAAAGGAAATACAGAAGCGTGGTGTTGTTGATGGTGATTTATATATGATGGTTGACGGTGTTGTGACAGTTCCATATTCTCGCATTCTCATCCGTCGTCGCCAACAAAATGCGAATGAATTACAAACACCGATGGCTGCCGAGGACGGTGCTGAATACGGCAAAAATAAATGATAGAAAACGCCCAATATATGGTAGAGACGATGTGCACACCATCTTAGCAACAGGATAATGGAATGATTAACCTTAAAATCAGAATATTATGAACATAGAATTGCATAAAATAACCGTCCGAGACTTGACAAATGGTTACGAGGACAATGCCGAGAACGGTGTGACAGCCTACGGCGGCAAACTGGATGTCCGTCCGCCTTATCAGCGCGAGTTCGTATATAAGGAAAAGCAGCGCGACGCTGTGATTGACACGCTTACGCAGGGCTTTCCGCTCAATGTGATGTACTGGGCTGTGCGTGAGGACGGCTCGTTCGAGATTATCGACGGACAGCAGCGCACTATCAGCATCTGCCAGTATGTGAACGGAGATTTCGCATTCGATATGCGTTATTTCCACAATCTGCAACCTGATGAGCAGGAGAAAATCCTGAACTACGAACTGCAGGTCTATATCTGCAGCGGAACGGACAGCGAGAAACTCAAGTGGTTCAAGACGATCAATATCGCTGGCGAGGAACTGACCGACCAGGAACTCCGCAATGCCGTCTATGCCGGCTCGTGGGTGAGCGATGCGAAGCGCTATTTCAGTAAGAACGGCTGTCCGGCGGCAAGGATAGGCGGCGACTATCTGACGGGCTCTGCCATCCGTCAGGAGTACTTGGAAACGGCTATCTCGTGGATTTCCGACGGCAATGTCGAGGTCTATATGGGCAACCACCAGCATGACCCGAACGCCGCTGCGCTCTGGCAGTTCTTCCAGTCGGTCATTACATGGATTGAAACGACCTTCCGTCCGACGAAGGAGCGCAAGAAGATAATGAAAGGCGTGAATTGGGGCGAGCTGTACAAGATTTACAAGGATAAGGTCTTTGACGCACAGGCAATAGATGCCGAGGTGGCGAAACTCGTACTCGATGACGATGTGACCAAGAAGACTGGTATTTATCCGTATATTCTGACACGCAAGGAAAAGTACTTGTCCATCCGTGCCTTCTCTGATGCGCAGAAATTGGCAGCCTACGAACGCCAGCATGGCATCTGCGCCGACTGCGGCGAGCATTTCGATCTGTCGCAGATGGAAGCCGACCACATCACGCCGTGGCACGACGGCGGACGGACGGTTGCGGAGAACTGCCAAATGCTTTGTCGCGAATGTAATAGAAGAAAGAGCGGACGATAGGGCAACAAAAAACCGCTGCAAAACTTGCAGCGGTTTTTTTGTTATAGAAAGATGTTTTTTTACTTCTTGTCGTCGGCTATCAGTGCGTCGATGAGCGCTCTGATTTCGTCCTTTGTCTTGCCGCCGATTCTGTACGCCACAGGCGCTTTCTTCATGTTCGGTTTTATGACTACGATGGCAGGAATGTTTTCGAACTTGAACACGGTAGGGTAGTCCGGCTTCGAGTTCGCCTCGTTGTCTATGTCGATGCTGTACATCTGTATCTGGTCGCCGTATTCGGCATTGAGTTCCTCGAGTATTGGTGTTGTCTTTTTGCATGGCTTGCACCATTTTGCGCCGAAGTCCAGTAGGATTATCTTGTCTCCTGTGTATGTGAATTTCTTGTTTTTGTTCGGGTTCCAGATGGTCTGGCGGAAAGTAGGTTTGCCTATTTCCTCGAGTTTCTTTCTTGCCGGTGTGTTCTCGTCGGTCTGCGCGAGGCTTGCTGTGCATATTCCGATTAGTAATGCAAGTGCGATTGTGATTCTCTTTTTCATGGTTTTGTATTTTAGTTATTGTTGTTTTTCGTTGTTGTTATTGTTTAATGTCGCTTCTGCTTCGTATTGCGCCAGAGAGTGCTGGAATACTTCGATTTTCCTTTCTGCCACTTCTTTCTGGTGCTTGTATTCCATGAGCGTCTTCAGTTTTTGCGACAGTTCCACGGCTTTGGCTATGGCGTTCTTGTCCTGCTGGCTCATGATGTAGCTTGCCATCGTCTTGCCGTTCTCCATCAGTGTTACCTTTATGGTTGCGCTGGCATTTTCGGCTATGAGGCTCGCTATTTTGTCGGCGTTCTGCTTTATCACGAGAGTCTGGTGCTTGGCGTCGCCTGCTGTGTAGATATGGTTGTAGGCGCTTCCTTTGGCTATTTCCTCGCTCTCCTCGGTTCTGTCGCCGCAGCTGACTGATATTTTAGTGTGTCCTGTTCTGCCAACGCATTGGCTGTGTATCTGCAGTTCGCCTTTTTCGGTTATGTAAGGCTTAAGCATTGTTCTGCCGGCTATTCTGAGCGTTTCTTGACCTTTCACGGTGAAGTTGCCTTCGCTCTGGTATTTCTCGTTCTTCTCGAAGTTGAAGCCGCCAGTGCTGCTGTTGAATGCCTCCTGGCTTATTTGCAGCATGCTGTCGGCAGTTTGCAGGTTGCTTCTTTGTTCTTCTATTTTGATGTTCAGCTCTATGATTTTCGCTTTTTTGCGCGCCGCCACTTGCTTAGGGTACTTTGTGTTTAGCGAGTCTATGTAGGCGAGGGCTAAGGCGTGGTTGCCGGCTTTGTAGGCGGAGTCGGCGCTTTCGTACTGCTCCATGGCAAGCTGGTCGTCGGTTTTGCCACATGCGGCAGCGCCTATTATCATTGCGAGTAAGATGAATTTCTTCATAATGTCTTGTTTTGCGAAAAAGTCTTGCAAGATAGCAAAAAAATGCCTCTGTCTGAACGTTATCTTGCAGCTCTCTTGTTTTGTCATTCAATTAATGTGCCAATTTGGACTCTTGTGCCGTTGTGAGGCTTCCTAAACGGCCAAAAAATCTTATATTTGCATTCCGTTTATCCCACTATGACAGGCTATGAATCTTAAGGAGCATCTTGACAATCCAGTTTTCCCGATAATAACAAGCGTTGCCGATGAAGAGGGACTTGAGTGTTATGTCATTGGCGGATTCGTGCGAGACATTCTCCTTAAGCGCCATTCCAAGGATATTGATGTGGTTGTGGTGGGCTCGGGTGTGGATTTCGCGACCAAGGTGGCTCATAAGCTCGGCAAGGGCACTCATCTTGCTGTTTACCGTAACTTCGGGACAGCTCAGGTGCACAAGAAGAATATCGAAGTCGAGTTTGTGGGAGCGCGCAGGGAGTCGTATTCCAGGGATTCTCGCAAGCCTGTCGTCGAGGACGGAACGCTGCGTGACGACCAGAACCGCCGCGACTTTACCATTAACGCATTGGCATTGTCGCTCAACTCCGCCACATTCGGCGAGATGCTCGACCCGTTCAACGGGCTGGAGGATTTGGATAACAAGATAATCCGCACGCCACTCGACCCCGACATCACTTTTTCCGACGACCCTTTGCGCATGATGCGCGCCATCAGATTTGCCACGCAGCTCGGATTCTATATCGAGCAGAGGACGTTCGATGCCATAGCGCGCAATGCGTCACGCATAGAGATTATTTCAAAGGAGAGGATTCTTGATGAACTCAACAAGATAATCCTTTCGCCTAAGCCGTCAATGGGCTTCCTGCTTTTGGAGGAGGCTGGGCTTCTGGAACTGATTTTTCCTGAGCTGCACGCTCTCAAGGGTGTTGAAACACGCGAGGGTATGGGACACAAGGATAATTTCCGCCATACGCTTACGGTGCTCGACAATGTGGCTGAGAAGTCCGATGACCTTTGGCTGCGCTGGGCGGCAGTGTTCCACGATTTGGGCAAGCCGGCTTCCAAGCGCTTCGACAAGAAACTCGGCTGGACATTCCATAACCATAATTACATTGGCGCGAAGATGGTTCCGCCGATATTCCGCCGCATGAAAATGCCGGTAGGGGAGCCGATGAGGTTTGTCAGAAACCTCGTCATGCTGCACATGCGTCCTATCGTGCTGTCGGAGGACGAGATAACAGATTCAGCCATACGCCGTTTGCTGTTCGAGGCTGGCGACGACCTTGAGTCTCTTATGCTGTTGTGCGAGGCGGACATCACGTCCAAGAACCCCGAGCGTGTCAAGCGCTATTCGCGCAACTTCGCCATCGTCCGCAAGAAGCTGAAGGACATTGAGGAGAAGGACCGCATACGCAATTTCCAGCCGCCGGTTTCCGGCAAGGTCATCATGGAGGCGTTCAACCTTTCTCCGTGCGCCGAAGTGGGTGTAATAAAAGAAGCCATCAAAGATGCGATCCTTGATGGCCTTATTCCTAATGAGTATGATGCGGCTTATGAATTCATGTTGAAGAAAGCCGCAGAAATCGGACTTTCTAAGCCGTAGCGTCTTTTATTCCTGGTTGACGTGCTTCAGCCAGAGTTTTTTGCCGTACTCTTTGATAACCTGTGGCAGTCCCATGAACTTCTCGTCGGCTTTTGATTCGCCACCGTATGTCTTGTCTCCGTTCTTTGTTATCTGCAGTCCGCGCACTGTGGCTCTCTCGCCGTTCACATAAACGACCTCTCTGATGCCGAGCGGAGTCAGGTGGTACTGTCTGCATCCGAGCACGTAAACGAACCATATCTCAGCCTTCTTGTCGTTGTCGAGGTCTGTGATGATTGGCTTAGTCAAATAATTAGCAGTCAGGTTCTTGTATGAGCACTGGTTTACGTTGTCCATGTTCTTCCACTCAAGGTTCCAGCCTTTCTTGCTGTTTACATAGTGGTAAGTGAACAATCCCTTCACTCTGTAGTCGGCCTCGAGATTTCTCAGTGTGTCTATCTTGCCGTTGTTCTCCACGAGCTCATAGTTGGCGATGGAGTCTTTCTCGCCGGTGATGGTGTTTTCCACTACTCTGTAGTCGTTCATCGCAGCTCTTGCCTCCTTGGTTATAAGCAGCGGAGTCTCGCTCTCTATTACATAGTGAACTCCGTCTTTGTCTTTCCATGTCACTGCTGCCACGAAGTCGCCTTTGTATTGCGCCTGTTCAGGGATTTCCGCTTTTGTCAAGTCAGTTACCTTTATTTCCGCAGATGCGCTGATGCATATCGCGCATGCCGCTGCCAAGATTGCTTTTGCTGCTTTCATAGTATGATTTTTTTTGATTGCTATTCTACAAATATAGTGTAATTTCTTTAAGGGTATTCCTTATCTCACAAGATATGGCTTGTAAACATTGTAGTTGATGATGACGGCTTCCGTGTATCCGGACTCTATCGCTCTGTCGAGGTATTTTCTGGCTTTGTCGCCCTTGCACATTTCTGTTGTGTATCTGTATATGCCGTCGTCAGGCATGTAGAATTCCTCTATGGTGTCGAACTCGATGATTTCCTTCTTGTAGATAGGGTATCTTGAGGCTATTATTTGCACTGCGTATGCTTTTTTCTCGTCCACGTTTTCTGCCTCTGCGTCCTTGTATGGCGATTCTATGATTTTGTCGTTGTCCACGGTCTCAGGGGCGAAGTGGAACGCTCTCATTGCCTTTTCGGCGCTTATCGAGTCTCTGACTCTTCTAACCTCGGCTATGCTGTCGGCTCTCAATTGCATCAGATCGACTTCGGCGCCGTGCGACTTCTTGTATTCGTTATTGAATGACACGCTGCTTGTCCTCACGACGAAGGCGTCTTTGTACTTCTCGTTCTTCTTTCTGACAAGGCTGAGCATTTCGCTCGCTTCCTTCTCTGTGTCGTATTGTCCGATGAAGTACCTTTTCCAGCCGTCCTTGCCGGTTATCTCATACGCCACGTCCAGTCCGTCGAAGAACGACGCGTCTTGCGGAGTGCGTTTCATCGACAGTATTTGTATTGTCCACTCCTTGTTGAATTTGTCCAGGGGGACGATTTTCTTGTATGTCCTGTTCACCGATATGACTTCGTCGGTGTCCTGGGCGGTTGCGTTCATTGCGGTTATCGCCATAAGCCCTATGACAGTGATGATATGTCTCGCAATATTCGTTTTCATGTGTTTTGCAGTGATGTTTTCCTTTATATAGAAAACGGGAGTATAGGTTTCTATCCCTTACCCCCGTAAAATTCTTTTGCTTGTCTTGTCTTGATTACTCAGCTGCAGGTGCTTGCTGCTGGTTGCCCACAGGAAGCGATGTTGTAGAAGCTGCGTCGTTTGCCTGTCTGTTGACATCCTCAAGAGCTACGCTGTTTTCCTGCTGCTTCTCAGAGCTTGAACCATAGAATGACGCTGAGATTACGCTTGCGAAAGCGATGAATCCTACGAGAATCCATGTTGTGTTGGTCAGGAATTTGTTAGTTCCCTGCACGCCCAGCATCTGGTTTCCTCCAGAGAATCCCTGTGCGAGACCTCCTCCTTTGGGGTTCTGTGCTAACACTATTACAATCAGCAGTATAGCTGCAATTACAATCAGTACGATTAAAAATCCGAACATTTTATTTTGTTGTTATTTGTTATTCTTAATTTTTAGCGGTGCAAAGTAAATGAATTTTTCCCTTCTTTCAAACTCTTTAAGCGACTTTTTGCGTTACCAGTCGGCGACAGTCTGGTTGAATATTGTCTCGACTATCTCGTCGACGATTGTCTGGCAGAGTTGCTCCTGCACTTGTGTCAGTGTCTGCGTGTTGCTGAAGTTCTGGAAAGCAGAGAAACTGCGCTCAAAATCCTTGTCGGAATTGGCTTTGTTTGAGTATCTTACGTTTATGGTTATGGTAAGTCTTGTCTCGGCGGCTATGGCGTCGTCGCTTATGGACATTGGGGTGATGTCGTAGCCTGTGATTTCGCCTTCAAGCTCGATGTCGCCGTTGTTTGTGACCTGCGTCAGTCTGGTCTGCTTTGCGTAAATGTCTCGCAGCGACTCGTTGAACATAGGCGCGAGGGCAGGGTAAACGAGCGGCGCGTTGTTGGTAAAGCTTCTTATGGTTATGGTCTTCGTCTTGGTGTAGTCGATAGAGGCTCCGTTGAATTTGTATGACACGGTGCAGCCAGTGACGAGCAGTATTGTCGCTATGGCGGCTATTAAGCTGTAGCGTGTTCTTGTTTTGGTCATTATTCTAATCCGAGTTGTTTTATCTTTCTGTATAATGTTCTTTCTGAAATGTCAAGGTCCTTTGCGGCGAGTTTTCTCTTTCCGTTGTGCCTGTCCAAGGCTTTCTTTATCATCTCTTTCTCAGCCTCTTCCAGCGACAACGACTCCTCCACGTATTCCTCCGTGTCCTCGATGTGTCTTTTGTTGATGGTCTTTTTCTGGGCAGGCACAGGGTCTTGCACTATTTCGCCGATATTGTTAGGCAGTGTGTCCTGGTTGTCCTTGTCCCACTGTATTGTGACAGTGTTGTCCTGCTCTCCGAGGTTTATGTTCTCGTCGATTGTTATGCCTTGCTTGTCGATTATCTCCTTTACCAGCCTTCTGAGGTCGCTCATGTCCTTTTTCATGTCGAAAAGCACTTGGTAGAGAATCTCTCTCTCGTTTTCAAAGGTTTTCTCCTCCTTGCTTTTCGTCAGAGCCGGCAGTGCGCTTGATTTCCAGTTTGGCAAGTATCTGAGCAAGCATTCCTTGCTTATGACTCCGGTCTCTAAAACCGACAGTTGCTCGGCAATGTTCTTCAGCTGTCTGACGTTTCCTGGCCAGTAGTATTCCCTCAGTACAGCCTGAGCTTCCTCGTCCAGTTTCACTGATGGACGTCTGTATTTCTCGGCGAAGTCCGATGCGAATTTCCTGAACAGCAGGATGATGTCCTCTTTCCTGTCCCTGAGTGCCGGCATAGATATAGGTATCGTGTTCAGTCGGTAGTACAGGTCCTCTCTGAACTTGCCTTCTTTTATGGCGTTTTCTATGTCGATGTTAGTCGCAGCCACGATTCTGACGTCGGTCTTCTTTACAGTGCTGGAACCCACTCTGATGTATTCGTGGTTTTCCAGAACTCTCAGCAGTTTGGCTTGCACGTCGAGTGGCAGCTCGCCTATTTCGTCAAGGAATATTGTTCCCTTCTCGGCCACTTCGAAGTATCCCTTTCTTTCGTTCTTGGCGTCGGTGTATGAGCCTTTCTCGTGTCCGAACAACTCGCTCTCCATCGTGCCTTTAGGGATTGCGCCGCAGTTCACGGCTATGTAGTTGTTGTGCTTTCTTGCGCTGTATTGATGGATGATTTGTGCGATGTTCTCTTTGCCGACTCCGCTTTCTCCTGTTATGAGCACCGAAAGGTCGGTCTTTGCCACTTGTATGGCTATTTCTATTGCTCTGTTAAGCACATTGCTGTTGCCGATGATTCCGAATCTGTGTTTAACCTGTTGTGTCTCTATGTTTTCCATCTTGACGCTCCTTTGTGCTATTGTCAGTCCGCATTTATATATTCTTACAAATATAGAAATTATCTTTTCCAGCATAGGCAATGTTATTCTAAAAAGTTACTTTTGTCGAAACATTATTTAAAAACATGAAGTTCACGTCAAGGATTCTATTTTTTCTTTCGTTTTTCATTTATGCCGTCGCCTCTCAGGCCAAACAGCCGAAGCATGAGATGCGCGCCGTGTGGGTAGCCACAGTTGCCAACATCGACTGGCCGTCGTCCAAAGGGCTTTCGGTGGAGGAGCAGAAGTCGGAGATTATCTCTATGCTTGACGCTTTCAAGAGGGACAACATAAACACCGTGATATTCCAGGCGCGTCCGTCGGCCGACGCTTTCTATGACTCGAAGACAGAGCCATGGTCGCAGTGGCTTACTGGAGTTGCAGGCAAGGCGCCGGAACCATTCTACGACCCGCTTAAGTTCATCATCTCCGAGGCTCACAAACGTGCCATGGAGCTTCATGTTTGGGTTAATCCGTACCGCGCGCTCAACTACAGCGATGTGTCCAAATTCGCGCCAAATAGCGTCTATCACTCGCATCCGGAATGGTTCGTGAAGTACGGCGGCAAGATTCTTTTCGACCCGGGACAGAAGGAGACGCGCGACTATCTTGCGGCAGTCATAGCCGAGCTTGTGGTGAATTATGACCTCGACGCGATCGTGTTCGACGATTATTTCTATCCATATCCAGTAGCTAAAGAGAAGTTTGACGACTCCAAGTCGTTCGCCAAGGATCCGCGCGGATTCGCTTCGCTGGCTGACTGGCGCAGAGACAATGTGAATCTTGCCATAGCGCAGATTTCCGACACGATACATGCGCTCAAGCCATGGGTGCAGTTCGGCATATCGCCTTTCGGCGTGTGGCGCCATCAGGCTGACGACCCGCGAGGCTCGGAGACTTCGCGCGCATTGACCAACTATGACAACCTTTATGCCGACGTCCTCAACTGGGTGGACAACGACCTTTTGGACTACGTTTCGCCGCAACTCTACTGGGAGATCGGCAAGAGCAATGTCGATTACGCTAAGTTGTTGCCATGGTGGTCTAAGAACTCGGGCAAGGCGAATCTGTATGTTTCGATGTATTCGTCGGGATTCTCGCAGAACGCCAAGAATAGAGCTTGGCAGTCGCCAAACGAGCTGGCAAGGCAGATGCGTCTCAACAGAAAGGACACAGCTGTGGCGGGCGAGATATACTACAGTGCCAAGTTCTTCCTGAAAAATGAGCTTGGATTCAACGACTCGCTCCGGACATCATTCTATGCTCAGCCGGCATTGCCTCCGGCGTCAAAACTGCTTTCTGTGAATGACTCGCTGCGCACTCCGCAGCCGGCTAATGTGGAGATAAGCCGCCATCGCTCGTCCAAGTCGTCGCCTTACGTTTACAGGCTGTCGTGGTCAGCAGCGGCAGGGGAGGGCGGTCTGGCTCCAGCTTACTATGTCGTTTACGCATTTCAGGGCAAGCATGCCGGCGACATGTCCGACCCGTCCAACATCATTTGCGTAACCACAGATACATCGTACGACCTGTCATCGTTCCTCGAAGGCAAGCACGGTCGTTATTCGATAGTCGTCACAGCCGTGAACCGATACCGCTTGGAGTCCAAACCAGAGGAGGACATCTCCATCCGACTGAAATAGAGTAGTGCGACAACAACAAAAAAGTCCAAGAATTTCTTTCTTGGACTTTTTTGTTTGGTGGAATGAGTGATTAGTCTTCTTTTAATGCATTTATGATAGCTTTTCTGTTCTTGATTGCGTATCCCAAGATTAGACCAGCCAAATAGAATAGTATTATAATGGTAGCAGTCCTTTTTATAGAACTGGCGATTGTGTTTACGTATGTAGGTGAGAGCGTAGCAACTGGAATTCTTTGCTGAGTCATGGCAAATTTTATTCTAGCACAAGTCTCTATAATATCCTGCATCTCTTTTATGGAGAAAGGATCTCCTGCAAATTGCATGCTTTCTCCACTTTTGTCAATGCTGAATTTTCCAGAAGATGCGATTTGAGCCCTTGCAGAATCAATTTTTCTTATTTCTGACTCATATCCGTTGAGTTCATACATCTGTGTCTCATAATTGTATTTAGACACTTCTGTGATTGATTTATCCTTGTTGTTATAACTAATAAGCGCATTCTTTATGACTTCAAAATCGCAATTTCCTTCTGAATTGATGAATACGTGAAGCGCATATTTCATAGGTACTTTGCTCGTGTCATTGATATTAGCTATGTCTTTATCAGGAATTTCATCACCGTTGATATCATATACTGCACATGCGTAAATGTTTGTTATGTTTTTGACATCTTTTTGAGGCACACATAACATATTTGCTAGTTTTGCGTTGCCTTTACCGTCTATTTTATTGTTGAGGTAGTTTATGTTGTTGATTACACTTTGGGCAGGTACAAAGAATGTCTTCAGGTGAAAACTAGCGCATTTCTGTTCCTGTGGCCTTGTCAGAAAAGCGATACATGCTCCGGCTACAATGAACGTAAGCAGAATGTACCAATACTTGATGTTTATTCTCAGTATGCTTATGATTGCCCTTTTGAACATATCAATGCATTTTTTCACGGCTTTAATGCATAATTTGATTATGTCTATCAAGTCCAATTCTTTGGGTTCGTTGTTTGTCTTGTTTTCTTCCATCTTATTTCAAATGTTTTTTTATTTCTTGTTTGTATATCTCTATTACATCATTGACATTGAATTCATTCTCGACCTTCTCTCTTCCCGCTTTGCCCATTTTGTTTAGTGTTTCGTTGTCGGAGTTTATGATTTTCTCCATGGCTTTAGCTAGGCTTTGGGCGTCTTTCTTTTTACAAAGATAACCACTTACGCCATCGTTAACAACTTCTCGGCACCCAGTGTTGTCGGTTGTTATTATGGGTCTGCCGCATGCGGCTCCCTCGAGTATGGAGAACGGAACGCCTTCTCTGTAGTATGAAGGCAGCACTACGCATGTCGATTGCTCTATGAAAGGGCGGACGTCGTCTGTTTTACCTAAATAGTTGACATTGCCTTCTTTTACCCATTGGTTTATTGTTTCTTCGGGGATACCTTCCGGATTGCCTTTGTCTATGAACCCCAACAGGTTGAATTCGACATTAGGATATTGAGGCTTCAGTATTCTTGCTGCTTCCTCAAAAATACCAACTCCTTTCTCGTACAGCATTCTTGCCGACAGCAGAAAACTTCTTTTGTCTCCTGTTATTTCAGTCAGGTGGAATCGATTGATATCTAGGCCTTCGCCAGCTTTTAAAACAAAGCCTTTTTCCTCTTTTATTATTTTGGATTCAACAAAGTCTTTTTTGTCCTGGTCGTTTAAGAACCACACGTTGTCAGCAAATGAGAATGCTGCTTTGTATAGGCTCTTCGAGATTTTTGACACCATGCCTTTGTTGTTGAATATGAATCCGAGCCCTGTGGTTATGGGAGTGAAATTTGTCTTGGTCAGTCCAGCGGCGAGTCCTCCGTATATGTTGGGCTTTATAGTGTAGAAGAAGCAGTAGTCGGGCTTCTCGCTCTTGATTATTTTTCTGAATCTGAAAAACAATTTGAGTTCTCCTATTGGATTCGTCCCTTTTCTGTCCAGTTCAATGTTTATGAATTTTGCGCCAATCTCCTCCAGCTTCTTGTTGTGGACATTGTCGTTAGGAGCGACCACCACTGCATCATACCCATCTTTTATGAAATAGCTGATGACTTGCCTTCTGAAGTTGTACATGCTCCAGGCAGTGTTTCCTGAAAATAGTATTTTGCCTTTACTCATTCTATTACGCTTTGATTAGTGAAACCAGCATGTATAATCTTCTTATTAATTTTATATATAGTGAATTAGTGTTGTCGTCGGCGCATGGTGACACGTTGTCTTCGTGTCTTCTGTATTTGATAAGTTTTTTGTCGCAGAATCCGACGTTTCCATATTTGAAAGCGCAAAGTCCAATATAAGTGTCGTGCTCGACATGCATGTCTGGATAAGGAACCGCTTTGTTTAGTATTTTCTTGTTGAATGCCATGCAGCATCCCATGAATGGCGATTTGAGCAGTGAATAGAAAAGATTTCTTCCTGTTTTGAAGTATTCAAAGAATGAGTTTATTGTAACTTTTTCTCCGTTCCAGACCTCGCAGTCATGGACAACGCAATCATAATCTTCAAGCATTTTTAAGATGCTTTTGACCTTGTCTTCTTTCCAGATGTCATCTTGGTCTGCCAGAAATATGTAGTCGCCTTTGGCTTCGACGAGGGCATTCTCGAAATTCAGTCTTATTTTGTCCATTAACTGGAATACTTTGTGCTGTGATTCTTTTTTTATCGTCTTGCGATTCTTTTTTACCTTGATTCTATTGTCATTGAGACTTTCTATCTCGGATATTGTGTTGTCGGTCGAATTATCGTCGGATACGATAATCTCATCGTCTTGTCCTATTTGCGCCAAGATGGACTCTAATTGTGCTTTTATGTATTTTTCGCCGTTGTATGTGGCTATGCAAACTGAAATCATCTTCTAAGCAAGTATGTAATTCTGCAAAGTATAAAGATAATGATATTTATATTACGAACCTCTTTGGCTTGTTTGTAATTCAAATATTGGCAATGGATTATATTTTTTATGTTTATGGCTTTCCTTATGAAATAGTTATAATCGTATTTCACTTCTATAGCCCCCACTTCGTTATAGCCATGCTGCCTGTAATAAATGTTGCTTTTGCTTGAATGTAGTATCAGCCCTCCTTCCGCTTTTACTTTCAGTGCGATGTATGAGTCATGAAGCAATGCGTTTTTGCCAAATGGTAAGGATGTTTCTCTTGCCTTCCTGTTTATTATCATAGTGCATCCAGTGACATAATTGTTTACGGATAGCATGTTGTATGTTTTGAGCAAGGAAGGACGGATTCTTGCGTAGTCCCAGTATGATTTTTTTAGTACCTCCAGTTTTTCGTTTACCACAATCAAATCTGTACAGCAGATAATCGCTTTGCCTTTGTTGTCCCTTTCTGCTTCTATCATCATTTGGTAGGCTTCTTTTACTTTATCAGGAAGCCAGATGTCATCTTGGTCAGAGAACATTACATAATCATTTTTGCTTTCTCTGAGAAGCGTCTCGAATGAACTTTTGCAGCCCAGATTTTTTTCGGACGTGAGTATGCTTATTTTCTCAGGATACTTTTCTGAATATTCTTTTATTATAAGTGGAGTATTATCTTTTGAAAAATCATCTCTGATGATAAGCCTCCAATCCGTAAAAGTCTGAGATAGAATAGAATCAATCTGTTCTTTTATGAATCTTTCTCCGTTATATGTAGAGAGTAATATGTCAATCATCTCAAAAGTGCTTGTATGTGTGTTGCAAAGTTGCTGTTAAAATCAAAAGCGTTCAGTTTTGATATGGCATTGTTTGCAATATCAGTTCTTGTTTTTTCATCTGATATTGATATTAATGCGTTTGTTATATCTGAAATATTATACGGGTCGATATAGACAACTTCTTTATTGTTTTCAAATATGTCTGTCAGTCCGCTATTTTTTGTGGCAATTACAGGTATGCCTGCCGACATAGCTTCTGTAGCCACCATGCCCCATGTCTCAGAATATGATGGTAATATCAAGATGTCAATATTTTTGAAAAGATTACCGATGTTTCTTTCTTTTGTGAATATTATGTGATTTTTAAGATTCTTGTCGGCTTCCACTAAGTCATGTATGTCTTTTTTCGCGTCTCCATCGTTGTCAGTAATAAGGAGATGGCTGCTGCCAATGTGGTCTGTTGTATATGCGTTGTATGCTTTAACAAGCGATATGACATTTTTTCTGACAGCCAGGCTGCCGATGTATCCGAAAACGATTTTCTCGCTTGGCTTTTTGAGAAATGGAGGAATCTGTTTTATAGGATTGTATATGATGCAAGAGTCTGATATGTTATGAAACCTATTCTTCCATTCTTTTTCATGAATTCTTGATATGAATACGAATTTGTTTCTCTTGTATGAGAACAGTTTTTTTAGAACAGGCAGGGTGCTTTTGGATATGTAGTATTCAGTCAGTGGTTCGTGGATGTGCCAAATGTGTTTTTTCCTAGTCAATAATGCAACAATGCACCCAAGGCAAGTGACAGAAGTGTTAGAGTATATTGTGTCTATGTTGTGCTTTTTTACATATAGTGCGGTTCTTGTAGCTGCATATATATTGTAAATCAAAACGAAGAAATTTCGGATAATGCCGCCTCCAAGATTTTTGTATGGGAGCGAAATAATGTTTTTTACACCGCATTCCATTGCTGCTCTGCGAAAATCCGAGTTTGTTTTTTTGTATCTTGGTTCTAAGACATGAACGTATTCCATCCTGTCGGTATTAATGCTCTTGAAGATACTTAGAAGCACAGTCTCAGCTCCGAACACATCGTTTGTGTGATTTATGAATAATGTTCTACTCATCTTGCTCTTTATTATTTTCGGCGCGTTCTTCTTTTGTTATTGATATGGACTTGTTTAGCCTTTCTGTTCCAGTGCTCTTTTTTCCGGTTATCTTGTATATCAGGTAATTCTGATAAGGATTGTATGCTGCGCCCGCTGGCTGTTCGAACATTATGTGTCTGTTGTATGCCAGTGAATAAGCATAAAGTAGTATCATAAGCATAATCCTGTTTATTATGGATTTTGCATTCTCCACAATCATCGGGAATAAGAATATTATGGCAATGAAGAAATAGAAGCGTATTCGCATGGATACTTCTATGAGTTCATAGAAATAGTAGTATATGACAAGACTTGCAATGTATAGATTGAAAAAGGTGTTTCCGTATTTATTCTTTTCTATGTCTTTTCTTCTCCAAATGAATATGACCAGCAAAAAGGCATTAAGAAAGAATCCTATGCTTATGGTTCTGGCAACAGCGAATTGCTCGTTGGATATGTAATAGAGAGCCTTTTCGTAGTACACATCTCCAAGCATTGATGAAACTTTCAAGTATAAAGGGATGAACCAGTCTGTGTTTGTGCCCATAATGACCATTCCTATGGCTGTTACAATCATTGCAATCTTGTTTGAAATGTGTTTGTCTGCAATGAAATAAACAGGGAGCATAAGGAGCGCCATTCTGTGGAATAGATAGGCGACGGCTATTAGCGCAATGTATTTTGCAAGTTTTCTTCTTTTAATGTATTGAACGGCGTATAGACATATTAGCAGTGATGTTGATTGTCTTGTATATATCATGTCTAACGCAAAGAAGAATATTGAATAATATATTAGTAAGCCAAGAAGTTTTCTTCGCGGAATATAGACTTCCAGACAAATCATCAGTAAAATCGTGTTTACTATGCTTATTATGAAATATACAGTTTGGAGACTTCCTCCCAGGCATTTCACTATGATATTTATTGTGAGATAGCCAATCTCCAGGTCAGCGACTCTTCCAAATGAGATTGGTGATGTGTGAATCTCGTTGAATATAGTGCTGTAAATGTCCCAGTCGCCTCCTGTTTCATATCTTAGTCCTGCGGTGAGACATGTTATAGAAGCTCCGATTATGAGCAGTATTGTCTGTGAAGTGCGATTTATATTAAGGCACTCCAGCGATGCAAAGGCAAGCAATATGAAGAAAATGATTAAGTAGTACATACTGCTTTTCTTGAGGATCTAATTATTATAATTAGGTCTATAGCTATTTCTGCAATCTCTGCTGCTATCCATGCGTATATTGCTCCATATGCGCCAAAACGAGGAATTAGCAGCAGACTTGAAATCAGACTGATGCTGCCGCACGCTAGTCCTACAAAAGGAACGAGTTTCTGCTTCTGCATGCCATATAGGCCTTGTACTGTTAGTATTGTGGCAATAAGGACAAGCATTGGCAGTGGCGACATGACTTTTATCAATGTGCTTGCTTCGCGAAATTCCGCACCTAACAATATTGAAGTTACAAATGGCGCTAACAGTATTATTGTAAAGCAGACAATAATGCCCAATGCGATAGATATTATTGTTGTTTTCTTGAGGTATTTTATTGCTTTGTCTTTGTCGCTTGCGAATAGTCTGCTTATTCTGGGAAACAGTGATATGGATATGGGAAGTACCGTCAAAACAACAATTGCTTGTACAATTTTTTGGCCTCCAGAGTAGATGCCAACTTCGCTGTTGCTCATATAAATACCAACGATTGTTATGCCAACAACGTTGTAAAAGCTTACAAATATATTGTTTATGAAAACCGGGAAGCCTTTCTTTATCCCGCTTATGTATGTCTCTTTGTTTGTTTGATATGGCGTTAAATCATATTTTCTCAGCACGTATGCGAATGACACTACGCCAACTGCGATATAGGACAATGACAAAACCAATATGTACAAGCGGTAGTCTTGCGGAGAGGATACTACAGCAATAGTCAGTATTGCGCCGCACAGTTTGGTTATGAAGTTGAACACAGCCATCTTCTTCATGTTTTCCATGCCTTGGAAAAACCATGTAGGAAACATTACGAATCCTACATTAATGAGCCATGCGTATATATAGAGAGAAGGGTCTTCGTTTACTTTGTCGAAGAAGAAATAGAGTAGCGCAAGTGCTATCAATGATATGCTTAGCAGTACGGTCTTGAACTTCATGACCGACCAGAAAATATGCCTTGTCTTGTCTTTGTCTTCACGATTCAGCGCAACGTCTTGTGTTGCGGTGTATTCAAATCCGTAATTGACAATTATGGTCAGGTATGCTATTATGTTTTGCGCGTACGATGCTTTGCCGAAAGCCTCTGGACCTAAGGCTCTCGTTATAAATGGCATGATGAGTAAAGGTATGGCGTAATTGGCTAATTGCACAAGACCTAGTGACGCGATGTTCTGCATCAGGGTGTTATGTGCCAATTTGTTGTATGTCGCCCTTATCCCCATCTTTTACTCTATCCAGATTTCAAGCAGTGTGGCGCCTTCCTTGCCTGGTGTCAGGCTGAAGTTGTATAATGATGACGGAATAAGCACGGTCTCTCCCTTGCTTATCTCAACCTTGGTGTCGTGCTCGTCCTGCAGGTCGGCTGATGCCTCCGATTCGATAGTGGCGCTTCCCTCGACGCACATGAACACCGTGAAACTCTCTCTCATACCGAGTTCATATTCTGTCGGCTTGGTGAGCTTCAGAACGTTTGTCTTGAAGGCGTCGCTCTTTACGATTTCTGTTGAGTTGTTTTCCTTTGGCTGTAGTTTTATGGCTTCGCCCTTGTATTCGTAGTGCAGTGCGTTCAGCGCGTTCTCCAGATGCAGTTCTCGCTTGTTGCCGTCCTTGTCCTTTCTGTCGTAGTCGAACAGGCGGTATGTTATGTCGGAGCTTTGCTGTATCTCGGCGAGTATAATGCCTTTGCCTATAGCGTGGACTGTGCCAGCGGGAATGAAGAATGCGTCACCTTTCTTCACTTTGTGGACTGTGAGTATGTCTGCCAGAGTGCCGTTTTTGATGTGCTCCTCGCATTGTTTTGCGTCCACCTCGCCATTGAATCCGATGTAGAGTTCTGCGCCTTCTTCCGCGTCTATCACATACCACATCTCGGTCTTGCCGTTGGTGCCGTAGAGCTCCTGCGCCATGTCGTCGTCGGGATGCACCTGCACGCTCAGCTTGTCGTCGGCGTCGATGAACTTGAACAGCAGCGGGAATGTCTGTCCGAATGTGTCATAGACCTTCTGTCCTACGAGTTCATCAAGGTAAACCTCAATCAGTTCGTTTATATTGTTGCCGGCAAGATAGCCGTTCTCGACAACGGATTCGTTTCCTTCAAGTCCGCTCAGTTCCCAGCTTTCGCCGATGCTCTCGCCGTCTTTCACGGACTTGTTCATCAGTGTGCCGAGCTTGTCTCCTCCCCAGATTCTATTTTTCAGTATGGGCTTGAATTTCAGTGGATATAGCATCATCTGTCTCGCTGTTTATTGTTGCTGCTTCTTCAGCAATTCTTGTTTTCTCTTGTTGTTAATTGCTTTTATCTCGTTGTTTCTCGATAGCTTGAAGTAGTTCTCGTAGGCTATTTTCGTGCTTGTGCCGAGTCTTCTTTCTATCTTCAGTATTTCCGTGCTTATTTTTTTCTTTTCTGTGGCGTTATTGGTGCTTGCGTACTGCGCTCTGAGTTTGTCCAGCATCTCGATGTTGGCGTTTCTCTCAGCCTGCAGTCTTGCGCCTTGCTGGTAGTAGGCTTTTGCCTCGCCGCTCAGGAAGTCGTCCAGTTTCGTGTATGTAATCTCGTCGGTTATCTTGAATTCGAATCCAGTTGTTTGTATGCTGACTTCCTGTGGCTTGATTTCCTCTGCTTGTGGTGCGGAGACAGTGTCAGTTTTTTCAGTTTTTACGCTGTCGTTGGCGGTCGTTGTGGTGTCTGTGTCGTTTCTGCGGATTACGCTGTCTGGCTCTGCTATGACTGGCACAGTGTCATGCTGCGGAATGAAGAATTTCCTCAGTTTCGCGTATTGCAGTCTTTCCGCATCGCTTGTGTTCGCAGGCAGGAATATGCTCTGGCTCTCGGCTTTGAATGTGTATATCTTCACGCTGTCGCCGCTTATGAACCGGTCTGTGGCCCAGAATCCTATGCCTTTGTTCTCGTCTATCGCCATCAGATAGTCGTTCCATGGCGAGTTGAACGGCATTGAAATTTGCAGTGGAGACATGTAGCCGCTGTTGTCGGAGCTGTATCTCGAGACGAATATGTCGTAACCGCCTATTGAGCCATGTCTTGTGGAACCGAAGTAGAGCGTGATGCCGTCTTCCTGAAGGAATGGGAAGTTCTCGTCGCCTGGTGTGTTTATCTCGTCAGGCAGTTTTCTGCCTTTAGACCATCCGTCTATCAACTTGTCCTGGACGTAGATGTCGCACTGGCCGTCGGTGCTTTCGGAGTAAATCTTGCGGTCCTCTCTCTGCGTCATGTATCCAGTGAATGGGGCGGAGTAGTCGGTGCTGTTGCTTTTATGCTCGTATAGGATGCCGGCATTGTCGCTCAGGGCGTACAGACTGAAGAAATACTTCTTGTCGACGGTCACGCTGTCGAGTATTACGACTCTCTCCACCGACTTAAGCAGCTTCCTTGCGTTCTCGATGCCTTGAAGCCTTCTCGCGCACGCATCGTAGAGGAACGACTTCTGCGACACCATCCTCGAGGCTCTCTCGTAGTAGGCTGCCGCTTGTCCGAACTCATACTGCTTGGCGTAGATGTCGCCTTTCATGAACACGGCTCCCGGCAGTTCCTGCGCGTCGGACAGATAGTAGTCCGCCTCGTTTATCTCGTTGGCGTAGAACAAGCATGCGCCCACCATGTAGTTCGTTCTCGGGTTGTGCGGGTCGTCGTACAGTTTCTCCTTGTACAGCTTTATGGCTTCCTTGTAGTTGCCGGCTTTGTACAGCGAGTCAGCCTTGCTTACGGTCTTGTCGGTCTGCGGAGTGCTGACGGTTTCGGTCACGACGGGAGCGGCAACGGCCTTTTCGTCAGACTGTGCTTTCTTGGGGCTTCCGTATGCAAATGCAGATAGGAGGCTGATTAATAACGATATGTATGTTTTTTTACTCAAAATTCTTACAAAGATAAGAAATAACCTTGATATGCTTGCCGCGCTAATCTTGGTTCTTCTTGAACAACGACCTGAATGCGTTCTTAATCTCGCTTCCTGCCTCTTTCATGCCTTCCTTCAGGTTCTCCTTCGACTCCTTCCAGTCTTCCTTCATTCCGGCTCTTTCCTCCTTCCATTCCTCCTTTATGTCGTTGGCAGCGGTCTTCACGGTTGTGCTTATGTTGTTTTTTATCGTTCTGCCGGCTTCCTTTATCATCTCTTTGGTCTGAACTTTCACTTTTGGGTCGCTTATGGTTCCCGTGATTCTGACTCCGGCTTTGTTTATCTTCAGTATCGTGGACTCGGATGTCGGGATGTCCACGTGCATTGTGTAGTCGATATTCTCGTTTATGCTTGTGTATCCGTTCTCTACATTGAATTTCGTGTCTGCTATGTAGAAACTGAAGTTTGATGTCAGCACTTTGCCGTCCTTAACCTCAAACGGTATGCTTACGTGCGATATTTCCGGGTCGTAGAACTCGTCTCTCTTGAGCGCCTTGCTCAGTCGGTGCAGCGCTTCCACACCGCTTATGGTTATGTCGTTCGACGAGATTGTGCCTTTGGCTCTGAGCTGTGTGAGGTTGGGCTTCATGTCGCTTTCGAGCGGCGTGTCGAACATGGCGTTGCCGTGGAATCGTCCTTTGGTCTTGCCGAATATAGGCACGAGTTTCCGCGCTGATGTTATTTGCCTGAACACTTCGGAGTACAGCACGTTGTCGATGTTCACGTCGCCTTTGAGTCTTGGTGTGGCTGCGTCCGATGCGTACTCGCCATTGAGTGTCATTGTGCCTCCCATCGAGTTCAGCGATATGCCTTTCATTCTCAGTCTGCCGTTGCTCATCGTGAATTGTCCTCTGGCGTTTGTTATGTCTATTTTGTCGAAGGTTATGTGGTTGAATGTCGATGCCATTGTCAGGTTCATGTCCTGCGGCAGCACTATCACGTTGCTTGTCTTCTTGCCTTTAGCTTTGCTGCTTTCGTGGCTTTGTGCGCCGTCGGCTGTTGTCAGCAGGTCGGAGATGTTGAGGTATGATGATGTCGTGTTGAGGCTGCCTTTCAGCGTGTCGTTCTGGAATACGTATGAGATTACGTTGTCCAGATGTCCGTTGGCTTGCAGGTCGGAGCCTCCGACGCGTATTTTCATCACAGGCACGTCTATGTATCTCGACGTGAAATTCATCTTCGCGCTTATTATCTGCAGCGGATGCGACAGCGACGGCGTGTTGAACTTCATGTTGGACATTGTCATGCTGCCGCTGAACTTGAAGCGGTCGTACATCTTTTTCTTGTAGTACGACATACTTCCGTCTATCGTCAGGTCTATGTCCGCCGTGCCCTCTAGTTTCTGGTCCTTGTCCAGCGGATAGAATTCCTTGATGCGCGACAGGTTTATTCTGCCTTTTGCGTACAGATTTATGTTCGGGTCTGACGCCGGGTGTGTTATTTTCAGTCTGCCTCCGAAAGGCGCGTCAGCCATAACCAAGGAGAATTTCGAGATGTCCACAATCGTGTTGTCTATGCTTCCTCCATTGTTGCTTATCTTGCATTTCAGGTTTATGTTGTCCACCGATTTAGGCAGCTCCGGATACTTGAACGAACTGTTTTTCACGTCGATGTCGAATCCGAACGAAGGCCACAGTGTCTTCGCTTTCCTTGTGTCCATCTCGCCTTTTGCGTATCCGTTTATCCTCACAAGTCCTTTGGTCTCGATGTCCTCGAACTTCTTCGTGTGTATAGCCGGTATCAGCGACAGTATGTCCTTGAACTGGCATTCCTCGGCGCTGGCGCTCAAGTCCATGTCGTACAGGCTCTTGTCCACGATTTTGAACCATCCGTTCAGAGAGAGTTTCAGCTCGTTTATGTTCAGCGTGTTGTCGCTTATCTCGTAGCGGTTGTTCTGCGTGTCGGCTTTGAATTTAGCGTCGAGTTCTATTTTGTAGTTATTCAGCCATACGATTTTGCCGACTTTCAGATATGCGTCCTCGAATTCATTCTCCGTTTCGAAGTTGTTCATTTCGTCGGAGAAGTCGCCGGAAGTCTTGTGGTTTATCTTTCCCACAGACAGCGACACGCCGTCGCGGTAGTCGTCGTAGGTCACGCTTCCGTCCTTTATCTTCAGCTCCTTGAGCGACAGTTTGAAAGGCTTTTTGTCGCTGCTTTTCTTCTTGTCGTCCTGCTTTATTATGTCCCAGTTCCTTTTGCCGTCCTTGTTCACAATCAGGTGTACGACAGGCTCGTTGACAATGATTTTCCTGATTCTGTAGCCGTCATCGCTCCACAACGATGTCAGCGCGATGACGCCGTTCAGGTGTTTGATATTAGCCAGGGTGTCGCCTTTGAAGTCGCCCTTGCCGGTTATTACGACATCGTCTAGCGAGACTCTCAGGTTAGGGAAGTTCCTGATAAGGCTGAACGACACGTCGCTGAACTTGACGTGCGCGTTTATGTTCTTGCCAGCCTCGCTCAGTATCGCGTTTATTATCTTGTCTTTGAATAAGTATGGAGTGGTTATCGTCAGCGCCAGCAATACCGCTATGACAGCGCCTGCGACGATTGCTATCTTTTTTCTGGAAGCCTTCATTGCCTGAATTTTGTATATCATACAAAAATATGAATAAGAAGTGATAATACTCGAAAAAAAATAGGTAGTTTTGTGAAAACAATAAAACTCTAAAAAAGCGATGCTTAACTTACTTATCAAACACAAAACAATAAGAAAATACACAGACCAAGATCTTAGTGACCAAATCCTCAACCGCTGTCTCACAGCAGCCTGCCGAGCCTCAAACACAGGCAATATGCAGACCTACAGCATCGTGGTCACTCGTGACAATGACATAAAGAAGCAGCTTGCTCCTGCGCACTTCAACCAGCCGATGGTTACACAGGCGCCTGTGGTGCTGACTTTCTGCGCCGACTTCAACCGATTCAACAAATGGTGCGCGCTGCGCAACGCCGTGCCTGGCTACGACAATGTGCTGTCGCTTTCATCGGCTGTGATAGACACGCTGCTGGCTGCTCAGAACTTCGCTGTGGCAGCAGAAAGCGAGGGACTCGGCATCTGCTATCTCGGCACAACAACTTACAACGCATCGCAGATTGTCGATGTGCTCAAACTGCCTAAAATGGTTGTCCCTGTGACGACTATCACTGTCGGATATCCTGCTGAAACGCCTGAGCGCCAGGAGGATCGCTTGCCTATAAACGGCGTGTGCCACCACGAGGTTTACGAGGATTATGATGACGCTGAGATAGAGCGTATTTACGCAGCCAAGGAGGCTTTGGAGTCGTCTAAGCAGTTTGTCAAAGAGAATAACAAAGAGACTCTTGCACAGGTGTTTACCGATGTCCGCTATACAAAGAAGGATGCGGAGGCTTTCTCTGAGACTTTCATCGAGATGCTCAAGAAGCAGGGTTTTCTCAAGTAAACCATAAAACCGTCATATCATGTTCACCCCGCCAATAGACGCAAAAGCTTGGATAGGGTGGTGGCTCTCATCCCGCGAGGGATTGTTGAAGCAGAAGACTATAAAAACTCAGTTGCGCCATCTCGGTCGTGCGACTGAGTTTTCTTATGTTATGCAGTCGCCATTCCGCATTGCGAGCAGAGCGCAGCGTTTTCTTATGTCGCTGTACGGCGGACGTGGCACTCTCGGGGCTTATTATCCGTTGGTCAACTATGTGAAGTACCGTGTTGGCATTTCTGCCGGCAATGAGCATTTGCGTGTGCATGAGCTGACGCATGCTCTGGGCTGGCTCAAAAAGCAGGAAACGGCAATCGCGAAGCGTTTTCTGCGCGCTAAGGAGTGGAAGAACATTGCTGGCAGAAAATTCAGTTTCTACTGGGATAATCCATGGGAGATTTACTCGCGGCTGATGCAGTTGCGTTTCGAGGCGAAAGTGAGTCCTGGCGCGCATTTCACTGCCGACGATGTCGCGGCACTAAGGTCTGGCGGCATGCTGAGCCGTTTCCGCCTGGCTTCTTATTCCGACGGTTTCCTGCTTTTCCTGCTCAACGAGGTGGCTTAGTTCTTACGGCTTTTGCTCTCTGCGTCCAGCAGTCTTTTCAATATGGAGTAGGCTTGGTAGATGCCGAGTTCTCCTGCTGCCGACAAGTCGTTTTTAATGGATTCCAAGTCGAAGTCGCCGTCTTTCATTTTCGCCAGAGCCTTGTTGAAATGGGCATCGGCGAAGTTCTTGTCTTTCAGCGTGATTCTGTCGTAGTGGAGCACGGCCTCTTTGTAGTTTCCGGTGTTGTAGCACAGGTTTCCGAGGTTGAATGTCGCGTACAGCCCAAGCTCAGCGTCGTTTTCGCACTCCGTCCAGTATTCTCTTATTTGCTCTATCTCTTTGCTGTCGCTGCTTTCGCCTTTGCTTAGGCGTATCTCCATGCGTTTGTTTATAGCGGCGCCGTATTCGAATCGTATGAGTTTCCATAGCTCGTCATTCTCGGCGGTGTTCTTTGCCGCGTTGTCAAGCTCGGCGATTGCAGAGTCCGGGTTTTGCAGTATGATGTAGTTTATCGCTTTGGCAGTTAGCAGCACGGCTTTCGTGTCATCGCTTATGCTCTTGCTTAATTCCTTGTCAATGCGTTCAATGTCGGCGAAGTGGATGCTGCTTAGTTGCTCGGACAGGGCAATGTCGTTGTTTGTCATGGTCAGCTTCATGCCGCTTCTCTGGTTGAATTTCTCCACGATAGGCAGGAATCTGCGGCTGTCTTTCCTGACGAGCTCGTTCGATGCGTAAGGACTCAGCACAAAGTCCTTTCTCATTGTGGCAGAGGCTTTTTCATCCTGCACTTTGCCTCTTGTCTTGTCGTTGTAGTAATCGGAATTTCCAGTCTCGAACTTCTTTGTGGCTTCGGCTATCACCGATTTAGTCGTGGCTATGTTGGCTGCGGCGACGATTTTTCTGCGTTTCAGTTTTCCGTTCATGGCGTCGTATTCCAGTTTCGCGGCTCTGTAACGGTCTATGCTGGCTTGTCTTTTCTGTCCGATGGCCTCGCATGCCTGCGCGTGTCCGTAGAATGCCGGCAGGAAGTCATGGTATTTGCGCAACAGGCTTTCGAAATCCTGCTTTGCTTTGTTGTATTCTCCGATTTCCAGCGCCACGACAGCTCTTTGGTAAACGGCTTCGTCTATGTCGGGGTGGTTGTTTACGATTATGTCGAGGTCGCTCATGGCGTTGTTCCAGTCGCCGACTTCGCATCTCAGTATCGCGCGGTTGAATCTCGCCTGTCTGTCGTTCGGGTCTATTTCTATGGCTTTGCTGTAGTTGCTCAGCGCGTTCTCGTATTTCTTCGCGCGGTAGTTCAGCAATCCGAGGTTTATGTATGTTGAAATGTTTTTAGAGCCGAGTTCGGCGGCAGCCTCGTACATTCTCCTTGCTGTCGTGTCCTTCTTCAGCAGTAGCGACACGAGGCCTTTGGCAGAGTAGAATTCTGCGTACTTTGGATTTTCTCTTATGGCCTGTGTTGCTACGGCATCGGCTCCTATGGTGTCGCCTTTCTCCACCAGAACTTGCGTCTTTTCGAGAAACAGCATCTCATACGCCTTGTGCCTTTGTGTGGATTTCTTGGAGAGCAGGAAGTTTATGTCGTCGAGAGCCTTGTCGTACTTTTTCTGCCGTTCGTACACCTCGATTCTGTTCATCAGGTATTCCGTGTTCTCCGGGGTGAATTCAAGCGCTTTGGTGAAGGCTTTCTCGGCGTCTTCGTATTCGCCGAGCCTTTTCATGGCAAACCCTTTCGCGTAATATAGCGCCGGCATGAAAGGGTTGCATTCTAATGCTTTGCTGAAATCGTCTTTCGCGCCGGAGTAGTCCTCAAGCTCAAGTTTCGCGATGCCTCTCAGGAAATACGCCTCTGTGGAGTTTGGCTTTACGCTCAGCACTTTGTTGAAGTACTGCATCGATAGCACATAGTCCTCGAAGTGCAATGCGTTTCTGCCGTTGTCCAGCAGGCGCTTTGTGTTTATCTGCCCGAAAAGACTTGCTGTGACAATGCAAACAATGACGGTTGTGAGTGCGCGCTTAGTCGTCAACAGACTCATACTCTGATGATTCGGAGTCTATCTCGACAGGGCAGCCGTTCACTTCTCTGAAGTTTGCTGGTATAGCGAACTTGTCGTCCTGGCTGTATCCGAGCTTCTTGTCGGCATATACCTTTTTCATGTACAACGCCCAGATTGGCAGTGCCATGCTTGCGCCTTGTCCGTCGCCCATGTTGTCGAAGTGTATGCCTCGGTCCTCGCCGCCGACCCATACACCGTTCACGAGGTTTGGAGTTATTCCCATGAACCATCCGTCGGCGTTTCTCTGTGTCGTACCTGTCTTGCCGCCCATTTCAGCGGTTATGCCGTACTTGAATCTGATACGCCTACCTGTACCTTGGTCAACAACGGCTTTCAGCATGTAGAGCATCTTGTATGCGGTGCTCTCGCTTATTATCTCCTTCATGCTTGGTGTGTATGAGGCTATGACGTTGCCATTGTTGTCCTCTATTCTTGTTACATACATTGGTTCTACGCGGATTCCCTTGTTGGCGAATGTCGTGTATGCGTCCACCATCTCCAGCACTTTTATCTCGCACGGACCGAGACAGAGTGACACAACCGGATCCAATTGACCTTCGACGCCGAATGACCTCATCAGCTTTATCAGTGCTTGCGGAGTGAAGAGTGACATCAGGTATGCCGAAATCCAGTTGTTAGAGTTCGCCAATCCCCATTTGAGTGTCACCATCTCGCCAAGGCGTGCCTTAGAGCCGTTTCGTGGCGACCATTCTGTTCCTGCGTCGGTAATCAGTGTGTAAGGACGGTTCTCCACCTCGTCGCAAGGCGTCATGCCTTCCTCCATGGCGAGTGTATACAGATATGGCTTTATCGTGGATCCGACCTGTCTTCTTCCCTTCGACACCATGTCGTACTGGAAGTTCGCGAAATTCGGTCCGCCCACGTATGCCTTCACGTGTCCGTTGTGTGGGTCCATCGACAGTATAGCGCATCTTAGGAAGAATTTCTGCCATCTGATGGAGTCCATAGGTGTCATGGTCGTGTCTATGTCGCCGTTGTAGCTGAACACAGTCATTTCGGTTTTCGTGTTGAAGGCTTGTCTGATTTCGTTCTCGCTGTATCCGGCTTCTTTCATCAGTCTGTATCTCTCGCTGTTTCTCATGGATTTCTCCATGGATTCCTGTACCTGCTTGTCGGACAGCATGTTGGAGAATGGCGCTTTCTTCTTGCCTTTCTTCTCCTTGAAGAATCTGCCTTGCAGATACTGCATGTGCTCGGAAACCGCCTCCTCGGCGTATCTCTGCATTCTGGAGTCTATTGTAGTGTAGATTTTCAGTCCGTCAGTATAAATGTTGTACTTGCTTCCGTCTGGCTTTCTCACTTTCTCGCAGAATCCGTAAACCGGGTTGGTCGCCCATGCTACGGAGTCGTCGTGGTATTCCTGCATCTGCCAGCTCTTGTAGTCGCTCTTCTTTGGCTCTTTAGCAGTCAGCATTATTCTCAGGTATTCTCTGAAGTATGGCGCCAGTCCGCCTTTGTGGTCGATGGTCTGGAACTTGGTCTCGAGCGGCAGTTGCGAGAGGCTGTCTTTTTGAGCCTCGGTCAGGTATCCTGCCTTTACCATCTGTTCGAATACGACGTTTCTTCTGCCTTTTGTTCTTTCTGGCTGTCTTATAGGATTGTAATAAGATGGGTTCTTGCACATGCCCACGAGTGTGGCGGCCTGCTCTATGGTCAGTTTGTCCGGAGTGGTGGAGAAGTACACGAACGCTGCGCTCTTGATGCCGACGGCGTTGTAGAGGAAGTCGAACTGATTTAGGTACATGGTTATGATTTCCTCCTTTGTGTAGTATTTCTCGAGTTGCACGGCTATTGTCCATTCGATAGGCTTCTGCAAGAGTCTCTGCCAGAACGATTCAGCCTGTGGCGACCATATCTGCTTGGCGAGCTGCTGTGTCAGTGTGGAGCCTCCTCCTGCGCTCTTCTGCTGCAGTATTCCTCTCAGTATCAGCGCTCTGAAGAATGCCCAACCGTCGATACCGGAGTGGCTCTCGAATCTTGAGTCCTCGGTGGCGATGAGGGCGTTTATCATGTTAGGCGAGATTTCGTTGTAGTTGACGCTCACTCTGTTCTGCTTCTGCTGGTAGAATCGTCCGAGCAGCTGCATGTCGGATGAATATATCTCGGTCGCGAATTTGTTCTTCGGGTTTTTCAACTCAGAGACTGGCGGCATGTAGCCTATGAGTCCGTTGGCGATCAGCGTGAAAGTTATCATTATCAGCAGTATCACAGAAATAAGTGATATCCAAAAAACTTTCAAAACCTTTTTACCTATAGGGCTAATTTTTGCAGTTCCTTTTTTCATTATTTTGCTTAATGGCTATGTTTTTAGTCTGCAAAAATAGACTTTTTGACTTATCTTTGCAACCTAATTGTTTTTAATGTAATAATTCTAACTCAAAACAAGATATGAAAGCATATGTTTTCCCTGGACAAGGATCTCAGTTTCCAGGTATGGGCAAGGAACTTTATGACACCAATCCGAAAGCCAAAGAGCTTTTCGAGAAGGCTAATGAAATTCTTGGTTTCAGAATAACAGACGTTATGTTCAATGGAACGGACGAAGACTTGCGTCAGACTAAGGTGACTCAGCCTGCCGTTTTCCTTCACTCTGTGATTACAGCGCTCACAACTCCTGATTTGAAGCCAGACATGGTGGCAGGACACTCTCTCGGTGAGTTCTCTGCACTCGTGGTTTCCGGCGCTATCTCTTTCGAGGCTGGCGTTTCGCTGGTTTCGCAGCGTGCGCTTGCCATGCAGCGTGCTTGCGAGATAAATCCAGGAACAATGGCTGCTGTCATAGCGCTGCCAGACGATGTTGTCGAGGATGTTTGCGCTTCTATCACCGACGGAGTGGTGGTCCCAGCCAATTACAACTGCCCAGGACAGCTCGTTATCTCAGGCGCTGAGAACGCCATAGACAAGGCTTGCGTGATACTCAAGGAGGAGAAGAACGCCAAGCGCGCTTTGAAGCTCGTTGTTGGCGGCGCTTTCCACTCTCCGCTTATGGAGCCAGCTCGTCAGCAGTTGGAGACAGCCATCGCGGCTACCGAGTTCGCTGTTCCTTCTTGTCCGATATATCAGAACGTGGATGCAAAGCCATCGACTGACCCTGAGAAGATTAAGGCTAACCTCATAGCGCAGCTCACATCGCCAGTGCGCTGGACACAGACTGTGCAGAACATGGTGGCTGATGGCGCCGACTACTTCAAGGAAATCGGTCCGGGCAAGGTGCTCAAGGGACTTGTGGCTAAAATCGATAAAACTGTTACTGTAGAATAATTCTTAAGATAATGTATAGAACTAACACTTGCGGCGAACTGCGCATCTCGGACAAGGGCAAGACTGTCACATTGGCTGGATGGGTGCAGCGCGTACGTAAACTCGGAGGCATGACATTCGTTGACCTCCGCGACCGTTATGGCATCACTCAGCTCGCTTTTGACGAGGCTAAGAACAAAGAACTTTCGGACCAGGCGCAGAAACTTGGACGTGAATATGTGATTCAAGTGACCGGACTGGTGGAGGAGAGAGCTTCTAAGAACTCGAAGATTCCTACTGGCGACGTTGAGATTATCGCTTCTGAGCTTAATATTCTCAACACTTCGGACGTGCCTCCTTTCACAATCGAGGACGAAACCGACGGCGGCGACGACCTGCGCATGAAGTACCGTTATCTGGACTTGCGCCGTAACGCTGTGCGCCGCAATCTGGAGCTTCGCAATCAGCTGACATTCCTTGTCAGGGATTTCCTTGTGAAGCGCAATTTCATCGAGACAGAGACTCCATGCCTCATAAACTCAACTCCGGAAGGCGCGCGCGATTTCGTTGTGCCAAGCCGTATGAATCCGGGCGAGTTCTATGCGTTGCCTCAGTCGCCTCAGCTCTTCAAGCAGCTGCTCATGGTGGCAGGCTTCGACCGTTACTTCCAGATAGTCAAGTGCTTCCGCGACGAGGACCTTCGTGCCGACCGTCAGCCTGAGTTCACTCAGATCGACTGCGAGATGTCGTTTGTCAAGCAGCCTGACGTGATAGGACTTTTCGAGGAACTTATCAAATATGTGTTCTCCACAATCAAGTCAATAGACTTCAACGAGCCTTTCCTGCAGATGACATGGCACGACGCTATGCGCCTCTACGGCTCAGACAAGCCAGATATGCGCTTCGGCATGACATTCGTGGAGATTACCGACATAGTGAAAAACAGAGACTTCAACGTCTTCAACACAGCCGCTTATGTAGGCGGAATATGCGCCGAGGGATGCGCTTCGTATTCACGCAAGGATTTGGATGCGCTGACCGACTTTGTCAAGCGTCCTCAGGTAGGCGCGGCAGGACTTGTTTATGTGAAGTACAACGCTGACGGCACATTCAAGTCTTCTGTCGATAAATTCTACAATCAGGACGACCTGAAGGCTTGGGCAGAGAAGTTCAATGCTAAGCCGGGCGACTTGATGCTCATCCTTTCCGGTTCAGACGTTCAGAAGACACAGATACAGCTCGGACAGCTCCGTCTTGAGATGGGCGACCGTCTCGGCCTGCGCGACAACACCAAGTACGCGCCTCTGTGGGTCGTAGATTTCCCAATGTTCGAGTGGGACGAGGAGTCTTCGCGTTTCAAGGCAATGCACCATCCGTTCACATCGCCTAAGGCAGAGGATTTGCAGTACCTTGAGTCGGAGCCAGGACGTGTGCGTGCCGATGCTTACGACTTCGTGCTCAACGGAGTGGAGGTTGGCGGCGGTTCAGTTCGTATCCACGACCGCAATCTGCAGAGCCGTGTTTTCAAGGCTATCGGACTGACAGAGGAAGAGGCGAATTCCAAGTTCGGCTGGCTGCTCACAGCGTTCAAGTACGGCGCGCCTCCTCACGCAGGACTTGCGTTCGGTCTCGACCGTATGGTTTCGCTGCTGGCAGGTCTGGACTCAATCAGAGACTGCATCGCATTCCCAAAGAACAATGCAGGACGAGATGTCATGATTTCAGCTCCTTCGGTCATCGACCAGTCGCAGCTTGACGAGCTTTGCATTTCGCTCAACGTTCCAGAGAAGGACAAATAAGTATTATTTTATAAGGGAAGGCTTGCGAATTGTAGCAAGCCTTTCTTATGTTCATACTGTTTATGGCATTATCCAACATCGAGAAGCATTACAACAAGCATCCGGAAGACTTGCGTTTGTTGCGCAGGCACGGCGTCGTGGAGTTTGAAGTCACGATGCACCATTTGCGTCAATTCCTGCAGCCAGGGCAGTTTCTGCTTGACATAGGCGCAGGCACAGGACGCTACACGTCGGCATTGATGGCTGAAGGCTATAAGGTGAAGGCTGTGGAGCTTGTGCGCCGCAATATTGAGGTGTTTCTCAAGCGCGAGCCAGGGGCCGACGTGGTGCAGGGCGACGCAAGAGACATGGCGTTCCTTCCCGACGGCATTGCCGACGTCACGCTTCTGCTCGGACCGCTTTATCATCTGATAAGCGATGAGGAGAAACTGAAGGCATTGCTTGAAGCCAAGCGTGTGACTAAGCCTGGAGGAGTCATATTTGTGGCTTATCTGATGAACGAGTACAGCATTCTCTCTTACTGCTTTGATGAAGACAGAATAGGGGAACTGTTGGCGAAAGGTCAGGTGGACAAGGATTTCCACATACAGGCGAAGGACGATGAGCTGTACGATTATGTCCGTATAGATGACATCAACCGCTTGAATGAAAAGGCAGGCTTGGAGCGTGTGACAATATTCTCGCCCGATGGAGCGTCGGATTACATGCGCACACGTCTTAACCGCATGAACGAAGAGACTTTCGCCCATTTCATTGAGTATCAGAAGTGCATATCCGAGCGTCCCGATCTTATCGGCGCAGGCAGCCATGTGGTGGATGTCGTGAGGCGTACTTGAGAGAGAAACTTGTTGATATATGAAAAAAGCGAACTGAGAAATCAGCCCGCTTTTTTTGTTTATTGATTTGCGTTATTTATTTCTTTGCTTTGATGATGTCATCAAGTACGGCGGGCTCGTTGTCCTCGTAGAACTTAGGTTTGATTTTCAGCACTTTCTCGTACATGACTTTGGCGTTCTCGTAGTCGCCGAATATGGCGTAAATCTCGCCCTTTGAGTCGTACCAGTTTGGGTTTCCGGGGGCGATTTCGATGCACTTGCTTATCAGCGAGAGCGCCTTGGCTTTGTTAGGCTTGAAGAACTTGCCTTTGGCGTAGGCATAGGCGAGCTGATTAAGGGCGGAAGTCTCGTTCTGTGCGGCTGCACGCTCAAACCATTCTAAACCAAGTTCTTCGTTCTTCTCCACTCCAAGTCCGAGCATGTAGCACTTTCCGATGCAGAACTGAGCATCGGCGAAGCCGTTGTCTGCCGACTTTAGATACCATTTTGCGGCTTCTGCATAGTCCTGCTCCAGTCCGCATAGTCCTTTCTCGAAGTTTATGCCCAGATTGTATTGCGACACAATGTCGCCTCGCTCGGCAGCCAATCGATAGTATATCAAGCCCTTGGCGCAGTCCTTCTGCGCGTGGGCGTAGTAGTATCCAATGTTGCAAGCGGCAGCGGCCATGCCTTCTGACGACGCCTTCTCCAGCAGTTCCAGACCTTCTTTGTCCTTTTTCTGGCTTATGTATAGGTTGCCCAGATTGTACATAGCGTTCACGTTTTCCTGTTTGATAGCCTTCAGGTAGTATTTCTCGGCTTTTTTCAGGTCCTTCTTCACACCGTTTCCATTCTCATACAGCAGTCCGAGATTGTTGCAGGCAGGCGAGTAGTCTTGTTGCGCAGCTTTCTCATACCATTTTGCGGCCTCCTCCTTGCTCTGTGTCACGCCTTCGCCGGTTTCATGCATAAATCCCACTTGCCATTGCGCCTCGGCGTTTCCTTCGTGCGCTTTCTTTATTATCTCGAGTCTTTCTTCTGGAGTTCTTCCGTAGCTTGTGAGCAGCAGCGCAGTCATTGCTGCCATTAGGATTACGATTCTTTTCATGTCTAATTTGTTTTATGAGTGTTGTTTCCCTTGTTGTATTTTATGCCGACTAAAAGTGCGGTAATCCGTGTCTTCTTGAGTAATGTGACAATTAGGAAGCAGAGCATAAGGATTACTAATCCCCATAATGCGATATACAGTTCGTTGCCGCAGATATGGAGTGTATTGCCCCAGAATATGTCCATATAGAAGAACATGTGTATGCAGTAGATGCCAAGCGTGCATCCGCCTATTTTGGTTATGATATTCTTGTAGTCTATTTTCTCAATATATGGCGATATGCCTTCAAACAGTTTGAACAGCACTATGCTGGCTGCTGAGCCGATGGCGAATCTTAGCAGATAAATGTCAGGACTGTTGTCTTTTTGATTATATGCGTACTCTTGTTTCCACACGAATCCGAGTATGACAATAATAGTTGCTATGGAAAACAGTATCGTGAATTTGTTGTCGAAGAGTCCTTTCTGCGAATGAATGAAGTATCCAAGCCAGAAAAAAGGACACATGATACTTGTGAAATTCATGTCTGGCAATATCAAGAAGATTGTGCATGACACAATGGCTGCTACCCAATCCTTTTTTACAACTTTGTAAATTAGATAATTGGCTATGTATAAAATGAATAGCGTCTTTAGATACCAGAAACCGTGCAAGGGGCCGCCTTTTCTTATGTAATGCTCCACAATTGCAGTTGCAGTGTCAGGATTCAGTGCTGCATATACGAGTGTTTTCATTATATCCCAGACGACAAGCGGAATCAGAAGTTGTACGGCTTTGCTTTTTAGTACTTCTGTGAAACTTTTTTTCAATGACGATTGGAAGAAGTATCCGCTTAGGCTCATGAACAAAGCCATGTGAAAGGAATATATCGTTATGCACACCGGCGAAGAAGCCTGCTCATCGGCATAATCGCACAACAGATGTCCGTAAACCACGAGGTATATGGCGAACGCTTTTAGATAGTCCAAATATTTTATTCTTTCCATGATATTTGCAAAAATAGGCGAGTCTGGTGAACCCGCCTATCTGTGTCATTTTGCTTTAATATAGAATGTAAGTCTTTGTGGTTCTTGTCTTTATGCCATCGTCTTGTTTTGCGGCTTGGGCGTCCTCAGTCGCTTTCTTGGAACTCTGTATTGCCGCTTTTCTCATCTGTATGTCGTCTTCGGTGACGATGTTGTCGTTGAGGAATTTCTCCGCTTTTGGCGCGGTTTTCTGTGCGGCTGTCGGCTTCTGCGGCTCGGCCTTGACGAACTTCATTTTTCTTTCTTTCGTCGGGTCTATGTCATCCAGATTGTACAGCTTTATGACGTTAGGCACAGCGCATTCCAGCATTCCTCTTTCGTTTATTCTTCTGGCTATGCTTTCCCAGTCCTTAATGCCGTCTATCTCGGTGTACGACAGTAGTTTTGCTTTCGCTGGCTGACCTTTGTAGAGGTACAGCGCGTGTCTTGCTGCCACGTTGATATTTCCTATTGTTATCACGTTGAAGTTCACTTTCTGGTCCTCAAGCATAGCGAGTAGGTCCTCGGTCTGTTCTGCCACGAGCGAGCCGCCCAGCATCAGAGCGAGCGCCGCGCTTCTGTAGTTGTCGTTCCAGAACTTTTTGTCTCTTTTCTTTCTGCTGTCGCCTCTGTTTCCGTTGAAAGCCAGTTCCACGATTTCTGCTTTGCCGCCGATTTCTTTTATCGAATCCAGCAGCATAAGCGCCTTGGTCGAAAATTTTCCGCTGTCGGCAATTATTATGTAGTCAGACGTGCCGGTTATTACGCCTTTCGCTGCGTTTGTGTCCTTTCTGCCTTGCAGTCCTATGCCGAGGAATCCCCTCATCATCAGTCTGTTCATCTTCTCGCTCTGCCTGTTGAACGCCGTTTTCTCGCCTTGATTCTCTCTTGTGAGTCTTATGTATTTGTTAGGCAGCGCTTCTGATGTGTGGAATGATGTGAGCATCTGTCCGGTAGGCGAGCATTGCAGCTTTCTCGCATCCATCGGTATTGCCTCGAGCATCTCCTCGGTTATGACTTTTGTCTTCACGCCCAGCTCTTGTCTGAAGAACATTGTGGCTTTCTCTCTTTTTGTCTCTGTTATGCCGTGCTCGCTTTTCTCCGAGAAGAAATTGAAGTTCTTTTTCGCCTTGAGGGTGGTGTATATTTTCCTCAATTCATTCGCGCCTTCTTTTGCGCCCTCGAAGTCTATGAAGTCAAGCGAGCCGCTCATTATAAGTGTCGGTCTTGGCGCGTTTATTATATATAGGTCGCTTATCTCGAGTTCGCTCTTTATTTCGCCAGGAATCCATTGGCATGGGTCGTCTGGGCCGTATTTCTCCATCATGTTTATTCTTCTCGTGAACCACGAGCAGCAGCAGATGGCTTTTATTCTGTTGTCCACTGCGCCGAGATACGAGGCTTGCGCTCCGCCGCCCGAGTTGCCCATCACACCGATGTTCTTCTTGTCTATCTTTACGCCGCTTATTTTATTGTAATACAATACGTTGAATAGTGCTAAGTTTTCCTTCAGTTCTTCCTTCACGATGTTGTTTCCCGTCAGTACGGATCCGGCTTGCAGCTGCGAGTGCTCGCTTGTTGCTTTCATGTTCTTGGTCGTTCCGTCGGGATTCATCATTTGCATTCTCTCTCCTTCGCTTATCGGGTCCGGCACGAGCACAGCTATTCCGTTGCCGGCGAGCATCAGCGCAGTCATTTGGTATGTGTTTGCGCCCTTGCCTCTCTGTTCGTGTCCTGGCAGCAGCAGGACGGCAGGGTAGGTGTTGTCGCCTCCGTTGCTGTTTGGCTTGTAGAAGTTGACGCTCATTCTTCCGTCAACAATCAGCTTGTATATTGTGAACTTTCCGGACTTCACTCTGCTTTCTATATAGACCAGTGGCTCTCTTTTCTGCGCCTCTTCTATGTCTATGCCCAAAAGTTTAGTCAGAGTCTCTCTCTTTTCCTTTTGATATGCAGAGAGCTTCTCCAGGTTGCTGTCCGCCTCTTTGAGAGCGGCGTCGCGTTTGGCTGTCATTTCTTTGGCTTTATGCAGAAGTCTTTCGTATCCGAAGTCGGAAGTCTGGCTTGCCGTGTTGCTTGCGAATATTGCTGTGGCAGCAATTGCAAAACATGTGGCTTTCAGTTTCATTTTTTGCTTTTTTATTATTTTTGTCGCAAATATACAAAATCATTACTTATGGACTCAGAACTATTTCCCATTGTAAACGAAAATGGCGATGTCATAGGCAAGGCTACTCGAAAAGAGTGTCATTCTGGTACATTTCTGCTGCACCCGGTTGTTCACATCCATATTTTCAATGCGCAGGGGCAGGTTTATCTGCAGCACCGTTCCATGAACAAGGACATACAGCCAGGCAAGTGGGACACGTCGGTCGGCGGTCATATTGATTATGGCGAGTCGCGTGACGATGCAGCTCGCCGTGAGTGTTCCGAGGAACTTGGCGTCAAAGCCGAGAATCTTGAGTTCTTATATACTTATCTTTGGAAGTCGTCGCGCGAGCATGAATTGGTCAATGTCTATCGCTTGATTTATGACGGGCCATTTTATCCTGATGGAGCGGAAGTCACAGAAGGGAGATTCTTCTCTGCAGAAGAGATTGAGTCTCTTTCCGAAAAAGATTTTTTCACACCCAATTTTTTGTATGATTGGCACAAACTTGTTGATTTTCTTGATGATAATCAATAAACGAGAATATATGTTGTATAACATATAATTATGTTAATTTAACACATAAGTACGTGTCGTTTTCTTAAATTTGCGCATTAAAATTGATGTAATTTAAGAAAATGAATCGTTTTTGTAAGGCATTTTGTATTAGTGCGTTAGCATTAATTTTTAATTTTTCTCTTTCATTTGTATGTGCTCAATCTTTCAGCAATCTGACGATAAACGGTATAGATGCCTCTAAGCAGTCTGTTCGTTATCACGATTCGCTTGTGTTCGTCACGATTCCTGACGACATAGCCATTCCTTCGTCTATTACGCTGTCGGCTGATATCCCTGACGGATTCTATGCTCAGACTTCGCTTTCTAAAGCCAATGCCGCCAAGACATTCAACTCTACATTGATAGGCGGATACACAAACACATATTTTGAATATACTCTGGTGGCTTCCGACAACTCGCAGACCAAGAATGTGAAGGTCTATGTTGAGCATCCGCTTTCCGGACTGAGTGCGGCTTCGTCATCGTTTACGCTCACAAATGTTGCTTCTTATGCCAAGGCTACGCTGCTCGAGGCCGAGTCTGAGTCTTGTCGTACGGGCGGCAGCTCAAATGAGAATTCTGTTGAGGTTCGCGTGCTTGAGTCGTTCACTCCAGAAGCTATCGAAGGGCCTAAGCTTGTCTGTGGCGGTTCGGTGGCAGAGTACACAATTTCCGGTCTGCCAGAGGCTAATAACTTGGATATCGTTTGGACAGTGAGCAAGGGAACTGGTTTCATGCCTACAGGCGCAGGAGTCGAGGAATTGGATGATGTGACTAAGTTCAGAGGTCCTGTGCTTAAGCTTATGATCCCTGTGACTGCAGGACGCAAAGCTACGATTACGGCTCATGTCTCAGTCGCAGGCGAGAATCCATCGGAGGAGTGTATTTCTGCCGACTTGACTCCAATTCAGGTGGAGAGTCGTGAAGGCGCTCCGCTTGATGTGACTTCTTTGCTGGCTGGATGTGTGACTGAGGACGGTCGTCTGGAAATCACGGCAGTGTCGCCAGTTTCATCAACAGCGTCAGACCCGGTTTCGTACAACTGGAATTTCTCGCCTAAATACCTCAACAATCTTGTCGAGTCGTCAAGCTACAATACAGTCAAGCTTGCGTTAGGCACGACATCGGCTCCTGCTATCGAGGCGATGGTGTTCGTCGAGAATTCATGCGGCGTGGGCGAGGACCCAAGAATGCTTTCACTTGACTATACGGCACGTACAACCGAATGGACAGGCGCTGTGGACAGAAGCTGGAACAAGCGCGGCAACTGGACTAACGGCGTTCCTGGCGCATGTACCGACGCATTCATAAACGCAATTGGTGCTGGCGCAGACCGTTACCCAGTCATAAGCGAATCCGACGACGCTGTTTGTAATACGATAAATTTCAGACCTGGCGCTGGTGTCGTAGGTTTGCAGCACCTGACCTACGAAAGAGCTTATGTGTCGGTGGCTATGGTGCGCGACAAGTGGTATGCGCTCTCATCTCCGCTTCAGGAAATGCGTTCGGCCGACTTCTACTACTACGGCTATCCGAACATTTACATGAAGAAGTTCAACTGCTCATCGCCTAACTCAACTAATTATGTATATCGTGGCGATTGGACAAAGTCGTTCACTTCGCTCGTTGAACCATTGGACGAAAATAGCGGTTTTGCTGTGATGGCAAGCTCTAAGGCATTGAATGGCGACATTTCCTCTAACAAGCTTATCGTAACATTACCACGCGAGGACGGCAATGGAGATCTTGTGCAGTATTCATATAAGTTCAATCCGCTGAACGGAAAGATTCTCTCAAAAGCTTACGCCCTCAACAAGGACAAGGACAAGTCGTACCGTTTCTCTTTCGAGAAGCTCCAGAATCCAAGCAACAAGAACGAACTCAGAATTCCTATTCAGAAAGGTTCTGAGGACGACACTTTGCACATCATTCCTAACCCGATGATGTCGCACATGAACCCTAAGACCTTCTACGAGAGAAACAAGGCGTATATGGATCCTAACATCAAGATGTGGGACGGCGTAAACAACACTTTCTATTCGTTGAATGCGCCTTCTGGAACAATCGGAGGCACCGGTGACGTGCTTATCGCTCCGTTCCAGTCGTTTGTTGTGGATGTTAACAACGAGCTGGTTGATGCGTTCAACATCACAATGAAGCTTGACGAAGACTTCGTTGCGGATGGTGGCGGCAATGAGCTGCGTTCAAGCGAGAATGGCAACTATCCGTACAAACTCACCATCAACAAGACCTTTAATGGCGAAGGCTCGTCAATATCTATAACAATGTGGCCTGATGGAACTTCTAATGAAGATCTTCTAAAATACTCTGCGCCAGACCGTCTTTTCTTCGATGGTCGTAAAACTACGGAGATTTATTATATAGAAGGCTTTCACAGAGGCGACCTCAAGGCTGTGCGTTCCAATGCGATTGTGCCTATAGGTTTCGACCGAGTGGAAAGCACAAACGAGCCAGGCGCGAAACTCGACATAACAGGAGCGGATAAATTCCCTGACTCTGTTGGTGTTTATCTTGTGAACACTGTCACTGGCGAAGAAGTGAATCTCCGCAATGAGTCGTCATTCGCATTGCCAGCCACGCTTTACAATGATGGCGATCTGCAGATTGAACTCAGAAAGAAGAAAGTCGGATTTAGATTCGGCTCTGTTTCTGAAGTTGAAAATGCTGAAAGTCAAAATGCTATAAACATATTCGCGGCTGACAATACAATCAAGGTGATTTCCACTAAGACAGAGCCATTGTCTCAAGTCGCTGTCTATGACGAGACTGGTCGCCTTATTGTCAGCAAGAGCTTGTCTGATGTTTACAATGCTTCTGTTCAGTTGAATTCAGGAATAGGCACTGTCATCGTCAGAGTGGTTTCTGCGAATGAAGTCAAGTCAGAAAAGGTATTTATTAAATGATAAAGATTCATATTTCCACAATGAAAAAATATTATAAGCACGTCGCTGCGGTAGCCTTGTGTCTCTCTGTCGCTACATCGTCATTTTCTCAGGCTACATCTATATTTAAGGTTGATTTCGGAACAGCAACGCCGAACGATTTCTTGGTCAAATCTGTTGCAAGTCCGTATGCGTCAATCGGAACTGGTTACATAAGTTATAACGGAACAAGCGCTTGGGCGTATGGTGCATATACATATATAAATAACACGAATGCGCTGAGAGCCTATAGCAATGGTGAGGACGATTTCAACGATTGGGTTGTGCCAGGACTGGAGGACCACACTCCGGGCGATGTGGACGGACGAATGCTTTTCGTGGATGGAAAGCAGGAGCCAGGCGTTGTTTATCAGACAAACGTCGTAGGTCTTTGCCGTGACACATACTTCAATTTCTCGGCTTGGGTGGCTAATGCTCATGCCACTTTCAGCAAAACTGACCAAGTGTCGCAAATGCAAATGGAGGTGTGGAGCAAGAACCCTAAGTTCGAGGAGAATGAGTTCAAGACGACATACAAGACGGCTGCAACTCAAGCGACTTTCTGCAAAGGCTTATCGGATGGCTTCACATCAGCCAACGGCGCTGTGCTCCTGACCAAGGGCTACCATGTGATAAAAGGAGCTCCAGCATATTCTCATGCGACACTTACGGCTAACGATGACATATATATATACGAGACGACAAATCCTGGCAAGAGCAACGCTCAGGAAGTCAGATACAAGGTGTTCAAGGGTTCTGACGGTAAATACTACTGCACATCCGACGGCATACGTTATTACAAGGCGACATATAATGACAAAAACGGAATCTCTGGTGAGGATGCCAAGAGAACGACTTCCACTTTCGTTCGTGACGCGTCATTCGAATATCTCAATCCTGCGAGATTCACAGTAGATACTTATTGGAATACAGAAAGCGGCTGCCGTATTTACAAAGACAATGTCGATGGACGCCACTTCGCTTATCAAAAAGGTGGAGTATGGTATCAGTTTAAAGACGTGACTTCGTGCAAAATAAATGGTACGACATATTATTATCCGGATTTTTCGAAATATAGTGAAGGTGGGAGAATCTCTGAACCAAGTGCTTTGACTTCAATTGATGCAATTCTTCATATAGGTAAGTATGCTTATCTAAGTGGAGGTTTGTTATATTTTACATATTGTCATTTGGGGTGGTTTAGTTATAACTATAACAAATTATCTCCAGAATGGGAAAAGGAAGACGCATACATTCTGCCTTCTCTTTCCTCTACCTTCACATACAAGGACGATGGCAACACGGCTGGACGTTGGGAGAAAATAAACCTGCATTTCAAACTTACGAACCAGAGCAACGCTTACCTCATCATACGTAACTTCAACGACAACTCTTCCGGCAACGACTTCGTGCTTGACGACATTGAATTCAGCCCTGTGGACAAGTATTCCATCACAATGGGCTTGTCGCAGGCCCTGAAGGAAGTTGAGGGTTATTGCAGCACAGGCGAGATTGAGGTCAGCTCAAGCATTTCTGTCAAGCCATACGACAGAGTTGGTGAGCTTACGCCTTCCGAGCTTGCGGCTTTCCATGAGGAGCTGCCGTCATACGTCTTCTTCTTCGAAGGGTACAAGGACGGCGAATGGACTCGCATCAATGAGACTCCAGTCAAGATAGACGATGTCGCCGATCCTATAAACTATGTGGTGACTATAGATGACTACAAGCAGTATTCTCAGGTGCGTGCCGTTGCTTATCCGTCTATATTCTCGGCTATTGAGGGCTGCCGTTTGAATGTTCCCGATGTAGTGAATCCGTCCGACCTGTCTGTGCCTGATGTGCCAGTCATTGTGATGGAGGCGTCAGATATATGTCCGGATGCAGCAGTGAAAAAGTCTGTTGTCACAGTGAGAAACACGAATTACTCAGACACTCAGCGCTGGGCGGCTAAGGTTGTTCTTTCCGACGGAACTGTGGTGAATGTGGCGGAATAGCGCGAAAATATGATGTAAAACATGCTGTTTTTGCCCTGTGTTATGCTCTATAACATGCTTCAGTGTGAGATTGGAATGAATGATCTTTCGTAATTTTGAATGAATTTTGTTTCGAGTAGTGTTGGTGTATAAAAGAACCGATTATGAGAAATATTGACAATTCTTGTAAATTAGTTGTAAACAAGTTGTTTGTGCTTGTTTCAATACTATTGTTGGCTTCGTCGTTTAATGCTTTCGCTGACGATGATGATGGTGTTATGTACGGAGAGCCTGTCTTCACTGAGACTTTCGGACAAGGATGGGGTGTTTGGGGCTCTTTCGAGGATGCTGGTCTTAGTCCTTTGGCTAAAGCGTCATATACCTATTATGGTAAGGACAACCTTGCACAAAGTTCAAGCGTGAGAGGAAACAATAATTCTTCTTGTTGGCAGTTCGATTATTTCGATTGTACCATCACAAATAGCATTGATTTTTTACGTTCTATATACCCCAATGCTCACAAGAGTTGGCTTCTTGCCAATTTCAGAGATCACACAGGCGATTATGACGGACGTATGTTTGTGGCCGATGGTGCGCAGCGTCCGGGCTCAGTATTTGAGCGTACAGTGACAGAGCTTTGCAAGAACGCGAAGTTCGAATTCTCTGCATGGGTGGCATTCATTCACAATAGTAATAATAACCCACCTAACTTCCAGCTTGAGATATGGACCAAGAATCCTAATCTTGGCTTAGAGGCTGCGATGAACAAAATGAGCGATTATCAGAAAGCTCAGTTCATGGGAAAACTCACTACGGGAAATAAGTTCGCAAGTTCAGAAGGCGGCTCAGCTGAGCTTCTCGCAGTTCTGCCTTACGAGCCAGGTGGCGACCCTGCTGTATCTGCTGGTACATTGAGAGCCGACAGCAACATGTGGATATATGAGACAGGGACAACCGCCAATCCTGAGATGCACAGGTATCTTGTTTATTATAGCCCTAACAATGGCAAATACTATTGTTCTGAGGATGGTGGCGTATTCTATGAGGCTATAAAGAACACAAACCGCAATTCATATCAAAATACTGAGATGTTTAGAAGAGGCGCCTTGACTGATCTTGGTGGTGTGACGACCAGTTTTTATGTGATAGATGATGATGGCGTGAAACGTCCTGTGTATGCGATTTCAGGTTGTTGGTCAAATGGAAACAAAAATGCAGAGGGTGCTACGTATTTGTATTATTTTGTTGATAAAAAAGGAGCTAAATGGACTTTGCCATGTTTGACATCTTGCAAACTTCTGGACGGAAACAATAAGATTTACATGCGCCCAGCTTATGGCTCTGCTTCATGTCCTGCGTATAATGCTGGTTGTAAAGATTATACTTGTGAACCAGCGTCTGATGCTTATGCATTGTCTGATTTTACCATAGAAACAGATCCTATAAATGGCTGGGAACCTACAGAGACGGACTACAGCACATGGCCTACCCAGCAGGTGATGAAAAGCAATGTTAAGCTTTTGAGAGATTATGGCGATGGTACCAAAATGTATGCTTATTTGGTGGAAACTCCAGGAACTATCGCCTACAGAACTTCTGGCTGGCAGGAGGTGAAATCGACATATTCTCATCAGATTTTCTATATATATGAGAAAACGGTAACTAAACCAGTAGAAAAGTGTGTAGGATGTCGTCGGTATGGACGCTGGAATGATTGTTGTTATACGGAACTTACGACAGAGGCTGTGACAGAGTATTATAACGCACAGCTTGAGATCCCATTTATGAATAGACAGGGATGGAGAGGACAGGCTGCAGCTGCGGCAGAACTTACACCATACTTCGACTACGAGGGCGATGTTACGACTCCAGCACGTTGGGAGAAAATGAAGACTCACTTCACACTTGGTGATCAAGACCACGTTTATCTTGTGTTGAGAAACTTCGATACCGATCCAAACGGAAACGACTTTGCCGTTGACGACATCGAATTCCGCCCATTCTCTCAGTACGCTCTTACTATCGACCTCTCAAACTCTTCTATACAGACGGCTTGTAGCGCAGGCATGGTTACTATGATTTCAACGATAGATGTTGAAGATTTTGCAAAAGCTGAGATAGAAGCTGCTCTTAAGGACTTCGGATTCTATTTCGAGGGTTATAACGGCGAGAAATGGGTGTCTATCAATTCAACTCCTATTCAGGTTCAGTCTGTTGATGATGTTATCGAGTTGAATATGTCTGTTTCCGAGTATAACAATTATGAGAAGATAAGAGCTGTCGTTAGATCGTCTGTCAATACGAACGGAAAGTGCAAGACCTTGGGTTCTAAGGAATTCCTGCACAAGGATCTTGGTGGCACGCCTTTGTTTAAGGTAACAGGTGATGATATATGTGTGGATGACGAAACGACGAATACAAGTCAGCTGAAAGGTAACTTCAAGATAATAAATACAAATAACACAGAAAAAAAGGATTGGAGAGCGAAGGTGAGGTTGTCTGATGGTTCTATTGTAAATCTTTCTGCTGGAGAATGTAATTAATTATCTAAAACTGCGATGATTATGAAAACAAGGATTACAAACATTGTTAAATATTTGTTGGCATCGGCAGCGATGCTCGTGTCTGCAGTTTGTGCGAATGCGCAGGATTATGATTATCCTCCTGTGGATGCTGTTACTGTAACCCCAGGAGCAAGCGGAGTTCGTGTGGATTGGGGATTCCCGATTGCAACTATAAGCGATAATTATCAGTTTGCTGTTGTTACTTATAGCAAGAGAGTGGAAGGTAGCATTACTTATTATGATATGGTGTCTTCTGATACCGTGTCTTCTACAACACACTCTGTTTACGCATCAATAGTGGATGGTGCTGAATACCTTGCCGGGACAGATTATTATGCAAGAGTAACTCCTATTTCATCAGCTAGAACGTTAGTGGAAGAACAGATGAAGCCTATAAAAACAGGTCAGCCAAAAGAGTCCGCTCGTTTTAGAATAAAACCATCTGCATATACCATCACAGTAAAGATTTTCGATACATACAAGGATGGTAATGTTGTGACTGCAAGTCCTGATTATTTCTGGGTTCAGGCTTATGGCGTGAAATACACTGACGGTCAGACGATAAAAGTAGCGAATGGCGAAAATATTAGACTGTCTGGTCATACAGGATATCCTGAAGGTAGCGATACCTACAATCAGTATGGTTTCTGTCGATGGATTGTTGACGGAGTGTCGTATTATGACTCGACAGCTTATGATGTCACTCCAACAAGGAATATGACTGTTTACATGTGTGTAGGAAAGCTTGCGCTTGACAACATAAGTCCATATTCTACATCAAAATATTCAGAACCGAACTATCATGAACGTATTGGACAGAGCATTTGTGGCAACAGCATGGTAGACCCAAATTCTCCTGTCGTATTGACAACAGACCAGCAGCTTTATTGCATAAATACTAACAATGAAATCAGTCCTGTGACAATAGATGAGATAAAAAAACATGTCACGTTTTCAAAACTGAATGAGTCAACAGGAACTTATGTAGAGCAGTCTTTTGATCAATGTGATCTCAAAATAAAAAATGACGGAACAGAATCAGATGTTGAGTTTTATAATTCACCAAGTGTGAATATGGATCATAACACTCAATACAAGATAGAGGTGAAACCTACTGTTGACGGAGTTTCTATTTGCGACCAATATGGCAATATTTTGGAATACGAAGTTTGTATCTTCACTACTCAGCCGGAGGCTACCAGGATAATTAGAGTAACTGACAAATTTGCGAACACATATAAAAATGGCGCTTCACAGAGTGTTGGTTCTGTGTGGAAAGATGCTTCAGTTAATCTGACAAAGACATTCGTTGTACTCAACGACGGTACATCAGATCTAACTGTCTCAAACTCGGGCATTGAAGGTACGGGTTATTCTATAACAGGATACAAATTGAAGAAAGATGGCGTTCTTACTTCGTATTCGACAACATCATCGGTTAGAATAAGATGTGCAGAGAACGTGACAAAGGAAGCTACGTCTATTGATATGAATGCCCCTGACTCTTTGTTCGTCACTGTTCAATATTCGGCATCGGCTGGACTTGCTGATGGTGTGCATGCCGGTGTTCTTAAGGTGAATTCTAACGACAATGCTGAGAATGCTAATTATGAATTGAATCTGACTGTCAAGAAGGGTGACTTCTTCCTGCCATACTCCTACAGAGCTGATGGCGAGACAAAAGAGGAAGACGGAACTCTTTATCAGAATTATTCTTCTGTTAACGATGTTCCGGACAGGATAACAATCGGCGGAGTTGCTCCTGTAGAAGGTTCAACCTATTATCAAGAGTATTACGCATACACATCAGAGGGTTCATGTGTCGTGAACGGAAGCTCCGCTATTCGTGCTGGAGGGTTGACTTCGAATCGTCTTAGTATCGATGTCAGCGGAACAATACCTCATACGACAGGACTTGATGGGGTTGGTCAGATATTGATAAAATGGAGTGCTAATGGATATAGAAAAATAAAGATATTCGATAACAATGGAACCACCTACCTTTCAACTCCTTTGCTAAGAGGTGGTGTGTGTCACGAGCATAGTGTGATTGTGTCTTCTTGCAAGCAGACAACGCCTGTTACTAATATTTATGTGGAGTTTGAAGGTCCAGAGGAAAATGTTCTTACAACCATAAGTCAATTAGATATTACTCCATGTGACGCAGAGTTGCAGTCGAGCTTGGCTGATATAACAGATTTCAAGATTGCTGGAGCGACAAACGTCAGAATATATAACGATGTCATATTTTTGGAATTGCCGGAGGGGTCATGCAATCCGTCCACAATAACTCCAGAGATTATAGTTTCTCCAGGTGCGACGGTTTCACCTGCATCTGGAGCTCCAAACTCACTGAGAAAGGAGGTTTCATCTCTTTCTGGATTGACTTCACAGTATTTCCAGTATATTGTCACAGCATCTAACAACGAAACCCGCAAGACATATAAAGTGTTTGTCGATTGCCCTCAGGGAACAAGCGGATGCTTCGGTAATGAAGTTGATGTTAGCGTACTTATGAATAAGCAGGATCAGACTATTGAGATTCTTGAGATTCAGAGTGGAGAATGTACTGTGCCCGTTTCTGGAAATGGAAGCACAAGAACGTTGCATTACTTGACTAAAGAAGATAAGCCTCTTAATGGAGTGTATGAAATATCTGGTCCAAGAGTCGTTTGTATCGGTTCTATAGCAGAATATGCCATATCAAATGCGGCAGAGTCAAATGGTGCTAAGTACCATTGGGTTATTTCTAGAGCGCCTGGCACAACGGAGAAAGAGTCATTCACTGTAATTAATGGAGTTTCGGATACAATTTATAGTGCGGCAGATCCTAATGTCATAGAAGAGATTTTACAGATTTATGATGGTGAGACGATGCAGCTTCAGGCGCCTAATTCACTTACAGACGCACAGATAGCTTTGAAAATCATAATAGATCTTGAATATACGGATAAGCAGTGTGCGTTGCTCTCAGGACAAGCCAATGCCGAGATTTATGCGACAAAACTGCCTCCAACTCAGGTAACCCAAGTTTCGGCTGGTTGTGTGGGTGATGATGGACGATTGAAGATACAGGCAACACAGAGCGACTATAATGACGAGTATAAATTGCCTATTGATGCGACAACTTATGTGTGGAACTTCTCGCCAAGTTATCTCAATTCCAAATACACAGAAGTCCTTGGTGATCCAAGTACTATCTATGTTGACCTTGGCGAAGATGTACCAGACATTCACGTTATTGTTGGTGTGCAGAATGGTTGTGGTGTAGGTCCTAACTCTAATGACTTGTATGTTGACTATGCGGCTCACCAGACAGAATGGCTCGGAACCGTGTCTAACGAGTGGCACAATAATAAAAACTGGACACACCATGTGCCTGCGGCTTGTACCGATGTCATAATAAGAGATGTAACTTCTACTAATGATGCGGCACAAAGTGAGACAGAGGAGTTCTATGAGAAGTCTGGACACTATCCAGAAATAGAAGACGGTAGAACAGGAGAGTGCAAGAACATAACATTCCGTCCTGGCGCAGGTGTCAAGGGATTGGATCGACTCACATATAAGAGAGCGTTCGTGCAAGTGGATTTGCAGAGAAACGTATATTACACATTGACTGCACCGCTCGGCGATATGTATTCAGGCGACTTCTACTTCGGAGGTATGCCAGAGATGGAGATACGTTTCTTCAAAGATGTGTTGCCAGACTCAAAGAGGTCAACTGGCGCGGTTTCGGAAGACTGGACACAGCCATTCCAGACTTTGGATGCCGAACTTTACGGCAAGGGAATTCTCTACAGAGTATCAGACTCGGTATGGAACTATCCAAACGGATTGCTTTTGCAAAACACATCTAAGGTTATAACATTCCCAAGAATGAACACCGATAGTTCTTTGGTTACAACAGTTTACCCTCACAGCTCATTCACAGGCAAACTGTTCACAAAGATTCCTGTCAAGCTTGACAAGACCGAGAATGCTTACAGATTTGCGGCAGAGGCTGGAACTGGCTCATTGCCTGCTCAGTTCACATTGTCAACAGATGATGATGGATTGACACTGATACCTAATCCACTGATGACACACCTGGATGTTGTAAGTTTCTTGGCGGATAATTCAGGAGTGTTGGCTGGTAACGCAAAATTCTGGAACGGCAAAAACTTTAATTCGTTCATGTCTGGTGCGGATTTGTGGAACAATCCAGATGAGGGTAGTTATTTGGATTGTCTTCTGATGCCTCCAATGCAGGCATTCCTTGTGGAAGTCATCTCGGGTGGTGATGAGATTGTTTATGACTACAACAACCACTTTAAGAGAGACGATGAAGGTGCTTATGACCTCAGAGCAGACAAGAAGAAAGATGTTATGTACGTTCAGACAGCTAACAGTAGCGCAAGCATCGCGAAAAGAGATGGCAAGAACAACGGATATAATAAGAATGAGGATTCTTTCAAGTTGTTCCCTGTACTTGCAGACAAGCAGCCTAATGTCTATACATTGACAGGCGGAATGGCGGTTGACATAAATCAGTTCGGACAATATCCATTCGTAGCTCCAATCGGAGTTAAAACAAACAGAGAAGAGCCGACAGATGTTACTTTGAAATTCAAGGGCGCTGAGTCATTCTCCGATGTTGATGTCATACTAGTGAACAACAAGACTGGCGAGGAAGTAAATCTGAAAGACGAGAGTTCTTATATGTTGACTGTGACAGACAGTGTTGACAACAGTACTCTTCAGATTGAGTTCAGAAACTCTCAGGACGTTTCGACGAACGCCAGCGATGTGGCAGCTGATGAGTCCGGTATCCAGATTTTTGTGGAGAACGGAAACACCATCAAGGTGCTCTGCTCAAGCGACAACAAGATTAACACTGTTGAGGTGTTCGGTCTGACTGGAAGAACTATTACTAAACACGAGAATATAAACTCTTCACATTTCAATTTGACATTGAATTCCGGCGCTTCTACTGTAACGGTAAGAGCTACGACAGAAAAGGGTGTCAAAGTTGAAAAGGTTTTGATTAGATAATACAACACCAGTGAAAACACGACTATTAATATTACTGATAAGCTTGCCTGTGTTTACAGTGCATGCTGATGAAATAAACACAGGAAACTCGTTCTTCACGAGCATAGTTTCTTCCTTTCTGGATGTTTTTGATAGTGATGAGGGCATCAGATATTCCTCTGAGTCGCCGTCGTTGCCATCAGAGTCATTTGGGGGAGATTATGTAATGGAGGAGTCTTCTGGTGATTTCAGTAGTGGAAGTCCGATATTTGTTTCCGATTATTCGTCAAGCCTTGTAGGCGCGACGTATAACTATTCTGAAGTATTTGGTGACGATTATGATTTGTATGAGGACGCAGTGTCACCTTATTCCATAGTTTGGAATGGTCAGTCATTCTTTAACGGCGACCAGATAATGTATGCAGGACAGACGCTGACAGCTTCCAATACTGCGAAATACAGGGATGGGGACGGAGTTGTGCACGATCTTGAGGTACCGTCTGGACTCTTGGTTCTTGTGGACCAGTATGGGTTCTTATTCTCGTCGAACGGAGGTACTTCCAGCGAGTATGTCAGAATGCCATTGTCTGGCGGCGAGTGGTTCCTTGTGATATTGGCAGCCGCATACGCAGCGTATTTGGTCTATAGAAAAAGAGCGGCACAAAAGGATGATACAAAGGCTGCTGTTCAGTCGTGAAATAAATATTAAAGCATAAAAAACGCGCAATCAATAGATTGCGCGTTTTTTTATTTGGTTACGTCGTGTGTTATCCGAGTTTGTCTATCTTTTTGAGCTTCTCCTCGTCAAGTATCTTGATGACTCTGCCCTGTACCTCGATGATGCCTTCTTCTGCGAATGTTGAGAGTGTTCTTATCGCATTAGATGTGGTCATGTTGGAGAGGCTGGCGATGTCGTCTCTTGCAAGGAGTATGTCGATTGTCTTTCCGTCCTCCTTCAGTCCGTAGTTGTCCTTAAGGAACAGCAGGGCTTCCGCCAATCGTCCTCTGATGTGTTTCTGTGTGAGTGTCACGATTCTTGCGTCAGAAGCTCCAAGCTCGTCGGCAAGTCTCTTAATGAAGTCGTAGGCGAAGTTGGCGTTGCTGTGCAGCAGCTTGCTTGCGGCTTCTGCCGGTATCATATATACAGAACTGTCTTCGAATGCTCTTGCGTTGGTGTTATACCCGTGGTAACTATTGGTGGCGAAGATGGCACGGTAACCGAAGTATGCGTTAGGCTTGAGCATTCTCATTATCTGAGTTCTGCCGCCGACTCCAGTTTTGTATATTTTCACTTTGCCTCTTACCAGAAGCATCATGTGCGTAGGGATTTCTCCCTCGCGGTGAATCAGGTCGTTTTTGCTGAAGTGCTGCAGCTTGGCAGATTGTTTAAGATATACTTTTTGTTCGTCTGTCAGCAAATCCCATATCTCATGTACTTCCTCGATCTGGGGTACAGCAATTTGTTGCTTTTTTGCCATCTCTTTGTTTTATTTGTCTAAAAACATGTTGTAGAACTATGTTCTATAACACAAATATATGGCAATTATATAAAAAATATTTATCAAGTGGCATTTTATTAAAGATATTTATCATATCGGCATATTCTCAAAACGTTTTTCATATATGTGTTATATGGTAATATTCAAAAAAAATAGCTTTGTGCTTTGGAGATTAAATAAAAATGCCTACTTTTGCAGTCGAAAATAGCGCGGGGTGGAGCAGTGGTAGCTCGCCAGGCTCATAACCTGGAGGTCAGTGGTTCGATCCCATTCCCCGCAACAAGTCACAAGGCTGCAGTATTCTCAACTGCGGCCTTTTTATTTGCGTGCTTTTCAAATGTTATTATCTTTGTGTATTAAAGCATAACCACGATGGATTACGACATATACAGCTACGAGGATGTTTATGAGCAGGCAATGAAGCACTTTAAGGACAACACCGAGGCTGTGAACCTCTGGTTGTCTAAAATAGCTCTGAAGGACAGCAACGGAAACTTGTGCGAGAGAACGCCTGACGACTCTTTGCGCAGAGTGGCGCACGAGATAGCGAGAGTGGAGTGCCGATATTCAGACCCGCTGCAAGAGGAGACGATATATGAATTATTCAAGGACTTCAGAACGGCTGTGCCAAGCACGTCATTGCTGGCTGGAATCGGCGACAGATACCATATCTCGCCAATATCTAAGGCTTTCGCGATAGGCGGATACGCAAATGCGGACTCGTACGGAGCGATCTTCAAGACCGATGAGGAGCAAGTGCAGTTGATGAAGAGAAGAATCGGCGTCTCGCATGACATTTCGCACATAAGACCATGTGGATTCCCGGTCAAGGGCTCGGCGCTGACGTCGTCGGGGCTTTTGCCTTTCGTGCGCAGGTACATATTCTCGATGAACGAGGTGCTGCAGAAGACCAACGAGAAGAATCTGATGCTCGCTGTCTCTGTCGCGCATCCGGACATTACAGCCATACAGGAAATTCTCAACGAGTGTATTGAGCATGTCGGCGTAAATCTGCTAGTCAAGATAAACGACGATTTCATGAAGGCTGTCGTGGAGAAGAAGTCGTATGAGTTGCGCTATCCAGTCTCTGGCGAAAATGTGAAATTCAGCAAGACTATAGACGCTAATGCGCTGTGGAAGAAGCTGATGAGCTTGATAGAAAAATACGGCAATCCTAAAATCTTGTTTGAGAACAACGCTGAGCATTATTCAATAGCGGAATGCTACAAGGCTGACGGTCTTGGACTTATAGCCGCAGAGCCGGATGCCGAAGAAACCCTTGGCGCATATGACGGTGAGAGGGCTATGGCATTGAACCTGTTCTCGTTTGTGGACGAGCCTTTCACTAAGAATGCGAGGTTTGACTTTGACCGCTTCTGTGAGCATGTGAGACTTTCGGTGAGAATACTCGACGACATAATAGACCTGGAGACGGAGAAGATAGACCTGATACTTGTGAAGATAGAGTCCGACCCTGAGACCGACGAGATAAAGCGTACCGAGAAAATGCTCTGGACCAAGATAAAGGAGGCTTGCCTGAAAGGAAGGCGAATAGCCCTCTCGGTGATAGGTGAAAGCGACATGATGGCGGCGCTGGGGCTGAAGTTCGGCTCGGATGAAGCGCTGGATTTTATTGATAAGGTTCACACTGCGCTTTCTGCGTCGGCTTATGCGGAGTCGGTGCTGTTGGCAAAAACAAGAGGCGCATTCCCTATATACAACAAAGACAAGGAAGTGAAGAGCCAGTTCATAATCCGTATGGCGAAGACGAATTCAGCTCTTTATAGCGACATGTGCCAGTACGGCAGGCGCAATGTGTCGATGCTGTCGATAATGCCAATGGCTGATTCTGCGGTGCTTGCAGGTGTGTCAAAGGGCGTTTATCCGATGTCGAACATATATGCGATGTATCCATCGAAGACGACTTGCGATGACCAGGGGGTGGAAACTAAGGAGAATGCGAGAGTCGCATTCCGTCCGCCATTCAAGCAATGGATGCTCAGCGGCGGTTGCGAGCCTAACGCTTATGCCACAGCCGAGCTTGCCGACAAACTGGTATCTACATCTCCGTTCGATTCTTACTGGAGCAAGAATATAGACAAGCAGCAGTACATAAAAGTGATGCAGCGTCTTAAGAATCATGTTGACCACGGATTTCTGCTGAAGTTCGGTTATGTGGACTATAGTGCGGATGCGTTGTCGCAACTCTATATCAGCGCATGGAAGAATGGCTTCGATCTGGTGACGTCGGAGACTAACAATATGTCTTTTGAGAAGGAGGACAAGCCAGTGGTCGTAGATTACGACTCGATGAGGACGATAGAGCGTCCGGCTGTGCTGGACTGCGATGTGGTCAGATTTCAGAACAACCGTGAGAGATGGATTGCGTTCGTCGGATTGCTTGACGGCAGACCGTATGAGATATTCACAGGATTGAACGACGAGGACGACGGCATAATGCTGCCAAAGTCAGTCACATCCGGCAAGATAATAAAGTCACGCGGGGCCGACGGCAAGTCGAGATACGATTTCCAGTTCACCAACAAGCGCGGATTCAAGACAACGGTGGAAGGATTGTCGCAGAAGTTCGACCATGAATACTGGAATTACGCAAAGCTCATATCCGGCGTGTTAAGATACGGCATGCCGATAGAACAGGTCATAAAACTTGTAGCAGGACTGCAGCTTAACAACGAGTCCATAAACACGTGGAAAATAGGTGTGGAAAGGGCGTTGCGTAAATATTCCAACGGTGAGGGCTCATACTTGGAGCAGGTGTGCCCGAATTGCGGCAACTATACACTCGAGAAGCTTAATGCGAGAGTTGTATGCAGAACCTGCGGCTATTACAGAAACCTATAGAGTGTGGACGTCTTATGAAATTTCATCTTACAATAGAGCCTAATGCTCAGCTGCTTATGAAAATGTACCGCTTGCGTGTGGCTGTTGTCGGCAGTCAAGGCGCATTGGGGCATTGGCAGTATAACGAAGTGAATGTGTTGACCACATGCAATGGCAGAGATTACGTCATAGAGAAAAACGATGTCAGTTTTCCTCTTGAGTACAAGTATGTTATGGTGGATGAGCGTGGCGAGATTAGATATTGGCAGGATGGCGACAACTATCAGCAGAGCCAGCCGACGGACCATCGTGACGACCTGCCGCTGTTCAAGGACGCGTATCCGCGAGTGGCGGGTATCGTGCTGCCGGTATTCTCGTTGCGAAGCGCACAGGACGGCGGAGTGGGCGAGTTCCCGGATTTGAAACTGCTGGTCGATGTAGCGTGCAAGACGGGTATGCGTGTGATTCAGACATTGCCGGTGAACGATACCTCGATGACAGGCACAAAGGCAGACTCGTATCCGTACAATCCGCTGTCGGTTAAGGCGTTGAATCCATTGTACATAAGAATAGATGACATAGAAGGGCTTGATGATGTATTCCTGGGGGAATACCATAAGCAGGCGAAAAAACTCAATCGTCTGAAGAAGATGGATTATGAGAAAGTCCATCAGTTGAAGATGGAGACTTTGAAAGCGGCATATCATGCGGTGAAGGGTGGATTGTCCGATAATGCCTCTTATTGCAGCTTCGTGAAAGAGAACGAGGACTGGATAACGCCTTATGCTCTGTATTGCTGTCTGCGAGACAAGCACCACACAACGGAACTGAGCAAGTGGAAGGAGATGCCGCAGTATGACAAGGCAACAGCAGATAAACTGATAAACGGCTTTGATGATGCAGGCTTTTATGCTTTTGTGCAGTATTATGCCGACAAGCAGCTCAAGGACGCGTCAGACTATGCGAGGAGCAAGGGCGTTCTGCTAAAGGGCGACATACCAATCGGAGTGAGTCCGAACAGTCTTGACGTGTGGATGCAGCCGGAGCAATTCAATACGAAAATGTCGGCTGGAGCGCCGCCGGACTACTTCTCCAACAAAGGGCAGAACTGGGGATTCCCTACATACAACTGGGACATAATGGCGAAAGACGGCTACGATTGGTGGAAGAATCGTCTGAAGAAGATGGAGAGATACTTCGACGCCTATCGCATCGACCACATACTCGGCTTTTTCCGCATTTGGTCGGTCAGGACAGAGGAGATGTGGGGACTAATGGGACAGTTTGACAAGGCGAAGGCTTATGCCTACAGTGAGGTTCTGACCAGCGGTCTTATGATGTCGTATGAGGAACTGACAGAACCGCGTTTCACAAAGGAGCAGATGGCTTGTTTGTTCGGAAATGATGCGGACTTCATGATGGACAAATTCACCATTGCTGCTGGCGGCGGCAAGTTGAAACTTAATAGCAAAAGCCTCACACAGAAGGCTATATATGAACAATGCAAAAAACTCGGAGTCTCGGAGGAAAACACTGAAAAAATGCTCACTGCGAGAACGTGGGTGTTGTTCATAAAGGACAAGAATAACGAACGCGAGTTGCATCCACGCATAGCCAAAGAAAGAAACGAGGCTTACAACGCATTGTCCGACAGCCAGAAAGCCGTGTACGACAGAATCTACGATGAATATTTCTACCACCGCAACGACGCTTTGTGGCACGACCAGGCGATGATGAAGCTTCCGGCGCTTCTGAGAGCGAGCGGCATGATTGTCTGCGGCGAGGATTTAGGTATGATACCGGATTGCGTGCCCGACGTCATGAAGCAGCTCAAGATTCTGACTCTCGAGATTCAGTCGATGCCGAAGCAGGAGTGGGCGGAGTTTGACAACCTGTCGAATGTGCCGTATTACGCAGTATGCACGACGACCACACACGATATGCCACCGCTGCGCCTGTGGTGGAAGGAGATGATGGGTTATGACAAACCGAAACTTGAGAGATTTTACAGAAATGTCCTCGGCATGCAGGGCGAACTGCCCAAGAGCATTGACGGAGGCACGGCTCTCGTCATCGTCAAACAGCATCTTGACTCGCCGGCGATGATGTCCGTCATACCTTTTCAGGACTATGCTGCGACATCAATCAGAATGTCGAAGGATGTGAAGGAGAAAGCCGAGAGAATAAACGTGCCGGACAACCCAAAGAACGAGTGGTGTTACCGCATGAATGTGTCTTTGGAGGATTTGTTGGATGATGACGCTTTCCTCGGTTCTATAAAGCAGTTGGTAGAGAACAGTGGCAGGGCGATATAATAAGGAATAAAATGGAAGTTTGGGTTTACACAATATTATCAGTTGTAGCAGTGAGTCTTGTGGCGTTGTCAGGCATTTTTCTGCTGACAATCAACAGGCGCTATCAGGACTCAGTGGTGTTTGTTTTGGTGAGTTTCGCTGTCGGCAGCATGATAGGCAATGTGCTGTTTGAACTGCTGCCGGAGAGTTATGAGGCGATAGGCGATTTTGTCACCATCGGATGGCTCGTTGTGCTCGGTCTTGTGATATTCTTCATTATCGAGAATGTGCACATGTTCCACAAGCATCATTTGTCAAAGAAGAAGTCGCTTAAGTCTCTTGGGTATATGAATCTGCTGGCCGACGGCATCCACAATTTTACCGACGGCATACTCATAGCCGTGTCATGGATGATTTCCTACGAGGTCGGATTGTCCACCACAATTGCTATATTCATACATGAGCTTCCGCAGGAATTGAGCGATTACGGCATACTTATAAAAGCAGGATTCAGCAAGAGCAAGGCGTTGCTGTACAATCTGTTGTCGGCAGCCAGTGCGATATTGGGCGCAGTGCTTGCGTTGCTTGTGGGGCAGAGCATAGAAGGTTTCGCTGTCTATCTCCTTCCTGTGGCAGCCGGCTGCTTCATTTATCTGTCGCTTTTCTCATTGCTGCCTCTCATAGTCAAAGGCAATTCGCTGAGAAAGACGCTTCTGCAGATACTTATTATTGTTGCTGGGGTTGTGCTGATGTATCTTGTGGCTGAGTAGGCGTTATGCTCTCGATGCCTTTTTCATTGGTGTCCTTGTTCTTGAATTGTATGACGTAGCCCAATGTAACATCGCTGTAGTCTATGTACAAGTGATAGAAACGCTCGCCGTCGATAGTCTCAGGCTCGGCTCTCACGATGCAGTCCACTCCTCTTGAGTTGATGCACTGCATGATGAAATTGCCGAACTCGTCCTCGTTGAAGAAGTCTATCTTGTAAACTTGCGGGTTGTCGTAGTCATTGATGATTATTGTCATCTTCTGCATGTCTAGCACGCCCTCGGTGCTGGTGTCCTCCCATGGTGTGTATTCCATCGTGTCGTTGTCTCTTGTGCAGAAGGCGTAAGCTTTGAACGTGTTGTTGCTCTCGACCTTTTTGCTCTTTGATACAGCTACGGTAGCGGTGCAAAGGAACAGGGAAAAAAGTAGAATGGCTTTTCTCATTTCTTATTCATTAGGGTGGATTGACTTGGCGACAGCAACGAGCATAATCGGTTTTGCGCCCATTTCTGTCAGCACATCGTAATAGTGTAGAGATGATTTTCCTGTGTTTATCAACTCGTCAAACATCAGTATCAGTCTTCCTTTGAAGTACTCCTTGTCAAACGAAAGAACTGGGTAACCGTCTTCGTTTGGTTTTGAAGGTATGTAGTCCTTGATGTATTTCACATGCGAGAAACTGTTGTCCATGCCGCATTTGGCAGCGAGCACAGCGGACAGTTGCGCGAACTTGGTGTTGTTTGCCAGTTTTCTTGACGACGGAATGCTGAAAAGCGTCAGCTGGTGCTTGTATTCGCCGAACGTTCTGTCTATTAGGTCGGACAGGTCCTCTACATATTGCACAGACTTGCTTCCTAATCCGTATGCCTTGATATGCGCCACGAGCGAGCGCACGTCTCTGTCGTCGGGCGTTGGGATGTATCCGTTGGCATCGTAGGCCGATGGCACGAATCTGTACAGCGTGTCGTATCTCAGGAGCGTGCCTTCCACTGTCTTGTAGGCTGGCAGATTCACAAGCAGGTTCATCAGTTGGCTTTCGGCCTCTATCCTCTGGCGCGTGTTCTTCTCCACCTCGTCCATAAGCTCGTCGGCAGGCACAAGTCGGTTTATTGTGACTAAGACGTAGTTCTGAGGGCATTTCTCGAATGTCTCCGCGATGAACTGTTCAGTGTCGTTCTTGTGGGCGTTCTCTCTTATCACGATGCAGATGAGTTCCGGGTCGTTCTGCTTGCGCAGCACAAGGTCGTTGAAACTCTCCTGCACATTGTCAAATCCCTTTTTCTTAATGAATGATGATATGCCATTGGAGTTGAATTCCTCCGGAACGATGATTCTTATGTGCTCCGAACCGATTTTCTTGTCCATAAAGAACAGGAATGAGTGGACATCCTCGAGTAAATCATCGGTTGTGGTTGCAGCTGCAGTGTCTTCTATCGACTGGCCAACAATCTCGGCAGTCGTGATTGCTTTGCCGTTTATCTCAAGGCTGTGCTGCAGAGTCTTCCATGCAGGCATACATGCGTTTCTCACATCGTCGGCTGTGTAAATTGTGCTGTTTTCCAGAGCCGTGATGAACTGCATTATGTCGTTAACCTTCTGTCCTCCGTTGTAGAGTATTATCTTGTCCGACTCCATGATGGCTGTCTGTATGGTCTCCAGCACTCCGTCGTCGTGCATCTTAGGAGCCAGGTCTTTGGGGTTGTTCTTGTAGTATTCCTTAATGACCTCTGCTATGGAGTCGTATCCGTCCTTTCTTTCCTTCAGCCATCTGCGCATTCCGGCGTCGTAATTTTCACACAAGTTCATGTATTTCTTGTGTATGTTCTTGTGGCTGTCTTCTCTCACTCTGTATTCTTTCTTGTGTCTGATCACAAGTTTCTCCATCGCCTTGATCTTGTGGTTCTTTATCTTCAGGTAGTCCTCAAGTTCGGCGAAGGCGATAGGGAAGGTCTTCTGCAGCTTGCGCATCTTGGACATAAGCACCATCTTGTAGAGGAAGATGAGGCATGCGATAAGTGCTATGAATCCAACGATGATACCTTTGCTATCCTGTGTCAGACTTTGCGATATGAAGTTTGTGCCTAAGAACGACATTATGATAATCACGATATTAAGCACACAGAGGGCGTAAAGCAGCCTTCTTATGTTCCTAAGCGCAAATCGTACAGGTTCGAGTCCGTCGTCGAAAGTCGAGTTCTTCATTATCGCAGGGTCCAGCTCCGCTCTTTCCAGCAGTATCTTCTGTCTTTGCGCGAAGTCGTTCTCCTTGTATCTGTAGAGGATTACGAAACATTCCTTCAGGCTGAGGTCCGAGATGTCGTCAATGGTTCTTTTCGTCACTCTGCTGCTTATGTCCTTGAATGCGAAGTAGTATCTCCATTCAAACTTCAGCAGTTGCTTTTTTATGAAGTAAATCGTCAGCATTACTACGATAAGCAATGCTGCAAGAATCGCGGCGGCAATCAAGACTTCATTTCCCATACAGATAATTAATTAGTGCGGTTAAAACTCGTCTTCTGGAATTATCGTGTTGTATTTCAGATATACATATAACGCGAAAACAGCTTTCTTTATTTTCTTGTATGTATGTCTGAAGTCTTTTGTGTCTATGAAATGGTACAGGTTGTACGCGAACGTCTCTCCGTATATGGTGCCTTTCTCGCCGTCCTCGAACGTTATGTGATAGACATCTTCTCCGCCTTCGCTCTTTTCATAGTCGTGGTGGCATATTGGGAGGTCCTTTATATCCATTGGCAGTTTGTCGCCAGCCTCAAGATATATGATGTGAGGTGTTTTGTAAGTCTTCTCCATAATAGTAGGTTTTTATAATGGAATGGAACATAAAGATGATGTTTTTTGAGAAAAAAATCAAGACTTTGCCTGCTAAAGTGGATTATTAGCGGTGAGTTTTGTTGATACTGTGCATTTTTTATAGCAATGATATTCGTCGTTAATGTCAATAATGTCGGTTTTTATTAATGTCCTTTGGATGAAAACGATTAAGTTTGCGCAATAAAAAAAGCAGACATGATAATCATAGACGGAAAGGAATTTGAAGGTCCAATGACTGACGAGAGATTCGACGAATTGTGGAAGCAGGCCAAGGAGGATGACGAGCGTCTGACTGCGGAACTGAACGCGTTGTCGCCGGAGGAGAAGATGCGCCGGTTCGGCCTAAGTGCGGAATCGGAAGAACTTCTGAACGAGAAAACAGCGGACGAGGATTGATTCCCGTCCGCTGTTTTTTTATCTGTCTTCAAGTTCTTCTATTCGCCCTTCGAGTTCTTCGATACGTGTTTTTAAATCCTCGTTCTCCTCAACTAAGCCATTCACATCTATTGGCGTCCTAATCTCTGTCGCTTTTTCTATTTGCTGTTTCGCCTCTTCCCATTGCGCCAACAGTTTCTTGAGTCTTTGTTTCTTTACGATTATGACAATCGTCTCAATCAGCAATGTTACCGGGGCGGAAAAGAATGTTAGTATGATTCCGATCTCAGCCATATCCCATTGGTCAGACGCTGCGCCTATGGCGATTAGGCAAAATGTCAGTATTGGTATCCAGATTATTGCAATAAGCAAGCATGACGGACCTTCGTTTTTCTGTGAGAGCAGCTGTATGCTTTTGCATATATTGCCCAGCCAAGCGTAAAACACAGCGATTGTTATAACGCAAGCAATTATTCCAAAGATGATGATTTCGCCATTGCCACGCATAAAATGTGGTAAACTTAATATTACGCCTGTTGCCATAATCAGAGTGTTTATATTCACAAATATAATTTTTTTGTATTACAAAATGTCTTGTGGCGAAGAATAGGTTAACTTTGTGTAGTTAACTTTTAAAATCCTATTACTATGATTCATGCTATTATTCTTATCATTATCGGTGCTTTGGTTATAAGTCTGCTGCCTGGCATTTTCAAGAACAAGACTTTGTCATTGATATTCAAGATACTCGGTTTTGTCATTGTCGTAGCAGGTATTATAGATTTGCTTAAGGCTTTGGGCATATTTTAATGATGGATTTATCAGCTGAAGAATTAAAGAGATATTCCCGGCAGATGAAGCTGAAAGGCTTTGGCGCAGAGGGACAGACGAGGCTTAAGAATGCGCATGTTCTTGTGATAGGCGCGGGTGGTCTTGGCTCTCCGGTTTTGCTGTATCTGGCTTCGGCTGGTGTCGGGCATATCACAGTGCTTGACAATGACACAGTGGATGTGTCAAACCTTCAGCGGCAGGTCATTCACACGACTGAGGATATTGACCGTCCGAAAGTCCAGTCGGCCAAGGAGAAGATGCTTTCCATAAACCCTTTGATTGATGTCAGGGTGGTGGAGGAGAGAGCCTCGCAGGCGAACCTCAAGGCATTTGTCGAGGAGTCTGATTTTGTGCTTGAGTGCACCGATAGTTTTGCTACCAAATACTTGGTCAACGACATCTGTGTGGAGTGCGGCAAGCCGTTCTGCATAGCCGGAATCGAGGGTTTCCGTGGACAGGTCATGACGCACATAGAAGGCACTGCGACTTATCGTGACATTTTTCCGAGGGCAAATGCCGAGGCGGAGTCTTGTTCGGCGATAGGGGTGCTTGGCTCTGCAGTGGGTATTCTCGGCACGATTCAAGCCACCGAGGCTATAAAGTATCTTGTCGGACTCACCGACCATCTGCTGACCGACCGTCTGTTCTTGCTCGACGCGCTTGATATGCAGACGACGGTGATTCGACTTTGACAAAGCGATTGCGTAAATAAAAGAGGTTGGCAATGATGCCAACCTCTTTTTTTGTATATGTATATGTTGTGAAGAAGTATCAGTTTTGTGATGTCGGTTTGTATTCGGACACGGCTTCCACCACGTTCACGATGTAATCGTCCATCTTCTCGCATTCTGTTATTAAATCCATGTAAACAACGCTGTCTGCGTAAGAGTATTTTTTTGCATTGACGTCTGTGACGTTCTTGCTTTTCAATTCGTCTCGATAGCGATTAATCTGCGTTTCAATGGATTCTGACTTAGACGTGTCTATGTTTGGCTCGTTTATAAGGTCAAGCACTTCAAACATTGCTGCAAGTCCTTCGTCAAGGAATGAGTACATCTTGTCCACACATGACTGTATCTCAGGGAGGAACTGAATCTTGCCTTGGCGTTTGCGGTCGAGCACTCTGGAAAGGTTGTCGCAGGAGTCGGCGATGGATTCAATCTCAGAGACAATTCTAAGCATCCTGTGTATTTTGCCCTTACTTTCGTTAGAGAGTCGTCCTTCGCTCACTTTGTTGAGGTAGTTGGCTATTTCAAGCTCCATGCGGTCCGAGATGTTCTCGTACTTTTGTATGCGTTCAAATAGTTTGAGAAATTTGTCTTCGTTTGTCTCCTTGTCCATGTCCTTAACCATGCCGAACATTTTCTGCACTCGCTGCGCATAGACATATATTTCTTTCTGTGCCTGTAATATAGACAACTCTGCAGTTGAGAGTATTCCTGAGGATATGAAGCGCAATCTGTATTCTTCATCTTGCTCTTTCTGTGGCAATACTCTGCATACGAATTTTTCTATTTGCTTGACAAATCCGATTAACAACAATGTATTAAAGACATTGAATGCCGTGTGGAATGCTGAGAGTTTGAACATCTCGTTTGTCTCACCCATAAAGGTGTTTACAAACCAGCTGACAGCATCGCATGCAGGGTAGAATATTATCAGCACAACTATGACACCGAATACGTTGAAGAACATGTGCGCCAGAGCTGCTCGACGTGCTTGGGTATTGGCGGTGAGCGATGCCATGAATGCGGTGATGGTTGTTCCTATGTTCTGTCCCATGGCGAGGGCGGCTGCCTGTTCAAATCCGAAGCCAGGAATGTGCATATCGAAGAGCATCAGGGTGATAGCCATTGTGGCTGCTGACGCTTGCACAACCATGGTTACGACAGCTCCGACGAACACAAACATCAGTATGCTCAAGAAACTTGATACCTGTATGTGTGCGAGCATATCCGCCACAGCCTCTCCAAAGTTCATGTCTATGGCTCCCTTCTGAAGGAAGCTGAGTCCCATGAACAGGAACGAGAATCCGAATATGAACTCTCCGTAGCTTTTGCGGTTGGACCTGTTGGAGAATATCAGCGGCATACCTATGGCAAACAAAGGTATGGCAAATGCGGCGATGTCGACTTTAAATCCTATCGCTGATATAATCCACGCTGTTACGGTGGTTCCAATATTTGCTCCCATAATCACGCCTATGGACTGTGACAATGTCATAAGTCCAGCGTTTACGAAGCTCACCACCATAACAGTCGTAGCTGATGATGATTGTATTATCGCAGTGACCAGCACTCCTGTTAGTATGCCCATGAAGCGGTTTCTGGTCATGGCAGTCAGGATGCTGCGCATCTTGCTGCCTGCAACTTTCTGTAGTGCCTCGCTCATCAGCTTCATTCCGTATAGGAACAAGCCTAATGAGCCAATGAAGGTGAGGAGTGTGGTTATGGAGAAAGTCATCTAATAAGGTTTTAGAGGCTTTGCTTTAATAAGCGAACTGTGAGAGTCCTGTGTAAACCCCGCTGAAAACTCCTAACGCGAGTGTGCCGGCAAGACATACTGCCAAGCCAATCTTTGAGGCTCCGTCTGTCTTTATTGCTGCGATTGGATTCTCGTTCTCGTTGATGAACATTGCCTTCACGATCAAGAGGTAGTAGTAGAGTGATATGACAGTGTTAATCAATGCGATGAAGTCGAGAACATACCAGCCGTCGTTTGCAGCCGACATGAATACAAAGAACTTAGAGAAGAATCCTGCGAAAGGAGGAATACCACCCAGCGAGAACAAGAACAGCATCATAGCTATGCTCAAGTATGGATTAGTCTTGTAGAGTCCGTTGTAGTCAGATATTGTCAGTTTGTTGCTGTTGTTCTCGATTACTGAGACAACTGCGAATATACCGATGTTAGACACAAGGTAAACAAGCAGGTAGAAGACAACTGATGTCATGCCCATTGGGTCGCCTGTGCCTATGCCCATCATGCCCAGCATTATGTATCCGGCTTGTGATATAGAAGAGAATCCGAGGAATCTCTTGACATTCGTCTGGCGCATTGCGAAGAGGTTACCGACTGTGATAGTCAGCACGATAAGAGCTGCCACAATGTACTGCCAGTATTCGAAGATATTGCCGAACAACTTAAGTGTAAGGAACATGAGAGCGAATACTGCTGCGCCTTTTGATATTACAGAAAGGTAAGCTGATACGTTAGTTGGCGCACCTTGGTAAACGTCTGCTGTCCAAAGGTGGAATGGCACAAGCGAAATCTTGAATGCCAAACCAGACAAGAAGAACACCAGTGCGAGAAGCTGCAGTGGAGTAGCGCTCAATAACTTTGACATGCTGTCGAAGTAAAGTCCTTCTGCGCCGACTGCGCCATAGAACAATGAGATACCGAAAAGCATCATGCCTGAAGAGAATGCTGCGATAAGTACGAACTTGGCGCCGGCTTCGATGGATGTCTCCTCGTATTTGTTGTATGCGATGAGAGTTGTCAATGGCAATGACGCAAGCTCAAGTCCGAGGTAGAACAAGAGGAAGTGTCCAGCAGAAATCATGAGGTTCATACCCATGAGTGTTGACAATGTGAGTATGTAGATTTCCGAACGCTTGTGCTTTGTCTGTTCGTTGTTAGCCCAGACTCTCGCCTGCAGGAACACAAGTATTGTTCCGAGGTTGAGTATGACTTTGACAATCTGTGTCATTGATGTTGTTGTGAACATGCCGCCGAACGCCTCGCCTGTGTTGGCTGGCAGAGCGGATATCACAGAGCATACGATGAACAATCCGCATGCGATGTTGTCGAACTGCTTTTTAATGGTCTTTCCAGAGAACAGGTCAAGAAGTATAAGAAGCACAACCTGAGCCAGAAGAAGCATCTCTGGTTTCATATATGTTACTTGTTCTAAGTAGTTCATATCTATAAGTGTAATTATTGTTTTATTATCAGGTTAGTTTGCGAAAGCAGGGAACATGTTGAACAGACTGTCGTCTATTATATCCATTGGGATGAATGGGAGACAGCCGATAGCCGCAATGAAAAGTATCAGAGTTACAGCTGACACTCTCTCATACCATGTGGCGTCGGTCAGTTCCTTATGATGCTCGTTTACCACTTCGCCGAAGTGTATCTTGCCTACAACTCGCAACTGGTAAACCGCAGTCACTACGATAGAGCAGCAAGCGATGATTGTGATTACTCGGTGGAATGTGTCAGGATGCTGGAACGAACCAACGAATATGTTCATTTCTGAAACGAAGCCGCTCAATCCAGGCAGACCTAAGTTCGCCATTGCCGCGATTACCCAGCATACAGCCATGAATGGCATGATTCTCGCCAAACCGCCCATCTGGGAAATCTCTCTTGTGTGCGTTCTGCCGTATATGCCTCCGATGAGACAGAAGAATAATGCTGTCATCAATCCGTGTGAGAGCATCTGCATTGCAGCACCTGTCATTGCAGTCTTGTTTATCATCAGGATTCCGAACAATACCATGCCGCAGTGGCTAACCGACGAGTATGCGTTGATGTATTTGAGGTCTGTCTGTGCGATGGCTCCCAAGGCTCCGTAAAGAACCGATATGCCTGTGAGTACAAGGAATAGAGTAGTGTATGCCTCGGCGCCTTCTGGCATAAGGAAGATGGCAACTCTCAAGCAGCCGTATCCTCCAAGCTTCATAAGCACACCGGCGTGGAGCATTGACACTGCGGTAGGCGCTGATGCGTGACCGTCAGGCGACCATGTGTGGAATGGGAACAAAGCGCCAAGAACGCCGAATCCCAGGAATGTCACTGGGAACAGCCAGTTCTGTGCCGATTTCTCGACTCCGTGTTTTGCTATCTCGAGAAGGTTCATTGTCTCGGCGCCAGAGAAGAAATAGATTCCGAGTATGCCGAGAAGCAGGAATGCCGAGCCTCCCATGAGCATCAGCGTAAGTTTCATTGCTGAGTATTCCTTCTTTCCTGTTCCCCATACACCGATGAGCAGGTACATTGGGATAAGGGCGATCTCATAGAACATGAACATCGCGAAGAGGTCAACTGTGATGAAGAATCCGAATACTCCGATAGAGAGCATCAGGAACCAGAGGAAGTATTCCTTCACCTTGTCTTGCATAGCCCATGATGTCATAGAGCCAGTGAAGACTATGATAGCCGACAATACAATCATAAGGACTGAGATGCCGTCCACACCCAATGACATCTGTATGTCGAGGTCTGGATACCAGACAAGGTCCGAACGGAACAACATGGCATCCTCCACGCCGCTTGAGCGCAAATCGACAAACCATGCCAGAAGCACGAAAGAGAGTACGAGCTGGATGCCTGAGCCCACAGCCATGATTCTCTTGATGGTTGTAGCGTCTTTGCTGACTGCTACGCAAGCCATCATTAACAGTGGTACAATTACGAAAAGATATAAGAAATTCATATAACTGTATGTTGTATTGTTGCTTTTAAATTAAAACGTATGCTATGATTATCGCAGAAATCACGAGTATTGAAGTGATGAACACTCCGATGTATGTTTGCATGCTACCAGACTGGAATCCTCTGATTCTGAACGACAGAGCGTTGCTCCACCAAGCCTGGAAATCCATGAATCCGTCGATGATGTGTCGGTCGAACCAAGCGATAGGGCCGCATATTGCCTTGAATATGATTTTCTTTGTCACGAACATGTAAACCTCGTCGAAGTAGAATCTGTTCTTTGCCGCAACGTAGAATCCCTTTATAGAGCTTGTGATCTTGTCTGGCACTGTTGACTTGTTCTTGTACATGAGTGTTGCCACAGCGATGCCGATTACGCCGACCAAAACACTTGGTATAGCGACAATCCATTCTGTGTGGATTTCAAATGCCTTGCCGTCTGATGTAACCAGCTCAGAGAATGGCAAGAAGCCTGTGAAACAGGTCAGGGCAGCGAGTATTATGAGTGGGAGAGTCATGTTCAAAGGTGCCTCGTGAGGCGTATGCTCTCCGTAGTTCTTGTTCTCGCCCCAGAATATTCCGTAGTAGAGTCTGAACATGTAGAACGCTGTCAGTCCGGCAACGAACCACTGACAGAAGAACAGAACCTTGTCTTCCTCGAATGCGGCTACCAGAATCTCGTCTTTCGAGAAGAAACCTGAGAATGGAGGTATGCCTGCGATAGCGAGACACGCTATAAGGAATGTTATGTGTGTGATAGGCATGTACTTGCGCAGACTGCCCATCTTGTCCATCTCGTTGGAACCGATTGTGTGAATCACCGCACCAGCGCAGAGGAACAAGCAAGCCTTGAAGAATGCGTGTGTGAAGAGGTGGAACATGGAAGCCATGTAACCCAATCCATCATGACCGCCGAGCTTAGACACGCCCAATGCAACCATCATGTAAGCAATCTGAGATATTGTCGAGAATGCCAAGACTCTCTTTATGTCGGTCTGTGCGCAAGCAACAACTGCTGCGTAAAGTGAAGTCAGCGCTCCGATGTATGCGATGCCGGTCAGCACTTCCGGAGTCATATTGAAGTAGAATGGGAAAAGTCTTGCTACAAGAAAAACACCAGCTACAACCATTGTTGCTGCGTGTATCAATGCTGATACAGGTGTAGGACCTTCCATTGCGTCAGGCAGCCAGATATGTAATGGGAGCATAGCAGACTTTCCTGCGCCTCCGATGAATATCAAGGCAGTAGCCCAAGTGAATACTGATGCGCCCATGAATGTCGCGCCAACTGATTTGAGGCTTTCCTGGAAACCAGTGCTGTTAAGTGTGTCGAAATCGAATGTGTCTGTGTAGAATGAAAGCACAAGAATACCGAGCAACATGCCGAGGTCGGCGAATCTTGTCACGATGAATGCCTTCTTTGCCGCGAGCACAGCCGATGCCTTAGTGTAGTAGAATCCGATGAGCAGGTAAGACGAAACTCCCACGAGCTCCCAGAATATGTACATCTGGAATATGTTGGTAGCGACTACGAGTCCGAGCATTGAGAATGTAAACAACGAAAGGAACGCGTAATATCTCTGGAAACCTCTCTCACCGTGCATATAGCCGTTAGAGTAGAGGTGAACCATGAATGACACTGTCGATATGACAACGAGCATCATCACGGAAATCGGGTCAAGATACAGTCCAAGGTCTATGTGCAGCGTGTCGCTGAACGACAGCCATTGGAATGAACCGCTCAGCGCTTTATATACGCCGTCCACCTTGCCGTAACCAAGAAAATAGTTGAATGCTGAGACGTAAGACAGTATAGTTACGATTCCAAGTCCAGTTGTTCCTATAACGCCTGCCGTCTTATGCGACATTTTGACTCCGCACAATCCCAATAACAGAAAGTTGAATGCCGGGATAAGCAGGATAATCAGTGCTATCAGTAAATTAGTATCCATTGGTATCTCTATTTTTTCTTGGTTTTATTAGTATTTCATCTTTTTCAGCTCGTCGGCCTCTATCTTGTCAACCGATCTGAACACGTTGATTATGATTGCTATTGCCAATGCAGTCTCGGCTGCGGCAACTCCAATGATAAATATCGTGAAGAACATGCCTTCCATTTGTCCAGGGAAGAGGAAACGGTTGAAAACCGCGAAGTTTATGTTTACAGCGTTCAGGATAAGCTCAAGGCTCATAAGCATCGCTATCAGGTTTTTGCGTGTTATGAATCCGTAAACGCCGCAGAAGAACATTATCAGACTCAGTATTATGTAGAATGACATTGGGATATTCATATCTTTCTGTTTTTATGTTTGTTCTGTGTTATTCCTGTTTTAATCCTCTTCTCCTTCTTTCTTCTTGTTGTTCTTGGCGATGAGGATGCCGCCGATTATGCAAGCGAGCAGCAGAACCGAAATCGCCTCGAATGGCAGTATATATTCAAATCTGCCTGTTCCGAGCAGCGAGTGGCCTATCGTGTTCATGTCCATCTCTTGCTGCGCTGGAAGCATCTTTGCGTCTGGAAGGTATTTGTTTATGACGTATCCGCACAAAATAGCGCCAGCTATCACTATCAAAGCCGTGCCTGCAGCCTTGCAAACCGATGCGGTGTCCATCTTCTCGCCGACTTTTGATGTCAGCACAATCGAGAAAACGAGCAGCACAAGAATGCCGCCTATGTAAACGGAAATCTGCACGGCAGCCAGGAAGTGGTAGTTCAACTCGAAGTATATGCCTGCGGTAGCGAGCAGTGTGAACAACAGATAAACCGCTGAATGAAGCAGTTTTCTGGATGTCACTGTTAATACTGAACTGACAGCGATTACTATTGCCAGTACGTAAAATATTATATCTGAAGCTGCTATATCCATATTTCTAATATCCTGTTATGGTGTTATTATCAGATTGCTGATGATTCCTTTTTAGTTGTTTGCTGTTTCTGCTGGCTTAGGCGCAGGTTTTGGCTTCTCTGCCACCTTTGAGCCTGGCTGGTTAAGCTGCATGTACAGTCTGTCTCTGTCGAACACTGCCTGTTCGAAGTCCTGCGACCATGTGATCGCGTCCTGAGGGCAAGTGCTTACACACTGGTTGCAGTATATGCAGGTGCCGATGTCGTAGATGTATTTGTCAAGGACTTTCTTGTTTCTGCCGGTTTCAGGGTCAGTCTCCATGCGGCTAATTACTTGTATTGTGTCGTTAGGGCAGTTCATCTCGCAGATGCCGCAAGCGATGCACTTGTGCTCATTCTTGTCGTTGTGTGGCATTGTGAGCTGTGCGCGGAATCTCTCAAACTCTTTTCTTGTCTTGCGGTTCTCAGGATACTTCTCTGTTACCTTCTTGCGCAACAGATTGGTCATGGAGATCTTCAAGCCAAGCAGCAGATTCCATATACCTTCAAACAGACTCTTGAAGTAATTTATCAAACTCTTCATCTTTATTTCCTTCTTAGATTGTTACCGCAACAGCTATGGCGGCTATGTTTATTAGACTTATTGGCATAAGGATTTTCCACTCAAGCTTCAGCAACTGGTCGATTCTCAAACGAGGATATGACCATCTAACCCACAAAGCGAGGAAGATGCAGAATGCGCATTTGCCGAAGAACCAAACAACCGATGGTATGTAGTCCATGACTTGGTTGAATCCGTCCAGGCCTGGTATGTGCAGCGGCATCCATCCGCCGAGGAACATTGTAGTGGCGATGGCTGATATGATGAACAGATTGGTGTACTCTGCGACATAGTAGAATCCGAACATTATACCTGAGTATTCAGTGTGGTAACCAGCTGTCAGCTCTGATTCAGATTCCGGCAAGTCGAACGGACCTCTGTTTGTCTCGGCATGGCCTGCTATCAGATAAATGACGAATGCCACGAAAGCGAATATTCCGCCCTTGAAAATGAACCATCCGTCAGCCTGACTTTCAACGATTGTCGACAATTGCATAGAGCCTGCCAGCACAACCATTGTCATCAATGCGAGTCCAGCGGAAATCTCGTAGCTTATGAGCTGTGCTCCAGCACGCATAGCGCCGATGAGAGAGTATTTGTTGTTGCTTGACCATCCTGCCAGCACGATTCCAATAACACCGAGCGATGAAACGGCAAGAATGTACAATACTCCTATGTTGAAGTCGATTGCGTGAAGCCCCTTTGCGAAAGGAAGTGCTCCGAATGTCAGGAACGAGCCTATGATAACGAAGAATGGCGCTAAGAAAAACAGAAGTTTCTCGCTCCTCTTTATAGGGATAATCTCCTTTGTCAGGATTTTTATCATGTCGGCTATAACCTGTATGAGTCCCCATTTTCCGACTCTGTCAGGACCGATTCTACACTGGAAAAAAGCGCATATCTTTCTTTCTGCGTATATGAGGACAAGCGCTATGAGAGCGTATGCTGCGAGAAGCGCTACTCCCACGAGTACGAACTCTATGGCAAGTGTCCAGAAGTTATCAAGCCCTAGCTCGACTCTAAGCAGGTTTTCTATCCAGCTTGTTACAATTTTGAAATCAAACATATTGCTGTTCTTTTATCTGTCAATACAAGGTATTACATAGTCTAATGAACCGCCGATCATTATGAGGTCGGCAATCTTCTCTCCCTTAACCGTTGGCTCGAGTGCGGACACGAGAGTCTCGCTTGGGCTTCTGAACTTGACTCTGTATGGAGTCTTGTCGCCCTTGCTGTTGATGTAGATGTTGAAATCTCCTCTTGCGTTCTCCACTCTCTGATAGAATTCTCCTTCTGGCAGCTTGATGATAGGCTTTGTCTTTGCCTTGTAGTCGCCGTCTGGGATATTGTCTATGAGCTGCTCTATGATAGAAAGTGACTCGAGTATCTCGTCAAGTCTCACCATATATCTGTCGAACGAGCCTCCGTTTTCTCTTGTTATCTCGTTGAAGTTCACCTTGTTGTAGGCAGCGTATGGCTCTATCTTTCTTATGTCGTTATGCCAGTTTGACGCTCTGCCCGAAGGACCTGTCACTCCGTATGAAATGGCGTCCTCGATCTTGAGCCTTCCGGCTGAGAGCATTCTTTGTTTTGCGATAGGGTTGTTGGTGAACAGAGTGTGATACTCTTTGAGCATCTTTCTCATGTAAGGGATAAACTCCTTGACTCTCTTTTGGAAGTTAGGGTGGATATCCTGCATCAGACCGCCTATCACGCTGTAGTTAGTGAAGAGTCGTCCGCCGGCAGTCTCCTCGAATATGTCCATGATTTTCTCACGGTCTCTCATGCCGTAGATGAATGCTGTTATCGCGCCCATATCGTTCGCCATTGAAGCCCATCCCAGCAAGTGTGATGCGATACGTGTGAGCTCGTCGAAGATGGTTCTCACATATACGGCTCTTTCTGGAATTTCGAGCTCAAGCGCTTTTTCCACGCAGAGACAGAATCCGTGTCTGTTTATAGCGGCAGACAGGTAGTCAAGTCTTTCGCAGAGGTGGAGTATCTTAGGATATGTGTAGCTTTCGCACATTTTCTCGATACCTCTGTGTATGTATCCGAAGTTAGGGTCTATGTGCTTTACGGTCTCGCCGTTGAGTGATACTCTGAGTTGAAGCACGCCGTGTGTCGAAGGGTGCTGAGGACCGAAGCTGACAACGTAGTCCTTGTCGTCGAAAAGCTGGAAGTTCGATTCCTTGATGTGTCCGTTAGAGTCGAGCTCAAGTTTCTCCGAGCCTTCGAACTCCTCTACGGACTCGTTCTTGAGTGTTATAGGATTTGACTCTATGTCATAGTCTTTTCTGAGAGGGTAGCCTTTCCAGTCAGGTCTCAAGAACAGTCTTCTCAAGTCTGGGTGACCGATGAACTTTATGCCAAGGAAGTCGTAAACCTCTCTTTCATACAGATTTGCGGACTGCCACAAGTCGCTTACCGACTGCAGAGCAGGATTTTCTCTATCCTCAGTCTTAGTCTTCACGACGAGCGCTTGGTTGTTGTTCTTAGTAGAGAACAGTCTGTAGTTTGTTCCCAGAGCGTCACCCAAGTCGAGTCCTATTATGTCCTGCAGGTAATCGAAAGCCAGACTCTCGTCGTTCTTAAGATTCTCTGCCAATTGACGCAATTCGTTCTTGTCAACATCAACTGTCAGCACTTGTGTGTTCTCCTCGAACACAGCGCTTGGTGCTATTGCTTTAATTTTCTCTTTCAGATTCTCCATTATATAGATTGTGTGAAAGTTCTTTTATCAATTACTTAGCGGCTGCCGCTTTTTCCTGTTTTGCAGCTTTATTCTCCTTTGCAATTTCTGCGAGAGGCACATTCTCCTTTATCTCGAGTCTTTCTTTTGCAAAGTAATTCTCCAGCTTGATCTTTCTCGCCAGCTGCATCATTCCGTACAATACGGCTTCTGGTCTTGGCGGACATCCTGGGATGTAAACGTCAACAGGGATTATCTGGTCAACGCCTTTGACTACGCTGTATGAAGACTGGAAAGGACCTCCGGTAGAGGCGCATCCGCCCATGGCAATCACGTATTTAGGTTCTGCCATCTGGTCGTAAAGTCTTTTCAGCACAGGCGCCATTTTCTTGACTATGGTTCCGGAAACAAATATCACATCGGCCTGTCTTGGCGAGTTTCTTGTCACCTCCCATCCGAATCTGGCGAAGTCGTTTCTTGCCGCTGCCACACACATGAACTCAATCGCACAGCATGACGTTCCGAAAGTCAGTGGCCAAACCGAGTTTGAGTGTCCCCAGTTAAGCAGGTCCGACAACTTTGTGACTGCCACACTTGTGCCGTTCTTTTTCAGCTCTTCAACATACTGCTCAAGATATTCGTTGTCCTTGAATTCCTCGTTAGGTATGTTTTTTATGTGTATGCTTTTTATCTTCATTTGTTAAGATTTATTTCTGTAAAAGACTTATGTGCAAAAAAAGTAAAAGGCTACATGCGTAGATGCGTGTAGCCGAGTTGTTTTTATTTCCATTCAAGCGCGCCCTTCTTCCATGCGTACGCAAGTCCGAGAGCAAGAATAGCCAGGAAGAGTCCTACCACAGCGAGTCCCTGCACACCCATGCTTTGCATTACGACTGCCCAAGGGAAAAGGTAAACGGTTTCAACATCGAACATGAGAAACAGAATGGCGAACAAATAGTATCCTACTCGGAATGGCAGCCAGGATGTTCCTCTTGTCAGCACACCACATTCGTATGGCTCGCCCTTTTGTTCGTTTTGGGTTCTTGGTGCTATAATGAGCGCGATTACAGAACCTGCAATCACCAGCACCATCGCGGTCACTAATGCGACTATAAGAAATGACTCGTTCATAGGTTGTCGGTTTATTCGTCTGCAAATGTAAGATTATTAGCCTTAATATATATGCTATAAAACATAAAATTAATGTTTTTTTAAGGAAAAAAATCTTTAATAGAAAGTCGCTGGTATGACACGAACAAAGTCCTCCATTCTTGAATGAAGGACTTTGTCTCTATCTTGTTGTTATGTAATGTTTTATGCTTGCTTATAGCCTGCCGTCTACCAAATCTCTGTCCAGGAAGTTTTTCACGTCATAAATAACGGCGTTGTTTTCTTTCTGACGCTTGAAGTCGTAGTCCTTGAACTGTCTGTGTGCAACTGCCAGTATCACTCCGTCGTAGAGCTTGTTGTTGTCGACTTTGTTGCTTATCTCTATGCCGTACTCTTCTTTTACTTCTTCTGCATCAGCCCATGGGTCATAGACATCGACTTCTACTCCGAAGTCTATGAGTTCATTGTATATGTCAACGACTTTTGTATTTCTTATGTCAGGACAGTTCTCCTTGAATGTTATGCCCATCAGCAGCACTTTCGCGCCTTTTATTCTGTCGCCCTTGCCTATCATCAGTTTCATCACCTTGTTGGCGATGTGCTCGGCTATGCTGTTGTTCACTCTTCTTCCTGATGATATGACTTCAGGGTAGTATCCGACAGCCTTGGCTTTATGCACGAGGTAGTATGGGTCCACGCCTATGCAGTGGCCTCCTACGAGTCCCGGTCTGTATTGCTTGAAGTTCCATTTTGAGCTTGCTGCGTCGATGACGTCGTTTGTGTCTATGCCAATCTTGTCGAATATCAATGCCAGCTCGTTCATAAATGAGATGTTGACATCTCTTTGCGCGTTCTCGATGGCTTTTGATGCCTCTGCCACTTTTATAGAACTAGCCTTGAATGTCTCCACTTCAAGAATAGAAGAGTAGAGCGAGTCAACGAAATCGGCAATCTCGGGTGTAGAGCCAGAAGTGACTTTCCTGATTTTTGTCAGTGTGTTCACCTTGTCTCCTGGGTTGATTCTTTCTGGGGAATATCCGCAGAAAAAGTCCTTGTTGAATTTCAGTCCGGAGCATTTCTCAAGCACAGGCACGCAGTCTTCTTCCGTACATCCTGGATATACAGTTGATTCATATATCACCAAATCTCCATTGGACAATGCTTCGCCTACGGTCTTGCTCGCTCCGAGCAGAGGCCTCAAGTCAGGATTGTTGAACTTGTCGATGCCAGTTGGTACGGCTACAATAAAGACGTTTCTGTCTTTCAGTTTTGCAGTGTCGTTAGAGAATTTCAGTCCTGCCTTTCCGCTTTTTCCTCGGTTTAGGGCTTCAGTTAGTTTCTCTGGCTCTATCTCAAGAGTGTGGTCTTGTCCTGAGTTCAGCTCGTCTATTCTGTCCTTGTTTATATCAAATCCAAGCACGTCGTACAGTTTGCTGAATTCCACAGCAAGCGGCATTCCTACATATCCCAGTCCGATGACTGCTATTTTGATGTCCTCTTTTTTCATAGTTCAGTATGCTTTTTAGAAGTACTCGCGTTTTATATTCTTCAGATTCTTGACGAATCTCTTTATTATATTCTTCTCTTCGATTTCCTCCTCGTCCTCGTCGAAGTATTCTTGAGTATAGTTGTGATACTCGTCTTTCTTCATGTAGTATGAGCGTCTTCCGTACTCATGGTAGTTAGAGTAGTTGACCTTCTTCTCGTCCACGTCGTTGAGCACGATGAACACGTTCTGCACGTTGTCCGACTTGAGCTGTTGCAGTATGCTCTCGAAGAATGTCTTGTTGGTCTTGTCGCTTCTGGCGATGAAGATGTTTGTGTCAACATTGAACATCATTGCGTATGCGTCAGCCACCAGTCCGATAGGCGAGGTGTCTATCACAATATGGTCGTATGTCTCCTTGAACTTGTTTATCAAGTCTCTGAGCGCTTCGGACCTTATGAGCTCGCCTGGGTTAGGTGGCACAGAACCTCCGGAAATTATGTCGAAGTTGTATTTCTCGTTTGTTATTATGAGGTCATGGTAATCCTCTATTTGTCCAATCAAATAGTTCGAGATTCCTATTCGCTTGTCGTTCGGAAGATTCAGACGGTCAATGACACTCGGCTTTCTCAAGTCGAGGTCTATGAGCAGTGTCTTTCGCTTGGTGTGCGCATACATAGCGGCGAAGTTCAGCGCGAAGGTTGTCTTACCGTCGCCTGACTCTGTGGATGTGATGAGCACGGTTGTAGGAGCCTGTCTCTTTACAAGGAACTCGATTCTTGTCCTTATCACACGGTAAGACTCGGCAAGTCCTGAACGAGGGTTGCCCTGAACCGGAATCTTGCTCTTGCTGTTGGTGTGTCTGATAGAACCGAAGTATGGATATGGAGAGTATTTCTCAACATCCTTCTTGTCAACGATTTTTGTGTTAAGGAATACCTTAAGCAGCACGAAAATCAGTGGCAGGAGAATACCCACAGCGAGATAGAATGTCTTTGTCTTGCCTTTGACGTCGCCGTTTGTCATTCCTGTGACTCTTGCCTTCTCCAGGATTATGTTGTCGGCAGAGTTTGAGGCCTTCTGCACTTGCGCTTCCGCTCTTTTCTGCAGCAGGAATGTGTAGTAGTCGTCCTGTATCTTGAATCGTCTCTGGTAGTTGCTTAGTGTGCTCTCTTTGTCAGGAAGCGTGCTTATTTGTCCGTAAGTCTTGTTGTTTCTTTCCTGCAAATCTCTCTTCTCTATGTTCATCGAGCTGCGCATGTTCTTTGTCACAGCCAGCATGTTCTCTTTCAGTTGGTTGATTTGCTGGGTGTACTTTGCGTAGTACGGATTCTTCTCTCCGACCTCGTTTCTCTTAGTGACAAGCTCGTTGTATTTGCCGACGAACTGGTTGAGCGTACCGTCGGAAATGCCGAGAGTTGCAGGCAGTGCGATGATGTCGTCGCCTACATTGGATTTCAGGTAGTTGGTCAGATAGTCGAAATAGTTCTCCTTGAGCTTGAATTCAGCGAACTTGTTTTCGTTGACTCTGTTGTCGGCGATTATCTGTCCGGAATAACTGTTTATATCGACAATCTGGTTGTTTATTCTGTATGATTTCAGCTTGCCTTCAGACACTTGCAAGGAGTCTTCTATCGAGCCCAGTTGTGAATTTATGAAGTCGATGGTCTTGCTTGCCTCCTCGTTCTTCCTGTCTAGCGACTCTTGTATGAATGTCTCGCACAGCATGTCTATGAAGTCGATGTCCTTCTCTGCCACATTGCCTGTCAATTCCACAGAAATCACAGACGAGCCCTTCATTACGAAATCGAAGCTGAGTCTTGAACTGTATGAGTTCACAAGGTCTTCCTTGTTCTCGAAGTTGAAGCTGAATGTGTATTTTGGAAAGTAATTTTCGTTCAAGTCAACTTTTATCTGGAACAGCGAGGTCTGCAGCGGAATGCCGTATTTTCCTTTTACTGCGTACTCATGCTCGTTTCTGGTCCATGTGATAGTGTAGCTGGTGTTGTCGTTGTTGTCTGAGATTGTGAACACGATTCCTCTCGCGTCTGGCGAAGAGAAACTTTTTGTTATGGTCACAGGCTCGTGCTTGTAGATGTTCTCGTTTCTGTACTTGCCTTTGATAAAGCAGTTGACGTCGAACGGAAGCTTGTCTATGACTTTGCGAATAAGGTCGTGCGAACCAAACATTATTATCTGGTTGTTCACGTTTCTGTAGCCAGCCTGCAGATTGAATCCGTTCATGGCTGTTCCCATGCCATATCCGCCGCTGTTCTTGCCTGCGTCCAGCATCACCTGCGCTTTTGTCTGGTATATCGGCTGCCATTTTCTGTTCTGGTAATGCGCTATCACCAGTGCTACTGTGACTCCTATGACGAAAAGATACCAGTATCTGACAAATCTCATGACCCATACCATCACGTCGAATGAGTTCGTGTCATTGTCTATGGCGCCTCTGCTCATGAAGTTCTGTGTCTGGGCTGCGTTGGCGTTAGGCTGCTGAGCCTGCTGCTGTGTCTGCTGCGATTGCTGAGACTCGTTGTCCATGGATGTATTCGGATAGAAGTTGTTGCTTTCGTTCATATGGTAATATGCTTATTTCTGTGTCGCGTATTGCACAACGAGCAGAACAAATGTCAGTGATGATGTTATAACTCCGAGGAATGAAGAGAACGACGTGATCTTGAAGAATGAGCCTGGAGTCTGTGGCACATAGATTATGTCGTTTGGCTGTATGTAATAGAATTCGGAATCCAGAATGTCCTTGGAGCGGATGTCGAACTTTATTATCTTCTCTTGCCCGTCCACTTTTCTTATTATTTTGATTCTTCTTCTGTCGGCTTGCGTTGTCAGGTCGCCGCACTGCGCCAAAGCCTCGAAGATATTCAGTTTGTCCTTGTAGAACGGCATCTCGCCTTTGCCCGATTCGCCAATAACGTAATAAACTTTTCTAGCCATTGTCACCTTCACGAAAAGGTCAGGTGAGGTGTAGTCTTTGAGTTTCTCGGTCAGGAAATTGCTGCACTCTCTTATTGTCAAGCCTTCCACCTTCACTTTTTTCAAGTAGGGGAGGTCGATGGTGCCGTCGTCGTAGATTTTGTAGCTCACCATGTTTGCGCCATTGGACTGCGCGCCTCCGTTGAATAGTTTCGATGCGTCGGCGTCGGTCGTAAACATGCGTATGCTTATCTCGTCCTGAGGCTTCAGCCTATATTCCTCCTCGACGTATGGTCCATAGTCCTTGTCTATCTTCTGGAGATAACGGGTCGTGTAGTTCGTCACGCACGAGCTCATCGTCAGCGCGAGTATCGAGATCAGTATGTATGTTATATGATGGGTCAGCTTCATGATGCTTTGTTATTACCATTTCTTGGTGCTAAGTGTGTATATGAGCACTCCGAAAGACAATGTCGATGTTATTGTGGACAACAGGCTGGTAAATGACGTTATGCCGAAGAACTGCCCGTTGAACGAAGGCACATATATAATGTCGTTTGGTCTTATGTAGTAAAACTCGGAGTTTATTATATCCTTGCTTCTGAGGTCGAATGTTCTGACTTCGCTCTTGTCTCCGTTTCTCCTTATTATGCGCACTTTTTTTCTGTCGGAGAATGGTTTTAGGTCTCCGGATATTGCCAATGCCTGGTATATGGTCAGTCTTTCGCGCGCGATAGGGTATTTGCCGGTTCCAGCTTGTCCTATGAATGTGAAGTAGCTGTTCGTCAGTCTTAGGTCAACATCGCACTCTGGCACATATTCCTGCAATTTCTCAGTCATCATCAGTTTCGCCTCTCTTGTGGTGAGGCCCGCGAGCTTGATTGTGCCTACGAAAGGAAAATCAATGCAGCTGTCGGCGTAAATGGTGTAGCTGAACATCTCGCTCACGACTTCGGCATTGCCCATTATGTTAGTGGCGCTCGAAGAGAATATCTTGCTGGCTTCCTCGTTAGGGGAGGAGATGTTTATGTAAACCTGGTCGCCTACCTGAAGCCTGTATTCCTGTTTCAGCAATGTGCTGTCGAGCTGCTCGTACGACTTGATGCCAAGTTTTGGCGATTGCAGATAATTTGTTTTTCTTGAAGTCACACAAGAATTCAGGGCGAGGGTTAATGCGATAAGAATGTATATATAACGTTGTAAAGCTTTTGCCATTTTTTGATTTTTCGTAAAATCACATAACGATTCACAATAATTGCAAAGTTATGAATTTTATCAATATGGATTTGTGTAATGCGCAAAAAACTGCATGTTGCAATCACGTTGATATTTTATGTCTAAAAATTGTGCGTTTTTTGAGCGGAAGAATGTAACTTTGCGCCACAAATACACATAAATCAAATCCATAAAACAATCAACAAATGAGTACTGCACCAATAAAAGTCTTCTCGGGCACAAAGTCACAGTATTTGGCAGAGAAGATATGTGCTAGTTTGCATTGTGATCTGGGCAAAATGAACATCCAGCACTTTGCAGACGGAGAGTTCGCGGTTTCTTATGAAGAGTCTATCCGTGGCTGTTATGTTTACTTAGTACAATCCACTTTCCCTAACTCCGACAATCTCATGGAGCTTCTCCTGATGATTGACGCAGCGAAGAGAGCTTCTGCCTACAAGATCATCGCAGTGGTTCCTTACTTCGGATGGGCAAGACAGGACAGAAAAGACAAGCCACGTGTCTCTATCGGTGCTAAGCTGATGGCTGATTTGTTGAGTGTTGCCGGCATCGACAGACTCATAACTATGGACCTGCACGCCGACCAGATTCAGGGATTCTTCAATGTGCCAGTTGACCACCTTTACGCATCTACAATATTCGTGAAGTACATCAAGGAGAATTTCAACCTCGATAACCTCATCATCGCGTCGCCAGACGTCGGCGGTTCTAAGAGAGCCGGCTCATACTCTAAGTATCTCGGCTTGCCTTTGGTTCTTTGCCACAAGAGCCGCGAGCGCGCCAACGTAGTCAGCGAGATGCGTGTAATTGGTGATGTCAGCGGCAAGGATGTGCTTATCATCGACGATATGGTCGATACCGCAGGCACACTTACCAAGGCTGCCGACCTCATGATGCAGAACGGAGCCAAGTCGGTTCGCGCTATGGTCAGCCACGCCATCATGTCCGACCCTGCCAGCCAGAGGGTAGAGGAGTCTGCTTTGACAGAGCTCATCACTACCGACTCTAAGCCATACACTGGCGGCTGCAAGAAGGTGCATGTCCTGACTATCGCCGACATGTTCGCCGACACTATCAGACGTGTTTACGAGAACGAGTCAATCAGTTCTCAGTTCATATTATAAAAAAGTATCGAGACAAGATAGAAAAGGCGTCGTCCATTTGGGCGACGCTTTTTTTGTTTTTATGTCATGCCGGTCGCTGAGCAACCAACACTCAGTGACCAGATGAAAATCGCTTCGCGAGAAATCAAATAACAACAGTTCAAACAGAATTATCCTATTTGAACGATTTGATTCTATTTTGGTGGATTTCTGTCCGCATGACACAGGAAAATCAGAATGCCGCACTTCGGCTTCGCTCAGTGACCGGCATTGTCGGGACATGGGTGGGGCAAATAAAAAAGCCAGACTTCAAAAATGAAATCTGGCCTTGTGCGCAGGATGAGAGTCGAACTCACACGAGCTTGCGCCCACTACCCCCTCAAAGTAGCGTGTCTACCATTCCACCACCTGCGCGTGGTGACTTGTAAGTCAATTTCTAATGTGCCCAAGACAGGACTCGAACCTGCACACCTCACGGCACACGCACCTGAAACGTGCGCGTCTACCAATTCCGCCACTTGGGCCTTAAACCAAAATTGGTATTCATGCCTGAATACCAATTATTGACTTTTGGTTGAGCGGAAAACGGGATTTGAACCCGCGACCCCGACCTTGGCAAGGTCGTGCTCTACCACTGAGCTATTTCCGCATTTCTTTAAGAGAACTCTGCATATCGTTCCCGATTGCGAGTGCAAAGATAGATATAATTTTCTTTGTTGCAAGCGATATTCTCTTTTTTTTGCCATAAAATTTAATCATCCCATCCTGTTCTCGTAGTCGGACGGAGTGAACTGCTTGATTAGCTTGAAGTTGCCTTCTTTTGTCCAAATGCCGAACGAAGGATGCGACACGCCGTTGAACATGGTTGTTTTCACCATGGTGTAGTGTATCATGTCTAAGAAAACGATGCGGTCGCCGGTTTTTAGCGGTTTCTGGAAGTACCAGTCGCCGTAGTAGTCGCCTGAGAGGCATGAGTTTCCGCCGATTCTGTATTTGTATTCGTCGTTTCCGTTGTTGGCAGCGCCTATGATGGCTGGCTTGTATGGCATCTCGAGGCAGTCTGGCATGTGGCAGGCGAATGACGCGTTTATCATGGCTGTCTTTACGCCGTTGTTGTTCACTACGTCCAAGACTGTCGTGACAAGTTCTCCTGTCTGCCACACGAATGCGGCTCCTGGCTCGAGTATCACCTCCAGGTTCTTGTGCCTTTCCTTGAACGCCTTCAGTATGCTTATCAGGTGCTCTGTGTCGTAGTCCTTTCTTGTCATCAGATGTCCGCCGCCCATGTTTATCCATTTGGCTTGGTCAAGCAGTGGCGCGAATTTTTCCTCGACGGCGGCAAGTGTCTTCTCAAGGTCGTATGAGCTTGACTCGCACAGTGTGTGGAAGTGTATGCCTTCTATGCCGTCGGGCAGTTTGTCGCCCATCTGGGCGGCGGTCACGCCCAGTCTCGAGCCTTTTGCGCACGGATTGTAGAGGTCTGTCTCTACTTCCGAGAACTCCGGATTTATTCTTATGCCAGCAGAGATTCTGTGGCTGGCTTTTTTCAGCTCGTCCTTGTAAAAATCGTAATGTGAAATGGAATTGAATGTTATGTGGCTGCTGCATTCCATTATTTTGCCGAACTCGCTTGGGTCGTACACTGGCGCGTAGGTATGCGAGAGCGTGCCCATGTGCTTCTTGGCCAATACGGCTTCTCCGAGCGAGCTTGCAGTCGTCACGCCGATGTATTCCTTTATGATAGGGAACACGGGGAACATGGCGAAAGCCTTCAGAGCCATGATGATTTTCACTCCGGCTCTTTCTTGCACATTCTTTATTATGCTGAGATTGTTTCTCAGCCTCGCCTCGTCGATGACGAAGCAAGGTGATGGAACAATGTTGTAGTCAATCATGCGTTTGGTTCGTTAGAGTTCTAAGTCACCGTCAAACACTTCGTGCCATGGCAGTCCCTGCTTGTTGAGCTGCTCCATGAATGGGTCTGGGTCGAATTCCTCGACGTTCCAAACACCCGGACGCTTCCATAGGCCCTTGAAGAACATCATCGCGCCAATCATAGCAGGCACGCCGGTTGTATAGCTAACGCCCTGCATGCCAGTTTCTTTATATGCCTCCTGGTGGCTACAGTTGTTGTAAACATAGTAAGTGCGTTCCTTGCCGTCTTTTATACCACGGATGCGGCAGCCGATGCTTGTCTCGCCCTCGTAGTTCTCGCCCAAATCCTGTGGGTTTGGCAGAACGGTCTTCAGGAACTGTAGAGGAACGATTTTAACCTTCACGTTCTTGCCTGAGCCGTCGGCCAGCGGAGCCTCGTACTCCATTTCGTCGATGCGGCTCATGCCGATGTTCTGAATAACATCGAGATATGTAAGATACTGCTGTCCGAAGGTCATCCAGAAGCGAGCCTGCTTGATGGTAGGGTAGTTCTTCACAAGGCTCTCAAGCTCCTCGTGGTGCATCAGATAACTCTCGCGAGGACCGATGTTTGGATATGTGATTGGCTGATGAACAGACAACGGGTCTGTCTCTATCCATTCGCCGTCCTTGTAGTACAAGCCCTTCTGAGTAATCTCGCGGATGTTTATCTCTGGGTTGAAGTTTGTTGCAAATGCCTTGTGGTGATTTCCGGCATTGCAGTCAACGATGTCAAGATGAGTGATTTCGTCGAAGTGGTGCTTTGCTGCGTACGCTGTGTAAACGCCGCTCACGCCCGGGTCGAAACCGCAACCAAGTATGGCAGTCAGACCGGCATCCTCGAAACGCTTCTTGTAAGCCCACTGCCAGCTGTACTCGAAGTGAGCCTCGTCCTTTGGCTCGTAGTTGGCTGTGTCGAGATAATTCACTCCGCAAGCCAGGCAGGCATCCATTATGGTAAGGTCCTGATAAGGCAGAGCCAGATTAACAACTAATTCTGGTTTGAAGTCGTTGAACAGCTTCACCAGTTCATCGACACTATCAGCATCAACCTGAGCTGTTTTTATATTTGGATTACCGATAGCCTCTACAATCTTGTCGCACTTAGCCTTTGTGCGGCTTGCGATCATAACATCTGTGAACACATCAGGGTTTTGGGCTATTTTGTGGCATGCCACTGTAGCGACGCCGCCGGCACCAATAACTAGAACTCTTGCCATTTTTTTATAAATTACGTTGTTTGGATTTTTTTGATTACAATTTACAAATATAGGTATAAACGAGTTAAGCAGTTCGTCCGATTTTGAGTTTTTGTCGTTATATTATTGTATTTTTGCGACGTTTTTAGAAAATAATATGGGACGAGGATTAATCTGTGTTTTGCTTTTGGTGTGCGCTAATATCTTTATGATATTGGCATGGTACGGACACATCGCTCTGAAGAACGTTTCGTGGTTCAAGGCTTTGCCTCTCATCGCAATAATATTGTTGAGCTGGTTTGTGGCGTTGTTTGAGTATTTGCTCCAGGTGCCGGCCAACAGAATCGGAGCGGAGCAGCTTGGCGGTCCGTTCTCGCTTCTTCATCTGAAAGTCATTCAGGAGGTTATAACGCTGATAGTCTTCGTCGCCTTCAATATGATAGTTTTCGACTATCATATCAAGGTGAACCATCTTATAGGGTTCGCTTTTCTGGTGGCTGCTGTTTATTTTATATTTAAAGGTTAGCAGTCGCCTTTCTTCTTCTTTTTGTAATCCAGGATTCTCCAGAGGGTGAACGTGTACGCGATGCCAAGAAGTATGGCCAATCCTCCGAGTTCCCAATTATGAAGGTCTTTGCCAAGCACTCCGAGCAGTATGAATGTCGCATCCACGGAAATCAGTGTGAGTGTGACCTGCCAGTGCTTCATGCCTAATGAGAGCAGAAGGTGGTGAGCATGATTCTTGTCTGCTTTGAATGGCGAGTTGCCTTTCTTGATTCTCGTTATCATCACTCTCAGTGTGTCGAAGAGCGGCACTGCCAGTGCGCAAAGGGCAACAGCAGGCGAGGCGTTTATGAAGAAAGTGTTAGTGTCGCGCACGTTTATGTTGCTTACGTTGTATTGGCAGAATGAGATTACGAAAACGTAGATTATTGCGCCGAGCAGCAGTGAACCAGAGTCGCCCATGAATATTTTCCTTCTGAACATTTTCCTTTTTCTGTTCTTGCTGCTGCCTCCGAACACGTTGTAAATGAAGAATATGGCGAGCGCTCCAATCAGCGTGTATGCCATTATTGAAAGGTTTGTCAGCGAACTGGCCGTCATCATATGGCTCTGTGTCAGCTCATACTCGCCTGCGCACTGGAAGTATATTCCGAAGAACAGGCTTATGAGTATGCCCATGCCGGTAGCAAGTCCATCGACACCGTCTATCAGGTTTATGCTGTTTGTCAGCAGTACGAAAAGGAATGCTGACGCCAAATAGCTGAGCCAGATGTGGCTGGGGTCGATCTCGGATATGCCGAACAATCCGTGGAAGTGGGTCAGCCTGATGTTTGCCATAACCACAATGATGAATGCAGAGATGAATTCGCCCATGAACTTGCTTTTTGGCGATATGTCAATCATGTCATCAATGAATCCGACTGCGAAGATGCTGAAGAATCCAGCTAAGGCGATCTGGCTGTTAGGGTTGGTGTCAGTGGTTGTGAATGTGGAGAACACAACAGGCGGAATGGCGAATATCAAAAAGGTGATGAAGAATGTGGAGAAGATATTCATGCCTCCGACATTTGGTATTCTGCCTATGTGCGACGACCTTTTGTTTGGTTTTACCACAAGCTGCTTCTTTATCGAGACTTTCATGACGATAGGCATAAGCGAGAAGCCTAAAGCAAAAGAAAAAAACGTCACACACCAAGGGTGGGCGTTTATTATTTGGCTTATCAGGATTCTTGTGGCTTCTATCATTATTTTAGTCTTGATTTCACAAAGATAATAAAATAAAAAAACAAGCCTATGGGCTTAGGCTTGCTTTTTTCTGTCTAATGGATAATTTTTATCCAAGGTATGTTTTGAGCAATTTGCTTCTTGAGTTGTTTCTCAGTCTTCTTATTGCCTTTTCTTTTATTTGTCTTACTCTCTCTCTAGTGAGTCCGAACTTGTCACCGATCTCCTCGAGTGTCATTTCCTGGTATCCGATGCCGAAGAACATCTTGATGATGTCGCTTTCTCTCTCTGTGAGGGTAGCGAGCGAGCGGTCGATTTCCTTTGCCAATGACTCGTCGATGAGCTCTTTGTCTGCGTTTGGTGAGTTTGAGTCCTGAAGCACATCGAGGAGCGAGTTCTCTTCGCCCTCGACGAATGGCGCGTCAACAGAAATGTGTCTTCCGCCGACCTTCAGCGTGTCGGAGATTTTGCCTTCGTCAACGCCAAGTTCCTTTGCGAGCTCCTCGGACGATGGTCTTCTCTCGTGCTCCTGCTCGAACTTAGACAAGGCTTTGCTTATCTTGTTCAGCGAGCCGACCTGGTTCAGCGGCAGTCTCACGATTCTTGACTGCTCGGCCAGAGCCTGAAGGATGGACTGTCTGATCCACCAAACTGCATATGAGATGAATTTGAAACCTCTTGTCTCGTCGAATTTCTCAGCGGCTTTTATCAGTCCCACATTGCCTTCGTTTATCAGGTCAGGCAGACTTAATCCTTGGTTTTGGTACTGCTTTGCAACAGACACCACGAATCTCAGGTTCGCTTTTGTGAGTTTGTCGAGAGCTTTCCTGTCGCCCTTCTTGATTCTCTGCGCCAGTTCAACTTCTTCTTCTACTGTGATAAGGTCCTCGCGACCGATTTCCTGCAGGTATTTGTCCAGTGATGCGCTCTCGCGGTTTGTTATGGACTTTGTTATCTTAAGTTGTCTCATCTATTGTTTTGTAAATCCTATTACGAGAAAAATTGTACAAAGATATGAAAAACGGATGCAAAAGTCAAGTTTTTATGGCGTTATATTTTGACTTTGCAGAGCGGTGTGCTGTGTAGCAAAAATTGTGCAGTTTTGCAATGCAGCGTGATGTCGCAGTGGATTATTCCGCCGTGTGTTCCTTTGTGGCGTGGGTTTGCGTGTTTTTTCGGTTGTGTTGATTTTTTTCGCTTGATGTCATCTTGTCATGTGTCAAAATGGCACAAGAACGGTTGTGTCGTAATGAATAAGGTGGATGTTGGTGTCAAATTCTTGGAAAATAATTACATTTGCACTTACAATACACAGTAGGCCGGTCTGTCGCTGCCACTTGTTGGGAGAGGAAAGTCCGGGCAACACAGAGCGCCATACTTCCTAACGGGAAGCCATCCGCGAGGGTGGAGTAGCATAACAGAAAATAACCGTCCGGAGCAATCCGGATAAGGGTGAAAAGGCGGGGTAAGAGCCCACCGGGATTGCCAGCGATGGCATCGCCGTATGCCTTATGGGTTGCAATATCAAGTATACCAACGCTGTAGGACTGCTCGTCTGATGTTGGGGGGTAGATAGCTTCAGGCTTGTGGCGACACAAGTCGTAGATAAATGACAGACGCCTAAGGGAATCTCTCTTAGGTACAGAACCCGGCTTACAGGCCTTCTGTGTTTTTTTTATTTTATTGCCTATGGATTCAAGTCAATCTAACAGGAAGGATTCTTTCGGCACAAGGCTGATAAACTTCATCAAGTACCTTCCTCATTTCTTCACAACGGACATTTGGAGGATTCCTATCGCCGAGGCTTCGAGGACCAGACGGATAATCCGCCGTGTGCTCATGTCCATAGTGCTGGCTGTGCGCGGTTTCTCGGAGGACCGCCTCATGGTGAAGGCTTCTGCGCTCACTTATTACACGCTGTTTGCCATAGTGCCGGTTATTGCGCTTGTGATGGCCATCGCGCGTGGCTTCGGCATGCAGGACCTTATCGTGGCGACGCTGTCTCGTCAGGCAGGCGAGCATGCCAGTGTGATGGCGAATGTCCTGGAGTTCGTCAATAGGTACTTGGAGCATGCAAGGGGCGGCGTTTTTGTCGGCATCGGCGTGGTTATGCTCATCTGGTCGGTCATGTCGGGATTCCGTCATGTGGAGACGATATTCAACGACATTTGGAATGTCAAGAAAAACCGCTCAATCTCAAGCCAGCTGTCCACATATCTCTCGCTTATGTTTGTGCTGCCGGTGCTTGTCGTGGCTTCAAGCGGACTATCCATGTTCCTTGTGTCTGCGTTTTCAGATGATATGTTCGGAGTGCTGAGCCCTTTTCTTATACGTGTGATAAAGGTTCTGCCTTACTTGATTAACATCCTTATTTTCACGGCATTGTTTCTGATTGTGCCCAACACACGCGTGAAGTTCCTTTCTGCGCTTACTGCTGGTGCTTTCACTGGTGTTGCGTTTCAGCTTTTCCAGTTCTTTTATATAAAAGGTCAAGTATTTCTTACTTCTTATAATGCTGTGTATGGAGGTTTCGCCATGGTGCCTCTGCTGCTTTTGTGGCTGCAGATTTCGTGGCTTATTATCCTTCTCGGAGCGGAACTCTCGTTCGCGGTTCAGAATTACGCGAATTATGAGTATGCCGAGGATATAAAAAAGATGAGCCGCCGCTATAGCAATTTCCTGTTGCTCGCTATTATGACATTGATAGTCAAGCGTTTTGTGGCAGAGGAGGGTCCGTACACATCCGAGAATTTGTCAAAAGAAACCAAGATTCCTATAAAAATTGTTCGCAACAGCATCAATACGCTTGTGGATGTTGGACTGGTGGTAGGCGTGCATAACGACGACTCGCGGCAGAAGTCTTATTACCCGGCTGTGGATGTGAACAACATAACCATTGGCAAACTCATAAGCCGAATAGACAATTACGGCAGCGACTCGCTCAAACTCGAGGAAAACGAGAAGCTGGCGCCGTTCTGGCATCGCCTTGAGGCTCTCCGCAAGGATCCGGAAAGCAGAAAAGTCCTGCTCAAGGATATATGATTACGCGCATGGACAGTATTGTGAAGAAAGTTCTTTCATTTATAAAGTCCGAGGGGCTGTTCTCTCCGGGCTCAAGGATTATTGTCGCTGTGAGTGGCGGAGCCGACAGTGTCATGCTGTTGCGTGTTCTTGTGTCGTCTGGTTTCGATTGTGTGGCGGCGCATTGCAATTTCCATCTTCGTGGCGACGAGTCGGACCGCGACCAGTCGTTTGTGGAGTCGTTGTGCGCGGAGCTTTCTGTGCCGTTGGAAATTGTTCATTTCCAGACAGAAAAGTACGCAGCACAGCATAAGCTGTCTATAGAAATGGCGGCACGCGAGCTCCGTTACGGTTGGTTTGAGCAGATTCGTGTCAAGCATGGAGCGGATGTCATAGCCGTCGCTCATCATGCCGACGATGTTGTGGAAACTTTTCTTATGAACATAGTCCGTGGCACAGGCATTCACGGATTGACAGGGATAAAACCGGTGGCGGGCAGGATTGTCCGTCCGTTGCTGGGCATTTATAGAAGCGAGATAGAGGAGCACATGAAAAAGAACTCGTACCATTATGTCACCGACTCGACTAATCTGCAGCAGGATTATCTGCGCAACAAGTTCCGTCTGAGTGTGATACCTCTTTTGCAGTCTGTCAATCCGGCAGCAAAGGCGAATGTCTTGAGCGACATAGGGCATTTGCGTGATGTCGAGGCGATATACAATGCGCGTGTCTCGCAGTTGCGCCAAACTGTTGTGAACGAAGGCGCGGATGGGGAACTGAGGGTTGTCGTTCGTGAGCTTTTGGCAACTGAAGCCCCTTCGACACTGCTTTTTGAGTATCTGTCGCCGCTCGGATTCACCGCGACTCAATGCTCCGATATGGTGGAGTCGACCAAGAACGCAAATGTCGGACGAGTGTGGCAGTCGCAGAGCCATACGTCATATCTGGACCGTGGCGTGTTCACTGTCAAGCCAAGTCGGGAGGACGATTCGTCTGAGGTCATTGTGACAGAGGAAGACGTGAGGGGAGGAAAAAAGGCAGGCGGGCTTTCTTTTGCAATAATGCCGTCGGCAGAAGTTCGTTTTTCCAAGGGCAACACGGTGGCTTACGCGGATTTTGATAAAGTGGCATTTCCGCTTGTGGTCAGGACTTGGCGTGCTGGCGATGTCATCTGTCCCTTAGGCATGAACGGCCGTGCGAAGAAAGTGAGCGACGTGCTGATTGACTCGAAGATTTCCATTTCGGAGAAGTCGGCGGTGAAGGTCGTGGCAGATGCTACGGGCAAAATCATGTGGGTGGTCGGATTGCGTAGCGACGAGCGTTTCTCGCTAACGGAAAAAACCTCCGCCGCCATTAAAATTTCTGCGTCCTGAAGGGAAGTTTCCTTATTTAATTATTATATTTGCATATCAAACGCATTTCAAAAGACTCATTTGTAGCGAGTCGGTTCTCGAAATGTTTTTCTCCTTTTACATTATTGCTTTTTTATCCAGAAAAGAAATATCGTGGCATCTCCATGTTATGTAGAAAACTCAATTATGTAGAAGGTTTGTGCTTTGTAAGACTATTATTTATATATGTACAGTAAATTTGAATTAGAAGAAAAGCTGCTTCCAGAACTGAAGCAGATCGCAAAAGAAGTGGGAGTCAAGAAAGTGGATTCCTACAAGAAATCGGACCTCATTTATGAAATTCTGGATGTGCAAGCCAAGATAAAACCATCGGAACAGCCAGCGCCTCAGCCAGAGAAAAAGGCAAAGCGTACTCGTGTCAAGGATGCGCAAAAGATAGACATGGCTGCGATGAATGCCGCAGAAACGGCAACGGAGCAGAAGCGTGTCGAGCGTCCTCGCAAAGCGGATGCGGCACAGACGGCAGCGAGTGACGACGTGATAGTGGTTGAACCTAAAGCGCAGCCAGTGACCGACAAGAACGAACGCCAGCAGCGTGGACGCCGCAACAACTTCAGAGACGACAAGAAGCGCGGCTTCGCTGAGGCGCAGGCGACTGAGACTGCTGACAATCAGCCAAAGGAAGAGGCGCAGGAGCGCAAGCAGGAAGAAAAAAACAACAACTTCGAAAAACGCAACAACAACGACCAGCAGCGTCAGAAGCAGCAGTACGAACCGCTGTACAACTTCGCGGATGTATTGGAAGGCACGGGAGTGCTTGAACTGATGCCGGATGGTTACGGATTCTTGCGTTCGCCTGACTACAACTATTTCACATCGCCCGACGATATTTACGTGTCTCAGTCGCAGGTCAGACTTTACGGACTCAAAACTGGAGATACCGTCACAGGAAACATCCGTCCGCCCAAGGACGGCGAGAAGTACTTCCCGCTTGTCAAGGTTACAAAAATAAACGGACGCTCTCCTGAGTTTGTGCGCGACAGAGTGGATTTCGAGCACCTTACACCTGTGTTCCCTAACGAGAAGTTCAAACTCACCCGCGGCGCAAACGACAATGTTTCTGTCCGTGTGGTTGACCTTTTCGCGCCTATCGGCAAGGGACAGCGTGGACTCATCGTGGCTCAGCCTAAGACCGGTAAGACAATGCTTCTCAAGGACATAGCCAATGCAATCTCGGCTAACGACCCTGATGTCTATATGATAATCCTGCTGATAGACGAGCGTCCGGAGGAGGTGACCGACATGCAGCGCAGCGTGAAGGCTGAGGTCATTTCATCGACATTCGACGAGCCGGCAGAGCGCCATGTCAAGGTGGCGAGCATGGTTCACGAGAAGGCGAAACGTATGGTGGAGTGCGGTCATGACGTTGTTATCCTTTTGGATTCGATAACCCGTCTGGCGAGAGCGTATAACACCGTGTCGCCAGCGTCAGGAAAGATACTTTCCGGAGGTGTCGATGCCAATGCGCTGCACAAGCCAAAACGCTTCTTCGGAGCTGCTCGAAATATCGAGGGCGGCGGCAGCCTTACCATAATAGCGACGGCGCTTACAGAGACCGGCTCGAAGATGGACGACGTGATATTCGAGGAGTTCAAGGGTACAGGAAACATGGAGCTGCAGCTTAACCGCACGCTTGCCAACAAGCGCATTTTCCCTGCTGTGGACATTATGGCGAGCAGCACACGCCGCGACGACTTGCTCCAGGACAAGGAGACGCTCTCGCGCGTATGGGTTCTGCGCAACTACCTCTCGGACATGACGCCGGTGGAGGCAATGGACTTCATGAGAAAGCAGATGGACCGCACGGTCTCAAACGAGGAACTGCTTGTTACAATGAACAAATAACAACCATAAATACTAAATGTTATGAAAAAAATGCTTTTCGCGTTTTGCGCGCTTATGTTCTCGGCTGCTGCGTCTGCACAGATCGAGACAAAGATTGTCGGTGTATGGTCGGTTGACTCTGTGACAGAGAATAAAGACCTGAAACTGAACAATAAGGAGACAAAGGATTACTCGAAACTGAAGAAGTCGGAGATTATTTTCACTGCCGACCATCATGCTAAGTTCAAACTCCTTTTCTCTGGATTTAATATTGCCGACGGATATTGGTATTACAATGAGTCAAAGGATGTTATCGTGATAACAAAGTGGAACGACAGAAAGGTTGACCGCATGCGTCTTTGGTACGACCTTCTCGAGAACGACCGCATAAAGTTCTATATCGACGAGACTCCTTTCGAGTTGTATGTGAGCAGGAAGGCGGAGTAACGTGGCGTTTGCCCTGCGAAATAGAAAAGGGTAGTTTGCAAAATTTCTGAGACTTAATATAAGAGGATGGCTGTTCTGCCATCCTCTGCTAAAACGAGTATTAACCGAAAAACCGACAAACAAGAAACAGAAAACAATTTAGTAACAAAGACATAAAAATAGATAAAGCGTTATAGCTAATTCTTGATTCACTGAAAACTTCGACAATTTTCATAACTATATCAAGACAAGCGAAAGGCGCTCACGCTCCGGCGTGGGCTTTTGTTCGTGTATTATGGTATAGTTAGGTAGTCGAAGACCTCAGTGAACCATAATAGCAGCAAAGGTTCCACGCATTTTTTATGTCTATAAGCCAATAAACACGGAACCGGCAGAAAAAAACAAACAAAAACAAAAGAGAATGAAAAAGTTATTTACACTAATTGTGGCAATATGCGCCACAACCCTCGCATGGGCAGACGACAGCGGCAGCTGCGGCAGTAATGTCACTTACACCTACGTGGAATCCACCGGCACACTTACTATCAGCGGAACGGGGGCTATGTATAATTATACATCTTGGTCGAGTAGTCCATGGAAATATAGTTCATCCATCAAAAATGTTGTAATAAACAATGGTGTCAAAAGCATTGGAAACTACGCTTTTTTACTCCAGAACAGAACTGACAAGCATAACAATTCCCAACAGTGTGACAAGCATTGGGGACTGTGCGTTCATGTTCTGCACAGGACTGACAAGCATTACCATCCCGAACAGCGTAACAAGCATTGGAGCTCAAGCGTTCCAATCCTGCGAAGGACTGACAAGCATAACAATTCCCAACAGTGTGACAAGCATTGGAAGTCAAGCGTTCTCTTGCTGCGAAGGGCTGGCAAGCGTAACAATTGGAAATAGCGTGACAAGTATTGGAAGTAGTGCGTTCTGGAACAGCACAGGACTGACAAGCATTAATGTCGCAGAAGACAACTTAAACTACGCTTCAATAGACGGAGTCTTGTACAGCAAAGACAAGAAGACATTAATAAAATGCCCAGAGGGAAAAACGGGAAGCTTCATCATCCCGAACAGCGTCACAAGTATTGAAGATTATGCATTCTATGATTGCAAAGGTTTGACGAGTATCACAATTCCAAACAGCGTCATAAACATTGGAAAATACGCGTTCTCTGGCTGCACAGGACTGACAAGCGTCACAATTGGCAATGGCGTCACAAGCATTGGAGATTTGGCGTTCGATGGCTGCAAAGGACTGACGAGCGTAACAATTGGAAATAGCGTAACGAGCATTGGACATAGGGCGTTCTATTGTTGCGGTGTACTGACGAGCGTCACAATCCCGAACAGCGTCACAAGCATTGGAGATGAGGCGTTCGAAAGTTGTAGAGGACTGACAAGCATTAATGTCACGGAAGACAACTTAAACTACGCTTCAATAGACGGAGTCTTATACAGCAAAGACAAGAATACACTAATAACGTGCCCACAGGGAAAAACGGGAAGCGTCACCATTCCGAATAGTGTGACAATCATTGGAGAAGATGCGTTCTCTCGCTGCGAAGGATTGACGAGCATAACCATCCCGAACAGCGTGACAAGCATTGGGAATTATGCGTTCTATGACTGCACAGGACTGACAAGCGTAACAATTCCAAGTAGCGTGACAAGTATTGGAAATGGTGTGTTCGGTAACTGCTATAGACTGACAAGCATGACGGTGGAAGCAACAACCCCTCCGTTATGCGGCAATTTGGGTAATTCAGGCATTTCATTATATGTGCCAGCAGGAAGCGTTGATGCATACAAAGCGGCAGACGAGTGGAAGAGATTCACAAACATACAGGCAATCCCTAACGTTGGTGTGAAAGAAGCCGCAGCAGAAAAGAGCGAGGTGAAGAAAATTATTGACCGCAACGGAATAATCTATATCGAGAAAGACGGCACGAGATATTTCCTGAACGGAGGCAAAGTGGAATAGTTTTCCTATCAGATATTATCAAGACAAAAAAACTATCTGAGAATTAATAAAATGGAAAGAGGATGACTGAAAAAGCCATCCTCTTATTTTATATATGTACTTTGCGTTAGAATTCAGAAGAGAAGTGGAACTTGATTTTAGGGAAGTCCTGCTGCGCCACTTGCAGCATGTATCCTGAGTCGGCGAGGAACACGTCTCTGCCTTGCTTGTCCAGCGCCATGTACTGCACCTTTCTTCTCTTGAAGTTCTCGAGTTCGTTCTTGTCGTCGCACTCTATCCAGCACGCCTTGTAGAGCGAGATAGGCTCCCAGCGGCACAGGGCGTTGTATTCGTGCTCCAGTCGGTACTGTATGACTTCGAACTGCAGCTGTCCGACGGTTCCGATGATTTTTCGTCCGTTGAACTGGTTGACGAAAAGCTGCGCCACTCCCTCGTCCATGAGCTGCTGTATTCCCTTGTCAAGCTGCTTTGCCTTCATAGGGTCGGCGTTCTCGATGTATTTGAACATCTCAGGCGAGAAGCTTGGCAGTCCCTTGAAGTGCAGGTCCTCGCCGCTTGTCAGCGTGTCGCCTATCTTGAATGTGCTGTTGCTGTCCGGCAGTCCTACGATGTCGCCGGCGAAAGCCTCGTCAACAGTTTCCTTCTTCTGCGCCATGAATGCCGTCGGGCTTGAGAACTTCATCGTCTTGCCTTGTCTGACGTGCTTGTAGTTGACGTTTCTCTCGAACTTGCCGGAGCATATCTTCACGAAAGCGATGCAGCTTCTGTGGTTAGGGTCCATGTTAGCGTGAATCTTGAAAATGAATCCGGAGAAGTTCGGCTCTTCCGGCTTCACCTCACGCTCTTCGGTCTTTGTAGGTCTTGGGCATGGCGCTATTTCCACAAAGCAGTCCAGCAACTCCTTGACACCGAAGTTGTTGAGTGCGGAGCCGAAGAATACTGGCGCAAGCTCGCCTCTGAGGTAAGCCTCCTTGTCGAATGTGTCGTAAACGCCGTTGATGAGCTCAAGGTCTTCTCTGAGCTGTGCTGCGTCCTGGTCGCCGATATGCTCGTCGAGGTCGCTGCTGTTTATGTCAACTTCGACAGACTCTGTGACCACCTGTTTGCTTGGACGGTAGAGAGCGAGGTTCTCCTTGTATATGTTGTAAACGCCTTTGAACTTGTCGCCCTGGTTTATAGGCCATGTCAGCGGACGCACCTTGATTTTCAGTTCCTCTTCAAGCTCGTCCAGCAGGTCGAATGGGTTCTTTCCGTTTCGGTCGGTCTTGTTGACGAATATGATTACAGGCGTGTTTCTCATTCGGCACACCTCCATGAGCCTTCTGGTCTGCTTCTCGACACCTTTGGCTATGTCCACTACGATGATTACAGAATCCACAGCCGTCAGCGTTCTGAATGTGTCTTCGGCGAAATCCTCGTGTCCAGGGGTGTCCAGGATGTTTATCTTGTAGTTCTCGTACTCGAATCCCATAACGGAAGTCGCCACGGAGATACCTCTCTGCTTCTCGATTTCCATCCAGTCGGAAGTCGCGGTTTTCTTTATCTTGTTTGATTTCACCGCTCCAGCAACGTGTATCGCGCCTCCGAAGAGCAGCAGTTTCTCTGTCAGTGTTGTCTTACCTGCGTCCGGGTGGCTGATTATGGCGAATGTCCTTCTGCGCTTTATTTCTTCTTGTAGTGTCATATCGGTTTTTAGAGTTCTTTTCTTGTGCTATTTCTTATTCAACATAAAGTACGAGTCCCTTAAGATATTCACCTTCAGGATGATAAATGTTTATAGGGTGGTCCTGAGGCTGTGTCATCTGGTGCAGGATTCTGACCTTGCGTTTGCTCTGTGCCGCTGCGCTGAACACCGCCAGTCGGAACTGCTCCTTGTCTATCGCCTGCGAGCATGAGAATGTGAAGATGATACCGTTAGGCTTAATCTGCTCGAATGCCTTGGCGTTGAGCTTGCGGTAGCCTTGCAGGGCGTTTCTTATCGCGCTTCTGTGCTTGGCGAAAGCCGGCGGGTCCAGGATTATGAGGTCGTACTTGTCCTTTATGTCGTCAAGATACTTGAACGCGTCTATCGCGAACGCATGATGCCTGTCCTGTGTCTCCTTGTCGAAGTTCAGCTCCACGTTCTTGTTGGTCAGGTCTATGGCTTTAGCCGAGCTGTCCACCGAATCGACGGTCTTGGCGCCGCCTCGGAGCGCGTAGCATGAGAATCCGCCGGTGTAGCAGAACATGTTCAGCACGTCTTTGCCTTTGGAGTATTTCTCAAGCAGCGCTCTGTTTTCTCTCTGGTCTATGAAGAAGCCGGTCTTCTGGCCTCTCAGCCAGTCGATGTGGAATTTCAGTCCGTTCTCGGTAGAGACAGGCTCGCCGTCGCATCCGCCTATCAGGTATCCGTCCTCCTTGCCGCCGTCGGTGAGTGTGGCTTTGTAGGGCAGGGTGGTCTCGGACTTGTAATACACGTTCTTCACTTCCTTTATCACGTCCACTATCACTTCGGCTATCTCTTGTCTCACGTAGTGCATGCCTACGGAATGCGCCTGCATGACAGCGCTGTCGCCGTAAATGTCTATGATGAGTCCCGGCAGGTTGTCGCCCTCGCCGTGCACCAGACGGTAGGTGTTGTTGCTGTCGCTGTGCGTTAGTCCGAGTTTCTGTCTCAGTGTGTATGCCGCCTTGATTCTCTCTTCCCAGAAGCTCTTGTCAATCTTCCTTTCTGTGAAGCTGAGTATTCTCACGGCGATGCTTCCTATCTGGTAGTGTCCAACTCCGAGGAACTCCCCGTTGAACGATTTTACCTCCACGAGGTCTCCTTCGTTAAACTCGCCTGTGGTGCTTGCTATGGCTCCGGAGAACACCCAAGGGTGCATCCTTTTGAGCGACTCTTCTTTGCCTTTTTTCAGTGTTATTGTTCCCATGTCTTATATGTTTCCGGCTGCTGTGAGCGCGTCCTGCGGCATCTGTGTGGTGTCGTCGCTTTTTACTATTGTCACCACGTTGTCAGGGTTTATGTCGATGAGCTTTTCGTAGATGCGCAGTGTGGTCCATGCGTCTGTCGCAGCGTATGTCTTTTGTTTGTCTGTGAGTATTGCGTTTTCCCAGTTCGATAGCCTTTGCGCCTTCGATATTTTTTTGTCGAAAAGTATCGCGTAAATCTTCTGCAGGCTTTGGTCCGTGATGCCGTATTCTTTCACCATCTTCTGTATCTCCACGAAATTGGCGGGGCGGAAGTCGGCTCTTTTTTTCAGTGCGGCTATGTCGTCGTGGCTGGACAACGCTATTTTCTTGATTTTCGTGTTCTGAAGCAGTGTCCTCAGTTCTTGTGGAAATCCTATCTTGTTGAGTCTGAACAGGAAGCATGTGTCGTCGGTGGATAGCTGCAGCAACGCCACTTTGTATGACACGCCTTTTTTGAACGATGGTCTTGTCTCTGTGTCGAATCCGATGGCTCCGTAGTTCTTCAGGTACTCGACAGCGGCTTTGACCTTTGCTTTCTGGTCTATCTCGAAAATCCGCCCTTCGAACCTTTCGATAGGAAGCTCGTTTATCTCGTCTTTCTTTATGCTTTGTGCAAGTTCTATCGTCATCGCGAGTCGTGTCCCTTGTGGTTACTTCTTCTGAAAATTCAGGAATTTGTTAGACATTCTTTCATTTCCAGCTTCTTCTTCCTCGTCATCGTCGGAGTCAGCGGTTTTGCCATCCTCGTCTTCTTCCCAGTCGGTCTCAGGGGCGTAGAAAGCGTTGTGCAGCGCGCGCATGCAGTTCACGAGCCTTTGTCCCCAGTATGTCCTGAAGTTCTCTATCAGTTCGGCGAGAGCGTCGTTCATCACGTCTTCGTTGCCTACCTGAAATCTCATCAGGAAATTCTTTATGTCCTGGTATATGTCGGCGAGGTCCTCGGATATGTTAGTGGCATTGGCCTCGTCGCTTACTTCCATGTCCTGTGTGTATATTTCCAGATACGAGTCGGAGGTTCCGATTTTCGCGGCGATTTCCTGGCGCAGCATCTCGTATTCGGTCTCGCTGACGAATGTCTCGAGGTATTCGTCGTCAAGCAATGTCTCCGGCTTGTTTATGAGGCTCGTTTTCAGGTAGAGCAGCGGCAGCAGTTTCAGCAGCTTGCTTATGTAGTCTCTTTTGCTGAACACGGATGCGCTCTCCAGAAATTTGGAGAATTCCGCTGCTACAGTCACGAACTCAATTACGTCTTTTGAGTATATTTCCTTGTTGTCGCTCATTGCTTGATATTTTGACTTGCAAAGATATTGAAAATTGCCTTAAAAATATGTTTAATAAGTAAATGGCAGTTGTTGAAAAATAAAAAAGGAGAGGAACATTTCTGTTCTTCTCCTTTCGAGGTCAGTAGCAGATTCGAACTGCTGTAAACGGTTTTGCAGACCGGTGCCTAGCCACTCGGCCAACCGACCATCGTGTTTTGTGGTGCAAATATAGGAACTTTTCCGCTCTTTACAAACTAAATCTTTAGTTTATTTTGATTTTTCTGGACACGCTTCTGTCTCTTTGTGTCACCTTTATGGTGTAGGTTCCGCTGCCGTATTTGCCTAAGTTTATGAATTTTGTCTCTGTAACCTTTTCTTTGTTAAGCAGTTTGCCTTTGGAATCGTATATGTATATGTACGCTTTTTCCTTGCCGGCGTTTATGTAGAATCCTTGCTTCTTCTTCGGAGTCTCTTCGTTGGCTTTGGTCAGGTGCTTTGTGAGTATCGTGGTGTACAGCGTTTTGGTCATGCCTTTCAGCTGTGTCTTCCCCACGGAGTGCGACATGTCTTTCCACATCTGCCCGTTCCAGTACATCTCTTTGAGTATGGCGTTGTTGGCGTTTTCGCCTTCGCCGTAGGTCATGGTCTTCTTCGTGGTTATGTTCCACGACTTGTTGTCCCAGTTGTAGTAGTCTATGCCGACGATTCTGTGCAGATTGTCGTATGTGTAAATCTCTTTCTGCACAGTGTTCCACATGCCGTTGTACCATTTGTCTGTCGTTATCTCCGCAGGGTCCATGTTGCTGTTGTATGTCGTCTGGAACCTTGTGGAGTCGTGCAGAAACCATCTGTCGTCCTCGTCCTGGAAGTATTTCTTGATGACGCAGGCGCCGTTGTCGTCGTACTTGTACTCGTACTTCATGTCGTCGAAGAAGTATTCCACATCCTCGTCCCAGTTGTAGAATATGCTTTCGAGCGGTCTTCCTGCTTTGTCTATCTTGTTTGTCTTCTTGATGGATGGTATCATGTGACCGTCCGGACCGATAATCCACGATGTCTCCTCGACCAAGAATCCCATGTCGTTTCTTGTCTTCTTCTGTCTGGTGACTACGGCTTCGTCTCCGCATGGAAACACGCCGACTCCGACGATGCTGTCGATTATCTGGTGCGATGCCGTTCCTCCTATGTAGTTGAAGCGGGCGTCGCTGGTCATGAAGGCTGTGATTTGTCCGCATACGTTCATGGCAGAGGCGCAGAATGCCGCTCCCATGATGAGTTTCAGTATGTTTGTATGCAGTTTCATTATGATTTTTTAGTTTTGCAATGCAAAATTAGTCACATATTTTAAGAAATCCCAATTGTTTTATTCTTTCATTCGAAGAGTTGCTCTATTTCGTTCGCATATCTCTCGAGAATGACATTTCTTCTGAGCTTGAGTGTCGGCGTTATTATTCCGGATTCTTGGTTCCACTCGTCGCTTATGAGTTTTATTTTCTTTATACGCTCCCAGTCGCCGAAATTGCTGTCGAATTTCTTCATGTCTTCCGCCACGAGTCTTGTTATTTTCGTGTTGTTGGCCATTTGGATGTTTGTACCGGCCTCCAGTCCTTGGGCCTTGGCGGCTTCGCGCAGGTTGTCGAAGTTAGGCACGACGAGCGCGGCGGCGAATTTCTGATTCTCGCCCACGACCATCATCTGGTCGATTAATGGCGACTCGCAGTACTTCTGCTCCAGCACCTCCGGATTGATGTATTTTCCCATTGATGTCTTGAAGAGCGACTTGATTCTGCCGGTTATGTATAGTCTCTTGTGCTTGTCGAATCGTCCTGTGTCGCCGGTGTGGAACCATCCGTCAGAGTCTATGACCTCCTTGGTTCTCTCTGGGTCTTTGTAGTAACCCATCATCACGTTGTGTCCCTTGCAGCAGATCTCGTTGTTCTCTGGCGAGATTTTTATCTGCACGCCAGGCAGCGCAGGACCTACCGAGCCGGCTTTTCTTGCCATAGGCCATTTCTCCGACACTGCTATCACAGGCGAAGTCTCGCTCATGCCGTATCCCTCGAAGATTGGCCATCCCATGGCGTTGAAGAAGTTGGTCAGCACAGGGTTGATGCTCGAGCCGCCGCTCACGACGATGTCGAAGTCGCCGCCCAGAGCCGCTCTCCATTTCTTGTAAATCAGTGTGTCGGCTATCTTGTGCTTTATTTTGTATGCTGCGGTCTGTTTGTCAAGGTCGTAGCTCTTGGCTACGTTTACCGCCCAGTAGTATATATTCTTGTCCAGTCCCTTCAGATTCTTGCCCGCGCCTATGAGTTTCTCCTGTATTTTCTCCAGAAGTCTTGGCACGCACGTCATCATCTGCGGATTCACTTCCTTCAGGTTTTCCATGATGGTCGCCATGTTCTCGGCGTAGTATGTTGTCGCGCCTATGTATTGATACAGGTAAACCATCATTCTTTCGTAAACGTGGCACAAAGGCAGGAAGCTGAGTGCTTTTTTCACTCTCTTGTCCGGAATGTCCCTGAGGTTCAGCAGCTGGTTGACGAAGTTGCTGTGGCTCAGCATCACGCCCTTAGGCAGTCCGGTCGTTCCTGACGTGTAGATGAACGTTGCCAGGTCTTTTCCGCTGATGCTTTTTTTCGCGTTGCTGAGTTCCTCGTCTTTCTGGCTTTTCATGCCGGATTCAATCATCTCGCCGATGGTGGTGTGCTCTTCGTCCACTTTGTCTATCGTTATGACTCTCTCTATGCTTTCGATTTTGTCGGCAGTGTCCTTTATCTTGTTGAAAAGGTGGCTGTTCTCCACGATTACGGCTTTGGCATCGGAGTGTCTGAATATGTACTCGTATTCCTTCTCGGAAATAGTAGGGTAGACGGGTATGGACACGCCGCCGAATTGCAGCACAGCCATATCGGATATATTCCATTCCGGTCTGCTTGACGATATGATAATCACTTTGTCTCCCTTGCCGTATCCTGCTTCCATGAAAGCCTTGCTTACAGCGTCAGCCATCTCGCCGTATTCTTTCGCGCTGACTGTCGCCCATTTCTTGTCCTTCTTGCAGCCGAACACTTTGTGATCCTCGCCATACTTCTCCTTGATGTATGCTATCAGGTCAAAAATTCTTTCTATTTCCATTGTGTATTTCAGGTTATGTTTATGCTTTTCTGTTATAAACTTCTTTGATGATTTCTATAATCACGTTTGTCGCTTTTTCCATCGACTGCACTGGGACGTACTCATGCACGCCGTGGAAGTTCATGCCTCCGGCGAAGATGTTGGGGCATGGCAGTCCCATGAACGAGAGCTGCGCGCCGTCGGTGCCGCCTCTTATCGGTTGCACCTTGGGCTTGACGCCAGCTTTCTCCATAGCCTTCTGTGCTATTTCTACAATGTGCATCACAGGCTCTATCTCCTGTCTCATGTTGTAGTACTGGTCTTCAATGTCGGTCACGGCCGTACCTTCGCCGTGCTTGCGGTTAATGGCTTCGGCGCACTCCGTCATTGTCTTTTTCTTCTGCTCGAACTTCTCGCGGCTGTGGTCTCTTATTATGTATTGCAGTTCCGCGTGTTCCACAGTGCCTTCGGTTTTCGTCAGGTGGAAGAATCCTTCGTAGCCCTCGGTGCAGGCTGGAGTCTCGTTCTGCGGCAGCATTCCGGCGAATTCCATAGCTATCAGGCTCGCGTTCTTCATCTTGCCTTTTGCTTCGCCCGGGTGTATGTTTCTGCCGTTTATAGTGACCTTGGCTTTTGCGGCATTGAAGTTCTCGAACTCCAGCTCGCCGACTTCGCCTCCGTCCATTGTGTAAGCCCAGTCGGCGCCGAATTTCTGCACGTCGAATTTGTCAGCGCCGCGGCCGATTTCTTCGTCTGGAGTGAAGGCTATTCTTATCCTTCCGTGCTTTATTTCGTCATGCTTTATAAGGTATTCGGCAGCGGTCATTATCTCGGCTATGCCGGCTTTGTCGTCGGCTCCGAGCAGTGTCGTGCCGTCGGTCACGATTATGTCCTCGCCTTTGTGCTTCAGCAGTTCAGGGAAGTCTTTTGTGCCGAGTGTTATGTTCTTCTCTTTGTTCAGTGTTATGTCGCTGCCGTCGTAGTTGCTCACGATTCTTGCCTTGACGTCTTTTCCTGATGCGTCCGGCGATGTGTCCATGTGCGCAATGAATCCGATAGTTGGAATATTCTCGTCGGTGTTGCTTTCTATGGTGGCATAGACATATCCGTCTTTGCTCACTTCGGCGTCGGTTACGCCAATCTCAATGAGTTCTGTTTTAAGTGCTTCGGCGAGAATGTTCTGCCCATTGGTGCTGGGGCATTGGTCTGTGTGTTCGTCCGATGTCGTCTCGAACTTTATATATCTTAGAAATCTATCTGTTATTGCCATTTTGTGTGTTTATGCAAAAGAACTGCATACAAATGATACAAATATATTGTAAATCCAGATAAAGTATTCATTTTTATGCGTGTAATTAAAAATAATCATAATGTGCAATTCCGCTTTTCATACCACGAAAAAAATGCTTAGATTTGTTTCTTGTAACTTTGTTCGCAATTATTCATAAACACTAAATAACAAACAAAAATGGAGGATAAGAACATTTTAGGCAAGTTCTCTTTGGAGGGCAAAATTGCATTGGTAACAGGCGGCTCTTATGGCATAGGAATGGCTATCGCAAAGGCTTTGGCTTATGCTGGTGCGAAAATCGCGTTCAACGGACGCCGTGCTAATCTGATAGCTGACGCTGAGAAGGAGTATGCATCGCTCGGCATCAACGCAAAGGGATATGTATTCGACATCACTAACGAGGCTGATGTGCAGAAGTTCGTTCCGCAGATAGAGAAGGACTTCGGCGGCAGCATCGACATTCTGGTGAACAACGCCGGCATCATCAAGCGTATCCCTGCTACTGACATGACAGTGGAGGAGTTCCGCCAGGTTATCGACATCGACCTGACTGGCGCTTTCATCATGTCCAAGGCTGTGGCTCCTGGCATGATTGCCAAGGGCGGAGGCAAGATTATCAACGTCTGCTCTCTGATGAGCGAGCTCGGCCGTGAGACAGTCTGCGCATACGCGGCTGCCAAGGGCGGACTCAAGATGCTGACACGCAACCTCGCTTGCGAGTGGGCTGAGCACAATATTCAGGTGAACGGAATCGGTCCTGGCTACATCGCTACTCCTCAGACTGCGCCTTTGCGCGAGAAGCAGGCTGACGGCTCGCGCCACCCATTCGACCAGTTCATCATCGCCAAGACTCCAGCCGCTCGCTGGGGAACTCCAGAGGACTTGATGGGCACAGCAGTGTTCCTGTCTTCGGAGGCTTCGAACTTCGTGAACGGACAGATACTTTACGTTGACGGCGGTATCCTCGCTTACATCGGCAAGCAGCCTAAGTAACGGTTACGCAAAACGGAATTTTAAGAAAGGGCATCGTGAAGAACGGTGCCTTTTCCTTTTTATATGGTGCTTCTGAACTTGCTCGGCGACATGCCTTTCTGCTTGATGAAGAATTTGCAGAACTGTGCTTGCGACGAGAATCCCAGCGAGTCCGATATGGCTTGTATCGGCAGTCGCGAGGTCTCGAGCATCGACATAGCCTCCTTCATTATGTAATTCGAAATTGTCTGCTTCGGGGTGACGCCCACGACCTTGTCGGTCACTTGCGAGAGGTATCTGGTGCTGATGGCCAGCCTGTCGGCATAGAATGCGACGTCGTGCGCATCCTTGTAGTTCTCTGCGATGAGGTTGAGAAACGAGTTGTATATATCCGCAGGCCTGAGTTCTCTGTTGTCGTTAGTCGCGTATATGATTTGGCTGTGCATATAGGTGTGGGCTGCGGCCACGGCGCTTTCCACGTCGTCGCCCATGGCGAGTCTGGTGGTTATGGCTGTTGACATGGCTCCGCTGACTCCGTGCATGAGCCATCCGTCAGTGTTGTGCGATGTGAAGAACGACTTCTTGCCGTCGCAGTAGAGCAAGGCGGTAATCATTCCGTCCTGCATGATGCCTCCTCTTAACAGCACGGCTTTAGCTCCCAGTGCGCATAGTGACACGGCCGCATAGACCATGTCTTCGCTGGTGTTGATTTTACGTCCGATGAAAAACTCGGCGTCCTCGCATTTTATGAACAGGAGGCTTGATATGGGAATCAGGAGTTTCTTCCACGCCTCGGTCGCTTCCACGTCCATAAGCCTTTCGCCTTTGGACGACAGAATTTTAGGCGCGGTCACAATGTTCCGGCATCCGATAATCTCGTTTCTTACGGCTGACACGGTCTCCTCGTTTCTCACCATGCCCACCTTCACAGCCTTCGGGAAGCAAGTGTACAATATGGCTCTCGTCTGTCCAGCCACGATTTCAGGCGACAGGTCGATTATATGCTCGATGCCGTTGTCGTTCTGCACCGTGATGGACGTGATGGCAGTCTCGGCATGGCCGCCAAGAGCCGTTATGGTCTTTATGTCGCGCTGTATGCCTGTGCCGCCGGTGTTGTCGGAACCGGTTATTGTGAGAATTGGTGTCAGTCCTTTCATGGTGCAATGATAGTCTTTTTGCATAATAAGAACAAACTATGTATTCTCAAAATGACAAAAATATTTCCCGATTAGACAATGGATTGGTTATTTTCTCAGTAGTTTTTATCAAAACGGGAACAGATAATTCATGCGAGGAAACGATATGCAGACCTTTGCGGCGTAAAACAACAAAAAAACGAAAAAGAACATGTCAGACAGAAGTACATTGAACCGCAACTTGGCTCAGATGCTGAAGGGCGGAGTGATAATGGATGTTACCACACCAGAACAAGCGAGAATAGCAGAGAAGGCAGGCGCGTGCGCAGTCATGGCGCTGGAGCGCATACCGGCAGACATACGTGCGGCGGGCGGAGTGTCGCGCATGAGCGACCCTAAGATGATAAAAGGCATACAGGAGGCCGTGTCAATACCAGTGATGGCAAAGTGCCGTATCGGTCATTTCGCTGAGGCGCAGATACTTGAGGCCATAAGCATCGACTATATTGACGAGAGCGAGGTGCTGAGTCCAGCCGATGACGTGTACCACATCGACAAGCGCAAGTTTAACGTGCCGTTCGTGTGCGGAGCCAAGGACCTGGGCGAGGCGCTGCGCCGTATCAACGAAGGCGCGACCATGATACGCACAAAAGGCGAGCCTGGAACCGGCGATGTGATACAAGCCGTGCGCCACATGCGCATGATGCAGAGCGAAATCCGCCGACTGACATCGCTTAGCGAGGACGAGCTTTATGAGGCGGCAAAGCAGCTGCGTGTGCCATACGAACTCGTGAGCTATGTGCATGACAACGGCAAGCTGCCAGTTGTGAACTTCGCGGCCGGAGGCGTGGCTACGCCTGCCGATGCGGCTCTGATGATGCAGCTTGGCGCGGAAGGCGTGTTCGTAGGCAGCGGCATATTCAAGAGCGGCGATCCTGTGAAGCGCGCTCAGGCGATAGTGAAAGCGGTAACAAACTACAACAATCCATCAGTGTTGGCGGAGTTGAGCGAGGACCTCGGCGAGGCGATGGTCGGCATCAACGAGAGCGAGATTCAGCTGCTGATGGCAGAAAGAGGAAAGTAAATGAAGATAGCGATATTGGCATTGCAAGGAGCATTCGCGGAGCACGAGACTGCGCTTCGCAAGCTTGGCGCGGAGACATTCCTGGTGCGCAACAAGCAGGACTGGGCTCAGGAGAAGGACGGTCTGGTGATACCAGGCGGCGAAAGCACGGCCATGACACGCATTATGCGCGACGAAGAGCTGTGGGACCCGATTCGCGACGAGATACTTGGCGGACTGCCGGTCTTCGGCACTTGCGCCGGACTGATAATGCTGGACAAGGAGCACCTCTCAACGATGAACATCACTGCGCTGAGAAACGCTTACGGCCGACAGCTGGGCAGCTTCTACACCGATGACGAATTCAAAGGCATCGGACGTGTGCCCATGACGTTCATTCGTGCGCCGTACATAGCGGAGCACGGCGACGGCGTGGAGGTGCTTGCCACAGTCGATGGCAGAGTGGTGGCGGCACGTCAGGGCGCGCAGCTTGTGACGGCTTTCCATCCGGAACTGAACGACGACAGCCGCATCCACGAGTATTTCCTCGACATCGTGTCAGCCAAATCCATATAGTCTTTCGGAATCCCGAACAGGGAACGATGGAAATCTGTTAATAATGAAGGCATCGCGACAAAAAAGCGGTGCCTTTTTTATTGCTGTTTCAACCGAAATCATCGTTATAATACCGCCAAAAATCCTTATGTTTGTAGATTGCAGTTGATTTTACAAACGATAATCATGAAACTCAACATAGGAAAGAGCCTGATGCTTGCCGCAGCGTGTCTGACAGCGGTGTGTGCCGGCTCGCAGGAACTGTACAAGTCGGTGCCGCAGTCGCCGTACACATTTTATTATAGTATATCGAACGAAGAGGCAGCGGCGTTTTTTGCCGACCCAAAGCCGCAGAAAATCTACCCTTTGCTGCATACGAAAGTTGACTCGGTGCTTACAGCTCTGTATGCCGATCCGAAACTCCAGAACGGCCATTACATAAGGGTTCGCACAAGGTCTAACAAGGTTTATGCCGATGTGATGACGGTGCAGCATTTCTTCCCTTATGTCTTCAACAACGGCAACGACCTGATGGTCCGTGTGCTTGACACGCTTGGGCAGAACATAGCTTCGGCTGAGGTTTTCGCCGGCAAGGCGCGTCTGAAATACGACAAGAAAATGCAGCTTTACACGCTCCCGAAGGCAAAGAACGGACTCCTTCTGATTCGTTACGAAGGCCTTGACGCATACTACAAACTGAGCAACTCGCCGGCATCGCGCAAGTCTGAGAGCGAGCCGCTGTACATCGTCAACGGCAAGGAATCGTCCAATATCAGCCGGATACCGCCGTCGGAGGTCACTTCCATCAACGTGCTTGCGGGCGACGACGCTATAGCCGCGTACGGCAGCAAGGGCGCCAACGGAGTAGTAGTGATTACGACTAAGTCCGGTTACCGTCCGGTGGAGATAGGCAAGACGGCTGAGCCGTATTTCTTTGCGGTGGCTTCGCAACCCAAGTACCGTCCGAACGATACCGTGCGTTTCAAGTTCTATCTTTTAGACAGCCGCAAGCGTTTTGTCCGTGACTCGGTGAACGTGTTCGTGTCGCAGGATTCCAAGAAGAAGGTGATGACACTCTCGCCTTATGCGGCAGGACTCTACACAGGCAGCTTCGTGCTTGACGATTCGCTTGAGTTGCGTCTCGACCAGCCGGTTGCTCTTGAGGTGGCTAAGGCGACCGACCCTAAGCAGAAGGCCAAGTACGAGAATCTCTTTATATATGAGGATTATGAACTGAAGTCGTCGAGCCTTTCGCTGCGACTGGACGAAGAGAAGCAGCTTTACGGCGACTCCTTGATAGCCTACGCCACGGCTATGGACGGCAACGACCTTCCGCTGTCATCGGCTAAGCTCATCGTCAATGCCTCGCGTCCGTATTTCTCAAAAAGTTTCGAGAGGCTTTCATATTTTCCTGTCATGGGGCTTTATTCCGACACGCTGACTCTCGCTCCCGACGGCACTGCGCGCATAGCCATACCATGGCAGCAGATGCCTAAGGCTAATTTCAGCTACGACCTGTCGGTTACGCTTCTGACTCCCGATGGCGAGCGCACTGTGGAGAACCGCACAGTGTCTTTCGTTTACAAGGACGAGCAGATAAAACGCTCCATTTCATCAGGCAAGGTGCTTTTCGAATATCTTGTCGCAGGCAAGTCTGAGCCAGGCTTTGCGAATATCTACGGCTATGACAGCAACGGCAAGCTAATCCAGCAGGAGTCTGGCAATCTGCCTTATTCCATAGCGCTGGACCCTTATATAAACAAGTACAAGGTGACTGTGGGCGACAAGACTGAGTTCATCGGCATGGACGACACTCCGGACTCTCTTTATGTCACTGCGGTGCGCAAGCCGAATTCCGTTGTGTTCACAACCACCAATCCGCGACGCATCAATTTCAACTATTTCGTTTACTGCGGCTCGAAATTAGTGAAGAAGGGCACTGGCAAGGAATTCCGTTTCTCGTTGCGCGAGAAGCTCAACCAGGATTACTTCGTGTCGCTCCAGTACATGTGGGGCGGACGTGTCAAGAGCCGTGAGTTCTCGTCTTACTATGAGTCGGACGATGTGTTGCGCCTTTCTGTAAAGCAGAAGCCGATGGTATTCCCTGGCGAGACATCCACTGTCGAGGTGACAGCGACACGCAAAGGCGCTCCAGTCGCAGGTGTTGACATAACCGCCTACGCTCCGACAGCCAAGTTCCATCCGTCGTTGCCTGAAGATTTCTTTACGTTCGGCACGCCGTCTTTTGCGGAGCGCCGCAAGGCTTTCGACTACAAGCTCCGTCAGGTCGTTTTGCCTAATTCCATAGAGTTCAACATGGACCGCCTGGATACGACCTTCTTCGGTCGTCTCGACACAATAGAGCGTTACCGCTTCATGTATCCAGACACGCCTTATTACAAGGCTCGCGTGCCGGCGTCGGTCCCTCAGATAGCTCCGTTCGTGTTCTCAAAGGGCCAGCAGATACCTGTGCATGTGGTTTATGTTGACAATCGTCCGGTTTATATCTCGTTTGTGACAAATAACAACGCGTATTCGTCGATGGTGGTTCCCGGACGTCATCAGTTATGGGTGCGCACAGCCGACTATCTTTACGACCTCGGCATCGTAGAAGTCAGGGCGGGGGAGAAGCTTATCGTTTCGATAGACGCCGATAGGTTCGAGAACAAGGCTTCGTGCATGAGAGCTTTGTCGGACAGCGAGCGCGAGCAGCTTCTTTCGTGCCTTATGCCGATAGACGGCAAGCGCGCCGACCGTTTCGTTGTCCAGAATGATGTGGTCTTGAATCCGGGTTTCGGCGGCCGCGATGTTATCGCTGGTCCGGTCTCTCGCGGCAATGTCTCGCTTGTGTGCGACAACAGCGTTCATGAGTTCGAGTTCCTGCCGGACAACAAGTACGATTTCACAGATACGTCGAGAGTGGCTATAACGCCATTCACCATTTCCGCTCATCAGGAGTACACGTCGTTCCCTCATCATGTGCCAGTGCAGGGCGTGACCGACAGTGTTTATACAGTCTCGCAGCTCAAGCATGACATCGCCCTCAGGAAGATGAGTTTGCGCGACAACGCCCGCGCTTCATTCGATTATCCTTGCTTTGGCAGCGGTGTCGAGGATTCGCTTTCTTTTGTTGACCTCTCGGCGGTGCGATATAAATTCAGTGCGGATTCATTAAAGTCGCAGTGCCTTAATTATATAGCATTGACGCAGGATTCCACAGTTGTTGGCATATTCAACAGCAACTCGGTATGGCTGCCTCAGGGCGAGTACATTATCTATGCTTTGTTTGCCGATGATTCATACGCCACAGTGCCAGTCTCTGTCCGCAAGGGTTATTCGACTCATGTCAGCGACAACGTGCTTGTGTGCCGTCCGTCGTCGCGTTCCGATGTTTACGGCGAGTTCCTCGACATGATAGCCCAGACGGTGCTTGTCAGCAATCCGTCTTTCTACCAGAGCATGCTCCGTGCATTGAATCAGCCTTTCGCGCGCACCGCTCTTCAGGTTTACGACTTGTCGAAGGAAAAGCAGAAGCTGTCGGTCTCAAGCAACAAGTTCGGATGTTTCGTGAAAGACAGCAAGGGACTTCCTGTGGCTGACGCTACGGTTGTGGTCACGACCGACCATTCAACACGTCTCACCACCAAGACCGACTTCTCCGGATTCTTCTCATTCACCGTCCCTAACTCTGTGCGTTCTCTGGCGGCGGTCATCACGGCCCACAACTTCCGTCCTTATGAAATAGCCATCGACATAGAGCCTAAGTCGGGCAATTCTATAGAAGAGACTTCTGTGACGCTCACGCCGGCTTATTCCGGTTTTACTGAGTATTCACGTCCGTATTATCTCGTGGATGGCGCAGAGCCAAAGTGGAATAATTACTCTATGCTCACTCCGCTGAGAAACAGCGATGTGGACGTTGCCTCGGCGGCAGCCGTGCCTTCGCCTTTCGAAGGCGCGAATGTCAGCGTCCGCGGAGCAGGCTCGCAGGAATCGTCAGCTCCGGCGTCGCCATTGTATGTGGTGGATGGAGTGGTTAGGGATGACATTTCCGACATACCGGCGTCAAGCATCAAGAAGATGGAGCGTCTTAGACGTGTGCCTTCAATCTACGGCGCGCGCGGCAAGGCCAACGGCGTGATTGTGGTGACGACAAACCGCAACAACACTCAGGACCCAGTCGTCAACGAGGCTTACGTTTCTTCGGAGACCTCGTCATCGATACGTTCCAACTTCTCAGACTGCGCTTTCTGGCAGCCAAGCCTGACTACGGATGCCGACGGAAAGGCCTCTTTCACTGTGGCTTTCCCCGATGACGTCACACGCTGGAAGACCTATTTCCTCGGCTTGGAGTCGAACAAGTATTCGGCTGTGGCAGAGGGCGATGTTCTTTCGTACAAGCCTTTGATGGCACAGTTTTCTGCGCCTCGTTTCATGATTCAGGGCGACACGGCTTCCGTCATCGGAACGGTTCGCTCTACAGGCTTGTCGGCAGAGGCTTTGTCTGTGTCGTTCGCCGTTGACAGCGTGAATGTCGCTTCGCGCAACGTGAGCCTTCGCCCTCGTGCCGGTTATGTCGATTCGGCGAGGATTGTAGCTCCAGTCACGTCGGACACGTTGACAGCATCGTTCCGTCTCGACCGTGCTTCCGACGGTTACTACGACGGCGAGCGCAAGACCATTCCGTTGTTACCAAGGGGCATGTCGAAGACCGAAGGACAGTTCGCTGTGCTTTCGTCTGACACGACAATAAGCATAAGCCTGCCTCAAGGCGCATCGGACCTGATGCTCGTTTCTGGCGAGCTGCCGCTGGTGCAGACAGAGATAGAGAAACTCTCTCAGTCCAGGTACATGTGCAATGAGCAGTTGGCTTCCAGACTTTACGCCTATCTGCTTAAAGACCAGCTCTGCCGCAAGCATGACACGAAGTTCCGTGAGAAAAAGGAAGTCCGCAAGCTGATAAAGGCGCTTTGGGAGAATCAGAACGCCGAAGGAGGCTGGGGCTGGTGGAATGTGTCTTCTACGGAGCTGTGGATTACGTCGCATGTCGTTGACGCGCTTCTGCTTGCACGTTCTTTAGGCTACAATGTTCCGCTTCGTGTCTCGTTCGATGATATGTCGGAGCGTCTGTCCATGGAAATGACTTACGACTATGCGCCGTCGAAACTGCTTCAGCTTGCGTTGCTGTCGCACAGCATTGCTCCGGGCAGGAATTACGCTTCGGTGATAAGCGCCATAGATGCCAAGATAGCCAAGAGAGAAGCCGACGGCCGTCCGGTCTATCCGTTCTCCACACAGGAGCTTTTCCAGTTCGTCCGTCTGAAACAGCAATGCTCGCAGCCATATTCATTGTCGGCGCTTTCGCCGTTCATGGCTAAGACATCCGCCGGCAACTTGTATTTCACATCATACACCGACAGGGAGTCGCTTGCTCGTCTGCCTTACAGCAACGACGTGGCGCTCTCGCTCGTGGGCTACGACATACTTGCGGCGGCTTCGGACTCGCGCGCAGTCAAGGTGCGCAACGGCTTCTACGAGCGCATGGGTGTCGATGGCTGGGGCAATACCTACCTTTCTGCCAAGGTGCTCGGGCATCTTGCCTCGTCGCTGCAGCCTGATGACTCATACGCAGTGGTCAATGTGAGCGGCGCAGCCAAGGCGCGTGTCGATTCGTTCCCGTATATTATGCCGGTTTCAGGAAAGAGCATAACGCTGACCAAGAAAGGCAAAGCGCCGGTTTTTGCGTCGGTAGTCAAGTCGTCGTGGGTTGCTAATCCTAAGGCTGACTTCACTTACGCGACAGTCTCGACGGCTGTTCCGGAATTGACGGTCGGCAAGCAGGCGTCATTGATAGTGAATGTTGACTTGAAGGCGTCGGCTGAGTATGTCCGCATCGAAGTGCCGATACCAGCCGGCTGTTCATACGAGGACGACAGCAAGCTGTGGTCGGCAGGCGAGTCGTATCGCGAGTGCCATAAGGATAAGGTCGTGATATATTGCCGCTCGCTCTCGCAAGGTTCGCACAAGTTCACCATTCCGCTCATGCCTCGTTTCCGTGGGTCATACACCATGAATCCTGCACGCATGGATTTAATGTATTTCCCTGCGATTTCAGCCAATAGCGCTATGCAGAGGGTGGTGATTAGATAATATTTCCACAGGAAATCAATGATAAAAAAACGTAGGGGCGAAAAATGTTTCGCCCCTACATTTCCCATCTGGATGTTTTTTCTACCTATCATTTGGCATCACGCCAATTCAGGACAGAATTGGGGTGTTTGTGAGAGTCAGGTCTTGAAAAATTAAAAAGACAGGCTGAACGTGAGGACGGGCAACTCCTCATACAGACCTCAAATAACGAGGTGGCGGCAGCCCTTTCCACTCTTCCATCCAGCCAGTCTTCTGAGACCAAAGGTAGTGAAGAGTCAGTAGAAAGCAAACTATAAGCCGCTCATTCTTGGACAAGATGAACTCACGCGAGTGGCGGCATGATTAGCCGAACTGCGAGAAGATACTTTTCAAAGTAAAGTCTGAGCGTAAATACAAAGGTGAAATACAGAAGTTTATAGAGAGTTTATCAAAAGACAGGAAAAGGTTATTCCGGATAAACACATCTCTTGAACATTATAAAGAGAATAAAAATGAAACAGGATATGGTTTTGAGGTTGCGGATTGGTATGACTTTACTAAATTTACCGACGAACAGAAATCAGAGTTTTTAAATAGATATAACAATGACGAGATTAGAGGAACTATTAGTGGATGGTTGCAAAATATTGAACTTGAAACCGGAGCCGATGTTAGTAGTGATGGCTTGTTGCAGGACCAAGAAGCAGCAGCTGACAATGTTGGATTGGATGAAAAAGCACTACAAGGAAAATCCGTCGGAAGACGAGGTGTTGAAAATAGCAGAACTGATAAGAGAGAAGGTGAAGGATTAGACCTTTCCGGCGTTCAGCTGATGGAAGGCTCTGACGGCACAGTGTATGGCTGGTGCGAGATAGAGAGGGATGCCGAGGGCAATGTAGTCGCTCGCCACATCTACCTGAATGACGAGGTACTGAATGCCAACACAATGGTGCACGAGCTTGGGGTCAAATGAAAGATATTGTTTAATGTAGAAGCGGTCGGTTTCCCATTTATATGGGTTTTGCTCTATGTATTCTGCGGCATTTTTGTATTCGTTGCAGTCTCTTATTATTCGTTCGTAATAATTACGCTGCCATGGCGAGAATCCTAATTCTTTTGTTACCCCGATTTTGAATCCGCGAACGATAGAACCGATGGTTCGTGCTGTTCCGTTTTGTGTTTTTCGTGATATTTGTTGTAGGGGCGAAAAATGTTTCGCCCCTACATTTTCCGTCAGGATGTTTTCCACCTCAATGTCCTTATTCTCCATATCATTTGGCATATCAGTTATTTCGATTATCCCATGTATGTGGTTAGGCATGATGATGTGTTCTCGTAATATGGTATTTGGGAAATGTGCAGGTATTGCATTCCAGTATTTTTCTGCAATCAATCCTTCTTTTGATAGCATAATGCCGTTGTTGTCAATGTCGCCGAATAGACATTCTCGGTCTCGTGTGCAAATTGTGATGAAATAGAGACCCGATTGCGAGTAGTCGTAATCTTTCAGGCGTATGGAACGGCGATTGTGCGGAGTGAACATTGTGTGGTTTCGTGATATTTGTTGTAGGGGCGAAACATTTTTCGCCCCTGCATTTTTAATCACAGAGATTTTATTTCACCAGTTTCTTCTTGCCCTCGCTGATTTTTATCAGGTAGCAGCCGCCGTTATGCTTGCCGCCGTTGTCCTTGCCTTGCCACTTGATGTTGCTCTGTATGCCTTCGGTTTCGCCAGAGAGGCTCATCATTATGTCGCGTCCTATTAGGTCGAATCGTGGAGTTCTGGTCTTTGGGTGTCCGAAGTGCTGGTTGAACTGTGTGTTGTAGCCGTAGAAACGCTTGTCGTTCAGCACCTTGAACTGCGAGTAGTAATACGTTTCAGGAGCGGTGAACAGCTCGTTGCTCCAGCTTTCGTAGCCCAGCACGCTCACCTTCAATCCTTCGTTGTTCCATGCGCTTATCTGGCTCAGAGGGTCTTTTACGAGGTCTTTCTCCTCGGTCGCCAGCACTATGACGTTCTCCTTGCTGTCGGAAAGCGTGTTCTTCACCGAGCTCCATGTGCTTTGGTTGAATTTGATTTTTTTATACGGCGTTCCGTTCTTTCTTGTCGCCACGGTCTCTAAGTATTTCGCGAACTCGCTTCCTTCGTCTTCTATATTGTTGTTGAAGTTTACGATCAGGACGTTCTTTCCTTTGAACTCATTTACGCATTTTTCTGCTGCGTCGGTGAATAGCGAGCCTTCCTTGCCATTGAACTGGTAGATGTATGGGTTATTGGAAGTACCTGTCACTTTGCTTGTGAATGGTATTATGACTGGGATTTTCTTCTCGTTGCCGTATTTTGTCACAGCGTTCACCTGGTTGGCGTATGCCGGTCCGATTATGTAGTCGCTTTTTGCGATTGCGGGATTATTCTTCAGCACGCTCTGCACGCCGAACTCGCTTTTCTGTGTGTCGTAAACGCTGATTGTCACTCTGTAGCCTTTGTTTTTCAGCTCTTTAGCCGCCATTAGCATGCCTTCATAGAAGTCGATGAACTTGCTTATCGTTCCGTCTGGCTCCTCCAGCATGAGCGGCAGCAATACGCTTATGTTCAGTGATTTTGTCTTGGCGCTCTGCTTCTTTTCTATCTCGTTGACGGTGCTTATGCTTGTGACTTTCGCGGAGTCGGTCACAGGCGTGGTCTTATGCTCGTTGCTTGGCTTCTTGAAGTCGGCGCTGCTTGTGGTCAGCGGCTTGGCAGGTATGCGTATGGTCATGCCAATCTTCAGTCCGTCAGCCAGTTCAGGGTTCATGTCGAGTATGTCCTCCTGCTTCACGCCGTACTGTCGGCTTATGCCGTACATGGTCTCTTTCGGCATGACGATATGCTCTATGCTGTAAGGGTGTTTCAGTGTGCTGGTGGCTTTCTTTGCAGCCATCGCGGCTTTCTTCTTGTCGTTGAACTTCGGGATTTTCAGTGCCTGTCCGGCTTTTAGACCCATTTCCACCGTCGGATTGTACTGCGCTATGGTGGCTTGTGTTACGTTGTACTGCTTGCTTATGCTGTACATCGTTTCTTTGGGCGCCACGTTGTGTATGATGAATTCCACCGAGTCCTCAGTGTTGTTCTTCGTCACAGTCGGATGCAGCGGTATCAGGAGCTTCTGTCCTTTCTTCACGCCGTCCTTTGCCTTGTTGTTGAATTTTATGATGTCCTCCTGGCTGACACCGGTCTTTCGGCTCACTCCGTAGAGGCTTTCTCCGTCAGCCACAGTGTATTCCGTGAATTCCTTTCCGTTCTTTTTTATGGTCTTGGCCTTATCATCGCCAGCGAACAAGTTGGTGCTGATGCAGAAAAAAAGCGCCGCCGCGCACAAACAAATCTTGCCAGTAAGTCTTCTGTTCATCGTTTTTCTTGCTTTGTTTATGTTAATTGTGTGATATGTTCTTGCTATAAATTTCAAAGGTAATAATTATTTGTAACTTTCCGACCTTTACATTATTTTTGACAGAAATAAATCCGTGTAAAACAGTTATGCCACGACATTTTCAAGCGATAACAATTCTTCTTGCTTCGTTTCTTTTCGGGTTATGCGCCCCGGTTACAGCAGACGTATTTCTTTCTCCGTCAGACGGTTCGGTCACAGCCACATCAGTCGGCATTGCCCCGGACGGCGTGGACGAGATTATATTCACCACAAGGACTTCGCTTGAACTCACCTACAGGTGCGCATCGCCAGCCAAGATAACATGGCAGTCATACACCACAGGCTCCGACAAGACTGACGCGGCTTCGGCGGCAAACGCCACATCGCTCTCGGTCAACGCCGTGCCTTCGCGCGGATACATCGTCACAGCCCGCGACAACTCCGACAACGTGATAGAGTCCAAGACATTGTATATTGTGCAGATGGCCGACAAGATGTTCCGCCCAATATCCCTGGACACCGTGACAAACGACGACCATTGCACCTACGCCAAGCTGCGTGCCGTTTACAATAATCCGACGGTGGGCTATGTGACTTCGTCCGGCGCGTCTAAAAGCATCAAACGTGAATTTACAATCGCTTATAACACAGTCGAATACAATGGCACTGACATAAGCACAGTGGAGCGAGTGGACACGTTCATGACCAAGGCCAACGGCAACGGAGTCGAGGACACGATAAACGTCGATGCGCCATACGCCAATACGTTCTTCAAGCTCTCCGGCGACTTGATATGTGACGCATTGTCGCTCACCACGCCTGTTTCTACGCCATACGAATACGAATCGCACATAGTGACGGCGAAAATCTCAGCCAAGATAATCGAGCGTGAGGGACTGAACGAGGCTCAGCGCTCCGATTCGTCAGCAACGACCGGCATAGGCGGCTCAGCTCCGCTCCAGGTGGCGTTCACGTCGAACTCCAACTATCCCGTGGCGCAGTTCTTCCAGTGGATTATAATAGACAACGACAACAAGAAGGACTCGTCCAATGTGTATCACGACCGCGACCTGAACTACACATTCACTCGCACTGGCGTTTACACCGTGATTCTGAAGGCGGAGCATAACTACGATGCATCCACATCCTCGGCTTGTCAGTACGATTGCGAGCCATACATAGACTCGATTCTCGTGACAGTGTCGGAGTCTATGCTCGAAGTGCCGTCGGCCTTCACTCCTAATGGCGACGGAGTGAATGACGAGTTCCGTGTTTCGTTCAAGTCGCTCTCAAAGTTTAATTGCCAAGTCTTCAACCGCTGGGGCACAAAGGTTTACGAATGGTCCGACCCGACAACAGGCTGGGACGGTACAGTGAACGGCGCCAAGGCGAGCGTCGGTCCGTATTACTATATAATAGAAGCGACAGGAACAGACCGCAACTCCGACGGCTCCTACAAAACATACCGCAGAAAGGGCAACATAAATCTATTCCGTTGACATATTCATATATTTTCTTTATATTTGCTCCGATATTGTTGAAAACACGAAAACATAACCTTAATAAATGAAGACTAAAGTATTAGCAATTCTGGCTGTTATTTCAGCATCGCTATTCTCAATGAAAGCGTCAGCAGCATCGGCGCCTGATATCTATTACTATCAGGACCAGTTCAATGAGATAACAGAAATAATACAATACGGCGACGCGCCAAGAGATTCTGTGGAGTTTGACGAACTTGTAGAGGCGCTTAAGGTGCTTTACTCCGACCTCGCTAACGACCACAACGTCAAGAAAAAAGCGCAGCTGCTGGCCGACATCAAGTCAGTCTGCCTTTTCATGGGCGAGATTTCACCAGACATCCGTTCTTATTACCTTTCGATAGAGGAGAAGAACAGAGCATTGAACCTTCTCGGTCTTCAGGAAAAGGTTTACTCACGCTCGTCACGCTTCTGCATGCCTATCTGCTATGTGAAGATGTGGAACGGCGCTTACACAGCATACTACGCAATAAACGAGAACGACTCTCTGATGAATTCGTTCAAGTTCTCGTTCTCGGGCCGCACACCGCATACCACCATTTCGGGTTCGGTAGAGGAGGGCGCGTCTAAGTCGTCAGTACGTCTGGTTTTCAGCACATTCGGCGATGTCAAGGAACTTTCGTTCCGTCAGGAGCATTGCGAGGCTCTGATTACCGACATGACATACATCCAGCCAGAGATTATCCAGCCTAAGGTTGACATATACCCAGAGCCAGACTACCTGACAAAGGAGGAGAAGCAGGCGCTGAAGAAGAAGCAGAAGGCAAAGCTGAAGAAGGACAAGGAGAAGGCCAAGAAACAGGCGCAGAAAGCCAAGAACAGAAAGAAGAAGGAGATGGCAAAGCAGCGCGAGGAGATGAGAAAGAAGGCTCTTAAGGAGCGTCAGGCAAACATGGCTGAGCAGAAGAAAGCGCGCGCAGAGCAGCTCAAGGCTCAGAAAAAGAAGAAATAAGTCAGAGTGATATAAATGAGAAAAGGACTGTCAAGAATGGCAGTCCTTTTTTGTTTGTGTGCAAAAGCCGCTCATGATGAACGGCTCTTTGTGGCTATTTCCAAGGCAGTATCTTGTCGAAGAAATAGACAATCTGTCTTTGCCACCATACCCAATCGTGGCTTACGTCCTTCCCCCAGTAGTCTATCCATGCAGGAATGTTCTTTTCTCTGAGCACAGCTTCCAGTTCTCTTGTTCCAGCCAGCAGGTCGTCCTCCCAAGCGCCTTGACGCAGAGCAGCAGGAGCGATGCCAGAAGAACTTCGAGTCCGTAAAACGTCGTCTGAAGCAGACCGGGCATCTTTTCCGTACCAGCACTGATCCACATGCCTATGTCATTGGTGTTTTGTGCCTTAGACAATCCTATAAAAACAAATGCGAGGAACAACACAAGGATGATGTATCTCACCCAATTGTAAATCTTGATAATTCTTTCTGCTTTTTCTTTATCCATACTTCTGTGTCAACGAGGAATATGGTCATGCCCTCTGTTGACGCTGCAAAAGTATAGATGGAGTGTTACAGACGTGTTGCACTGGTAATACATGGTTATTGCAAACTCATAATGTCATGAGATTCTGCCACCTTTTTATCATTTTTTGTTATAAATGGCGGTGAACAGCAGATTTTTATGTACTTTTAGCCCTCGCAATCCGAAAGGAGTGCAAAGACATATTGCTCAATAGACTCTCAATTCACCACCACGAGAAACGAGCAAACACATATTATTGGGACTGCCCCAACAAGGCGCAGATTTCCCCATATATATGTGTGGCTTGTGGTGAGCCGAGAGTCGTATGGCGAAAGTCTGCGCCTCTTGTATTTTAAAACTGAAGAGTCAACAGGATAAAACGGACAAAAAACTTATGAAAAAATCATTTTTTCTTTTAGGGGCAATTATGCTACTTGTTATGTCAGTCCAAGCACAGAAATATAATTTTGAGGATTATATTTATCCTTTCGGCTGTCGTACATATGCTTCGCCAGATAGTAAGGGAAATCTCTCGTCTGTAACTCAATATAGCTTTGAATCTCAGGCCTATGATAATTATCTTGTAGAAGAAGTCTACATTGGGTATGGGATGATGTCAGCCAAATCTACTTATAGATACCACACAGAAGAAAATGCCGTAATTTCAGATGTTCAACTTCGACAAAATAGATTAACGGGGAGTACGAAGTATCAAGACAAGCTAATTCTTTTTGCTTTTCCTGAGAAGGACAAGCCTTTTAAGTGGACTGAGACATATAGAGGTGATAAGTTTCAATGCACATCCGAATATGTGTATATTAATGCTTCTATAACTCATAATTCGTTATTCCTGAAAGCGATTAAAATAACAAGAGACAATAGTTATATTGTCAAAAATGAGAAGCATAGATATATAGAAACAAGTTATTGGGTAAGTAATTATGGTCGCCTTATTACTTTTGTAGATTGGGATGGCACGAAAAAAGCATCCTCCAAGTTGGATGTGTTAGATTATATTCAGGAGATATCAGAAGTAGAATACAACAAACAAATAAAGAAATAACTATATGAGTACAGAATTTATTATTGGAACCATTATTGGAATAATAGGTGTCATTCCCGTCATTATACAAGTTGTCAAATGGGTCAAGAAGCCCAAACTTAACGAGTTGATGAAAAGGTTGGTTGATAACAGCTTGTCAACAAAGGCTCACAGGAAAGTCCTAAGGAAGATGAACGTGATACTCCTGCGTTCTGGAAAGCATATATCATCTGAATATATCAACAGTTTCGTTTTGGAAAAAAGAGGCAAGGAGGCGGTCTTTACAGATTTGTGCCTGAAGCATGACTGGGAGCCTACCAAAGAATTGTGTGAGATGTTTATGAATGGTGATTATCCGTCAATCAGAAAGAAATATTGGGATATGAAAAATGAGCATCAAAAGAAAGACGCATCAACTCCAAAGAATGCCAAGAAAGCAGATGCAGTCCCAGCACAGCCAAAGGGCAAGGAGATTGTATATTTGTCGGGACTTCTGGAAGAACATTTCCCTGAGTGCTTTAATCGGTTGACTTCTATCTTGAAAAAGCATGGTGTAGATTATCGTCTGTTAAAAGGCACGAAAGATATTTGGTGCAGGGATTACATGCCAATCCAAACTGAATCCGGCAAACTAATACAGTTCCGCTACGAGCCGACTTATTTGAAAGGCAATAAGGAATGGGAAGATTCGCGCTCTGACGTGAGAGAAGTGTGTCGGCTGAATGGATTTGAGCCTGTATTCTCGAATATCAACCTTGACGGTGGAAATGTTTTGCTTTGCTCTGGCAGAGCAATCGTTTCAGATAGAATCTTCACGGAGAATCCTGAATATACAGACAAAGATCAGTTGGTCAAAGACCTTTCCGAATTGCTTGAGGCAGAGGTAATCATAATTCCGGCCCAAAACAGTGACATGACGGGACACGCAGACGGTATGGTTCGCTTTATAGACCATGACACTATATTGGGAAACAACCGCTCTGATGAATACAAGTATTGGGCGAATGGCATAGAAAAAGTTCTGAAGGATTATAACCTCAAATATGTTGACGTGCCGTTCTTCTATGGATATAAGGACTCGAAGCATCCAGAACATGCCATCGGCGTTTATGTTAATTATCTTGAAGTTAGCAATCTGATAGTCCTTCCAGTCTTCGAGGTTGAGGGGAATAAGGATGCCGAGGCAATTGCAGCCTTTAAACGGATATTCCCAAACAAAATTATTGAGGCTATAAAATATAACGAAGTTGCATTAGAAGGTGGAGTCCTGAATTGTTCAACGTGGACTTATAAATCTGTGTAGAATCTTTAGATTCGTTGTTCTATTCATTTTACAGTCGTTCCTATCGGGGACGGCTTTTTTTCATGCCTTTTCGGTTGAGATGATATGGTCATTCCTCAATTATTGTTCTCCCCCCCTCATCAAATAACGAATGGGACTGAAGAGTCTCATCATCTGTCCATTAGCATATCTGTTTTTAGAGCTACACCCTAATTATTATATCTCTCAGAAGATGGCAGCAATGCGACGAACCTGCTTTAGCTTCTCCATAAACGAGGCATCGCGCTCGGCCATCAGCATGTCGTATTCGTTCTGCATAGCAAGCAGTGGGCGGCAGTGCGACAAGTCAGCATGTGCTTGGCCAGGCCGCTGACATCACAGGCGGCAGCAAGGCAGAGAACAGGAATCTGTTTGATTTGGTAAGGTCGTTGAAGTTGCCGTTCGACCAGCTGATATGGGAGCATGGCGGAGCGTGGGTGCATGTAAGCTGCGGTCCGAGAAACAGAAGACAGGTATTATCAATCAGCAAGTGATTAAACTGCATTCATCCGCCGTTTGAACGACAAAAAAGGCAGAGTTCCGTCAGTTCGGTTCTCTGCCTCCTTTTTTCAAAAAAATGTACTTTTCGTTTTAAAAACGTGTACTTTTCGTTTTGGCGATTATAAGAGCAGCTCAAGGCTCAGAAAAAGAAGAAATAAGTCAGAGTGATATAAATGAGAAAAGGACTGTCAGAAATTGGCGGTCCTTTTTTTGTAGTGTGTAAAAAACGAGCCGCTCATGATGAACGGCTCATTGTAGTTATTTCCAAGGCAGGATCTTGTCAAAGAAATAGACAATCTGTCTTTGCCACCATACCCAGTCGTGGCTCACGTCCTGTCCCCAGTAGTCTATCCACGCAGGAATGTCCTTCTCTCTGAGCACGGCATCCAGTTCTCTTGTTCCAGCCAGCAGGTCGTCCTCCCAAGCGCCTTGTCCCACACAGCAGATTATCTGGCTCTGCCTGTAGAGCTCGTTGTAGTAGTGGTCCGGCGCAAGGTTGCGTAGGAAATGCACAGGCGAGTTGGCGTAAACTAGGTCGTCCATATAGTCGTGGAAAAAGTATTGCGCATTGAAAAGTCCGCTGAGCGACACAACCACGTCAAACAAGTCCGGACGGCGGAAAAAGAAGTTGCCGGAATGCACACCTCCCATGCTGCAGCCAGTGACGATGGCTTTGTATCCGTATGTGCCGTTTATGCCGACAGCTCTGCCGAAAAGCTCTTCGGTTATGTATCTGAACCACCTTTCCTGCAGTTCGATTCTGTAGCGTGGGTCGCCGCTTTCGTTGCTCCATGTCTCCTCGTCGATGCTGTCGGGCGTAACGACGGTCAGCCTTCCGCTCTCTATCCATGGCGAGAGCACGTCAATCATGCCGAAGTTCTCGAAGTCGTAGAATCTTCCGTTCTGTGGCGGAAAGGCGAAGCACAGTTTGCCGCCTTGGCTTCCGTAGATTTTGAACTCCATATCTCTGCCGAGATTGTTGCTGTATTCCTTATAATATCTTACTTCCATGAATTCTCAAGTTTTTAATTATGTGCGAATTTAATATTATTGTCTGTTTTAAGCCTTGTCGTGAACGAACTTTATGAAATCGTCGGTTTCTTTCTGGTCGTTCAGCAGCACGGTGTACATCTGGTTGCCCATTTGCGGAACCATCATTTCCGGCATTCGTTCGCACATCTTCATCCTGTCGCCGTATCTTTCTATTATCTCGTCGTGCGTGTGAACGTACTTGTATATGTCTCTTCTGCTGGCATATACGCAGAACTTGTGTTCGTCGTGGTCGGGCAGCAAGCGTTTGTCGGTTGTCACCATGTCCGCCCATATTTGATAGACGTCGGTGCTGTGTGCCCAGTTCATCATGTCGGGGGTGTATCCTCCGGCAGGTCGCATGTTCACCTCCAGTCCGATGTAGTCGCCCACTTTGCCGAGTCCCTTCTTCGCTTTCGTCAGTCGGAAGAACTCCAGGTGCACGAATCTTTGGTTCACGCCGAAAGCCTTTATCGTCGCTCTGCCTCTTTCCCTCAGCTGTTCTGGTATGTCCGAGGCGGTGTAGTACATCAGGTCGAGTTTCTTTTTCACAATGTCAGCCACAGGCGGCCACACGTTCATGCTCTCAAACAGGATGTTGCATTGGCTGTCGCTTATCGCGTCGTAGCTGCATATCACTCCGGTGACGAATTCCTCCATTACGTATCCCTCGTCGGGCTTCACCTTGAAGAAGTTGTCAAGGTCAGTCTCGTTCTCAATCTTGAACGTGTCGGTAGCGCCCACGCCTATCTCCGGCTTGCAGAAGACAGGGTAGCCAACAGCCTTGATGAACTTCTCGGCGGCTTTCCTGTCGGTCACTCTCTCGCATCTGGCAGAAGGCACTCCGGCTTTGTCATAGAACTCCTTCATCCTGAATTTGCTCTTTATGTTGCTGATTCTGTCGTTCTGTATTCCCGTCGTTATGTTGAAGTCGGTGCGCAGGCGTGCGTCCTGTTCGAGCCAAAACTCGTTCATGCTCTCTATCCAGTCTATCTTTCCGTATTTGAAGCTGAAGAACGCCACAGCCTTGAATACCTGTTCGTAATCGCCCAGGTTCTCTACTCTGTAGTATTCCGTCAGTGAGTCTTTCTGGTGTTGGTCGAGCGAGTCGTACGGCGCATCGCCAATGCCGAGTACATTAACTCCGTTTCTGTGCAGCCTGTCTGTGAAGTTCCAGTATGTATGCGGAAAGTTCGGTGAAATAAATACAAAATTCATGTTTGTTCTTTGTTTTTATTAGACAGTGCAAAGTTATCGCGGCCTTAATAGCTTGTAAATAGCATTTATGTGGTATTTATGCTTGTTTTTTATGACAGCAGTCCAAGTGTTGTGTCAGTAACTTGCGAAAAATGTGTTGTACGGCAATATTGCCCTTAAGTTTGCTGTTAAAACGGCGTTCCGCAATAAAATATTTCTTATTTTTGTTCTTTAACAATAAATCAATAAAACGTAAAATGGCTGATTCCGCAGAAAAGCATATAGATGAAGAATGGTCAACCGTCATCAAGCCTCGAGAGTCGTTGCTGGATGTCGATTTCAAGGAGATTTGGAAGTACCGTGACTTGTGGAGCTTGTTTGTCAAGAGGGACATAATAACCCAGTACAAGCAGACAGTGCTTGGACCGCTGTGGTACTTTGTGCAGCCGATAATGACCACCATCATGTACATGGTTGTCTTCGGCGGCATAGCTGGCATAAGCACCGACGGGCTGCCTCAGGCGCTGTTCTATTTGTCTGGCATCTGCATGTGGCAGTACTTCTCGGAGTGCATGACCAAAACATCTAATACGTTTGTGAGCAACGCCGGCGTTTTTGGCAAGGTGTATTTTCCTCGTCTTATAGTGCCGCTTTCCACAGTGACATCCAATCTGATAAGGTTCGGCATACAGTTTATGCTGTTCTTAGTCGTGTATGTTTATTACGTTGTTTTCACTGATGTTAATGTCGGTCCTAACCTTTATGCGTTGCTGTTCCCTGTGTTGGTGCTGATGCTGGCAGGCTTAGGACTTGGCTTTGGAATTTTGTTTTCATCTATGACTACAAAATACCGTGACTTGACGTTCTTATTGGGATTTTTTGTCCAGTTGTGGATGTATGCGACTCCTGTGATTTATCCATTGAGCATTATAACAAACGAGAAACTGAAACTTGTCATGTCATTAAATCCGCTGACAGGAATACTGGAGGCGTTCAAGTACGGTATGTTGGGCACAGGCTCTTTCTGCTGGATGGCGTTAGGATACAGTTTCTTGTTCATGGTGGCGCTTCTTGCGTTGGGCATAGTGGTGTTCAATCGTGTGCAGAGGAGTTTTATGGACACGGTATAATGAACAATAAAGGATGAACAAATTTCGGTTGCTGAGCGTTGCCGAAGCACCGACACCGCAGCAACCAGTTGGTCATTGAGCGTAGCCGAAATGCAGCAACAGGATTTTTTGAAAATAGACAAAATGTAGTGAAATGAGTACAGCGATAGAATTCAATCACATATCAAAGCAATACAGATTAGGACTTGTGAGCACTAAGACTCTGACGAGCGATTTGAACCGTTGGTGGCAGATGAATGTGCTGCGCAAGGAAGACCCTTACCTCAAAGTTGGAGAAACGAACGACCGCTCAAAGAAGGCGCTTTCAGACTTTGTGTGGGCGTTGAAGGATATAGACTTCAAGGTAGAGCAGGGCGATGTTGTCGGCATCATAGGCAAGAACGGAGCAGGTAAGAGCACCTTGCTGAAGCTATTGTCGAGAGTGACGACACCGACAACAGGAACCATCAAGGCAAGGGGCAGAATCGCTTCGTTGCTTGAGGTGGGAACAGGTTTCCATTCAGAGTTGACAGGCCGTGAGAACATCTACATGAACGGTGCTATCCTTGGCATGAGCAAGCAGGAAATAAATCGCAAACTTGACGAGATAGTTGATTTCTCTGGCTGCGAGCGATATATAGACACCCCTGTGAAGCGTTACAGCTCAGGTATGATGGTGCGTCTTGGCTTTGCTGTGGCAGCTCACCTCGACCCGGAAATCCTCGTTGTGGACGAGGTTCTTGCCGTCGGTGATGCAGAATTCCAAAAGAAAGCTATTGGCAAGATGAAGGATGTCTCAAAAGGAGAGGGAAGAACTGTGCTGTTTGTGAGTCATAATATGGAAAGTGTTCAGCGTCTATGTACAAAAGGTGTTCTTTTGAAAGATGGAATGTTGGAATATCAGGGAACTGTAAGTGATACAATCGCTATATACCAGAAGATGTACGTTCTGCAAAATAGAAAACAATGGCTCAATCCAACAGGTCGTCAGGTAGAAGGACTTCGTATTAATGAATTTTCATTAAAGATAGGAGATAATATACTTGATAGAGATGTAAAATCAGACGATGAATTGTGCGTGGAAATCGATTTTGATTTACAGAAAGAGTTTCCTGACATGGTAATAGGGGTGTCTGTCTTTGATGAACAAGGGCGTTATATTTATAGAACTTTAAATATAGACGTTGATGATGAGTTTAATAGAAAATTAAAAGTTGGACGCAATTTAATTCGTGCTAAATTGCCAATAGATATGCTTCGCTCTGGTTTATATAATGTTCAAATTGATGCAAGTCGTCATAACGTTAATTGGCTTTATGATCCATACAACGAAACAGAGAGTACATTGACTTTTATAGTTGATCGAACAAAATCATTTTCAAAAATGTTTTCTACATCAGCAGTGGTAGCTCCAAGAGTAAAATGGGAGTTGGTGTAAAAAAAAGCATATTGTTCGTGCCGGCATGGTATCCATGTTCATTCTTTGAAGAGCAGCAAAGTGTTTATGCTGGCGAATACGATATTTACAATGTCGTAGGCAATTGCTTGTGGCTTCCTAAGAGAAAACAATTGAAGCGATTGCTTTCGTTGAAGGGATTGTCTGATGTCGCTGTTACGAGAAATGGCACGTTGTGTAACATAGAAATCTCTTGTCCGAAATACAAATCCCAACATAAGACAGCCAAGGCGATAAGACGGATGTCGGATAAGGTCGGAAATGTCATCCTTTCGCTGATGGATGGCAGATTGCCGGAGTATGTATATATTCAGTCAATATCGGATTTTGCGGTATTTGTGGCGGAATGGGCGAAGCATAATGGCATAAAAATTATTCTTGCCGAGCATATCTTGTACATTCGTCATTCGATTGATTATATCACGCATCGAAAAGAACTGTTGTATCGAGAGGCAGATAAGGTTTTCTGTGTGAGCAATTACTTATACAGGAATCTGTTGACGAGCGGATTCCGCATGAAGTCGGTTTCGGTTGTCGGTAATTTGGTTAGTGATTGCGGAGTGCCAGAGAATTGGGAGAACATTAACAAGAATGGACGTATAATGTTTGTCGCTGGTCATGTGCATGACAAGGATATGCCGACTCTCTTTGCCGTGGCGAAACGTCTGCCGTCGCAATTGGCAATAGATGTCTTTGGCTTGACTGGTGAAGAAACTCTTGATGGCAAACAACTAAGGGAATACGCAGGAGAAAATATAGTGTTCAAGGGCAAAATGTCGCATAATGATTTGCTGATGCAATACAGCGCATATTCCCTGTTGCTTTCTACGAGCGTGTCAGAAACATTTGGATTGTCGGTTGCCGAAGCGATTGCGCATGGGACTCCAGTGGTATGTACAGACAGTGGCGGAGTCAGGGATTTTGTGAATGATGGGAATGGACAGATTGTTGACATAAGGGATGTTGATGGTATCGTTGATGCGATTGACATAACTTTGCATCACAATTACGATTATAAATCAATGAGCCTAGCTTTTTTGGCTAAGTATGGAAAAGAAAAATATTATGAAAACATCAGAAAATAAAATATTGGTGACTTCTCCGCTATTGCCAGATTTGCAGGATTTTAATGAATATCTCCGTCAAATATGGGATAGCAAATGGTTGACAAACAACGGCTCTTTTCATCAACAATTTGAGAAGGCCTTGGCTGAATACCTTGGAGTTGAATATATTTCTGTTTTCACAAATGGAACATTGCCGTTGATTACAGCTTTGCAAGCTCTTGGGCTAAAAAAAGGAGAGGTAATAACTACGCCATATTCGTTTGTTGCGACAACTCATTCCATTTGGTGGAACCAACTCAAACCCGTATTCGTTGATGTTGAACCAACGACAGGAAACATTGATCCCGAAAAGATAGAAGCTGCGATTACAGAAAATACAGTGGCGATTATGCCAGTGCATGTGTATGGTCAGCCTTGCGACAATGAGCGTATAGATGTCATTGCAAAGAGACATAACCTTAAAGTCATTTATGATGCAGCTCATGCTTTTGGTGTTCGTAAAGAAGGAAAGTCAATACTAGAATGGGGTGATGTGTCAACACTTAGTTTTCATGCTACCAAAGTGTTTGGCACAATAGAAGGTGGGGCGTTGATATGCCATAGTGCAGAAATGAAGCATCAGATTGACAATCTTAAGAACTTCGGTTTTAGAGGCGAGACAGTTGTTGAAGCTCCTGGCATAAATGGGAAAATGGATGAGGTTAGGGCTGCTTTTGGCTTGTTGAATCTGAAGCAAATTGATGCAGCGATAGAGGCACGGCATAATGTTGCTATGCGTTATCGTGAGGCTATTGATAAAATAGAAGGATTGTCGTATCTTGTGGAGCAGTCTGACATTCGGTATAACTATGGTTATTTCCCGATTTTTGTGGATGAAACAAGGTACGGAATAAGTAGAGATGCGCTCTATGAGAAGTTGAAAGCGAATAACATATTCGGTCGTAGGTACTTCTATCCATTGATAAGTACTTTTGAACCGTATAAGGATTTTCCGTCAGCAGCGCTAGAGAACTTGCCGATTGCTACGAAAATGGCAGAACAGGTTCTTTGTTTGCCTATGCATCATGCGTTGAGTGAGGAAGATGTGAAAAGAATTATAAGAGGAGTCTTGAAATGAGCGGTGAAAAGAAAATATTAGTTCTTCCTGGGGCAATCTGGCAAGTTCCCATCGTTAAGAAAATTCGTGAGATGGGTTATTCGTCTATTGTGGTGAATCCCGCCGCAGATTCTCCTGCTTTCAAGTATGCAGATAAATCCATTCAATCTGATATTTTTGCTAAGCAAAATTATTTGGATGCAATTCGCACAATGCATATAGATGCTGTGCTTTCGGATGAATGTGATATTGCTACCAGACTAATAGCCGAATTGGCGGATTCGCTAGACTTGCCATCCCAAGGTCAGGATATGGCAGAACTCTATACAAACAAAGTACGTATGCGTGAGTTTTTGCGTGACCATAATCTTCCGTGTCCGGTGTTTCAGACATGTCACACATTAGATGAGGCTTTGATATTCTATCGCAATCTCAATAAGCAGATGATCGTCAAGCCGATAGATAGCAATAGTAGTCATGGCGTATTTACCATAAAAACAGAGGCTGAGCTTATCGCTCATTTCGAAGAAGCGCGGTCGTTTTCGCGTGAAGAAAAGGCTGTCATATGTGAAGAATATATCACAGGAACAGAGTTCACTGTGGATGGAATAAAAACTTCGTATGGTCATACTTGTCTTGCAATCTCGGAAAAGAAGCACTATGCTTATAATGAAAATGTAGCATATGAATTATTCTTCTCGCATGACAACCCTAATTTTGATTACGATTTACTTCGCCGTACGAATGACCAGTTCGTTAATCTTAGTGGACTTCCTTTTGGTCTAACGCATGCGGAATATAAATTTCAAGACGGACAATTCTATTTGATTGAAATAGGAGCACGAGGTGGTGGAAATCTTATCTCGGCAGAGATAGTGCCTTGCATGTCTGGTTATGACAATTATGAAGCACTTATCCAAATGGCATTGGGAGAAAAGAATGTCAAACAACCATCTATTGCTCCTGAACTTAAAAAACGTTGTGCAGTATTAGAGTTCTTTGACGCGCCGGGTAAAGGTGGGGTGGTAAAAGCAATAGAAGGTGAAGAGTTTCTTTCAAATAACCCTAATGTGCTATCTTATAGATTCAATTTTAAATTAGGAGATACTATTCAACAAGCAGTATGCGACACCGCACGTATAGGCTTCTATATTGCCTATGCAGATTCTCGATGGGAGTTGCAACAGCTAATGAATGATATCCAAGAAAAAGTGAAATTTATCATATAACCATGGAAAATATTAAATCAAAAATCATTGACTTCATCCGTCGCAACCGCGTGTGTACGACGGAAGTGGCTGATTGCCTTGGAAAAGCAGGAGCATTGGAAGGTGTTATGCCTATCAATCGCGGGCATTTCAAGGTTGGCAATGTTAAATGGGTATATGCAAACCTTGAATCCAACTGGGATGTGCATGAGCAAATCATCTCTACTCAAGAGAACGATGTTGTTTTTATTGAAGCTTTTGATTGTGGCAAGCGTGCTATTATAGGAGAATTGGTCAGCAAATATATCTTGCTATATCGTCAGGCATCGGCGATTATCAGTAATGCTCCGTTTCGTGATGCTGCGGCTTTGATTCGCGAGAATTATCCTATTTGGTGTACAGGATTTACTCCGGTGGGATGTTTTAATACCAAACCTGAACATGATTTGAATTCTGTTCTTAAGCAGGAACATCAGTCCCTATATGATGGTGCAATCGCAGTATGTGATGATTGCGGCGTGGTCATTATTCCTAAAGAATGTCATACGGAAGAGTTCTATCAAAAACTTGTTCATATCGAAGAGCAGGAGGATATTTGGTTCAACCGTTTGGATCATTATAAAGAAAACACCTTTGAAATCGTGTGTCTTAAAAAGTACCTAAACGAGCAATAATATGTTTATATCAGTTGTTCTCAATACTGAATACATGGATATTGCTTCCCGGTCGAAGTGGTATCTCAAGAATCTGCTCCATTGCAAGGAAAATGGATGGATACTTATTACGCACGAGTATCTATGGAAACATTTCGAGGAAATTCAACAAGATATCACCCCTCGTCTTTTTTATGATTTTGAGATGCGCCCTTTCAAGGCTGAAGAAGTGAAAGACGTGGAGCAATATTTCATTCCGGATAGACTATTCGAAATGATAGAGAAGCAATGTGGTTCTCGTACAGAATTTCTTTTCGAAATGACCAGAGGTGGAAACCCTGAATTAGAAACAGTGTTTCAGGGTATATTAGATACAATCAAGAAGTCTCATCCGAATGAGCCGATAGATGGTATCTTCCATTGCTTAGAGGGTTTTGAGCCTCTGCGTAATGTAGCCAAGGCAAATGACATACCTATTATCTCCTATGTGTTTTCTGCGCTACGTAAACCTCATGGTTATCGACAAACATTATATTCAGCTAATTTTGGCAGACTTTATTGTGGTGATGAATGCGAAAAAAAATGGCATAGATTTCAGAGTGAAGATACACAACTCTTATTGTATTCCAATAGAGAACTAATTGCAATTTTGGGGAAAGATAGAACGTTACCTCTCATAGATATTATGGCAGCGTCTCCCAAATATGAGATCAATGTGTGTGGAGAAGGGTTTGATATCTTGCCGCACATATTTTCACGAGCAGAATATTGTGATGAAGATATCTATTATGAGTGCGCTAAGTACTATAAACGTTCACAAATGAGGAATCGTCAGCACCCAATCCATTTGGATGCTCTGCAGATAAGCCGTGATGAGGTGCATAACGATCCTGCTGCTTGGATATTGAGTAGTAAACGCATGGTGGCTACCTGTTCACAGATGATATTGAAGGCTGCACTATGGAATAGAATACCTGTAATGCCGAAGAATACATTGCCATTTTCGTTCATGTGCAGCAAGGATATTACGGACGAGAACAAGGTACCGTTGGACTTTTTAAATTTCTACCTATTCTGCTACCTAATCCCGAACGATTTAATGTTCTCTGGCGAATACTGGCAATGGCGCATGACGAATCCTACGGAAACAGAAATATACAAACGCCATCTGGATTTTTATATTGAGAAACTGAATCTACCGAAATCGATCCTTACCGAACAAGATGAACCAACTCGCTTTAAATCATTGCTGAAGAGCCGCGGATGTGACGAAGAACTTATCAATATCCTGTTAGAAGACAAGCGTGATTTTGATATAGATTACAATACTGCTTCTTCGCGCATTATGGTCAATGGCAAGTCTTATTGGCGCTTGAACAAAATAGAGAATGGAGTTCGCCATTTTCATATCGAACTGAGCGAATCCGCTGATACGATTGATTTCTATCCCTTGGATGATGTAGCCGGCTGCGCACGATTGATGAGTGTTTCTGTTAATGGCAAACCTGTTGATGTCTCAAATTTTGCTGACTTTAGGTATATGCCAAAAGTATCCGGACATTACACCTTACCCTTCCCGCCAACCGCAGATAAAACAATCATCGACATTGCTTGGGATTATCAGTCGAATAAAGAGTTCCTCAATGCACATTCGTAAAGTATAAAAATAGTAGTCTTTAATGTAGTTTATCATGAGAATAGCATGTTTTATTCCTATAAAAGCAAATTCAGAGCGTATACTAGGAAAAAATTTTAGATTGTTAAATGGCAAACCATTGTATCAATTTATTGTAGAACACGCGTTGGCGGCAAAGTGTTTCGATGATATCTATGTTGATACTAATAGTGAAGAACTTATTAAAAACAATCCTTATGTTGTTCAAGGTGTGAAGATAATTGAAAGGAAAGCTGAGTTGGCTCAAAGCACAGCGAATGGCAATGATTTGCTGTGCTACCATGCAGATTTGTATCCTGATTATGACTATTACTTTCAACTTTTTGCAACAGCCCCATTTTTGCAAACTTCATCCATTAAGGCTTGTGTAGAGAAATTGGTGAATAGCGAGGTTTATGATTCTTGTTTTACGGCGTTGGAGAACCATGGCTTCTATTGGTTAAATAATAATCCTATCAATTATCGCCCATGTATTCTGCCGAGAAGCCAGGATATGTTACCGGTAATCGAGGAGACAACCGGACTTTATGGTATGACCCACGATGCGCTTTTCAAATATCGCTGCCGTATTGGCCGCAATCCATATATTCATATTGTGAATAAATTTGAGGCTGTAGATATTAATACAGAAGAAGATCTTAAATTCGCTGAATACATCGGCAAGTCTTATTGGGGCTATTAAATTATAATATATAATATAAAATTTGTTTTTTGTAAGGAGTCATTGATATGTTAGAACTTAAGAAAATAGCGAGTAATGTCAAAATTGGTGAAAAAGGTCCATTTGAATTGTATGCATTAGATAACTTTGATTTCTGTGAGAATTTAGACTTACAGGAGGAGAAAGGGATTTATATGTTCACTAATCGTAAAATATTAGATAACGGTTCAATAAACCATGAAATATTCTATATTGGCCAGACAACCCAATATGATAAGCGTTTCTATCATCATCATAAGGAAAAACCATTAAAACAAGAAAATCCTAATTGCTTGGCAATATATCCATGTTCAGAGAAGGAGATGGATAATGTCGAAAAAGATCTAATAGAACATTGGAAACCAGAGTATAACGAGAAACTTAAAGGCGAAGATAAATAGTTTTAGGATTATGGAAGTAATCGAGCAGATATACAAATTACGGCGTAATTTTGTGATTATAGGTCTTACCGGAAGAACGGGGAGTGGTTGTAGTATGCTCACTGATTGGATGAGAAAGGACAGACCTGCCTATTGTGCCGACCTGTTAGATCTTATTCCTCAAAAGGAAGGACCTTTGGACAATGTTCAGCGGAAACACCGCGTCGTGGACTCCTTTCTTCGTAAAAACTGGACTTCGTTTATGGTTATAAAAGCCAGCGATGTGATTGTATATTATGCGTTATTATTGGACACATATTCTGCTTTCCAAACAGCGATTACAAGGGTATGCATGATTGAGAAATCAGGTCCGGAAACAGAGACCGATATCGTTGAGTCTTTGTCTACCTTACAGAAAGAATTCTCACGTTTACATAAGTTAGCAAAAAAATGTGATGTAATTCTTGAATCCGATAAGACACAAACAAAACAACAACTGCAGAATTGTATCAATTTCTTATTAACAGAAGTCCCTTCATTTAGAGAAAAACTGAGAGAAATATTAAAGGAAAAGTATATTGCGACATTCCAGCAATGGGGGAATAATATCCGTAAATATAACTCAGTTTTAGATACAACAGAAAGCATACATACTCCAGCTTGTTTGGCAAGAAAAATTAAGCAGTTCATTAAGGCGCAGCACCGTATAAATAAAGAAGATGATAAACCGACATACGTAGTGATAGATGCTTTGCGTAACCCATATGAGATATTGTACTTCAGGGAGAGATATGCATCGTTCTATGTGATGTCGATGAACACGACAGATGATGTGCGGCATATAAATCTAAAATCCAAAGGATACACGGACGCGTTGATAGAAGCTATTGATAAACAAGAAAAAGAAAAGAAAGAAATTGCACAACGTTTCTCCGAGCAGGATATAGATAAATGTATAGAGTTGTCAGATATTCATTTAGCCTGGGAAAAATCATTTGAGCAAGAAAGAAAGGGGCAAGAAATTCCTTTTGGTGATATAAAGTACCTGACGGAAGGACAAGTGGATCTATTGAAGCAACTATCCACCTACATAGCACTAATCATGCATCCAGGACTTGTGCCTCCTACACCGCATGAACGCGCTATGCAAGTAGCTTATACTGCAAAATTAAACTCCGGATGTTTATCTAGACAAGTGGGGGCAGTTGTTACCAATACAGATTTTTCGGTTAAATCGATAGGATGGAACACGGTACCTCAGGGGCAGACACCATGTTCTCTGCGGTGCCTATTGGATCTATGTGAAGAAAAAGATACTATCGCTTATAGCGATTATGAACAAAAAGAACCATTCTTTGCGGTGACCAGTAGGTTGCTTGGTGCGTATAAGGAGAAAGAAGCCGAGAAAAAATTAAATGGATTGAGAATACCTTATTGTTTTAAAGATGTTCATACTTCAAGTGATGAAGAACAATCTCATAATCAAGTTCATACCCGTAGTTTGCACGCTGAAGAAAATGCTTTCTTACAACTTGCGAAATATGGTACTATCGGTATTGCAGGTGGTTATTTGTACACCACAGCCAGTTGCTGTGAATTATGCGCAAAGAAGGCATATCAGTTAGGTATAAAGAGGATCTTCTATATTGATGCATATCCCGGTATTACGAAAGAGCATATATTGTCGAGCGGAAATCTAGATTATAGACCGGATATGACATTGTTCCGAGGCGCTGTAGGTCGCGCGTATATAAACCTATTTAATCCCTATGTGCCATTGAAGGACGAAATTAAAGTTCGTACAGGGGTGAATGTGAAAGCAATTTCTCAACCAGAAAAATCCGATAAAGCATGATAAAAGTTGTATTAAAAGATATTAGTGTAGAATCCCTATTAAAGGGGATTAACGATTTGATAGATAATAATCGTATTCAAACATGGGAATATGACTTAATGGGGGATTATACAATGACTCCTCCCCAATGGAGAGCACAGGCATGGATGCGTCCTGCAGTAAAGGTGGGTAGGACAATTAAATTTGGTATTATTAAGCGGAGAGATGTGAACATATCAAAGGAAGTGTATGCCGTTTATCATGGGCGTTTTGCTGAGATGTTGTTGGCACACTTTGATGTAAATATAGAGAGTCTGGAAATATCACCAATGTTAGTTACAGGAATAGATATATATTGATTATGGAAGTACCCAAGAAAGATAGACCATTCGTCTTTGTGCGTTGCTTGGCGTACAATCACGAACCGTATATTGAAGATGCCCTCAAGGGCTTTGCTATGCAGATAACGGACTTCCCGTTCCTCGCTGTGGTGATTGATGATTGTTCTACGGACGGAACGGCAGATATTGTTCGCAAGTACGAGGCGATGTATCCAGATATTATCAAGGGAATCTATCTGCCATATAATTTCCGTTCTGCGCATGAAGATAAACGTCCATACTATCAAGAATATGTAGACAAGGCAACATACTGGGCAGAATGCGAAGGCGATGACTATTGGACAGATCCATATAAACTGCAGAAACAAGTGGATTTCATGGAGGCACACCCAGAGTGTACTGTAACATTTCATCGATATGACATATTGCAGCAGGAGGAACAAAAATGGCGTAAAGATAGGTGTGGCGTGTATTTGCAGCAGAATCAGGATTTTGTGGAACTGACTCTTCCGATGTATTTTGAGAATTGGGTGACGCAACCTTGTACAATGATATATCGTAAAGGAACATATCTTGGGCAGGACAAGCCTTATCATGGCTATAAGGATCAGCACCTGATATTCCATTTGCTAAATGAAGGGAAAGGATGTATTCTTAATTTCAATGGTGCTGTGTATAGAGAAAATAGAGGTGGAATACATGGTAGAACGCCGGTTATACAACAATCTCGCTTGGCGGTGCAAGTCGCGCAAGAGTTGTATCAGTATAATGGTAAAACTGCAGTGCTGAAAAAGAATCTGATCCGAACTCTTGATTGGGCGATAGAGTGTGAGAAGCGATGTGATGGTGGCAGTAAAAGGGTATTGTGCTCGTTTGTAATTCAGAGATTTCTATTAGTGAAATCAATTAGAAGAATGATAAGACAATTGTGGTTATAAATGTGTGGTTTATATGAAATTGAAAGTATTATATACGAAACGAAAATATGACAATCGTTTCTTCTTTGATTTGGTGTATGAATGGGAAGATGTATTAACATCAGAGTTGGGATTGCGTGCTTATCATTATGATGAAGCCTGGTCAAAATGGGGAGGTTATAAGTGTTTGCAAAATGGTTTTTTAAGAAGACTCATAAAACGTTTCAATTTTGTAAAATGGCTTTTTTTGCCAACAACTTTAGGATTGAAGTTGGATATGTGGACAGAATTGTGTGCGCGTTACAATAGTAATAATATTGTTCCATGGATAATAGATTTCTTTCTAGAACCTAAGGATTTTTCTCGTTTTAATGAGGCATATAAACATTATCCGTTAGTGCTGATTTCCAGTAAAGAAGTGTATGATGTTCTGATGGCTCACAAGGACGTGGTTAGAGACGTGAATTTACGTCATGTTGCATTGTCGCTTTCGGATAAATATCGTATTACAAGCAATACTCATTATAAAAAGGAATATGATGTTGTTTTGATGGGACGTCAAAATCCAGTATTGGAGAAGTTTTTCTATCAATATGTAGAACAACATCCAAGTATTAAGTATGCGTATCGAAAAATGGAAGGCGAACATTTTTATTATTATGCAGTGGAAAATGGAAGAGAAACATTTATTGGCGATATAAATGAAAGAGTGCAATATATAGATTTGATGAGAAAATCGCGCATAGGTTTGCACGCAACTCCTGATATAGATACAGATCATCAAAGAGCCCATGGCTACAATCAAGTAACGCCTCGGTTTCTTGAGTGGATTTCAAGTGGTGCTCACGTTATTGCACGATATGTACCTAATCCAGACACCGAATATTATCAATTGCAGGATTTCTCAAAGTCAATTGAAACATACGAGCAGTTTGAGCAAGCTATGGATTATGCCATGACTCATGAAGTTGACATGAAAAAGTATGCTGATTATTTACAGCAGCATTATACATCAGTTCGAGCAAAAGAGATAAAACAAATAGTTGACGAGTTATGAAACGAATTGCAATCATAGGTGCTGGAGTGTCAGGATTGACATCTGCGCAGTTGTTGAAAAACAATGCAGATATTGTTGTCTATGAGAAGGAGTCAAAAATTGGAGGGTTGATTCGCTGTGAGCGTATTCAAGGCTCATTGTTTCATACGTGCGGAGGACATGTGTTTAATACTAAGAATCAGCAGGTGCTTGATTGGTTTTGGCAAATGTTTGACAAAAACCAAGAATTTCATAAAACAGATCGCAATTCTGTCATCTTTTTGCCTAATGGGCAACATATCCCGTATCCAATAGAGAATTTCGCCTATTTGTTGGACGAAGCAACTCAAAAGGCTTTTATACAAGATTTGTTGATGCTTGCATCATCTGGCTCATGTCAAGTGGATAATTTTCAAGATTTTTTGAAAACTAGATTCGGTAACACACTGTACAAACTCTATTTTGAACCATACAACCAGAAGGTATGGAGGTGTAGTTTAACAGATGTGCCGATTGAATGGTTAGCCGGGAAACTGCCTATGCCAACCGTGGAGGAAATAATTTATAATAATTTCAACAAGGTGGCAGAGAAACAATTTGTCCATAGCGCGTTCTTTTACGAAGAAAACAATGGCTCGCAGTTTATTGCGGACCGACTGTCAGATGGCCTGGATATTCATTGTGATTCAAATGTTAAAAGCATAGAACTGAAAGGCGGCAAATGGTGCGTTGATAATGAAACTTTTGATGAGGTTGTTTTTTGCGGTAATATCAAGGATATTCCACACATTATGAGAGGCGTGGATATTGAGGCGTATTTGAAACCAATAGAGGCATTGCAAAGTCATGGAACTACAGCAGTATTCTGCGAGATTGATGCTAATCCATATTCATGGATATATATGCCAGATAAACAATATGATTCACATCGTATCATCTGTACAGGAAATTTTGCAAAATCTAATAACGGTGCACTTCCTCCGAATCGTATTACGGCAACTGTGGAATTTACCGATGATATTAGTTATAATGATATTATATCCAATCTTAAACGTATCCCATTGAATCCAAATTATATCACGCATCGATATAATAAGTTTACATATCCTATTCAGCAAAAGGATACGCGTGAGATGATAACATCTCTAAAGCAAAAACTATCTGCGCGAGGTTTCTATATGACTGGACGTTTTGCGGATTGGGAATATTACAATATGGATGCAGCGATGGCTGCGGCTATGAAAACACTTAAAAGAATAACGAATGCGTAATGAGAGTATAGATATAATGAAAGCGATAGGTATAATTCTAGTAATTGTTGGGCACAATTCGGAAGGACTCGCATTTCAGTATATATATAGTTTTCATATGCCAATGTTTTTTATCATATCTGGATATTTATGGAAAGAACGGTCATTTGTTAAGTCTGTTTGTCATGATTTTAATCGTATTCTAGTACCATATATTATATATTTTATCGCTTTAATCTTATTGGATTGTATATTGGATGGAGTTAGTTGTAGAAAATTGTTGCAAGATTTGCTGAAAATTATATGGGGAAGTGCAGTGGGGGTGGATGTGTGTGGACTTCATGTGAATGGTGTGACTTATTTGTGGTTCCTTCCTGCCCTATACATTTGTAAGAATGTTTTCAATTCACTTTATATTTTATGGAATAAAATAACACATAACACAATATGTTCTTCCTTGTTGTTATGTATGAGTGTATTTGTTTGTATGTGCGTTGGTTTTTTTGTCCATAGAAGGTTGTTTGCTTTGCCTTTTGCTTTTACAATGGGTTTAAACGCTTTGGGTTATTTTTACATAGGTTTCTGTATTAGATCGTTATTCAATTCTAATTTAGGCAATTTGTGGTTTGGGATGGTGTTTGGAGTGATTTGGCTTCTGACTGGTAAAATTGGTCTTAACAATATGGCTTTATGTGAATATTTTCGTATGAAATATGCAATAATTGCAGGTGTCACTGGAACTTTCACATGTTATTATTTGTCAAGTTTTTTGTCGTATTTTAATTGTTTTGCAAAAATATTGTCTATAATTGGACAGTATACTATAAGTATATTAATTATTCATCATTTTGTGGCTAACTATGCTGGTCTAATTCAAATAGATAATACGAATCCTATTTTGAACGTGTTGCTCACTATGGGTATAGCATTAATCTATGTGTTTGTTCATTATAACATATCGAAAAAATATATAGAATAATAACGGCGCTTATTTTTTTCTGTTTAAGATATTTATAATTGATTTGTCTCGTGTTAAATATGAAATAAATGTGCATTTCATTAAGTTCGCGTGTTTTGTAATTGCCATTGAAATAATGGCGGTTACAAAACTTCAATTTTTTGAGTCGCTATATTCTGAGCTTTTTAATGAATTAATTTCGTGTATCATATAAGTTTATGTATTTTTGTGGCAAACGTTCCCGATAGTGGGGAATGTTTTTAGAAAAATTTCCTTGAATAGAGGATAAAATAGCGGGGCATGGCAAGAAAAGAGTTATTTAAATCGCTAATCGCACTGAGTCAGGCAGAGTTGCCGTTTGAACGTATAGAACGTGAGATTGCTTTGCCGGTACTGCCGGAACTGATAATAACGGTTCCCGGTGTGCGTCGTGCCGGTAAGTCATCGTTGCTGATGTTGGTTGTAAACAAGCTATTAGCTTCGGGTATTAAGCGCGAACAAATACTTTGGGTGAACTTCGACGATGAGCGTTTGGACGGAATGCCAACTGAAGAATTAGACGAAGTGCTGCAAGCCTATCGAGAAATGTATCCAGAGATAGATTTGAAGGATGTGTATATGTTCTTCGATGAGATACAGAACATCGATGGTTGGGATTTGTTTGTGCTGCGTGTGTTTAAGTCTTACTGTCAGCATGTGTATGTGACAGGAAGCAACGCCAAAATGCTGTCCTCTGAGATTTCTACGGCTTTGCGTGGCTGGACGCTTGATTATGAGATGTTGCCGCTGAGTTTCAAAGAGTTCTGCCGATTCAAAGGGATTGATGCACATGGCTATTTGGAGAGTGACAAGGCGAAACGTTATGCCGCAATGGAAGAGTATATACATTATGGCGGATTTCCCCAAGTGGTGTTGTCGAGTGATAAATCAATGAAATTACGTTTGCTACAGGGGTATTTCAATACAATGCTATTCCGGGATTTAGCTGAGCGGCATAAAATAAAAAACATAGAGGCGTTGCGCTATTTTCTCAAGCGTGTGATGCTGAATCTGACTAAGACAACATCTATCAATGCGATTGTGAACGACATGCGTTCTAGTGGTGTGTCGGTAAGCAAGGATGATCTTTATAATTGGGCAGATTGGGCAGTGGAGGCATATCTATTTGTGCGCTATCCCAAATACAGCCCGTCGTTGGTGAAAGAGAATCAGTCTCTACGCAAGTACTATGTGATAGACATGGGGATGCGTCAAGCTGTGCTGATGCCGCAATCGGAAGACAAGGGTAAGTTGCTTGAGAATATGGTAGCATTAGAGTTGTTCCGCCGTCGTGGGGCAGACAGAAGGATTTTCTACTGGCAGGACGGGCGTGAATGTGACTTTGTGGTGCAACGCGAAGAGCGCGTGGAGGAGCTGATTCAGGTTACATGGGATATGTCCGATGAGGATACGCGTAAACGTGAGATAGATGGAATAAAAGAGGCGGCAAGAGGAACCATGTGCGACAAACTCACCATTGTTACACGCGAACGGAAAGAGACGATAGAGGAAGACGGATTTCGGATAGACATAGTAGGAATAGAGGAGTGGCTGACGTGCGAAGAATGACTTTTTAAGAATAGAGACATATAAATCTTGTCTTAAATTTGCGTAATACAAATTATTTTTGAGTGTTGGATAAATGACCATTCTTTTCGTTACACATTACTCCGGGTTTTATGGCGCGAACAAGTCGCTCTATACGCTCATGCTTTTGTTGCGTCAGAAGTATGGAGTGCAACCTGTTGTGTTGCTGCCGACGGAAGGTCCTATGTGTGAGCAATTGCGGAAAGAGTCAATTCCATATAAGGTGTCGCATTTCTATTGGTGGGTTCATGCCAAGAGCGGCATTTTTCAATGGCTGCTTAATAAACGCAAACAGCTCATCAACTATTTCCATATCCCTAAGCTGTGTAGCTTGTTTCACGAATATAAGCTGGATATTGTTTACACCAACAGTGTGTGTGTGAATGTTGGCGTTTTTATGGCGGAACATCTTGGATTGCCACATATTTGGCAATATCGTGAGACCTTTGAACAATTTGATTTTAAATTGTCTTTGTCTAACTTAGTAAGTCGCAAAATATGGAGGAAAAAGAGCACGAAAGCGCATATCCTTATTAGCGACTATATGATGGATTCTTATACTTCGTATCTGCCTCAAGAACGTGTGGTCCGTGTGTATAATGGCGTTGACCTTCCTCTTGGCGTGACGGAACGAAAGAAGAATGAAATCAAAGGCAGGCTGAAGGTGGCTTGTGTCGGCATAATATGCGACCAGAAGAACCAAATAGAGATACTCAAAGCTCAGGCTTTGCTGAAGAACAAGGGGATAGAAATAGAAACATATTTCTTCGGTGCATTCAACCAGGAATATATGATGCTGATGCAACAGTACATAGCAGAGAACAAATTAAATGACATAGCGCATATAGAGGGGCATACGGATAATGTGTTTGAAGCGCTTGAGGAAATGAATCTTGGGGTCGTGGCGGCTCATGATGAGGCTTTTGGACGTGTGACCATAGAGTACATGCTGATGCACATGCCTGTTGTCGTTTCTGATTCCGGTGCGAACCCGGAGCTGATAACTCCAGGCAGTACTGGGGATATATATCCTCTGAGCGATGTGGAACGGCTGGCAGAGTGCATAGAGCGGTATGTGCGCGATCCTGAATTGCTGCAGCGTCAAGGCGATGAGGCTGCTGTCGTGGCGAAAAGAGATTTCTCGGCAGAGCGAAATGCCGAATTGATATATGAGCAAATCAAACGTGCGGTTGAATAGTCGGTCTTCGATTTTGGATTCTCGATTTTGGATTCTCGAGCATTGAATATCCGGTATCAAAAAAATAAATGATATGGATAATAAATACGATTATAAGCAATTGGATGTATATAAAGAGGCGAAAGCACTTGTAGTGACAGTTTACACATACATAAAAAAGTTCCCACGAGAGGAACAATATGCTTTGTGTGACCAACTACGTAGAGCGGTAATCTCCATTCCGTCAAATATTGCTGAAGGTTCAGGAAGACGCTCGTCTAAAGAGCAAGTGCACTTTCTGGAGATTGCAATGGGTTCATTGTGTGAGGTTGATTGTCAATTAGATATTGCTTGTGATTTGGGTTATATAGAGCAAGATGAATATAACCTGGCATCGAAGCGGATGCAAAAAATAGGAGCTTTGATAAATGGATTAAGGAAGCGACATCTATCGCTGAGTATAGAAAAAACGAATAACTAAATAACAAAAATATGTGTGGAATATCCGCAGTATATAGATATACGGCCATTACTGATGAAGACGTAAGCCGAGTTGAGCGCATGAACGACCAAATGCGCTATCGAGGACCAGACGGCGAGGGTTATTGGCATGACGAGCATTGCGCGATGGGGCAGGTGCGTTTGTCAATCATTGGTTTGCAGAATGGCAAGCAGCCTATCTATAACCATGACAAGTCGCTTGTGCTGGTTTGCAACGGCGAGATTTATAATTATCGTGAGTTGCGCAAGGAAGTGGCAGCCAAAGGCTACGAATGTGCGACCGATTCCGATTGCGAGGTTATTCTGTATCTTTATGAAATATACGGACTTGACTGCGTGAACCATTTGCGTGGCATGTTTGCGTTCAGTCTTTATGACACGCGCAAGCAGCAGCTTGTCGTCGCACGCGACAGGATAGGTGAGGAGCGTGTGTATTATGCGGAGGTGCCTTGTGGTGTGGTTGTTTCATCGGAGTTGAAGGCGATTCTTAAGGAGTATGTGCCTAATCCGCAATTAAACATGCAGGCCCTACTGGAGCCGATGCGTTTTACTGGCGGTGTTAATCAGAGAAACACTTTTGTGGAGCAGATCAAGCGCGTGCTTCCTGGCGAGATGCTTGTCATCAATGTGCAAGGAGTGCAGCGCCGCCGTTATTGGCAGCGCCGCCGTACTTATGATTACGCAGGAACATTGGAGCAGTCTAAAGAAAGGACGCTTGAACTGATGCAGGAGGCTGTCGATTTGGAGATGCAGAGCGATGTGCCTATCGCGGTCATGCTCAGCGGAGGCATCGACAGCAGCGCGATAGCGGCATTGGCGAAACGCAGCGGTCACGAAGTGCATACCATTACGACTGGATATACTGGAGCGCATGCCGAAGACGAGCGCAGTGTGGCGAAACGTTTTGCTGGCGAACAAGGATTCATATACCATGAAATAGAGCTGTCGCCACAGGATTATGTGGACAGCTTTGACGAGCTTACATCTTACTTGGATGAGCCGATGACCGACTCTACAGCCATTGCCCAGTGGGCTATGTTCAAAAAGGTGAAGCAGTCTGGATTCAAAGTCATTTTGGGCGGCATGGGCGGCGATGAGCTTTTCTATGGCTACCCGGCATGGAATCTGCTCGGCGACTCGTTCCGTCTCCGCCGTGAGCATGAGTCGATATTCCCATGGAACAGCAAAGACAAAAAGCTGCATTGGATCCGCTTCATGATGAAAAATCTGCGCTGGGCGTTGTTTGCCGCTTATCCTCATAAACTTGAAGATAAGTCGTATGGCTGGTGGATACATGACGACTATTATCGTTTCATCAAGAATGCGACACTGACACTCGGCGGCGAGACATTCTCGCTTGAGGACTATCGGTATGCCGTGCAGAAGGGGTTCCCTATTTGTCCGCAAGGCAAGGAGGTTGACTGCATATATGATGATTGCATAGATACGGTCATGACACAGGCTTACCTGTATCTTTCCGACAGGTTGGCGATGGGCAACTCACTTGAGATTCGTTCACCGTTGCTGGATTATAAACTGTATGAACATGTGATGTCGTTGCCGTTGGAGTATAAGTATGTATCAGGCAAGCCTAAGCAATATCTCAAGGATGTTCTGGCTGGCATTGTGCCGGATTACATATTGTATGCACAGAAGCGCGGATTCACATCTCCTATGTCATTCGTTTCAAATGTGGCTCAGCAGTATCAGTATCAGTGCTTTAACTCGGATTATAAGTTCTATAATTCGGTTTTGGCAGATAAAATTTTGGCGAAATTATGGAAAAAGTAGAACTGGCTCCCATAGTGCTTTTTGCTTACGCTCGTCCGGAACACACGTTACGGACGCTGCAGGCTTTGGCTGCTAATACATTGGCATCGCAGAGCCGTCTTTACATTTACGTTGACGGCGTGAAGAAAGGCGCTTCGGATGATGTCGTGAAGCGTAATGCAGAGGTGCGTGAGGTGGTCAGGAGCCAGCAGTGGTGCGGCGATGTTGTGGTCAGGGAACAGACTGAAAACAAGGGGCTCGCGGCATCGATACGTGATGGTGTCACGGATGTGTTGCAGCAGAATGGCAAAGTCATTGTCGTGGAGGACGATTTGGTTACTTCGCCGGCATTTCTGTCGTATATGAACAAGGCGTTGGATTTCTACGCCTCTTATCCTGCGGTGTTCTCAATAGGTGCTTATTCGTATCCGGCGCAGCGCATGGCTATTCCTGATGATTATGACTTCGACACATACGCGTGTCTGCGCAACTGCTCGTGGGGATGGGCTACGTGGTCCGACAGGTGGAATAAGACAGACTGGAGTGCTTCTCATTATGACTACATGAAGTCTCATCCAGCAGTCAAGGAAGCGTTCAATCGTATGGGCGATGATGAGTTTGAGATGTTTCAGTCGCAGCAAGAGCGTGGCTTGAATATATGGTCGATACTTTTCACGATGGCGCATTTCGAGAATCATGCAGTTGCCATTATTCCGTGCCAGTCGTATGTCGATAATATTGGATTGGACGGCACTGGTGAGAACTGTGGCGTGCAGTCATCCCTTCAGCATTCGCAGTTGAATCAGAATGAAAATCCTAAATTCTTGGATATAATCTATGAGGACAAGCGCATCATAAATGCTTTTTACAATGTGAATTGCCGTAAACGCTTGCCATTGTGGAAGCGTGCCATAAATCGCTTGTCTCGTAAATTTAGAGGAAGACCAGCGTTTTTCAAAGGACAAGTATATGAGTAATGGACTATGAAGTTGTCAATTGTCACCATAAACTATAATAATGCCGAAGGCTTGCGTCGAACGCTGGCATCTGTCGCGGCACAGACATATCGTGGCATCGAGCATATCGTTGTCGATGGCGCTTCAGCCGACGGCAGTGTCAATGTCATTCGCGATTACGACGCATTAAACTCGTCATCGGAAAATCCGCTGGTGGTTTCGTGGAGTAGTGAGCCTGACAATGGCATATACAACGCCATGAACAAAGGAATAAAGCGCGCTTCTGGTGATTATATACAGATATTGAACAGCGGTGATATTCTTGCTTCGGATGATGTTGTGGAGAAAATGCTTGCTGCGTTAGAAGTGAATGGAAATCCAGACTTCTTGTATGGGAATATGGTGAAGAAGGATTATTTTTCGGGAACTGTAGTCGGCAAAAGTGAAAAGGTTGAGTATTCGCTTCTGCAGTATTACACAAGCACGATGAATCATGACTGTTGTTATATAAGCAGAAGGTTGTATGAGAAATATGGCTTGTATGACGAATCGTTGAAAATCGTTTCCGACTGGAAATGGTTTTTGCAAGCCATAGGCATGGGTGATGTTCGACCTGTATATGTTGATATAGATGTGACGATTTTCGATGCGAGCGGCATCAGTGAGACAAACATGGAATTGCGTGAAGAGGAGCGCCGTCGAGTGTTGGAAGAAACTCTGCCTTCTGCTGTGTTGAACGATTATGACTGTCATGCTTTCGATATGGAGCAGATGGACAGGCTTCGTCGTCATAAAATGTACTGGATTGCATATTTGGTGGAGCGTGTGCTGTTTAAGATGGAGAAATGGGGGATTTTGCGGAAATGAATTGCAGATTCTCGGTCATAGTGCCCTTGTACAACAAAGCGCCGTATGTTAATAAGGCGTTGGGGTCGGTGTGTGCGCAGACATATCGGGATTTTGAGATTGTTGTCGTGAATGACGGTTCTACGGACGAAAGCGAAGTCTTGGCAAGGCAAATCCTGAACGAAAAATCCGATGGCATTCCATACAAGATAATCAATCAGCCTAATGCCGGAGCGGCTGCGGCGCGAAATAATGGTGTGGCAGTCTCGTGTGGCGAATATGTCGCATTTCTGGACGCCGACGATTGGTGGTGTCCGGAGTTTTTGGAGGAAGTGAATCAGATAGTTGTTGATTATCCGGAAGCCGGAATGTATGCGACAAATTATGTGTATTACAAACCAGGCAAGACTCATGTCGCTCTAAATATGCCTGACGGATATATGGATTATCCGAAGGCGTATTTGCAAAGCTCAGCTATGCCGATCACGTCTATTACTGTTAGTATACTTCGCCAAGTATATGATAAAATGGGTGGATTTCCTCTTGGTGTTAAACTTGGAGAAGATTTCTTGCTGTGGGCAAAAACGGTAGTTCATTATAAAATAGCATATATTAACAAGCCATTGGCGTATTATAATAACGATGTGCCAGTGTCTTTGCGCGCCACTCGAAATCTGCATGCGCCAGAGCATAATATGCTGTTCTTATTAGAACCGTTAGAGGCAGAGATAGCGCAAATAGCCGATGAGTCAATAAGAAATACTTGGAAAAGTCTTTTTGACAGACTGCGTGTGAATGGGCTCTTGTCTTATTGGCTGGATGACAGGTATCATCAAACGGCAGAGAAAGAGTTGCAGAAAGTAGATTGGACCAAACAGCCCCAATCAGTCATTAGATTATATAAAATGCCAATATGGTTGTTGCGAATTCATAGACAATTTATGAGTATCGGCAGCTTCTATAAACAAAAATTAGTACATTTGATAAAAACATTTGTATGAAAGTAATCATAGACCCTCGCAGCAACTATCCTTATGGCACTTTCTATTTGTATGGTTTAGAACAAATAGCAGGCTCTAAGAATATTATATATGATTTGAATCGTTTCCGAGATTTGGGCAATCCAGCTGATTTGCGCTTCATTATTCAAGAAGGAGAGAGGGTAACGAAGTATTATATACACATGAATGATTCCTATCATATAATTGAGCCTGATTATGAATGGTGTGATGTATATGGGTGTGTGAATGCAAATTTCACTCATTGTCCTAAAGAAAAATATCCGAAGTTGGTCTCATTGGCACCTTCATTTGGAATTAGATATGAAACTAATTTTTTGAAGGCTGCGATAAATACGATGGTGACACTATCTTCTGTATGGAAATCAGTGTTGCGAAAAAGCGAGTGGAACAAGGCAACTCAAAAAAACGAATGTAATAAGAAACGTAATATTAAGCATTTCTTTACGCGTAGATACAAAGCATGGAAGAACCGTCTTCCTTTGAGTGCATACGATAATGAAATCAAGTCAGAAGATGATTATGTCTTTTTCCTGAGTACCTTGTGGTATAGTGATGAATGGAATCAGAATGACAAGACTGTGAATCTTCGTCGAGCACATTATGTTCGAGTATGCAAATCTATTCCAGGCGTTACATTTGAGGGTGGATTGTTGGGGGATGCGTTCTCATCTAATCAGCTATTTGCCGATGTTTACACTGATAAGCGTGAAACTTTTGCGAATTGGTTAGAAAAAACAAAACGCAGTGCATTTGTTTTCAATACCCCAGCCTTCTGGAATTGTCATGGTTGGAAATTAGGGGAGTTTCTTGCGTTGGGGAAATGTATTATATCTACACCGTTGAGTAATGATTTGCCACATCCGTTAGAGCATGGCGTTAATATTCATTTTGTTGAAGAAAATGAGCTGTCGATTCGTGAGGCTGTTGAATATATACTGGCTCATCCAGACTATCGGCACAAATTGGAACTTGGGGCTCGTGATTATTGGGAGAAGTGGGGGACTCCATTGGCAAGTTTAAATTTATTGGAGATACGAAATTAAAAATGGCTAAGATACTCCTTGTTTTCGGCACACGGCCAGAGGCGATAAAGATGGCGCCTTTGGTTCTGGAAATGAAACAGCACGCGGATTTGGAAACCGAAGTCTGTGTGACAGGGCAGCATCGTGAGATGCTTGACCAAGTGCTTGATTTGTTTGACATAAAGCCGGATTACGACTTGAACATCATGAAGTCAAACCAGGACTTGTATGATGTAACTTCAGCTGTTGTCTTAGGCATGAGGCAGATTCTGGAAAAGTCACAGCCGGATATTGTGCTGGTGCATGGCGACACGACAACTTCTATGGCGGCTGCGCTGGCGGCATTCTATAAGAGAATCGCAGTGGGACATGTGGAAGCCGGACTCAGAACATACGACATTTACAGTCCTTGGCCGGAGGAGATTAACCGTCAATTGACAGGCAGGATAGCGACATATAATTTCGCTCCGACAGAGACAGCGAAGCGCAATTTGATGAATGAAGGAGTGCCAGAGGAGAAAATTGAGGTTACAGGAAACACGGTGATAGATGCGTTGCATATCGTGATTTCAAGGTTTGAGGCGGATTTAGCAATTCGCGATGAGGCTCGTAAAAAGATAATGTCTGCAGGATATGATTTGTCGCGTCAGGATAATGGCAGAAGAATCGTGCTGATAACAGGGCATAGGCGCGAGAACATCGGTGACGGATTCCTGCATATATGCAATGCGATAAAAGAATTGTCGCAGCGCTTTAAGGACGTTGATTTCATTTACCCAGTACATCTGAATCCGAATGTCAGAAAGCCAGTGAATGAGATTTTGGGTGATGGACTTGAGAATGTGTTCCTTACTGAGCCGCTTGAATATCAAGAGTTTGTGTATATGATGAGCAAGAGCTGTCTGATACTTACCGATAGCGGAGGAATACAAGAGGAGGCGCCAGGTCTTGGCAAGCCGGTTTTGGTGATGAGGGACACAACAGAGCGCCCAGAGGCTGTGGAAGCAGGAACGGTAAAGCTTGTTGGCTCGGATAAAGAGACAATAATAAGCATGACATCGGAACTGCTCACGAATAGCGATGCCTACGAGGCTATGGCTAACGCTGTTAATCCATACGGCGACGGTCATGCGTCGGAGCGAATAATTAGATCTTTAAAGAATAATTTGGCAAATCGATAATGAACGGTAATAAAAGAATTGGAATATTTACTCTTCACCGTGCCTTGAATTTTGGTGCTGTATGGCAATGCTGGGCACTGAAAAAGGCGTGTGAAGCAATGGGGCATTATGTTGAAACGATAGATTATAATCCATATGGACATTATACCGTAAATGGAGCGTTGCGTCACAATCCTCTTGTGGCATATACATATTTAACACGTATGTGTCAATTTAATTCTTTTGTTAAGAAAAGGCTTAACCCAACACAGCATACAGAATCTCATGAATGGATTAAAGAGAATCCACCTATAGATGATGTTTATATTGTTGGTTCTGATACTGTGTGGGCAAATGCCGTTGTGGGCTCGTATTTGAATTACTATTTGCTAGATTATGCTCCATCTTCGGTTAAACGCATTTCATACGCTGCATCAACAGGTGCGAATCAATTGGTTTTGACAGAAGAGAATCAAAACGAACTAATGAAATTTTCTGCAATATCAGTTCGTGAACGTCAGTCTGTAGATGATGTGCAGAAAAATGTGCATGTACCTGTGGTTGACGTATGTGATCCAACTCTTTTGTTGACAAAAGATGTTTATGAATCTGTGGAGAAGCGTCCGATGTTCTTGCCTAAGCGATATATTGTATATTTTGACTTAGCAGGGGATCCATTTTGTGCAAAAACGGTTCGCAAAATAAGCGAAATGCTTAAAGTACCGATTCTAAATCTTGCTGGAAAATATAAATCATGGGCGCGAAATTTTCTGACCCCGACTCCTGAACAATGGCTTTATATTATTCATCATGCAGATTTTATTTGCACTAATAGTTTTCATGGTGTCGCATTATCATTGATTTATCGTCGTCCGTTTTTGTGTTGTGCGGCACAAGTTGGTGGTAGAGCGAAAACGAACGGACGTGTACAGAATTTGTTAGAACAGACGCATTTGCAAGATCAATTGATATCATCGATAACAGAATTGAATCAACAAAAATTGGAGTTGAATTATACTAATGTTGAGAAATACATCAAAGAATATAGAGAGCGCTCGTTTTTATGGTTAAAGTCAGCAATAGATTATGAAAGCAACGAAAAATGATAAAGGAATTCAAATCCGTAGAAGAATTAAGGCATTCATAGGCAGATGGGTTGGACTTCGACAATCTTGGTGGCGTTATGTTCGTAATGCAAATTGTGATTATTATAAGAGTCAGACAGATTTTTTATATATTTTAATCTCGAACTATCATGTTATAGAGAAAAGTTTGGCTATGCCAGATTTTGAACCAGGACATGCATTAGAGCGTGTTAAGGTTGTTGTAGGGGATTTAATTAAATATAGAGAACTGGGGTTTGACTTGCATCATCCACAATATATAGCAGCAATGCAAGCCATTCGTGAATATACTTGTGTTCATCATAATTTAGGTTTCTCATTGCCCAAAGACTTGTTAGAGGAAATCGATTTTTTGTTTAAAGATGTAGAAATTCCCGAACATGTTCAACCGACAGTGTCTAAGGAACAATTTTTCGCGAATGTGCAATCATCTTTTCCTGAATTTGCTCGTTCTCGTCACAGTGTGCGCTCTTATTCCGATAAGGAGATTTCAGAAGATACGTTGAAAGCCGTTGTAAATTTGGCTCGTACGACTCCGACTGGTTGCAATCGTCAGCCTAACAGAACGTATGTCGTGTGTGATAATTCTATGATTCGTAAAATCGTAAATCTGCAAGGTGGAGGACGTGGATTTGCAGAAAAAGCAAATAAATTGTTAGTTGTCACATCTGCGATAGACGCCTTTAGCTATAATGAGTACAATGAGGTTTGGAAAGCAGGGGGGATGTATACTATGAATTTACTTTATGCTCTTCATTCATATCAAATTGGAGCGTGTCCATTGATGTGGAATGGAATGCGCTCGCAAGATAAGGCACTGCGTGAGATTTTGAATATTCCTTCTAAAGAAGAAGTCGTTATGATAATAGCGGCAGGGTACCCATTAGACAAATTTCGATATGTGACATCAGTGCGTAATAACGTAGAAGATTCATTAATCATTGTAAGATAAACGATGATACCAAAGAAAATACATTACTGCTGGTTCGGGCGTGGCGAGATGCCGGAGCTTGCGCATAAGTGCATCGAGTCGTGGCACAAGTATTTGCCAGACTATGAATATAAACTGTGGAACGAGGATTCGTTTGACATAAATTCTGTGCCATACGTGAAAGAGGCGTATGAGGCACGCAAATTCGCTTTTGTGACCGACTATATACGTCTGTACGCGCTGAGTACCGAAGGCGGTATTTACATGGACACCGATGTTGAAGTGTTGAAACCTCTTGACGATTTATTAACTTTGCCTGCGTTTACAGGTTACGAGGGCAGTCAGTCAATGTCGCCAGTGACAGGATTGATGGCGAGTGCAGCGCATGGAGTTTGGGTGGATGAGCAGCTTGCGTATTATGACGGCAAGCATTTTGTTAATCCGGACGGTTCGTATGATATGACATCGAACACAGTGACAATCTCGCGAATAATGAAGGAGAACGGATTTGCGTGCGACGGCAAGAAAAGCGTTTATAAGAACGATATGCATGTCTTTCCAGTGGATTATTTCTGCCCGAAGAACAGCATAGGCGAGTTGAAACTGACAGAAAACAGCTACTGCATACATCATTTCGCTGGTTCATGGTGCAATCCAACTAAGTATCAGAAGTTTAAGAAAGCAGTTTCGGATTTCTTAGGTGTGAGCATCACAAGCAAGATCGTAGCTTTGAAACGCAAGATCGTAAAGAACAAAAAGTAAAGTGCAAAGGTCCGCAATATCAGAATATTCAAGCAAGTCGCTGATGCTGTATTTCTTAATATTAGCATTGGTGAGCGCTACTTTTGCCACACACATACTCCCTGTGCATTGGATGGTGTCTGGTGCCGTTCAGTATCTGTTCTTTTTCATAGCCTTGAAGCTGTTTTCTGAGAATTGGATTAAGTTGGATGAGCGCAGGTTCTTGAAAAATGTCTTTGTAACAGCGTTTGTGATTAGATTGGTGTATGTGGTGGTCATGTATGCCCTTTATACATATTGGACAGGAGAACCTTTTGAGTTTGAAGCGGCGGACGCCCATTTCTATGATGAAGTAGGACATAATGTGTCAAATATAGGATTGTTAAAAGCATTTGCATTTGCGGATGCTAACGGTGTGGAATATTCAGATATGGGACATCCTATTTTTGTTGCCATCGTATATTCTTTGTTCGGGTATAATGTGATAGTAGTCAGGATATTTCATGCCTTGATCAGTGCATACATGTGTATTCTGATATATAGATTGACGGCGAGAAACTTTGGCGAAATGCCAGCGAGATATGCGGCCATTATTGCTATGCTTTTCCATAACTTCATATATTATTGTGGATTGCATCTGAAAGAGACAAATATGATATTTCTTACAGTTCTCTTCTTGGAGCGCGCTGATTATGCTTTAAGAGGTAAGAAATTCACGTTTTCTTCAATGGTAGTTCCAATATTGTCTGGTTCTGTCATATTCTTTTTTAGGACAGTGTTAGGCGCTGTGCTTTGGATGGCGTTCTTTGGGGCGATATTGCTGTCTGCAGACAGAACAATGAGTACAGGACGACGAATATTCATTGGTTTCCTGATGTTTCTTTCTGCAGCGACAATGTTTACCGGAAAAATCGAGAGTCAGGTGAAAGAATATTGGGAAGCCAAAGATACAAACCAGTCAACAAGTATGGAATGGAGATCTATGCGTGAAGGTGGAAATAAATTGGCAAAATACGGTTCTGCAACATTGTTTGCTCCTGCGATTTTTGTAATTCCTATTCCTACAATGGTAAACATAGATACGCAGCAAAATCAGATGCTCCAGAACGGTGGTTTTTTGGAAAAGGATGTGTTGTCATTTTTTGTTTACATAGCCTTGTCGGCATTAATATTCAGATATAAATCATGGCGTCGGCATTTGTTGATTCTTTTATTTATAGCAGGGTATTTGACTGTGATAGCCATGAGTGCGTTTGCCATGTCGGAGCGTTTCCACTTGCCGGCAATGCCGGTGTTTGTGATTCTCGCGGCATTCGGCATAACACAGGTGACAAAGCGGCAGAAAAAGTATTTCCCGATATATCTGTTCATATTGGGTTTTGTGGTACTGGCATGGAACTGGTTTAAATTGGCGGGACGTGGATTGATATGACAACGTTGGATGAAAAAATACGTGTTATGGTCATGTGCAGGTATCATTACGGTAAGCCTGCGCCATTCATAACAGACCAGATTGCGGCTTTGGAGCAGTGCGGTTGCGTAGCTACTTTGTTCAATACCGAAGGCGACGGCATAATGGGATATGTGAAAGCGTATTTTAGGATGAGGACCGCAATAAAAAGCATAAAACCAGACATAATACACGCACACTACGGCATGACGGGGCTTCTGGCGAATTTTCAGCGCAAAGTGCCGGTTGTGACAACGTATCATGGTAGCGACATAAACCTGAGCAATGTCAGAAAACTGTCACAGATGTCGATGCGGCTGTCGGCTTTCAACATATTCGTGTCAAGGAAGAATGTTGAGCAGGCTGGGGCAAAAAGCAAGTATGAGTTGATACCATGCGGATTGGACACAAGCGTGTTCCACAAAATGGACAAGGCGGAGGCAAGGGCGAAGATGAATTTGCCAGTGGACGGAAAGTTTGTGCTTTTCGCAGGCGCTTTTGACGTAAGCATAAAGAATGCGGATTTGGCGAGAGCGGCTATGACAAATGTGGAGAATGCGACACTTATAGAGTTGAAGGGCTATAGCAGAAACGAGGTCGCAGTATTGCTTAACGCGGTGGACTGTATGCTCATGACGTCGAAATCCGAAGGCTCGCCGCAGATAGTGAAGGAAGCCATAGCCACAGGATGCCCGATAGTGTCGGTGGATGTGGGCGATGTGAAGGAACGGATAAATGGACTGAACAACTGTGTGATAGCAGACCGCAATCCACAGAGCGTCGCAGAAGCGGTGAAGTCAGTTATAGACAACGGACAAAGAATAGAGAACGGAGAGGATAGAATAAAGGCTGAAGGACTTGACAATGAGGGCGTGGCAAGGAAAATAGTAAGCATATATAAGAAGGTAATAGGAAAATGAGCATAAGAAAGCGAATCACACTTGTGGCTGGGGCGAGACCGAATTTCATGAAGATAGCTCCGATAGTGCATGCTATAATCAAGGACGGAAGCATGGACTATAGAATAGTGCATACAGGTCAGCACTACGACAAGGTGATGAGCGACACTTTTTTTGAGGAACTGAACATACCGAAGCCGGATGCGAACTTAGGTTGCGGCGGAGGAAGCCAGGCGGAGCAGACTGCGAAGATAATGATGGCTTTCGAGCAGGATTTGATGCTGAACGAGACGGATTTGGTAGTCGTCGTGGGCGATGTCACATCGACTATGGCTTGTACAATAGCAGCCGAGAAGCTGCATGTCAAGGTCGCTCATGTGGAGGCCGGCATCAGAAGCTACGACATGACGATGCCCGAGGAAGTGAACCGAATGGTGACCGACAGCATTGCCGACTATTACTTCACTACGACAGAAGAGGCGAAAGCGTTGCTGGAGAGCAAGAGAGTGCCTTCATCTAAGGTGTTCTTTGTCGGTAATGTCATGATAGATACGCTGATGACCAATTACGACAGATTGTGCAAGCCGGACTTCTACGACAAGATGAATTTGAAGCAAGGCGAGTATTTAGTCATGACTATGCACCGTCCTAACAATGTGGACAACATAGTCCACTTCGACCTTATGCTGAAGGAAATCTGTGAAAATGCGGACGGCTTGCCTATAATTTTCCCGATACACCCAAGAACTGCGAAAATGATGACCGAGGGCGGCATGCACATACAAAACCTTCATCTTGTTGAGCCGTTGGGATACCTTGAGTTCAACTACCTTGTGAGAAACAGCAAGGCTGTGGTGACCGACAGCGGCGGCGTAACCGAAGAGACAACTGTGATGGGAGTGCCTTGCATGACTTTGAGAGACAATACTGAACGTCCAGAGACATGCACGGTCGGCACAAACGAGCTGATAGGCACAAATCCGGCAAACATTGCTCCTGCGATGAAGCGTCTGATGCGAGGCGAGTGGAAGAAAGGCGGAATTCCTGAAAAATGGGACGGCAAGGCTGCGGAAAGGATAGTGGCGGTTTTAAAAACTCTGGTGGAATAAAAATGAGCAATATAACAGTAAACACGATAAAGGAAAATATCGACAAGGACCAATGGAGAGCATTGGAGAAGTCGAGCACGGCGAATTTCTTTCAGACAGAGGACTGCTATGACTTTTACGAGTCGTTGCCGAGAGTGTTCAATCCTTTTGTCGTGAGCGTGAATGAAGATGGCATGTTGAAAGGCGTGGCTGTCGGTTATGTCACAAAGACGCGTCCAATCGTAAAACAGAAGCTCACAAGAAGGGCGATAATAATCGGCGGACCGATGTTGGCTGATGACATAAGCCAAGAGGCGTTGCGAGCATTGCTGGAAAACGTAAGGTCTTTGCTTAAACGCAAAGCCATATACATAGAGACAAGAAACTTCAACGACTACAGCAAGCACAAATCATTGTTTGAAAGCTGCGGCTTCAAGTACCAGGAGCATCTCAACTTCAAGATAGACACGACGAGCGAGGAGGTGGTGAGCGAGAATATGGGCAAGAGCAGAAAGCGTGATGCGAAAGCGGCTTTGCGCAAGGGGGCTGTGATAGACGAGGAACCCAATTATGAGGACATAAGGGCTTACTATTTGATATTAAGGAAACTGTATAAAACCCGTGTCAAGACGCCATTGTTCCCGTTGTCGTTCTTCAAACGTCTATACGAGAATGATTACTGCAAGTTCGTGCTGGTTAAGCATGAGGGCAAGGTAATAGGTGGTACGGTTTGCGTCGGGCATGGCGGCAAGACATTGTATGAGTGGTTTGCCTGTGGCGAGGATTATGAGTACAAGTCCCTCTGCCCTTCGACTCTGGCGACGTATAGCGGAATAATGTATGCAGCGAAGCATGGTTATGAGTGTTTCGACATGATGGGCGCAGGAAAACCGGATGAAGGTTATGGAGTGAGAGAATTTAAAGCTAAATTTGGAGGAAAATTGGTGCAACACGGCAGATTCTTGTGTGTGAACAAGCCTGTTTTGTATTTCATAGGCAAATGTGCTGTGGCTTTTTTGAAATCAAGATAGTTGCAGGCAATCTTGCGCGTGTTATAAGAAAAATAGAAAGACATGAACATACTGATTGACATATGTCATCCGGCGCATGTGCATTTGCTGAAGAATGTTTACAAACAGCTGGTGAAGGACGGGAATGATGTCACTGTCACGGTGAAGGATCTTCCCGCGGCGATAAAGCTTCTGGAAATATACGGTATTCCTTATATCTATATCGGTCACAAAAGCGACTCAATAAGCAAAAAAGGTCTGATGCAGCTTTTGTATGACTTCAGATTGTGGAAGATAGCCTTGAAGAAGCGTATCGACGTTGGAGTCGGGACATCGGTGACGATAGCTCATGTCAGCAGATTGTCAAAAATGAAGAGCATAGTCATAGATGATGATGACGATGAGGTTGAGCCATTGTTTGTCAAATATGCGCATACTTTCGCCGACTCAATAATGACACCTGTAGGCACTCACAGAAAGTCGCCTAAGACTGTTTTTTATTCTTCTTATCATGCGCTGGCTCATTTGCATCCGAATTATTTCAAACCTGACCCTTCGGTGCTGAAAGAGGCTGGCTTGACGGAAGGCGAGAAATTCTTCGTGATGAGATTCAACGCCTTCAAGGCTCACCATGATGTCGGTGTCGTTGGGCTTTCTATAGAGAACAAACGCAGACTCGTGGAAATGCTGAGCAAGCAGGGCAGGGTGTTCATAACAACTGAGAAGAACATAGACGATGAGTTTAAGCCATATCAGATAAAACTGTCTCCAGAAAAGGTTCATTCGCTTATGTATTATGCGACTATGTTCGTTGGCGACAGCCAGTCCATGACATCGGAGGCGGCAATTCTCGGCACACCGGCCATAAGGTGCAATACTTTTGTCGGCAAACTGCACACGTTGAACGAGATAGAGAGTGTGTATGATATGACATACGGATTCCTGCCACAGGATTCGGAAAATATGTTCAAGAAAATAGAGGAACTGCTGTCTATGCCTGACCTTAAAAAGGTTTGGATGGCAAAGAGAGAGAAGCTGCTTGCCGACAAGATAGACTATGCGGCATTCCTGACATGGTTCATCGAGAACTATCCTAAGAGCAAGGATGTAATGAAGAATACGCCTGAGTATCAGTACAGATTCAGATAAGCAAATGTTCAATATCCTAACCATAATAGGCGCACGTCCGCAGATAATAAAGTCGATTGCTATCTCAAGAATGATAAAAGAGAAGTACAGCGACACATTCAACGAGTGCATACTGCACACAGGGCAGCACTATGACGAGAAAATGTCGGCGGTCTTCTTTGACGAGCTTGGCATTTCTCGTCCGGACTATAATCTGAATGTCCGTGGCGGTTCGCACGCCTATCAGACCGGCGAGATGATGAAAGGCATTGAACGCGTCCTCTCCGAAAAGCACTTTGACGCGCTGATAGTTTACGGCGACACCAATTCGACGATAGCCGGGGCACTGGTCGGAGTGAAGGCAGGAGTGCCTGTGGTTCATGTGGAAGCTGGATTGAGAAGCTACGACAAGCGGATGCCGGAGGAACTGAACCGCATAGCCACAGACCATATATCGTCGCTGCTTTTTTCTCCTACCGAGACCGGACTTGACAACCTGAGGAAGGAGGGATTCAGAGCCGATGTCAGACAGCCGGACTTCGCCAATGGCAAAAAGAGAGTGGCGTTTCATTGCGGCGACATAATGTATGACAACAGTCTGCATTTCTCACAAAAAGCCGAGATTGTTTGCAAAGACTGGTTCGAGAGCCTTGCGCTGCCCGACGATTATATACTGGCGACAGTGCACCGCGCCGAAAACACTGACAACGCCGATGTGCTGCGAGATATTATGGAGGCGATAATCAGTCTGTCGGAGGATATGCAGGTGATTATGCCGCTGCACCCGAGGACTGTGAATGCCATAAAAGAACACCTCGGCGAAGAGCAGACGGAAAGAATATACAATAGTCACGGACTGAGGGTTGTAGAGCCACTTTCGTTCCTGCAGATGACAATGCTGGAGAAGCATTCGAGGATGATACTGACCGACAGCGGAGGCGTGCAGAAGGAGGCTTACTACTTCCACAAGCCGAGCATCGTGCTTAGAGAGGATACCGAGTGGATAGAGAATGTGCAGGTAGGCGCGTCGATACTGGCGGGGCATGACATGACGCGAATAAAGGCGGCTTTCGAGCACTTCAAGTCCACCGAGTCAGATTTCCCTCAAATATACGGCGACGGCCACGCGGCAGAGTTCATACTGGACAAACTGAAGGACTGGCTGGAAAAGTGATATTGCAAATAGAAAAGAGCGATTTCAGATGTCGCTCTTTTTTGTTTTTAACAACATATTATCGCCTGTGTATTAAAATGATTAAATCCTTATATTAGCATTATGAAATTTCCTGACTGAACTTGCATGGCGGATTTTACACTCAAGGCATATAACTCATTATTGGATAGAATGTTAGGGGAAGGTTATGAGGTCATGACCTTCGGACGTTATTTGTCTTTGAAGAACGAAAATCTGCCGGAAAAGTTCATTGTTCTGCGCCATGATGTGGACAAAAAGCCTGGCAACTCCCTAAAAACTGCGGAAATGGAGTCGTCGAAAGGCATAAGCGCGACGTATTTTTTCAGAATGAGAGATTGCAGCTATGACGAAGGCATTGTGGCGAGAATCCGTGACTTAGGGCACGAGATAGGCTACCATTACGAGGATCTTGTGCTTGCGAATGGCGACAAGGACAAGGCGATAAAGCATTTTGCGGAGTCGTTGGAGACAATGCGGAAAGTGGCTTCAGTCCAGACAATCTGCATGCACGGCTCGCCATTGTCCGGCATAGACAGCAAGGCGCTTTGGGAAAATTACGACTATAAAGAGTTCGGCATTGTCGGCGATACTTTCTATGACGCCGACTACAAGAGCCTGTTCTATATAACCGACACGGGCAGAATGTGGGACGGACACTTGGTGTCGAGGCGCGACAATGTGCCGGAGCAGAAGGAGTGGATAGCCAAGGGATACTCGTACCATTCCACATCCGATGTGATAGAGGCGCTGGGCGACGGCACGTTTCCGCATAAAGCCATGATGACGACGCATCCGCAGAGGTGGACCGACAATGCACTGGCGTGGTTCAAGGAACTGGTCATGCAGTCGGCAAAAAACATTGTGAAACGTGCAATGAACAAAGGAAGATGAAGAAATACCGTTTCAATAAAATCAAGATAGTCGCAGATGTAGTCTTTTGGCTGATTTCTGCTTTCGTGGTCTGGTTTTACAGAACCATGATGGCGAAGATATATGTCAATGAGTACGTTGTCATGCTTCTGTGCATGATGTTCGGCTGGCTGCTGCTCTCGTTTCTCGCGGGACGTTATAAGAAAGAGTCTGGCAGTGTCTCGTTTGTGAGACGCATCTTCAGACTTATGGTTCCGACTCTGGTTTATGCATTGCTGGCGGCTTTCTATATCATAAGATATGTCGAGGGTATGGCAGGCGACGTGATTTTCTGGGCGGTGCTGATAGTCGGCATTTTGTGCCTGGCTTATGAGTTCCTCAGTTATGCCTACAGATACGCTCAGGATATGGACAACGAGCCTCAGAGCTATGCTCCGAAGCGCGCCCCTCAGCAGCTGAGTGTGCCCAAGGAAAAGCTTACGGAGTCGGAGTACAAGGGGCTGCTTTCCGGCATAAGGGAGAATATCGGCGAAGACGGTCTTAAGATATTGGAGCAAAATGTGGATTTGACGGTTTCCACGACCAAGTGTCTGGCCACCACAAGTTTGTTTAACATACAGTCCCTCAGAGAGAACCGTTACGACACCATCGTCAATCTCAAGCCGTTGAACACCATCAGAGGTGTGAACAAACTTTTCTGCACAGTTAACTCAAAACTTCCGGACGATGGCCGCTTTTTCTGCTGCTTCACCCCTCAGGAAATTATCAAGAAGGAGATTCTGGCAAGGTATCCGGCGGTCATCAATCGCATTGTTTACGCAGTGTATTTCGTGTATAGGCGTGTGTTGCCGAGAATGTTCTTCTCGCGCCGTTTGTATTTCGATTTCACCAAAGGAAAGAAGAGAATGTTCTCCAAGACGGAGGTTCTCGGACGGCTTTATTTCTGCGGTTTTGCTGTTGACGAGGTTTTTGAGTTCGGCAGGATGGTCGGCGTGTTTGCCCACAGAGCGAAGCAGCCGGAGCCTCAGACTCCTCGCAAAATCTACGGCGTGATGATAAGACTTCCGCGCATAGGCAAGGATTACAATATAGTTTATGTTTACAAGATGCGCACCATGCACCCTTATGCGGAGTATATCCAGCAGTACGTCTATGAGAAGAAGGGACTTCAGGAAGGCGGCAAGTTCGCTGACGACGAGCGCATTACGACGATAGGCAAAACTCTCCGTAAATACTGGCTCGACGAGATGCCTATGTTCCTGAATGTCATAAGAGGCGACATGAAGCTCATCGGCGTCCGTCCTCTGAGCAGGCAGTATTTCTCCATCTACCCAGAGGATCTGCAGCTGCTGCGCACGCGTTTCCTTCCGGGGCTGTTCCCTCCGTTCTATGTGGACATGCCTAAGACCAAGGACGAGATTTTCGAGAGCGAGAGGCGCTATCTGGAGCAGTACGCCAAGCACCCGTTCAAGACTGATGTCAAGTATTTCTTCCTGATATTAAGGAATATATTTTTCAGAAAGGCGAGAAGCCATTAAATGGCATAAAGTTTTTTAAAACTCTTTGAGAGGCTGTTTTACTTTGCTATCTTTGCACTTCGTATTAAGAAGCCCCATATATAGGGGCTGTGACAGCAATATAAGGAATTGCTTATGAAGGATATTACTAGAATTCTATTTCTGTTAATGTCTTTGCCGTTATGCCTGTTCGCTCAGGACATACCGCAAAGCATGAGTTACACACGAATCTATGACTTCATGGACGAACTGGCAAACCAAGGCGTCATCGAAGTCAATTCTGCTATCCGACCTTATAGCAGAGAGTTCATTGCCAAGAAACTGACCGAGGCGAAGGAGAAAGACAGCCTCCTGAACAACCGTATGCGCGGCGACCTCGAGTTCTTTCTGCAGGATTACGCCATCGAGCGCGACACATTGCCAAACAACACAAGGATTCACAAGTCAGCCAAGGACGGAAAGACTTGGGACGTGTCGTTGTGGCAGCCTGCGTTCCAGTATAATAACGGCACATTCAAGTTCCGTGTCACTCCGTTGCTGGGCGGCAATGTGAAAGTCAATACCAACGGACCGGTGATGCAGAGATGGTGGGGCGCCGACATTCAGGCGACGCTCTGGAACCACATTTCGCTGTTTGCTAACCTCAGAGACCAGGCTTATTACGGCAAATTCCTGAAAAACGGACTGCAGAACGCTGACGCGCGCCTGTCGACAGGACCGTACCTCAACCTTCTGCCAGGAGTGGAATACAAGGAGGCTGAATATGGCGGCGACTATTCCGATATGCGCGGCGGTATCAAGTTCTACTGCAAGTACGGAAGCATTGGCGTGGTGAAGGACAATGTCACTTGGGGCGAGAGCCAGCACAGCAGCAATATTCTTTCAGGCAGAGGACCTTCGTTCCCTATGCTGACGCTTTCGTTCAAGCCTGTAAGATGGATAGAGCTCAACTATATTCACGGATGGCTGGTCAGCAATGTGTATGACAAGTCAAGATATTACATGGAGGTTAATGCTGCTGGTGATACAACTGCCCAGTATCGCCCTCACAACAAGTACATTGCGGCCAACATGCTGACAATCACTCCGATAAAGAAACTGAACATCTCCATAGGAAACTCGATAATATACGGAGAGTCCGCGCCGATGCTGGCGTATTTCATACCATTCGCATATTACAAGGCGCTGGACCATTTGCAGACAAAGGGACTGAACGCGCAGAACCAGAATTCGCAGATATTCGCCACAATATCAACGAGAAACATAAAGAATTTGCATTTGTATGCTTCGATTTATATTGACGAGTTCAAGTTTGACCGAATAAAGTCGTCGAACGACGAGGCGAACCCGATTTCCTATCAGGTGGGTGCGTCATACTCGGAACCGCATACTAATCTGTACGCCAACTTCGAATTCACACGAAGTAACATAATATGCTACAAGCATTCGATAGACGCATTGACATTCGCGTCTAACAGCTATTGCCTTGGACATTACCTCGGCGACAACTCGCAGGAGATTTATTTCAAACTCGGCTACAGACCTATACGTAAGCTTGATTTATCATTGTCATACACAAATGCAAGACACTTCAATGACTATGTTTATCAGAGAAAGACGGTCAGCACAGTCATAAGCCAGAAGCCGTTCGACGAGCTTGTATGGCAGAATAATTCCATAGCGTTCAAGGCTCTGTATGAGCTGATTAACAACTGCTATGTGTACTTCGGAGCGGAGTATAACCATGCGCAGGGCTACGACAGGTCGGCGAAGGCGTCGCTGAACACTTACGAGAATAATCTGACAGCACAGCAATACCTTGATATGTACACACCTAAGTTCTATCAGGGCAAAAATTTCACATTTGAATTCGGATTTAATTTCGGTTTTTAAAGATATAGGGATATGAGGAAGATAGAAATGGTTGATCTTAAGAGCCAGTATCTGCGTTTGAAGCCACAGATGGACGCAGCGATGCAGGCTGTGATTGATTCCACAGCGTTTGTCAAAGGTCCTAAGGTGGCTGAGTTCCAGAAGAATCTGGAGGAGTATTTGGGCGTGAGGAACGTGATAGCCGTGGGCAATGGCACTGAGGCTATACAGATAGCCCTGATGGCTTTGGGTTTGAAGCCGGGCGATGAGGTGATAACTCCTACATTCACGTTCATTGCTACGGCCGAGGTCGTGGCATTGCTGGGCTTGACGCCAGTCGTTGTCGATGTGGACAAGGACACGTTCTGCATGTCGATAGATGCGGTGAAGAAGGCCATTACGCCTAAGACAAAGGCGATTGTACCTGTCAACTTGTTCGGACAGAACGCCAATCTGGAAGAGATTGTCAAATTGGCTGACGAGAATGGGCTGTACGTTGTCGAGGACGCGTGCCAGTCGATGGGCTCGGAATACATATTCAAGGACGGACGCCGCGTTAAGTCGGGCACAGTGGGCAAAATCGGATGCACATCCTTCTTCCCATCGAAGAACCTCGGCTGTTACGGCGACGGCGGAGCGTTGTTCACCGACGACGATGAGCTCGCTGCCAAGATACGCTCCATTGCCAATCATGGCATGACTGTGAGATACCACCACGACATGATAGGAGTGAACAGCAGGCTTGACGCTTTGCAGGCGGCTGTGCTCGACGTGAAGCTCCCTCACTTGGATTCGTTCATCGAGGCGAGACGCAAGGCTGCTGCGTATTACACCAAGGCATTTGAGCAGTGCGGATGGATAAAGACTCCTGTTTGCGCGGATTACACGACGCACGCATTCCATCAGTACACGATGGTGTTGGCCGACGATATTGACCGCGACGGTCTGCAGGCTTATCTGAAGGAACGCAATGTGCCTTCGATGGTCTATTATCCGATACCTCTGCACATGCAGAAGGCTTATCAGGACCCGAGATACAAGGAGGGCGACTTCCCTGTGGCTGAGCATTTGTCTAAGCACGTGCTGTCATTGCCTATGCACACAGAACTGGACGAGGAGCAGCTGTCGTATATCTGCGATTCGGTATTGTCTTACAATAAAAAATAAGAGATGGCGTATTTCAAGCATGAAACAGCGATAGTGGATGACGGAGCGAAGATTGGCGAAGGCACCAAAATTTGGCATTTTTCACATATAATGCCGGATTCAGAGGTGGGCGCTAATTGTAACATCGGTCAAAATGTAGTAATTTCGCCAAATGTAAGAATCGGCAGCAACGTCAAGATACAGAACAACGTTTCTGTCTATACCGGCGTTATCTGCGAGGATGATGTTTTTCTCGGACCGTCGATGGTGTTTACCAACGTCATAAATCCAAGAAGCTTCGTCTCGCGCAAAAGCGAGTTCAGAAGCACGATTCTGAGAAAAGGCGCGTCTATCGGAGCTAACGCGACGATAGTCTGCGGACACGAGATAGGGCAGTATGCGTTGATAGGAGCCGGTTCGGTGATAACAAGGAACGTCAAGCCTTACGCGCTGATGGTGGGCAATCCTGCCAAGCAGATAGGCTGGGTGAGCGAGTACGGCATAAGGCTGAAGTTCGATGACGAGGGCAATGCCGTTTGTCCGGAGACGAATCAGCTTTACCACTACGACGCGGAAAGCAACACAGTAGAAAGAACGAAATAAACATACACTGAAATGAAAAAAATCAAGTTTGCTGTTATTGGTTTAGGACACATAGGCAAGCGTCATGCGGAGATGATAAAGCGCAATCCTGACGCTGAACTTGTGGCGGTTTGCGACATTTTGCCAAAGTCGGAGACTGGCTTTGACGGCGATCAGCAATACTTCAGCTCGATAGACGAGTTTCTGAGCGCCAAGGTGGATGCTGATGTCGTGAATGTCTGCACACCTAACGGATACCACGCCAGCTATGCGGTCAAGCTGCTCGGAGCTGGCTATCATGTTGTGATAGAGAAGCCTATCGCATTGTCGAAGGCCGATGTCGAGAAGGTGCTGTACAAGTCATTGGAGATGTCGAGACACGTCTTCTGTGTCATGCAGAACCGTTATTCTCCGCCTTCAGAGTGGCTCAAGTCTGTTGTTGACCAGAAACTGCTGGGCACAACATACATGGTTCAGCTCAACTGCTACTGGAACCGCGACGACAGATATTACAAACCAGGAAACTGGCACGGCTCGCAGACTCTTGACGGCGGAACGCTTTTCACTCAGTTCTCGCACTTCATAGACATAATGTACTGGCTCTTCGGCGATATTGAGAACATCAAGGGCAATTTCCACGATTTCTCACACCAGTCGCTGACAGACTTCGAGGACTCCGGTGTCGTTACATTCGATTTCGTCAATGGCGGCATGGGCTGCATCAACTATTCGACATCCGTTTATGACACTAACCTCGAAAGCTCTATAACAATCGTAGGCGAGAAGGGCACAATAAAAGTGGCTGGACAGTATATGAACGAGGTAGTGTATTGCAACATAGAGGGTTACGAGATGCCGGAGCTGGCGCCTTCCAATCCGCCTAACGACTACGGACCATACAAGGGCTCGGCTCAGAACCACCACTTGGTGATAAAGAACGTTGTCGATAAACTCAACGAGCAGGGCACTATAACCACGAATGTGCTTGAGGGACTCAAGGTCGTTGACATCATCGAGAGAATATACAAGGTGCGTGACGCGCAGTGGAAGAAAACGAAAAAGTAAGCTGATATGATACAGAGAATACAGACTTTATATCTGTTTGTCGTCGTTGTGCTGTTCGCGACAATGGTGGCGACTCCGCTGCTCGACTTCAAGATAAACAATGTCAAGCTCGACGTCGAGAACGGCGCAGCGCAGGCTAAGCCGGACGTGAAGGTCACCAAGGACGTCAAGGTTTACCAGATGACCTACAAGGGAATCGTCGATAAGGAATCGGGCGATATGCTCATAAGCACGTCGCTTGTCACTCTTTATGAGATAGTTGTGGCGGTGATAGCTCTGATAACGATATTCCTGTATAAGAATCGAGGCTCGCAAATCAAGCTGACCATCTTCAACATGGTGCTGCAGGTCGGATTCTATGTGGTCGTTGCCGTGTATATGTACACAGCGTACAAGTATGCGAACACGGATTTTGACTTCCATCTGCCTATCGTCTTCCCTCTGATTTCTCTGATACTCAGCTATCTGGCATTCAGAGCCATCGTTAAGGACGATTTGCTTGTCAAGTCATTGGGCAGAGTTCGATAATCCAACGAGAGAGATAATAAAAAAGGTCAAGATTTGAATCTTGACCTTTTTTGTTTCTGTGATATTTCGGATTATCTGTTTTTATACATGTTCTCGTAGTATTTCTCGTATTCGCCGGAAGTGACGTTGTTCATCCACTCCTCGTTGTCGAGATACCACTTGACAGTCTTCTCTATGCCTTCCTCAAACTGCAGCGATGGCTCCCAGCCGAGTTCCTTTTGCAGCTTAGTCGAGTCGATGGCGTAGCGCGCGTCGTGTCCCAGACGGTCAGTGACGTAAGTTATCAGGTTCATGTCCTCGCCTTCCTTGCGTCCGAGCAGGCGGTCAACAGTGTTTATGACAGTCTTGATTATGTCGATGTTCTTCCATTCGTTGAATCCGCCGATGTTGTATGTCTCAGCGATTTTGCCGTTATGGAAAATCACGTCGATGGCACGCGCGTGGTCCTCGACATACAGCCAGTCGCGCACATTCTCGCCCTTGCCATAGACAGGGAGCGGCTTGCGGTTGCGTATGTTGTTTATGAACAACGGAATAAGCTTCTCTGGGAACTGGTATGGACCGTAGTTGTTGGAGCAGTTGGTCACGATGGTCGGCATTCCGTAAGTGTCGTGGAACGCACGGACAAAGTGGTCGGAGCTCGCTTTTGAAGCCGAGTATGGCGAGTGCGGATTGTACTTTGTGGTTTCGTAGAAGAAATCCTTTCCGTATGCCAGATGGTGCTCTGCGCTTGAAGCCGTTGTTGTGAAAGGTGGCTCGATGCCTTCAGGATTGGTCATCTCCAACGCTCCGTAAACCTCGTCGGTAGAGATGTGGTAGAATCGTTTTCCTTCGTATTTCTCAGGTAATGATTCCCAATACAGTTTGGCGGCCTGGAGCAGTGTGAGCGTTCCCATCACGTTGGTTCTTGCAAAAGTGAATGGGTCTTTTATTGAGCGGTCAACGTGGCTCTCTGCGGCAAGGTGTATGATGCCGTCGATTTTCTCGTCCTGCATCAGCTTGTAGAAAGCGTCGAAGTCGCAGATGTCCATCTTCACGAACTTGTAGTTAGGCTTGTTCTCAATGTCCTTGAGGTTAGCCAGGTTGCCGGCGTAGGTCAGCTTGTCGAGGTTGATGATGTTGTATTCAGGGTATTTGTTGACAAACAGGCGTACAACGTGAGAGCCGATGAAGCCTGCGCCGCCTGTTATTACGATGTTTTTCTTCATGATTATAAAACGTTCTTTATTGCGTATCTGCAAAAGTAATTATAATTAGTTTAAGCACGACAGGATAGGGGATTAAAATATTGCTGCCATGATTTTCTCGTTTCATAAGATTGTCGTATCTTTGCGACGCTTTTCGAGTAAAAGCACCTGTATAATATTAATACATTAAATTTATTTCAAAACATGGCAACCAAATTAAGATTGCAAAGACACGGTCGCAAAGGCTATCCGTACTACCACATCGTAGCTGCGGACGTAAACGCTCCACGTGATGGAAAGTTTATCGAGAGAGTAGGTTCTTACAACCCTAACACTAACCCTGCAACTGTTCAAGTTGACTTCGAGGTAGCTCTGAAGTGGGTTATGAACGGTGCGCAGCCTACACCTACAGTACGCAACATCCTCTCAGACGAAGGTGTTTATTTGATGAAGCACCTCAAGGGTGGCGTTAAGAAGGGCGCATTCGACGAGGCAGAGGCAGAGAAGAGATTCAACGCTTGGAAGGAGCAGAAGACTGCTGCTTTGAACAAGGCTAAGGACGAGAACTCTAACAACGCTAAGGCAGCAGCCAAGAAGCGTCAGGAGGAAGAGGCAGCTAAGAACAAGGCTAAGGCAGAGGCTATCGCTAAGAAGCGTCAGGAAGCAGCTGAGGCAGCTGCAGCAGCAGCTAAGGAAGCTGCGGCAGAGGCAGCAGAGGCAGAGGCTCCTGCAGCAGAAGCACCAGCTGAGGAAGCTCCAGCAGCTGAATAATAGAAATATTATAGCAAATTTAAAGGACTGCAAAAAATTGCAGTCCTTTTTTTGTTTATCATCTGGTCCCTGAGCGTAGCCGAAGGGAGCGGTGACACATAGCAATGTACTTTCGGTGTTTCGGCTCTGATAGGTTGGTGAGCGTAGTCGAACCACAGCAACCGAACCATTTGGTCCCTGAGCGTAGCCGAAGGGACGTTTGTATTCATTGTTCGTAGAGGCGGAGCATGCTCCGACTGATGTAAAATCTATTGTGATTCTATGCGATTTAGCCGCGGCGCGCCACGGCTCTACAGAAATACCGCTCACTGAGCGCAGCCGAAGTGTCGAAGCGTTTTGTGTCATCCCTTCGGGATTCATCATTATTGTCGCGTTTTGCCACGGGCTCACACCCGTGTCTATGTTGTTTTTCACCCCTTCGGGGTTGGTGTTTCCATGTGCGTTGTGTAGCCGTAAAATTTTGCGGCTGTACGTCAATTTATTTTAGGTGGCAGTCCCGAAGGGACGAAATACCCATAGGCAGGGGCGTTAGCCCCTGATAAAACGTCAATACAAAAGAACCCCAATGGGGTGAAACAGATTTGTGTGTGTCGGATGCGATGAATCAGATCAATGCAACGAAATGAGAATGTATTTGGTGTGTGCGTAGGGGCGAATCATTATTCGCCCCTACAAAAATATGTGGGATTTGTGTGATTTTTTTATAGATGCACGACCATGCATCTATACGGATAACCCTTCCGCAGCCAAATTTCAAATATCAATTCTTTGTTGTTATTTCTCATAATCCATATATTTGCGTATATAGAAAACAAAACGAGTATTAACCGTAAACCGACGATTAAGAAACAGAAAGCGAAAGAGTAATAAAGACATATTGATAAAGCGTTAAAAGCTAAAATCTTGCGTTAACTGGAACTTCGACAATTTTGGAAACTGCAATAGGATTAGGCGAAGACGCTCACGTTTCGACGTGGGCTTTCGTTCGTGTATATCTGATTGTAGTTAGGTAGTCGAAGACCTCAGTTAACCAGATAGAGCGACAAAAGTTCCACGTTTTTCTTTTGTCTATAAACCAACCAGCACAGGAACTTGCGGAGGCATCTGAAAATCCGTGAAAAGAGTAGGGAAAAGAAAACTTTTAAGCGATATGAAAAAATTAATCTATTTACTTATGTCACTTTCGTTTGTGGCATTTGCGTCGTGCAGTGAAGATAAAGAAAAAACTTCATCAAATGGAGGTTCTTCGGTTTATAAATCAGGAACTCAAGACGGTCACGATTACGTTGACCTCGGATTGCCGTCTGGTACAAAGTGGGCGACTTGCAACGTGGGAGCAACAAAGCCAGAGGAATTTGGCAATTTCTATGCTTGGGGGGAGACCACCACAAAGTCAACTTATAGCTGGGGCACCTACAAGTACGGCAACGCTAGGAACGAACTGACAAAGTACTGCAATAGCAGTTCACACGGCAAAGACGGCTTCGCCGACAACAAGACCACTCTCGACCTTTCTGATGACGCCGCATACGTTAACTGGGGCGGCGCATGGCGTATGCCAACCAATACACAGCAAGACGAGCTGAGAAGCCAGTGTTATTGGGTATGGACTGAGAGTTACAATAACTCAAACGTAAAAGGCTATCTGGTATATAAAACAAAGAATTCAAACGACAAGGGAGTGAAAGTGTATGCGAACGGAACTCAATCCTCATCTTACACCCTCTCTGACGCCCATATTTTTCTGCCTGCTGCGGGTGGAAGCGGCAGTGACGCTTTCTTCATGGGCTTCCCCGGTTCTAGCGGTTACTATTGGTCCTCGTCACCGAGTGTCGATGATTTGTTCTGCGGCTACGCATGGATAGTCCTTTTTGATTTAGACCACGTGAATGACAACTACCAAAAATACGGCGAACGCTTCGTCGGTCTATCGGTGCGCGCGGTATTTAAATAACTATATATAGTAATCACATAAAAAATGAGATTATGAAAGGTGTGAAAATTTTTGAACAAGAATTGAGAGACAAAAACGGAATCTCCCAAGGGAAAATCGCAATAATGTATGGTGGATTAAATCAAGAGAATCCTAAAAAATATATGGATGATGCGGTGACGGAATACACCAATGGGAAACCACATTCTCAATATGTCGATATTCACTTGGATAACCCATGGTTTAGAATCGTATTGTCAGGAGTGAATGATTTAAATTTTGAAGACTTTAAGGATCAAAAGTTATGGGACGTGAAATAGATATTCTTAGAGCATCGGCGTGTACTTTTCATTGGTTATGCTATTTGAGTAAAGCGACAGACAATGATAAGTTAATAGCAGAATGTGCTATAAAATATCCGTTTGTCGAAAGCTTAGAGAGACATTTTGTTTCTAATGTAACTCTTGAACTGAAGCATCCTATTTATAAAGGCAGAAACATAGATTTGTATATTGGGATTCACTCTGACAAGAATGAATTTGATAAAAGTGAGAAAGAACCAGTTTTTGTGGAGTTTAAGTTTCTCAAAGAAAGTACTAAGCCAAAGGATGTTTTTGTTGATTTACTGAGATTGAGGAGTATAAAAATGAGATATCCTAAATCGTCGTGCTATTTGATTGTTTATGGTGAGAAACTTGTATTCAATAGATTGCTTACAGAGAGTTCTCGTAAAAATGATGATAAGGTGGAATTGAAGACTGAAGTAAAGGAGAAAATTAGTAAAGAAAGAGTGTTGAGCAGCTGGCTTTCTGAGAAAGGAGGAGAATGTACTATTAATATGAATGACGAAAAGTCTTACTTAGATGAGTTTTGCAAAGACTACCAAAGGCGTGATGGTGAGGAAATCAAGATTGACAAATTGTCAACAAAACTTGTTAAGTTGTTTGATAAGGAAGAAGGAATCGATACTCTTTTTTCATTTGGAGTGTGGGAGGTGCTTTGATAGAATGTCTTGAAATGTCTAATGATTGTTATTGTAGAGATGCACGACCGTGCATCTCTACGTGTTTTATGGCGTTGCCATAGGTTATTTGATTTGCCCTCTGGGGCGGTTATTTCCCGGTCGCTGAGCGCAATGTAATGGAGTCGAAGCGCCGAATGTTTTAAAAGGATGTCACTTCGGCTCCGCTCAGTGACCAGATATCGCTTCGCGAGAAATATGACAAATAACAACAAATCAAACAGAATAATTCTATTTGAATGATTTGATTCCAACAACGGGAAATGAAGAAATATTCATGGGTGGGTGCTTGTAGGGGCGAATAATTATTCGCCCCTACAAAATGTGTGGAATTTGTTGATTCTATGTGATTTAGACGGAGCGCGCTCCGTCTCTACGGCTTGCTTCGACTCCGCTCAGTAATCGAAAATTTATTTCGGCGCTTTCCTGTAGAGGAAGAATGCGATGATGGCGAAGATGATGTTAGGCATCCACGCAGCCATGACCGACGGCATGCTTCCGTTGATGGAGAACGATGTGCTGAACCTCGAGAAAAGCACGTATGCCGCGCTGAGCGCTATGCCTATGCCGAGGTTCGCTCCTGTGCCGCCACGCACTTTCTTGGCAGAGAGCGACACGCCGATGAGCGTAAGAATGAATGCGGCGAACGGATTTGAGAAGCGTGTGTAATACTCGCCCTCGAACGCCTTGACGTTGCCCAAGCCTCTTTCCTTCTGCCTGTCGATGTATGATTTCAGCTCACGGTTGTTCATCTGCGGAGCTTCTTCCTGCGAGACGAACATTTCCGCCGGCTCTATGTTGATGGTGGTGTCAAGGTTTTGCCCCGAAGTCATTTCCTCGTGTATTCCCTTGAAGTTGCGTATCGTGTAGTCCTCGACTCTCCAGTGCGTTAGAGTGTCCCAATAGATGTTCTTGGCGGTCATTCTCGAGACGAGCTTCTTGTCCTCGTATTTCTCGAGGAACATATTCTTGCCCCTTTTCCTTTCCAGGTTGAAATACTGGATGTACAGAATGACGTTCTTCTCCACCTCCATCTGTATGTTGTCGGCTATGTCGTCCTTGTATTTCTTGACGTACTGGTTCTCGAAGGCGAGTCGTGTCTTGTTGGCAGGCGGTATTATGTAGCTGCCGAAGAAGAATATGAACACGGCTATGACTGTGGCTGACAGGAAATAAGGGTAGAGCAGCCTCTTGAAACTTATGCCGCTGGCTTGCATCGCTATAATTTCGCTGTTGCCTGCGAGCTTGGATGTGAACAGAATGACGGATATGAAGACGAACAGCGGACTGAACATATTAAAGTAGAACGGCAGCAGGTTGAGGTAATACTCAAATATTATCTTGCTGAGCGGTGCATTATGTTCAGTAAGTTTGTCGAGTTTCTCGGTCAGGTCGAAAACGATTGTTATCGCCATGATGAGCGCAATGCACAAGAGGAACGTTCCGAGGAACTTTCTCATTATGTACCAATCAAGTTTCTTTATGATTCTCATGACTTAAATTCGTTTTCCAAGCTCTTTTACTACGGATTCCTTCCATGTCTTGAAGTCGCCGGCGATGATATGCTCTCTCGCCGTCTTCACCAATCGCAGATAGAACGCCAGATTGTGTATCGAGGCGATCTGCAGCGCGAGGAACTCGTTGGCTATGAACATGTGTCTGAGGTACGCCTTGGTGTAGGCGTGGTCCACGTAGGAGTAGCCTTCCTCGTCGATAGGCGAGAAGTCGTCAGCCCACTTTTTGTTCTTTATGTTTATCGTTCCGTGCATGGTGAAGAGCATGCCGTTTCGTCCGTTTCTTGTCGGCATGACGCAGTCGAACATGTCCACGCCGCGGTCTATCGCCTCCAGCAGGTTCTGCGGAGTGCCGACTCCCATCAGGTAGCGCGGTTTGTCCTTAGGCAGTATCTCGTTCACGACCTCAATCATCTCGTACATAACATCGGTAGGCTCGCCCACAGCCAGTCCGCCTATGGCGTTGCCGTCGCAGTTCTTGCTAGCGATGTATTCGGCAGCCTTTCTTCTGAGGTCGGGGTAGGTGCATCCCTGCACGATAGGGAACAGTGTCTGCTCATATCCGTACTGCGGTTCGGTGGAGTTGAAGCGGTCGATGCACCGGTCCAGCCATCTGTGCGTTCTCTCCATTGAGGTCTTTGCGTAGTTGAAATCCGCAGTGCCTGGCGTGCACTCGTCCAACGCCATTATTATGTCTGCGCCTATCGTGCGCTCGATGTCCATCACGTTCTCTGGCGTGAAAAGGTGCTTGGAACCGTCGATGTGCGAGCGGAAATATACGCCTTCCTCCTTTATCTTTCTGTTGTCGGAGAGCGAGAATACCTGGAATCCTCCGCTGTCGGTGAGCATCGGCTTGTTCCATCCGTTGAACTTTTGCACGCCTCCGGCTTTGTGTATTATCTCTGTGCCTGGGCGCAGGTACAGGTGGTATGTGTTGCCGAGTATTATCTGCGCCTTGATGTCTTCTTCGAGTTCTCTTTGGTGAACGGCCTTGACTGTGGCTTGTGTGCCGACAGGCATGAAAATCGGAGTCTCTATTTTGCCATGGTCTGTGGTTATGATTCCAGCTCTGGCTTCACTTTTTTCCGCAGTTTTTGTTATTTCGAATTTCATGTTTCGGTCGTGTGTGTATAGTCAGTTTGCAAAGATAGTGTAAAGAAACCATTTATCTGCTTATGCCTTGGCTTTGAGCGATAGTATTTTGTCATCGGAGAAATCGCCGAGCTCAACGGTCTGGAATGTGTTCACAAGTCCCTTGTCATATTGCGTTGTCACTCTTATGTAGTTCTCAGTGAATCCGTACATGTATCCGTTTTTGTTGGTGTTCTCCCACAGAACGGTCGCTTTCTGTCCCTGATGCGCTTTGTAAAAGGCGTTCAGCTTGCGTTCGGAAATCTCATGCAGCTCAGTGCTTCTTCTTTTCTTCTCTTCCGCGCTCACGATGTAAGGTATCTCAAGCGCCTTGGTTCCAGCTCTTTCGGAGTATGAGAATACGTGCAGCTGGCTTATAGGCAGGCTTTCGATGAATGTCTTAGAATCCTCGAAGAACTCCGGTGTCTCGCCTCTGGTACCGACTATCACGTCGACGCCGATGAAGGCATGAGGCATCGTCTGCTTAATAAGCTCAATCTTGTGCTGGAACAATTCTCTCTTGTACCTTCTGCCCATCAGCTTCAAGACGTCGTTGCTTCCGGACTGCAGCGGTATGTGGAAGTGCGGCGCGAATTTCCTTGACTTTGACACGAAGTCTATAATCTCGTCGGTCAGCAGGTTCGGCTCTATGCTCGAGATTCTGAACCGGTCTATGCCGTCGGTTTTCTCTAATTCTCTTATCAAGTCTATGAACTTCACGCCGTTGCCTCTGCCGAAGTCGCCTATGTTCACTCCGGTTATCACCACCTCTTTGGCTCCGTCTTCTACAGCTTTGTGAGTTTCTTCTATTATGCTTTCTATGCTGCCGCTTCGGCTTTTGCCTCTTGCGTAAGGTATCGTGCAGTAGGTGCAGAAGTAGTCGCATCCGTCCTGCACTTTCAGGAAGCACCTTGTCCTGTCCTCGTATGATCGGGAAGGGTAGAAGTCCTTGATTTCCTTTGTTTCCGTGTGCTGTATATGGCTTTCGTTTCCGGACTCGATTTCCTCGACGTATTTGTCAATGTCGAGTTTCTCGTTTATGCCCAGCACGAGGTCAACGCCCGGCAGTTTTATAATCTCGTCGGGCTTCAGCTGTGCGTAGCATCCTGTGACGATGATTTTCGCGTTTGGGCTCTGTCGGTGCAGATGCGCCACCGCCTGTCTGCATTTGTGGTCAGCCACGTCGGTCACAGAGCAGGTGTTTATGATATAGATGTCGGCGTCCTTCTCTTCTTTGGTTTTCTCATATCCTTTCTCTATCAGCTTTTTGCCGAGATATGATGTCTCCGCGAAGTTCAGTTTGCAGCCTAATGTGTGGAAGAAAACTTTCTTTGTCTTGCTTGTTTCTGTCATTATTTAACGTGCCTCTCTTTGTTAATTCACGACCACATACTCACCGCTTATCGGGTCTTTTTCTTCAAATATCTGTGTGTCAGTGTTATATCTTATGAATCCGTAAGTTTCGAACTTGTCTTCTCCGTTCATGCCGTATGCTATGTTGTAGATCTTCGGATTCTCATTGCTCTTGTCGATGATTAGTCCGAGGCTTTTCGCTCCCGAAGTGCTTTCTCTTATCTCGCGCTCGGTGTCCTTTATCACCTTCAGAGCCTTAACTTTCTTCCTTATGCTCTCTATTTTCTGCTTCTCGTTGTCATTTGACGCGTCATTAGGCGTGGTTTCTTGTATGGCAGGCGCCGTTTCTGTCACGCTGTTGCCGCTGTTTTCAGTCTCGGTTACAACTTCTACAGAGTCCTCGCTGTCGTCCTCGCCGTTTATCTCGTATCCCTGCTTCTTGCTGCATCCGCAGACTAACGCCGCGCACAGCACTGTATTTATGATATAGCTTTTTTTCATGTGTCTTGTTTATTCTATGTCGTCGTATGAAATCAGGTTGTTCAGCAGCGCGTACACAGTGAGTCCAGAGACAGTCTTGATGCCGGTCTTTTTCACGATGTTCTTTCTGTGCGAAATCACAGTGTGTATCGAGATGTAGTATTTCTCCGCTATCTCTTTGTTTGTCATGCCTTTGGCTATAGCCACGAGAATTTCGTTTTCGCGGTCGCTCAACGACTCGCTTTCCGTCTTGCTCTTGCTTGCAGTGTCGTTCTTCAGCGTCTGCAGCTTGTTTATTATTCTTGTATTATTGTCGTTTATGCCTATCTCGGCATCGAATTGCGACAGTATCTCGTTGTCGAAGAAGCTGTAAATAATGGCTACCAATGGCGTCTCATCATCTATCTCGAACGTGTGTCTTATTGAATTTTTAGCAGACATGCCGATTAGAGACGGATTGAAAATCACGATGTCCGGGTTGTGCGACAGGCAGTGTTCTTTCAGTCTGTTTGTGTCGTAGAAAGTCCATTCCACAGAGAACTCCGGTGTGGCTTCGATGATTTTCCTCAGTCCTTCTTGAACGATAGGCGAGGGTTCAACAATCATTATCTTTTTCATGAGTATCTCCTTTGTCTTTTTTTTACATCACTTCCAATTTCATGACCATCGGCGTAAGCAGCAGGTCCTCAATCTTTGTGTGCCTGTCCAGATCGTCCTGCAGCTGAAACAGTTTGTCCAGCAGGTCAAGCTTTTGCAGGTCGTGCTCCGGCTTGGACATGTACTTTATGATGATGTTTTTCAGGTCGCTCAGTTTTTCTTCTATGTTGTCGTGGTGATCCTCGAACTTGTCTATAGAGAATTCTCCGCTCTTCTTGCCTTCGCACAAGCCTTTGATGTAAGGGAACACAGTGCTTTCTTCGTACTCTATGTGGTTCTTGAACTCCTTGATATATTCGTCGAAGAAGTGTCCGAGCGCCTTCTCCGTGTTCGCGTCGTAGCCTTTGGACAGATTGAAGATTGAGCGCTTCACTTCCGGCAGTCTTATCTTCCTGTAGTAGTCATGCGAGTTTTTCAGGAATTCCACAAGCTGCAGAATATGTTCTGTGTGAATATCGGTCTTGCTTATGTTCGTTGCGCTGTTGTTTATGTTGCAGACGGTCGTGAACAGACGGTGGTCCACATTCTCCTTTTCGCACACCTCTTTTATTGTCTTGTCGCCAAAACCAAGACGGATGCCGAATCTGTTGATTATAAACAGATTGTATAAATCGATGTGGATTATGTCCGCCATTTTCATATCAGCAGATATAATTGTGTTTTTGTGCATTTCAATGAATTCGTTAGGGGATTTATATATTCTTCAAATATAGATATTTTTCAAAACCTGAGGAATAGCTACATGATATGATTTTGCCGCCGAAGTGTAGCAATAATGCGGTACGCATACCCTGAAAAAAGCGCAAGCATGACATTTCTGCCATGCTTGTCTGCCGCTTATGCTTGCTTGTGTTCTTAGAACTTGTACGACAAGCCGATGCCGACAACTTCCTTGAACTGGAGTTTTGGACCCTCGGTTATGTCGTTGCCCTCGGAATCCTTCTTTCCTGTAGGCATCTTTATATCATCGTCATATATCAGCAGTGTGTTTATGTTGGCTGATATGTACTTGTTTATCTTGAACGATATGATGTTTTCCCAGTTTACGTCCACGTTCTGTGGCTTTGCCTTGCTGCCTGAGTTTGCGTAGTAGTTAGAGAACAGGTCGAGCTTGGAAATCACAGTGATTGAGTTCTTCAGGAAAGACTGGTTGTAAACAAGTCTCAAGTATCCGCCGCATTCTATTCTGTACTCTTCGCCACTGGCAACACCGAACGCGCCTTGCTTTGAAAGAGTCTTGTCAAGCACGAATGTGAATCTCGCTGTTATAGGTGAGATGAACGCTGTGAACACAGGGTGAGGTCTGTAGTCCATACCTATGGCGCCGGTCAGGTAGCCAGGAGCCATGAAGTTGGATATTCTGACAGAGTCGTTAGGGTAGTTGTAACCTTCGGCGAATTGTGTCTTGAAGTTCAGCATGGCTGCGTAGTACCAGTGCTTGCTGGCCTTGAGTCCGTATTTTGATGAGAAGTCTATCTTATCATCTGTCTTTCTCAGTCCGTCGCTCTCTTGATACAGCAGTCCGTAGCCCAAGTCGAGGGTGTTCTCCCATGACGACTTGTCGCCGATGTAGTTAACCCACAGGTTCACCATTCCGTTGCCGCCAACGGAGTTTTCTCCTCCGGCCGCCCAGTTGGTGAATGATGCTTGAGATGCGTTGACACCAAACATTCCTCCCCATTTCCACTTGGTAGAGTCTTTCTTTTCTGTCACTGCCTTTTCGTCTCTTATCGATGTCTCAAGGTCTGTGATTTGCGCAGATGCGATTCCGCAGCAAGCGGCAAGCAATGCCACTATACATGATTTCTTGATTCTCATTAGTCTTAATTTATTGTTTTTAAGAGTTTGCAAATATAAAGTGATTAATTCGTTTTTGCAAAAATACATTAATGTAAGAAGGCATTCCAATTATGAAATGCCTTCTGAAACTGTATTCTTTTTTGTTTGGATTTTACAGTGGTATATTGCCGTGTTTCTTGGCTGGATTGCTTCTGATTTTGGTCTGCGACATGTCGAGAGCCTGTATAAGCTTTCTTCTTGTCTCCTGTGGCAGGATAACCTCGTCGATATATCCGAGTTCGGCTGCTCTGTATGGATTTGAGAACTTGTCCTTGTACTCTTCTTTTGCCTTTGCCTTCTCGTCGTCGGTAGCCTTGTTGTAAAGTATGTTCACAGCTCCGTCTGCGCCCATGACTGCGATTTCTGCTGTAGGGTAGGCGAAGTTCACGTCTGAGCCGGTGTGTTTGCTGCTCATCACGATGTATGCTCCTCCGTATGCCTTTCTTGTGATTACGGTAACCTTAGGCACTGTCGCTTCGACATATGCGTAAACAATCTTTGCTCCGTGTCTTATGATTCCGTTGTGCTCCTGTACGGTGCCAGGCAGGAATCCTGGAACGTCCTCGAATGTGATGATTGGAATATTGAAGCAGTCGCAGAATCTGATGAATCGTGCTGCCTTGTCCGATGCGTCGATGTCAAGCACACCTGCCTGGTAGGCTGGTTGGTTGGCTACGATGCCTATAACCTTGCCCTCGAGTCTTGCGAAACCAATAACGATATTCTGTGCGAAGTGCGGCATTATCTCGAAGAAGTACTTGTCGTCGACAACGCCTTCTATCAGTTGCTTTATGTCGTATGGCTTGTTTGGGTCATCAGGGATTATCTCGTTCAGCGCCTCGTTGTCCTCAAGACTGCCCTCGCTTGGCTCTATAGGAGCGTCCTCCATGTTGTTTGAAGGCAGGAAGCTGAGAAGCTCTCTTACCATCATCAATGTCTCCTCCTCGTTCTCGCCGAGGAAGTGCGAAACGCCGGACTTTGACGAATGTGTCATCGCACCGCCGAGTTCCTCCTTTGTGACAATCTCGTTTGTCACGGTCTTCACTACGTCAGGACCAGTCACGAACATGTGGCTCTTGTCCTTGGTCATGAAGATGAAGTCGGTCAGGGCAGGAGAGTAGCATGCGCCGCCTGCGCAAGGACCCATTATCACTGATATCTGTGGGATTACTCCGGAAGATATTGTGTTCTGATAGAATATATCGCCGTATCCAGCAAGAGCGGCTACACCTTCCTGTATTCTCGCACCTCCCGAGTCGTTGATAGCTATTATAGGAGCTCCCATCTTGAGAGCCATTTTCTGTATCTTGACGATTTTGTCGGCTGCAGTTCTGCCCAGCGAGCCGCCAAACACTGTGAAATCGTATGCGTACACGAACACGAGTCGTCCAGCTATCTTGCCGTATCCGGCAACAATGCCGTCGCCGGCGATTTTCTTCTTGTCCATGCCGAAGTTTGTGCACTGGTGTACGACAAACTTGTCAACCTCAGCGAAAGTGCCCTTGTCGAGCAGGACATCTATTCTTTCTCTGGCGGTCATCTTGCCGCCTTCGTGCTGTCTCTTAATGCGCTCTTCTCCGCCTCCAAGGTTTGCAGCCTTGTTTAATTCTACTAATTTCTTTTGTGCTTCGTTAAGTGCCATATCTTAATTTGTTGTTATTCGTTTATTCCAAAGTGACGAGCGTTTGGTTGCCGTCTATTGTGTCACCCTCCTTTACGAGAATGTCCTTTATCTTGCAGTCTCTCTTGACCTTGTATTCGCTTTGCATCTTCATTGCCTCCACGATAACGACAGGCTCTCCGGCCTGCATCTCTTGACCTTTTTCAACAAGTATCTTCACGACTTTTCCTGGCATAGGAGAGAAGATTCTGTCCTGATTCTCGTCAACGTCATCTTTTCTCTTGTTTCTCAGGTACTTGGCTTGCGAATCCACTATTTCAACAGGGAATGTGTTGAATTGCGTGTTCACGACGTATGACTTTCCGTTGTCGGAACGCTTGAACTCCGCATTGTATGATTTTCCGTCGTGGAGAATGGAGCAGACTCCGTTCTCTGGCATCACAACGTCCAGATTGTAGATTTTGTCGTCAATCTTTATGACAACTATATTGTCTTCCTTGCTTACTAATTCTACGTTTGCGACTCTGTCTCCTACATGTATTTCCATGATTCCTCTAAGTTTATTTCAGTTGCGTTTCCTGTTTCTTAAATTCTAAGCATTGCGTTTCTCTTGCCGAACTCTCTCCATCTTGAAATCGGTCTGTTGTCGTTTGTCTTAGGAGTGTTCTCCTCGAGGTTGAGGATGTAGTCCATATAGGCCGTGATGATGGCGATGTCCTCGGTCTCGCTCTGTGAGCTTTCGTATTTTGTAGAAAGCAGGAAATCGTTGTTCTTCTCTATGAATCCGGTGTTGTACTTGCCCTTGAGGAAGTCGGAAGTGTCCATGATTCTTCTCAGGTAGTTTATGTTTGTGTTGATGCCGGTTATCTTGTATTCATAGAGCACTCTTCTCATTCTCTTTATCGCGTATGCTCTTGTTGTCGCCCATACGATGAGTTTTCCTATCATAGGGTCGTAGAACACAGGGATTTCGTATCCTTCGTAAACGTAGTTGTCAACACGGCAGCCGATTCCGAGCGGCTCGGTCAGTTGCTTGATTACGCCTGGCGAAGGCATGAAGTTGTTTGTTGTGTCCTCGGCGCAGATACGGCATTCTATTGCGTGTCCCTTTTGCACGATGTCGCTTTGCTTGAGTCGCAGCGGCAGGTTGTTTGCCACGTTGATTTGCTCCTTCACGAGGTCGATTCTCAGAACTTCCTCTGTGATAGGGTGCTCCACCTGAAGTCTGGTGTTCATCTCCAGGAAGTAGAAGTGTCCTTCGTCATCGACAAGGAACTCTATGGTTCCGGCTCCTGAGTAATTCACAGCCTTTCCTGCGAGTATGGCTTTCTGGCCCATTTCTTCTCTCAAGGCAGGAGTCATCATTGGCGAAGGGCTTTCCTCCACGATTTTCTGATGACGGCGTTGTACGGAGCATTCTCTCTCGCAGAGATGTATTACGTTTCCGAAATTATCGCCAAGTATCTGGAACTCGATGTGGTGCGGATTCTCTATGTACTTCTCGATGTACAGAGTTCCGTTGTTGAATGAAGATATGGCTTCTGATTTGGCTGTTGTGAATGCCTCCTCGATTTCATCTTCCTTTCTGATGACTCTCATGCCCTTGCCACCGCCTCCGGCAGAAGCTTTGATGATGACAGGGTAGCCAATCTCCTCGATTACTTTTTTGACTTCCTCTGTTGATTCAAGATCTCTTTGGATACCAGGCACTACAGGCACTCCTGCGGCGATCATGGTCTTTCTCGCTGTTATCTTGTCGCCCATGGCTTCCATGGCTTCAGCCGAAGGACCAATGAATATTATGCCTTCCTCGCGGCATCTCTTCACCAGTCCGGCGCTCTCCGAGAGGAATCCGTAACCTGGATGTATGGCGTCGGCGCCAGTTTGCTTGGCTGCCTTTATTATATTCTCGATAACGAGATAACTGTCTTTTGACGGTGCTGGACCGATGCAGACTGCCTCGTCTGCGTAAAGCACGTGTCTTGATGTTCTGTCGGCTTCTGAATATACAGCTACTGTGTCGATGTTCATTTCTTTGCATGAACGCATCACACGCATAGCAATCTCACCTCTGTTAGCAACAAGTATCTTCTTTATCATTATATCGTTTTCTTAGTGTTTTTTTTGAACAAAAATTTCGCAAATATACCCAAACTTGACGGATTCATTATAAAGCAGTCTTCATAGTGTGGTTATTTGTGCAATCCGTGCAATGTTTTAACATCGGTTTATGGATTTTGCATTTGTTATCTCTGTTTTTCCTTTCTATATTATGATGAATACCAGAATTTGGGCAACCACGATTCTTAGGAACATAGTCAAAGGATAGACTGTTGCGTATGCTGACGCTTGCGCAGGCACCTCTGCCAGTCCGTTGGCGAACTCAAGAACAGGAGGGTCGGTTGATGCTCCAGCCACGAATCCGCATATCTTCAGGTAGTTGATTTTCATCAGTCTTGCTATGACAGCGAAGATGAACACAGGAACAAACGTGATGAACGCTCCGTATATCATCCACATCCATCCTCCGTTGACAAGCGTCTGCACGAATCCCTTGCCGGCCATGAGTCCGACACTCGCAAGGAACAGTATGATGCCGAATTCCCTGAGCATGAAGTTGGCTCCAGGGGTCATGTAGAAGTTCAGCTTGCCCATTCGTCCCTTGTAGCCAAGAAGCAGAGCTATGAGCAGCGGTCCGCCGGCGATACCGAGTTTCGCTGGCACTGGCATTCCTGGTATGGCGATAGGTATGCTTCCTACGATGATACCGATGAATATTCCGATGAACATAGGCACGATATTAGGAATGGCCAGCTCCTTGTTTGAGTTGCCGAGCTCGTTCTTCACATCGTTCAGAATCTTCACGTCACCGATAATCTTCACAGTATCGCCCAACTCTAAAGTTGTCTTCTTTGTCGGCAGAATTTCCATGCCGGAGCGGTATATTCTTGTGATGTTGGCTTCGTATCTTCTGTATATGCCGACTTGCTCAATAGTCTTGCCGGCGATTTTTCTATTTGTGACGAGAACGCTGATGAGGTCCATTGTGCCTGTGATGTTTCTGCGCTCTCTCAGCACAACGTCTCCCAGCTTCAGGCGCAGGTTTTCAAGGCAGTTCTGCTCCGACACTCCGTATATTACATCGCCTTCTTGTATCACTTCGTCCTCTTTGGCGAGCAGATAGTCGCCGTTGCGGAATATTCTGGAAATCGCCAGTTCGGTGTCAACGAATGTCTTTATATAGTCGATTGTCTTGCCGTAAATTGCAGGGTTCTTGATTGTTATTTCAACGCTTTCGAGCTTTGAGCCAGTGTCGCCGAGGCTTTCGATGTAGTTCTTCTCTTCCTCCTTGATATTAATCTTGAAGATGAGTCTTACAAGCAGTATCACCAGCAGCAGTCCGATTACACCGAATGGATATGCTATGGCGTATCCGGCACCGAGGTTCTTGACATCGAGTCCTATGTTTGGATTCTGCTGCACTTGCTCGTTTATTACCTGCTGTGCAGCTCCGAGACCAGGCGTGTTGGTTACCGCGCCGCTCATGATGCCGGCGAATACATCGCCCTTGTCGCCATTGGCGTTGAAGAAGTAGAATATTATCAGTGTGGTGATGAGTCCGCCCAGGACAATGCCGATGGCGAGCAGATTGAGCTTGAGACCGTCCTTCTTGAAAGAAGAAAGGAAACGAGGTCCTGTGTCAATACCTATGCTGTAAACGAAGAGTATAAGTCCGAAGTCACGGACGAAATTCAGAATCGTTTCCTGCGAGTCGTCCACAGGGAAAATGAAGTGTCCGAGCGCGATGCCGGTGAAAAGCACTCCAGCGATTCCGAGTTTTATATTGGCGAATTTGACTTTACCTAACATAACTCCGACAAAAGCGGTTATTGTCAAATAGAGCAGTGTTGTTATTGTCGATGGATTGGTAAATAAATTAGATATGAAATTCATAATTGTGTAGGTCTTTAGCCTTATATAAAAACAAGCGCAAATTTAATCAAACTTTATTTACAAGGTCTGCTTTTAAGTCTTTTTGCATAAAAATAAAAAGCTCATCTTGCGCATACCGCAAATCCCCTTGAATACTTTCATTATCTTTGCAACTCAAAGAAAAATTAATGGCGGAAACGGATAAATATCTGACACTGGAGGAATTGTCGGAAGGGCTGTACAAAGACAAGGGCAGCCGCTTCTACGCTTTCGTTTTTCCTGTGGCGTCGGTCGATGACGCGAAGAAAAAGCTGGATGAATACAGAAAAAAGTACCACGACGCGCGCCATGTCTGCTATGCCTATGTGGTGGGCAAGACGGATGAGGACTGCGTGACACGCTCGAGCGACGACGGCGAGCCGAGCGGAACGGCCGGCAAACCGATGCTCACGCAGCTTGTGTCCAAAGGGTTACATGACGTGATGGCTGTGGTGGTGCGGTATTTTGGCGGAGTGCTACTGGGCACAGGCGGACTCGTCGTGGCTTACCGTTCGGCGATGGAGGACGCGCTGCAGAACGCCCGGATAGTGGAGAAGACGGTGGAGGACGAAATAACTGTGGAGTTTGAGTACGAGAAGATGAACAGCATAATGAAGGTGGTGAAGGACAATTCGTTGAAAATCGTGTCGCAGCAGTTCGACTTGAAATGCTCGGTCACAGTGCTTGTGCCTAAGTCCAAAACGCCGATGGTGAAAGCGAAGTTCGGCATAGAGTAGGCGTGGCGTTTGCGTTTTCATCGGGCTTTATTGATTTTCATGAAAATAAAGTGCGTGGTTTGAAAAAATATATGGAGAAAAGAATATAATTTTGCATTGATATATGCGAGATGCTCTTTGCGGCTCTAATATCATCATTACCAGAGGAATAACTCTAATATCATAATATGAACTCAAAAAGTCTGGTTTCCATCACTGATTATTCCAAGGATAAGATTCTGAAAATCCTTGATGCTGCAGCTGATTTTGAAGCCAATCCCAATCGAGACTTGCTGAGAGGCAAGGTCGTAGCGACATTGTTTTTCGAACCATCGACCCGCACAAGGTTGAGTTTTGAGACCGCAATAAATCGTCTTGGCGGCCGTGTGATAGGATTCTCGGACGCGGCTAACACAAGCACAAGCAAAGGAGAGACACTGCATGACACCATAAGAATGGTCAGCAACTATGTGGACCTGATTGTGATGCGTCACCCTCTGGACGGAGCGGCGAGATACGCCTCGGAAGTCGGCTCGGTGCCTATCATCAATGCTGGCGACGGCTCAAATCAGCACCCTACACAGACGCTTCTCGACCTTTATTCAATAAAAAAGACACAGGGAAGACTTGAGAATCTGAACATATACATGGTGGGCGACCTGAAGTACGGTCGTACAGTGCATTCGCTGCTCATGGCGATGTCGCACTTCAAGCCAAACTTCACATTCATAGCACCGGACGAGTTGAAAATGCCTGAGCAGTACAAGGTTTTCTGCGACAAGAACGGAATTCCTTACAAGGAGCAGAGAGAGCTCGTAGGCATCGAGAATGCTGACATCCTTTACATGACAAGAGTGCAGCGCGAGAGATTCCAGGACTTGCTTGAGTATGAGAGAGTCAAGAATGTGTATAAGCTCAAGAACGCGATGCTCGACGGCACAAAGGACAACCTGCGCGTGCTGCATCCGCTGCCAAGAGTCAACGAGATAGACGTTGATGTGGACTCAAACCCTAAGGCGTACTACTTCGACCAGGCAAGAAACGGCGTGTTCGTGCGTCAGGCGGTTATTTGTGATTCTCTCGGATTGATTTAAAAAAACAGAAAAATATGTCAGAACAGAAGAAAGAACTTGTAGTAGTGGCTTTGGAGAACGGAACAGTGATAGACCACATTCCTTCTGACAAGCTTTTTAAAGTCGTGTCTATACTTGGTCTTGACAAGTCCGAGAAGCAGATAACGATAGGCAATAATCTGACAAGCAAGAAGTCCGGTGTCAAGGGCATAATCAAGATTTCGGACAAATACTTCAAGGCGGACGAGATAGACAAGATTGCGCTTGTGGCTCCAAACGCGGTGCTTAACATAATCAAGGACTACAAGGTCGTGGAGAAGCAGACAATCGGCCTGCCAGAGGAGATACACGACATAATAAAGTGTGTTAACCCTAAGTGCATAACCAACAACCAGCCTGTCCCTACACGTTTCGAGGTCGTGGACAAGAAGAATATCGTGGTCAAGTGCCATTACTGCGAAAGCATGATTGGCCAGAACGAAATCGAGATAAAGTAAGAAACCGGACATGAAGAGGAGTTGGCGCCCAGGAACCATGATTTATCCTTTGCCCGCAGTGTTAGTGTCGTGCGGCGGCAATGGCATGGAGAGCAATGTCCTGACTGTGGCATGGGTGGGAACTATATGCAGCGACCCAGCCATGTGCTACATAAGCGTCAGGAAGTCGCGCCACTCATACAACATAATTAAGCAGACAGGCGAGTTCGTCATAAACCTGACAAACGAGAAACTGGCTAAAGCGACCGACTGGTGCGGAGTGAAGAGCGGAAAGGACGTTGACAAATGGAAGGAGATGGGGTTGACACCAGGAAAGAGCGAGAAGATTTCGGCGCCGACCATAGAGGAAGCGCCTATAAGCATAGAATGCCGCGTGAAGCAAGTGGTGGAGCTTGGCTCGCATGACATGTTCATATCGGAGGTCGTCAATGTGCAGGCCGATGACGAGTTCATCGACCCGGCAACAGGGGCGTTCGACGAGAAGAAGGCCGCATTCATAGCCTATAACCATGGCAATTACTACAAGATTGGCGATAAAATAGGCAAGTTCGGCTGGACAGTAGAGAAGAAAAAGAAACAATAAGCAAAATAATTATTAATTATAAAAACTTGATTTAAATGAAAAGAGACGATCAAATCTTTGACATCATCAAGCGTGAGAGAGAAAGACAACTTAAGGGTATCGAACTCATTGCATCTGAAAACATCGTGAGCGACCAGGTTCTTGAAGCTATGGGCTCAGTTCTTACTAATAAATATGCCGAGGGCTATGCCGGACACCGTTACTACGGCGGCTGCGAGGTGGTCGATGAAAGCGAGACTCTGGCTATCGAGCGTCTGAAGAAGATTTTCAACGCAGAGTGGGCTAACGTTCAGCCTCACTCAGGAGCACAGGCCAACATGGCTGTGTTCATGGCATGCATGGAGCCAGGTGATAAGTTCCTCGGACTTAACCTCAGCCACGGCGGACACCTCAGTCACGGTTCTCCTGTGAATTTCTCTGGTATTGTTTATCAGGCACTTTCATACAACATCAATGAGGAGACTGGCCGTATCGATTATGACCAGCTTGAGCAGATAGCACGCGCCGAGAAGCCAAAGATGATCATCGGTGGAGCATCAGCATACAGCCGTGAGTGGGATTACGCACGCATACGTAAGGTTGCCGATGAAATCGGTGCAATCTTCATGGTGGATATGGCTCACCCTGCAGGACTTATCGCAGCAGGACTTCTTGAGAACCCTCTCAAGTACGCTCATATCGTAACAAGTACAACACACAAGAGCTTGCGTGGACCTCGCGGCGGTGTTATCCTTCTCGGCAAGGACTTCGACAACCCATGGGGCAAGAAGACTCCTAAGGGCGAGATCAAGAAGATGTCAGCTCTTATCAACTCAGCTGTGTTCCCTGGCGTACAGGGCGGACCACTTGAGCACGTCATCGCTGCCAAGGCCGTTTCTTTCGGCGAAGCTCTTCAGCCGGAATACAAGGTTTACCAGCAGCAGGTTAAGAAGAATGCGGCTGTTATGGCTCAGGCATTCGTTGACAAGGGTTACAAGATCATAAGCGGCGGTACTGACAACCACTCTATGCTTGTTGACCTCCGTACCAAGTTCCCTGACCTTACAGGTAAGCTGGCAGAGAAGGCTCTCGTAGCTGCTGACATTACAACAAACAAGAACATGGTTCCATTCGACAGCCGCAGCCCATTCCAGACTTCAGGTCTGCGCTTCGGTACTCCAGCTATTACAACTCGTGGTGCCAAGGAGGAGCTGATGGGCGAGATAGTAGAGCTTATCGACACCGTACTTTCTGATCCTGAAAGCGAGGCAACTATCAAGTCTGTCAAGGAAAAGGTTAACAGCATCATGGCTCAATATCCATTGTTCGCATGGTAATATTAAGTTGATACAGAATAAAAAGTGAAATAATGGCGAATAGGGAAATGCTCATCGGGCGTTTCTCTATTCGTGTTTTTAAGAAATGACGGAAAGAGTAATTGAAATAAGCGAGGACGTTGACCCAGTGGTGGTCTATGGCGTAAACAACGGCAATATTCAGCTGGTGAAGAACTTGTGCCCTAAAATCGTGCTTCTGGCGAGAGGCAGGATAATGAAAGTGCGCGGTGAAAAGGCTGATGTCGATGCTTTTGAGCATATAATGAAGCGCATGATAGACTGGGGGAAACGTCATAACGAGCTGAGCGAGGAGAAGATAGTGCAGATAGTGAAGGGAGAGGTGAAAGAGGATGACTTGAAAGAGGAGGACAGCCTGATTTTGTTCGGTGTGAACGGCAAAAAGATAATGGCGCGCACGAAAAATCAGAAGAAGCTAAAAGATGATTTTGAGAAATACGACTTGATGTTTGCGACAGGCCCGGCTGGAAGCGGCAAGACATATACAGCCATAGCCTTGGCCGTGAACGCGCTAAAGAACAAGGCCGTGAGAAAAATCGTGCTGAGCCGTCCGGCGGTAGAGGCAGGCGAGAAACTGGGTTTCCTGCCAGGTGACATGAAGGAGAAGATAGACCCGTACCTGCAACCACTGTACGACGCTCTGGAGGACATGATTCCGGCGTCGAAGCTCCGTGATTACATGAGCGACGGGACGATACAGATAGCGCCGCTGGCTTTCATGAGAGGCCGAACGCTGAGCGACGCGGTCGTGATACTCGACGAGGCGCAGAACACAACCAGAGAGCAGATAAAAATGTTCCTGACGCGTATGGGTATGGGCAGCAAGATGATTGTGACCGGCGACGTGTCGCAGATAGACCTGCCAGCGTCGCAGCGTTCCGGACTGCTGGAGGCGCTGAAGGTGCTGAAGTCGGTCAAGGGCATTGGTTTCGTTGTGTTCAACGTCGACGACATTGTGCGCCACAGCCTTGTGAAGAGAATTGTTGACGCATTTGATAAGAAAAAGGAAAAGACTGATAAAGAGTGATTTATGGATAAGAAAACAGACAGGCCGGTTGTGGCTTTGATATATGACTTCGACGGAACGCTTTCGCCTGCCAACATGCAGGAGTACGACTTTCTGAAAGAGGTCGGAATTTCCGATAAAAAGAAGTTCTGGAACGAAAGCAATCAGTTGGCCAAGGACAACGAGGCGAGCGGAGTGCTCTGCTACATGAAGCTGATGATAGAGAAGTCCAAGATGGCCAGAAAGAGCATAAGACGAGAGGCTTTCGTGAATTTTGGCAAGAGCATAGAACTGTATGAAGGTGTGAAGGAATGGTTCGGACTCGTCAACAAAATGGGCGATGAAAACGGCGTTCGCATAGAGCATTACATCAATTCGAGCGGACTGCGCGAGATGATAGAGGGCACCGACATTTACAAGGAATTCAAGGAGGTTTACGCATGTTCTTTCCTGTACGATGTGGACGGCATAGCCACATGGCCGGCTGTGGCTGTGGACTTTACAGCCAAGACGCAGTTCCTTTTCATGATAAACAAGGGAATAAGTAAGGTGAGCGAAAACTACAGAATAAACGAGTACATGGCGGAATGTGACCGTCCTGTGCCGTTCAAGCACATGATATACTTCGGCGATGGCGAGACCGATATTCCTTGCATGCGGTTAGTCAAGGAGCAGGGCGGAAACTCTATCGCGGTGTACAATAAGGACGACAAGGCCAAGAAAAACGCCGCGAAAAGGCTCATCAAGGACAACCGTGTGACCTTCGCTTGCGAGGCGAACTACAAAAAGGGCGGTGAAATGTGGCGAATCGTGGAGGCGATAATCCGTCAGGTGAAGTCCAACTATGATTTCCAAAGCCTGAAGGAAGCGAACTTGAATGTGAAAAAACTTGATTAAATGGCGAATTCTATATCAAAATCCCCTAAAGCCTTAGGAACAGAGAATGTGCGTTCTCTCCTGATGACTTACTCTGTGCCGGCGATTGTGGCGATGATTGCGAGTTCTTTGTACAATGTCATCGACAGAATCTTCATAGGGCAGGGAGTGGGTGAGCTGGCGCTTGCCGGACTGGCTATAACATTTCCGCTGATGAACCTTTCCATCGCTTTCGGCGCGATGATTGGCGCAGGCGGCTCGACGCTTGTGTCCATAAAAATGGGGCAGGACGACAACGAGGGCGCTACCAAAGTGCTTGGCAACGTCGTCATGCTCAACATCATCATCGGACTGGTCTATATGCTTGGCGTTCTGCTGTTTTTAGACCCGATACTGAGGCTTTTCGGCGCCAGCGACGACACTCTGCAGTACGCACGTGCCTTCATGATTCCAATCCTTTTGGGCAATGTCATAACGCATCTTTACTTCGGATTGAACAACGTGATGCGTTCGTCGGGCTATCCTCAGAAGGCGCGTAATGCCACGTTGCTGACAGTGTTAGTGAACCTGGTGCTCGCTCCGCTGTTTATTTTCGTGATGAAATGGGGTATTACGGGAGCAGCGCTCGCCACGATTCTGGCACAGTCCGTGTCGTTCGTCTTTGTGCTGCGCCATTTCTGCAAGGCCGACAGTTACATACGCTTCAAGAAAGGCATATTCACTTTGGACAAGAATATCGTGAAAGGCATCCTTTCCATCGGCATGTCGCCATTCGTAATTAATGCTTGCGGATGCCTTGTTGTTATTGTCATTAATCTGATGCTCAGAAAGTTCGGCGGCGACATGGCGATAAGCGCCTACGGAATCATAAACTCTGTGATGATGCTTTTCTTTATGCTTATACTTGGATTAGCCCAGGGCATGCAGCCGATAGCGGGATTCAACTTCGGCGCGAAGCAGTACGACAGAGTTATAAGCGTGTTCAAGTACACGGCATTGTACTCGACGATTGTTATGTCTATCTCGTTCCTTATCTGCGAGTTGCTGCCAGAATACATAGGCATGATGTTTACCGATAACGAGGAGTTGATCGGCATTTCGTCGCGAGGCATGAGAATCCTGATGATGGCTGCTCCTACGGTCGGTTTCGGCATGGTGGTGGGCAATTTCTTCCAGTCAATAGGCAAGGCTGGCAAGGCGATATTCTTGTCATCGACACGACAGATGCTGTTCCTCATACCTTTGCTATTCGCTCTGCCTCCGTTCTTTCAGCTGGATGGTGTGTGGCTCAGCGTGCCAATAGCTGACGTTCTTGCGTTCATAACGGCCGCGCTGATGTTCTACAAGCAGTACAAGGAGTTCAAAAAGAATATTGAAAACAAGAGTGTAACCACTGAAAATTAGTAAGATATGGAAAACACGGTAATAAGCATAGGACGCCAGTTTGGCGCAGGCGGCAGAACTATCGGCAAGAAACTTGCTGAACGTTTCGGCTTCAAGTATTATGACAAGGAACTTATAACGTTGTCAGCCAAGGAGATAGGATTTGATGTGGACATCTTTGAAAAGGCCGATGAAAAGCCGGGTTTCATTCGCTTTTTTCAGAATCTTATGGGCGGTGAATGTCTGGACGACAATTACATGTCCAACACCTCGCTATTCAAAGTGCAGTCGGATGTCATAAAAAAACTGGCTGAGGACGGACCATGCGTCATCGTCGGACGGTGCTCTGACTATGTGCTTAGGAACAATTCGAAGCTTGTGAGCGTATTCCTCAGCGCCAATGAGGAGGACAAGGTCAAACTCGTGACCAAGCGTTCCGGTGTGAGCGAAGAAAAGGCTTTGAAGCTGATAAGAAACACTAACAGCAAGCGCGCCGATTATTACAACACTTACTCTGGCAGAGAGTGGGGAGTTGCATCAAACTACCATCTGTGCATCGACGTGTCGAGCCTTGGAATCGACAAGACAGTCGATTTCATCGAAAAGTTTGTCCGCGAAAGAAACGGATTATAGCATCTCCTCGGCTATGCGGCGAGCTTCCTTGTCGGACTGCACATAGTCCTCGTAGGTTGGTTCTGCTATGTACGCCGCTTTCTCCATCGTTTTCTCGATGACATCGGACATTGTGAGGAATCCGATTTTCTCGTGCAGGAATGCGTTCACTACAACCTCGTTGGCAGCGTTCAGCACACAAGCCGCGTTTCCCTTGCGTCTCAGCGCCTCGAACGCGAAAGTCAGGTTTCTGAACTTCTTTGTGTCTGGCTCAAGGAACGTAAGCTGCGAATCCTTTCTGAAATCAAGTCTCGGCGCAGATAGGTGCACTCTGTTAGGGTATGTCAGCGCGTACTGTATAGGCAGCTTCATGTCCGGAATGCCGAGCTGCGCCTTCACCGCTCCGTCCACATACTGCACCATGGAGTGGACTATCGACTGCGGATGCACAATTACGTCGATTTGTTCAGGCAGAAGTCCGAAAAGCCACTTCGCTTCTATCACCTCAAATCCTTTGTTCATCATGCTTGCGGAGTCGATTGTTATCTTCGCTCCCATGCTCCAGTTCGGGTGGTTGAGCGCCTGCGCCGGAGTCACGTTCTTCAGCTGGTCGGCTGGCGTGTGCAGGAACGGTCCGCCAGAAGCGGTTATGATGATTTTCTCTATTTGATCGGGATTTTCTCCGTTGATGCATTGGAATATCGCCGAATGCTCGGAATCCACAGGCAGTATAGGCGCGTGGTTCTCCATAGAAAGCCTTTCCACAAGCTGTCCTGCCACCACAAGCGTCTCCTTGTTGGCTAAAGCTATTGTCTTGTGAGCTTTTATGGCGGCGATAGTTGGCTTCAGTCCGGCGTAGCCCACCATGGCAGTCAGCACCACGTCGATAGTGTCCATGGATGCGACCTCGCAGATGGCGTCGCTGCCTGCATACACCTTCATCGGCAGATCGGACAGTGCGTCCTTCACTTTGCCGTAGAGCGTCTCGTCGGCTATGACAACGAACTCCGGATTGAATTTCCGTGCTTGTTCAATAAGCAAGTCTGCATTGTGGTTTGCTGTCAGCGCGTATGCCTCGAAAAGGTCGGGGTGTTCTTCTATCACATCAAGAGTCTGCGTTCCTATGCTTCCGGTGCTTCCGAGTATCGCTATCTTCTTCTTGCTCATTGTTTTATGTTTTTATATCAGAATATTATGAAGTCTTCGGGATTAAGCGGCATATTGTTCTGCCACAATTCAAAATGCAACGACGATTCACTTGCTGTCTGCGATATTGCAATCGGCTGTCCGGCATAGACCTTTTGGTTGGGCGACACAAGCACGTCCGAAAGGTTGCTATAGACCGTTATGAAGTTGTTGTCGCTGCTCATTATCACTGTGTAGTCGTCGCCTATCGTGTAGCTTATGCTTATCACTGTGCCCGACAGCGCCGCAGCCACTGGCGACGATGGCTTGGCTGTTATGTTTATGCCGTATTGTCCTGATTGCGGATTGAACTTTTTGCCGACTACGCCCTTCAGTGGTGTGAAGAACATGCTGGCGTAGGCGTTGTGCGGCGTGTTTGTGTCCTCGATGGCTTCGCTGTTTTCATATTCCTTCAGGAAACTTTCCTCGCGTTCGGTTCTGGTCATGAAGCCTTTTGTCGCAGTGTCGTTCACGGCAGAGTCCAGTGCCGCTCTTGACTGTATGTCTATGTCGCCGGTCACGACATCTCTCAGCCTCGCAATGTAGGTGTTCTGCCTGTCAACGACTTCCATCAGAGAATCCGCCATCAGAGCGTTTCTCATGTAGTTGTCTCTCATTTCTTCGGTGGAATATCCCGGCAGATAATTGCGAATAGGCGTGAATAGTATTATGACAGAGTAGAAAGCAAAGACGATAAGCAGAAGCACCACAAACAGCGTGATGGCGTTTAGCGGCGAGAGTCTCAGGGAGTGGGTCTCCTCAAGTGTGTTCTCGTTCAGTATCGAGATTTTGTACTTGAAACGCAGCTTCCTGATCTTTGTCTTTATCTTCTCCTTCATAAGACACAAAGATAATGCTTTTGTTTCTTATTGCGGTTTTCATGGCGGTATAATGAAACCTCGCTTTCGGAATAAAAACAATGGTGTATGTTATAAAAATGCCAAGATTGGCAGTTTTTAGTTATAAAACTTTCGGTACGGTATTATTTATTCTTCGCTTGATATAATTTGAATAATTCTGCCACAATCTCGCTTTCGTTCATGCTTGACTCAAATCCGTAGGCTTGCATCACGGCTTTGTCATTGGCATTGTGGGCTTTGCGCAAGTCGGCGGGCATGGTTCTGTCATCATACATGTCGGCGAGGCTGGATTCAGGGAATAATGAACGGGCGTCAAGAATGCCTTGTGCTGTTTGTTCGATTCTTGCTTTCTGTGCGTCTGTAGGATTGCACCAAGGGAAGTTGTTGTAAACGATAGTAGCTGAATATGCGTAATCGCTTTTCATTCGTCCGCAAACTGCACGCATCCACGCATTATGAATACAAGAATTGAGTATTCCGAATGTGTATAAATCACCATCAGGAATCATTTGAGCATTGGCATTGGCAATAACATCTTTTGAAACATAGCACATGGGCATATATTGACGTCTTTCTGAAGATACGACTGGTAAAATGATATAATCGTGGTCTGGTTGTCGGTCTTCTACAAAGACAGATGGATAAACTGCCCATTTACGAGTCGCTGCTTTCGAACTTTCTAATCTTGATTTACGCACGCCTTCTATGCGCATCATGACATCAGATGATGACCGCAAAATATTGGGAGGGCATTCTTTCAGCCAAAGACAATATCTTGTTTTATTGTTTATCAGGTCATCTGCTCCCATATATCTCTTTATGAATGGCTCAAATTGAGGCGATTTCTTCAATAAAGCCTCCATTTCTTCTTGAGTAAGTTGGAAGTAACCACCATCAACAGGTTTGCTTCCATAAATCATTTTAGGGACATTACTACATATAGCATCCCTATTAGCATCGATATAAACGTTCGGCGCATCTAACAAATAACCATTTATGTTTGTGGCATTTATTACGGTTTCGTCGGCGTTGAATATTCGTCGGGTTTGTAGGGGCGAAATATTTTTCGCCCCTACGCTGTTTTGTGTGTTGTCTGCAAATGAAAATCCGATTATTACGCAATGTACATGCGCTTTTTGATTTGATTCTGAATCCCAACGGAATGTACGATAAGCAAAATCTATTTGAATATTAATCAAAACTTTCCACAAAGGTGCTACTTGTTCGCCTTGTGTTATTGAATTTGTTGACACAAAAGCACATCGTGTATTTGTGTTCTGTATTAGGTCTGCTGCCTTTTTATACCAACCTGTTACATAATCCAATGGTTTCAGTTCTGAACACACAAACAAAATATCCTGTTTTTGATTTTCGGTTTGATATTTCGTACCAATAAACGGCGGATTACCAATTATGTAATCATAATGATGTGCCTTCCCGTCGGATTTTGTAGTGAATCCTTCAAACAAATTAGGCTCGTATCCATTGCCAATTTCGACTTCGCCCAATGACCGATCTATAGTCGGAGCAAGCGTACTCCAATCCATGCGCAAAGCATTGCCTTCCACAATGAAAGCATTCGTCGTGAGCGGCAGGAAGTTGATATTCATGTTTAATATCTTTTCTGTCTCTGCCATCATTTGGCTTTCGGCTATCCAAAGGGCTGTTTTTGCTACCGTTACAGCAAAGTCATTTATCTCAATGCCATAGAACTGGCTGATTTTCACATGAATGAAATCCTCAAAGCCAAGCACTTTCTCGCCTTTGAACAATGCGGAAATCACCTTGTTTTCCAATCGGCGCAGACTGAGATATGTTTCAGTCAGGAAATTGCCGCTTCCGCAGGCTGGGTCGAGAAAGGTTAGCGAACCGAGTTTTTGCTGGAATGCATGCAGAGCTGCCTTGCGTTCTTTTAGTGGCAATGTTTTTCGTGGTCGCTCGTTTCGGTTTTGTTCAACTGATGGGTTGCGGTTGCTGAGCGGAGTCGAAGCACCGCATATCTCATCAAACTCAGCCTCTAAGTTATCTAAGAATAGTGGGTCGATGACCTTGTGTATGTTTGCGATGCTGGTGTAGTGCATTCCGCCTTTGCGACGTGTGTCTGGGTTCAGTGTGCTCTCGAATACCGCGCCGAATATTGTTGGTGAGATCTCGTGCCAGTCGAACGGCGCGCAATGGTTGCACAACACATCTACTATTTCTTCTGTGAAATGGGGTATTTCGATGTTTTCAGCGGCAAAAAGTCCACCGTTTACGTATGGAAAGGCTTGCAGCTTTGTGTCATACTTGTCACGATTCTCGATTTTTGTGTCTAATGCCTTGAATAGTTTTATAACAGCGTCACGCGTGTTTTCTGTTGCGAAAGAACGTATGTAATCTTCAAAAGCTGTGCGTGTGGCAAATAATCCGGCATCTTCGGCATAGAGGCAGAATACAAGTCTGACACATAGAATGTTGAGCGAACGAAGGCTTTGCTCGTCGGGATTGATGTATTGTTTTATGAGCGCATCGTACAGCTTGCCAACAAGCACACCGGCTTGCAATGACAATTCCTCTTCACGGCGCAAATAATTGTGACGGCTGTCGATTAAGAACTGGAGCCTATAATATTCTTTTTCAATGTCTTTGAGGAAAATTTGTTCTGGCTCTTTGTCTGGTTGCTCAAGGTCGTAAACTAAAAATTCCTGAAAGTTGCAGACCACAATCCAATGCGGACGTAGTGAGTTCGGCATTTCGTCGGCATAGCGTTTTGCTTGCTGATATGGCGTCAGCTCGGCGCCATCACTTTGCTCCGCCGCCTTGTGCAGGTCTATCTTTGAGCCTTTCTGTTCTATTAGCACTTTTGTGCTTGGTATGTAGGCATCAATGAACGAGGTGTGTGCGAGTTTTACACGTTTCTCGAATTCAATGTATTTAGTTGGATTTTCAATGCCAAGTACTTCGCTAAGCAGTTGAATCCAAAAGCGCTGCGTTTCCTGCTTCTCGTCACCTTTGTCTGTCCAGAATTCGGCAAACTCAGCAGCGGCAGTTTTTTGTTGCTGTGGTGTCATTGGCGTTATGCTTATTCAGCGTCAGCAACTTACCGATGACAACAGGTTATCGCAAATAGAAAAGGATGCAAAAATGGCGTGAACTTCGCTTATTGCATCCTAAGGTATTTGGCGTAACCCGAAAGTCAAATAAGTTCCGTCCACGCCAAGGCGTGAACGTTTACTGAACTTATTCTTCTGACTTTCATCTTTTAAAATCGCCAAATTTTTAGGATGTCTCGAATAAATAGCAAACGCTATGGTTTATAGTATGTTATGTTGTTTCTATGTCTTAGTTCAATTCTTTGTTTTGATTCTTACTGCAACAAATTTACAAAAACTTCTTTTATCTCACCCCATAGCGCTTCTCACGTTTCTTGTGTAATCGCTTAGGTTTCTTGATTTCATAATGGCTTTGCGTGCCTTGGCGGAAATGTCCGGAAGGAGATATTCCCAGTAGGGCAACAAGTGCGAGAGCGTCTGCTGTTCGCCTTCGAGGCGTTGTGTCAGTGCGTCCTTCAGTTCATCGTGGAACGCCATGAATTTTTCTTTGCTAAGACTTTCGCTTATGCCGCTGATTTCGTTTGCGAGGTTAGGGTTGGCGATTAATCCACGGCCTATCATAATGCCGTATAAATCAGGAAAATCGCTGACGATTTTGTCATAATCCTGCTTTGTCCTTATTTCTCCGTTGAAAACGATAGGTTTCTGACATTCGCTTATGAAATTAGCGAAGTCATCCATGCGGAGCGCGCCCTTGTACTGGTCCTTGGCTATTCGCGGATGCAGCGTCACGAACTTCAGCTCCGACGAATTGATGACGGGGACGAGTTCTTTGATTTCATCGGCGGAATTCAGTCCCAAACGCAGTTTAATTGAAAAACTTATGTCCTTGTATTGCGACAGACTTTCAATCATTTCGGCGAAAACATCCTGGCGCGCGAGAATCCCTGCGCCTCTGCCTTTGCTGCATACAGGCGGAAAAGGGCAGCCGCAGTTCAGGTCTATCTCCTTGCATCCCAATGGCATAAGGAACTCAAGGATTTTCTTCAATTCATCGGCGTTTGCAGCCAAAACCTGCGGAATTAGCCTGCTGACGGTAGAATTCTCTATGTCCCTCACGTCACGCTTGCGCAGAGCGCCTTTCTCCAGACGAATGAACGGCGTGAAATAGGCATCCACTCCGCCGAAATGCTTTTCGTGCAGATTGCGGAATTCTGCTGTCGTAAGTCCTTGTAATGGTGCGAGAAAGAGCTTCATGTCTTACTTTAATCCTTGAACAGTATGCGGAATGCGTCCTCCACCTTGCTGACGGGTATGAGCTTCAGTTTCTTGGCTGGCGCTGCAAGGCTTTTGTAGTTCGCCGTCGGCAGTATCATCTGCGAGAATCCGAGTTTCTCCGCCTCGGCTATGCGTTGCTCGATTCTCGCCACGGCTCTAATCTCGCCCGAAAGTCCCACTTCGCCGGCAATAGCGGTGTGCGGCGGCACTGGGATGTCGAAGTTCGAGCTCAGCACAGCTGACATTATTGCAAGGTCGGTCGATGTGTCGTTTACTTTCAATCCGCCGGCAATGTTTATGAAGACGTCCTTTTGCGACAGTTTGAATCCGACTTTCTTTTCCAGCACAGCGAGCAGCATGTTCAGGCGGCGTGTGTCGAAGCCAGTGGCGGAGCGTTGCGGAGTGCCGTAGGCCGCTGTGGAAACGAGTGCCTGCACTTCTATCAGGAACGGTCTGATGCCTTCTACGGCGGCAGTCACAGCGATGCCGGAAAGTCCTTCGTGGTCTTCGGAAAGCAATAGTTCCGATGGATTGGACACTTCGCGGAGTCCGTTCTGCCTCATTTCGAATATGCCGAGCTCCGATGTCGAGCCGAAACGGTTCTTCGTGGCGCGCAGTATTCTGTACATGTAGTGCTGGTCGCCTTCGAACTGCAGGACAGTATCAACGATATGCTCAAGGATTTTAGGTCCGGCTATTGCACCATCTTTCGTTATGTGTCCGATGACAAGGGTAGGTATGTTCGTCGATTTGGCGAGACGCAGCAGTGCTGTGGCGCATTCGCGAATTTGCGACACCGAGCCGGGCGACGCTTCTGCCATCTCTGTGCTTATGGTCTGTATTGAGTCGATTATCAGCAGTTCCGGGTTCACATCCTTCACCATTTCAACGATTCTTTCGAGCGATGTCTCTGCTAGTATCAGGCAGTCGTCGTTCCGTGTGTCAAGGCGTTCGGCGCGGAGCTTCAACTGCTTCACACTTTCCTCGCCGGACACATACAGTGTCTTTCGGTTCTTGATGTTGAGTATGACCTGCAGGACGAGCGTCGATTTTCCTATGCCTGGCTCACCGCCTATCAGCACCATCGAGCCTGGCACCAGTCCGCCGCCCAGCACGCGGTTGAACTCGGCGTTTCCTGTGTCGAGTCGCGGCTCGTTTGTTATCTCAATGTCGCCCAGACGGATAGGGGCGTTCACTTTGGCTGTTGACAAAGACGCGATGGAAGCGGATGTCTTCTGCTTGCTTATGGTGAATTCCTTCATCGTTCCCCATTCGCCGCACGATGGGCACTTTCCCATCCATTTTGCCGCCTCCGCGCCGCATGACGAGCAGACGTAAGCCACGTGTGTTTTAGCCATATATTTCGTTTATTTCGTTTATAACAAGTCGCAGAGCCATCACCGAAGCCTGACTGATGATTTCCTCTCTGTTTCCGTTGAAAAGGAACTTTTGCGCCCAAGTGCCGTTTCCTGACGACACGCCCATCCACACCGTGCCTACAGGCTGTTCTTCCATAGCTCCGCCAGGACCAGCTATGCCGGTGGTGCTCACGGCTATGTCGGCGCCCATCAGCCTTTTCACGCCGTCGGCCATTTCCTCGGCAGTCTGTAATGAGACTGCTGTGTGTTCATCGAGGGTTTCCTGCTTCACGCCGAGCACTTTATGCTTTATCTCATCGCAGTAGCTCACGACCGAGCCTTTGAAGTACGCCGAACTTCCAGCCACTTCTGTTATCAGATGTGCTATGTTGCCGCCGGTGCAGCTTTCTGCCGATGCCACGATGAGTTTGTGCTTCAGCAGCAGTTCGCCTAATATGCGTGCTTCGTCGGTCATTTCTTTATTTTGTTTATGGCGTTAATGCGCTGCAGCAGAGTAGGATGCGAGTAATAGAACGACACATACCAAGGATGCGGCTGAAGGTTTGACAGCGATTTCACCGACAGTTTCTTCAGTCCTTCTATCAGATTGTCGCCGAGTCCGTGTTCCGCTGCGAATGCGTCAGCCTGATACTCGTTGTGGCGCGAGAATTTGTTGATTAAAACGCCTATTATTACAGAAATCGGTGTGTATAACAGTCCGAATGCCAAAATGTTGATGTGGAAATTCGCCTTCTCTACGCCGAAAGCGTTAGCGAGGGCGTCGTTTCCGAGGAATAATCCGAGCAGAAACAGCATCACAAGTGTGTTGAGCAGCGATACAACGAGCATCTGCAGCGTGTGCTTGTGCTTGTAGTGTCCGATTTCATGGGCAAGCACTGCCACGATTTCATCGGTGCTGAGGTCGTTTATTAGTGTGTCATACAGCACGACGCGCTTCTTCTTGCCCAGTCCGGAGAAGTAGGCGTTGGCTTTGGTCGAGCGCTTCGACGAGTCCATCACGTAGATGTTGTCCAATTTGAAATCGACCGATGTCGCGAATTTCTGAATCGCATCGCGCAGTTCTCCTTCTTCCAGTGGCGTCTGCTTGTTGAACAGCGGCACAATTATCGATGAATAGAACATATTCAGGAATATCGAGAATACTGCCACCACAACCCACGCCAGAATCCAGAACAGGCTCTGTGTCTGGTTGTATATCAACTCGATGAGCGAGATAATCAGTCCTCCGATTATCGCTGTCAGAACCAGCGACTTAATCTGGTCTGTCACGAAAATGCCTTTGGTCGATTTGTTGAACCCGAACTTTTCCTCTATCACGAAAGTCTTGTACGCATCGAAAGGTATTCCGAGAATCGTGTCTGCCACATAAATAATGCCGAAGAAAAGCAGCGAGACGAGTATCGGGTTTTCAAAAACCGACTCGGCGATGTTGTTCACCACAGCGAATCCGCCGAAAACGAACATCAGCAGTATAAGGAGCAGGTTGAACGACGATGTGTATATTGAGAATCGGTCGTTGGTCTTTGAGTAGGCTTGCTGTTTGGCGTATTCATCTTCTTTATATATGCCTTTGAGGGCTTCTGGAATCTCAGCCGACAGGTTTTTCGCGTTGAGATGGTGAAGTACTCTCTCCAGCACAAAGTCGATAACGAGTATTGCGATGATAATCCACGTGATAGTTGTGAAGTTGAAAATCATAGTGTTATGTTTGAAGTATTTTAGAAATGCAAGAACAAATTTACGCATTAATTTTTAATAGACGAAGGCTGGGTGGGTGATATGCCTTGTAGCGGTCGTTTTGCCTGTTGTTTTGGACATGGAAGGCCTACACCCAGATCAATTCTGTGAAAACAGAGTCGGAAACGAGGATTCCTTCCTGTGTCAAGCGGATGGCTCCGTCGTCGCATCTTTCGTACAATTTCGGCTGTATGCGTGACTGCAGCTGCGACATAAAATAATCGTGAAACGTATTGCCGAAACGCTTTCTTAGTTCTTCTGTGTCAATACCTCGCCGTGTTCGCAACGATGTGATTATGAAGTCGTTGTACAATTCATGCTTTGTCAGTCCTTCGGCTTCTGCCGGTATTTTGTCGTCATTCAGCAGTTTTATGTATTTGGTCAATGCCGCAGGGTTGTGCATGCGGTCGTTGGAGTAGAATGAGTGGGCGGACGGTCCGAGTCCTAAGTACGGAGTCATGTCCCAGTATGACGAGTTGTGCTTCGATTCGTATCCCGGCAGCGAGAAGTTTGAAATCTCGTATTGCGCATATCCGGCTTGCTCAAGTGTATTTACAAGCTGGTGGTAGAGTGTCACGCATTCGTTTTCCGCTAATGGCTTGACTTTGCCGTCCTTGACGAGCTTTGTCAGTGTCGTGCCTGGCTCGTATGTCAGCTGGTAGGCTGAAATGTGTGTCGGGCGGAGCGACGTGAGTTTTTCGATGTCCTCGGAGAGCGTTTCTGTCGTTTCTTCGGGGTAGGCGTATATCAGGTCGAGTGAAATGTTGGTTATGCCGTGTCTTTTTACTCTTTCCACGGCTTCTGTGGCGGCTTCAGCGTTATGTCGGCGGCGAAAAAGCTTCAGCATCGTGTCGTTGAAAGTCTGTGTGCCTATCGACATTCTGTTCACATGCAGAGTGTCGAGCGACGTCAGCTCCTTTATGTATTCGTCGGTCAGGTCATCGGGGTTGGCTTCCATCGTGATTTCTGCCACGTTCGATAGGTCGATGCTGTTCGCCAGTTCAGTGTAAATCTCCTGAAGTTCCTTAGGCGACAGGGCAGAAGGCGTGCCGCCTCCGAAGTAAATTGTCTTTACAGGCTCGTTTTTTATGGCGTCGCGGAACTCTGGCATGCGCAGTCTTATCTCTTTTTTCAATGCTTTTATGTAGTCCGCCTTGAATTCTAATGCAGGTACAGAGTAGAAATCGCAATAGGCGCACTTCGACGAGCAAAAAGGTATGTGTATGTAAATGCCTGCCATTTTGGAAGTTTAGTGTTTTCCGCGAAAGTTTTCTGCGAAAATAATGAAAAAAAGTCGAGAAAAATTTTGTGTTATGAAAAAAGACCTCTAATTTTGCACCCGGTTTTGAGAACGAGATATGAGCTCTGAATCAAACAACGGGGTGTAGCGCAGTCCGGTTAGCGCACCTGCTTTGGGAGCAGGGGGTCCCAGGTTCGAATCCTGGTACCCCGACAGAGAAAGCCTAAACGACGTAAGTTGTTTGGGCTTTTTTCTTATATTCGCACCGACTAAATCAATAACAATGAGCGTGAAAGTAAAAGACGTGTGCAGGGCTTTGGAGGAACTGGCTCCGCTTGCTCTCCAGGAATCGTATGACAATGCGGGTCTGCTGTGCGGAGATGCGGAAATGGAAGTCAAATCCGCACTTCTGGCTATTGATGTGACCGAAGATGTCGTTGACGAGGCAATAAGCAAAGGCTGCAATATGATAATCTCGCATCATCCGCTGATATTCCGCGGACTTAAGAAAATCACAGGAAAGTCTTATGTGGAGCGGTGTGTGATTAAAGCGATAAAGAACGACATGGCGATTTATTCCAGCCACACGAATCTCGATAAGGCTGTCGGCGGCGTAAGCTTCAAGATGGCGGAAAAACTCGGACTGAAGGATGTCGGGGTGCTGTGTGCCGAGCCTGAGGCGCTGTGCCAGATAGTGACATTCGTGCCGCAGGATTACGCCGAAAAGGTGGCAAATGCAATGTTCGCAGCTGGCGGCGGTTGTGTTGGCGGTTACGACGGCTGCAGCTACCGTGTGGAAGGCGTGGGCACGTTTAGGGCGGGCGAGGGCTGCAATCCGTTTGTCGGCGAGCTGGGCGAGATGCATTATGAGAAGGAAACGAGGATAGAAATGGTTGTGCGCGAAGCCGATGCGGAGAAAGTCCGTCAGGCGGCCATGTCGGCGCATCCGTACGAGGAGCCGGTTGTGGATGTGTATGCTTTGTTGCAGAAGTCTAAGACGAGCGGTCTTGGCGTTGTTGGCATATTGGAAAAACCTATGTCAGAAATAGATGCGCTTAAACTGATAAAAGAGAAGTTTAAGTGTGCCGATGTCAGATTCAGTCCGTTGCTTGGCAGAGAAGTGAGGAAGATCGCTTTGTGTGGCGGCTCTGGTGCTGAATTCATTACGCTTGCCATGTCAAAAGGCGCTGATATGTACGTCACTGCCGATTGCAAATATCATGAGTTTTTCAACGCCGAAGGCAAGATTTTGGTCGCGGATATAGGACATTTTGAATCAGAACAATTTACAAAAGAAATTTTTAAAGCATATTTGTCAGAAAAAATTCCTAATTTTGTGACCTATTATTCAGAAGTAAATACAAATCCAATTAATCATTTATAAGACTAATGGCACAGCAAAAAACAGAAAAGACTGTAGAAGACAAGCTTTTGGCGCTTCATAATCTGCAGGAGGTCGTTACTAAGATTGACCAAATCAGAACGCAGAGAGGTGAGCTTCCTTTGGAGGTTCAGGACTTGGAGGACGACATCGCAGGTTTGGCGACGAGAATTGAGAAATACGACAAGGAAGTCGCTCTTCTCGAGGCTCGCATAAAGGAGTTCAAGCACCAGATAGAGGAAAACGCTGCGGTAATCGCAAAATATAAGGAACAGCAGAACAACGTAAGCAACAACAGAGAGTTCGATTATCTCTCAAAGGAAATTGAGTATAAGGAACTTGAGGTGCAGTTCGCTGAGAAGAAAATCAAAGAGGCTACTGCGGATATAGCACACAAACAGGAGGAGGTCGCTGCTGCCAAGGCAACATTCGATGACAAGCAGGAAGTCCTGAATCAGAAGAAGGCTGAGCTTGAGGCTATCATCAGCGAGACTAAAGCCGAGGAGGAAAAACTCATGGGCGAGGCTCAGGAGATCGAGGGCACAATCGATGATGACAGACTTCTGAACGCATTCAAGAGAATCAGAAGCAACGCAAGAAACGGTTTGGCAGTCGTTGCCATCGACAGAGATGCTTGCGGCGGATGCTTCAGCAGAATCCCAGCGCAGAGACAGCTTGACATACGCTCGAGAAAAAAAATCATCGTATGCGAGTTTTGTGGAAGAATCCTTGTTGACCCAGATCTTGGAAAGTCTGAGGCTGAAATCGAGGCAGAAAAGGCTGCTGAGAAACCAGCTAAGAAGACTACAAGAAAGAAGGCAGCAAAGAAAGACGAAGAATAAACTTTAAGAAAAATAAGTGTAATCCGGCTTTTGGTTTCAAGAGCCGGATTTTCTTTTATACATATATAAATAAGAAGTCCATTCTTTTTCATTGGTCTTTTCGGACAAACTGAAATCTTGTCTATCTTACGAAATGCTATATTTGCGAGGATGTTGAGAAGTATAATCTGCATATTGTTTTCCATCTTGCTGTCTTTGCCGGATGTCTGCGCTCAAAAGGTTGCTTTAGAGAAGTATGATTTACATAGGAAGGAAGGTTTTGTCGTTTTTGATAAGCATGGTGAAGCGCGTATCATTGAGGCTCTTGGCAAATTGAAGAAGCGGAGCCTTTCTGTTGTTTGCGACACGATGCGTATCGAGGGCGCTGATGCCCATGATTATATGAGTGTGGCTCCCTATTGGTTCGACAACGGCGAAGGCGTGTGGGAGAGGCGTGACGGCGAGCGGAATCCCGACGTTGCGCGTTGGGAGGACAAAAAAGCTCTGAGCAGGATGGTTAGCGATGTCAGTCTTCTGGCTTTGGCGGAGAGGCTGTACACGCAGAAGGGCAATGAACGAGAAGCGGCTGTGGCGGCTCAGCGGATGTCGGAAATCCTCAAAACTTGGTTTGTGGATGAAGGCACGAGGATGAATCCCAATATGAAATACGCGCAGTTTATTCCCGGCAAAGGGCGCGAAGGCAAGGTCCGGGGCTCCGGGCTTATTGAGCTGCGTGGCATGATGGATGTCGTGGAGAGCGTGGAGATGGTGGCTGGCGACGGAAGGATGGATGAGAGGCTGCTTTCGGACTTGCGTCTGTGGTTCGGCGAGATGGTGGAGTGGATGGTGAATTCGCCGCAGGGCAAAAGGGAGAGGTTGGCGAAGAACAATCATGGAACATGGTATGCCGCACAGATACTGATGTATTCGCATTTCTGTGGCAGAGCGGACCTGGTGGCGCAAATGCAGCGTGAATTGAAATCAAGGTTAGTGGACCAGATAAGCGAGGACGGCGAGCAGAAATATGAAATGGAGAGGACCAAGTCGCTTTCCTACTGCTGTTTCAACATACTTGCTTATGAGTATTGCAAAGACGCATTGGCGAAAGAGGGCGTTGACGTGACCCAATGGAATGAATGGCGTCGGCTGGAGGCGGCCAAGGATGCTGTTCGTCCATACGCGGAAAACGGGGGCGCAGGGTGGAGCGCTCGGCAGATAAAGCCATTCGAGGAAAGGGAGTGGCGTATGATTGATAGATAGGGCAATTTCATTAAATGCTCAATTAAAGTGGAATAAAAAGGCGATTTTGTTTTGCTGTATAAAAAAATAAGCATATCTTTGCACCCTGTTAAAGCGGACTATTGTGTCCGCTTGGTAAATGAAGAAATAATTAATTCAAAATAAGAAGAAATGTCAAAGATTTGTCAGATTACCGGAAAGAAGGCGCAGAGAGGCAATAATGTGTCTCATGCAAAGAATAGAACAAAGAGAACATTCGATTTGAACTTGTTCACAAAGAAGTTCTATTGGCCAGAGGCAGACGAGTGGATTACACTCAAGGTTTCAGCAGCAGGTTTGCGTACAATCAACAAGATTGGCTTGGACGCAGCTATCAGAAAGTCTGCTAAAAAAGGATATATATTCGAATAATAAAGGAGGGCACTAAAAATGGCTAAAAAAGGAAAAGAGAATAGAGTACAAGTTATTTTGGAGTGTACTGAGATGAAGGAGAGCGGTCTGCCAGGAACAAGCCGTTATATCACTACAAAGAACAGAAAGAACACTCCTAACAGATTGGAGCTTAAGAAGTACAACCCAATCTTGAAGAAGTATACTCTCCACAAGGAAATCAAGTAAAAAACAAGTAAAAAGATAAAGAGACATGGCAAAGAAAGTAGTTGCAACTCTCCAAAGCGGTGACGGAAGAACTTATTCAAAGGTCATCAAGATGGTAAAGTCACCTAAGACTGGTGCTTATACATTCAAGGAAGAAATGGTTCCTAACGAGTCTGTAAAGGATTATTTTAAGAAGTAAGATTTAAGCCTTTTCGGCTGGTAAATAGACAATAGAGAGTCCCTTATCTGTGAAGATAGGGGACTTTTTTTTGTGCTTTTGTTTCCGTGTGTTTTTGATGAACTTATTTAGTATTCGCGCTTTATTGTTTATATTTGTATTTTCAGACATTAGCATCGAAAATTAAACATATATGGCATTCTTTGGACTGTTTGGCAAGAAAGATAGCGAGAGCAGGGAAGCTCTTGACAAAGGACTGGAAAAGACAAAAGCGAGTTTTGTCGAGAAACTGAAGCGCACCATTGTGGGGAAAAGCACAGTGGATGACGATGTTCTCGATAATCTGGAGGAGATGCTCATCACCTCGGATGTGGGAGTGGAGACCACGCTCAAGATAATAGACCGAATAAAAGATAGAGTAAAAAGAGATAAGTACGTGAACACGGACGAGCTGAACAAGGTTCTCCGTGAGGAGATTTGCGGAATAATGGCCGAGAACACCACGGCAGACATAGAAATGTCGTATGACGGCGAGAAGCCTTATGTCATAATGGTGGTCGGCGTGAACGGCGTTGGCAAGACTACTACCATAGGCAAGCTTGCGAATAAGTTCAAGAATCAGGGACTCAAGGTTTATCTTGGCGCGGCTGATACATTCCGTGCCGCTGCAGTGGAGCAGCTGTGTATCTGGGGCGAGAGAATCGGTGTGCCGGTGATAAAGCAGGCGATGGGTGCCGACCCTGCGTCTGTGGCTTTCGACACATTGAGTTCTGCCAAGAAAAACGGCGCTGATGTAGTGATTATTGACACAGCCGGCCGTCTGCATAACAAGGTGAACTTGATGAACGAGCTGACCAAGATAAAGAACGTGATGAAAAAGGTTGTGCCTGGCGCTCCAAACGACGTGATGCTTGTATTGGACGGCTCTACAGGACAGAATGCCTTCGAGCAGGCTAAGCAGTTCTCCAAGGCCACAGAAATAACATCTCTGACAGTTACAAAACTGGACGGAACAGCAAAGGGCGGTGTCGTTCTCGGCATATCTGACCAGTTTAGCATACCAGTGAAGTATATCGGTCTCGGCGAAGGTGTTGATGATTTGCGCTCTTTCGACAAGGAACTGTTTGTGGAAAGTCTTTTGGGTTAGTCTTTAATAAAGAGGAGAATGAAGGTTGATTTGATAACATTGGGATGCTCAAAGAACCTTGTGGATTCAGAGCAATTGATGGGGCGTCTTGAACTCAACGGCTACGATGTGGAGCACGATCCGAAGGTTGCTGATGGTGAAATAGCTATAATAAACACTTGCGGATTCATACAAGACGCCAAGAAGGAGTCGATAGACACAATACTTGAATTTGCGGAGCGACGCAAGTCTGGCGAACTGAAGAAGCTTATCGTGATGGGCTGTCTTTCGCAGAGGTATAAGAAAGAATTAGAGAAAGAAATTCCGGAAGTTGACAAGTTTTATGGCAAATTCGACTTCATGGATGTGATGAAGTATCTTGGACGTGACACTGAGTATAACAGCAAGATGGGCGTAAGTCGCAGGATTACCACCCCAAAGCATTATGCTTATGTGAAGGTGTCCGAGGGGTGCAACAGAATGTGCTCGTATTGCGCCATTCCGTTAATAACAGGGCGGTATAAGTCGAGAGACATGCAGGAAATCGTCGATGAAGTGGAGTTTCTTGTGTCTCAGGGTGTAAAGGAGTTTCAGATTATAGCGCAGGATTTGTCGTATTACGGCGAGGATAAGTACGGCGAGAATAAGTTGGCGGAGCTCGTAAGAAGACTGAGCGACGTGAACGGTGTGGAATGGTTGCGTCTGCACTATGCGTATCCAGCCGGTTTTCCCGACGAATTGCTGAAAGTGATGCGTGAGAGAGAGAATGTTTGCAAATATCTGGATATCGCGCTTCAGCACATAAGCGACAACATGCTCGTTAAGATGAGGAGACACATAACCAAGGCGGAAACTCTGGATTTGCTGGCGAAGATAAGGTCGGAAGTGCCTGGCATACATATCAGAACGACACTTATGGTCGGGCATCCTGGGGAAACTTCCGATGATTTCGATGAATTGGTGGATTTCGTCAAGACGCAGCGTTTCGAGCGAATGGGCGCGTTCACATACTCGGATGAGGATGGGACTTATTCCAACGTGCATTACAATGATGATGTGCCTCCAGAGGTCAAAGACAAAAGACTTGACAAGATAATGGACTTGCAAAGCTTTATTTCTGAGGAAATTAACGCAAATAAGGTGGGCAAGGTGCTGAAGACTATAATAGACAGGAAGGAAGGCGATTTTTATGTAGGACGCACACAGTTTGATTCGCCTGAAGTTGACCCGGAAGTGCTGGTGAAAAGCGACACAAAACTGGTGGTTGGGGATTTCTATGATGTTAAGATAACAGGTGCTGAAACCTACGATTTGTACGGAGAAATCGCGAAATAGATAATTAAAAAGGAAAAATCGACTTTGATATTTATCTCAAATAGATTAACTTGCGTTTTGTTAATAAAATACAAAGACATTGAATAGCAGAAAACTACAGGAAAGCATAGCCGATGACGCAAACCTTTCGTTGGAAAAGGTTGATAAAATCATGGAAACGATGGTGAACGTAATGCTCGACCAGCTGAAGGAGGGCACGTCCGTTAGTTTCCAGGGATTTGGCGCCTTTGAGGTTAGAAAAAAAGAGCAAAGACTGTCGGTGAATCCATTGACAAAGAAACGTACCATAATACCTCCAAAACAAGTCCTTGTGTTCAGAACTGGAAACACATACAAGGACAAGATAAAAGATCTGCCACGCAATGAAGAGTAAGGAGAAGAAATCAATACAAGAGCTGCTTGCTGACATCGCGGCGAGTTCAGGATGCGACAAAAGAGAAGTTGACTCTTTTGTCAGGTCTTTTGTCAACGTTCTTGACAAGGGCATAGTCGATGACGGTGTTGTGAAGATAAAGGGCTTCGGAACACTGAAGTTGCAATGGAACGAGCCAAGAAAGAGCGTAAACGTAAGAACAGGCGAGGAATATGTGATTCCGGGGCACAACAAGCTTGTTTTTGTTCCAGAGAACGCAGTCAAGGATTTGATAAACGAGAAATATGCCCAGATGAGGGCTATGGATGTCAACGAGGAGAATGGCAACGACGAGAACGAACAACTTGCCAAACTGCATAGCCAGGCGCTTGAGATAAAAGGGCTGCTGGATGATTTCAACAAGGTTGACAAAAAGGAGAGCGTAAGCATAGAGCCTGCGGCAGAAACACGGTCTGAAGCAAAGGAGGAGACTGTCGTGAAGGAGACGGCGAGTGCAGTTGCGGTGACAACTTCGACATCGGAAACCATCGTCAGCGCATCGAATGGTGAAGGCTATGTGGAACCGGCGCCTATAGAGAACTACGATACAGGCGAAAGAAAAGTGCCTCTTGTGAAGAAAAAGAAAATGTCCAAGGTCATAGACTGGATATTGATAGCTTTCCTTGTAATAAGCCTTTGCGGTGTCATTTTCTACATAGAGAAAGAAACCAGCTGCTTCTCTTCGTTCTTCGATACAGAAATTGCTAACATAAAGCAATATATAAACGAGCGCGATTCTGACGATGCAGAGCGCAAGGAGCAGGAAAGACTCAAGGAGAAAGAAAGGATTCAGAGGGCGGCGTTGAAGGCCAGAGAGGAGGAAATGCGTGCTAATGCAGAGAAGACGGGCATATCGGATTCTGCGGGATACGTTCCTGTGGAAATACCGCAAAAGCCAAAGGCCAACGCAGAGAAAAAAGAGAAGCCATCGGCAGCAACTGCAGAGAGTGCCGATAAAAAGGACAATAAAACAACCGCTGCTCCTGCAAAACCTGCGTCAGGCGAAATCATAGCTACTGTGACGATAGGAAAGGGCGACAGACTGACTCTGCTTGCTGAGAAATATTATGGTCATAAGGACTACTGGGTGTATATATTCGAGGCAAACAAGAGTGTAATCAAAAATCCTGACGCAGTGTCGGCAGGCATGAAATTGAAGATACCGAAGCTCGGCAGCGACAAAGTGGATGTGAACAATCCGCAGACACTAACGAAAGCGAAAGAGCTTGCAAAACAGTATCTTAAAAAATAAGAGAAAATAGGGACTGGAAACTACAATTCGAGTCCCTTTTTTTCGTGTCGGCAGTGTAATGTAAATATGGTTATATGTTTAGAAGATTTAACTAATATAGACTGTTGAAAAGGACATTTGAGTTTACATTTGTAGTAAATAATAACAAGGAAAAGTAAAAGTCAAATAGAAAATATGGAAACAAATCAGACTGTTGATATCAGAGAGTTAAACGAAAGAATAGAGCGTCAAAGCTCGTTTGTTGATGCCCTCGTGATGGGTATGGATAAGAACATAGTAGGTCAGAAGCATCTTGTGGAGGCTCTTCTCATCGGACTTTTGGCCGACGGACACGTGTTGCTCGAGGGTGTGCCAGGATTGGCCAAGACACTCGCCATCAAGACACTCGCGAGCCTTATAGATGCTGATTTCAGCCGAATACAGTTCACACCAGACTTGTTGCCAGCTGATGTTCTCGGCACAATGATATACAGCCAGAAAACAGAGGACTTCAACATAAGAAAAGGACCGATTTTCGCCAACTTCGTTTTGGCGGACGAAATAAACCGTGCTCCAGCTAAGGTACAGAGCGCGTTGCTTGAGGCCATGCAGGAGAAGCAGGTCTCTATAAGCGAGAATACATACGAACTTCCTAATCCGTTCCTTGTGCTGGCGACTCAGAACCCAATAGAGCAGGAAGGAACTTATCCGCTGCCAGAGGCGCAGGTGGACCGTTTCATGCTCAAGGTTGTTGTCAATTATCCGAAAAAAGAGGAGGAGCGCCTGATTATGCGTCAGAACATGAATGGCGGCAACGCTGCGATTTCTCCGATTCTGAAGCCTGAGGACATCATAAACGCGAGAAAAGTGGTGAAGGATGTTTACATGGACGAGAAGATTGAGAAATACATCGTGGACATTGTGTTCGCGACAAGAAATCCCGAAGAATACGGTCTTAAGGAATTGAAGAGCCAAATCGCGTTCGGCGGTTCTCCAAGAGCGACAATCAATCTCGGACTTGCCTCAAGAGCATACGCGTTCATAAAGAGAAGAGGCTACGTCGTGCCTGAGGACGTGAGAGCCGTATGCTACGATGTGTTGCGCCACAGAATCGGCTTAAGTTATGAGGCAGAGGCAAATAATGTGTCGTCGGAGGAAATAATCAGCGAGATTTTGAATGCTGTAGAGGTGCCTTAATCAAGGGGTAAATAGCGATGGAAGCGGTAGATTTGATAAAAAAGGTTCGCCAGATAGAGATAAAGACAAAGGGATTGTCTAATCATATCTTTGCTGGTGAATACCATTCTGCGTTCAAGGGAAGGGGAATGACGTTCTCGGAAGTCCGGGAATATCAGTACGGAGATGATGTACGCAATATAGACTGGAATGTGACTGCGCGTTTCAATCGTCCTTACATCAAGGTTTTCGAGGAAGAGAGAGAGATGACTGTCATGCTCCTGATAGACATATCGGGAAGCCGTGAGTTCGGCACGCGTGTCAGGACTAAGCGTGACATGATAACAGAGATTGCGGCTACACTGGCATTCTCCACGATTCAGAACAACGACAAGGTCGGAGTGGTGTTTTTCTCCGATAAAATAGAGAAATTCATACCTCCGCAAAAGGGAAGAAAGCATGTTCTTCACATAATCCGTGAATTGATAAACATAGAGTCGGAAAGCGGCAGGACAGACATCGGCAAAACGCTGGAGTATTTCTCAAATGTTCAGAAAAAACGCTCGACGGCATTTCTCATATCCGATTTCATCGACGATAAGGACTACAGCGATGCAATAACCATAGCTTCGAGAAAGCATGATTTAATCGGGCTTCAGGTTTATGACAATATGGAGACAGAGATTCCGGATGTTGGATTGCTGAAGCTGCATGACTCGGAAACGGGCGAGGAAATATGGATAGACAGCAGCGACAAGCGTTTGCGCATGAATGTGAAGAACAGCTGGGGTGAAAGCCAGTTCAAGCTCGAGCAACTTCTTGCGAAAAACGGTGTTGACCATGTGTCCATAAGCACTTCCGAGGACTATGTGAAATCCCTGATGAAACTTTTTAGACTAAGAAGTTAGTTGTATGTTTTTGAGTAATAAGAAAATAGCAATATTCATAATAGGTATTCTTGCTGGATTGAACGTCTATGCTGGGCAGGTTGTCGTGAAGGCGAGCATAGACTCCGCCAAAATAAAAATAGGCGAGCAGGCGAGGATAACACTCACAGTAACGAAGGGAAAGAACGACAATGTGATATTCCCAGCTTACACAGACACGCTGGGCGACGGAATAGAAGTGGTCGGAATAACAAACCGCGATACAACGGAGCTCGATGACGAGATGGAGAGCGTGTCGCAGCAAATCGTGGTCACTTCGTTCGATTCGACATTAGCTCTGATAAAGCCTTTCGTGTTCACATGTAACGGCGACTCGTTTCTTACGGAAGAACTGTCGCTCAAAGTAGATCCTGTGCATGTCGATACATTAAAAAACGATCTGAAGGACATAAAGCCGATATACGATGCGCCGGTGGATTGGCGCGGAATTCTTCTGACTATACTGCTTGTGGCTGTTGTCATAGCGGCAGTTGTCGGATTATGGTTCTTGTATAGAAAATATCGCAAAAAGAAGGCGGAAACTACCGAAGAAAAGGAGGTTGTTCCTGAAAACCCATATCTGTTGGCAATAAGAAAGCTTGATGAGATAAAGAGCGAGAAGGTATGGCAGAAGGGACTTTTGAAGCGCTATTACACGGATGTGACAGATGTGCTGAGAGAATATGTGAAGTTCCGTTTCGGTATTGACGCTCCGGAAATGACATCTGACCAGATACTTAGCAGTCTTGCTCTGAATGAAACATTCGGTGGAAGCGTGGAAAAAGACGCGATAATCGGCAATCTGAGCGAGGTGTTGAGAATCGCCGACTTGGTGAAGTTCGCAAAATGGCAGCCATCGTTCAGCGACAACGACAGAATAATCGCCGTGGCTTACGATTTCATCGAGAAAACAAAACCTGTGGAAGAGGCATCAGGCAAAAGCGACAGTGTAAAACAAGAAAATCAGGAGCAGTAGTATAAAACTCAAAAGACAGAGAACGTTATGACATTTCATAATCCATTAATCTTATTATTGCTCATACTCATAGTTCCTATTGTGTTTTGGTATGTGAAACGCCATGCCATAAAGGAACAGTCTATAAGAATGTCTTCAATTGGCTCGTATAAAGGCGGAAGCAAGAGCTGGCGAGTAAGGCTGAGGCATATTCCTTTTGTGTTGAGAATGATGGCATTCGCTCTCGTTGTCATCGTGCTTGCCCGTCCGCAGTCGTCCAACAGCTGGCAGAACAGAACAAAGGAAGGCATTGACATAATAATGACAATGGATATTTCCGGCACAATGTTGGCTGAAGACCTGAAACCGAACCGTCTGAAGGCTGCGAAAAATGTCGCCATCGACTTCATAAAGAATCGTCCGAACGACAATATCGGACTGGTGCTCTTCGCAGGAGAGAGTTTCGCTCAATGTCCGCTCACTAATGACCATAACGTCTTGATAAACATGTTCAATTCTGTGGATTACGGAATGCTTGCGGACGGCACAGCAATCGGTCTTGGACTCGCCAACGCCGTAGGACGACTGAAGGACAGCAAGGCGAAGTCAAAGGTCGTCATCCTGCTAACCGACGGCTCGAACAACGCAGGCGACATATCTCCGGAGACGGCGGCTGACATCGCTGCCAAGATGGGAGTCCGTGTTTATTCGATAGGTGTGGGCACGCGAGGCAAGGCGCCGTTCCCTATTGACACGCCTTTCGGCATACAGTATCAGGAGATTGATGTGGACATAGACGAGCCTATGCTGAAGAGAATAGCCCAGAAGACCGACGGCAAATACTTCAGAGCCACCGACAACAAGAAACTCAAGGAAATTTACGATGAGATAGACAAAATGGAGAAAACCAAGATAGAGGTTCAGGACTTCAGCCGCAAGAACGAGGCTTATCTGCCGTTCGCGCTGCTGGCTCTGTTGTGCATATTCTCCGAGATTGTGCTGAGAAAGACTTTGTTTGACAGAATACCATAAAAAGAGAAAAGCATGTTTAGATTCGCTAATCCGGAATATTTGTACTTGTTGTTCTTGCTGCCCGTCGTGTGCGTGGTGCTGTGGTATTCGCACAAAAGAAGGCAGAAACTGATAAGGAAGATAGGCGACAAGAGCCTTTTGCTGCAGCTTGTGCCGGACTTCTCATCGACAAGGCGTAAGCTTAAGATGGGCTTGATAATCACGGCTATGGCTCTGACTATTGTCATGATTGCGCGTCCGCAGTTCGGCTCCAAGATAGAGAATGTCAAGCGCCAGGGCATTGAGGTCATATTCGCTCTTGACGTGTCAAACTCAATGATGGCGGAGGATGTGACTCCCAACAGACTGGAAAAGGCCAAGCGAATGATGATGCAGCTTATCGACGCGCGTGGCGACGACAAGGTCGGACTGATTGTATTCGCTGGCGATGCTTACACGCAGATACCAATCACCAACGACTATGTGTCTGCCAAGATGTTCATGTCGTCGATAAACACATCGCTGGTACCGACTCAGGGGACATCGATAGGCGAGGCGATAGACCTTGCCACAAAGTCGTTTGGCGGCGACAAGGAGGATAACGGCGACAAGGCTAAAGTGGGCAGGGCGATTGTGGTCATAACTGACGGCGAGAATCATGAGGACGATGCCGTGGAGGCCGCCAAGATGGCTGCGTCAATGGGAATAATCGTTAACGTGGTGGGAATCGGCAGTCCGCAAGGCGCGCCTATACCTCAGCCGGGGCTTATGTCGTTCAAGAAGGACGAGCACGGCGAGGTGGTCGTGACCAAGCTGAACGAGCCTATGTGTATGAACATAGCCCAGGCTGGCAACGGAATATATGTCAGGGTTGACAATTCAAACAACGCGCAGAAAGTCATAGAGAAGGCGCTTGACACAATGGCTAAGTCCGATGTCGAGTCCAAGGTATATTCGGAGTACGACGAGCAGTTCCTGTTTTTCGCGTTTCTGATACTGCTGCTCCTTGTGGCAGAACTGTTCATTTCGGAGAAGAGGAATAAGTTCTTTGACAACATAAAGATTTTTGGTGATGACAAGAAGTAAACTTATATTGGCATTTGCATTAGCTTGTATGGCTTTTTCCGCTCATGCGCAGAAGGAGTATAAGGACATACGCTCTGGCAATAAGGCATACGAGGACGGCAAATACACAGAGGCTGAGATTGAGTATAGAAAAGGGCTCTCGAAGAACAGCAATTCGTTTGAATCCAACTTCAATATAGGCAATGCGCTCTATAAGCAAGGCAAGTACAAGGAAGCAATAGAGTTTTATCAGAAAGCAGGCACTATTGCATCCAAAGGAGAGGATAAGGAACGTCTGTCCAATGCCTTTCACAATATCGGCAACTCACTGTATAAGCAGAACGAGTACGAAAAAAGCATAGAGGCGTATAAGAACTCGTTGAAGCTGAATCCGAAATCCGACGACACGCGATACAACTTGTCGCTCGCTAAGGCGAAACTGAAAAAACAGCAGCAGCCTCAGAATAATCAAAACAAAGACAACAAGCAGCAACAGGATAAGCAGCAGAACCAGAATCAGCAGCAACAGCAGCAGAATCAACAGAACCAGCAAGACAAGCAGCAACATCAGCAAAACGATAATCAAATGACCAAGGAACAGGCGGAGCAGATTCTGAAAGCCTTGGAACAGGACCAGAAGAATGTGCAAGACAAGGTTCAAGGTCAGATGAAAAGAGGAGGAAAACGAAGATTAGAAAAGGATTGGTAATATGAGTATCAGTTATAGAAATAAGATATTAACGGCATTGGCAGCGACATTGATGATTGCTGTCAATGCCTTTTCCGTTACATTCAGGGCTTCGGCTCCGAAGTCGGTTGTAGTAGGCGAGCCGTTCAATCTCTCATATACGTTGAACGAGACTGGCGGACAGGGTTTCAATATTCCGGATATAAGCAATTTTGACATCGTGGCAGGTCCTTACACATCATCGTCTTCGAGAGTGCAGATAGTGAACGGACAAGCGACATCGACGTCATCGGAAAAGCGCACTTACACACTTGTGGCGCGCAAGACTGGTACTTTCACACTGCCAGCGGCAAGCATAACGCTCAATGGCGAAAGGCTAACGTCCAACTCGCTTAAGGTTAGCGTATTGCCAGCCGGAAGCAACGGCGGCAATGGTGGCGGCTCCTCTAACCAAGGCAATGCAGGCTCTGCTCCTCAAGGACCTTCTGCAGCTACAGGGCGAGGCGAGGCGCAGTTGTCGGGAAGCAACGTTTTTGTCCGTGCCATACCTTCCAAGTCAAGGCTTTACGAGCAGGACTGTCTGCTTGTCACCTACAAACTGTATTCGTTGGTTGATGTGTTGAGGTCGCAAGGCGCAAAAGTGCCGGACTTCAACGGATTCATGAAGCAGGAGATGCCTCAGCAGAAGAACCTAGAGCTGCAGCTGGAGCATTACAACGGCAAGAATTACATGACAGCGACACTGTATCAGGTGCTGCTGTATCCTCAGCGTTTAGGCAAACTGACTATAAGTCCATTCAGCTTTGATTTCGTGTTCAGGCTGCATAACAGAAACAACGACTTCTTGTCAAGTTTCTTCGACACATACCGTGATGTGCAGAAGACAATTTCATCAAACAGCATAACCGTATCCGTAGATCCGCTGCCTGGCAACAAGCCGGCGAACTTCTCGGGCGGAGTGGGAAGCTTTGATTTCAAGTCTTCGCTCACAGGAACCAACGTTTCTGTCAACGACCCAATAACGCTGAAATACACAATCTCGGGCACAGGAAACCTGAAGATGGTGAAGAATCCGGAAGTGGAATTCCCTGCCGACTTCGAGACCTACGACCCTAAGGTGAACAACAACTTCAAAACGGGTCAAGGCGGAGTGTCGGGCAGCAAGACAGTGGAGTATCTGCTGATACCACGCAGCGCTGGCGACTTCAAGATACCAGCCTACGAGTTCTCGTATTTCGATGTCAATTCAAAGACATACAAGAAGATCACGACTCCGGAATACAACATCCATGTGTCGAAAGGAAACGGCGCGAACGGCGTGGCCATGGCGAATTACTCAAACCAGGAGCAGCTCAAGATGCTGGGTCAGGACATAAGATATGTGCACACCAAAGAGCCTGATTACGAGGCAGTAGGCGATTATCTTCTCGGAAGCGTGAGATACTGGCTTGCCGTTTTGCTGTCGTTTATTGCAGCATGCGTTGCCTTCGTGGTGCTGAGGCGTTATTTCAAGATAAACTCAGACGAAACGCTCCGCAAGAACAGAAAAGCCAACAAGGTGGCAATCAAGCGCCTGAAGGCTGCGAACGGCTATATGGCGGAACGCAACGAGGATATGTTCTACAACGAAGTGCTCAGAGCAATGCTTGGCTATGTCAGCGACAAATTCTCAATACCGCAGTCCGAACTCACTAAGGAGAACATAGGCGAGAAACTGGAGGCGAATTTCGTCGACGGACAAGATGTGGCCGATTTCTTGAGCATTCTGGACACTTGCGAGTTCGCGAAATATTCTCCTTCTGCAGGAGCGGAAATGGCGGGCGTTTACGAGAAGGCTATTGACGTCATATCAAGAATACAACAAAACGTAAAATAGTAAATGACTTATGAGAAAGCTGTTGTTTTTATCGATTACGCTTTTATTCGGATGCAATATATACGCTGCTGACCCAGCATCGTTGAATGCGAAGGCGGAGCAGGCTTACAAAAATAAGGATTACGCCGCTGCGGCTGAGATATACGAAAGCATGCAGAGCGAGAGCGAGTTGTCGGCCGACGTTTGCTATAACCTCGGCAACTGCTACTATCGCCAGAACCAGATAGCCAAGGCGATTCTGTATTATGAACGCGCCCTTCTCATAAAGCCGGGAATGACCGACGCGCGCGAGAATCTGATAATAGCCAATGGCAAGAAGCAGGACAAGATAGACGAGGTGGGCGAGTTCTTCGTCACTCGATGGGTGAACAATCTGGCGAACATGGCAAGCAGCGACGCATGGGCGTTGACCAGCATTTTCTGCTTCGTATTTGCACTGGTTTTCGTGTTGGGCTATATGTTCTTGAGAAATATGATTTTCAGGAAGATAGGTTTCTTCGGCGCTATTTTGCTGGCTGTTGTGTTTGTTATGTCGATTTTATTCTCTAACAAGCAGAAACAGAGATTGATAAACAGAGAATACGCAATAGTGATGTCGCCAAGTGTCACTGTGAAGAGTACTCCAGATGAAAACGGAACAAGCCTGTTCGTAGTGCATGAAGGAACGAAAGTGAAGATACAGAGCGAGCTTGACGGCTGGATAGAAGTGAGACTCTCTAACGGCAGTGTCGGCTGGATGCTGTTCTCTGATGTGGAACGAATCTGATAAATAACCACCAAACGCCATTTGCTTATGACGGACGATGTAAAAGCGAGAATAGAAGCTTTAAGGACTGAGCTCCACAAGCATAACTACAATTACTATGTGCTGTCGCAGCCTGTGATAAGCGATTATGACTTTGATCAGAAACTGCGCGAGCTGCAGGATTTGGAGAACGCCCATCCGGAGTTCTTCGACCCGAATTCGCCAACGCAGAGAGTTGGCAGCGACGTCAGCAAGGAGTTTAGCCAAGTGAAACACAAATACCCGATGCTGTCGCTTGGCAACACATATTCCAAGGGCGAGGTACAGGACTTCCTGCTTCGTGCCCAGAAATTCATAAACGAGGATATAGAGATAGTCTGCGAACTGAAGTTCGACGGCACATCAATTTCGCTGACATACAAAGACGGCAAACTGGTGCAGGCCGTGACGAGAGGCGACGGAGAAAAGGGCGACGACGTGACAGCCAATGTCCGTACCATACGCAGCATTCCTTTGACCCTGCCGGCTGGCGACTATCCGGAGGAGTTCGAGATAAGAGGCGAGATACTGATGCCTTGGAGTGTGTTCGAGCAACTGAACAAGGAGCGAGAGGAGCAGGAAGAGCCGTTGTTCGCCAATCCGAGAAACGCGGCGAGCGGAACGCTTAAGCTCCAGAACTCCCAAGAGGTAGCGAAGCGCAGGCTTGACGCGTATCTGTATTTTGTGCTTGGCGAGAATATAGGCGGCGACACGCATTACGAAATGCTGCAGAAGGCGAAATCATGGGGATTTAAGGTCTCTGACGCTGTGAGGGTAGCGAAGAGCGTTGACGAGGTGATGGAGTACATAAACTACTGGGACACAGAGCGCAAGAACCTACCTGTGGCTACCGATGGCGTAGTGCTGAAGGTCAATTCACTGAGACAGCAGCGCGAACTCGGCTATACGGCAAAATCGCCTCGCTGGGCTATCGCATATAAATTCAAGGCGGAAAGAGAATGCACACGCTTGCGCGAAGTGACCTATCAAGTCGGCCGTACAGGCAAGATAACGCCAGTGGCGAATCTCGACCCAGTGCAGCTTGCAGGAACGGTTGTCAAGAGGGCATCGCTGCATAATGCCGACATAATAAGCGAACTCGACCTCAGACTCGACGATATGGTGTATGTGGAGAAGGGCGGCGAGATAATCCCGAAGATAGTAGGAGTGGACAAGGATGCGAGGAAGGAGAACCTTCTTCCCGTCGGCTTCATAGACAAATGTCCGGAGTGCGGAACTCCGCTTGTGCGTCTTGAGGGCGAGGCTGCGCATTACTGTCCGAACGAAGACGGATGTCCGCCGCAGATGAAGGGCAAGATAGCGCATTTCGTCAGCCGCAAGGCCATGGACATAAACATAGGCGAGGAAGGCATTGATTTGCTGTTCGACAATAAGCTGATAGGCGATGTGGCAGACCTCTACACGATAGACTTGAACATGCTTTCGCGTTTGCCGGGCTGGGGCGTGAAGAGCGCGATGAAGTTGAAAGAGAGTGTTGAGAAGTCAAAGGAAGTTCCGTTTGACAGAGTGCTGTTCGCTTTGGGCATAAGGTACGTTGGCGAATCGGCAGCCCAAAAGATAGCCAAGGCGTTCAAGTCGATAGATGCGATAAAGGCGGCTTCGTTGGAGCAGTTGCAGGAGATTGACGAGATAGGCGAGTCTATTGCCGGAAGCATAAAATACTACTTCAGCAAAGAGAAAAACAACGCCCTCATCGAGCGTCTGCGCGACTATGGAGTGCAGATGGAGCTTAACACCGAGGATGCGACAGTCGTAGGCGATAAGCTTGCCGGGCTTAATATCATTGTCACAGGCAGTTTCGCCACACCGCAAAGACGTTCGGAACTCGAGCAGATGGTGGGTGACAATGGCGGCAAGCTCCAAAGCTCGGTTAACGCAAAGACAAGCTTTATCGTCGCAGGCGAGAAGCCAGGCTCTTCCAAAATAAAGAAAGCCAATGAGTTAGGAACTAAAATAATAAGCGAGGATGAATTCTTGGCGATGATTGAACAATAGAAAACTCCCAAACTGATGTCAATACTGAAAAACGTAAAAAGATTCTTCGCTAAAAGAGAAATCTCCAAGGCGATAAAGACAAATAAGCGTAGCGCCCGTTTTCCGAAATACAGCGATGTGAAAACCGTCATGCTGCTTTTCCGCAGCGACGTTGAGGAGGATAACAGCAAAATGAAGAAGTACGCGAAGAAGCTGGAGGCTGACGGCAAGAAAGTGTACATGTGGGGCGTGATAGACAAGAAAGAGGCTGAGTCCACTCAAAGAGCGGAGTACAGGCTCTTCGGCGAGAGCGAGCTGAACGAGTACGACCTGCCTTGCGACAAGCTTGTTGATGAGTTCAGAAACAACAGCTACGACATGATGATAGCCATGTATTGCAACGAGGAGCTTGCTCTGGACTATCTGCTCAGCCACGGACGGGCCGATTTCAAGGTGTCGGCATACAAAGAAGAAGGCGCCGTTTCCGACCTTATGATAGCTGTTCAGGAGGGTAAAGATGAGGGATATCTTCTTAATCAGATATTATTTTACGTCCGCAACGTACAATCAAAGGATTAAAATCGTAATTTTGAAGGATTATTTTAACGCAAAATAGAAGTATACAATAATATATGGCAAGGCTGGATTTAAAGGGACTTGGAATAGCATTGATAACACCGTTCAAGCAAGACGGAAGTGTGGATTTTGAAGCGTTGGGACGACTTCTTGACTATCAATTGAGAAACGGGGCTGATTATTTGGTGGTGCTTGGCACAACTGGCGAGACTCCGACGCTGACCGAGGATGAAAAGACTGAAATAAAGAAATTCATTGTAGAGAAGGTTAATCATAAAGTGCCGCTGATACTTGGATGCGGCGGAAACTGCACGGCTTCTGTCATAGAACAGGCAAAGCGTGTGAACCCTGATGAATTCGATGCGATACTGAGTGTTGCGCCTTTTTACAATAAGCCTTCGCAGGAAGGTCTGTACCAGCATTATAAAGCGATAGCCGAGGCTTCGCCGGTGCCTGTCGTTCTTTACAATGTGCCTGGACGTACAGGCGTGAATATCGCAGCATCGACAACTCTTCGCCTGGCTCGCGACTTCGAGAATATCATAGCAGTGAAGGAGGCTTCGGGCAATATGTCGCAGATTGATGAGATTATCGAGAACAAGCCTAAGGATTTTGTTGTGATAAGCGGCGATGACGGCATCACATTCCCGCTGATAACACTCGGCGCGGTAGGCGTTATCTCTGTTATCGGCAACGCGTTCCCTGCGGAGTTCAGCAAGATGGTACGTTTGGCATTGAACGGCGACTACGAGAGCGCAAGAAAGATACACCGTCAGTTCAGCGAGTTGTTCAGTCTGCTTTTTGTGGACGGAAACCCAGCAGGAGTGAAGTCAATGCTTTCTATGATGGGCTTTGTGGAGAACAGGCTGCGCTTGCCTTTGGTTCCTACGACATTGACCACATACGATAAAATCAAAGACGTTCTTGAGAAACTGAACATAAAGATAGGATAACAAATCTCCTTAATAACAGAATTTGAAGGACAGACTAAGACAGTCTGTCCTTCTTTTTTATTTATCAATCTGTCAAATTGGCGTATTGCATTCTTATTTTATGTCAAAATGTCTTGTTTTGCGTAGTGGCATACGCTTTGAACGGACTGCGGAAAAAAGAAAGGAGCTTATTATGAAAATGGAAAACTTTACAATCAAGGCTCAAGAGGCAGTTCAGAAAGCCTTGCAGTCTGTCAGCCAGAATGGTCAGCAGATTATCGAGACCGAACATCTTCTTAAGGGTGTCCTGGATGCAGGAGAGAGCGTAGCGGACTTTCTGTTGAAAAAGACAGGAGTCAATAAAACGCAGCTTTTGTCCAAACTTGATGCGAAAATAGCGTCGTTGCCTAAGGTGAGCGGCGGTGAGCCGTATTTGAGCAACGAGGCGAACAGCGTGCTTATCAAGGCGCAGGAACTGTCTCAGAAGGAAGGCGACCAGTTCGTCTCCGTAGAGTTCATTCTGCTGGCTCTTTATGTGGTGAACAGCAGCGTGAGTGTTATGCTCAAGGACTTAGGCATGACCGAAGACGCTTTGCGTAAGGCGATAAGCGAGCTGCGCAACGGCAACAAGGTGAACAGCCAGAGTGCCGAGGACAGTTACCGCTCATTGGAGAAATATGCAATAGACCTGAACGAGAAAGCAAGAAGCGGCAAACTGGACCCCGTCATCGGACGTGACGACGAGATAAGGCGTGTGCTGCAGATTCTCAGCCGAAGGACAAAGAACAACCCTATACTCATAGGTGAGCCTGGTACAGGAAAAACGGCGATAGCCGAAGGTCTTGCCCACAGAATCGTCAGAGGCGATGTGCCGGAGAATCTTAAGACAAAGAGGATTTTCTCGCTCGATATGGGCGCGCTCATTGCTGGCGCTAAATACAAAGGCGAGTTCGAGGAAAGACTGAAATCTGTTGTGAATGAGGTTATCAAAAGCGACGGAGAGATAATCCTGTTCATTGATGAGATTCACACACTCGTGGGAGCAGGAAAGAGCGAAGGCGCCATGGATGCTGCCAATATACTCAAACCGGCGCTGGCGAGAGGCGAGCTGAGGTCCATCGGAGCGACGACCTTGGAGGAGTACCAGAAGTATTTCGAGAAAGATAAGGCGCTCGAGAGACGTTTCCAGCAGGTGATTGTCGATGAGCCGGACGAGGCAAGCGCAATATCGATTCTGCGTGGATTGAAGGAAAGGTATGAGAACCACCACAAGGTGAGAATAAACGACGATGCTATAATCTCCGCTGTGCAGCTTTCCAGCCGATACATAAGCGACCGTTTCCTGCCAGACAAGGCGATAGACTTGATGGACGAGGCGATGGCGCACCTTAGAATGGAGATTGACAGCGTGCCGGAGGAACTCGACACTGTGGAGAGAGATATCAAACAGTTGGAGATTGAGCGTGAGGCGATAAAGAGAGACGAGAGCGGCACACGCAAGCTGGAGGAGATAAACAAGGAGATTGCCGAGCTCAAAGAGCAGGGCAATGAACTGAAGAGCAGGTGGAGCAACGAGAAGAGCCATCTTGACAAAATACAGCAGCTGAAAATAAACATAGAAAACTACAAGTATGAGGCGGAGAAGGCTGAACGTGAGGGTGATTACGGAAAGGTGGCGGAAATACGCTACGGCAAGATAAAAGAGGCCGAAACACAGATAGAAAAGGAGCAGAAGGCGCTTCACGATGTCCAGGGCGACCATCCTATGATAAAAGAGGAGGTTGACAGCAACGACATCGCCGAGGTTGTGTCTAAATGGACGGGAATACCAGTGACCAAGATGGCGCAGAGCGAGAAAAGCAAGCTTCTGAACCTCGAGGACGAACTGCACAAGAGAGTCATCGGTCAGAACGAGGCGATAAGCGCTATTTCTGACGCCGTTAGACGAAGCCGTGCCGGACTGCAGGACCCAAAGAGACCTATCGGCTCATTCATATTCATGGGTACGACCGGAGTAGGAAAGACCGAGCTCGCCAAGGCGCTCGCCGACTTCCTGTTCGACGACGAGAACATGATGACGCGTATCGACATGTCGGAGTATCAAGAGAAATTCAGCGTCTCACGACTTATAGGAGCGCCTCCGGGATACGTCGGCTACGACGAGGGCGGACAGCTGACCGAGGCTGTAAGGCGCAAGCCGTACTCTGTAGTGCTGTTCGACGAGATTGAGAAGGCGCATCCTGACGTGTTCAACATACTGCTGCAGGTGCTCGACGACGGCCGTCTGACCGACAACAAGGGCAGAACCGTGAACTTCAAGAACACCATCATCATCATGACGTCAAACCTTGGCTCTGACCTGATAAGGGAGAATTTCGAGAAGATAACTCCGCAGAACCAGGCGGAAGTGGTGGAGAAGACCAAGAACCAGGTCATGGAGATGATGAAGAAGATAATCCGTCCGGAGTTCCTCAACCGTATCGACGAGATGATAATGTTCTCGCCACTCAGCAGCGACGAGATTAAGCAGATTGTACGCTTGCAGATAAACAGCGTGAAGAAGATGCTTAAGGACAGCGACGTGGAGCTCGACGTTACCGACGAGGCTGTGGCGAGAATAGCACAGGAAGGCTACGATCCAGAGTTCGGAGCGCGTCCGGTCAAGAGGGTGATACAGCGTTGTGTGCTCAACGAACTGAGCAAGCAGCTCATAGCCGACAAGGTGGACCGCACGAAGCCTATCGTCGTGGACGTGAAGAACGGAGAACTCGAGTTCAGAAACTGATGCTTATGGCATAAAACAAAAAGAGCAGATTGAAAAATCTGCTCTTTTTTGTGTTTAATACTCTTTGCTTAGAACTTTACTCCAGCAGAGATTGAAACGTTATGGATAAGTGATGTGAGTTCTGCTTTGTTCAATGTTGTGCTCCTACTGCTTTGATTAGCTATCTTGTAATCGTAAGCGTAGAAGTCAAAATCCTGCTGCTTCAGCTGATAAGACAGGTCAACATACCAGAATCCCTTGTGGTAGCCAAGTCCGGCAGAGTAGTAGTTTGTCCATCTGTCAACAAAGAACTCTGGACTTGTGTAATATGTCTCAAACAATTCCATTGTAACATTGTCCTTGTCGGTAAATGGCGATGTCACGAAAGCGTAACCGCAACGCAGGAAGAGACCGTCAACTACATTCACCTCAGCACCGACGCGCAGAGAGTGCGAAGCCTGCATCTTGTCCTTTATGTTGTTGTTCTCAAAGCGGTAGTTCCAGTCACGTCCGCCGTCCTCGCGAATCTTCATTGTGTTGTAGTCTGCGATTTGATAGTCAACAGAAATGAGTCCTCTGTGTCCCAATACTCCAGCTATACTGAAGTTGTATTTCCATGGAGAGAGTACTTCATAGTATTCATTGTAATTGTCTGGTCTAGCGTCTCCATCTACGTCTGTTCTTGCGGTCAGTCTGCTGTACAAATGATCTCTTACTCCATAATTATCTTCAGATGAAGTGAACAATGTAGGCGAGTGCACTGCCGCACCAATGCGGAGCTGGTCGATAGGCTTAACAATTACACCGGCGCTGAAGTTCACTCCTGTTCCCTTTGTCTCTGTGCGGTTAATCAGCTCCATGTTTCCGTTGTTAGCAAAACTCTCGTAGTATGATGTCTCGCGAGTGTAATAAAGGTCTTGCACGCCCATAGAAACACCCCAATATACCATGTTGCTGATGTTCATTCCGTAAGAGAATGTATATTCGTTCAAGTAACCTCTCTCTTCGCTTATGTAATCAGGATTGACAGTTTCCCCGATGTTTAACGGAGTATTGACAAAGCTTGTGTCAGCATCTCCTGGTTTTACTAAATGAGCATCGATAGCCATTTTTGACAAATAACCATCAAGGTTGTTGTTAAAATGCGATTCGATGTAATCAGTTATCGAAGATTTCTGGTCTTGTGCCGAGATTGCCATGTTGCGGTGGAAATCCTTGAGTTTGCTGTACGAGAAGCCGAAGTTGTTGCCAACCACACCTTTGGATTTGTCCTTGTTGGTGTATCCGATGATGAACGAAGCGTGATTGAACGGCACGTGTGTTCTGCTGTCGTTTGTCGTTGTGCCGTCCCAGTCAGCGCTTGTCTTGTTTATGTTGACACCCATACCCAGCGAAACCTCCAGGAAACTTCTATATACTCCTAATCCGGCAGGGTTGATGTTGATGCTCGAAGGGTCGCCGCCGAGCGCTCCCATCGCACCGCCCATTCCCACGAATCTCGCGCTACCGACGATGTCGGTGGAGTTGAATTTCAGCGCGTCAAATTCGCTTTGTGCCGATGCCGACGCAAGAGCCGCAATGAGCAAAGACGCTGTTACAATTGACTTTTTCATGATTATAATGTTTTGTTTGTTTGTATAATATCGTGATTTTAAACGCATTGGGCTTATCTTCTGCCTCCTCCGCCTCGTGAACCTCCACCAGAGCTTCTGCCGCTGCTGCCTCCCGAGCTTCTGTAAGATGATCCGCCTCCAGAGCTTCTGTATGAAGATCCACCACCAGAACTTCTGTAAGATGAACCACCAGAACTTCTATAAGATGAACCATCAGAACTTCTGTAAGATGAACCTCCTGAGCTTCTATATGAAGAGTTTCCGCTTGAGCCTCTGTATGAAGATCCGCTGTTGCCCGAACTTCTGTATGAAGATCCGCTGTTGCCAGAATTTCTGTATGACGAGCCATTTCTGTTGGTCGTTCCAGAGCTTCTGTAAGATGAACCGCTATTTCCAGAGTTTCTGTATGATGTTCCGTTTCCAGAGTTTCTGTATGACGTTCCGCTTCCAGTTCTATACGACGAGCCGTTGCTTCCCGAATTTCTGTACGAAGAACCATTTCTGTTGGTTGTTCCAGAACCTCTGTATGAAGTCACGCCTCTTGTGCGGAAATCCCTGCGGCCTCTTTCGCTGAAGTGGCTTCTGTAGTGGTAAGGTCTGTGGTGGTATCCGTAATAATGGTAAGGTCTGTGCCAGCCGTAGTAGTGGTAATAAGGTCTGTACCAGCTGTAGTAGCCATAATAGTATGGTCTGTGCCAGCCGTAGTAATAATCCCACGAGTACCAAGAATGCCAAGGTCTGTAGTAGCCCCAGCTCCATCCCCAGTAGTTGTATGGGCGGTAGAGCGACCATCCTGTCCAGCCTAATCCAAGACCGAGCGTGAAGTAAGCCAGGTCGTCGCTGTCGTCGTCTATCACGATGGCGTTGTTGTGGTACTTCTTGATTCGGCCGGAGTAAGTGTAGTCATCGTCATCCTCAGGAGTGTAGAAACTCGCGTCGTGCTGGCTGTAGGCTGCCGCGGTGTTGGCGTCTATGTAGAAGCCCTCCTGATACGAGGTTGTGTTTCCGCTGGCGTCACGCTGTATTTTTGCGTAAAACACAGTGTCTCCCGAGACTCCTGTGATTTCAGTCTCCTCCTTTGGCTGTGCTGCTTTTTTCGCTACAGCCCTTCTGTGCTCTTGCAGAGCGGCTGCCTCCTTCTCCTTTTTTGCGTCGGATGAGTTGTAGTAAATATCGTCTATCTGCGCATAGGCAAAGAGTGGGGCAACACAGGCGAAGAGAGCTAAAGTGGTCTTTTTCATGGTATGTTCCTCCTATATTTTATTTGTTATACTCATTAAAACATAATCATCTGATGGCGTATATGCAATTGTTATGCCAATCTTAAAAAACGTTCAAGTAATATTATACCTATCTTTGCATTCTAAGCGCATTTCGCTTTGTTTATCAATTCAGAAAAGATGGATTACGTAAAAATAACTCTAAAAGCAAATATAGACGAAGATTTTGTATTTGACACGATATTTGCGCTGCTTGCTGACGACGGTTTTGAATCTTTTGACAATGAGGGCGGCGAGCATCATGCCTTCTGCCCTGTGAATTTATACGACAAGGCGAGCGTGGACTCTCTGGCAGAGCGCTTGCCTATGGACGGACTGAAGATTGACTACAGCGAAGAGCTGATAAAGGACCGGGACTGGAACGAGACTTGGGAGAGCGAGAACTTCACGCCGATAAATGTGGACGGCAAAGTGCTGATTCATGCGCCTGGACAGGACTGCGGCGAGCCGGAGCATGACATTGTCATCGACCCGAGGATGTCGTTCGGCACGGGGCATCACGCCACGACGTGCATGATGCTGTCGTTCCTTCTTGAGAACGAGGTGAAGGGCAGGAAAGTGGCTGACGTGGGCTGCGGAACGGCTGTGCTGAGCATCCTGGCGAGCAAAAGGGGAGCGGACAGCGTGCTGGCGGTGGATATTGACGAATGGGCGTACCGAAACGCCATCGACAATGTGAAGCTGAACGGATGCGACAATATTTCTGTCGCTCTCGGCAGCGATAATCTTCTGACTGATAATGATTTCGACATAGTCCTTGCTAACATCAACCGCAATATTCTTCTCGGCGGCATGGAGGCTTACGCTTCGAGCCTGAAGAAGGGCGGAATGCTGTTTCTCAGCGGCTTTCTGGAAGGCGATGTCGATGTTCTGACGGAGTGCGCCGCCAAGCATGGACTTTCGCTTGTCGAGGTGAAGGAAAACGGCGAGTGGCGCGCACTAAAATTAATAAAGCGTTAATCTTGTACTTTAATTATATATTCTTGTGAATAAGAAAGTTGGCATATTTTGCGGTTCGTTCAACCCTGTGCATAACGGACATGTCGCTCTTGCTGACTACATAGCCCGAAACAGCGACTTGGACGAGGTGTGGCTCGTGGTCAGTCCGCTCAATCCTTTGAAGCGCACGATAGCCGACACGCTCGCGCCCAATGAGCAGAGGCTGGACATGGTTCGCCTTGCGCTGGGGGATTACGAGCACCTGCGTGCCTCGGACATCGAGTTCTCGCTTCCGCTGCCCAACTACACCATAAACACCCTGCGCGCCTTGGACGCGAAATATCCGGAAACGGATTTCAGCCTTATAATAGGTGCCGACAATTTGGCTTTGTTTGAGCGGTGGAAGGACTGCGACATAATCATGGCGGATTACGACATGATGGTCTATCCTCGTCCGGGGGTGGACATGGATGCCCTTGTGCGGAAATATCCCAAAGTGAATGTGCTGAAGGGCGCGCCGCTGCACGACGTTTCCTCTACGGAAATACGCCGCCGCATCTCGTCGGGCGAGAGCGTGTCCGGATTGGTGAATCCGGAAGTAGAGGAGTATATAAAAGACAAAAAACTGTACTTGTAGCGAAAATCAGCGTTTTCAACTGACAACCGTAGCGACGACCATTCTTTTGTCTGCAAAGTTGCGGTATTCGCATAGGTAAATTCCTTGCCACACGCCCAAGTTCAATCTTCCGTTGGTTATGGGTATCGTTATGGATGTTCCTGTCAGTGTGCTTTTGGCGTGGGCAGGCATGTCGTCCGAGCCTTCGAGCACGTGGTTGTAGTACGGCTGGTTCTCAGGAACGAGGCGGTTGAAAATCTTCTCCATGTCTGTTCTCACATCGGGGTCGGCGTTCTCGTTTATGGTCAGGGCGCAGCTCGTGTGCTTCACAAACAGGTTCAGCAGCCCAGCCTCTGGCAGCTGCGGCAGGTGGCGCAGTATCTCGCTTGTTATCAGGTGGAAACCTCTGCCTTTGGCTTCCAGTTGAAATTCAATCTGTCTTGTCATAATCGTCTCTTTTCGTGCGCCGCAAACATACTTAATTCTTGGCGCAACGGCAAAGAAAATCCACCGTGTATAATTTGGATAATCTTTTTTTGATTTTACACGTCAATAATTATATTTGCAATAGTATTAACACAAAAACAGAAAATACAAGAAACAGAAACTTTAGTAAATACTTAAGACATAAGAAAATATAAAGCGTTAGCTTATATTCTTGCATCTCTGAAAATTGGGGAATTTGAAGAATGCTGCAAAGAGTAAAAGTTGATGCTCACGTCGGTTAGATGTGGGCTTTACTTGTTTACTGCAGCATGGGTTATCCCCAATACCTCAGAGATGCGTAGACATTAAAGTCCACTTTTTTTATGTCCATTAGTGAACAACTTAAAAATCAAAATAGTATGAGAAAATTATTAGTTTTTCTTGCTTTAGTTACGACATGTCTGTTGGCTAAAGCAGACGCAAGCGGAACTTGCGGAGCGAATCTTACTTGGGTGTACACAACGGCTGATAATACCCTGACAATCTCCGGAACTGGCGATATGTCAAATTATGAATGGATAAAAATATCTTCTAATTCGCAATCTTTAAATATGCCATGGAAAAGTTATATCTCGTCTATAAAAAATGTAATTATAGGTGATGGAGTTACCAGCATAGGAAATTATGCGTTCTATGGTTGCAGCGGCTTGACAAGTGTGACAATACCAGATGCAGTTACCAGCATAGGAAACAATGCGTTTGAATATTGTAGTGGTTTGACGAGTGTGATAATACCAGATGCAGTTACCAGCATAGGAAATTCTGCGTTCTATGGTTGCAGTGGTTTGACAAGTGTGACAATAGGAAATGGTGTAACTGACATAAGTGGTTCTGCTTTTTCTCGTTGCTCAAAGATTACTGAAGTAAAGTGGATGTCAAAGAAATGTTCAAATTTCTCATCATCTCCATTTAGTAGCTCGCTTTCGTCAATAAAGAACTTTGAGTTTGGAGATAATGTAGAAATAATTCCTGCTTATTTGTGTTATGGAATGAAAAAATTGACAAGTATCACAATAAATAAAGGAGTAACAAAAATTGAGCATGATGCTTTCACTAATTGTACTGAATTAGTAAACGTAAAATGGAATGCTGTAAATTGTATAGTAGATAACCCATCTGGTTATAGCTATAAATGTGAAAGTACGACGAGATATATAAATCTATCTGGTTATTATAGTCCGTTTTATATTCGAGATACATGTGTTTCTGTAGAATCAAAAATTTCCAATGTTGAAATAGGTGAGGATGTAAAATGTTTACCAGCTGGTTTATTTAGAGGCTGTATAAATCTTTCTAGTTTGGTATTTTTAAGCAAAGAAATGGATAGTATAGGAAGTTATGCATTCTCAGGTTGCGATGGACTGACAAGCGTCACCATTCCGAATGGTGTGACAAGCATTGGAAGTTATGCATTCTTAGGTTGCGACGGACTGACAAGCGTAACTATTCCTGATGGAGTAACCAGCATAGGAAATGGTGCTTTTCAATACTGTATAAAATTGGAAGATATAAATATTCCTAAAACATTATCTGCGATTGGTGATAGTACTTTTATGTCATGTGTTTCTTTGAAAAATGTAGATATTCCAGATAATATTACTGCGATTGGATATCGTTCTTTTTCTGGATGTACTAGCATGAAGAATGTAAATATTCCAAGTAGTGTATTAGGTTTAGGTGCTTATTCTTTTAGTGGTTGTACTAGCCTTGAAACGGTAATAGTTGGAAAGGGAAAGAAAAAAATATGTCATCATGCGTTTGACGGTTGCGACAATTTGTATTCAATTGAATTTAAAGACAAATATCCTCCAATCTCTCCAAGCTATGTAAAGGGGAGTGTTCATTATTATGAAGATATTTATCGTTATCATTCGGAATATGTGGTTGAATGTACAGAGGATGTTGGCGTTTTTGGGAAATGCTCTTCAACATTTCCAACGATAACTACTATTATTTGTCCATGTGGAAGTGAAAAACTTTATAAGCCACGATTCATTGATAGTTATGTAATTGATGAAAATTGCTCCGAGAATTACTTTACAATTGATTCGGAAGACAAAACTGAAGGCAATGTGAAAATAGAAGGAGAGCAGGAAATTGGCAGTACAGTTATAGTTACTCCAAATCCTAGTCCAGGATATGAGTTTGTTAGATGGAGCGATGGAAATACTGATAATCCTCGAACAATTACAATAGAAGACGGTCTTGATATTAGAGCTGTATATGAGCCGATAGTATATAACATAACAGTTTCAGCAAATAATAACACTTACGGTACTGCATATGGAAATGGAAACTACGAATATGGTACGACAGCATTTATAACAGCTACAGCGAACACCGGATATAAATTTGTGGCTTGGAATGATGGCAATACGGCTCTATGGCGTTCTATAAACGTAAAACAAGATAGCGCTTTCATTGCTGAATTTGCTATAGATGATAATTCTGTATCTGAGAATGATGGTAGCTATACAATTCAATCTTTGAATGTTTCAAAAGGCACAGTAAGTATAGACGGAGAGTCTGGAATTGGGAAAACTGTGACAATTACTGCAGTTCCTGCTGAAGGTTATAAGTTTTCGAGATGGAATGATGGAAATACAGAAAATCCACGAGTTGTAACAATTGAGGAGAATATGAATCTGAGGGCAATATTTGAATCTGAAATATTTACAATTGTTGTTTCTTCAAATAATGATGCTTATGGTAATGTTAGCGGAAGTGGAGATTACGAATATGGAGAGCTAGCAATTTTAATCGCATCTCCTATTTCTGGTTACAAATTCTCAAAATGGAATGATGGAAATACGGAATCAATAAGGACTTTAAAAGTCAAATCTGATTATTCTTTCGTTGCAGAGTTCGCCGAAGACGAGAGTGCCGTGACTCCACCAACGCCAACCGGAAGCTACACGATAGGCGCGGCAGACCCAGACGGAGGCAGCGTGAGTGTGGACGGCGAGGCCGGCATCGGCAAGACTGTAACACTGACCGCAACGCCAAAGGATGGCTACAGATTCAAACAGTGGAGCGACGGCAACACCGAGAACCCAAGAACCGTGACTATAACCGACGGAATGAACCTGAAGGCTGAGTTTGAGATATTGGTGTTTACAATAAATGTGGTTCCAAATAATGTTAGTTATGGAAGTGCAAGTGGCAGCGGAGAGTACGAATACGGCAGCACTGCGTTCATAATGGCATCGGCAAACAACGGCTACAAGTTCGTGAAATGGAACGACGGCAACACAGCTGTAATCCGCACGATAAAGGTGAAGAAGGACAGCGCTTTTGTCGCAGAGTTTGCAAAAGACGAGAGTGCCGTGACTCCGTCAACGCCAACCGGAAGCTACACTATAGGCGCGGCTGACCCAGACGGAGGCAGCGTGAGCGTGGACGGCGAGGCCGGCATCGGCAAGACCGTAACACTGACCGCAACACCAAAGGATGGCTACAAGTTCAAACAGTGGAGCGACGGCAACACCGAGAACCCAAGAACCGTGACTATAACCAACGGAATGAACCTGAAAGCCGAGTTTGAGGCATACGAAAGAACATGGAAGCTGAATGCGCTGGAGTGGAACGAGGACAGTACAAAGGTCACTGTGTATTTCTACTGCCCAGAAGACGGCAAAACCAAGTCTGTGGAGGCAAAGCCGGTTGTGGTAGAACAGGCTGCAACATGCCACGAGAAGGGCTCTAAGAAAAGAGTTGTGACAGTGGCATTCGAAGGACAGATTTACGAAGAGTCAGAAGAGACAGTTGTGGACGCTCCAAGACAGAACATAGTGAAGAAGATGTGGGGCGATGTGCTTACCGTTGTTGACCCGAACAAGGAGTTCATACAGTATGAATGGTACAGAAACGGCGAATTTGTCAGCAACAAGGCGTATGTGAGCGAGGCAGGAGGACTGACCGGCGAATACACGCTCCAGGTGACAAAGAGAGACGGCAGCAAAGTTTGTTCAAACACCGTGACAATGAGCGAGAAGAGAAGTTCTGCGGCATTGAGGGTTTATCCAAATCCAGCGACAGACAATGTGACGATAGAGGGAGATTTTGAGGAAGGAAGCGAGATAAGAATAGTTGACATGAATGGCGTGCTGGTGAAGAAGACCAAGGCAGCAACAGACGGCAGAGCTACAGTCGTGACAAGCGGAATGACGGCTGGCGCATATACAGTGATTGCAGGCGACGACACTGCGAGATTGATAAAGAAGTAATAAATAAACATTTATAAGAAATGAAGAAGATAATAGTAGCAGTCATGATGGCTGTAGCCGCATTGAACGCGGCAGGGCAGAATGTGTCAGGTGAGAACGCGGATACTACGCAGACAAAAAGAAAAGGGTATTCAAGGATAGACATCGCGGCAGGCGGCGGACTGCAGAGCCTGCAGTACAATCCAGCGAACGGCGACCAGACACCCGGGGCTGGATGGAATGCCGAGGTGGGTTACAAGTATTTTTTCAAGAACGGAGTAGGAATCGGGGCTGGCATCGGTGTGGCGTACTACACGGCGCAATCCAAGTACACCAAGATGGACGCAATGGCGATGTATGACTCCGAGAACAGCATGAACTACGAGATGAGGACATACTACAACGGAGTGAAGGAAAAGCAGGGCATGTATCAGATAGAAGTGCCGATAGGGGCATATTACAAGACCGCAGACAAAAAGGGCTGGGCGTTCCAGTGCGGCGGAGGATTCAAGTTCGGTTTTCCTGTGTCCGGAAAATATGAATATACCGATGGAACGATAGAGACAACAGCCTATTACGATGCGACAGGAGTGGAATACAAGAATTTGCCACAGCACGGCTTACTGTCAAAGAATGCAGACGGTGAGTCGGATGTTGATTTCAGTGCCTTTAATGTTGGACTTTTTGTGGACTTGGGCGCGACATATAAGCTGACTGACATGCTTGGACTTTATATGGGCGGTTATGCCAACTTCGGATTCATTGACATCGGTGGTGACAAAGAAAAGGGCGTTTACAGAGGAATATTGGGTACAGACGGCAGAGGTTCTGTCAATACTCTGTCGGCAGGAGTGAAGATAGGACTGAATATCAATGTTGAATAATTCACTCGGTTCGCGCCGTTTGGGATAAAAAGTATGGTTTTGAGAATCCGCCAGAGATGGCGGATTCTTTTGTTTGTGGTAGAGCATTCGGTCATTGAGCGTAGCCGAAGTGCCGATGCACCGTTTTTTTCATTCTTTGTGTGCGTAGTAAAGACGGAGCGCGTGAGGTCTGTACGGAATGATTGATTTTGTGCGTTTTGTAGGGGCGAATGATTATTCGCCTCTACGATTTTCGGGTTGGTTGGCTTCGGCGCTGCTCAGTGTGCCGAGATTTATGAGTCGCTTTGCGAGAAATCAGACAAATAGCAACAAATTCCACAGAATGTTCTTTTGAATGATTTGTGATGTCACATAAACAAGAAAAAGAATTATATTTGCATCTATTAAAACGACTGATTTTTTAATTTAAAGAGAAAAAATGGACATAAACGTAAAACTGATTCAGGTGTTCCCTGTTCAGACAATCACAAGCAGAGATGGAAGCAAAAGCTGGCAGAAACAGGAGTTTCTGACAGAGACTATTGATAATAGCCAATATCCAAGAAAGATATGTTTCACGCTCTTCGGCGACAATAGAGTGGGCATCGTTGACCAGTATCAGCCTAACACGCTCATCAACGTGTCGTTCGACCTCCAGAGCCGCGAGTCAAACGGCCGCTGGTTCTCGAGCATCGACGCATGGAGAGTCGGTCCAGCCACAACCGTAGAGGCTCCTATGGCGGCACCTGCTCCAGCAGCGGCTACAGTTCAGCCACAGGCGGCAGTCAACCCTCCACAAGGCGCACAGCCAGCAGCGGCAGCCAGCACAGAAGACAGCACCGACGACCTGCCATTCTAAAAACGGCACAACATGTCCGTCGGCGTTTTCTGACGGCAGTTTGAAATAAAAAATCCCGACTCATTTGAGCCGGGATTTTTCTTTTGCTATGCTTTGTGGATTAGATTCCAAGCGATTTGCGCACTGCGTCGATTTTTGCTTCGGCAGCGGCAGTGGCTTTGTCGTAGTCTGCCACAGACTTCATGTCGGAGCGCACCTCGATGTAGTATTTGATCTTAGGCTCTGTTCCCGAAGGACGGATGGAGATCTTTGTGCCGTCCTCGGTGAAGAGTTGTATCACGTCGGAAGTCGTAGGCATTCCGGTTATCTTGGTCTCCTTGCCGTTTTCTCTCTGCACGAGCGAAGCGTAGTCCTTGTAGAGCACCACAGGCGAGCCTGCAATCTCCTTAGGAGTGTTGGAGCGGTAGTCAGCCATCATCTGCTTGATTTCGTCGGCTCCAGCCTTGCCTTTCTTCACAAGTGAAACTCCCTTCTCCTTAGAGTATCCGAACTCGGCGTAAACCTTCTTGAGCAGGTCATAGACAGACATTCCGTTGTCCTTAGCCCATGCAGCCATCTCGGCTATCAGTGCGAGCGATGAAACGGCGTCCTTGTCGCGAACGAACACCTCAGGCAGGTAGCCGTAGCTCTCTTCGCCGCCGCCGATATATGTCTTCTTGCCCTCGTTCTCACGCATCACGGCAGCGATCCACTTGAATCCAGTGTAAACGTCGTAGATTTCGATGCCGTAGTGGTCGGCAATGCGCTTGAATGTCTCTGTTGTCACGATGGTCTTCACCATGTACTCGTTGCCCTTCAGCTTGCCGAGCTCCTTCCAGCGGTGAGCCAGGTAGTAGGTCAGCATTGAGCCGGTCTGGTTTCCTGTCAGCAGGATGAATTTGCCGGAGTCGTCGCGCACAGCGATTCCCTCGCGGTCGGCGTCAGGGTCTGAAGCCATCACCATGTCGGCGCCCACTTCCTCGGCCTTCTTCACTGCCAAAGCCATGGCAGCAGGCTCTTCTGGGTTAGGGGAAACGACTGTAGGGAAGTCGCCGGAGATAACGTCCTGCTCAGGCACATTTATAATGTTTGTGAAGCCGTACTCCTTCAAGGCTCTTGGGATGAGCTTGATTCCAGTTCCGTGAATAGGGGTGTAAACGATCTTCATGTCAGAGTTGCGCTTAACAGACTCAGGTGATAGCGAGAGCTTCTTGATTTCCTCAATCATTCTGTCGTCGATGTCCTTGCCGATAATCTTTATCAGCGACTTGTCGCCTTCGAACTTTATGTCCTCTGCGCCCTTAATCTTGTTGACTTCGACGATTACGTTCTCGTCGTGTGGAGGCACGAGCTGCGCTCCGTCATTCCAGTAAGCCTTGTATCCGTTGTATTCCTTAGGGTTGTGGCTGGCAGTGAGGATGATACCGCTCTGAGCCTTCAGCTCTCTGATGGCGAACGAGATTTCAGGAGTAGGGCGCAGCGCGTCGAAGAGATAGACCTGTATGCCGTTTGCAGAGAAGATGTTAGCGGAGATTTCGGCGAACTCGCGGCTGTGGTTACGGCAGTCGTGACCGATGACAACGCTGATTTTAGGCTCGTTGGCGAATTCCTTCTTCAGGTAGTTCGCAAGACCCTGTGTGGCAGCGCCCACAGTGTAGATGTTCATTCTGTTTGTTCCCACGCCCATGATGCCGCGCAGACCGCCAGTGCCGAACTCGAGGTCCTTGTAGAAAGCCTCGATGAGCTCAGTCTTGTCGTCAGCGTCCATCATTCTCTTCACTTCGGCTTTTGTGGCGTCGTCATATTTGCCATCAAGCCAGGCCTGTGCCTTATTTGTAACTTGCTGTAATAATTCGTTGTTTTCCATATTTTTATTGTGTTTTAGTGAATATCACGTTAAATCAGCGTTATAAAGTTACTAATAAAAACTTAAAAAGAGAGCCGTTTTCAGCCGATTTTTAATCAAACGGAGAAAAACAATTCTTGAAAATCCTGAATGTTAACTTGATGTGGCAGGTTAAAGGTTTTTTGTCATATAAAAAATAGGCAGAATGAGTCGGTTTTCGTATTTTTGCGGAAATAAGTAATTTATGATGAAACCTACATTATTTGTATTGGCGGCAGGCATGGGAAGCCGCTACGGAGGATTGAAGCAATTGGACGGAGTCGGCCCTAACGGCGAGACCATTATGGACTACTCTGTGTATGACGCAATCAGAGCAGGATTTGGAAAGATTGTCTTTGTCATAAGACATGACTTCGACAAGGATTTCCGCGACATAGTCCTGAAGAAATACCAGGGATTGATAGAGACTGTCGTTGTTTATCAGGAGATTGAGAATCTGCCTGACGGATATGTCGCTAATCCTAAGCGCGAAAGGCCATGGGGCACAAACCACGCCATACTCATGGGCGCTGACGTGATAAACGAGCCTTTCGCAGTCATCAACTCAGACGATTTCTACGGACCAGAGTCTTTCGACATTCTGGCGGCATGGCTCAAAGAGGCTGAAAGCAAGAAAGGCGAGTACTGCATGGTGGGCTACAGAATCGAGAACACTCTTTCGGAGAGCGGCTCAGTGAACCGTGGCGTGTGCGAGACCGATGCCGACGGCAATCTGGTGTCGATAACCGAGTGCGAGAAGATAGAGAGACAGGAAGGCGCCATATTATATAAGGACGGCAGCGGAGTGGAGCATGAGATAAAGGAAGGCACGCTCGTGTCAATGAACATGTGGGGATTCACAACCGACTATTTCGACTATTCATTTGAGATATTCAGAACTTTCCTTGATGCCAATGCAGATAGCCTGAAGGCTGAGTTCTACATACCATCGGCTGTCGATGAACTCATAAACACAAAGAAGGCGACAGTCAAGGTGCTCGACACCCCAAGCAAATGGATTGGAGTTACATACGCAGAGGACAAGCAGATGGTAGTGCTTCGTCTCAACGAACTTGTGAAGAAGGGCGTATATCCAAAGAACCTGTGGAAGAAGTAAGAGCGGAATTCAACTAAACAGAAAAACAAACAAATAGATATGGAAAAAGTATTGGTGACGGGCGGAACCGGATATATAGGCTCGCACACAGTCGTCGAGTTGCAGAACGCAGGATATGAGGTGATTATACTCGACAATCTTTCGAACTCGACTATTGAGTCTGTGACCAGAATCGAAAGAATAACAGGCGTGAAGCCTCACTTCGAGAACATCGACTGCCTCGACTATGTGTCAATGGACCGTATGTTCGCAAGCTACGGCAACATATCGGCAATCATACATTTCGCAGCCAGCAAGGCGGTTGGCGAGAGTGTAAAGAAGCCTATCCACTATTACCGCAACAATGTGAACGGACTGATGAACATCCTTGAGCTGATGCCGCTGCATGGAGTTGAGAACATCGTATTCTCGTCGAGCTGCACAGTTTACGGACAGCCTGACGTACTTCCTGTGAACGAGAATGCGCCAACCAAGCCTGCCACATCGCCATACGGCAACACAAAGCAGATTTGCGAGGAGATAATCAGAGACCTTGTGCACTCGGGCGAAAGCAAGATAAAGAGCATCGTGCTTAGATACTTCAATCCTATAGGCGCGCATCCTTCGGCAGAGATAGGCGAGCTGCCTATCGGCGTGCCTAACAACCTGGTGCCATACATCACCCAGACAGCCATCGGACTGAGAGAGAAGCTCATGGTTTACGGCGACGACTACGACACGCCAGACGGAAGCTGCATCCGCGACTATATTAATGTGGTTGACCTTGCCAAGGCTCACGTCATAGCTGTGAACAGAATGCTGAACAAGAAGCTTGACGAGGACATCGAGTATTTCAACATAGGCACAGGAAAGGGGATGTCAGTTCTTGAACTGGTGAACCTCTTCCAGAAAGCCACTGGTGTTGAACTGCCTTACGAGATTGTCGGCCGCCGTGACGGTGACATCGTGAAGGTTTGGGCAGACCCAACCAAGGCGAACAAGGTGCTCGGATGGAAGGCGGAGACTTCTATGGAGGACACGCTGAAGTCGGCTTGGGAGTGGGAGAAAAAAATCCACGCCAAGGAAGGCGCAGCAGCCAAGAGAGCGAGAGCGCGTGAGGCTTCTAAGCAATAACAGGCAATTATGATAAATAAAAAAGGAATGGCTTTTCAGTCATTCCTTTTTTGTTTTAGTGCCGTTTGATTTACTTCCAATTGAGATTTCTGAATTTTCTTATTCCGCGGAGATAATACGCCACTACGATAGAGCGGCGGTACATCTCGTCGATGTGCTCATGGGAGTCGGCGAACGGTTCTTCCTTCTCACGCTTGGCGGCGAACTTCTTCTTCAGCGCCCTGAAGTCCTTGTGCGCCTTAAACACGCTCTTGAAGTTCTTTACATCGCCCTTAGCAAGCATCGACAAGGCTGCTAATCCGTCAAACACCATTCTTATGAACAGGATTCGGTTGACACGTGAGCTTGGCAGGTTCTTGTAGAGCATCAGCAGGTTGTTGCGGAAGTTGAGGAACGTCTTTCTCGGATTGCCTTGCGCCAGAGTGCCGCCTCCTACATGATAAACGACGCTCGACGGAATGCAGACGATTCTGCGTCCGCGGTTCTTCAGTCGCCAGCACAGATCTATCTCCTCCATGTGGGCGAAGAAGTCGCCGTCCAGTCCGCCTACGTCCTCGTAGTCCTTTTTTCTGATGAACAGACATGCGCCTGATGACCAGAAAATATCCTTCTGCTCGTCGTACTGTCCGACGTCCGGCTCTACATCGTTGAACAAGCGTCCGCGGCAGAAAGGGTAGCCGTATTTGTCGATGTATCCTCCGGCAGCGCCTGCGTACTCGAAGTAGTTGTCGTTCTTCTGCGACAGGATTTTAGGCTGGCATGCCGCCACGTCGGGATTGTTGTCCATGAAGAACTCCAGCGGCTTAAGCCACTCGGCATCCACGTCAACATCGGAATTCAGCAGAACGAAGTATTCCGCGTCTATCTGCGCCAGGGCTCTGTTGTAGCCTTCGGCGAATCCGTAGTTCTTGTCCAGGACTATGGTGCGGACCTTCGGATGGTTGGTCTTGAGGAATTCGAGCGAGTTGTCGGTTGACGCATTGTCGGCGACAATAACCTCGGCGTCCATGCCGTTCACGCTGTGTATGACTGAAGGCAGGAACTCTTCCATCAAGGCAGCTCCGTTATAGTTCAGAATAACGACGGCTGTTTTCATTTATACATTCCGATGGATTGTCCGTAATCGAATTCGAGGTCGAGAATGCGTTGTATGTCGCTTTCGTCGAGATTGACACCGTCGGAGTTGACGTGTTTCAGGAGATAGTCCATAAGCTGGTCCTCGTCTATCTCGACTTCCTCTTTTCCGTTGTCGGCGATGATTTCGCTTTCATAATAGTAGTCGCACATGCAGTCGAGCGTTTTTTCCACAGCCTGCTTTGTTATGCGCTCTTTCTCGTCGTCAGAGAGATTCTCTAAAATGTAAAGCACGGTTTCGTCGTCACCTTCGATAGAAATGTTTCCCATTCGTTTTTATTGTATTAAAGAATATGCAAATGTAATAAGAAGTAGATTATTTCTCAATAATGTCGAAAAAAACAGGCAGATGGTCGCTGTATCCGGACTCGTTGTACTTGAATCCGTTGTACATTCTGTTTGGCTTTACGCCTTGGCTTGACTCAAACAGCAGGAAGTCGCGCTTGAAGATGTTTCCCGAGTTCTTGTTTGCGTGTGTAGTGGCGTTTTTGTCTAACAGCGAGCCGCTCACGATAATCTGGTCAAGCATTCCCCATTCTTTGCCTTGCTTGTGCGAGCCTTCTTTGCCTTCCTCCTGGGTCTTGGCGAAGAGGTTGTACAAGGCGTCGCTTCTTATCTCTTTGCCAGGCTTCGAGGCTTTGAGCACGTCCTTCACGCTTCGGTTGTCTGGGTAGTCGTTGAAGTCGCCCATTATTATAATGTTGGCTTTCGCATCCTCCTCGAAGAGCTTGTCAACTTCGCTGCGGAGAATCTCGGCGACTTTCATGCGCTTCCATTCCGATACTTCCTGTCCGCCTCTGCGCGAAGGGAAGTGCACGACGAATACGTTGACTATTGTATTGTTCTCGAGCCGTCCTTTCACATATAGGATGTCGCGTGTCTTGAATTGTTCGGACGAGACGTTTATGAAGTCGGTCCTTATTGGCTCAAACTCCTTAGGCTGATAGAGCAGTGCGACATCAATACCTCTCGCGTCTGGCGACTCCTTGTGTATGTACTTGTATCTTAGGTTTTTGAGCGGCGAGTATTCGGTGAGTCCTTTCAGCACATAGTCGTTCTCCACCTCCATCATCGCCACAAGCATCGGCGGATTGCCTTCGCCTATCGTGGCTATGACCTTCGATATGCGCTGCTGCTTCCTCTCGTATTTCTCGCGTGTCCAGTGGTATGAGCCGAATGGCGTGAAGTCGTCGTCGAGTTTGTCGGGGTCGTCCTTTGTGTCGAATAGGTTCTCGACATTGTAACTTACGATGCGTTTGACTTTGCCGCTGTCGGTGGCTTTGATTTCCTCTCCCACAACAGAGTCTATTAGGTTCTTCTTGTCATCGGCCTGGGCTGTGTTCGTGCAGCAGCACAGCATTGATATTTGCAATGCCAGCATCAGGCTTGTCTTTATGGTGTGCAGGTGTGTCATTCTGTAGTCTTTTCTATGGCTCCGGCGTCAGGCTGTCCGTCAGCAAGTCTGTCCTGTCCGTAGATGTCGTTAGGGAGCGTTTGCGCGATGTCGGCGTCAGCCATGTTCAGGGCAGGGGAATCGTCGGTTAAAGTGAAGTCGTAGGGGTATCTCTCTGTGTCGGTGAAAATCTTGCTGTTTGTTTTTGCGAATACACAACTTATGAAATACGGCACACCTGTATTCGCATTGCAAATGAGGCAGTTTTTGAATATTACGTTGAAATTCTCGTTTACAACGTTTGCTTTGTAGAAATCGTTAAGCGCAAGCTCCGAAGAGTAGGTGCCGGCTATTATGCAGTTATCGAAAGCTGAAGTCACGGTCGTTGCCACGTCTTCGTCGCTGTTGTCGATTCTGACAGCCGAGCCGCTCCGCTTTCTTGCGTATGAGGCGATGGTGCAGTGCGTAGCTTTCAGTTTTCCGCCGCTTATTCTTATTGCGTTTATTCCGCTGTTGGCGATTATGGAGTTGGCTATTTTTACGTCTGAGTTCTTGGCGGCTATGCTGTATCCACCGAAGTTGCGTATCACGCAGTTGTTTATGACGATTTTCTGGTTCAGCGTGTCGTTCCACAGGTCTATGGCGTGTCTGCCGCTTCTCATCTCCACAAACTCCAGTTCGTTCGTGTTCTTTGATATGAATTCGATGCCGTTCCACTGGTTGCTCACGGAGTCGTACGGCACATTTGTGAATATGTCGTCGGTTCTGTCGCCCCTCATCACGATGAATTTGTCGGCTGTGCCTTTGGCGCTGAGCGTTCCGTGCACTTTCATTCCGGAGTTGTTGTGGAAGTAGAGTGTCGCGCCCGGGTCAATGCTAAGAGTCGCGTTCTCAGCCACCACGAGGTCGCCGAACACTAGGTAAGGCTTGTCGGCAGTGAGAGTCAGGTTGGTTTCCACTGTGTCGTTTTTCAGTATTGTCACGTCCTGTCCGCTTCCTGTGAGTATGACTTTCTTTTCTATGCCGTTGCACATTATCAGGAGGCTGTCCGACACGACTACAGGCGTGTTCTTGCCGTTCTCGGGCAGTGTCATGTCAATGAAGACGTATATGCTGTCCTTCGAGAATATGTCTATATTGCTGAATGTCTGTCCTTTCTGTCCGTTCACGGTCATCTTGAAAGGCGAAGCCTCTCCGCCAGCCACTTTGATGTATGAGATTGTCAGCGCTGTCTTGTTTCTGTTGTAGATTTTTATGACGCTCGTTGGCTGCTTGATGGTGGTGAAAATCGTGTTGTAATCGACAGTGTCGGTCTGTATGCTGATGTTGTCGGAAGGGGATGACGAGAATTTCTCATCCATGCATGACACCAGGCTGAGCGTGAATAACGACACGAGTATGAAGGCGAGGTTCTTCTTCATGTTTGTCTTCATTATTAAAAAAGCCCAATCATTGCGTTTGTGATTGAGCTTCTTATAAATCATTTTAGAGCCAATTTGGAGATTCGAACTCCAGACCTACTCATTACGAATGAGTTGCTCTACCGACTGAGCTAAATTGGCGTATTTCAATATTTTACAAGCCGTATTGTGAACTCGGCGAGAATCGAACTCGCATCGTCAGAACCGGAATCTGAAATTCTATCCATTGAACTACGAGTCCTTGTTGAAAAAACGACACAAAGATAGAATAAAGTTGTCATTATTGCAACGATGGGCAAATGAAAAAAGACAGAAAAAGGCTCAGGCGGCTAAGGAACTTCTGGAGCAGAGAGGAGAAGCGAGGATGATGGCGAGTCAGAGAGGTCGGAGGCTAACAAATACTTCGTTGACCGAAGAAGAAAAGGATGCGATTAGGGCATATCTGGAATCGTTACCAAATAATGCTGATACATCAGGCTGGGTTTATTTCTCAAACAAAGAAAATGGCTACATTTACAAACTCAAAACGTCATTAAAGCATTATAGTTATAATGTCGCTACAGGTGGAGATGGCTTTGAAGTTTGGGATAAATACGACACAAGCGAATTAAGCGAAGAACAAAAAAATAAATACGAAGAATATGTCAGAAACGGAAGAAATCTTGATACAGTGCTTAGCGGCACCAGATTTACAGATGAGGAAAGAAACGGCGATGATAGTGCTGTCGCTTCTGAAAACAGAAAAGCAGAAGGAAAAAATGGTTTATTGGATAGCCAAAAACCACAAAATAAATCCAACAGAAGAGGAAGTGATAGAAGCAGCGGAACAGATAAGCGAGAGAACGAAGGATTAGACCTGGCGTTCAGCTGATGGAAGGCTTTGACGGCACTGATGTTATAACAGTAAGGGAGAATGGTCATAAAGTGATTTACCTTATTGACCATACAGATAATAAGTCCTTTGAGGAGATTTACGACAATCTAAGTAGAGAAGAAAAAGACGAATGTATTGCTGGTTATGGAATCACAGGAAAGTTCAATATTGATAAAATCACAAAGAATGACATTAGACGAATACTTGAAAGAATCTCAAGTGACTATGGACACTCTGAGGAGCGCATTCGCGAGGTGTTGCAGAATCTTGGGATTAGACCAGAAATCCTGTCTGGCATTGACGTTGCTGCTGAACTCAAAATGGTCTCTGGCGCTAATGTTGTCATGGATGCTACAGGAGGAGGAGAACGAACGGAAACCCGGCACAACGGAAGTAGTGAATATGGCAAAGAAAATAAAGGAGGCAGAGAAACAAAGGGAGAAAACGAAGGATTAGACCTTTCTGGCGTTCAGCTGATGGAAGGCTCTGACGGCACAGTGTACGGCTGGTGCGAGATAGAGAGGGATGCCGAGGGCAATGTAGTTGCTCGCCACATCTACCTGAACGACGAGGTGCTGAACGCGAACACGATGGTGCACGAGATGGGGCATTTATGGCTAAATTTGCTGTCGGAAGTCAATCACTTTAATGAAATTATTATGAAGGTATCAAAAAGATGCGAGGAGATGATAGCTCGCTATGCGGAATTGAATGGAGCGAAACTTGTTAAGTCTGAGGATTTTGCAAACAAGATTCTAAACGGAATGGAAATCAGCCAGGGAAAGTTTGACGCTCTTGTGTCTTATACTTATAGAGTAGGCGAGAACACAGCGAAGAACCTCATTGAAAAGGTTGCGGCTAACCCTGTCGGCAATTTCTCAAGCTTGTTTGTCAAGGATATAGCAATGGATGCTGTCAGGTGGGGCAAAGAAGAGGTGAATCTGTTTGAGAATATGTAACGTCTCTGATGTGGACATGAATAAATCGTTGCTATATAACAAAAATAATATTATAGCGGTGTGTTTTATAGCAAAATGTCATCAAGGAAAAATATTTTTATTCAAAATGACAAAAACCGAGACTGATTATTTCATTCATAAATAAATATGTCCTATATTTGTTCCGTTTTTAATCACAAGACGCGAAATAAATGAGCAATTTGTATGTTCCAAAAGGTTATAAGGCCTTATTGAACAAAAAACAGACAGAAAGGTGCATCAAGCTGATAAAGGACTACTTCCAGGAGAACCTGGCGGCAGAACTTAAGCTTACGAGAGTGACAGCGCCTCTTTTCGTACTCAAGGGAACGGGTATAAACGACGACCTGAACGGCGTGGAGAGAGCGGTCAGCTTCCCTATACTTGACCTCGGCGATAAGAAGGCAGAAGTGGTGCACTCGCTTGCAAAGTGGAAGAGAATGACGCTTGCCGACCTGAACATCACTCCAGGTCACGGCATCTACACTGATATGAACGCCATACGCTCCGACGAGACTCTGGACAATATCCACTCGCTTTACGTGGACCAGTGGGACTGGGAGAGAGTCATAACCAAGGAGCAGCGTACAATCGCGTTTCTGAAGGACATCGTGGAGCGCATCTACAACGCTATGCTGCGCACAGAGTTCTATATCTCGGAGATTTTCCCTGTGCTGGAGCTGACATTGCCAGACCACATAACATTCATCAGCGCAGAGGAACTGCTGCAGATGTATCCTGACCTCGACGACAAGGGACGTGAGAACGCCATAGCTAAGAAATACGGCGCTGTGTTCATCATGGGCATCGGCGGCAAGCTGAGCAACGGCGAGAAGCACGACGGACGAGCTCCCGACTATGACGACTGGAGCACGCCGAACGAAGAGGGATTCTTCGGACTGAACGGCGACATTCTGCTCTGGAACCCAGTGCTGAACAGATCTTTCGAGATTTCATCAATGGGAATAAGAGTGGACAAAGAGGCGCTGCTTAATCAGCTGAAGCTGACTAACAGCGAGGACCGTCTGAACCTTCTTTTCCACAAGAAGCTCATCAACGGCGAGCTGCCACTCTCAATCGGCGGCGGAATAGGACAGTCCAGACTCTGCATGTTCATGCTGAAGAAGGCGCATATCGGCGAGGTGCAGTCAAGCATTTGGCCGGATGACCAGATAAAGGAATGTGAAGAAGCGGGAATACCTTTGTTCTAAAGGAAGGTAAACAGAATAAGTCACAACGCGTGCTATTGAAAAATGGCACGCGTTTTTTTATCTTTGCAGTCTTAATAAAAAACACAGATTTTCAAGATGATTTCGGTAGAGCAGTTGTCGGTGGAGTTCAGCGCGAAACCACTGTTTGACAATATTTCATTTCAAGTAAATCCAAAAGACAAAATAGCCTTGGTGGGCAAGAACGGAGCCGGCAAGAGCACCATGCTCAAGATATTCGCAGGACTGCAGCAGCCCACATCCGGACGTTTATCTGTGCCCAAGGGCGTAGTGATAGGCTATCTGCCGCAGCACATGCTCTACAACGACGGCGTGACCGTGCGCGAAGAGGCGGAAAAGGCATTCGACGGCATAAAGCAGCAGCAGAAACTCATAGACCGCCTGACAACGGAGATGAGCGAGCGTACCGACTACGAGAGCAAGGACTACATGGACCTGATAGACACGCTCACTCACGAGAGTGAAAAGCTGAACATGATGGGCGGCGCGGACTATGAGGCAGAGCTGGAGAAGACACTCATGGGACTGGGATTCACACGCGAGGACTTCGACCGCCAGACGACAGAGTTCAGCGGCGGCTGGAGAATGAGAATCGAGATAGCCAAGATCCTGCTCAGCAAGCCTGACGTGCTGCTGCTCGACGAGCCTACCAACCACCTCGACATTGAGTCCATACAATGGTTCGAGAACTTCCTCTCGACAACATCGGCGGCGGTGATACTCGTGAGCCACGACAAGGCGTTCATAAATCATGTGACCAACCGCACGATAGAAATATCGCTCGGCAAGATATACGACTACAAGGTGCCTTACGACAAGTACCTGGAACTTCGCAAGGAGAGGCGTGAGCAGCAGATACGCGCCTACGAGAACCAGAAGAAGATGATCGAGGACACAGAGGATTTCATAGAAAAGTTCAGGTACAAGGCGACGAAAGCCGTGCAGGTGCAGAGTCGCATAAAGCAGCTGGCGAAGATAGAGAGGCTGGAGGTGGATATGGAAGACACATCACACCTGAACCTCAGATTTCCGCCAGCTCCACGCTCGGGACAAATACCTGTGGAGGTGGAAGGCTTAACTAAGAAATATGACGACAAAACGATACTTCAGGACATAGGTCTTATAATAAACCGCGGCGAGAAAGTGGCTTTCGTGGGCAAGAACGGCGAGGGTAAGTCCACGCTCGTGAAGTGCATCATGGGCGAGATAAGCGACTACACAGGCAAACTGAAACTCGGACACAACGTACAGATAGGCTATTTCGCACAGAATCAGGCGAGTCTGCTCGACGGCGAGGTGACGGTGTTCGACACTATCGACCGTGTCGCTGTGGGTGACATAAGAACGAAGATACGCGACATACTCGGAGCATTCATGTTCGGCGGCGAGGCTTCCGACAAGAAGGTGAAGGTGCTGTCCGGCGGCGAGAGAAGCCGACTCGCGATGATAAAGCTGCTGCTCGAGCCAGTCAACCTGCTCATACTTGACGAGCCTACCAACCATCTCGACATACCGAGCAAGGAGGTGCTGAAGCAAGCCATAAAGGACTTCGACGGCACAGCGATAATCGTGAGCCATGACCGTGATTTCCTGGACGGACTTGTGGACAAAGTGTATGAATTCAGCAACAAGAAAGTGCGCGAGCACCTCGGCGGCATCTACGACTTCCTGCGCAAGAAGCAGATAGACAGCTTGGCAGAGTTGAACAAGACGGCAGCGGAGAAGGAGGTCAAGGCGACAGAGCCTGTGGCAGAGGAGCGCAGCAGCAACCAGATAAGCTACGAGGCGCGCAAAGAGCTGAACAGAAAGATAAGAAAGGCAGAGCGCAGCATGGAGGAAGCCGAGAAGGCTGTGGAGAAAATCGAGGCAGAGATAGCCGAAATGGAGGAGATGCTCCAGAAGCCAGAGAATGTGGCGGACGGCACGCTTTTCCAGAAATACGAAGCGAAGAAGCACGAACTGGAGCAGAAAATGTACGAGTGGGAGATACTCGGCGAGGAGACCGAGCAACTGAAGGCCCAGCTGGACTAAGATTCGTGCGCATAAGGACAAAGGAAAATGCAATACACAGGTGAGATAGTGGCGTTGGTGGTGTCTGTGCTATGGACAGCCAGCGCGGTGTTCTTCGAGACCGCTTCCAAGCGAATGGGAAGCGTAGCTTTGAACTTCATCAGGCTTATAATAACCATCATTCTGATAGGGTGTTTGACCACAGTCACGAAAGGGCTGTTCCTGCCGTTTGATGCCGGCGAACAGCAGCTGCTGTGGCTCTCGCTGTCGGGATTCGTAGGGCTTTTTCTGGGTGACTTGTGCCTGTTCAAGTCCTACGCCATGATAGGTGCGAGGACGTCGCAGCTTGTGCTTTCCATGTCGCCAGTGATGACAGCCATATTCGGAATGGCGGCTCTCGGCGAGCACCTCGACGGCAAGGAGTGGTGCGGCATCATGATAGTCACGGCAGGTGTGCTGATGGCGATGCTCGGCAAGCAAGGCGAGAAGATAAGGCTTAACGTGCCTGTCAAGGGCTTCGTGCTGGCTCTGTGCGCTATGCTGGCGCAGGCTGCCGGATACATATTCACAAAGAAAGGAATAGGCGACTACGATGTCTTCTCCGGCTCGCAGATAAGAGCCATTGTCGCTTTGGCGTGTTTCGCGTTGCTCATAACATTCCGCAGGACATGGAAATCGACTTTGCGCAAGGCCAATGACAAGAGCAACATGAGAAACACATTCTTGGGCAGTGTCTGCGGTCCGTTCCTCGGTATTTCGCTCTCTCTCTATGCAATAGGGCACGCATCTACAGGCATCGCGGCGTCGCTCATGGCGTTAGTGCCGATATTCATCATCGTGCCTTCGGTTCTCATCAAGAAAGAAAAAGTCTCTGCGCTTCAGGTGGTTGGCACCGTGACAAGTTTCCTCGGCGGAGTCTTGTTTTTCATTTAATAACATATTTATTAAAAAAGATGTATATTTGTGGAGCTTATGAGAAAACTGTACAGCATTCTATTTTTATTTCTGTGTGTGACTTATGCGATAGGACAGAATACCGGTCCTAAGGTGAAACTGAAATGGTCATACAAGATGTCGGCGTTCGGCAAGTCGTATCTGGTGGGCGCCGAGGACAATGGCGGAGCCTACAACCTTTACATCTGCGGCGAACCGATGTTCGTGGACATGTCCGACGAGATAGGCATTCTGGTAGAGTATAAGGACATCGCCAAGTTCACGAATTTTCTGAGGAATGTCAGAAATAAATATTCGCAGTGGAACAGAGTAGCCAAGGAGCATGACGTGAAGAACTTCTACAAGGAGCTGGCGTTCAAGTACACAGGATGCGCGTTTTACAGAAGCAAGGGGCAGTATTATAAGGTCACTAACGTGCAGCTGGACACATGGTTCTATGTTGACATAAACGGCCACACCAAGATCAAAATGACAACGACAAAGTATGTGGCTGACGGACGGCGCTCTGGCGGACGTTTCAAAATCGTGTTCAGCTCAATCGGGGAAATCGACAATCTGATAAAAATCGTATCGCAGAGCGGCGGCAAGCTTGAGGAAAAGAGGAAGCAGCAGGCTGCGGAATCCAGCGACCCTATAGACGCGTTGTTTCAGTAAACGATATAGAATGAGGATGCATAGCCGTTTTGCACAAGTTTGTGCAGGACGGTTTTTTGTTTTTGCAATGTCTTGAAATGTAGATGATTTTAGTTTAGTATGTTAAATACGAAGATTTTTTTGTAGAATTCTTTTTCTTTTTGAAAATAGTCGCATATATTTGCATCGTTGAGTATTGAGTTTACCAAGAATAAAAGTTGAAAAAAATGAAGCTAAAAGAGATTGCTGATATTTTTTCAGGCATCTATGCGAAAGATATACCTAATGGCGAGGTTGCTTGCCTACAAGTCAAGGATTTGTTAGTGCCTTCGCCAGAGACTGTGTCTTCGCGCACAGAACGCACGAAAAAGACGGATGGTTATTTGCTGAAGAGGGGAGATGTCTTGTTTGCCGGCAAGGGAACTACATATTTGTGCAAACTGTTTGAATGGGATTTCCCGGCAGTGCCTTCGACAACATTGTATTCCATGCGCCTGAAGTCCGATTTGGTGACTCCGGAGTATTTGTGCTGGTACTTGAATCATCCGAGCATCGTGGCTACGGTCAAGGCGTCTCAGGTGGGCAGTGCCACGCCGCTGGTGCGTAAACCTACGTTGGAGAGTCTGGAAATCATAGTTCCGAGCAGAGAAAAGCAGCGGCTGGTAGTGGAACTGGCGGCGTTGCAAAAGCACGAAAGTGAAATTTTGAACGCCATTGCTGAAAAGCGCATGCAGCTTATCAATCAGATACTTATTAATGGATTAAAATAGATAATAGATATGGAGAATAAGAAAATCACACAAGAAGACATCAATCGCACAGTCTGGAAGGCGTGCGACACATTCCGCGGCGTAATAGACCCAAGCCAGTACAAGGACTATATCCTGACAATGCTTTTTCTTAAGTACGTCAGCGACGTTTACCAATCGAAGTTTGATGACTATCTGAAAAAGTACGAAGGCGACAAGGAGCGTGCCGAGCGTGCTATGCGCCACGAGCGATTTGTTGTGCCAGAGAAGAGTTCCTACTACTACTTGTATGACAACCGAAACGCGACCAACATAGGCGAACTGATCGACGAGGCATTGGCTGACCTCGAGGACGCAAACCGTGAGAAGATGAGCAGCGAGGACGGCAGCAGCATTTTCCGCAACATCAGTTTCAACAGTGCGAACCTTGGCGAAACAAAGGAGAAAAACGCGCGATTGAAGAACCTTTTGCAGGATTTTCAGGGTGTGGATTTGGATGAGTCGCACTTGGAGAACAACGACATCATCGGCGATGCTTATATGTACCTCGTATCGACCTTTGCCAGCGAGGCAGGCAAAAAAGCGGGCGATTTCTTTACACCAGCAGAAGTTTCCACGTTATTGGCAAAATTGACAAAGAGCGAACCTGGCGCACGTATTTGTGATGTCACTTGTGGCTCCGGCTCATTGCTGATTAAGGCCGGAAAGGAAGTTGGCAACACAAACTTCTCGCTTTACGGACAGGAAGTGAACGGCAGCACATGGGCACTGGCGATGATGAACATGTTCCTGCACGGATTCGACAACGCTGTCATCCGTTGGGGCGACACACTGCGCAATCCGAAACTGAAGGTCAACGACAAGCTGATGAAGTTCGATACCGTGGTGGCGAATCCTCCTTTCTCACTCGACAAGTGGGGAGCGGAAGAAGCGGCCAGCGACCCCTACAACCGTTTTTGGCGCGGCATTCCGCCTAAGAGCAAGGGCGACTGGGCATTCATCAGCCACATGCTCGAAGTGGCTGATGACAATAGCGGCAAAGTGGGCGTTATAATCCCTCACGGTGTGTTGTTCCGTGGCGGAAGCGAAGGCAAAATCCGTCAGTATGTTCTTGAGAATGAGCATATTCTTGAAGCAGTTATAGGCTTGCCAGCCAATCTTTTCTACGGCACGGGCATTCCTGCCGCAATCGCCATTTTCCGCAAAGGCAGAAACTCGGAGAACGTGCTGTTTATCGACGCCAGCCGCGAGTATGAGAACGGCAAGAACCAGAACAAGCTCCGTCCGCAGGACATTGAGCATATTGTAGGTGTTTATCGCAAATTTGCCGCTGGCGAGTTGCAGCCAGGCGTGGTGGAGGACAAATACGCCTATGTGGCCACACCTGATGAAATCCGCGAAAACGACTACAACCTCAATATTCCGCGTTATGTTGACACTTATGAGGAAGAAGCCGAAATAGACATTCCTGCCGTGCAGAAAGAGATTGAGCAGCTAGAAACGGAATTGGCCGAGGTGCAGGGGAAAATGAAAGAGTATTTGAAGGAGTTGGGGTATTAACCATGTTGTAGAATTCAGATAAAAAGGCATAATAATGAAAAACAAAGAAAACAAAAAATGGAGTTTTGCACATTTTTGTGCTTACATTTCTTTAGCCCTATCCTTCACCATGTTGGTTTTATGGTGCTGTAATGCAGGTGGTTTAACTGTTGTAAGTTTGGACTCTTTTGTGGGTGTTATTGTCGCTTTGCTTGCGATAGTCGTGACATTGGCGATTGCTTGGCAGATATACAGTAGTATAGAACTAAAGAATAAGATAGAAGAGCTTAATGAACTTAGGCATAAGCTCAATGTTCAAGAGGAAGAAAGCAAGAGGCAAGTTTTTCATTTGAATAGTTTGATATTTGGAAGTCTAGCAGAGGTTGATTTTACTAGAAGGAATTATGTATCTGCGTTTAGTTATTTAATGACATCTTTAGAAGCAGATATGTTATTGGATATTCCTCGGAATTCAATAACGCTATTAGAGAAAATGGAATATGCTGTTTCTCAGATAACTTCAAAAGTTTCATTAGATGTTGAAAGATTTGGGCGTATTAAAAGTTCAAATGATGTCATAAGTGAATCAAAGCACTACAATATGATAAAAAAACGATATGAAAAAGTTTATAACGAGTTTATCTCAAAAGTAAGATTATGAATAACGACAACCAACATATCCCCTCCGGCTACAAGCTCTCGCCCCTCGGCATTATTCCCGAAGACTGGGAAGTGAAGAGACTGGGCGATTTTTCACGTTTTTTTAGCGGAGGAACACCTAAATCTGGCAATCCATTATTTTACAATGGAGACATTCCTTTTATCCGTTCTGGAGAGATAAATAAAGACAGGACGGAACTGTTCCTTTCTCAAGAAGGTGTTGATAATTCTTCGGCAAAACTGGTAGAAGAAGGAGATATTTTATACGCTCTATATGGTGCGAATAGTGGACAATGTTCTTTATCAAAAATACAAGGAGCAATCAACCAAGCTATTCTATGCATCAGACCTAAAGCTAACAAGTATTATGTGATGTCTGTGCTTCAACTTAATAAAGAACATTATTACAATTCTTTTCTGCAAGGAGGACAGGGAAACTTATCTGGTGAAATAGTATCAAATTATAGACTTGCAATTCCTCCAATTGAAGAGCAAGAAAGAGTTTGTAATGTTCTTCAACTTTGGGACACCGCCATTGCCAAGCAGACCGCCTTGATAGAGAAACTCACCCTGCGCAAGCGCGGCCTCATGCAGCAACTGCTCACGGGAAAGAAACGGCTGAAAGGGTTTAGTGGAGAGTGGGAAGAGGTTAGATTGGGAGAATTTGGTGTCTTTTTCAAAGGCGGAGGCGTTCCCAAAGACAGTATCATTAGTGCTGGGCACAAATGTCTCACGTATGGTGACCTTTATACAAAATATGACTATGTGATATTCGACGTAAAATCATATATTGATGATGACACTGCAAATGAAAGTGTAAAGATTCAGTACGGAGACATTTGTTTTGCAGGTTCAGGAGAGACAAAAGAGGACATCGGCAAATGTGCAGCTTTTATTGATAACGAATATGGATATGCGGGAGGCGACATTATTGTTTTCAGAGCAAATGACTGCAACCCAATCACACTTTCATACATCCTTAACTCAAGTGATGTTATCAGACAAAAAAGTAATATGGGACAAGGTCATTCCGTCGTACACATATACCCATATCAATTAGAAAAGCTTCTGATCAAGCTTCCTTCGAGAGCCGAACAAGATGCCATCGCAACCATTTTAATGGAATCAGACAAAGAAATCGAGATACATAAACAAAAGCTGGCGGCCATGCAGGAGCAGAAAAAGGGGCTGATGCAGGTGCTGCTGACGGGGAAGAAACGAGTTGTAAAAAATAACAAATAGATCAGATTATGAAAGAGAACGAAAAAAAACAAGAACAAAAAGTTATAGAAAAAGACAATCCTACATGTGGAATTATCATGCCAATATCTTCTATTGATACTTGCTCAAAAGAACATTGGGAAGAAGTAAAGAAGATTTTATCAGAAGCTATTAGTTCTGCAAATTTCAATCCATGCCTTGTGAGCGATGCTGATGATAGTGGAGTTATACAGAAACGTATTGTGCGAAACATTTATGATAATGATATTGTTGTTTGCGATGTTAGTTGTAAGAATCCCAACGTCATGTTTGAGTTGGGAATGAGGCTCGCTTTTGATAAACCAACCATTATAGTAATGGATGACAGCACAAATTATTCTTTCGACACCTCTGTTATTGAACACATCATATACCCAAGGAATTTAAATTATTATGCAATATTGGATTTTCAAAAAAAGCTAACTGATAAATTAAAAGCCACCATTAGTAAGTCAAAAAATGATCCTAACTACACTACATTTTTAAAACACTTTGGAGAATTTAAAGTCGCTAATATTGAAAAGAAAGAAGGTTCTTTCAATGATGTTTTGTTGTCTAAAATAGAAGAACTATCGCGTCAGATTAGTGCCATGCAAGGACGTAATGTGGTGGCATATGCTCGTTTGGATATAAATGAACGAAAAAGAATGGTGATGCCTATAATTAAGGAAGAGATAGAGCAATACTATAGGAAAAATAACATAGATAAAGAGAAATTCGTATGTGATCAAAATGAATTTAGAAAAATAGTGATGTATTTATGGAATAACAACATGAATATACGAACACAATGTGGAACTATATCATTTTTAAGAGGACTTGTTGAGGATATTGTTAATCCATTACCATTCTAAGCATATCGTTTTCCCGACATCAGGAAAACGATGAACATATTAATTCATATCTGATTCTAAATCACTGCCTTATATGAAAACAGAAGAAGTCAAAATAAAAAAAGAGTCGCCAGAATGACAACCCTTTCCCAACCGGGGGACACCCCAGTCCAAGTCAGAACTATATTGTTCTGGTGCAAAGATAAGGAAAGAATTGACATATTAGAATATACCGCATGAACAGAATCTCATTCAAAGAAAACGACATAAGCCAACGCCCGGCATTAGAGTTGCTGCAGGCGCTTGGCTACACATATCTTTCGCCCGACGAAGCTTTGGCAATGCGTGGCGGCAAGACATCCAACGTGTTGCTCGAAGACGTGCTAAGGAAGCAATTGCGTGAATTGAATTCCATACGCAAAGGCGAGTACAAAGAAATCCGTTTCTCGGAGCAGAACATCGAGAACGGCGTCATAGCCATGCGCAACGTGCCCATGGAAGGCGGCTACCTGAGCGGCAACGAGGCTGTGTACAACATGCTCACACTCGGCAAGGCTTTCGAGCTGAGTATCGACGGCGACAAAAAGAGCTACACCATGCGCTACATCGACTGGGAGCACCCCGAGAACAATGTCTATCATGTGACGGAGGAGTTCGCCGTGACACGCACCGGCACAGCCGACACCTACCGTCCCGATATTGTGCTGTTTGTCAACGGCATTCCGCTGGTGGTCATCGAGTGCAAGCGTCCCGACATACAAGGCGCGGAGGAGCAAGCCATCTCGCAGCATCTGCGCAACCAGCAGGACGACGGCATTCGCGGACTGTATGTCTATAGCGCATTGCTGCTGGCGATAGGCAATAACTTCGGCAGTTACGCCACTACGGGCTCGGATGCAAAATTCTGGTGTAAATGGCATGAGATGTTCATAAACAAGGACGCAGAACTGGAATATCAAAAACAGCTGCTGGATATAGTAAACAAGGGCAGCAGGGAAACACGCATCCCGACACCGCAGGATGAATACATCTACAACCTCTGCCGTCCGGAGCGGTTGCTGGAACTGATATACCACTTCACACTCTATGACGCGAATGTGAAGAAACTTGCCCGCTATCAACAGTATTTCACCGTGAAGGAAACGGTGGAGCGCGCAAGGCATATTGAAGCCGGACGACGCAACGGCGGAGTGGTGTGGCACACGCAGGGCAGCGGCAAATCGCTTACCATGGTGATGCTGGCACAGAAAATAGCAACCGTGGTGCAGAATCCGCGAATAGTTTTAGTGACCGACCGAACCGACCTCGATTCGCAGATTACCAAGACATTCCGCAAGTGCGGAAAGGACGTGGAGAATGCCACTACCGGGAAACATCTTGTGGAACTGCTGGAGAGCAACACGGATTCCATCATTACCACTATCATCAACAAGTTCGCTACGGCAATCAAGAAAATCAAGCAGCCGTTGACCGACCCTAATATCTTTGTTCTGATAGACGAGGCGCACCGCAGCCAATATAAGGAAATGGCGGTGCAGATGAACCGCGTGCTGCCCAATGCCTGCAAGATAGCCTTCACAGGCACTCCGCTGATGAAGAAAGAGAAGAACACGGCCCGCACATTCGGCGGCATCATCAAGCCTGTTTACACCGTAAAGCAAGCCGTGGAGGACAAGGCTGTCGTTCCGCTGCTGTACGAAGGACGCATAGTGCCGCAAAATGTTGCCGAAGGCCCAATAGACAGTTTTTTCGACCATGTTTGTGAAGATCTGACGCCTTATCAAGCCGCTGATTTGAAAAAGAAATTCTCGCGTGCTAATGTTCTGAACGAGACGGAACAGCGTGTGTTTGCCATCGCCATTGACATCTCTAAGCATTTCGCTGACAATTGGCAAAACACAGGATTCAAGGCGATGCTTGTGACTCCGAAGAAGAAAATAGCCATTCTCTACAAGAAGTATCTTGACGAAATAGGGAAGATTACATCCGAAGTTCTCATCACCGCGCCAGACGACAGGGAAGGCGAGGAGACGGCCTATGGCGAGACTCCTGACGATGTGAAGGCATTCTGGAAACGCATGATGGACGAGCATGGCACACTGCAGAAATATCAAGAAAACCTGATCTCACGATTCAAGAATCAAGAATCGCCGGATGTGATGATTGTGGTGGACAAACTGCTGACGGGATTTGACGAGCCTAAGGTGGCTGTCATGTATCTCGACAGAAGCCTTAGCGGACACACGTTGCTGCAGGCTGTGGCGCGTGTGAACCGTAATTGCGAAGGCAAGGATTACGGATATATTATCGACTATTACGGCGTGCTGCGCGAATTGGACAGTGCGTTGGACATCTATTCGGACTATGACGAAGACGACCGGGAGGTATTTCACGAGACGCTGGTGCCTGTCAGCGACAAAATCGCCGAGCTTCCGCAGCGGCATTCCGATTTGTGGGATATGTTCAAGGCAATCCCTAACAAACAGGATTTAGAGGCTTATGCCCAGTCGCTGCGCATGGAGGACCGCCGTAATGAATTCTACGACCGTCTGAGCGCGTATTCGTCGGTTTTGCAGACAGCGTTATCGACATGGGAGTTCCATGAAAAGAATGATGAAAAGACGATAAAACGCTACAAAGACGATCTGAATATGTTTTCGAAACTGCGCACTGCCGTTCAGTTGCGCTATTCCGATGCCATAGATTACAAGAAATACGAGGCACGCATCGAAAAACTCGTGAATCACCATGTAGAAAGCGATGCGGTGAAGGTTATCACCAACCTTGTGAATATCTTCGACAAAGAGAATTTCCAGAAAGAGGTGGACAATATCGTCGGTACGGCGGCAAAAGCGGATACCATAGCCACTCGTACGGCGAAATACATCAACGAAAACATGGATTCGGACCCAGCGTTTTTCAAGAAGTTCTCGCAACTTATCAAAGAGACCATCGAGCAATATGAGCAAGGACGTCTGACCGACAATGAATATCTGGAAAAGATGATGCAGTACAAAGAAGACGTGCTGAATCATACCGACAGCGAATTGCCGGCGGAATTTGAACACAACAATGCGGCAAAAGCCTATTTCGGAATAGCCCTGGAAAACTACAAGAAACTGTTTCCTGACAAACAGGTCAAGGAAATGGCTATTGCCACGACAAAGGCATTCAATGACATCATCAACAGCATAGTGGTAGTGGAGGATGCTGTGTTGGTTGACTGGCAGTCGAAGAGCGATATCATAGGCAAAATGAAAATTGCATTGGAAGATGAATTGATTGACAATGTCAAGCGGAAATACCATTTGGATTTTTCATTCAATGACATGGATGTTATCATAGACAGTTGCATAGACGTAGCGAAAATATGGATCAAATAGTAAGAGACAGCATTCAATACGGCACTACAAGGATATGTTTCGAACTGATGTTTGAAGACAGGAAAACGCTGAACATCCGTGTCAATCCCAATGGTTCTGTTTTTCTGAAAGCCCCCAACGCCTCCACATTAGACAGCGTCAGAGAGAAAGTTCGCAAAAGAGCGGCGTGGATACTGAGGCAGAAACGATACTTTGAGTCGTTTGGCACACCGACCGTCAAGCGGCAATACATAAGCGGCGAGTCGCATCTGTATCTTGGGCGGCAGTATATGCTCAGAGTGAAAGAGGGTAGTATAAACGCCGTTCATTATCAGAATAATATCATTGAAATAGAATGCCGTCATAAAAAGGATGCAGGTGTTTTGCTACGAACATGGTATCATCAGCGTGCTGACATAAAGTTCAAGGAATATGCCCAGTCCATAATAGAAAGGTTTTCTGCTTATGGTGTAAAACCGCAAAGCTTAGCTGTCAAGAATATGGATAAGCGTTGGGGGTATTGCACGGCAGATGGTCGTATCTCTCTAAACTCACGACTCATTTGTGCGCCAAGATGTTGCATTGAGTATGTCATTACACACGAAATGTGCCACCTTGTCCATCGAAATCACAACAAAGATTTTTACGCATTGTTATCCAAGGAAATGCCCCATTGGGAGAAGTGGAAAAACAAATTGGAAAGAATAATGATATAGAAAATAGAACTTTATAAACAAAGAAAAGGCTTGCGAATTCGCAAGCCTTTTCTGTTATATCATGTGAGATTTATTATCCAAGCAAGCTGAATGAAGCTGTAAGACCAGCCATTACGATAGATACCATAGACATCAGCTTAATAAGGATGTTAAGCGATGGACCTGAAGTATCCTTGAATGGGTCACCTACAGTGTCGCCAACTACAGTAGCCTTGTGGTTCTCAGAACCCTTGCCGCCGAAGTTGCCTTCCTCAACGTACTTCTTAGCGTTGTCCCATGCGCCACCTGCGTTAGCCATGAATACTGCCAGCACGAAGCCTGCGCCCAATCCACCGATCAAAAGACCGAGAACTCCAGGAACACCAAGAACTACACCTACGAGGATAGGGATAAGGATTGCGAGCACTGATGGGAGAATCATCTCCTTCTGAGCACCCTTAGTAGAAATCTCAACGCAACGAGCGTAGTCAGGCTTCTGAGTTCCCTCGAGGATTCCAGGGATAGCCTTGAACTGACGACGAACTTCGTTTACCATCTGCTGAGCGGCACGACCAACTGCGTTCATTGTAAGACCGCAGAAGAGGAATGCCATCATAGCGCCAACGAATACACCTACGAGAACAACTGGGTTCATGAGGTGAACATTGTATGCGTCCATAAAGTCAACCAATGTTGCGCTTGCTGCATCTACACCGTTAGGCAATGCCTCACCGACTCTGACGAGGGCGATCTTGATCTCCTCAACGTAAGAAGCGAGGAGGGCAAGCGCTGTAAGAGCGGCAGAACCGATAGCGAATCCCTTACCAGTAGCGGCAGTTGTGTTGCCGAGAGCGTCGAGAGCGTCAGTACGCTTACGAACCTCAGGGTCGAGACCGCTCATCTCAGCGTTACCACCAGCGTTGTCGGCGATAGGGCCGTATGCGTCAGTAGCAAGAGTGATGCCGAGTGTAGAAAGCATACCTACAGCAGCGATACCGATACCGTACAATCCCTGCTGGATAGCGGCTGCGTCCATTGATGTGTTGAAGCCGTTAGCGCAAAGGAATGAAAGGATGATAGCCACACCTACAGTGATAACTGGGATGGCAGTAGAGAGCATGCCAAGACCGATACCAGAGATGATAACGGTAGCAGGGCCTGTCTGTGAGCTCTCAGCCACCTTCTTAGTAGGAGCGTAGCTCTGTGATGTGTAGTACTCTGTTGCCTGACCGATGATGACACCGGCAGCAAGACCAACAACAACTGAGAATGAGATACCCAGCCAGTTGTCAAGTCCGAGAGCGTAAAGAATTCCGAATGTAGCGATGGCGTTAAGCACTGCGGCAGTGTTAGTACCACGTCCGAGAGCTCCGAGAAGCTCCTTCATGCCAGCGTTCTCCTTAGTGCGAACCAGGAAGATGCCGATGAGCGAAAGAATAACGCCTGTTGCTGCGATGAGCATAGGAGCGAGAACCGCCTTCAACTGCGACTCAACGCCAGATGCAGCGAATGCAGCAGCACCGAGAGCGGCAGTAGAAAGGATAGAGCCAGCGTATGACTCGTAAAGGTCAGCGCCCATGCCGGCTACGTCACCTACGTTGTCACCAACGTTGTCGGCGATAGTAGCAGGGTTACGAGGGTCATCCTCTGGGATGCCAGCCTCAGTCTTACCTACGAGGTCAGCGCCTACGTCAGCAGCCTTAGTATAAATACCTCCACCTACACGTGCGAACAACGCCTGAGTAGAAGCACCCATACCGAATGTCAGCATAGTAGTGGTGATGATGATAAGCTTGTGTCCTGCTACAGCCTCTTCTGGGATGAAGTAGTTCAAGATAAGGAACCATACAGATACGTCGAGCAGAGCAAGACCTACAACTGTAAGACCCATAACGGCTCCCGAACGGAACGCAACCTTCAGACCGCTGTTAAGCGACTTCTGAGCGGCGTTTGCTGTACGTGCCGAAGCGTAAGTCGCAGTCTTCATTCCGAAGAAACCTGCGAGACCAGAGAAGAAACCTCCAGTCAGGAATGCGAATGGAACCCAGCTGTTCTGTAATCCGAAATACGCCATTACAGCGAAGATTACAGCGAGAACAACAAACACGATCAAAACGATCTTGTACTGCTGCTTCAAATAGGCCATCGCTCCTTTGCGGACACTGAGAGCTATGTCGGCCATAGTCTCGGTACCCTCACTTTCCTTCATCATCTGCTTAAAGAAGAAGAAGGCGAATCCCAAAGCCACAACTGAGGCTAAAAGGACCAGATAAACGATACAATCCATTTTTTGAATTTGTTAATAAATAAATTTAGTTAGTAAAAAGCAGGACCTTGCAGTCCTTCCATTTTCGCTCGCAAAATAAACGAATTACTTTCATAAAGACAAATAAACGCAAAGTTCAGAACCGCATAAAAAATAAAAAATCTTAACCATCGGGATTTTGCATGTGCAAGGATTGGTCGTTCGAGTGCCGATAGGGCAGAAAGGTGCATTTAAATAGGTGTGTGTTTACGAAACTGCCAATATTTTTATATATTTGTGTCTTTATAAAACAAGCATATACAATTAAACTTATGGATTTGAATTTCTCGGGATTGGCTGTTGGGGTGTCTCTGTTTTTGATGATAGGCATTTTTCATCCTGTAGTCATTAAGGCGGAGTATTATTACGGAACTAAGTGCTGGCCTGCGTTTGCCGCATCCGGGATTGCGGCGGTGGCTGCGTCTTTGCTGATAGAAGACTTCATAGTCTCTACCATATTTGCGACTCTCGCTTTTTCGCTTTTCTGGAGCATACTTGAGTTGTTCCAGCAGAAAAAAAGAGTGGAGAGAGGCTGGTTTCCGATGAATCCGAAGAGAAAAGACCAATACGATATAAAAAAGAAGTAGTAACAATACATAAAAAACGGCTATCCAATGAAAAAGAAAGCAATTATAATTGAAGTCCTTGTCATGGCGCTGCTTGGCGCTGGACTTGCTGTTTGTGGAAATATAGAAAGCGGAAACAATGAGACCAAGTGTGACGAAGAACAAGCGCCTGCTGAACAAAGCGCAGTGCAGGCCGAACCTGAAGAAGTTATAATTGACTGCAACTATACGTTTGAGGAAGCGCTCGAAGGCAGCAACGCGCCTCAGAACCTAAGGGACAACCTGTCTCTTTACGAAGTGAGATACATATCGACAGACGGAAAAATCCACCAAGGACAAATTCTCTCTAACAAAGAGATAGAGCAGGACGTTAAGGAAATGTTCGAGATAATGCTCCGTGAGAATTTCGTCATCGAGAAGGCCATTCCTATCGTGAAGTACGGATGGGACGACAACAAGTCCATGGAGGACAACAACACATACTGCTTCTGCTACAGAGACATGAGCTACTCATTCCACGCCAACGGAATGGCTATAGACATAAACCCTTACTTCAACCCACAAAGATGGAAGGGCGAGTGGAGAAAAGCGAGAAAAGACAAGCCTGCCGGCGCTGTGTATGACACGACACGCAACGGAACTTTCAAAGAAGGCAGCCTGATAGTGAACGAATGGAAGGCAAGAGGTTTCCACTGGGGACACTACATGGAAAGAAAGGCCGACGACCACCACTTCCAGAAGGCGGCTCTCGGCGCAAAGCCTTCGTACAACTTCAAGAGCGAAAGCGCTGCGGCCGACAACGACATTAACACAGCCACTGACTACGACACAGTAAAACCCAGTAAACCTGTAAAGAAGGCTAACACCGCTGAGAAAGCGCAGAAGAAGCCGACTTATAACTACAAAGGCCTGACCGACGAGGAGATAGTCGAGAAGGAAAGACTGAGAGAGGCAAAGGAGAGAATTCTTGAGAGAACACGCAGACACCGCAAAAGCGCGGATTCCATATTGGGCAAGGCATGGAGCAGGAAATAATTGGCTTGATAGCCAAAAACTGCGGGATAGAAAACTGGCAGGCTGAAAACACATTGAAACTGATTGAAGAGGGCGCTACGGTGCCCTTTATCAGTAGATACAGGAAGGAAAGAACCGGAAACCTCGACGAGGTGCAGATAGGCGCTGTGGCGGATGCGCTCGACAAAATCAAAGCTCTCAAGGAAAGAAAAGAGGCGATAATCAAGAACATTGAGAAACAGGGCAAACTGACCGATGAGCTGAAGGCAAGAATCAGCAAGAGCTGGGACCCTGTGGAGGTGGAAGACATCTACGCGCCGTTCAAGCGCAAGACAAAGACAAGAGCGGAGTCGGCACGCGAGGCAGGGCTTGAGCCTTTGGCAAAAATGATAATGAGCCAAGGCAACGGGAATGTGGAAAGCATGGCCCAGAGATTCGTAAAAGGCAAGGTGAAAAGCGCCGATGATGCCATAAAAGGCGCAAAGGACATAATCGCAGAGTGGGTGAGTGAGAGCGAGGCTGCCAAGAAAACCATAAGAGGCATCTTCGCAAGAGAGGCTGTCATAGAATCAAAAGTAATCAAAGGCAAAGAGGAAGAAGGCGAAAAATACAAGGACTATTTCAAAAGAAGCGAGCCGTTGAGACGATGTTCGTCGCACAGACTGCTGGCGATGAGACGTGGCGAAAGTGAGAAAATCCTCAACGTCTCTATTTCTGCTGACAAGGAAGTCTGCATCAACAGGCTGTGCAGAATATTCGTCAGAGGCGACAACGAGAGCGCTGACGAAGTGGAAGACGCAGTTGAGGACAGCTACAAACGCCTTATCTCCACATCAATAGAAACCGAATTCGCTAATGCCAGCAAGGAGAAGGCCGACCAAGAGGCGATAAAGGTGTTCAGCGAGAACTTACGCCAGCTGCTCCTTGCGCCGCCGCTCGGACAGAAACGAGTCATGGGCATTGACCCGGGATTCAGGACGGGATGCAAAGTGGTCTGCATCGACGCGCAAGGCAACCTGCTGCACAACGAGACGATATATCCGCACGCACCGCATAACAAGGAGGCGCAGGCGCGTCGCAGCGTGCAGAAGATGGTGGAGGCGTACAACATAGAGGCGATAGCCATAGGCAACGGCACAGCCAGCCGCGAGACCGAGCATTTCATTGCGAACACAAGATATGACCGTGAGGTGAAGGTTTTCGTCGTGAGCGAGAACGGCGCGTCGATATACTCGGCTTCGAAAGTGGCGCGCGAGGAGTTTCCTGACTACGACGTGACAGTGCGTGGCGCAGTGAGCATAGCGCGCCGGCTTATGGACCCGTTGGCTGAGCTTGTGAAGATAGACCCGAAGTCGATAGGCGTAGGGCAGTATCAGCACGACGTGGACCAGAACAGTCTGAAGAAGGCGCTGGATGCTGTGGTGGAAAGCTGTGTGAACAGCGTAGGCGTGGACGTGAACACTGCCAGCAGGCATTTATTAATGTATGTGTCGGGACTCGGCGAGCAGACGGCGCAGAACATCGTGGACTACAGAGCGCAGAACGGACCGTTCAAGAACCGCAAGGAACTGCTGAAGGTCAGCAACATAGGTAACAAGACTTTCGAACAGTGCGCAGGATTCCTGAGAATAAGAAACGGCGAGAATCCTCTGGACAACACGGCTGTGCATCCCGAAAGCTACGACATTGTGACCAAGATGGCGAAGGACAACGGCGAGAGCGTAGAGCAGTTCATCGCCGACAAGAACGCGCGACAGAGCATAAATCTCGACAAATATGTGACCGAGAAAACCGGACTGCCGACACTGAAGGACATAATGCAGGAACTCGACAAACCTGGCAGAGACCCGAGAAAGGGCGTCAAGGTGTTCTCATTCAACGAGAACGTGAAGACGATGGACGATTTGCAGACAGGCATGCTGCTGCCGGGCATTGTGACCAACATAACCAACTTCGGCGCATTCGTCGATGTCGGCATTAAGGAGAACGGACTTGTGCATATATCGCAGATGTCCGACGAATTCGTGAACGACCCGAACCAAGTGGTGCGCCTGCAACAGCAAGTCATTGTCAAAGTCATAGGAATAGACAAAGAGCGCAAAAGGGTGCAGCTCAGCCTGAAAGAATCCGACATTAAGCAATAAAATACATAGCTTATGCTTGAAGAACTCATTGAATTAGACAAAAGCATTTTCCTTAATCTCAACGGATTAAGGAGCGACTGGGCGGACACGTTCATGTGGTGGTTCTCGCAGTCGGTCACGTGGATTCCTGTGGCTGTGATTCTGGCGGCAGTTATCATCAAAGCCAAGAAACGCGAGTCCATTTGGATCCTGCTCGCCATAGGCGTCACAGTGCTTCTGGCCGACCAGATTTCCAGCGGACTGATAAAGAACATGGCCGAGCGTCTGCGTCCGACGCATGAGCCAAGCCTTCAGGGGCTTGTTTACACTGTGAACGGATATGTCGGCGGCAAATACGGATTCGTGTCGTCGCACGCAGCCAACACCATCGGCATAGCGGTGTTCACGATGCTTCTTTTCAAGAATAGGGCATTCTCGGCAGTCATACTGTTGTGGGCGTTGGTCGATTCCTATTCGCGCATATACCTCGGAGTGCATTATCCGGGCGATATTCTCGGCGGACTTGCGGTCGGCACACTCTCGGCGTTGCTGTCGTTTTTCCTCCTTAGAAAACTCCGTCCGAAAAGCCTGCATCTGAGCCGCACATCCACTGGCATCGACGCCAATAACGGCTTCTCTGAGCCTCAAATAGCGCTGCTTACAGCTTCATTGACAATCTCCATCGCTGTTCTCGCCGTCATATCGCTTTTTTGAAAAATGCGATTTTTGTGTTATGTAACATTTGAAAATATTTGTTAGATAATCTGAATATCCCTAACTTTATAAGCAAATAAAACAGATTACTAACCAAAAACAAATTAAAGCCTATGACAAGAACAATTACTTTTAATGAACTGAGAAAAATCAAGGACAGTCTGCCTGATGGCTCAATATCTAAGATTGCAGAAGAATTGGGTTTGTCGGCTGAAACAGTCAGAAACTACTTCGGTGGCGAGAATTACAGAGCGGGCGCTTGCGCTGGTTTCCATATCGAGAGCGGACCAGACGGCGGATTGGTAATGCTGGACAGCACTGAGATTCTCGACATGGCAATGAAAATGGTGGCTAAATAGGCAGACCGGAGCAGACAAAATTAAAGAGCAGTTGAAAAACTGCTCTTTTTTATTTTCTCTTCAAATTCACAAATGAGAAAGCATACTTGCATTTCTCGCTCGGCTCATGCCTTTCACAGAACACTTCGTCATAGTCGGATGCATTGTATTCGGGAAAGAATGTGTCCGCATCAGGGAAGGCGGAGTGTATGCAAGTGAGATAGAGCATGTCGGCTTTCGCAATCGCCTGTCTGTATATCTGCCCGCCGCCGATGATGAACACCTCGTCATCCTCTGCGCCCTTGGCTATCGCATCGTCAAGCGAAGCCGCCGAAACACAGCCCTTTGGCAATGTCTCAGGGTGGTGGGTTATGACGATGTTCCTGCGGTTAGGCAGCGGACCGTTTGGCAACGACTCCAATGTCTTGCGCCCCATGATGACGGTGTGACCTGTTGTCAGTTCCTTGAACCGCTTCAAATCGCCAGGAATGTGGCAGAGTAGCCCATTGTCCTTGCCTATGGCGAGGTCGTCAGCCACGGCTACTATGATCGAGAGTTTCGGCATATTCAGTGTTTTTTTCACACAGACACCTGTCCCTTGATGGCAGGGTGGCACTGGTAGTTCTCCAATTCAAAATCCTCGTACTTGAAGTCGAAGATTGACTTCACGTCTGGGTTAATCTTCATCACTGGAAGCGGATAAGGCTCACGTGTGAGTTGCAAGTCAACCTGCTCAAGATGGTTGGTGTAGATGTGCGCATCGCCTATGGTGTGCACGAAATCGCCAGCCTTGAGTCCTGTCACCTGCGCCATCATCATGAGCAGCAGCGCGTATGACGATATGTTGAACGGAATGCCGAGGAACGAGTCTCCCGACCTCTGGTAGAGTTGCAGCGACAATCGTCCGTCAGCCACATAGAACTGGAAGAACATGTGGCATGGGGGCAGATTCATATTGTCGATGTCAGCCACATTCCACGCGTTCACGATTATGCGCCTTGAGTCGGGGTTGTTCTTAATCATCTCCACGGCATTGGCAATCTGGTCGATGTGCCCTCCCTTGTAGTCAGGCCATTTGCGCCACTGGTAGCCATAGATATGTCCGAGGTCGCCAGTCTCAGGGTCTGCCCATTCGTTCCATATTCTCACTCCGTTGTCCTGCAGATACTTCACGTTGGTGTCGCCAGCGAGAAACCAAAGGAGTTCGTGTATTATGGACTTGAGGTGCACCTTCTTCGTGGTGACGATAGGGAAACCATCCTCAAGGTTGAAACGCATCTGGTGTCCGAAGACGCTGATTGTTCCTGTGCCTGTTCGGTCGGCCTTCTTCACGCCCTCGGTCTTTATTCTTCGTAATAAGTCTAAGTATTGCTGCATATTTTTGCTTGTGTTTGTTAATACATCTTGTATGTCGTCTTGGTGACGGTGAATTCTATTCGGCGGTTTATCTGGTTGGCTATGTCTCTCTGCGCGTCGTTCAGGTTAGAGACGAAATCCTCGGTCAGCACGTCGCCAGCTTTGAGGAACGGATGCTCGTTCGCCACAGCCTCGCTGACCCTCACCGGCAGACTCTCACCGTAACCCACATACGAAAGCCTCTCCTCGTCGATGCCAGCCGAGATTAGGTAGTTTACCACCGACTGCGCACGCTTCTCCGAGAGCGTCATGTTCGATTCCTCCGAACCCACCATGTCGGTGTGGGCAGCTATCTCTATGGTTATGTGCGGATTGTCGTTGAGCATCTTGACCAGGGCGTTGAGCGACTCCTCAGATTCCTTGCGCAGGGTATAGCGGGCGAAGTCGAAGAAGATGTTGTCGATAGGCACTGGCTGAAGCATTGACGGCAACACGAAATCCTGCTTGAAAATCTGCGTCTTGTATATCTCCTTGGTGGAGAAATCCGCCTTTTGGTTGAGGTGACCTCTGCACGAGCCGAGCATTATGTATTTCACGCCTTTCTTGAGTTCGAATAGGTACGATCCGTCCTTCTTGACGTTAATCTTCGCATTGGTTCCGTCGTCGCCTACGATTCTGATGTAGGCATCCTGCAATGGGTTGCCACGGTAGTCGGTAACTGTGCCTGAAATGGCGAAGTTGACTTCTGCCATGCCGAATGAGTATATCTTGTCGTAACCCTTAGGCTCGTTCCTGTTTGACGAGAAATAGCCGTTGTTGCTCTTGCCTATGAATGTTATGCCGAAGTCGTCGCCAGCGGAATTTATCGGCGCCATCATGTTCTTGAGGCTGTAGTGGTAGTATCCGTTCACCGAGTCGAGTGACAGCTGCTTGGCGGCGTAGATGTCCAATCCGCCGAAGCCCGGATGCCCGTTCGACGAGAAATAGAGCGTGCCGTCTCGTCCAAACGAAGGGAACATCTCGTCGCCCGAGGTGTTTATCTCCGGTCCGAGATTTTCCGGGATGCCGAACTCATGGTCGTTGATAATCTCGCAGCGCCAGATGTCGTTGCCTCCGTAGCCGCCTATTCTGTCGGACACGAAGTAGATATGCCGTCCGTTGGGCGCAATGGCAGGGTGGGCCACGGTCTGCGAACTGTCGCCGATTATCATCACCGGTTTAGGCTCGCCCCATTCGCCGGCTGAACGCTGGCTCTTCCATATCTCCGCGCCGAGATTCTGTCCGGCTATGTAGCGGCACTTGGTGAAGAACATCGCCTTGCCGTCGGGCGACAGCGAGCAAGCGCCCTCGTCGAACGTCGTGTTTATGTCGTCGGAGATGCTCTGCGCGTCCTCCCACTTGCCGCTGTTCTTGCGCTTGATTATGTAGATGTTGTTGTTCGGTATTCCGGTTATCTTGCTGTTTTTCACACCCTTCACGCCCTTTGCCACACGCGACGACGAGAAGTAAACCACCGAGCCGTCGTCGTCAGCCACCACAGGGCAGAAGTCCACGCCCTTTCTGGAGTTGAAGACATCCATCTTCTTCACAGAGTAGCGCTGCGGCATCTTGTTCCACAGCTTCACGCTGTCGCACGATATCACGCCGTTCTGCGCCCACACGTTGGTGGAGTCGTATCTCAGGTAGTGATAGAAGTTGGAGCGCGCCTCGCGGTTCTGTCCGGCTTTCAGCAGCACGTCGGCGTAATACAAGTACACGTCCTTGTTCTCGATTTTGTATCTGATGGCCTTTCTGTAGGCGGCAGAGGCACGCTGCACGTCGTTTATCTTGCGGTAGCAGTTGCCCATCTTGTAGCAGACCTCGCCTCGGAGAGCCTTGTTCTTGGCTGGTATGCGCTGTTCCAGACGCTTGTACTTAGGCGCGGTCGCGTGATATTCGCCTATTTTGTAGCGGCGGTCGGCTCTTTTGAGCTGCTGCTTCACGCTGCACGACGAGAAAAGCATAGCGGCAGCGCATGTCAGGACTGCCATGGACGCTATTTTCTGTATAGAGTGGTGCATTGTGCTGTTTTGTGTTGCCGTTGGGGTTATAAAAAACAAAGATAGTTTTTTTTCTGAAATATGGCGCAATAAAATGGGGCTGTGGCGCGGATGATGTCCTTGCGTATGACATGCAAAGATGTGGAGATAAAAAAGCATAAGTCGTATGGCTTATGCTTTAGTTGGGATATTCGGTGTAGAAGTGACCCCCCACGGGAAGTATTGCCCGGACAGTCATCTCGCGATGACATTGCAAACATACGAATAAGTTTTATAAACCAAGTGATTATGGAAGAAAAACCGTGTTGAATTATCTGAATCGAAGTCATAAGAACCGGGAGATATGGATAATTCAAGATAAAAGACTTCGCAGATATGTAAAAAACAACCGCTTGTGATATAAATCACAAGCGGCGGAGGTTCCGGGCTGCCTTGCGACAGTGGTTCCCAGATCCACCACAAACATACGAATATTTTTTATAAACCAAGTGATTATGGAAGAAAAAATCATAACGACCTCGTGAATCAACGCAAGTAGGATCACTAATCCAGTTAGCTCCGCACGAAGAGGTTATGATTTGCCACAAAGATAAAATAAGTTTAATAAAGACAAGTGATTATGGAAGAAGAAATAGAAATCAGCGACTACGTAGAGACGCTGGAGTTTGTTTAACGGTTGAAATAGACTGTGAAGTCCGGTTCTGGCAACTCGCCTGGACTGGCAAGGTAAACTGTATAGTCAGCGTCCCCTTTGGTTATAAACCATTCGCCGCAGTTGTTGGCATCGCCAGCATTGTTGACAAATGTGACTTCTACGTCAGCGTGTTGCGGTTGATTGACTTTGCGTGCCACATAGTCGGCGGCAGATGGAGAGCTGACAAAACGAATGCGGCCGTGAATACATCTGAAC
>JAGBEJ010000013.1 GCA_017937025.1 Paludibacteraceae bacterium | reverse complement strand
TTCACGCTGAATGTGTGATTAAGCGCGGCTTAAACGGCGATTAAACGAAAGAAGCGGACGACAGCATAGTGTCGCCCGCTTCTCTTATAAAAAATGTACTTTTCGTTTTGAAAAAATGTACTTTTCGTTTTGGCGATTATATCAGTACAGAAAACTTCTTACCTATGTAAAAATCCTTGTGTTCTTCGAAATTGTACTTATAAAACGCCAAGGTGTCGGTTCCAAAGTATTCCAAAGGCTTGTAATACGGATTTCCACTTGCCGGCTTGTAAGATTTGCATGAGAATAACGCCAATGCAAACATCAATATAAAAATTACTCTTTTCATGTGTTTTACAAAAAAGTCACGAATACGACTTGCGCATTCGTGACTAATAAAATTATCAATGACGATATTGGACAGGTCTCATATCTGTATGAGATATGCCAATATCCTTAATCACGCAATCAAATATGCAATCTGCCAATTTAGAGCTGAAATCATCGTCATCCTTAGACTCCGCCCGTTTCTCTTTCCAACAAACATTATAATACTCTTCAGCATCTATGGTATTGTCTTCATCAAAATAGACATAGATGTCATCATAATATCGAGCTTTTTTTACCCTTTCCTCAAGAGGCAATGCACTGAATGCTCGTCTGTACTTCTCGGGTTCCGTATAAACATAAGTTCCACTTATAATTTTTCGCTTTATTTCCTTAATATAATATGATGCAGGCGTAACCTTAGGATTATTTTCTACATCATTAAATAAAACAAAAAACTTCTTTCCTATGTAAAAGTCCTTATGCTCTTTGAAATTATAGTTGAAATACGCTAAAGTATCCCCTTTAAATTCTTTCAAAGGCTTGTAATACGGATTTCCACTTGCCGGCTTGTAAGATTTGCATGAGAATAACGCCAATGCAAACATCAATATAAAAATTACTCTTTTCATAGTTACTCACATTTTTCTCCATTAATCTCATTCAAACCCGATTCCGATGACATTGAAGCCTCAATCTTGCTGAAGGAATAATCCTCGCCTGCAAGTTTTCCTTTCAAGAATGAAATTCCAAAGTTCATTTCATTGTACATTGAAATTTTTGAATACAACTCATTTCCACTACTTTTCATAGCATTTTGGTAGATTTTCCCCTCTGTAGAATTTTCTGCACTGAAATTGTCGCCATCAAGAGCAGCTCTCAAGCCCTTTATATCTGATGTTGTCACGGAATTTGCACCCATACTGCTATTAATGCGCAGTGAATAGACACTTCCTCCGCCCACCAGGTAGATGCCAGAGAACGAAATTCCATGGGCATGCATTTCAAGAAGATCCACAAGCTGGCGGTCGGTGAAGGTTGTCTGTCCTTCCTCCATTTGATATACAGCTCCGACAATCGTCGGATTACCGTACTCTGGATTCTTCTCCATTTCCGCAGCAATAGTGCTTTGCGCCGATGACAAATTGTCGTAAGTTCTTCCAGTCCATTGCATTTCACCAACATTGTTCGGATTCTGAGCACCCCAATCCAGCATCACTCCAACTTTTCCTGCCATGTCGTCTGCCGTCATGTCATTGAGCAGAGTCTTGTAATTCTGATGATTAACATGCTTCTCAGCACTGTTGCTCACTTTCTTACACTCGCTGCATGTGCAAGCCGGACAGTTCGATGCGCTGCCACCGGAACTTCGGAATACAGTACCTGCGCTCCTATAGCCTCCGCAAATGTCACATTGCTCGCCTTGGCATTCGTCATCTTCTTCCTTTGGCTCATTCGGATCCTTAAGTTGCCTTTCTTCATCATCACCTTCTTCTTCGTCGTCATCATCGTTGGTGACTGGTTCATCTTTTTCCTCCGGCTCCTTTTCTTCCTCCTGATGAGCAGTTACCACGAACTCATCTACTGACATTCCACCATCAATAGAGCCATGGTATCCCCAACCATCAGGCGCTTTATCATCCTTGTCTGTATCTCCAGAATCTGAATTCTGAGCATCTGAGGAATGATCATCACTGCTTGAGTCAGAACTGCCATCATCATTCAATTCATGCATAGACTCCAAAACCTCGCTAACCACAGTTTCATCTGCATTTGACCAGAACTCACCAGAATCGTCCCACTCATTATATTCAATGCCATTCTCTTGAGCCAGCTCTGCAAGCATTTCATAGATATCCTTCTCTTCCTCACCGTCCTCACCGTCCTCACCGTCCTCACCGTCCTCACCTTCTTCTCCATAATCAAAATCTCCGTCTTCATTATCGCCCTCGTACTCATCCTCCTCTCCTTCTTCATCTTCATTTCCTTCTTCGTTTCCGCCATCATCACTGCCATCATCTCCATCACAATCACAGTCATACTCATCATCGTCATCATCATACGCGTAAACGGATGTTCCAAAGCTGAGGCTCATGGTGTTGAAATCGACTGTCAAGCCAGCCATCAGGAGCAAAGTTAAAAATAATCTCAAGAACATTGTTTTTCCTCTCATTTTTCTTTCCTCCTATTTTTTAACCATCTTGGCGTTCAACTTCACGTTCTCTCCCTCGAGGCTCACGATGTAGGTGCCTGCAGCCACATCGAGGCTCAGCACTGTCGTGTTCTCGCCCTCGCCGGCGTAGCGCGACGAGCTGTGCACCTGCGTGCCGTCCATCGAACTGACTGTGATGCGCACCTTCTGCTCGCGCGTGAGCGTGTAGCGGAGCGTCACCTCCCTCTCGAACGGATTAGGCGACACGCTCAGGCTGTTGCCGCCCGAAGCCAGTTCTCCGGATATAGGGCTGTAGCCTTTGGCTGTGCGCGAGAGCGATATCGACACTGGCGACGACGGCTCTCTCGTCTCCGGAGAGTACTGCTCCACCGTGCCCACAAGCTGCTCGCCGGCTGAGGTGCTGTCGATGCGGAAGCTGGCTGCGGTCACGTCCCATGGGCGCTGTATGCGGCTGTCCTCGTAGCGCATGTCGTCGAAGACCCATGTGCTGTCCTCGAGGTGTCCGCTCACCTTCATGGTCACGCTGCCGTTCTGCGTCCAGTAGCCGGACAGGCGCTCGCCGCTGAAGTCAAGGCGCAGCTCGAGCGGAGTTTCCTCCATCACCTTCCTGCCGCTCCAGTCGTAGCGCGTCATCTTGCCGTTCCATACGCCGCTGAGTCCGCCGCGCGCGCTGTTCTCCACCTTCGCGGCTGGCTCGACAGACGAGCGGAAGCGCACGCCCTCGTAGTTCTTTATTCTGCCGGTGCGGATGAAGCCAGAGGCTTCCTCGGAGCCGTTGGCGAGCGCCTTCTCCATCCAGCGCTTGCCTTTCTCGGTGTCCTGAGCCACGCCGTTGCCTGCCATGTGGCACAGTCCGATGAAGTACTGGCACGACGGATTGCCCAAGGAGTCGCCCTTGTGGAAGTAGCGCAGAGCCTTCTCGTAGCTCTGCTCGGTACCGAGTCCCTTGTAGCTCATGTAGCCGAGGGCGTAGGCGGCTTTTTTGCTGTAGCCGAGCTTGTAGGCCTGCTTGTAGAGCCAGTAGGCGCGCTCGTAGTTGCGCGGCACGCCCTCGCCCTGCTTGAACATGCCGGCGAGGTTGTAGGCAGCCTTGCCGCTGCCTTTCTTCGCCGCCTCGAGGTAGAGCGACGCGGCTTTCTTAGGGTTCTTCTCCACGCCGAAACCCTGGCGGTACATGCCTGCCAGACGGTTCATAGCTCTCACATCGCCCTGCTTGGCGAGGTTGTAATAGAGGTAGGCGGCTTTCTTGTAGTCGAGGCTCACGTTCTCGCCGCGAAGGTAGCTGTCGGCGGCTCTCAGCGAGTCGTTGCGGCTGTAGCGGCGTGTGTGCCTTTGAGCCGTGCTGTCCTGTGCGGATGCTGACGGCGATGCCAGCGCGCAAAAGAGCGCCGACATAAGTATTAGTATCTTGTTTCTCATTGTTTTATGCATGTTTTTATGTTACCACTGTATGCGTCCCTGGTAGTGCTTGCGCATGATGCGGGCTTTCTCCTGTGCCTCGGCTCTCTGCAGGTCGCGAGGACGGCGAGCCTTCAGCTGGGTGATGTTCTCGCGCTGCTTGCGGTAGTCGTATTTGTCGCGCTTATAGACTATCTTCTCAAGCATCAGATACTCGAAGATGCTGCGCTGAGCGGAGTCCAGCTGCGCCTGGGTGTAGTCACCGCTCTCGCGCATCACTGCCACTCTCGACGCGGCTTTCTCCTCGACCTCGGGTGTGCTCGTCACGCGGATGTAGCGGTTGCGCTGCGCGTCGGTCAGGGTTTTCATGAAGGTCTCGTCGTAACGGCGCTTGTTGGCGCGTGTCAGACGGGCTGCCTGCAGCGGATCCTGCACGTCGTACAGGATGCTGTCGGTCGTGGCGCTGTAAGCCTCGTAGGCGGTGCGGATGGCTTCCTCCTGGGTCGGGCTGATGGTGATTATCTTCTTGAGTTCAAGTATCTTGCGGTCGGAGCGGCGGCTTGTGCCCTCCTGCGCGAATGCCGCTGTCATAAAGGCTGCGGCGGCTATTGCTAATGTTATTTTCTTCATTGTTTTTAAGACAATAAGATGGCTTGCAAGTGGAAGTCGGTGCTTCCGCCTGCTTGTCGGTTAATACTATGTTTTTTTGATTGTTTTTACGGGGAGCGCCAGCAGTGAAGGATTATGCTGCGTTATTAGGATTACGGCGCACTCCGCGGTTGATGTCTCTGAAGCCGCGCGGCTGAGGTCGTGGGGAAGACGTCGCGCGCGAGGCTGCTTTCGTGTCATTTCGGTCAGCTTGTGTTCATAGGCTTCTTTTTTACTTGTTAATAACTTGCGGAGCGGGAAAAAACGCCTCCGCGTTGACCGTTCTCGCCGGCTAAGTTATAAACAAATTTGTGTTAGTAAAAAAAAAAACCAATAGTTTTAGAGAAATATTCACCAAAATAGCCAGACTTTCCGCAGCAGATGAGGATTAGGGCTTGCTTGCCCTAAAACTTCAAGCCTCTTTTTTAACATTATCCTCAGTCGGAGCACGCTACGTCTGTGGTGAATTCATTGGTTATGTGGTGGGGAGGACGGTGCATGCACCGTCTCTACAACGCACAAAAAAAATCCTGGTCATTGAGCGCAGCCGAAATGCGGGATTTTTCTGTAAAAATGTTCGGCGCTTCGGCTTGCTTCGGCTACGCTCAGCGACCAAAAAAAACACAAAAATCCGCCATTACTGACGGATTTTTCATGATCTATGCAAGTGTTTTCACCTTTCTTATTCCACCAATTCACCTATCAATGTCGCCGACGACGCTTCCTTTATCCTCACTTTTACGAACTCGCCGATGTGGTGTCCGCCCTTAGGGAAGACGACAGACTTGTTCTGCGAGCTGCGGCCGAAGAAGTCGTCGTGCGAGCGCTTCGAGTAGCCCTCGATAAGCACCTCGAATGTCTTGCCCACGTCTTCGCGGTTGCGCTCAGCCGACTTGCGGTTCTGCACCTCGATTATCTCGTTCAAACGCCTGATTTTCACGTCCTCCGCCACATTGTCGGGCAGATGCTTGCTGGCGAATGTGCCTGGCCGCTCGCTGTACTTGAACATGAACGCCATGTCGAAGCCGACCTCCTCCATCAGACTGAGCGTCTGCTGGTGGTCCTCCTCGGTCTCGTCGTGGAATCCGCAGAACACGTCGGTGCTTATGGCGCAGTCCGGGATTATCTCCCTTATGGCCTTGATGCGGCCGAGATACCACTCGCGCGTGTATTTGCGGTTCATGAGTTTGAGTATCTTGTCGCTGCCGCTCTGGAACGGCAGGTGAATGCTCTTGCAAAGGTTGTCGTGGGCGGCTATCACGCGCAGAGTCTCGTCGCTCATGTCCTTTGGGTGCGACGTCGTGAAGCGGATTCTCATCTCCGGAGCGGCCTCCGCCACTCTTTTCAGCAGCTCGTCAAAAGTCACGGTCTCGCCTTCGGGTGACACATATTTATATGAATCGACATTCTGTCCCAGCAGTATGACTTCCTTGTAGCCCTTCGCCTTCAGGTCGTCCAGCTCGCGCAAGATGCTGCCCACCTCGCGGCTGCGCTCTCTGCCTCGTGTGTAAGGCACAATGCAGTAGGTGCAGAAGTTGTTGCATCCTCTCATTATAGATATGTATCCCGACAGCGGATTGCCGATGCGCGCCGGCACAACGTCCTTGTACGTCTCTGTCTTGCTGAGTTCCACGTTTATGGCTCTCTCGCCCTTCTCTGCCGCGCCAACGAGGTTCGGCATATCCATGTAGGAGTCCGGACCAGCCACCACATCCACGCCATACTTGTCAATCAGCTCGTCCTTCATTCTCTCCGCCATGCAGCCGATGACGCCAATGACCATGCGTCCGCCGCGCTTCTTCTTCACGGTCTGCAGCTGCTGCAAGTGCGAGAGCACCTTCTGCTCGGCGTTGTCTCTCACCGAGCAAGTGTTCAGCAGCACCGTGTCCGCCTCGTTCTCCTCGTCCACCATTGTGTAACCGTCCATACGCATGATAGAAGCCACCACCTCGGTGTCCGCCTCATTCATCTGGCATCCGTATGTCTTGATGTGCAGTTTCTTCAACTGCGCGTCATTCGCTGTCTCCTGCATGTTTACTCTTATGTTATATTGAATGGCAAAGATATGAATAAATTTGCTTTATGCCCCGAGGCATTTTCGTTGTCGTAAAATCGGTTTTTATGCCATAAAACAGGTCAAATAATTTCGCCAGCCCCCTCACATTCCCAATTATTTTGCTACTTTTGTAATCTAATCATTGGCTTCGCAGAGGCTTCGGCGCGAGAAATTTCTTATCGCGGCTGATGCTTATTTGCCTATGAGCCAACACTATGAAATACACTATGACTGACGAAAGCATCATGCACTCCGGACTCGTGGAGAGCGTCGAAGGCAATGTGGCACATGTCCGCATTGAGCGTTTGTCGGCTTGTGCCGGCTGCCACGCTAAGGGTCTGTGCTCCATCGACAAGAAGAAGCAGACCATCGATGCATACCTCAACGGCGTGTCCGTGACAGAGGGGCAGAAGGTCTCCATCGTCGGCCGCATGTCGTCCGGCATGCACGCCGTAATCATAGCGTTCGTTGTTCCACTCGCAATCATGATAGCACTCATCGCAGTGCTTATGTTCATAGGGTCTTCCGAAATCACAGCCGCTGGCGCTGCGCTCGGAGGACTTGTTTTTTATTATGTGATGCTGATTCCGTTCCGCAAGAAGCTGAACCGGAAATTCGCATTCACCATCAAGCCGTATTAATATTAACAACTAAAATCTATAATCAATCAACTTATGTACTTAATAATTCCAATTATCGTGTTGGGGCTTGTAGGATTGATTGCAGCAATCATCCTGTACGCTTGCTCCAAGAAGTTCGCAGTTGAGGAGGATCCTCGTTTGGGAGCAATCTCAGAAGTGTTGCCTCAAGCCAATTGCGGAGGTTGCGGTTTCCCTGGTTGTTCAGGATTCGCTGCTGCCTGCGTCAATGCGTCGGCTAAAGGCTCGCTTGGAGATTTGAACTGCTCTGTCGGAGGCCCTGAGTGCATGGGCAAGATAGCCGACATCCTCGGACTCGCTGCCGGAGAAGCAACTCCTAAGGTTGCAGTAGTAAGATGTAACGGATCATGCGCCAACAGACCAAGAATCGCGCAATACGACGGACTCATGACTTGCCGCACAGTGAATTCATGCGGCGCCGGCGAGACTGCCTGCGGATTCGGATGTCTCGGCTGTGGCGACTGCGTTGCTGCTTGTAAGTTCGACGCTATACACATGAACCCTGAGACCGGACTTCCTGAGGTTGACGACGAGAAGTGCGTGGCTTGCGGTGCTTGCGTTAAGGCCTGCCCTCGATTCATCATCGAGCTGAGAAAGAAAGGCAAGGGCAAAGGCATGCGCATCTGGGTTGACTGCGTGAACAAGGACAAGGGCGCTGCCGCTAAGAACGCCTGCAAGGCTGCATGTATCGGTTGCGGAATGTGCGAGAAGGTCTGCCAGTTCGACGCTGTTCACATCGAGAACAACATCGCTTACATCGACCAGGACAAGTGCCGTCTGTGCCGCAAGTGCGAGTCGGTTTGCCCTCAGGACGCAATCCACAGCAACGGTTTCCCTAAGCCTGTAGAGAAGAAGAAGCTCGCTGACCTGCTTCCTAAGCCAAAGCCTGAAGCAGAAGCAGCACCAGCAGAACAGCCTGCAGCTCCTGCCGCAGAGGCAAAGCCAGCAGAGAACGCTGATAACAATAACGAACAAAACAAGGAGGCTTAAGCATATGAAGACTTTCACTTTTAGAATTGGTGGTGTACACCCTGATGAAAACAAGATAACCGCGGAAGTCGCAACAAAAGTAGCAGCGCTTCCTAAACAAGCCATCATACCTCTGTCGCAGCACATCGGCGCTCCAGCCAAGGCTGTGGTGAAGAAAGGCGACAAGGTAAAAGCCGGAACACTGATAGCTGAAGCCGGAGGATTTGTTTCCGCACCGATATTCTCGTCTGTTTCGGGAACTGTAGCCAAAGTGGACATGGCAGTTGACGCGTCTGGATACAGAAAGCCAGCCGTGTTCATCGACGTAGAAGGCGACGAGTGGGAAGAGAGCATCGACCGCTCCGACAAGCTCGAGAGACTGTCCGACCACCCAGAGCTCACTCCAGAGGAAATCGTGAACCGAGTACGCGCTAACGGCGTTGTAGGTATGGGCGGAGCATGCTTCCCTACCTCAATCAAGCTGACACCTCCTCCTACAGCCAAGGCTGAATGGGTGATAATAAACGGTGTTGAGTGCGAGCCTTACATCACAGCAGACTACCGTCTGATGATGGAGCATGCCGACGAGATACTCGAAGGCGTGGAGATACTCATGAAGGCCGTGAAGGTGGACAAAGGATTCATCGGCATCGAGGACAACAAGCCTAAGGCTATCGAGCTGTTCAACCAGAAGGTGAAGTTCCACCCTAACATAAAGGTTGTGCCTCTCGCAAAGAAGTACCCTCAGGGAGGCGAGAAGCAGCTTGTTGACGCAGTTGTGCGCCGCCAGGTGCCAGCACCTCCAGCAATCCCTGTGAACGTGGGCGCTGTGGTGCAAAACGTAGGAACTGCGTTCGCTGTTTACGAGGCTGTAATGAAGAACAAGCCTTTGTTCGAGAGATATGTGACCGTGACAGGAAAGAAGCTTGCCAACCCAGGAAACTTCATAGTGAGAATGGGTACTCCTATGAAGCAGCTCATCGAAGCGTGCGGAGGCCTGCCAGAAGGCGACAACAAGATACTCGCCGGCGGTCCTATGATGGGTAAGGCGCTGCCTACAGTTGACGTTCCTGTAGTTAAAGGAACAAACAGCGTCACTATCCTCACTGACGACGATGCCAAGAGAAAAGAGCCAAACCCATGTATCAGATGCGCGAAGTGCGTTTCTGCTTGCCCTATGGGTCTGGAGCCATTCCTGCTGGCTACGCTTTCTGCCCACAAGGACTGGGAGCGCGACGAGAAGGAAGACATCGTTTCCTGCATCGAGTGCGGCTCATGCCAGTTCACATGCCCAGCTCACCGTCCATTGCTCGACAACATACGTACCGGCAAGCAGACAGTCATGGGCATAATCAGAGCACGCGCTGCCGAAGCAGCAGCCGCTAAGAAAGCCGCAGAAGAGAAGGCCGCACAAGCAGCCAAGTAATTAAGTAAAATCAATTAGCACAAAAAAACATATAATATGGCTAATCTAATAGTATCTCTATCTCCACACGCACACGGTAACGACAGTGTGGAAAGAAATATGTACGGTGTGATCATCGCGCTGATACCTGCGCTGATTGTGTCATTCCTGTACTTCGGTGTTGGTTCCGCCATCGTGTGTGGCACCAGCGTTATCGCCTGCCTGTTCTTCGAGTGGGCTATCACAAAGTTCCTGTTGAAGCGCGAGAAGTCAACCATACTTGACGGCTCTGCCATCATCACAGGTATCCTGCTCGGATTCAACATGCCGTCGAATCTTCCTATCTGGATTATCATCATCGGCGCGCTCGTGGCAATCGGCGTGGGCAAGATGACCTTCGGCGGACTGGGCAACAACCCATTCAACCCTGCGCTGGTAGGACGTGCGTTCCTGCTCGTCTCATTCCCTGCGCAGATGACAACATGGCCTGAGGCTGGACAGCTCGCCTCTTACACAGACGCGACTACCGGCGCCACTCCGCTCGCCATAATGAAGGACGCCATCAAGTCCGGCGACGCTTCGGTGCTCGACAAACTGCCTAACTCGCTCGACATGCTCCTCGGTAACCCAGGAGCTGGATTCGGAGCAGGATGTATCGGTGAGGTCTGCGGCGCTGCGCTTATCCTTGGCTTGATTTTCATGCTGTGGAAGAAGATCATCACATGGCACATCCCAGTGAGCATCATCGGAACAGTATTCGTTATCGCAGGACTCATGCACCTGGCTAACCCAATATACGCTAACCCAGTGGCAGTAATCCTTTCCGGAGGTCTGTTGCTCGGCGCTATATTCATGGCGACAGACTACGTCACTTCGCCTATGACAGCCAAGGGACAAATAATCTACGGTGTGGCTATCGGATTCCTGACTATAGTGATACGTAACTTCGGTTCTTACCCAGAAGGTATGTCATTCGCTATCCTCATCATGAATGCGTTCACACCACTTATCAACACATACTGCAAGCCAAAGAGATTTGGCGAGGTCGCTAAAAAATAAGACACTATGGAGAAATTATCGAATTCATTACTTAATATGACAGTTGTGTTGACAGCAACAGCAATTGTCACTGGCGGACTTCTGGCTTTCGTCAACGACGTCACAAAAGAGCCTATCGCAGAAGTCAACAAGCAGGCCACAACCGACGGTATCGTGAAGGTAATGGGCGGCAACCCTAACATCAAGACTGATGCCGACACAATAGAGAACAACGGCAATACATTCGTCGTTTACAACGTGACCGACGACAAGGGCAACGCTCTGGGCAACGCCGTAGAAAGCTCGACAATGGGCTTCGGCGGCGAGCTTAAGGTGCTGACCGGTTTCGACGCCGAGGGCAACATCCTGGGCTACACGATACTCGGACACGCTGAGACTCCAGGACTCGGCGCCAAGGCTACCGACTGGTTCCAGAAAGGCGGCAAAGGCGACATCATAGGAAAGAACCCTGCCAAGAACAATCTGATGGTAAGCAAGGACGAAAAGGACGGAAAGAAAGGCGAGGTTGACGCCATCACCGCATCAACTATCACTTCGAGAGCATTCCTTAAGACTGTGAACGAGGCTTACGAGGCTTCGGCTAAGTCTGCTCCTGCCACCGACTGCAACACACAGCCAACTGTGGCTGCCGCCGATTCAGTAAACGCTAATGTCGAAGAAGCTAAATAAAGGAGGAACACAATATGAAGAAATACATTGATATTTTAATTAACGGACTTATCAAGGAGAACCCAGTGTTCGTGCTGGTGCTCGGTATGTGTCCTACCTTGGCTACAACATCGTCAGCCATCAACGGTTTGTCAATGGGTCTGGCTACATGCTTCGTGCTCATCTGCTCGAACCTCGTGATATCGCTCATCAAGAACATAACACCAGACAAGGTGCATATCCCTGTTTACATCTGTATTATCGCGACATTCGTGACAGTGCTGCAGATGCTGCTGGCTGCTTATGTGCCTGAGGTTAACGCATCGCTCGGAATCTTCATTCCGCTCATCGTGGTTAACTGTATAATCCTCGGACGCGCAGAGTCGTTCGCAAGCAAGCACGGACCTATCGAGTCAATCTTCGACGGTATCGGCATCGGACTGGGATTCGCATTCGCGCTGACACTGCTCGGCGGATGCAGAGAGTTCCTCGGCACAGGAAAGATCTTCGACCTCACAGTCTTCCCAGAAGACTTCGGAGCGCTGATGTTCGTGCTGCCTCCAGGAGCATTCATCACACTTGGATTCCTGACAGCCATCGTCAACAAGATTCGCGGCGTGAAAAACTAACCATTTATCAAGAACCAATTAAAAGAATCAAGATATGGAATACTTACTTATATTCATAGCGGCAATCTTCGTCAACAACGTCGTATTGTCTCAATTCTTGGGAATATGTCCGTTCCTTGGTGTGTCTAAGAAGGTGTCAACAGCCACAGGCATGGGCGCTGCCGTGACATTCGTGCTTACGCTCGCCACTATCGTGACATTCCTCATTCAGACTTACATCTTGACACCAAACGACCTCAACTACCTGCAGACACTGACATTCATCCTTGTCATCGCGTCGCTCGTGCAGATGGTGGAGATCATACTCAAGAAGGTGTCGCCAGCGCTCTACGGAGCTCTCGGCGTGTTCCTCCCTCTGATCACCACAAACTGCTGCGTGCTGGGTGTGGCTATCGGTGTGATACAAAAGAACTACAACCTGCTTGAGAGCGTTGTTTACGCATTCTCTACAGCCATAGGCTTCGCACTGGCGCTCATCATCTTCGCTGCCATAAGAGAGCAGCTTGAGCTCGTTGAGTTGCCTAAGGGCGTCAAGGGCATAAGCATCGTGATGATTACTGCCGGTCTGCTGTCTCTCGCATTCATGGGATTCAGCGGCGTGGACGGCGGTCTCAAGATTCTTTTCGGAATTTAATAGAACTCTGAAAACGATAAAAAGAGCGGCTTTTTCAAGTCGCTCTTTTTTGTTTCCTGCCACACTGGTCCCTGAGAATTCGGTCCCTGAGCGGAGCCGAAGGGAGCGAAGCGTAATGGTCATTGAACACATAGGGGCGAATAATTATTCGCCCCTATGTATATTATATCGTATAACGACTGCATCACAGCCACTTCTTTTTCTTGAAGAAGAGCAAGATGGCTGCCACACAGACCACCATCGAGGCGAGGGCGAGAATATAGCCGTAGCGCCACGAGAGTTCCGGCATAAACTGGAAGTTCATACCGTAGATGGACGCGATGAGCGTAGGCGGCATGAATATCACCGAAACGATGGTGAATATCTTGATTATCTTGTTCTGCTGGATGTTTACGAGACCGAGGAACGTGTCCTGCAAATAGTCCAGACGGTCGAAACTGAAGTTGGTGTGCTCTATCAGGGAGTTGATGTCCTTGATTATCATGCTGAGCTTCGGCTTGAGGTCGCGAGGGAACAGGTCGCTGCGGAGCATGTTGCTCACCACACGCTGCTTGTCTATGATGTTCTCGCGTATCAGCATTGTCTTTTCCTGCAGTTCCTTGATGTTGATAAGCATATCGTCATCGACTTCCTCCTCTTTCAGTGTGGAAGAAAGCGTTGATATGTATGATGTTATGTCCTCGATAACGTCAGCATCGAGCTCGACACGCGTCTCGAGCAGCGACGCCAGCACATGGTAGCCCGACTCGTACATCTTAGGGTTGGCGTACATGCGTCGCACAGTCTCGTGGAAGGCCTTTAGGTTGGCGTATCGCACAGAGACGAGAATGTTGTTTTTGAGTATGAATGAGACCGGCTCCATCTGGTAGTCGTCCTGCATGAAGTGGGAGTTCGCCACGATGGTGTCCTCGGTCTGTATGTATCGTGCTGAAAGCTCGATTTCCTCGATTTCCTCCTCTTCCTGGATATAGATTTTCAGGAATTCCTCAAGCTGGTCCTCCACCTGGTCAGCCACGTCGTTGAGGTCAATCCAAATAAATCTTGACAAAGGGATGGCCTTGAGCAACTCTATGTTGCGCGACATCTTGATTTTACCTTCGTCCTTATAGAACAATTTCAGTTCAGACATTTTATTACGCTTTTATGAGGTTTGCTTATATGCGCGCGCACTTCACGCACGCTTTATTCACTCACGGGAAACACATTCGGCGTATCCCAAAGTCTGGAGGTCTGCACATTGGCGCACACCGGCCAGCGTCCTGGTTAAGTGTCCGGAGGGTTGTCGGCCTGACGTCTCGCGACGTAGTTGGTCAGTTCCACAAAGTCCTCGACACCAAGCTGTTCGGGTCGGTAGTCCAATATCTTAGGTTCAGCCTCGTCGTCCTTTTTAGGGAGCAGAGGCTTCAAGGAATTTCGCAGTTGCTTGCGGCGCTGGTTGAAAGCCGTCTTCACCACCGTGAAGAAGAGTTTCTCGTCGCAGTCGAGCGATTTGCGAGAATTGCGTTTGAGCCTTATGACTGCCGACTTGACCTTCGGCGGCGGCGCGAACACGTTCTCGTCCACAGTGAACAGATATTCTATGTCGTAATAAGCCTGCAGCAGCACGCTGAGTATGCCGTAGGTGCGTGAGCCAGGGGGCTCGGCAAGGCGCTCTGCCACCTCTTTCTGTATCATGCCGACGACTTGCGGCACGAGGTCTCTGTATTCAAGCACCTTGAAGAATATCTGGCTGGATATGTTGTAAGGGAAATTCCCGATGACGCACAAGCCGTCAGGATAGACCTGGTCGAGCCTCATCTTCAGGAAATCCCCGTCTATGACTCTGAGTTCAGGGTAATGCTCATTGAGGTAAGCGACAGACTCCTTGTCTATCTCTACCACAGTGAAATCAGCGTTAGGATTGTTGATTAGATACTTCGTCAAGACTCCCATGCCAGGTCCAATCTCGAGCACAGGGGTTCTCTCCGACAGTTCAAGACTATCGGCAATACGTCGAGCAATTCCTTCGTCCTTGAGGAAGTGCTGACCCAAGCTCTTCTTTGCTCTTACTTGAGTTATCATTACTTCGCGGCAAACCTGCGTCGTCTGACATATTGCTCTTAATTTAGTTTAACGGATGAAACGAGGTGCTGATTATTCGCAAAAAGAATTATTTTTGCACTCGTTTGCAGAACGCAAAAGTAACTCTTTCTTTTTAAAGATACAAACAGGCGATATTTTTTGACTCGCCGAAGCATTATTACGCAGTGAACGCATTCGACAAGCTCATAATCACAGTCATTGACTTCTTCTACCCTCCTTTCAAAAGGCTCATCAACATTGAGATCTTCAGATACGGAGCGTGCGGAGGCGCCAACGTGGTTTTCGACTGGGTGCTTTACTTCGTGCTTTACAACTTCGTCATCAGGCATCAGAATGTGGACCTCGGCTTAGTGACACTGTCGCCTCACATCGCCGCGCTGGCGTTCTCGTTCCCTGTGTCGCTGATGACGGGATTCTACTTGGCAAGGCACATATCGTTCCGCAGTTCGAAGCTGAAGAAGCGCACACAACTATGGCGCTACCTTTCGGTCGTGGGGCTGAACATACTAATCAACTACCTGTGTCTGAAGCTGTTCGTCGATGTGATGGGCATCTATCCTACACCATCAAAGATGATAACGACCGTAATAACAACAGTATTCTCGTTCCTGGCGCAGAAGAATTTCTCGTTCAAGACCGGAAATGTCAGCCACGAAGAGCAGAGTCAACCTCAAGAGCCGTAACTATAGACTTGACATCGTGCGTCCTGAGCCAGTCGGCGCCGGACTGCGCTGCGAAAAGCTCGGCAGCAAGAGTAGCCGAAGAACGTCTTTGCGCCAAAGGCTGCGACTTGTCGGCGTCGCACGACGAGATGTTAGCCAAGAACGACTTGCGCGACAACGCTATCATGACCGGCAGCGAGAACTCCGACTTCATGCGGCTGATGTTGCGCATGACATAGACCGAAGTCTCCGGATTAGAGCCTAAGAAATTGCCCATTCCCGGGTCAAGTATTATCCTTTCCTTCTTCACGCCAGCCGCTGTCAAAGCGTCAATGCGCTCGTGGAAATACTCCATCATGGAATCGAACACAGCCACAGGATCGGTCACCACCTCGGTGGCGAAGCCTATGCGCTGCACGCTGTGCATGAGTATCAAATGCGCACCGCTCTTTGCCAACTCATCATAAACTTCGGGAAACGGGAATCCCTGAATGTCGTTGATGCAGTCCACAAGCCCCGACTGCAAGCACCAGCGCTGCACTTCCGGCTTGAAGGTATCGACAGACACGAGCATGCCTTTGCGCTTGAGTTCCGGCAACACTGCGGACAAACGGGCAATCTCGGTCTCTGCACTCACGGGCGACGAAGACACGTTGCTCGACGCCGCGCCCACGTCTATCATGGATGCGCCGGACGCCCACATCTCGTCAGCGTGCGCGACAGCCTTGGGCGGCTCCAGGAAGTCCTTGCCGTCGGAGAAACTGTCGGTCGTTATGTTCAATATGCCGAGAATCCTCGGAGTACTATTTCTTTCGTGCATCGCCGTTGTTTTTAGGGTTACGCCTGCCGCCTCGTCTGCCGCCGTTGCCGCGATGGTGGAAGTTGCGCCGCCCGTTAGGCTTCTTGCCTCCCTGAGCCTGCGGATTCCATGCTGGACCATCGCCCAATCCTTCAGGTAAAGGCAAGCGAGGCACCTGCATTTCTATCAGGTCCTCGATGTTCTTCATGCGCGCCATGTCACGAGGATTGATGAGCGTGTAGGCGTCGCCGGTGGAGTTGGCACGGGCAGTACGTCCAATGCGGTGCACATAGTCCTCGGCGTCGCGTGGCGCATCGTAGTTAATGACCATCTCGATACCCTTGATGTCGATGCCGCGGCTCATGATGTCGGTAGCCACAAGGACACGCACACGCTTAGCGCGGAACTGCATCAGAGCCTCCTCGCGCTGGCTCTGGTCGAGGTCGGACGAAATGCCCAAAGCCTTGATGCCGTGCTGGCGCAGCGACTGCACAATCTCCCTGACCATGACCTTGGCAGAGGTGAATACGATTATGCTGGAGAAGTCCTTGTTCTCGTCGAGAATGTGGCGAAGGACCGCGTTTTTCTGGTTGTCATAGACAAGATACAAGTTCTGGTTCACGCCTTCGGCAGGCTTAGCAACGCCGAGGTTTATCTCCATCGGGTTGCGCAGAATCTTGCGCGCAAGAGAGCGTATCTTAGGCGCCATGGTGGCTGAGAACATCAGTGTCTCGCGTTCTGCAGGCAGGAACGACACGATTTTCTCGATGTCGTCGAGAAATCCCATGTCCAGCATCTCGTCAGCCTCGTCGAGTATCAGGTGCTTGAGGTGGCTGAAGTTGACGTAACCCTGAGCCATGTGCGATATAAGCCGCCCAGGAGTTGCCACGATTATGTCGCGGCCGTCACGCAACGCACGTTCCTGCTCCGCATACACAATGCCGTCGCCGCCGCCGTAGATGGCAATCGAGCCGACGGAAATGTAATAGGACAGTCCCTGTATCTGCTGGTCTATCTGTATGGCTAGCTCGCGTGTAGGCACGAGAATGAGCGTATCGGTGTAGTCGGTGGTCTTGCTCGCGAGTTTATTGAGCACCGGCAGAAGGAACGCTGCCGTCTTGCCTGTTCCTGTCTGGGCGCAAGCAATCAGGTCGCGTCCGGACAACGCCGCCGGTATCGCCTGTTCCTGAATCGGCGTAGCCTCATCAAACCCCATATAATCCAAAGCCTCGAGAATGTTCTCATCGAGACCCATGTCTTTAAATTTCATAACTTTTGAATGTTTTATTTTTACAGAAAAACGCCGCGCAGAAATCATCATGCACAAATAAACCCCTCACGGCGAACAAATCCCTCAAAGGTACAGAAAAATAAGTTTTAAAGACGTATATTTGTATTTTTATGGCAATACGGGCGCATTCCGGAGCAGAAACGCCTGCATTAACAACCGAAAAAACAAAAAGCAACACTAAAATAAAAATGGATTACAAATTCAACGAGATTGAGAAGAAGTGGCAAGAGTACTGGAGAGAGAACAAGACTTACCACGTGGAGATAAACGACAAGCCTAAATGCTATGTGCTGGACATGTTCCCATACCCTTCGGGCGCAGGTCTGCATGTGGGACATCCGCTGGGCTACATAGCTTCCGACATTTACAGCCGATACAAACGTTTGCAAGGCTTCAACGTGCTGCACCCTATGGGCTACGACGCCTACGGACTTCCTGCCGAACAATACGCCATACAGACAGGACAACACCCTGCCATAACCACAACAAAGAACATCGCACGCTATCGCGAGCAGCTCGACAAGATAGGTTTCTGCTTCGACTGGGACCGCGAGGTGAAGACCTGCTCGCCAGACTACTACAAATGGACGCAGTGGGCGTTCCAGCAGATGTTCAACTCGTTCTACTGCAACAAGCACCAGAAGGCTATGCCTATAGAGAAGCTCATAGAGCGCTTCGAGACAAAAGGAACGCTGAGCGACGACGGCGGAGTGATAAAAGTGGCTTGCTCGGAGGAACTGAACTTCACTGCTGACGAATGGAACTCATGGGACGAGGTTAAGAAGCAGCAGGTGCTCATGAACTACCGCATCGCATACATCGGCGAGACGATGGTGAACTGGTGTCCAAAGCTCGGCACTGTGCTCGCCAACGACGAGGTTGTCGATGGAGTGTCGGTGCGTGGCGGATTCCCAGTGGTGCAAAAGAAGATGCGCCAATGGTGCTTGCGTGTCAGCGCATACGCCCAGCGACTGCTCGACGGTCTTGAGACTATCGACTGGAGCGACTCTATAAAGGAGACACAGAAGAACTGGATTGGTCGTTCGGAAGGAACTGAGGTTGAATTCTCAGTTAAGGACTCCGACGTGAAGTTCACAATCTTCACCACACGCGCCGACACAATGTTTGGCGTGACATTCATGGTGCTTGCGCCTGAAAGCGACTATGTGGCTCAAGTGACCACAGCCGAGCAGAAGCAGGCTGTCGGCGAATACATCGACTACGTGAAGAAGCGCACCGAGCGCGACCGCATCAGCGACCGCAAGGTGACTGGAGTCTTCACCGGCTCGTATGCTATAAACCCATTCACAGGCGAGGCAATTCCAATCTGGGTCAGCGAGTATGTGCTCTCGGGCTACGGCACGGGCGCAATCATGGCTGTGCCTGCCCACGACAGCCGCGACTACGCATTCGCTAAGCACTTCAACCTGCCGATTATTCCGCTCATCGAGGGTGCTGACGTAAGCGAGGAAAGCTACGACGCCAAGGAAGGCATCGTCAGCAACTCACCACGTCCGGGCGTGAAGCCTTACATCGACTTCTCGCTCAACGGCCTTACCATCAAGGAAGCCATCGCCGCAACCAAGAAATACGTAACCGAGAACAACATAGGCCGCGTGAAGGTGAACTACCGTCTCCGCGATGCCATCTTCTCGCGTCAGCGCTACTGGGGCGAGCCATTCCCTGTGTATTACAAGGAAGGCATGCCATACATGATTCCTGCGGACAAGCTTCCGCTCGAATTGCCAGACGTGGACAAATTCCTGCCTACAGAGACAGGCGAACCTCCGCTCGGTCACGCTCAGAAGTGGGCTTGGGACGAGAAGAACGCTCAGATAGTAGATACAAAACTCATCGACAATAAGACAATATTCCCGCTCGAGCTCAACACAATGCCTGGCTTCGCTGGTTCAAGCGCATACTATCTGCGCTACATGGACCCTCACAACGACAAGGCGCTCGTAAGCAGCGAGGCTAACGGATATTGGCAGAACGTCGATTTGTATCTCGGTGGTTCGGAGCATGCTACGGGTCACCTCATCTACAGCCGTTTCTGGAACAAGTTCCTGTTCGACCTCGGCGTCGTTTGCCAAGAAGAGCCATTCAAGAAGCTCATCAACCAAGGCATGATACAGGGACGTTCAAACTTTGTATATCGCATAAAGGACACAAACACATTCGTAAGCCTCGGACTGAAAGACCAGTACGACGTGACACCAATACACGTTGATGTGAACATAGTCAACAACGACCAGCTCGACATCGAGGCGTTCAAGGCATGGCAGCCTGAGTTTGCCACTGCCGAGTTCATTCTCGAGGACGGCAAGTACATCTGCGGATGGGCTGTCGAGAAAATGTCAAAGTCAATGTTCAATGTGGTTAACCCAGACATGATTGTGGAGAAATACGGCGCCGACACATTGCGTATGTACGAGATGTTCCTCGGTCCTATCGAGCAGTCTAAGCCTTGGGACACAAAGGGTATAGACGGAGTGAACCGTTTCATCAAGAAACTCTGGAACCTCTTCTGGAACGACGGCAAGCTCGACCTCAGCGACGAGCAGCCAACAGCCGAAGAACTCAAGACACTGCACAAGACCATAAAGAAAATCGGCGAGGACATAGAGCACTTCTCGTTCAACACCAGCGTTTCGGCATTCATGATTTGCCTGAACGAGCTGAAGGGATGCAAGAAGCGTTCGGTACTCGAGCCTATCGTCGTGCTGCTGGCGCCATTCATGCCTCACGTAGCCGAGGAACTCTGGCATGCTCTGGGACACGACACAAGCGTGTGCGACGCCGCATGGCCTAAGTACAACGAGGAATATCTGAAGGAGTCCGCAGTGAAGTACCCAATCTCATTCAACGGCAAAGTGAGATTCAACCTCGAATTGCCAACCGACATGAGCAAGGACGATATAGAAAAGACAGTACTCGCCAACGAGCAGACCGCAAAACAGCTCGACGGCAAGGCTGTGAAGAAAGTGATTGTAGTACCAGGAAAGATTGTAAACATAGTCTGCTAAAAGAATATGAACAACAACGAAATAAAGGAAATCGGCATCCAGTGCCTTAAAGACGAGGCGAAAGCCATACTGGACATGGAGTCCAGGATTGACGACGACTTCGCCGGAGCTGTGAACTTGATTCACGAATGCAAAGGCAAGTGCATCGTGACGGGCGTGGGAAAGTCGGGACACATAGCCACCAAAATCGCGGCTACGTTTGCCAGCACAGGCACACCATCGTTCTTCCTGAATCCGCTCGACGCCTACCACGGCGACCTCGGCATGGTGTCGAAGGGCGATGTCGTGATAGCCATATCCTACTCTGGATACACCGACGAGCTGCTCAGAGTGCTGCCTTCGCTCATCAACAGGAACATTCCGATAATCGGAATATCAAGCAATCCGCAGTCGCTGCTCGCCAGATACTCAAAATACCACCTGAACATAAAGGTGGAGAGAGAGGCCGACCCTCTGAACCTTGCGCCGACGTCATCCACCACCGCCACTATGGCTATGGGCGACGCACTGGCTTGCGCGCTCGTGAGGATAAGAAACTTCAGCGAGAACGACTTCGCGATGTACCACCCGGGAGGCAGCCTCGGAAAGAGACTCCTGTCCAAGGTGAAGGACTACATGGTGAAGTCCGACCTGCCTATCGTGAGCAAGGAGACTAAAATAAGCGACGCCATAATCGAGATAAGCAAGACGAAGCAAGGAATCGCCGTGGCGATAGAGGATGGGAAAATCGTCGGCGTAGTGACCGACGGCGACATAAGAAGAGCCATGCAGACGCAGCAGAGCAAGTTCTTCTCGCTCACCGTTGGCGAGATAATGAGCAAGAACCCAAAGCAGATAAACGAGAACGAGAAACTGAGCACCGCCGGCGAGATGATGCGCAAGCACAACATACACACGCTGGTCGTGATCGACGACGACAATAAATTCGCAGGACTGATAGATGCCTTCAGCGCAATACTCTAATAGGATTGTCTGGGCAGACTGGATTAAGGTGATACTCATCACGCTGGTTGTGGTGGGGCACATGGGAAGTTCGTTGATTCCCGTCATTTACACCTTTCACATCCCGGCTTTCTTCTTTGTCTCGGGCTATCTGAGCAACTACGAGAAGCCGTTCAGCCATCTGCTGAAGTCATCGCTGGCACTGGCATTGGCGATATTGATATGGAACGTCATATTCGTCGCATGCAACGTGCCGGACAGCATGAAGGGCGCGGACTGGCACAAGATATGGCTCTTCACGAGGAACAGTCTGATAAAGACATTCTGGTGCTACTACCCGACTTCGAAATGGGGACACGGAATGCTGTGCCAGATGTGGTTCGTCTGGGTGCTGATAATAATAAGGCTCGCAGGCGGAGTCATGGCGAAGAGAGGATTGTGGGTGAAGCTCGGCGTAATGCTGGCATGCGCGGTTTATGCAGGAGCGATGTACCACAGCGACGCCAGGACGTGGTTCTACTTGGACAGGAGCATGTGCGCGATGCCGTTCTTCCTGGCTGGAATGATGACAAGAGAGGCGAAGATAGATGTGGAGAGAATATCGTCGCTCCGCAACATGGCGATAACAGCGGTCGCAACGGCGGCAGGCATTGCCATGACACTGATGACATACGACAAAAGCGTGGACATGTTCCACTTCAGACTCGGCGACAACGCTGCGCTGTACTACATAACCGCAGCCGCAGGAACAGCCTTGTGCATAATGACATGCACGAAACTGCCAAGAGCGAGAGTCGTGGAAGTGCTGAGCAACGGAACATTGCTGATACTGGCCGTGCATCCGTGGATTTATCAATACTTGGACGAGTATTTCGCATTTGACGAGACAAGAATAACCGAAGCATTAATCATAATGACGCTGTGTCTGCCGGCGGTTTACATAGCAGACAAATGGTGCCCTATTCTTTTAGGGAAAATTAAACACAAAAAGAAAAGATGAAGACAGTAGCGTTCGTACCCATAAGACTGAACAGCAAAAGAGTTGCAGGCAAGAACCTGAAGGAGCTCAACGGCAAACCGCTGTTGTGCTACATACTCGAGACACTCGTGAAAGTCGAGAAGATCGACAAGGTTTATGTTTTCTGCAGCAACCCCGACATAAAGAAGTTCCTGCCAGAAGGCGTGGAATTCCTGCAGCGCCCTATCGAGCTCGACAGTGACGACACACTGGGCGAGGACATCTACGACGCTTTCACCAAGACCATAGACGCCGACATCTACGTGCTGGCGCACACCACATCGCCATTCATCAAGCACGCGACCATAGAGAACGCGCTCGACCACGTGCTTAGCGGCGAACACGACTCGGCGTTCAGCGTGGAGAAGATACAGACATTCACATGGTACAAGGGCGCGCCGCTGAACTACGACCTGAAGAACATACCGAGAACACAGACCATCGAACCGATATACGTGGAGACAAGCGCCTTCTTCATATTCCGCAGCGAGATATGGAAGGAGCACCACCAGAGAATCGGCTTCAAGCCTTACTTTGCGGAGATTGACAAGATAGAGGGCGTGGACATCGACTGGCCAGCGGATTTCAACTTCGCCGAGAAAATTGTGAAAACACTGAAATAAGCAGAGACATGAGCTTCGAGTCGGCATCAAACCACGCAGAATACCAGCAGTTCCTGGAACTGCAGAAGGTGTTCAAGGTTTACTACAAGGGAGTGAACCTGGCGGAAGCATGCGGTGCCGACATCATAGGCATAACCGTGAACGGAGAGCACAAGGACCTCTACCACATAGCGTGCGAACTGCTGAAAAGAGTGGATGCAAAGAGTCTGAAAGAGGCGTTCGGCAAAGGCGGCTCGGTCTGCTCATACGGTGTGAAAGGCAGAAAGGACCACGAGAAGCTCTCCATGATGATAAGCCAGTCGATAGAAGGCAACGAGCGTGTCGTGCTGAAGTACAAGTACAAAATCGGAGCGCTGGCAAGGCTCCCGAAATATCTGCGCATCGTGAGGAAAGGACTGAAGTGCGCATTCAAGGAACAGCTGTTTGTGGCGTCACAGATGGCTGCATACAGCAAGGTGATTGACGACCTGGACAAGGCATTCGCCGGCACCGACCTGAGCGGAAAAAGCTACATACCGTTCTGCGCGCCAGCCTACACCGAGGCGCTGCTGACACTGTACCTGAAGAACAAAGGCGTGAGGACATACTGCACACTGCACGGCAACTTCGGCAGATACAAGAACAAGATAGCCAACGATGTAGTGAACGGAGCGAACATCACGTCGGACTACGTGCTGACATTCGGAGAGACACAGAGAAACGACCTGATAAGAGACTTCGGTATGGACGGCAGCAGAATATTCGCCGCCGGAAACCCTAAGTATCCGAAGAAGGAAATCAGGATGAGGAACGAATACAAACGATGCGTGATAATAGGCGGCATAAGCTTGTATGACAAAGACCTGGCAGAACTGTTCCCTGTGGCGAAAGAAGCCAAGGAGAAACTTGGCATAAGCTTCGCGTTGAGACTGCATCCGCTTTCAGCCATAACCAAAGAGGAAATGGAGCCATGGAAGGATGCCATAACACTGCTGGACAACACGAACACGATAAACGAGATGCTGGGCAGCGGCGAATACGACTTCGCCATAACGCACAACACAGCGACGTACTACGAGTGCATGTACTACGGCGTGAAGCCACTGAGATGGGGCAGAAACGAGAACCTCGGCTTTGAAGGACTTGATGATAAATTCAATAACTTTGAGGAGTTTGAGAACATAATAAACAAGTCCAGACAAAAGAGAGCCGACGAGATAAGCCAGGAGGCGGAGAACCTGCTGGTGAACGTGTTCGGCATGGGCATAAACAAATACAACGAGTATATAAACGGAACAAAACAGGATGAGACTTCCAATTAAAATATCGGCGAAGCTGAGAAGCCTTCTGCTCTACCCTTTCCAATTCAAAAAGTACGGAAAAGGCAGCCTTATATACTCGCCAATGGCAATAGACGGCAAGAGCAACATCGAGATAGGCGACAAAGTGACGATACAAGAGCAGGGATGGATAGCCGCGATGCCACTCACTGGCAACACACCGCTGCTGAGCATAGGCGACGGCACTGTGATAGGCCATTTCTGCCACATATACGCCACAAAGTCGATAAGAATCGGCAATAATGTCCTGATGGCAGACAGAGTCTATGTGTCGGACAACCTGCACACATACGAGGACGTGAACGTCCCTGTCATAAGGCAAGGCATAAGGCAATGCGAGGAAGTGGAGATAGGCGAAGGCAGCTGGATAGGCGAGAACGTATGCGTGATAGGCGCGAAGGTGGGCAAGCACTGCGTCATCGGGGCGAATGCGGTCGTGACCGAGGACATCCCGGACTACAGCGTGGCTGTGGGAATGCCAGCCAAAGTAATCAAGAAGTATAATCCAGAGAAAGGAATCTGGGAACGAATATAACACACAATGAAGATATTAGTAACAGGCGCCAACGGATATATAGGCAGCAATGTGGTGAAGCAGTTGCTGGACAGCGGACACGAAGTCGTGGCTTGCGACATCGCCTCAAACAACATCGACGCGAGAGCCGAAGTCAAGCGATTCGACATTTTCAGCATAAAGGAAAGCGACAACGCGTTCACGACACTGGGAAGCCCGGATGTGTGTCTGCATCTGGCATGGAGAGACGGATTCGTGCACAATTCGCCAAAGCAGATGATGGACCTGTCGTCGCACTACAAATTCCTGACAAACCTGATAAACAACGGACTGAAGCATCTGGCAGTGATGGGCACGATGCACGAAGTGGGATACCACGAAGGCAAGATTGACTCCGACACACCATGCAATCCGCAGTCGCTCTACGGCATAGCCAAGAACACACTCCGACAGAGCATTATGCTGTTCGCTGCGCAGAACGGCTGCAAGCTGCAGTGGATAAGGGCGTTCTACATCTACGGCGACGACTTGAAGAACCACTCGATATTCACAAAACTAATAGAAGCCAGCGAAGCCGGGAAAAAGACATTCCCGTTCACCAGCGGAAAGAACAAATACGACTTCATGAAAGTGTCAGAACTCGTGAAGCAGATATCCGCTGTCATAACCCAGGACAAGCACACCGGCATAATAAACTGCTGCACCGGCAAGGCAATCAGCTTGGCGGAGGCTGTGGAAGGCTTCATCAAGGAGCATAACCTGGACATCAAGCTCGAGTACGGGACATTCCCCGACCGTCCTTACGACTCGCCATGCATCTACGGCGACAACACAACAATACAAAAGATACTTTCAGGAGAATAAATGAGCAAGGTTCTTATAATATCAAGTCCGTTTTTCAACTACCAGATAAGCGTGGGCGACGCTTTCAGGAAACTGGGCTACGACGTCAAGATAGAGACTTACGACGAGCCGATTCATCCGTTCAAGGGCCTGTTGAAATGGAGGCACAAGTTCGCAATAGACAAGGAAAGCCTGAGGGAGAAAAGCCGTCAGAAATATAAGCAATACATAGAAAAGCAGTTCGACGAATACAAGCCGGACCTGGTGTTCATATACAACGGAACGATACTGAAGGACGAGACGCTGGACTACTTCAGACAGCACGGCAGCAAGGTGATAATATGGATGTACGACAGCGTGCAGCGCCCCGACAGAGCCATGTGCGAGAAACACATCGACCACGCCGACCTGTTCTGCTGCTTCGAGGAGAAAGACGTGGAGTACTTCAGCAAACAAGGCAAGACCGCATACTTCTTGCCATTGGCCTGCGACACCAGCGTTTATTACCCAATAGACAACAAGGAGAAAGACATAGACATACTCTTTGTCGGCACCATATACACAAGCGCGAAAAGAATCGAGCTGCTTGAGAGCATCGTCGAAAGATACAAGGACAAAAACATAGTAATCTACGGCGAATACAAGCCATACTTCAAAAATCCGATAAAGTGGCTGTTCCGCAGAAACAGAAACGTGTTCAAGAACGTGAACATAGAGCCAAGACTGGTGAACGAACTGTTCTCACGGACAAAAATAGCGCTGAACATACACAACAAGCAGACATTCAACGGCGCCAACCAGCGACTTTTCGAGGCATGCGGAGCCAAGGCTTACCAGATTTGCGACAAGAATCCGTACATCGCATCAGTGTTCCAAAACGGCGAAGTGGGACTGTACGAGAACAAGGAGGAGATGATGAATCTGATTGACTACGCGCTGCAGCACGACATGAGCGAGAACGCCGAGAAGGCCTACAACATAATTTTGAACGGCAACACATTCGAGAGCCGTGTGAAACAGATGATTGAACTGCTCGACCGCAAGTGACACCAAAGATTTCTGTCATAATACCCGTTTACAATGCGCCTGCCGACATCAGCAAGTGCATAGACTCGTTAATGAGCCAGACACTGGAGGGAATTGAAATCATCTTCGTGGACGACCACAGCACCGACGACAGCATAGACAGAATAAAGGCTGCAAGCGAAAGCACAAGAACAGACATCACCGTCAAACACCTGCAGACACCAAAGAACTGCGGTCCAGGCGGAGCGAGAAACGCTGGCATAGACAATGCCACAGGAGAATATCTCGCCTTTGTGGACATAGACGACTGGGTGGACGCCGACTGCTACGAAAAACTCTATAACGCAGCCAAACGCGCCAACGCCGACATCTGCTACGGACACGTGACCATAGAGGAAAACGACAGACAGAGCATAGCGAGAAACCCGATTGTGGAAGACGGAGCGTTCGGCGACGAGAGCAAGGAGAAATTCCTGCTCAACTATGTGACCTACTTCTACAGCCTTATTTACTCAAAGAACTTTGTGGACAGGAACGGCATACGATTTCCGGAACTGAAAAGTTCGGAAGACAGTTTTTTCGAGGCTCTGTCATTATTTCGTTCGCAAAGAATCTCGCACATCAACGACGCTTTTTACCACTACCTGATACATAGCGACTCCATATCGCACCAACGTGACGACAACAGATACAAGCAGAAGTTCGAGGCTTTCGCGCGACTGGTTTCCGCATCCGGCGACGAGCACAGGGAGTTAGCCGAGTATCTGCTTATTAAGAAAGCATACATCGTCAGCTCTATAGAATATCTCAGAAACAACCCGGATGCTGACAAAACCACATTGAAAAAATACACGGACGAACTGCTCCGTGCGATTCCAAACTACAAGAGCAATAAATACCTGAAAAAGGACTTGAAGACCAAAGCCGTCGTGTCCTTGCTCACCGGCATGCCAAAGACCGCATGCCTCGTTTTGCCTAAGATTCTGAAGTAAAAAACTTGCGCTAAGAAATCCTGCGCTTGACAATCAGACTCCAAGCCTCATCGAAAACCTTAGAGCCGAGGATTTTAAGTGATGCCGCATAAAAGGCGACAGCTATGACCATAAGAACTGCCGTTGACGCTATTTTCGAGCCTATCAAGGCGTGTTCCGCATTGAGATAGTCAAGCAGACTGACCACGGCAAACATAACCGCAGAGACAAGGAAATAAGGCAGAATGTCCTTCAGCTGACTAATAACCCTGTAACCTGCCAAACGCTGCGACACGAACATGTCAAACAGATAAGACAGAATATTAGCCACAGAGAAAAATATCAACAGCCAGTTGATGTCCATCTCGATGCATGACGTGAATGACGCCAGAGCATAGACCGCAAACACCGACAGCAGTATCAGTCCGTTCTTCACCGCCTCCAGCAGCAGATTGGTCTTTGAGAATCCTCTTATCAGCACAAGATTGGTGTTGAGCGCATGGAACGGCAGCACCACAGCCACCGGCACCATTATCTGGAAATAAGGCACGGCTGGCAGCCACTTGTCGGTCAGGAGTATAGACACCAGCGGAGCCATAAGCGCCGCAAGCCCGAACATGACCGGGAATATGACACACGCCGCGATGCGAACTATCTTGCGCAAATACATAAGCTGACGCGCCTCGTCGTCCTTGAGGTTGGACAGCACAGGATAAGCCACGCCGGAAATCGTTGATTGTATGACCGTGGACGGTATCTGCTGATACTTGTTGGCTTGGGAGTAAAAACCCAGCATGGCAGGATTGAACAGCCTTCCGATTATGACACTGTAGATGTTTTTCACCACGGTGTTAATAAACGATGAAAACAGCATGAATGACGAAAAGGAGAACACTTCCTTTATGACTCCGAAAGACGGATGGAAAGACACTCTCCACGACGATGCCGCCCAAAGGAACGCGACTCTGACAATATTCTGCAACAATATCTGCCAAGCCAAAGCCCAGTAGCCGAAACCGTTCATGACCATCAACACCGTCACGACTCCCGACACGAGAGCCGAAGTCAGGTCGGCAAGAGAAATCACCTTGAATGACAACGACTTGGACAGTATGATATTCTGCACTATGCCGAACGAGTTGATGATGATGGAAAGGAACAGAAACCGCGACAGCGAACAGAGTTCAGGCATCCGGAAAAACAATGCGATGTACGGCGCCGAAAAGAACAGTATCAGGTAAATGACTACCGCGATGAGGATATTCACGAAGAAGATGGCGGAATAGTCGTTGTCGGTGTTGCCGTCGCGACGAATGAGCGCCGATGTGAATCCCGACTCCACGAGTATGTTGCTGAGCATCGTGAAGACAGCCAAAGCGCCTATGAAACCAAAGTCCTGCGGAGATAGGAACCGTGCGGTTATGATGCCGACGATGAGCGCGACAAACTGAAAGAAGAACTTATCGACGCCATTCCACATGAGCGCCAACACTGTCCTATTTTTCAAATTATCTGCCAATGTCTTGCCGGTTATTTTTTAGAACTCAAAGTCTTGGTGTAGAGTTCTTTGTCATTAAGAACAGAAAGCGCTTTCTTCAGCACAGGGTCGCTGACCAACGTGTGGCGCACATAACCCTTCTGATAGTACATGCGCTTGAGTATCTCGCCATTTATCATGTCAACAATATCCTTCTTGAAAAGATCCATGTCGGCATCGATGTCCGGAGTCAGTTTCTTCTTCAAAGCAGCGAACTCGTCCTTCGCACGCTCGCCGTATCCTTCTTCCTTGGCTATGTCAAGCAGCCATTCGAGGCGGCCCGATGTGCGCAGTTCGTACTTGAAGTCGGTGCCTTTAACAAACGACTTGAATGCCTCGAAGTCCTTGTCTGTTATGGAGAATGACTCAGGTTCGGCAATGCGCTTGTTCTCGCTGCAATACATTGTGGCGTAATCGAAAATCAGGTTCTTCGCCCACAACTGATACGCTATGTTCAGCGACATCTCGTTCTTAACCTCAAAGTCTGGCTCTATGCCGCCTCCGTCTTTGACGACGCGTCCATTAGCCGTCTTGAACTCATGTCTGAGCGAATCCGGAATCTTGGACAATGAACCGTCATCGGCACGCTTCGCATAGTCTATCGCCTGGATGCAGCGGCCCGATGGTATGTAATACTTAGCTGTGGTAAGCTTCAGATGTCCATTGTATGGCAATTCGCGAGTGGACTGCACAAGTCCCTTACCGAATGAGCGCGTGCCTATCACGACTGCTCTGTCGAGGTCCTGCAGCGCGCCCGACACTATCTCCGACGCCGATGCCGACGACGAGTTTACGAGCACCGCCAACGGTATGTCAGGCAGCAATGCGGCAGAAGATGTCTTGAACACCTGGTCGAGCTGCTTAGCCCTACCACGCATTGACAAGACCTCCTTTCCCTGCGGAACGAACAAGTTTATTATCTCCACAGCCTGGTCGAGCAGACCGCCCGGGTTATTGCGCAAGTCAAGCACTATGGAAGTTATATTGTGCTTGCTCTTCATGTCGTTGATGGCTGTGCGCACACCCTCGGCCGACTTCTCGGTAAACTGACTGAGCAGAATGTAAGCAGTGGAATCGCCCACCACGCCATAATAAGTGACAGCCGGGATTGCGATTTTCTCGCGCACGATGTGCTTCTTGATATTCTTCTCGCCGCCGCGGTTTATTATCACTTCCAGCGATGTGCCTGGTATTCCTCTGAGCATCTCGCTGACTTCGGAAATCGTTTTGCCCTTGACTTTCGTCTTGTCTATCTGCACGATGACATCGCCGGCCTTGAGCCCAGCCTTGTCGGCAGGCAATCCTTCGTAAGGCTCGGAGATGAGCACGTCGTAGTCGGACTTGAGCGAATCTGAATATGAACGCGGATGCTGCGAGATGAGCGCGCCGATGCCGCCGTACTGTCCGGTCGTCATGAACTTGAAGTCGGACGACTCCTCGTCTGGGATATAAGTCGTGTATGGATCCAATGATGACAACGCCTCGTCTATCGACGACGATATTATCTTCTTGGCGTTTATTGTATCGACATAATAAAGAGAAAGCTGCTTGAATATGGAATTGTAAACATCCAGATACTTGGCCAGCTGAGCATTGCTGTTGTCTGAGTCGGATACTGACGCCGGTTTCTGCGCCAATGCAAGCGTAGCGAAGGACAATAACAATCCTGTGAACAGTGTCTTCAGTTTTCTCATATCAATGTCTTGAATACGTTATCTTATGGGAGAATGAGCATGGCGTCTCCGTAAACGCCGAACTTGTAGCCATCGCCGTTCTCGTCCTTATATGAGACTGCCTCGTCGTAAGCCTTCATCACGAGGTCATAACCGCCGAACGCACATGTCATCATGAGCATTGTCGAATATGGCAAGTGAAGGTTTGTCACAAGCGAGTTGTTTATCGCGAAGTCGTAAGGAGGAAATATGAACTTGTTGGTCCATCCCGAGAATGGCTTCAGGTTGTGGTACGAACCGACCGACGATTCGATGGCTCTGAGTGTCGTCGTGCCGATGACGCAGACGTTGTGTCCAGAAGTGACAGCCTCGTTCACTCTGTCAGCTGCGCTTTCTGTTATCTCAAGCGGTTCAGAGTCCATCTTGTGCTTTGTCAGGTCCTCAACGTCAATTTCTCTGAAGTTGCCAAGTCCCGCATGGAGTGTGATGTTCACGAAGTCAATGCCCTTGATTTCGGCACGCTTGAGCAGCGACCTTGAGAAGTGCATCGCTGCCGCAGGCGCTACAACAGCGCCCTCGTTAGCCGCAAACACAGTCTGATAGTTGTCGGCGTCCTCTGGTATTGGGTCGCGCTTCGACTTGATGTAGCCTGGAAGCGGAGTCTCTCCGAGCGAGTACAGCAGTTTCTTGAATTCCTCGTGAGGGCCATCGAACAAGAAACGCAGCGTTCTTCCTCTCGAAGTCGTATTGTCTATAACCTCAGCCACGAGCGACTCGTCGCCGAAATACAGCTTATTGCCGATTCTTATCTTACGCGCTGGGTCAACAAGCACGTCCCACAGACGGAGTTCCTCGTTAAGCTCTCTCAGGAGGAAAACCTCTATCTGCGCCTCGGTCTTCTCCTTCTTGCCGTAAAGACGGGCTGGGAACACCTTCGTGTCGTTGAATACAAAGACATCCTTGTCGTCAAAATAATCTATGATGTTCTTGAACAGTTTATGCTCAATCTCGCCTGTCTTCTTGTGTACGACAAGCATCTTGGCGTCGTCACGGTCCTTAGACGGCTGGTCGTGATGCACAGGGAATTGCGCTATTCTTTCTTCATCTAGATTGAATTTGAATTTTGAAAGTTTCATGGGATATCTTTATGTTTTATACGGAATTAATATTCGCTGATTGAGCGACAAATATACAATCTGAGAATAGGGGTTGTCAAGTATTTTCTACATTTTTCACTTGATTTTATTCTTGTGAAAATGCTTCTGCTTTCATTTTTGATAGGAAATCCTCCACTTGCCAGCAATCCTCTACTTTCACGTCGCCGATTCGTGTTCTGCGCAATGCAGTGAGATACGCGCCGCTGTTCAGCGCCACGCCGATGTCACGTGCCAGCGCTCTGATGTATGTTCCCTTGCTGCACACCACCTTTATGCGCAGCAGAGGCATCGAGAAGTCGAGTATCTCAATTGAGTCAATGACAAGCGTTTTCTTTTTCAGCGTCACTTCCTCGCCATTGCGCGCCATTGCGTAAGCGCGACGGCCGTTGACCTTGACTGCCGAATAAGCCGGCGGCTCCTGCTCTATCGTTCCGATGAACGACTTCAAGGTTTCCTCCACCAGCTCACGTGTGATATGTTCTGTAGGATAAGTCTTATCTACGGGATGTTCGGTGTCGAACGAAGGTGTCGTCGCGCCCAGAAACAGGTCTGCAATATATTCCTTAGTCTTATACTGAAAGGACTCGATTTTCTTGGTCGCCTTGCCTGTACACAACACCAGCACACCAGTAGCCATAGGGTCGAGCGTGCCTGCGTGTCCTACCTTCAGAGCCTTGGATTTGCGGCCTAACGAATGGCAGATTGCATAACGAACCTTGCTGACCACCTGAAAAGATGTCCATTCCAAAGGTTTGTCGAAATAAAGGATTTCTCCAGAATCAAAATCCATTAATCAACCATGTTTAAGTCAAAACCAGCCAGAAGAAGGCACACGATGACTGTACCGACTACGATTCTGTACCATCCGAACGCCTTAAAACCGTACTTTGTCAAGAAATTGACGAACCATTTCATGGCGAATAAAGCCACTACGAATGCTATGGCGCAGCCCAAGAGAAGCAGGAAGATATGCTCCGAAGTAGCCCACGACGTCTCGGAATCGAACATGTCCAAGAGATCCAGCAAAGTCGCGCCTGCCATAGTAGGCACAGCCAAGAAGAATGAGAACTCAGCCGCTTTCTTTCTTGTCAGTTTCTGTGTCATTCCGCCGACAATAGTCGCCATGCTGCGGCTAACGCCAGGGATGACCGAAATGCACTGGAAAAGACCTATCATGAAGGCTCTCTTAGCCGTAACCTCGTTTTCCTCCTTGCCCTTGTTGAATATCTTATCGCAGAAAAGCATGAATATACCGCCAAGTATCAGCATCACTGCCACGACTTCGACACTGTCCAGCAGCCAGTCTAGCAGACCGCTCTTCTTAGCCGCGAGTCCGATGACCACAGCCGGCAGCACACCGACAATGAGCAGTCCGTAGAACTTCAGCCGCTCGTTGAAATCCTCCTTGTTCCTGACGAGGAAGAATTTCTTCCAATACAGGCACACAACCGAGAGTATCGCTCCGAACTGGATTATGAAAGTGAAAGCATGAACAAAAGGACTGCCCTCGTTCACGCCCATAAGATTCTGAGTTATTATCATGTGTCCTGTTGACGAAACCGGCAGAAACTCTGTCAGTCCCTCAACGATAGAAATCACGATTGTCTGGAATAAACTTAAGTCCGCGCTCATTAGTCGTTATTCTTGTCTTTAAATTTATACATTATGGCAAAAATCATAAACACGAATCCAAAAAGCGAAACCATTGGACCTACAGTGATTCTTCTGAATGAGAATATATCTGGATTGAAAGCCTGATCTGAATTAGGACCCAGCATCAGCACAAAACCTACGATTATGATGACAAACGATATTGCCATAAGGACAAGGTTCTTCTTGCCGACAGGGAAATTCTTGTGATTGTTGTTATCCGACATGATTTGGAATATTAGATATAGTATAAGTCATTTGTCTTGATGCGCAGGTACTTGCCTACCGCAAACATCGATGAGAAGAGCGATATGACAATTCCCAGTATGAATATCACGCCCACTGTTATAGCGATATTCATAGGCGCTACAAGGTTGAAGAGCGGGAATCCGTAGTAATACTGCAGGTAATACAACAGCCCCTCCAGCAATGCCGAAGACAGCAGCGCGGCTATCAGTCCGTTCAGCAGACTTCTGCCGAGGAATGGCTTACGAATGAACCATGCTGTAGCTCCCACCAGACGCATCGTGTTGATGGTGAATCGCTTAGAATAAAGTTGCAGACGGATTGTGTTATTGATAAGCCCGATTGACACAATGAGCATCAGCAGTGCCACTCCGGCAAGGAATAACGAAATCAGGTTGATGTTCTTGTTCACATCCTCCATCATGTTCTCCTGGTATATCACCTCGTGCACGCCGTCGTAGGCCGAAAGTTCCTTCTTGATATTGTCCATGCTGCTGGCATTCGCATATTCAGCCGAAGCATTCACCTCGATAGACGCAAGAAGCGGATTGTAGCCGATGACATCCTCCGGCATCTCACCCAGCTCATCCGACAGCTCGCTCATGGCTCTCTCTTTTGAGATGAATTTTGTGGACTTGACGTAAGGCGCGGTCTTCAGACGAGTCTGGAGCACCTGCAAGTCTGGGTTGGCAATGCTGTCCTCCAGAACCACAGTGAACGATATGTTGCTTTTCACATAATCAGATGTTTGCTTGGCCACAAGTGTCAAAGTCGTGATTATACCCACAAGAAACAGCACCATCGCGATGCTTATGGTTGTTGTGAAATTTGAATTGAAGAATTTGCTGGTACGAACCTTGGGTTGTTTTGCCATATCAATATATTTTTACCCTTTGTGTCAAAAAGAAAAATCTTTCAAATTTACAAGATAAAGTTTAAAGTACGAATTTTTCAAAGTCAGAAGACATGGAAATTGAGCGTGTCAAGCTTCTTTAAGTGATAGACTATCACACTCGCCGATTCTGGATGCTTCTTCGTGCTCATGTTCTGAATGAACGAGAACAATCCTGTCTCCGGCTGCGGGAATATTGCATCTATGCCGAAGCCGGCCTCGTTAGCCATCGTCGCGACGTTCTCTTTGCTGTACTCGCTGGACGGTAGCGCCAGAAACAGCGAGCCGTTCTCCACCAGCACCTTGTGAAACACCGTCAACGCTTCCAATGGCGGCAAATAGCCTTCTTCGGGCAATCCATTCCATGCTGTCACAGCACCGAACGACAGTTCGTCCAGCTTGGACGTCTCGTTGGGATAAATCACAGAAACACCGTATCTGCGCTTTGCCTTCTCCCTTTTCTGCTCGTCCGACTCAATGCCCTTGGCCGACCAATGCGCATCCATCATGGCCACAATAAAGTCGCCTTCGCCGCTTACATAATCCAACACCCAGTGCGCAGACGAGTGAGTCTCCTCCTGCACTAATTTCTGACGCCATTTCAATATCTTAGGTGCTGTATCCATAAGCGTTTAGTTTTTATGATGCACGTTTGCGTTTGTAGTAATAGACGGCAAGTGCGCCCACAGCCAACAGGAACAGCACTGTGGCAATGCTTCTCAAGAGATTGCCTATAGCATAAGACTGCGGCTCGAACTTGAACTCAATCTTGTGCTCGCCCGCTGGCAGAGACATTGCCCTGAGCAAATAGTTAGCACGGAAGTATTCTGCCGGTTTGCCGTCAACATAAGCATTCCAGCCCTTGTCGTAATATATCTCCGAGAACACGGCAAGGCTCTTCGTCGATGACTTGTATGAATACTGCAGATGGTTAGGCTCATAAGACAGCAAAGATATGACCGCTGCGGAGTCCACTGTGCTTGACAGCGCCACGCCCTTCTTGTTTATGAATTCGTCTGGCACCTGGCTCTTGTACTCCTTGTCGAACACCAAAGACTGCTTGTTGTCCATTCTGCCGAGCGCCATCATCTCCTCGTCTGGTGTCTCAGCCATTATCGCCTGCTTAACTATCCATGCCGGTCCGTTGGCATAAGGGTTCTGCAGCGGCGCCTGGTCTGGGTTGTATATCACATACTTCATATTCAGCATGTTCAGCACCTTGCACTGCGAGAACGCATTGGCAAACATCGAATTCACCTCGTTCACGTCCTTGGCTGAGCTTGCCACCTGGAATGTTGTTATTATGTTTGATATTTCCTTGTCTATGTGGATGTTTATGAGTTCCTGGTAACGACGCAATTTGGCTGCGTGGTATCCGCCTATCGAATGATGGAAGTACGATGGCTTGGAACTGTTGAACACGTTTGTCGTCAAGTCCAGAACCCTGTGCTCCGACTTATCGGCAAGTATCATCTCATCAGCTACCGACGGCTGGAAATAATCCATTTTCGGCTGCTTCTTGAACATTGTGTTGTTCAAATATCTTTTGGCGATTGGCACCATGTCAATGAGCACAAGCACACCTAACGCCACGAATGCGCCATACATAGGCAACTTTCCTGCGCTTTTCTTGTCATTGGTCTTAGAGAACAGCAATACGACAAATGCCAACGCTATGAAAATCAACGAGCGCAAAGCCGAACTTGAGAGCATCGCCTTTCTGTCGGCTGGCAAAGTGTCGAGGAAAAACGACGGATAACCGTTCTGCACCATGTAGCCATCCACGTCGGCCTTGAAGTCGCCGGCGATAGAAGGTATCAGCCAGAAGAGCAGACATAAGCCGCCTGTCACGCCTGCCGATATGTACAACGCCTTGCGACGGAACTTCTCGTCGGCTGAAGGCGTGCCTTCCACTGGCCAGAACCAGTATTTCAGCGCAAGACCTGCCAACACAGCCAAAGCCAGACAAGATATCACAAGCGTCATGGACACTGTCCTGAACATATTGTAGAGCGGCACGTAATCGATAAAGAAATTGGTCAGCGCAGGGAAATTGCGTCCCCACGAAAGTAGCATGCCCACGATAAACGCCGCAAGCAGCCACCATCTCTCTCTGTTAGGCGCGATAAGCAGTGCCAATAGTGCCAGGAAGCAGACTATTGCTCCGGCGTAGACAGGACCAGCTGTGAAAGGCTGTGTTCCCCAATATGTCGGCATTGGCTGGTTAGTGAGTATCGCCTCGGGATTAGCTCCAAGCTCCTTGAGCTTCTCGCCGGTTTTTGAATCCACAGGCAGATATTCCTGCGACGCTCCGCCTTTGAAATCAGGTATCAGGAGCGTGAATGTCTCGCCTATGCCGTATGACCATCCTGTGATGTAATCCTTGTCCAGTCCCTCGGTCTGGCTGCTCTTGTCGATTGTCAGTCCGTTGGAACGGCCTCGCATTGTATAGTCACTGTACTCCTTTGTTATAATCAGCATTGTCGCATTCAGTCCGACAGCTATCACAGCCGACACGACCAACAGCCCCAATGTTCCGAACATCGGCTTCAGTCTCTTTTCCTTTATGGCGAATATCAGTTCAGAGATTCCGTAAATTATGAGCGCGATGAGCGTGTAGTAAACTATCTGAAGATGATTGGCTCTTATGAGCAACGCCAGGAAAAATGCCGTAAGGACTGCGCCTATGTACTTGTTTTTCCTGAACGAATAAATGACACTTCCTATCACAGCAGGCATATAGGCTATCGAAAGCGCCTTCGTATCGTGTCCCGCTGCGAGTATTATCAAATTGTACGAACAGAACGCAAAGGCCGGCGCCAGCACAAGGCTGAGCCATGGCTTCACGTCGAAGCACAACATAAGTATGTAAAATCCGATAAGATACAGGAACAATGTGTAAACCACTCTTGGCAACTGGTAAAGTGTGTCGCCGACGACGATTGTCAGGAAGTCATAGGACTTAGGACCTGCAATCTGGTATGTCGGCATTCCGCCGAACATGGAATTCGTCCACAATGTGCCTTCGCTATGTGTCGCGTTGAAGTCTCTCGCTTCCTTGCTCATGCCTATCCAGCTTTCTGTATCGCTTCCAACCAAGGATTTGCCGTCCAGAACCGGAGAAAAATAAACGATTGAGATTATAAAAAATAATGCTACGGCTACAATATGCGGCAATGCGATCTTGCCGAAAGTTTTCTTTTCTGTCTGCGTCATCTACAGCAGTTTTATGGTTTTTACTAAGTTGTCTATCTTCTCATCATGCCGCCCTGATTCATGCCAGGCATAGCCTTTTCCTCCGGCAGAGCCATCTGTCTCAGTCCGGAACGCTGACCAGGCATTCTGTGCCTGTTTCTCTTCTTTGCTATAATTCTAAGGTCAAGCATGTATCCGAGTGTCACTCTCAAGTTGTGCTGATAAATATCCGATGGCTTATATGCGCTAGCCGAATTTGTCACAGGGAAATCGTAACCGACTTTCATGAACGCGCCGTAATACTCGATTCCGACGCCCGCGCCTATCGAGAAATCAAACCTGTGTGTGCTGTCGCCTGCGAATGAGGAGCCGAAGGGATTTCTCAATTTGTAGTCTCTTGTCGCCATGTAGTAATGGTGGCCGTAATCGCCGAGCAGACCGACATTCAGTCTCGGACCGCCGAAAACAAAGACCTTCAGTTTTTTCTTTTTGTCAAGAGGAAAATAATAATTCACATCCACAGGCACATACAAATAGTGCATGAAACGTGTGCAAGTCGTGTATGGCTCATACCACTCCACTCCGTACCTGTTACCACGGAACTCCCAGCCTATGCCGAAGCTGACTGAGAGGTTCGACGAGTCTCTCACGAACTGCTCGTAACGTAACTCTGCGTTCCATCCGTTCAGAAAGTTCGTCTTGGATTTGCCGCCTTCCTTCTGAGCCAGAAAGTCTGCGACATAACTGCCGTCCAGGCCTATTCTCTGCGCATACAAATCGGCAGAAAACACAAAAAGTATCGTGATAAAAAGTCTTATCGCTATATTCTTCATCTTCAATGGATTATTCAGCGGAAACTCCAATTAGCTCAATATCATAAATCAAGGCTGTGTAAGGGTCCACCTTTATTGTGCCGTCATCTATTCCATCGGATCCGTATGCGAGATTGTAAGGAATCCACAGCCTCCATTTCGAACCGACCTTCATTCTCTTTATCGCCTGCTTGCAGCCGTCTATCATGTTTGAGTAATAGAATGTAGGTTTCACAAGGACTGTCGTGTCCTTCCATGTCGTATCTCCCGACGAGCTTATCGACTCGACAATCTGATATGTCTTGTATTTCGCGCTGTCGCTCGCCAAAGTGTCGCCGTTAATGAACATCGCAGTGTAGTTGATGTTTATGAATCCCGGCATCGCTGGCACATCAGGCCACGAAGGGTCTTCCTCGAAGTATTTCTTATACTTAAGCCCTGTGTTCAATGTGTATATGTCGTTGTCGCTTATGCTTTTGATGTAAGCCTCGCCTGCGTCTTTTGTGTCCTGATACTCGTCGTCGCACGAAACCAGCGCAAACGGGATAAGCGCAACTACCAAAAACAGATGTCTAAGAATACTTCTTGCCATTTTCTTATGCTTTCTTTTTTGCGACATCGTCTATCACCGAGAGCATTATGTAGAATAATATTATGACTGGGAATGACGCCATTCTGAATATAATAATGAAAATGACGCTCACCGCGAGAAACAAGTATCTGAGCTTGTTGTTTGACAACGAGAAGTCATGAAACTTGAGCGAGAACATCGGCAGCGGCGACACCATCAGATAGCAGAACAAAGCCTCAACCACAAGCAGAACCGCCACTCCGCTGACACCGAGCTTAAGTCCGTAATGATTAAGCGTTGAGATGATGAACATCCAGAACAAAGCATTTGCTGGCGTTGGCAGACCGATGAACGACGATGTCTGGCGCTCGTCGATATTGAACTTGGCCAGACGCAGTGCCGAGAACACTGCGATAAAGAATGCCAAAAAAGGAACAAACGAATATTCCGACACTGCAGAGCAACTGTCCAAATAGCTGTAAACAGCCACCGACGGAGCAACGCCGAAGCTGACATCATCCGCCAACGAGTCAAGCTCCTTGCCCATAGGCGAATACGCCTTCAGCCCCCTTGCCGCGAAACCATCGAAGAAGTCGAACACAGCAGCCGCCACTACAGCAAAGGCCGCATAGTCGAAATTGCCCCAGAATGCGAAAACGCAAGCCACACAACCTGAGAAAAGGTTGCAGCAGGTTATCGAATTGGGAATGTTCCTTTTAATTGCATTCATTTGCGTATTATTTACTCATTCAAACGTGCGATTATTGTCTCGTTTCCTGTTGTCTTGTCACCCACCTTGACATAGATTTCAGTGTCCAATGGCAGGAAAATGTCTACTCTGGAACCGAACTTTATGAATCCCAGCTGCTCGTTGATATGCACAGCCTTGCCTTCCTTGGCGTAAGTCACGATTCTCTGAGCCAGAGCGCCGGCTATCTGCTTAATCAGAATCTTTGTGCCGCCCTCGCTCGTCATTCCGATCGAAGAATGCTCGTTCTCGTTGCTTGACTTTGGCAGATAAGCCGCAGTGTGGCGTCCTTTGTGATGCTTCACATAATTCACGATACCCTTCACTGGATACCAGTTAGCATGCACACTAATAAGAGACATGAATATCGAAACCTGGATTCTTCTCTCGTGCAGAAACTCGTTCTCATCGGTCTCTTCGATAACGACAATCTTGCCGTCGGCTGGAGCTATCAGCAACGAAGGGTCGGACACTGAGACTATTCTTCTTGGGCTTCTGAAGAAATAAAGGAAATAACAAAATGCCACAATGCTGACAACTGTCGCTGTTATGACAAACGGCTTTGGAACCGACTGCCACCACAATGTGATGTTTAGAACGCAAAGAAGCGCCAAAAGGCATAATAATATTGTCTTTCCCTCCTTATGTATTCGAAGTCTACGCATGTTTAATGTGTTTTTGTTAATATTAAATTGTTGTTATTATTCCCAAGTACATGATTGTGCCGATAGTGGCAAACAAGACACTGTCGAAACGGTCGAGCATGCCGCCGTGGCCTGGCAATATCGTTCCAGAGTCCTTGACTCCGAGAGTTCTCTTGAAGATAGACTCGCACAAATCGCCTATCGTGCCGAACACGACAATCACTATCGCCAGACCTATCCACTCTGCAGTCGAGAATCCGGCGATATCGGTCAAACGGCTGAAGATGACAGACGCCACGACCGCCATGACAGCTCCGCCAGCAAGTCCTTCCCACGATTTCTTAGGCGAAACGCGAGGAAACATCTTGTGGTTGCCTATAGTCTTCGACGTTCCCATACCGGTCAGGTATGCGAATGTGTCGTTCACCCATATCAGAACAAATATCGCAAGCACGATGAGTTTGTCGGACAATGCGATGAGATTGAGCAATGCGAACGGAACTGCGATATAAAGCTGTCCGAGCAGGAAGAAAGCCCACGTCTTTACCGGGTCCTGCTGCTTGCGGAACAGTTCTATCGCCATGCAGACAAAGTAATACGGAACTATGAAGAACAGCAATGTCAAGCCATACTTCAAAGGCAGAACTATCGATGCCGTCATCATCACTGCGCCCAAGCACGACTCCACCAACGGAACATTCACATTGTACTTGCCCTTTACAAGACCGTTGAACTCGTTTAGCGACAGGAATGACACAATGATTGTCAATGTCGCGAGCGTCTTCTCGCCAAATAATATTGCCGCGATTATAACTGCCACAAAGACAGTTCCAGTAATTGTTCTTTGCGCTATGTTAGTCATTTTCTTTCTCGTTTTTAATATCCTCGTTTACTGCGCTATCCTCTGCAACTTGAGTCTCATGACCTTCAACTTCGGTCTCGGTCTCTTCATTGTCCTTTTTGCTTTCCGCCAAGAGCGCTTCGTCTTTCTCCCTTTGCTCCGCTGCCGCTTTCTCGTCGGCCAGCAGTTCGTCCGCTCTCGATTCCCATGGACGCTCGCCGAGAATCTCCTTCACGTCGTCGGCATATATAACCTCCTTGTCAATAAGGAGTTGAGCAATCTTATGGTGTCCTTCCTCGTTCTCCGAGAGAATCTTCTTCGCTCTCTCGTACTGCTCGGAGATTATTCTTTTCGCCTCCTGGTCTATCATCTCAGCCGTCTCCTCGCTGTATGGCTTAGTGAAACCGTAATCGCCTCCCATAGAGTCGTAGTAAGACATGTTAGGGATATTTTCGCTCATGCCGTAATATGTGACCATTGCGTAAGCGACTTTCGTCACTCTCTCCAAATCGTTCACCGCTCCTGTGGAAGCCGTGTTGCCAAACAACTCTTCAGCCGCACGTCCTCCGAGTGTCGAGCACATCTCGTCAAGTATGTGCTCCCTATTGGTCAATACTCTTTCTTCTGGGAGATACCATGCCGCGCCCAAAGCCATTCCTCTTGGCACGATGGTGACTTTAACCAGCGGATTGGCATGCTCAAGCAGCCATGATATTGTTGCATGACCTGCCTCGTGATAAGCAATCGCCTTCTTCTCGGCTGCAGTCATTATTTTGGTCTTCTTCTCAAGTCCGCCGACGATTCTGTCAACCGCATCCATAAAGTCCTGGTTCTCGACCTCCTTCTTGTCCTTGCGTGCTGCAGTGAGCGCCGCCTCGTTGCAGACATTTGCTATGTCCGCGCCGCTGAATCCAGGTGTCTGCTTCGCCAAGAAGTCAACATCAAGTTCCTTGCTCGTCTTCAGCGGACGGAGGTGCACCTGGAATATCTCCTTTCTCTCGTTTAGGTCAGGCAGGTCAACATGTATCTGACGGTCGAAACGTCCCGCTCTCAGGAGCGCCTTGTCCAGAATGTCGGCGCGGTTAGTTGCAGCAAGTATTATGACACCGCTGTTAGAGCCGAAACCGTCCATTTCTGTCAGCAACTGATTGAGTGTGTTCTCGCGCTCGTCGTTAGAACTCATGCTCGGATTCTTGCCGCGGGCACGACCAACTGCATCAATCTCGTCAATAAATATTATACATGGAGACTTCTCCTTAGCCTGCTTGAACAAGTCCCTCACACGGCTTGCGCCTACACCGACGAACATCTCCACGAAGTCTGAACCCGACATAGAGAAGAACGGAACTCCCGCCTCGCCTGCAACAGCCTTTGCCAGCAAAGTCTTTCCTGTTCCCGGAGGGCCTACGAGCAACGCTCCTTTAGGTATCTTTCCGCCGAGGTCTGTATATTTCTTTGGGTTCTTCAGGAACTCCACGATTTCCTCGATTTCCTGCTTTGCGCCAGCCAGTCCAGCTACATCCTTGAACGTTACGTTCACTTTGTTGTCCTTGTCGAAAACCTGCGCCTTCGACTTGCCCACGCTAAACACGCCGCCACCGCCGATTCCACCGCTCATTCTCCTGAGCATGAAAATCCACAATGCGACGAACAATATGATTGGTCCGAAGGCGAACAGGAATTTCGAGAATATTCCGTCATCCTTCGCATATTTAACCTCGCCCTTAAACTGACGCTCCGAAAGCATTTTGCTCGCCTGGTCCACCGAAGGGACATTCACTTGCACAAAAGCCTTCTGACCTTTTTCCACAGCATTCCTGCCCAAGACCTTCGCCACCGAGTCCGGCTTTATCTCCGCCTTGGCTGTGTTAGCATCAGTGTTTATAGTAACATTCAGCAGAACATCCTTCGACACCAGCTGCTCAAACTGGGAATAAGGAATCTGACGCTGTTTCTCGCCATCCTCCATATAATTCATGGCTATGAGAACCACGAAAATAAGCAAGAACAGCCAGTTTAGATTAGGCCGAAATCCATTCTTGTCCTTCTTCCCATTCTGTTTCTGCTTCGCTTCCTTCTCTTTTTCCATCATTTCCTTGAAATCCATCTCTTTGTCCCTCCCAAAATCAGCTTTATTATCAATAATCGTCGGCTATCTCATTGATTTCGGCATCTGCCCAAAGATGCTCAAGATCATAAAACGCACGAGCCTCTGGCTGGAATATATGCACCATGATGTCGCCATAATCCAGAGCGACCCACTCGTCGTTCTCTCTTCCCTGTATGGCGAACGGATCCTCGCCTACCGACTTCTTCACTTTCTCATCTACCGAATCCGTTATGGCATCCACCTGTGTGTTTGTGTTGCCCTCGCATATCACGAAATAGTCGCAGACACGCTCGTCCAGCCCTGTCATGTCAACAGTGACGATATTGTGCCCTTTAACATCCTGTATGCTCTCGATTATCGCGTTAAGTAATTTGCTGTTTCCCAATTTTCAATACGTATTATGTCTATAATCTGCAAATATAATTGTTTTTTCAATGCACAGGCGATGACAATCATTAATAAGTGTTTTCACAAGTTATTGCGTCGCAGCTCGCAGTTGACTTGTTTTCTTCACTATATTTGCAAATTGAACATTATTGCCATCGGGCATACACAACAGAAGCATTATGGAACTGAAAAGAGAAGATATTGAGATAATGGCCCCTGTAGGCTCATACGAGAGCCTCGCAGCTGCCATAAAGAACGGCGCCGACTCGGTTTACTTCGGCATCGAGAACCTGAACATGAGGGCCCACTCGTCCAACAACTTCACGACCGACGACCTGCGCGAAATCGTCAGACAATGCAAGGAACACGGCATAAAGACATACCTCACTGTGAACACGGTGATCTACGACAAGGACATCGAACTGATGCACCAGATTGTGGACACAGCCAAGGATGCCGGTGTGAGCGCGATAATCGCTTCGGACGTGGCTGTGATGATGTACGCACGAACAATCGGCGTAGAGGTGCACCTCTCCACACAGCTGAACATATCTAACATTGACGCCCTGAAATTCTACTCGCAGTTCGCCGACGTTTCTGTTTTGGCACGAGAGTTGAATATGGACCAGGTGAAACACATCCACGAAGAGATAATCCGACAGAACATAACCGGTCCTGGAGGAAACTTAATCAGACTGGAGATGTTTTGCCACGGCGCTCTCTGCATGGCGGTTTCAGGCAAATGCTACCTGTCGCTCCACGAGCACAGCCGCTCAGCCAACAGAGGCGAGTGCATGCAAGTGTGCAGACGGCAGTACATCGTGAAGGACAAGGAAGGCGAGATAGAACTGGAAGTTGACAACGAATGCATAATGTCGCCTAAGGATTTGAAGACAATACACTTCATAAACAAGATGCTTGACTCCGGAGTGAGAGTCTTCAAGATAGAGGGCAGAGCACGTGGCGCAGAGTATGTAAAAACGGTGGTCTCATGCTACAACGAGGCGATAAACGCATACCTGAACGGAGAGTTTGAGGGAATCGACACAGACGAGGAGAAAGCCAAGGCGATAGACGGAAAGATTGAGAAATGGGACGAGAGGCTCGCACGAGTATTCAACAGAGGATTCTGGAACGGATACTACTTAGGACAGAGGCTCGGCGAATGGACTAACAAATACGGCTCGCAAGCCACAGTGAAGAAAGTCTATGTAGGCAAATGCACGAACTTCTTCACGAAACTTGGAGTAGCGGAGTTCCTTATAGAGGCAAGCGAATTATCCACAGGCGATGAGATACTCGTCACCGGACCGACAACAGGAGCATACGAAGCAACAATCGACGACCTAAGAAAAGGCGAAGGCGAACAGATAGAAAAAGCCCACAAAGGCGACTACATATCAATAGCGACAACAGAAAGACTCAGACGTAACGACAAACTGTACAAATGGGTCCGCACTAAAGAATAATCCTATGAAGGAATTTTTCTGCAATAAAATAATAATCGGCATCATAATCATCGCCACGGCATTCGCTGCCGAGACGAAAGCGCAAGCCGGACTGTTCGTATCCTACCAGGTGCAAGTGGAACGCAGCGGCGACACGCTTTACATAGCGCCGATGCTCCCGCCTGTTTACTGCTACCCTCCGATGCGATTCAAAAACAAGAAAGCAGAGAAATTCTACTGGAAGACCGTGAGAAACGTGAAGAAGTGCCTGCCTTACGCGCGCATCGTCAGCAAAGTGCTGAACAAAGCCAACGAGGACATGGAAGGCATGGACGAGAAGCAGAAGGAAATCTACCTGAAGTCGCTGGAGAAGGAAGTCAAGAGAAAATACGAGCCTATCGTCCGCCACATGACATACTCACAAGGCAAGATACTCATAAAGCTGATAGACAGAGAGACGAACATAACGTCGTTCGAGCTTATCAGACTCTACCGCGGAGACCTCGCCGCATACTTCTGGCAGGGAGTGGCGAAACTCTTCAACGCCAACCTCAAAGAGGAATACGACGGCAAGGACAAGGACAAAATCATAGAGCGAATCATCACATTAGTTGAAGCCGGCCAATTGTGATTTGTCCTTTTATTGCATACCTTTGCATTCAAATTTTTCAGATAACAAAACAAAATGTCACTTCAATGCGGTATAGTAGGACTGCCTAACGTGGGCAAGTCCACTCTTTTCAACTGCCTTTCTAACGCAAAAGCGCAGGCAGCGAATTTCCCATTCTGCACAATAGAGCCTAACGTCGGAGTAATAACCGTGCCCGACGAAAGACTGAATAAACTCGCAGAACTCGTAAAACCAGAGAACATTGTCCCTACGACTGTAGAAATCGTGGACATAGCCGGACTCGTGAAAGGCGCGTCGAAGGGCGAAGGACTCGGCAACAAGTTCCTCGCCAACATCCGCGAGACCGACGCCATACTGCACGTTCTGCGCTGCTTCGACAACGACAACATAACACACGTGGACGGCACTATCGACCCTGTCCGCGACAAGGAGATAATCGACACCGAGCTGCAGCTCAAAGACCTTGAGACTGTTGACGCACGCTTGGTGAAAGTGCAGAAGCAAGCCAACGCAGGAGACAAGGACGCGAAAGTGCTTTGCGACCTGCTGCTCAAGTTCAAGGCGGCGCTGCTCGAAGGCAAGTCGGCACGTACCGTCGAGTACGACAAGGACCAGGCGAAGCTCGTCAAGGAACTCGGACTGCTGACCACCAAGCCAGTGCTGTACATCTGCAACGTGGACGAGACTTCGGCTGTCAACGGTAACCACTACGTTGACGCCGTGAGAGAAGCCGTGAAGGACGAGAACGCAGAGATACTCATCGTAGCCGCTGCCACAGAAGCCGACATCGCCGAGCTCGACACATACGAGGAACGCCAGGAATTCCTCAACGAGATAGGACTTCAGGAATCGGGAGTGAGCCGCCTGATCAAGGCTGCCTACAAGCTCCTGGATTTGAGAACATACTTCACTGCCGGACCTAAGGAAGTGAGAGCGTGGACATTCCACAAGGGCTGGAAGGCTCCACAGTGCGCCGGCGTCATCCACACCGACTTCGAGAAGGGATTCATCCGCGCCGAAGTCATCAAGTACGAGGACTACATAAAGTACGGCTCGGAGGTGGCTTGCAAGGAGGCTGGCAAGATGTCAATCGAAGGCAAGGAGTACGAGGTGCAGGACGGCGACACAATGCTGTTCCGCTTCAATGTGTAAATCATTCTCAATCAGACATAAAAAATCCTGCTCACTTATGGGCAGGATTTTTTGTTGTTTCACGCTCCTTATTTCGAGTTCGCCACCTCAGCCTTCTTGGTCAGATAGGCGACGAGCTGCTCCTGCGTCAGCGACGCCACATCCGCAGTTATATCCTTCGTCCCATTGACATAAACCTTGGAGCCGCTCCAAGTCACCGTGACATTGTAGCCTTTGTCTTTCGACAATTCAGGGTCCTCGCTGACGCCAACACCAATCAACACAGCGTTGTCGGACGTTCCGCACTCTATCACACGTGCAACGTTAATTACGCTGAGCACACCATCTTTAAAGACATACTCCTCCTCAAAGATTTTCACCTTGTTTTCGCCCGTAAAAGTCACTGCATTACCGCTTGTGCTGACGCTATATGTCAGCTGGCTCCTGTATTCGTCGAAATCGAAGCCTTCATAAGATTTGCTGTTGCATGAGACGAAAAGAAAGCCACATGCTCCCAAAACCAAAAATAAATAAAAGAGTTTTTTCATAATAGTAGAGTTTGCTGGTTTATAAATAAGTGCATTTTTACAAAAATATAAATCCTTTATAACATTAATAAGCAATATGTTGCATAACATAAGAAACAAGGCAAATCCTTTCTTTGAAACGTATTCTTACAACCTATATGCTAACAATAGATTTAAGTCGCCACCTGTTAGCTTAAAAGCCCATTCCTTTCGGATAGTGCTGGCTGCTCCCAACAATCCAACATCAGCACTAATTTCCCACCTGTTCCCCAAGCAGAATCTCAAGCTCGGGCAGAAACCAATCTGACTAACTAACGGTTTTTCATTAAAACCAAAACACGCCTTTGCTTTTACATCAAAAAAAACAAAGCCGTTATTCCAAATATCAAATCTGCCATACGGCTCTATCACAGCAAACTTCTCCTCATCTCCACCACAAACAAAACCGAATCCTGCTCCTATTCCAACCGCCCACCTATTATCAAACTCACGTAATACATGCGGCGCTATTGTGACAGCCATTTTGTATGGATGAACGATTCCAACTGAGCCGCCAATTAAATTACTACCTCTCGCCATAACACTTAGACCGATCATAAGTACTATCAAAGTGGCTATTATTCTTTTCATAATCTTGTCTTTTCGTGATTAATAATATGTTCCAAATGAACAACCGCCACAAATCATTTTGTGAATTTTATGTATCGTATAATATCCCTACCATCTGGAGTGCGACCATTCCATCGTTTCAAAATTAGCCGAGACTCTGAAATCATCTGCACATCGTATTCAACTCGCGAACCTGACAACTCCCCATAATTGAGATTATTACCATAGATTCTAAGACGATGGTCAAAAACATCCCATCGTAACAACTGTCTTCCATTTGTGCCAAGGAAACCATACTCATAACAAGTTCCATTAGGATAGAACTGAATCCAATGTGTCTTTGATGCGTTTGTGAAAACATCTTGTTTTTGTGAGTTTCTTACATTATACGCTTCTACAAGACTCCAGCGCCTCGCCAAAAGTTGTGAAACCGGCTTAGAATACCTTGGTTGCGAAACTTCCGGTGCAAGGAATGAAGCTGGTGATACATTTTTGGAAGATGCCAACTTTGTGAAATGTATAATGTCCCACCCATCTTGAGTACGACCATTCCATCGTTTAAAAATCAACTGAGACGATGAGATCATGCATATATCATACTCCACTTGTGAACCTGACATTTCTCCATACCTAAGATTATTACCATAGATTCTAAGACGATGGTCAAAAACCTCCCATCGTAACAACTGTGTTCCATTCATCCCCCAAAAACCAGAGGCACGGCAAGTCCCGTTTGAATAGAATTGAACCCAATGAGTCCCAGTTGTATTCGTGACCAAGCTTTCTCTCTGTGTTTTTCTCATATCATATTCCTGTATAAAATACCAACGGCGTACCAAAAGCTGAGAAATTGTTTGATTGTTCTTTGTCTGAGTTGCAACAGGAGTATTATTAGCTGCTGTGGTAGATGTTGGTATCAGTAAAAAACAACCTGATAGACAAATCGAAAAAAGCAACAAAAAGAAAATATACAGAATTCGTTTCATACAGTATTTTTTTGAGATTTTACAACAAGTGATAACCACGGTTCCCCATTTAATGGTAATCTTACCACGAGTCTGGGGGTAACAATTCCACTTGCTGGGCAACCATGGCTTCTCCATTTAATGGCAATTTAATTATTCACGCACTAATTCGATGCCGTTCAAAGAAAGCTTCTTATGCGTCAAAATCTGAAGAACAAAAGCTTCGGAGGAATTGTCAACGTAGAATGTGATTTTATCACTATCTAATCTATAAGTACCATCTATATATTGATTAATAGTAGGTATTTTTAATCTTAAACGAGAATCGGTAAGAAATGTAAATTCATATTTCCCATACGAATCTTCGCCAATAAATTTATGACCTACAAAATCAGCAGAAGTAATGCTCTTCGGCGATGGCAAACCATCGATTCTTTTGAACTCATACTTATCAGAATACGCAGCCAGCACCAAGTCATTAAAAGTAAGACTTATAACACTATACGTTGCGTCCTCGTCATCTTCGTGCATAACAAAAGCTTTACCATTATAATCAAAAGTGGAATGATGTTCATCGACAAAAAATCCTTCATTATAAAGATACTGTATCAACTCTCCTGACTCTTTTATTTCCCAATAAATCACGTCGTCAGAAGACACATTATTACCCTTTACCAATTCCCAGAAACCGACAACACTTGGTTCCTTATTGTCGTCGTCTGAGCATGATGTAATACCAAATATTACTGCCGTCATTAACAAAACAGACAATTTAAAGATGTTTTTATTCATAATAAATCTTGTTTTATTTTTCCTACTCTATCACAGGATTTTCAGAAATCTCCTTTGGTTCCATTCTTAGCTTGATTTGCAGACAAAGAAAAAGCGTGGAACCTTTGCCGATTATCCGGGTTCTGAGGTCTTCGACTACCTTACGCACCAAATAATACGAACAAAAGCCCACGCCTTAACGTGAGCGCCTTTCGCTTATCTTGATGCGTTGTGAAAGTGTCGAAGTTCCAGAACTCAAGATTTAGCTATAACGCTTTTTATCTATATGTCTTTTCTACTCTTGTTTTATGCCATAGGCTTGTTATTTTGAAGATGTTATATACACAAATATAGGCTTTCTTTATCTTAATTCATACCAAATGTTTTGTAAAACATAAAAATCGCAGTTTTCAAAAGTAACAAATACAAAATGGCAGTTAGGACTTGATGCGCTTCGGCTACGCTCAGCGACCAGATGAAAATCGCGCGAGAAATATGACAAATAACAACAAATCAAACAGAATAATTCTATTTGAATGATTTGACTCCTACAACGGGAATAGAAGAAATATTCATGGGTAGGGGCATGTAGGGGCGAATAATTATTCGCCCCTACAAAATATGTGGATTTTGTTGATTCTGTGCGGTTTAGATGGAGCGTGCTCCGCTTCTACGGTTTTATGAGATTTTTGGTTCGGCGCTTCGGCTTGGTTTGATACGCTCCCTTCGGCTCCGCTCAGGGACCAGAAAAAAACAAGAAAGCCCACGCTTACGCATGGGCTTTCTTGTTACGAATGTCTATTGATTAAGCCTTGCCGTCGCTGCCAAGAACGTCAACGATCTTGTGGACATAAAGCTTCTTCATGTTGTCGCGAGCAGGGCCGAGGTACTTCCTTGGGTCAAACTCGGCTGGCTTCTCTGCCAAAGTCTTACGGATAGCGGCTGTCATGGCAAGACGGCTGTCGGAGTCGATATTGATCTTGCAAACGGCTGACTTAGACGCCATGCGGAGCTGCTCCTCTGGGATGCCGACTGCGTCTGGCAGCGCGCCGCCGAACTTGTTGATAGTGTCAACCTCGTCCTGTGGCACTGATGAAGAGCCGTGCAGCACGATAGGGAATCCTGGCAGCTGCTTCTCAATCTCCTTGAGCACATCGAATGCCAATGGAGGAGGCACGAGCTTGCCTGTCTTAGGGTCTCTTGTGCACTGCTCTGGCTTGAACTTGTACGCTCCGTGCGAAGTTCCGATAGAGATAGCCAAGCTGTCAACACCAGTCTTAGAAGTGAAGTCAACGACTTCCTCTGGCTTAGTGTAGTGCGACTCCTCGGCTTGAACCTCGTCCTCGACGCCGGCAAGCACTCCGAGCTCGCCCTCGACCGTCACATCGTACTGGTGAGCGTACTCAACGACCTTCTTTGTGAGAGCCACGTTCTCGTCGTAAGGAAGAGCAGAACCGTCGATCATGACAGAAGAGAAGCCCATGTCAACGCAGCTCTTGCAGAGTTCGAATGAATCGCCGTGGTCGAGGTGCAGAACGATCTGCGGCTTCTCCCATCCGAGTTCCTTTGCATACTCCACAGCGCCCTCGGCCATATATCTCAACAGAGTCTGATTAGCATAGTTTCTCGCTCCTTTTGAGACCTGAAGGATAACAGGAGACTTAGTCTCGGCAGCGGCTTGCACGATGGCCTGCAGCTGTTCCATGTTGTTGAAGTTGAAGGCAGGAATAGCATATCCGCCGTCAATTGCCTTCTTGAACATCTCACGGGTGTTCACCAAACCAATTTCCTTGAAATTTACCATAGTTTATGTGTTTATGTTGTTAAATGTATATGCGTCCCCGTTCGGGATTTTTTGAATAAACAAATATAATAAAAGCATTTAATGAATGCTAACTAATTATTCATGCTTGACAACATAAAAAAGCGCCGCCTCCACAACAGAAGGCAGCGCTTAATCACATAATCAATGCTTTATGCATCAGAGCAGCGCATCGACTTTCTCTTTCAATTTAGAGTCGTCGATGAATCCGACAGACTTGTCAACAAGCTGACCGTTCTTGAAGAAAAGGAGCGTAGGGATACTCATTATACCCTGCTGCTCACATACTTCCGGATTCTCGTCCACGTCAAGCTTTGCGAACACAGCCTTGCCTTCGTAGTCCTCCGCCACCTTATCGACGATAGGAGAAAGCTTCTTGCAAGGTCCGCACCATGCTGCCCAGCAGTCCACTACTACAACGCCGCTGGCTGTCTCGTTTGCGAAAGTCGCATCAGTAAGTTCTTTTACCATAGCTAAATGAATTTAGTTGTTATTAATTTATTTTTCTATCTCTCAGTGTTTTAGTTTAACGAGAAGTCCAGCACTCCGCGGCTTTTCTCCTCGCGCAGGAAGTCCTCGAGCTGCTTGGACATCGACACTCTGTATTTTCTTGAACGCACGGTTATCCATCGGCCTTCCACTCTGAATTTAAACACAAGGTTCATGTTGCCTCGGCTCAAATCTCTATCGACTTCTCCGGACTCGGTCAGGTGCTTCTTCTTGAGCAATGCCGTCATTTGGGCAGCCACGTCGCTGGTCATCGTCTTGTTGAATGCGTCGAGCACCTCGTTGATGGCTTTCTCCGAATCCTCGTCTATGTCGTCGGCATCGACACTGACATTCTTGGTTGCGATGCCCGTGCTCAAGTTGATTTTCACAGTCAGAGTCTCAGCCATCTTCTCGCACACCTCGTTCATGAGCATGATTTTGGAAACCTTGACACCAAGCTCCAGCACCTCGCCAGCCTTATGCTGCACAGGGAATTTGCTCCACATGCTCTTCTTGTCTATAATCGTGCCGCGGACCATTATAAAGAGGCCTTCCCGCATATACTTGCCGTAGTTCAGCAAGTCGTTGCCCATGAGGAATATCTCGTACTGCCCCGAATAGTCGGCGACGGTTATTATGCCGTAGTCGTTGCCTTTTTTCGAGCGTCCCTCGCGGTGTCCTACGACCAATCCGCCGATGTTGAAGTCCTTGTTGTTCATGAACTTCGGCGACCCGACTGTGCCACATTCCTTATCCGAGAGTATGTCGTTCAGTTCCTTGCATGTCATAGTGCAGAAGGACGTTATCTCCGCATAATAGTCGTCGAGCGGATGGCTGGACAGATACATGCCCACCATTTCCTTCTCCTTCTCCAGCTTCATCAGCGAGTTCCACTGCTGAGCCACAGGCAACGACGGCTTCGTGATGGAGACGTCAAGCTCTTCGATGCCGAACAGCGTGTTCTGATTCACTCCCCTGTCCCTCTGATAGTCGTTTCCGTACTTTATCAACGAATCGCAGAATGCCAGAACGCCCTTGTCGTTCATCTCGAAATACTGTTCTCTGGTGTGCTCGTCGAAGCAGTCGAACGCGCCTGCGAACGCCAGCGACTCTATCGCCTTCTTGTTGCACGCCTGCAGATTCACTCTCTCCAGGAAGTCGAATATGTTCTTGTACTTGCCGTTCTTCTCTCTCTCGTTCACGATGGCTTCCACAGCGCCCTCGCCCACGCCCTTGATGCCGCCGAGTCCGAATCGTATTCCGTCGTCGGATGTGACGGAGAAGTTCAGTTCCGACTCGTTGACGTCCGGTCCTTTCACTTCTATGTTCATGGCCTTGCACTCCTCCATGAACTTCTTGACATCCTCGATGGAGTCCTTGTTTCTCGTGAGGTTGGCAGCCATGTACTCGGCTGGGTAATGCGCCTTGAGGTAGCCTGTCTGATATGCCACCCATGCGTAGCAAGCGGCGTGCGACTTGTTGAATGCGTACGACGCGAACTTCTCCCAGTCCGCCCATATCTTCAGCAGAATCTTCTCGTCGTGGCCGTTCTTCTTGCCGCCCTCGATGAACTTCGGCTTCAAGTCCGCCAGCATGGCTGCGATCTTCTTACCCATCGCCTTACGGAGCGAGTCCGCCTGACCACGCGTAAATCCTGCCAGCAGACGGCTGAGAAGCATAACCTGCTCCTGATAGACCGTCACGCCGTAAGTGTCCTTCAGATACTTCTCCATGACCGGGATGTCGTAGCTGATAGGCTCCTCGCCATGCTTACGGCGGATGAACTGCGGTATGTAGTCCATTGGTCCCGGACGGTAGAGGGCGTTCATGGCTATCAGGTCATTGATGTTCGTCGGCTTAAGCTCACGCAGGTACTTCTGCATGCCCGGCGACTCGAACTGGAACGTGCCTATGGTTCTGCCCTCGCTGTATAGCTTGTATGTCAGTTCATCGTCGATAGGGATGGCTTCGAGGTCGATGTCAATGCCGCGGTGCTTCTTGATGTTCTTCAGCGCCTCCTTCTGCAGCGACAGAGTCTTGAGTCCGAGGAAGTCCATCTTGATGAGTCCCACGCTCTCCACCACATGACCGTCGTACTGAGTGACCACGACGTCCTCGTTCGTGTCCTTGTCCTTGATGGTGCAGACTGGCGCGATGTCGGTCAAGTCCTGTGCGCCGATAATCACACCACAGGCATGGATACCAATCTGACGGTTGGTGTCCTCGAGGTCCTTGGCGTACTTGAGCATGGATTTGACATTCTCATTTTGTCCGTTGAGCGGAATGTTGAATGCATCCGTATTCGGCTGCTCGCCTCTTACCAGCTGCTGCAGCTCCGGTATGTACTTGTAGCAAGTGCCGAGATTGACTTTCGGCATCTTCTTTGGCACAGAGCCTTCAACCGCCTTGACCTGCCATTCCTCGAATCCTCGGTCAGGCACGAGGCCTTTGATTTTGTTCACGATGCCAAGCGGCACTTTCTGCGTACGGCCTACGTCAGCGATAGCCGACTTTGTTGCCATCGTACCGTAAGTGATGATGTGCGCCACCTTCTCCACGCCGTACTTCTGAGTCACCCAGTCGAGCACCTTGCCACGACCGTCGTCGTCGAAGTCCACGTCGATATCCGGGAGCGAGATACGGTCAGGGTTGAGGAAACGCTCGAACAGCAGGTCGTACTTCAGCGGGTCGAGGTTCGTGATTTTCAGGCAGTACGCCACCACCGAGCCGGCAGCCGAGCCACGTCCCGGACCTACCCACACGCCAAGTTCCTCGCGTGCGGCGCGTATGTAGTCCGACACGATGAGGAAGTAGCCCGGGAAACCCATCGTCTTCATTATGTACAGTTCGAAGTTGATACGCTCCTTTTGCTCATCTGTTAGAGTTTCGCCATAGCGTTCCTTCGCGCCTTCGTATGTCAGTTTGCTCAGGTAGTCAGCCTCGAGTTTTATACGGTAGAGTTTGTCGTAGCCGCCGAGCTTCTTGATTTTCTCCTCCGCCTTCTCCTGCGAGAGCACCACGTTGCCGTTCTCGTCGCGCGTGAACTCGTTGAAGAGGTCCTCCTCGGTGAGTTTTTCGCGATATTCCTCCTCAGTTCCGAAACTTTCAGGAATCTCAAACTTTGGCATTATAGGTCCGGAGTCGATGCTGTAAACCTCCACCTTGTCGGCTATCTCGAGTGTGTTGCTCAGCGCCTCGGGTATGTCGGAGAATATCGCCTCCATCTCCTCGGGAGTCTTCAGCCACTCCTGCTTGGTGTAGTGCATGCGGTTAGGGTCGTCGAAGTCGGCGCCTGTGCTGATGCATATCAGACGGTCGTGCGCCTCGCCGTGGTCCTCCTCCACGAAGTGCACGTCGTTGGTGGCTATGAGTTTTATGTCATGCTTTCTGGCTATGTCGATTATCACCTTGTTGACGATTTCCTGCTTCTGGAAAACGTCGGTCGCCGCGTTCGGCTTGTCGGTCTTGTGGCGCTGTATCTCCAGATAGAAGTCGTCGCCGAAGAGGTTCTTGAACCACAATGCCGCCTCCTCAGCCTTGTCTATCTGTCCAGCCAGTATGTATTGCGGAATCTCGCCTCCCAAGCAGGCCGAGCAGCAGATTACGCCCTCGTGCCATTTCTCCAGCACGTTGTGGTCGATACGCGGACGGTCGTAGAAGCCATCCGTGTAGGCTATCGACGAGAGTTTGCACAAGTTGCGGTAGCCGGTCTTGTTCTTGGCCAGCAGTATAAGGTGCCATCCGCTGCGGTCCACGATTCTCTCGCGCCCCGTCTCGGCGTTTATCTCCTTGAGTGTCTTGTCCTTGTCGTAGAGTGTTCGGCGCGCGCAGTACGCCTCGATGCCTATAATCGGCTTGAATGGGATGTACTCTGCCGCCTTCTTCTCCAGTTCGGGAAGCTGCGCCTCCAGCTCCGCTTTCTTAGCCGGGTCGGTCTCCTTCTCTATGTTCTCCTTGCACTCCTTAACAGCCTTCTTGCACTTGCCGTTTATCTTCCCGGCAGTATCCACCAAATCCTTGATGCCGAACATGTTGCCGTGGTCGGTGAGCGCCATGGCGTTCATGCCGTTTTTCTGGCATTTGCTTATCAAATCCGGCACTTTCGACATGCCGTCGAGTATCGAATAATGCGAGTGTACGTGAAGATGAACGAAGTTTCCCATAATTGCCTATGAATAATCAATTTCCCGTCTATAAAAAAGCGTTGTTTTACTTTTCCAAAATTAGGAGAAAAGATGCCAATGTCCAAACCCTTAAAATATTACCATTAACGTATTTAGGGGCTTTCAGAGGGGGTGCGGAATTATGTTTTCACAGAATAGATTTCTACAAATCAAAAGAATAGAATGATTGATTATATTTGTAAAAAGAAAATTTCAAAATAATGTCAAAAGGGAAAATCACTATAATAGGCGCACTGGCTTTAGTGTCAGTGCTGGTGCTGACTACAAGCAAACTTTTAGCCTCATCGGGCGACAATGACGACACACTCGTCAACCTAATGCGGCAAAGCTACATAATAGAACCTAAAATCTCCGGCGACGTGAAGATAACACGCGAGGACTCCGCCACTTTCCAGCGCTACGCCGAGAAAGCGCAGACCGAAGACTGGGCAGCGCTGCCGACTTCAGAGATAATCAAGAAGACGGGCGAGTTCTTCAGAGGCACGCCGTACGTGGCTTTCACACTCGAGGGCAACGAAAGCGAAAGGCTGGTGGTGAACCTGACGGGACTGGACTGCCTGACATTCGTGGAGACAACACTGGCGCTGACAAACTGCGTCAAGGAGAACGACCTCTCGCTGCAGAGCTACGAGAGAGAGCTGTGCCGCATACGCTACCGCCACGGAGTGATGGACGGATACGCCTCGCGACTGCATTACCTCTCGGACTGGATTAGAGACATACGATACAAAGGCATAGCCAGAGACATAACACGAGAAATCAACGGCTGCGAGAAAGTCAAGATGACCGTGGACTACATGAGCAACCACCCAGACCGATACACGCAGCTGAAGAAGGGCGGCATAGACCTGGAGCGCATCAAGGCAATCGAGCAGGACCTGACCAACGCCGAGCACTGGTACATACCCAAGAGCAAGATTAACAGCGAGACATACAAGAAACTGAAGAGCGGCGACATCATCTGCTGGGTGACCGACGCCAAGGGGCTGGACTACGGGCACGTGGGACTCGCCTACAAGGACGACAACGGCACTGTGCACTTCATGCACGCGTCGCTCTCGATAGGCAAGGTGCTGATAGACATCCGTCCGCTGGGCGACTACGCCAAGAACAAGGAGCACTTCACCGGCATGACCGTGGTCAGGGCGTTCGGGGAGTGAAAAAGGAAGGATAATAACACTTTAATAAAGCACGAGTGCAAAAAACTACTTTGTATATTTGCTTAATGTGAAAATTTAAGCCAAGATGACACCAGAAGAAAAAGCAAGACAAAAGATAGACGAGCAATTGTTAGAAGCGGGATGGTTGGTGCTGGACCGAAAGGACTTCAGCGCAGGTCTGCCTGCCGTAGCTTTGCGTGAAACATTGCTCAAGGGCAACCTCGAGGCAGATTATATGCTTTTTCTTAATGGGATAGCAGTCGGAGTCATAGAGGCGAAAAGAGAAGAGATAGACCCAAGCGGCTATAATGTGTGCGAACAAGCAGCAACATACACACGCAAAGTACCAAACACCTATAAAAAAATAAGCGACCCACTGCCGCTAATGTACGTTTCTAACGGCGAGAAAATGTTTTTCAAAGATCTCAGAGACGAAGACAGCGAGTTGAGCGAGATAGAATCGATGGACAAACCGAAGGACGTCGTAGAAAAATTAGGCTTAGACAATTCTTTCTACGGATTGCCAACCCTATCGGCTAAACTCGCAAAATCGCTTCGCGACTGCCAAAGAGAGGCACTGCTAACATTTGAGCAATCGTTAAGAGACGACAAAAGGCGCGCTTTGGCGGTGTTGGCTACAGGAGCCGGAAAGACCTTTTTCGCATGCACAGTAGTGTATAGACTGCTGAAATACACAAAGACAAAACGTGTGCTGTTTCTTGTGGACCGCAACAACTTGGGCAAACAAGCCGAAAGCGAGTTCATAAACTACAAACTGACAGAGAACGGCGACAACTTCAGCAACATATATGGTGTAGAACGTCTGCATGGCAACGGCATAGACCCGGGAAGCAGTGTCGTCATATCGACCATACAACGATTATTCTCGATGCTAAAAGGCGAGGACACTGGCGATGACGACGACGAAGATGGCGACAGCATTGACCAACCGATAGTGTTGCCGGACAATCCGATGCTGCCCAAAGACTACTTCGATCTGATAGTGATAGACGAGTGCCACCGTTCTATATATGGAAACTGGAAAACTGTGCTTGACTATTTCGGGAGCGCTGTATTCCTCGGATTGACTGCCACACCTGTAGAAGAAACCATTGCTTTCTTCCAAAAAAACACTGTGGCAAACTACACTTTGGAAAAATCAATAGCCGACGGAGTGAATGTGGCTGCAAGAGTCTATAGAATAAAGACAGAAGCGACAGAGAACGGCGGCACAATAAAGGAAGGCGAGGAATATATCAAGGGAAGCAACTACACCGGCGAGAAAGAAACAATCACAAGCAAAGAAGACAAGACATACACAAAGACCGAATTAAATCGCAGCGTTATAAACCCAAGACAAATAGAGACAATCCTCGAGGAATACAAAAACAAAGTATACACCGAGATTTTCACTGAGCCAAGCCGCGAACCGAATTACGAATATCTGCCTAAAACACTAATATTCGCACTGAACGAGCGACATGCAGACGCCATATTGCAAGTAGCAAGAAAAGTCTTCAACAAATCTGCCGACTCAAAGTTTGTACAGAAAATAACATACTCCGCAGGAGACAGCAATGCTCTGATACGCAGTTTCAGAAATGACAAAGACTTCCGAATCGCAATAACATGTACGCTGGTGGCGACAGGCACAGACGTCAAGCCGCTTGAAGTGCTGATATTCATGCGCGATGTCGAGTCGGAGCAACTATATATGCAAATGAAAGGGCGTGGAGTCAGGACAATAGACGACAACGCGCTCAGAAACGTGACACCAAACGCGACGTCGAAGGACTTCTTCGTTCTGGTGGACGCAGTGGGTGTCACTGAGCATGACCACAAAGTGACAAGCCCGTTGACCGAGAAAACCAACGAGCATGTAACACTGAAGCAACTGCTCGAACTTCTGTGCCACGGCAATCTTGAAGATGAAAGATTAAGCGACATCGCGAACCGACTGTCAAGAATCTGCTACAAAAGCGACGAAGAGCAAAAAACGAAATTCGCGGAAATAGCGGGCATCGGCATGAAGGAAATGGCGCTGAGAATATACAACGTTCTTGAAGCCGGCACATTGCCAGCATTCATAGACATAAACGAGAAGAACGAAGAAAGAGTTCTACTCGTTAAGGAACTGACAAAGAACGCCAAAGCAAGAGATTATCTGATGGAACTGAACGCAGGATTTGTAAACACGCTTGCGCCAGGCGAAGACACACTGATAGAAAGCGGATTCAGCAAGGAAGACGCACAGCAGACGATAATAGAATTCGAAGCTTTTTGCGAAGACAAAAAAGACAAGATTGAAGCACTCGAAATAATATACAACAACTACGACAAGACCATAACCACATCCATGCTTAACGACTTGGAGAACAAACTGAAAGCTGCGAATGCCAAGTTTACCAGAGAAAGGATGTGGAACACTTACAAGATAGTGAACCCGAATATGGTGAAGGAGCAAAGCGACAAAAGCAAACTCAACGCACTGACTAACATCATCTCGCTTGTGAGGTTCGCTTACAAACAGACTACGACGCTCGACACATACGCCAACAAAGGACTAAGCATGTTCAACCTATGGTACGGGCAAGCACAGCACGAAATCACTGACGAGCAGATAACAATAATGAGACAAGTGGCTGAATACATAGCAGCCAACGGAGGATGCACAGTCAGCGAACTGCGCGAAGTGAATACAGAGAACGCCGCAAAAGTGGCGATAGCCTACGGAGGCGCAAGCAAGGCTAACGAAGCACTCACATCGTTATCAAGATTCATACTTAATAAAGCAATCTAACCCACCCACCAAAACAAAGAAATGGAAGAATCAAGCATATCAGCATTGACAAGCAAGGTGTGGCAGCTCGCCACAGTGCTGTCAAACCAAGGAATCAGTTTCACCGACTACATCGCGCAGCTAACATATCTGCTGTTCCTTAAGATGGACCAAGAGAATGTGGACACGTTCGGCGACGAGTCCGCAATACCTGAGGGATACAGATGGAACGACCTGAAAGAGAAGGACGGCGAGGAACTGACAGAAAAATACAACCAGACACTGAAGAAACTATCGGAACAGACCGGACTGATAGGCACAATATACACACAAGCGCAGAACAAAATAGACAAGCCAGTCTATCTAAAGAAAGTGATAACCATGATAGACGGCGAGACATGGCTTGTGATGGACGGCGACGTGAAAGGCGCGATTTACGAATCCATACTCGAGAAGAACGGACAAGACGCCAAGTCGGGAGCAGGACAGTACTTCACGCCGAGAGTACTGATAAAAGCCATGGTGGAGGTGACCAAGCCTAAGATAGGCGAAGTCGTCATCGACCCAGCATGTGGAACAGGAGGCTTCTTGCTCGCAGCATACGACTATATGAAAACACAGACTGTTGACCGCGACAAACTGCTCTTCCTGAAAAACAAGACTCTCTACGGCAACGACATAACACCGCTCGTGGTAACACTCGCGTCAATGAACCTGTATTTGCACGGGGTGGGAACACAGAGAAGCCCTATCAAATGCGAGGACTCACTGCTGCGCGAGCCCGACGTCTTCGCCGATGTGATTCTCGCTAATCCGCCGTTCGGTACAAGAGCCGCCGGCTCGGTAGAAGTGGACAGACCGGACTTCTACACCACAACGAGCAACAACCAGCTGAACTTCCTGCAACACATGATGCTGCAGCTCAAACCTGGAGGCAGAGCGGCTGTCGTGCTGCCGGACAATGTGCTGTTTGAGGAGAAAGACTACGCCGTCACGATAAGAAAGAAACTGCTGACCGACTTCAACCTTCACACCATACTCCGACTCCCAGCAAACATCTTCTACGCCAAGGGAGTGAAGGCTAACGTGCTGTTCTTCAAGAAAGGCGAAAAGACAAAGAACGTATGGTATTACGACCTAAGAACAAGAGTTAAACTCACATACGTCAACAATCCGCTGACCTACGAGCACTTGAAAGACTTCGTGACACTATACTGCGCCGACAACATGAGCCAGCGCAAGGAAAACTACGATGCAGAGAGCAATCCGGACGGAAGATGGAGGAAATACACCATCGAGGAGATAGAGCAAAGGCAGAACTTGAACATGGACATCAAGTGGATAAAGGAAAGCGAGGATAACGACGACAGAACAATCGCCGACCTGCTGGATGAACTCGATGCCGAGAAGACAAACACCGAGAAAGCCATAGCGCGCCTGCAGGAACTGCTCAAGGACATAACCGACTAACAAAGCAAAAACATGGCAGACACTACGGCACTGAGAAACAAGATACTGCAACTCGCCATAGAGGGCAAGCTGGTGGAACAGCGCGCCGAGGAAGGCGACGCGCGCGCACTGCTCGACGAAATAAAAGCCGAGAAAGCGCAACTCATTGCGGAAAAGAAAATCAAGAAAGACAAACCGCTCGCGCCTATCGAAGACTCCGAAATGCCGTTCGACATACCTGACAGCTGGGTTTGGGTCAGATTGGGAGAGATTTTTCAAATTATTAATGGAGATAGAGGCAAAAATTATCCTGCGAAGTCAACACTTCATAAAGAAGGTTTCCCTTTCATTAGTGCAAAGAATTTGCAGAATAATATCGTTGTAAAGAATGACGATTTATTATGTTTGGATGAGATTCAATATAATAAATTAGGTAATGGCAAACTTGTCAAAGGAGATATGGTCGTTTGTATTAGAGGGTCTTTGGGCAAACACGGTATTTTCCCTTTCGAAAAAGGAGCAATAGCATCTTCGTTGGTTATTGTTAGAGAATACGTTTCAACAATCGGTTTAAAAGATTATCTCGGATATTATTTAGACGCACCTTTTTTCTTTGAAGAAATTCATAGATATGACAATGGTACAGCTCAACCCAATTTGGCTGCGGAAAATTTTAAAAATTTTCTCATCCCTCTCCCACCCCTTTCGGAGCAAACTCGCATTGTTACGAAATTGGAAACGATGTTAACCGAAATCGACGGGATAGAGCAAGGACGAAAGAACATAGAGGCGCTGAAAGATAAGTTGAGAAACAAGGCACTACAACTCGCCATAGAGGGCAAGCTGGTGGAACAGCGCGCCGAAGAAGGCGACGCGCGCGCACTGCTCGACGAAATAAAAGCCGAGAAAGCGCAACTCATTGCGGAAAAGAAAATCAAGAAAGACAAACCGCTCGCGCCTATCGACGACTCCGAAATACCGTTCGACATACCTGACAGCTGGGTGTGGGTCAGATTGGGAGAGGTGTGCGATAAAATGATTAGCACTAAGCCAACAGGTGAGTATTTCAAATACATTGACATTGATGCTATAGATAATAAGATTTGTAAAATAAGAGAACCTAAGAAAACTTTAACCAAAAATGCACCAAGCAGAGCAACAAGGCACACTCAAAAAGGAGATGTGTTATTCTCAATGGTAAGACCATATCTAAAGAATATCGCTCTGGTGGAAGAAGACGGATGTATCGCTTCTACTGGATTTTATGTTTGCAGACCTTTTGACGGATTATCTTCTTTGTTTTTGTTTGAATTAATGACATCGGAATATGTTGTAAATGGTCTTAATAAATTTATGAAAGGTGATAATTCACCTTCTATTAATAATGTTGATATAGAAAATCTCCCCATCCCTCTCCCACCCCTTGGCGAGCAGAAACGCATCGTGGAGAAGCTGGATGAGGTGATGGCAGAAATTGATAATTTGTAAAACAAGGAGGGAAAAATGTCACAGTGCACAATAATATTAGGCAACGGTTTTGACTTAGACTTAGGATTACAAACAAAATTTTCTGACTTTGCCCAAAACAAAGAATATTGGCCTAAGCCAGATGAAGCAGACAAAAAAAACAAGATTAGTAATCCTTTATCTAAGTTTCTTGACAATAAAAAGAATGAAGAATACTGGTTTGATTTAGAGGGAGCATTGAGAGAATACGCTTTGAAATTCGGAACAGAATATAATGCAGAAAGCAGTCTGAAATATTATGAACGAATCGAGAAGTCGCTATGCGAATACATAAAGCAAGAACAACAGAATGCCAAAATAAGAAAAGAGTCTATGGCTTACGACTTTATTAAGGCTGTCCAATCTTGTAAAAGTTTCCATATATACTCTTTCAATTATACAGACTTTTATTCTATACCAAATATGCCCGGTTTACTTGATTATGACAATGTGTTCACTCATATACATGGTTCTGTAAATGCAAACAACATCATTCTTGGCATTGACGAATTAAATGGATTAAAAGAAGATTCGTATAAAAAGATGTATAAAGTATGGAGAGATGATTACCAAGGATTCAATTCTAAATCTCTTGAAAAATCAAGCGAGATTATTTTCTACGGTTTTTCATTTAGTGATATTGATTACCCATACTTCAAAACCTTTTTCGAAAAAGTGGCAAATGGAGAATTAGAATATAAGAACATAACGATCTTCACTAAAGACAACAGTTCCTCTTTCCAAATCAAGAACAAGCTGGATAAAGAAAATGCGAAGATCTCTGCTATAAAAAACTCATGTAAATTTGACATAATAACAACAAATAACATTAATTCGGCAGAATATAAAGCACTGAAAAAGAGATTGAGCCTCATAAGGCCTGCAATTCCGCCTGTTCTTTAAGGAAACGAGATGCACAACGTAATAACAGCATAAACACACAACTCATATAAAACATGGAAATACTACTCTTAATTATCGGGCTGGCGGTCGGCGCAGTGATAGGATGGCTGGTGAGCGGCATGAGCAAAAGCAAACTGGCGAACGAGTGCGAACAACTGAAAGCCACACTGGAAAGCAGCAAGGCAGAAACAGAAAGGCGTCTGGCGGAAAAGGAGGACAACTGCCAGAAGATACTCGCCGCCGAGAAGGAAAACGCGCAGAGCCTCATCAACGAGATTAAGGCAAACGCGCAGGAACAGGTGGCTGCCGCCAACGAACAGATTGAGAAAGAGCGCAAGCACGCCGAGGAACTGAGGAATGAGAACGACAAGCAGTGGAACGACAAGTTCGAGGCGATGAAGCAGGAGATAGAGAAGAAATCGACCGAGCAGCTGCTTAACAAGCAGAGAGAGCTGCAATACACCAACCGCACGCAGTTCGACGAGCTGATGAAGCCTATCAAGGAGCAGTTCGAGGCGTTCCAGAAGTCTATAGAGGAAGCGAAGAACAAGAACGAGATGAACAAGAAGGAGATAACCACATCGTTCGAGAACACGCTGAAGTCGTTTCAGGAACACCAGGACATGACCGTGAAGCACCTGAACGAGCAGACCGAGCGCATAGGCAACGACGCCAACAACCTGACCAAAGCGCTCAAGGGCGAGAGCAAGACACAGGGCGACTGGGGCGAGATGATACTGGAGACGATGCTGGAAAACAGCGGACTGAGAAAGGACGAGGAATACTTCGTGCAGGAGAACGTGAAGAACGAGGACGGCAAGAACTTCCGTCCGGACGTGGTGGTGAAATTCCCAGAAGGAAGGTCGGTGGTGATAGACTCCAAAGTGTCGCTCACGGCATACACCGAAGCGGTGGCAGCCGAGGACGAGGCGACACGAGAGATGAAACTGGCAGAACACGTGAACAGCGTGAAGAAGCACGTGAACGAGCTGGCAGAGAAGGACTACAGCCATCTGGTGAACGGTGCCATAGGCTACGTGCTGATGTTCATACCTAACGAGAGCAGCTACATAGCCGCCATGAAGCAGGCGCCGACACTCAGCTCGGAGGCATACAAAAAGCACATTATAATAATATCGCCAAGCAACCTGATGATGGCGCTGCAACTGGCGTACAACCTGTGGCAGGCGGACCGCCAAGGCAAAAACGTGGAGGAGATAGTGAGAAGAGCCGGCGCGCTGTATGACAAGGTCGTGGGATTCCAGGACAGCTTCGAAGACATAGGCAACTACATAGGCAGACTGACCAAGAGTTTCGAAGAAGCGAAGAAGAAACTCTACGAGGGCAACGCCAACATAATGCGACAGACCGAATCGCTGAAAGAACTGGGCGTAACGCCGAAAAAGCAGCTCAAACTCGAGGAGTGAACGCCGCCGCAAAAGTTAAACAAGGCGCAGACATGAGGCTGTGCATAAAAACATTGTATTTTTGCGACCGACAAAACAATTGAAAACATCATGAAACTATCACACGTTGTAATAGCCATCGCGGCAACAATATGCTCAATGGCTGCAAACGCAGGAAACGAGAACGGACACGAATGGGTTGACCTCGGGCTGCCTTCGGGCACCAAGTGGGCGATATGCAACATCGGCGCTGAGACTCCGGGCGAAGCCGGCAGCTACTACGCATGGGACGGCAGCAACATCGCAGGCAACATGTGGGGCGGCAGATGGCGACTCCCTACACCCGACGACATCAAGGAACTCGTCAAGAACTGCGAGTTCGTATGGAGCAAGGAGCGAAGAGGCATGGTAGTACGCAGCAAGACAAACAGCAACGAGATATTCTTGCCTGCCGCCGGATACCAGTCGGAAACTGGCTCGCTCTACGGCAACAACGCAGGACACTACCTCAGCAGCGAGGGCAGCAAGGAGATGGGCGGATATGAGGCCGGGCTGACATTCAACGCCGGCACGACATACCTCGACCGATACATGGGCATGAATCTGCTGTACTCTGTGCGCCCTGTGTGCAATACCGGCAGCACAGAAGCGACATTCCGAGGCGAAAGGAGAAACTCCGCCGAGGAGGAAGGCGACAGCTACTGGACACGCCGCTCGAACTACATCAGCGACAACTACAATAGCAGCGGGAACACTACAAGCGGCGAGGGCTACAGCAACCCAAACCAGTACACATACATAGACAAGGAGAACCTGCCAAAGAAAACCGTTGAGGGATACAGAGTGCAGATATTCTCAAGCAACCAGAAGACAGCCAAGGCCGAGGCATACAAAGCCGCACAGAGCGCCAAGTCGGCATTCCCTGAACTGAGCGTGTACACCTCGTTCAAGACACCGTTCTGGAAGGTGAGAGTCGGCGATTTCGAGTCGAACGCCGAGGCGCAGAGCCTGAAGAACGAGCTGAAAAGCGCGCTGCCTGAATACGCAGGCGAGATATACATCGTAAAGACAAAAGTGAAAGTGCCAATATACCCAGTTGAATAAAAAAACGTTTAAAGTGTTGGCACACTGACAAAAATGACATATCTTTGCAGCAGAATAGTTGAATAGGTGGGCAAACGTCCACCTATTTATTTTATACGATATGATTGACATAGAGAAACTTAGAGAATTTTGCGAGGCTTACATCAAAGACCGCGGGTACTTCCTGACTGACCTGACGATAAGCAAGGACAACGACATCGTCGTGGAGATTGACAACATGGACGGCGTGGACCTTGACTTCTGCGCGAACATGACGAGAGCGATAGAAGGCGAATTCGACAGAGAGAAGGAGGACTACTCGCTCGAGGTGGGCTCGGCAGGATTGTCATCGCCATTCAAGGTGGCTATGCAGTATGTCAAGAATATCGGCACCGAGGTGGAGACACTCACCAAGGGAGGCGAGAAGCTGAAAGGCACGCTTAAGTCGGCAAACGAGGACTCTTTCGTCATAACAATAGAGACAAAGGAGAAGCCGGAAGGCGCAAAGAAGAAAATCGTGGTGGAGAAGGACATCGACCTGAAATACACCGACGTGAAATACACGAAAAGCATAATCAAGATATAAAAACAATAACAATAGATATAAGACAAACAAAATGGCTAAGTCAGAAGAAACATTGAACTTGATGGACTCATTCGCAGAGTTCAAGGAACAGAAAAATATAGACCGCTCTACTTTGGTGAGCGTGCTGGAGGAGTCAATCCGCAACGTCATCATCAAGATGTTCGGCAGCGACGAGAACTACAACGTCATCATCAACCCGGACAAGGGCAACTTCGAAATCTGGAGAACACGTACCGTAGTTAAGGACGAGGACCTCCAGGACAAAGACAAAGAAATATCGCTCAGCGAGGTGAAGGCCCTGGGCGAGGATTTCGAGCTCGGCGAGGAATATTCCGACAAGGTGGACTTCCTGAAGTTCGGCAGAAGAGCCATCCTGAACCTGCGTCAGATACTCGCTTCTAAGATACTGGAGCTGCAGAAGGACGCGCTCTACGCAAAGTACTCTGAGAAAGTAGGTCAGATAATCACAGGCGAGGTTTACCAGACTTGGAAGAAAGAGGTGCTGCTGCTCGACGACGAGGGCAACGAGATGCTTCTCCCTAAGCAGGAGCAGATTCCTTCTGACTTCTACCGCAAGGGCGAGATGGTGAGAGCCGTTGTGCTGAGAGTTGACAACCTGAACAACAACCCTAAGATTATTCTCTCGAGAACATCTAACCTGTTCTTGCAGAGACTGTTCGAAATCGAGGTTCCTGAAATCAACGACGGCCTGATAACAATCAAGGCTATCGCGAGAATCCCTGGCGAGAGAGCCAAGGTCGCAGTTGAGTCATACGACGACCATATCGACCCAGTAGGCGCTTGTGTCGGAATGAAGGGCGCAAGAATCCACGGCATCGTGCGCGAGCTCGGCAACGAGAACATCGACGTGATAAACTACACATCAAACCTGACATTGTTCATCTCAAGAGCATTGGCACCAGCGAAGATTTCTTCTATCAGAATGGAAGAGGACGCAAAGAGAGCAGACATCTTCCTGCAGCCTGAGGAGGTTTCTCTGGCTATCGGCAAGAACGGTTCTAACATCCGTCTGGCAAGCCAGCTGACAGGCTACGACCTGGAAGTGTTCAGAGAGCTCAGCGACCAGGATTCTGACGACATCTACCTCGACGAGTTCAAGGACGAAATCGATGAGTGGGTCATCGATACACTCAAGGAGGCAGGATGCGCCACTGCTAAGCAGGTGCTCGCTATTCCAAGAGAAGAACTTTTGGAGCGTACAGACCTCGAGGAAGAGACTATCGACAACGTGATAGAGACACTCAAAACAGAGTTCGAGGAGTAATACCGCCGAGGCAGAGAATATCGCTGGACGCAAGGTGAAACTTCAGCGAGAAACATAAAAGAAATTTAGATTGGAGAAATAAAATATGCCGATAAGAATAAGCAAAGTAATAAAAGACCTGAATGTAGGACTTGACACCATTGTCGAGTTCCTTAGCTCCAAGGGCGAGAATGTGGAGCAGAATCCAAACGCCAAGATAACCGACGAACAGTATGAACTGCTCGTGGAGGAATTTGACACCGACAAGAAACTGAAGAAAGAGGCAGAACGCCAAAGCCAGGAAAGACTCGAGAAGAAGGAGAAAGAGGCTGCCGAGAAGGCCGCCGAAGCCGCAAGAAAAGCGAAAGAGGCTGAGGAAATCGTCACTAAGATAGACGAGAGCAAGCTGCCTAAGTTCAAGCAAGTCGGCAAGATTGACCTTGACGGCAAAAAGAACAAAGAAGCCGCAGAGCCAAAGGCTGAACCAAAGGAGAAAACTCCAGCGGCAGAATCTGAAAGCAAAGCTGAACAGGCATCTCCATCTAACAACGGCGAGGATGAAATTTTCACCACAAAGACCCCTGCTCTGAAGAATGGTCCTAAGGTAGTTGGCGTCGTAGATTTATCGGCAATAAACGACAAGACACGCCCTGACAAGAAGAGCAAGGAAGAAAGAAGAAAAGAGCGCGAGGCAAGACAGAACGCCAATGGCGCAAAGAAGCACAGAGCAAGAATCGGTCAGGAAAGAATCGACATAAACAACCCTAACGCCGGCAACGGCAACCGCCGCAACAACCCTAAGCACGGAAAGCCAGGCAACAACGCCAAGACCGAAATCAACGAGGAGGATGTTCAGAGACAGGTGAAAGAGACTCTGGCAAGACTCACAGAAAAGAAAGTAAAGGGCGGCGCCAAGTACAGAAGAGAGAAGAGAGAGCAAGTGGCTCAACAGCAGGCTGAGCTCGAAGAAAAGGCAATGCTCGAGGAAAAGACTCTGAAACTGACAGAGTTCGTTACAGCTAACGAGCTGGCTGTCATGATGGGTGTCGGAGTGAACGAAGTAATAGGCACTTGCATGAAGCTCGGCATAATGGTTTCCATCAACCAGAGACTTGACGCCGAGACAATCAATATCGTAGCAGACGAGTTCGGATACAAGACCGAGTTCGCTTCTGCCGAGGTCGTAGAGGCAATACACGAGGAAGAGGACAAACCTGAAGACCTCGTGCCAAGACCTCCTATCGTGACTGTGATGGGACACGTTGACCACGGTAAGACTTCGCTGCTCGACTACATCAGAAAGTCGCACGTGATAGCCGGCGAGGCCGGAGGTATCACACAGCACATCGGCGCATACAACGTGACACTGCCATCGGGCAGACACATCACATTCCTTGATACTCCAGGTCACGAGGCGTTCACCGCCATGCGTGCCCGTGGTGCCAAGGCTACCGACGTCGCCATAATCATCGTGGCAGCCGACGACAGCGTCATGCCACAGACCAAGGAGGCCATCAGCCACGCGGTCGCAGCAAACGTGCCTATCGTATTCGCCATAAACAAGGTCGATAAGGACGGCGCAAACCCAGACAAAATCAAGGAGGAACTCGCAGCAATGGACTTCCTCGTTGAGGAATGGGGCGGCAAGTACCAGTCTGAGGACATTTCCGCAAAGAAGGGTACGAACGTGAAAGAGCTGCTCGAAAAGGTGCTGCTGGAGGCAGACATGCTGGAGTTGAAGGCTAACCCTAAGAGAAAAGCCACAGGTACGATAATCGAGTCGTCGCTCGACAAGGGCCGCGGATATGTGTCAACAGTGCTCATCAGCAACGGAACGCTGAAAGTGGGCGACATAATGATAGCCGGCCAGTACTTCGGAAAAGTGAAGGCCATGTTCAACGAGAGAAACCAGAGAATCGAGCAAGCAGGCCCATCGGAGCCAGCATTGGTGCTCGGACTCAACGGAGCGCCTCAGGCAGGTGACAACATCAACGTAATGGACAACGAGCGCGAGGCAAGAGAAATCACCAACAAGCGTCAGCAGCTGCAGAGAGAGCAAGGACTGAGAACAACAAAGGTCATCACTCTGGAGGAAATCGGCCGAAGAATCGCAATGGGCAACTTCAAGGAACTGAAGGTCATCGTCAAGGGAGACGTGGACGGTTCTGTAGAGGCGTTGTCAGACTCATTGATAAAGCTCTCTACCGAGGAGATTCAGGTGAACGTGATACAAAAGGCTGTCGGAGCCATCTCGGAGTCCGACGTCATGCTGGCAGCAGCATCTAACGCCATCATCATCGGATTCCAGGTTCGTCCTGCACAGGGCGCGCGCCGCATAGCCGACAAGGAAGGCGTACAGATAAAGACCTACTCTATCATCTACGACGCTATCGAGGATGTGAAGGACGCAATGGAAGGTATGCTTTCTCCTGATTTGCGCGAGGAGGTAACTGGTACTGCAGAGATAAGACAGGTCTTCAAGATAAGCAAGGTCGGCTCTATCGCCGGATGTTTCGTGACCGACGGAAAGATCTACAGAACATCGAAAGTCAGAGTCATCCGAGACGGCATCGTTGTATTCACTGGCGAGCTTGGCTCACTCAAGCAGTACAAGGACGACGTCAAGGACATCTCCAAAGGTCAGGAGTGCGGTCTGAACATCGACAACTTCAACGACATAGCCGAGGGCGATGTTATCGAGGCTTACGAGGTTAAGGAGATAAAGAGAAAATTGGAATAACAGACACTTGATACAGTCATGACAACGCCGTTTTTCGCGCGGCGTTGTCTTTGTTTTTTACACACATGAACATCTTTGATTTTATCATCATAGGCATTTGCGTATTCGCGGTCATCAAAGGACTGATGCACGGCCTCATCGAGGAAATCACGTCCATCGTGAGCGTGATAATCGGCGTGCTGGCGGCGAGACTGTTCGCTCCGGGCATAGCGCCGAAGTTCGTCGGCTGGTTCAGCTGCGCGGATTATGTGGCCATGATACTCGCCTATCTGACGATATTCGTGGTCGCAGTGATGGTGTGCATTCTGGTCGGCAGGCTCATAGGCAAGACTGTCGACAAAACCATACTCAGCAGCACGAACAAGATGCTGGGCGGTGCGGTTTCTCTGGTGAAATACCTGATTATCGCATCGTTGCTGATAAACCTGGTGCATGCGGTAAATGCGAAAACGCAATTCTTCGGCGAGCATTACGAACAGGAGTCGTTGCTCTACACGCCTGTGAAGAAAATCATGCCGGCCATCATGCCATTCATCCAGGAGCATGACTTCGACAATCTGGGCAAAGCCTGGGGAGAATAATAACACAGCGACAGAAAGAAAACAAGAAGACATCTGCGGCAATCGCCACCGATGTCTTTTTTGTTTCTGCATAACACCGTCTGTTTTAGAATATTTTTCATTTCCGAAAGCTGTTAATTTACGCATTGTGAGTAACTTTGTTTTTTTGTAAGCAAAAAGCAAGAGAAGGAAACAATATGGCAGAAAATAACGACGACAAGATAATTGAGGAACTCGCCAACGAGGAATACAAATACGGATTCACGACAGACATTGACACTGACTACATCCCCGCTGGACTGAACGAGGACACAATAAGACTTATCTCCGAAAAGAAGGGCGAGCCGGACTGGCTTCTGGAATTCAGGCTCAAGGCATACAACCAGTGGAAGAAAATGGAGATGCCGCACTGGCCTCATCTGGACCTGCCGGAGCTCGACTACCAAGCGATAAAATACTATGCCGCTCCGAAGCAGAAGAAGGGTCCGGAAAGCCTTGACGAGGTTGACCCAGAGTTGCTTAAGACATTCGACAAGCTCGGCATACCAATCGAGGAGCAAAAGATGCACGTGGGCATGGCTGTCGATGCCATCATGGACAGCGTGTCGGTGAAGACGACCAACAAAGAGAAACTCGCGGCAGAAGGCATCATCTTCTGCTCCATATCCGAGGCTGTGAAGAACTACCCTGACCTCGTGAAGAAATATCTCGGCTCGGTGGTGCCTGCCGGCGACAACTTCTTCGCGGCGCTGAACTCGGCAGTGTTCTCCGACGGTTCTTTCGTCTATATTCCGAAAGGCGTGAGATGCCCTATGGAGCTGTCGTCATACTTCAGAATCAACGCTATAAACACAGGACAATTCGAGAGAACACTGATAGTGGCCGACGATGAGTCGTACGTCAGCTATCTGGAAGGCTGCACCGCTCCTGCCAGAGACGAGTATCAGCTGCATGCCGCCATCGTGGAGATAATCGTGAATGACAGAGCGGAAGTGAAATACTCGACTGTGCAGAACTGGTATCCCGGCGACAAGCAGGGCAAGGGCGGCGTTTACAACTTCGTGACAAAAAGAGGACTCTGCAAGGACGACGCAAAACTCTCGTGGACTCAGGTGGAGACCGGCTCAGCCATAACATGGAAGTACCCAAGCTGCGTACTGAAGGGCGACAACTCGGTGGGCGAATTCTACTCGGTGGCAGTGACAAACAACTACCAGCAGGCCGACACCGGCACCAAGATGATACACTTAGGCAAGAACACACGCTCGCATATCTGCTCGAAGGGCATATCGGCAGGACGAAGCCAGAACAGCTACCGCGGACTGGTGAGAGTGTCGCCTGAGGCTGACAACGCCAGAAACTTCTCGCAGTGCGACTCGCTGCTGCTGGGCGACAAGTGCGGCGCGCACACATTCCCGTACATGGACATACACAACGACACAGCAGTCGTGGAACACGAGGCGACGACATCCAAAATCAGCGACGAGCAGATGTTCTACTGCAACCAGAGAGGAATATCCAACAACAACGCAGTGTCGCTGATTGTGAATGGATACGCCAAGGAGGTGCTGAACAAGCTGCCTATGGAGTTCGCAGTGGAAGCGCAGAGACTGCTCGAGATAAGCCTCGAGAACACATCATCGGTGGGATAAACGTAAAACGAAAAAACAACACAACGAAATATGCTTGAAATAAAAAACCTACACGCCAACATCAACGGCAAAGAGATATTGAAAGGTATAAAACTGACTGTAAACGACGGCGAAGTGCATGCCATAATGGGACCTAACGGCTCCGGCAAGAGCACGCTGTCTTCGGTGATAACAGGCAACCCTGCCTACGAGATAACAGAGGGAGAGATAATCTTCAACGGCAAGAACATCGTGGGCATGAGCCCTGAGGACATCTCAAGAGAAGGCGTGTTCCTGAGCTTCCAGTATCCAGTGGAGATACCAGGAGTGAGCATGGTGAACTTCATGAGAACTGCCGTCAACGAGCACAGAAAATACAAAGGACTGGACCCGCTGCCTGCCTCTGAATTCCTCAAACTGATGAGAGAGAAGAAGGAGTATGTGGAATTAGACAACAAGCTGGCCAACAGGTCGGTGAACGAAGGATTCTCAGGCGGCGAGAAGAAAAGAAACGAGATATTCCAGATGGCGATGCTGGAGCCAAAGCTGTCGATACTCGACGAGACTGACTCCGGACTGGACATCGACGCATTGAGAATCGTGGCTAACGGCGTGAACAAACTCAAGAGCAAGGACAACTCGACAATCGTAATCACGCACTACCAAAGACTTCTGGACTACATTGTGCCAGACATCGTGCATGTGCTGTACAAGGGCAGAATCGTCAAGACCGCCGGCAAGGAGCTGGCTCTCGAACTCGAGGAGAAGGGTTACGACTGGATAAAGAAGGAAGTGGACGGAGAATAAGAAAGAAAACTGACTAAAATGAGCGTAGAAGAACAATACATAAACCTATACAAGCAACACGCCGACACGATAGAGAAAAACTCGGCTGGCGCACTTAACGACGCACGCAAGGCGGCTTTCGAGAGATTCTCCAAAAGAGGATTCCCGACCAAGAAGGACGAGGAATATCTCTACACCGACATAGCCAGCTCGTTCGCTCCGGACTACGGAATGAACATAAACGCTGTGGATTTCAACGTGAATCCATACAGCAGCGCACACAAGTACAGTGTGCCGGGGTTGAGCAACAGGATATACTTTGTGGTGAACGACCAGTTCTACGACAAAGAGCAACAGCCAAAAGCCGCTCCGCTGCCCGACGGCGTGATAGCATGCAGCCTGAAAAAAGCCGCTGCCGAGCACAAGGACATCGTGGACAAACACTACGGCAAGGCGGCAAAGGACAGCAAGGATGGCTCTGTGGACTTCAACACAACATTCGCGGAGGACGGATTCTTCCTGTATGTGCCTAAGGGCGTGAAAATGCCGTACCCAATACAGCTTGTAAACCTCATGACGAGCAGCATAGACCAGCTCGCCACATGCAGAAACCTGATTGTAATCGAGGACGGAGCGGAAGCAAAACTCATCGACAGCATATTCGCACAGAACGACCATAAGTTCCTGGCTAACAGAGTGACGGAGATATTCGTCGGCAAGGGAGCGAAGTATGAACATTACAAGGTGGAGAACACCAGAAGCGACATGACCAACCTCAGCCACATCTTCATGGAACTCGACGAGAACAGCGACGCGCTCGTCAATGAACTGACGCTGCAGAACGGACTGACACGCAACAACGTGGAAGTGAACTTCAGAGGCAAGAACGCGAACCTTGACCTTTGCGGAATGGCAATCTGCGACGGCGAACAGCATACCGACACCGACACACTGGTGAACCACTGGGAGGGCGGATGCACGACCAACGAGCTTTACAAATACGTGCTCGACGGAAAATCGACAGGATGCTTCAGCGGCACAATAATGGTGGCGCAAGACGCGCAAAAGACCAAAGCCATACAGACCAACAAGAACATCTGCCTGAGCAAAGAAGCGAGAATGTACACAAGACCTCACCTCGAGATTTACGCAGACGACGTGATATGCAACCACGGAGCCACTGTGGGACAACTGAACAACGACGAGATTTTCTACCTAAGATCAAGAGGAATACCAGAGCCTGTGGCTAAGATGCTGCTGATGTTCGCTTTCGTAAACGACGTGGAGGAGAAGATCATGATTCCGGAACTGAAAGACGCCATAAGAATGATGGTGGAAAGAAAGTTCAGAGGCGAGATAGAGAGCACATGCAAAGGCTGCGCATCAATCTCGGCGTGCCATTCATAAAACCAACACACAACTCAGACCTGACATGAACAAAGATTACTGCATAGATTTGTTCAACTACAAAAGAAGAACAACAAGAGAAGTGACTATCGGCGGCGTGGCACTCGGAGGCGGCAACGAGATTCGCCTGCAGTCCATGACCAACACAAACACACTTGACACCGACGCCAGCGTGGCGCAAATAAAAAGAATCGCCGATGCCGGAGGTGACTTGGTGAGACTCACTGCTCAAGGCGTGAAGGAGGCAGAAAATCTTAAAAACATTCATGAAAAGCTAAGGTCTGAAGGCTACACCACCCCACTCGTGGCCGACATACACTTTAACCCGAAGGCGGCGGAAGAAGCGGCTAAGCATGTAGAGAAAGTCAGAATAAATCCAGGCAACTTCTCGAAAAATCCAGAAGAGACAGAGGAGAAACTCAAGAAACTGATAGACATCTGCAACGAGCACAAGACGGCGCTGAGAATCGGCGTTAACCACGGCTCGCTGGCGCAGCACGTGATGGACAAGTACGGCGACACACCGCAAGGCATGGCGGAGTCGGCGATGGAGTACCTGAGACTATGCCACAAACTCGGATTCGACAACGTTGTAGTGTCCATGAAGGCATCGAACACCATGGTGATGGTGGAAAGCGTGAGAATACTCTGCGCCATGATGATAGACGAAGGCATGGACTATCCGCTGCATCTGGGCGTGACTGAAGCCGGCAACGGCGAGGACGGCAGAATAAAATCGGCAGCCGGCATAGGAGCACTGCTCGCCGACGGCATAGGAGACACGATAAGAGTGTCGCTCAGCGAGGCGCCAGAGAAGGAAATCCCTGTGGCAAAGAAACTCGCCGACTACTTCAAGGAAAGAGAAACAGCGGACGGCATAAGCGCAAAGGACTGCGGCAAATTCAACCCGTTCTCATATAGCAGAAGAAAGACGACTGCAGTGCGAAACATCGGCGGCGAGAACGTCCCTGTCGTAATAACAAATTGCGGCGATGTGTTTGTCGAGCCACAGCCCGACTACACCAGCATAAAGCAGATGAAAGAAGCAGGCGTAAACGCGATAGAAACCGACCTGAAATCCGCATTCTCATGCTGGGACGCGCTGTGCGCTGAAGCGAGAAAAGAGAACAGCGTCATAATCATAAACTCAACCGGCAAAAACAGCACAGGAGAATACCGAGCCGTAATCCACAGGCTTGAAAGCGAGAATATCGCCGCTCCCGTGATTCTCAAGAAGACATACAACGAAGACGACCTGGAGTCTCTGCAAGTGAAGGCGGCCGCCGACATGGGCGTAATGTTCATCGATGGCATGGCAGACGGCATAATGATTGAAAATGCAAGCGACAAAATCGCTCCGGAGGATATTAAGAACCTCTCGTTCAGCATTCTGCAAGCCACCAGAGCGAGAATAACAAAGACAGAGTACATCTCATGCCCAGGCTGCGGCAGAACGCTCTACGACCTGGAAAATACGATAACCCAGATAAAGGAGAGGACCAAGCACCTGAAAGGCCTGAAAATCGGAATCATGGGCTGCATCGTCAACGGTCCAGGCGAGATGGCCGACGCCGACTACGGATACGTGGGCGCAGGCGTAGGCAAAGTGTCGCTGTACAAGCGCAAGGAATGTGTCGAGAAGAACATCCCGACCGACCAAGCCGTCGATAAGCTCATTGCTCTGATAAAAGACAATGGCGACTGGAAAGAATAAAGCCTACTCGAGCGATAATCCTGTGGAATAATAAACGAAACGCAGTTCCTTGAACGCGAAAGTGCGCTCTGTGCCGTCGGTCAGACGAAGCTGCAGACAGCCTTTCGGAGTGACACCGGTGATGATGGCATTGAATATCGCGCCATCGGAAATTGCCATATACGGATACATTGAGCCGAAACGGAAAAGGCGCTCCGTATATTCCCTCCTGATGTCCTCTGCCTCCTCGTTCAGCAGTTCATTGTATCGCACAGTGAACTTTGTGCGGAACACCTTGAGTACGTCCTTCAGACGATAGGTCTCGCCTGTGACTGCCGCCATAGAAGTGGCGTTAGGCAGAGCCTTAGAGAAATCCTTCTGATTGACATTCAGTCCGATGCCCACGACAGCAGAAGTAACCTTGTCGCCAACAACGGTCTGGTCGATTATGAAGCCCGCCATCTTGTTGTCACCTACGTAAATGTCGTTGGGCCACTTTATCTGACTCTCTGGAATCGAGAAGTGGTCAAGCGTGTCAATAAGAGCAAGAGAAACCGCCTGCGACAGCAGAAACGACGATGCCACCGGAATGTCGGGATACAGCGCCATGCTGAATGTCAGGTTCTCGCCTTTTGCCGACTCCCATGTGTTGCCGGTCTGTCCGCGCCCAGCAGTTTGGTAATCCGCAATGACGACAGTCCCTTCCGGCACTTGCTCCTCAGTCATCAGTTTCGCGAGATAATCATTTGTTGAGCCGATTGTCTTTAAATGTATAGTTGATTCCATTATAGATTTCTTTAATTAGCGACACTAAGCAGTACATTCTCTATTGCCTTCAATACGCTATTTCTTGCACCACTGAAGTTGTTCACCATAACTGCGAACGCGTATGTTTCACCCTTCCACTCTATATATCCAGCATAACACTGTGTGCGTGAAATACTTCCACTTTTAGCATGCACCTTACCTTCCAGCTTAGTTCCTTTCAAAAGTTTCTTTACAGTGCCATTTACTCCTGCCACAGGCAGCGACTCGTAGAATTCGTCGGAATATTTAGCCTTGTTCTTTTCATAAATAAGCAGCGACACCAAAAAGTCCGCAGTTATAGCATTCATAGTGGACAAACCGCATCCATCGAATTGCAGAAGTCCTTCTGTATCAAGTCCGCGCGATTTCCAATAAGATTTTATAACATTAGCGCCAGCATCTGTATCGGTGCCTTCGCCTTGCTTTGAGCCCATATATCTATAAACATGCTCAGCGTAATGATTATTACTCCTGTGGTTTATATCCGAGACAATTTCCGAAAGCGCAGGCGACTCTATCACATGTATTGCAACACGCATACGAGCTCCCTTCTCCTTTTTCCACATGACATCAGGCTTGCCATCGACTTGTATTCCATTGCTTTTAAGCTCATTACACAACCTTTGAGCGAGAAGAAGAGGCGGATTGTAAATGTCAGCCTTCACATAGAATGCGGATCTATTGGCTGGAAGTGTGCCGTAGATTGTACGCTCCCCGATCAGTGGCGCGCCATAGAAATAAGAGTCGTCGGAATTTGTGTTCGCCGCCTTCACATAAGATTTCACAGAAAAATCAGGCAAATCCGGACTACAGCTCACGACTTCCGCTATCGTACCTGGCGCACCTGTCTTAAATCCAACTGTGCAGATATTGTCATAAACCGACAACGCATAAGCCCCTGCGCCATAATAATTTCCCATATCCTCCCAAGTCCATTTCGGGCTTATTCCCTGATTGTTTATCAGTGAAGCATCAGCTATAATGTTGCCGCTTATCTCCTCTATGCCCATACCTTTAATAGCCATAAGCCATTGGCTAAGAAAATCCTGAGTTCCCATGTATTTCGAGCCGAGAGTCGGGTCCAATCCGCCAAGTATATAAATATTGCCATTAAGCACCCCGTTGGAAATGTTGCCATCGTACTGCAGAACTGTCTCAAACTTGAAGTCTGGTGAAAGCATCTCAAGCGCAGCCGCTGTGGTTACGATCTTTGTAGTGCTGGCTGGGATAGCGCAAGTCTTAGAGCGATATTCAAGCACCGTGTTTGATGTCGCCGCATTCTTGACCAACAGACTGATATTCGCGCGTCTGAGCGATGGAGTCGAGATAAAATCCTGAAGAGCTTTGTTCTGCGAAAAAACAGAAATATTGAAAAGCAAAGATATAGCCAACACCCAAAGTGTATGTTTGCGCATAAAAGGGTTCATGATTAAGATTTAAATGAAATACGAAGGTATGAAAAAAAGCGTACTTTTGTATTCTTAATCAAGCAACAAATATAAAGAAGTGATGTTCGCAGATATTATAGGGCAGGAAAAAGTGAAAAAGCACTTGATTGATTCCGCGAAAAGCGGAAGAGTGCCGCACGCCCAACTATTCTGCGGAAAAGAAGGAACAGGCAAACTGGGACTCGCCATAGCTTACGCGCAGTATCTGAGCTGCAAGCACCCGACCGACAGCGACTCATGCGGTGTCTGCCCTTCGTGCCTCAAATTCAGAAACCTTGCTCATCCCGACCTGCATTTCGTGTTCCCTATCGTGAAAAAGGACAACGAAACCTGCGACGACTACCTGAAGCAGTTCAGAGAGAGCGTAACCAACGACCACTACCTGACCAACAGCACGTGGCTGAACGAGATAAGCAACGAAACGAAGAAAGGCAAGATATACGACTCCGAAAGCGACAAAATCATAAAGAAACTGTCGATGAAGTCGTATGAGGGCGGATACAAGTTCATGATAATCTGGCAGCCGGAGAGTATGGATGTCGGCACGGCAAACAAAATCCTCAAGATAATCGAGGAACCGCCAGCCAAGACACTCATGATACTCGTGAGCAACGAGCCGGACCGCATCATCGGCACCATTCTCTCAAGAACACAGAGAGTGAATGTGCCGCCTGTGGAAAGGGACAAAATCGAAAGCTACGTGAAGGAGCAGTATCAGGAAAGCGACGACGACGCTAAGTACATCGCAAGAGTGGCCGCCGGAAGCATAGTGGCCGCAAGAAACGCAGCCGAGAGCAACTCCGCCAACAAGCAGCACTTCGAGGACTTCAAGTTCCTGATGAGAACGACTTGGGGGATAAGAAACTTCAGCACGCTGGACAAAAAAGGCGATGCGCTGATAGACCTCAGAAAATTCGCTGAGACAATGGCGAAGAACTCCAGGAATCATCAGATAGAGTTCCTGCAGTATGCCCAGAGAATGATTAGAGAAAACTTCATATACAACTTCCACAACGAGGACCTCAACTACCTGGCTCCGTTCGAGAAAGACTTCTCTAAAAAATTCTCTCCTTTCATAAACGAAGGCAACGTCATAGGCATATCGACATGCCTCGGCGAGGCCGAAAAATCCATTGCCCAGAACGGACAATCAAAAATCATTTTCACCGACCTTGCTCTGAAAATGATTATGCTATTAAAAACTAACTAACAAAAAGAAACACCCATGATTGACATAGAAAAAATAAGAGCCGACTTCCCTATACTCAACGAACAAGTCTATGGACACAAACTCGTATATCTCGACAACGCGGCTACAACACAAAAGCCTAAACCGGTAGTCGAAAGCATCGTGAACGGCTACTACCACAAAAACGCAAACGTGCACAGAGGCGTGCATTGGCTGAGTCAGGAAGCGACCGAGGCGCATGAGGCGGCAAGAGAGACCGTAAGAAAATTCATCAACGCAGAAAAGACAAACGAGATTATATTCACGAGAGGCACGACAGAGTCGCTCAACATCGTGGCAGCCACTTTCGGAGAACTGCTCAACGAAGGCGACGAAATAATCGTAAGCCAGATGGAGCACCACTCCAACATCGTGCCTTGGCAGCTCGTCTGCGAGAAGAAAGGCGCAAGGCTCGTGATGCTGCCTATCGACAACAACGGCGAGATAAGCCTCGAGACACTCAAGGGGCTCATCAACGAGAAGACAAGGCTTGTGTCCATCGCCCACGCATCCAACACTCTGGCGACAGTGAACCCCGTGAAGGAGGTCGTAAGCATAGCGCATGAGAACGGCATCCCCGTCATGATAGACGGAGCGCAGTCGGTGCCACACTTCAAGGTCGATGTGCGTGAACTCGACGCCGACTTCCTCGCCTTCTCCGGACATAAGATCTACGGCCCGACCGGCATCGGAGTGCTATACGGCAAGGAGAAATGGCTCGACAAACTGCCGCCATACCAGGCCGGAGGCGAGATGATAGACAAAGTAACGTTCGAGAAGACGACATTCAACGTGCTGCCATACAAATTCGAGGCTGGCACGCCGGACTTCATCGGCTCAACATCGCTTGCCGCCGCGCTCGACTACATAACCGCCATCGGCATGGACAACGTGGAGGAGCACGAGAGGGAGCTTGTGGAATACGCAACCAAGAAACTCAACGAGATAGAGGGCATGAGGATTTACGGCAACGCGAAGAAAAGAAGCGGGCTCGTGTCATTCCTCGTGAGCGACATTCACCCATACGACATGGGCACAATACTTGACAAACTCGGCATAGCTGTGAGAACCGGACACCACTGCGCACAGCCTACGATGGACTTCTTCGGCATCGAGGGCACTGTCAGAGCGTCTTTCGGAATTTATAACACGAAAGAGGAGATAGACATACTCGCAGCCGGCATCGTCAGAGCCAAAAAGTTATTCCATAAGTAGTTTTTGCATATCTTTGTAAGATAATACTTTAAAAAGTCGAAAGATGACTATCAACGAAGCACAAGACGAAATAATATCAGAGTTCGAGTTCCTTGACGACTGGCTTGACAAATACCAGGAGATAATCGACAAGGGCATGAACGCCAAGATAGACCCAAAATACAAGACACCGGAGTATCTGATAGAAGGCTGCCAGTCCAAGGTGTGGATACACGCCGAATACAAGGACGGCAAGGTGATATACGAATCGGAGAGCAACACCGACATCGCTGGCGGAATAGCCGTGATGCTGGTGAACGTGCTGTCCGGACACACGCCTGACGAGATTATCGACTCAGAACTCTACTTTATTGACAAGATAGGCCTGAAGGAGCACCTCTCGCCGACTCGTTCCAACGGAATGCTGTCGATGCTGAAGCAGATGAAGCTCTACGCCATGGCCTTCAAAAGCAAAAGCGAATCCTGATCGAGAGCACACCAACTCTTGATTAAACAAAACAAACCCTACAACACAAGGATTTTATGGATTTCACACTAAACGACAACGGCTGCAAGATGAACATAAACGGATGTTATCATAACTCCGCAAGAAAACTGTCCGTTTACGACTGGATGTGCGACCTGCCGGACACAGTCAAAGACACGGACTTCGTAGAAGTGCAGTTCAAGAACACAAGAAAGGGATTCTACCTCAACAGCACACACATAGCCTTGAAGAAAGGCGACATGGTGGCTGTGGAATCCACACCTGGACACGACATAGGCGAGGTGACACTCGTTGGCAAGCTCGTGCTGAACCAGATGCAGAAGAGCAACATCAACTTCGAGAAGTTCGAGATAAAGCGCGTTTACCGCAAAGCCAAACAGACCGACATCGACAAATACAACGAGTCCAAGGCTCTGGAGCAGGACACGATGATACGCTCAAGGCAGATAGCCGAGAGACTGGGACTGAACATGAAAATCGGCGATGTGGAGTATCAAGGCGACGGCAACAAGGCCATCTTCTACTACATAGCCGAGGAAAGAGTCGATTTCCGTCAGCTCATCAAGGTGCTGGCAGACACGTTCCATGTGAGAATCGAGATGAAGCAGATCGGAGCAAGACAAGAAGCCGGCAGAATCGGCGGTATCGGTCCGTGCGGACGAGAACTGTGCTGCGCGTCGTGGATGAGCAACTTCGTGTCGGTGTCAACATCGGCAGCCAGATACCAGGACATCTCGCTCAACCCTCAGAAACTCGCAGGACAGTGCGCGAAACTCAAATGCTGCATCAACTTCGAGGCAAGCACATACATAGATGCTCAGAAAGATTTCCCATCTAAAGAAATTCAACTGGAGACTTTGGATGCGACATGGTACCACTTCAAGACAGACGTGTTCAAGAGAGAGATGACCTACTCTTCCGCTCCTAACATGGCCGCAAACCTTGTAACCATAAGCGTGGACAGAGCCAAGGAAGTAATCGCTCTGAACAAAAACGGCGAGAAGCCAGAAAGACTTGAGCTCAAGGGCGACGGAGGAAAAGAGGCCGCTCCAATCGACTTCAACAACGTTGTGGGACAAGACAGCCTGACGAGATTCGACAAAGACAAGAAACGAAACAAGAACCGCAACAACAGAAGAGACGACAGACGAAACAAGAGGGAGGCTAAGGGCAACGAGAACCGCAACAACGGTCAGGAAAAAACCGAAAGAAAGGACAATGGCCACAGAAACAACAGGCCAAGAAACGACAGAAGAAACAACAACCAAAACAAAGGCAACAAGCCGCAAAAACCTAACAATGAGAAGAACAATAATTAGCCTTGCGGGATTATTGACCGTCATATTATGCTCATGCAGCAGCAAGAGCGTATATGAAGACAGCAAAGTGCTGCCTGAGAACGGATGGAGCAAAGACAGCGCCGAAGTCTTCAGCTTCAATATCGACGACGCCAACGCGGCATACCAGATACTGATAAACGTCAGACACACAAACAAATACAAAAGCCAGAACCTTTGGCTCTTCACCGAGACACAACTGAACGACAAGGAAATAGGCAAAGACACCGTCGAGTGCTATCTTGCGAACAACGCAGGTGAATGGCTCGGCTCGGGATTCGGTTCGCTGCACGAAATGGCGATACTCTATCAGCCTAACGTGAAGTTCGCCAAACCAGGCAACTACAAGCTGATAATCAAGCACGGCATGAGAGAGGAGAAGCTTGGCGGCATAACTGACATCGGCGTCGAAGTATTAAAGAAATAAGCAATGGCCAAGAACAAACTCGCTAAGTTCGCCGCCATGGCGACCTACAGCAACGTCATACAGCCTGCGCTGTTCAGAAAGCCCAAGGACTTCGACGGTCCGCTCCCGGAGTCATATCCGCTGGCTGAGAAATTCCTGCTCAAAGGAAACTGGCGCAAGGATTATTTCCATAACGACAACGAGATTGTCATTGAACTCGGATGCGGAAAGGGCGAATACACCGTAGAACTCGCCAAAAGATTCCCGAACAAGAACTTCATCGGAGTTGACATCAAGGGCTCGAGAATGTACACTGGAGCAACACTGGCTATAGAAGCCGGCATGAGCAACGTGGCGTTCCTGAGAACAAGAATCGAGGTCATAAGCCACTTCTTCGCAGAAAACGAAGTCGATGAAATCTGGATAACGTTCCCCGACCCTCAGATGAAAAAGAGGACCAAGAGAATGACATCCACAGGATTTCTGGCGCAATATGCGAAATTCCTGAAAGAAGGAGGCGTAATAAACCTGAAGACCGACAGCAACTTCATGTACACATACACAAAGGAGCTTGTCAAAGCCAACAGCCTCGACGTGATAATGGACACCGACGACCTGCACAACAACCCTGTGAAGGACGACGAGGTGAACAAATGGCTGACGGAAATCACGACATATTACGAAAAACAATGGATAGCCAGAGGCAAGTCGATAAAATACATAAGCTTCCGGCTGGACAAAAAGCCGCTGCAAGAGCCAGAAGTTGAAATCGAACTCGACGACTACAGAAGTTTCGGCAGAGAGAAACGCAGCGCACTGAACCTGAGCAAATAAACTATCACAAATCATGACACTATATCCTAAACTTATAATCGACGCGCTCGACAAGGTGAAATACCCTGGAAACGGAAAGAGCCTTGTGGAAAACGAGATGGTGGAAGATGACATCCGCATCGAAGGCAACAAAGTCTCGTTCTCGCTCATCTTCGAACGCAACACCGACCCGTTTATCAAATCGATGGTCAAGTCGGCAGAAACGGCGATTCTGGCCTATGTTGACAAGGGCATCGACATCAAGGGCAACATCAACGTCAAGTTCAAGCAGGAGCCTAAGCCGGAACCAAAGAACCAGACCGAGAATGTAAAGCACATAATAGCTGTATCATCCGGCAAGGGCGGCGTGGGAAAATCAACAGTCGCATCAAACCTCGCTGTGTCGTTGGCTAAGCTCGGATTCAAAGTCGGACTGCTTGACGCCGACATATTCGGCCCGTCAGCCCCTAAGATGTTCGGCATTGAGGACGCAAGACCGTTCCTTATCAATGTTGACGGACGCGACCTCATCGAGCCGATAGAGAAGTACGGCGTAAGAGTTCTCTCAATAGGCTTTTTTGTCGATCCTGACACTGCATTGCTGTGGCGCGGCGCAATGGCCACAAGCGCTATAAAACAGCTTATAAACGAAGGAAACTGGGGTGATTTGGACTATCTCATCATAGACGTGCCGCCAGGAACAAGCGACATACACCTCACGCTCATACAGAACTTGAAAATCGCAGGAGCGGTAATCGTCAGCACACCGCAGGAAGTGGCGCTGGCGGATGCGAGAAAAGGCATCGAAATGTTCACAAACGACAAAGTGAACGTGCCTATCCTCGGACTGGTGGAAAACATGGCGTGGTTTACCCCTGCCGAATTGCCGGAAAACAAATACTACATCTTCGGCAAGGAAGGCTGCAAGAAACTGGCTGAAAAGATGAACGTGCCGTTGCTCGGACAGATTCCTATCGTGCAGAGCATCTGCGAAGGCGGCGACGACGGCGAGCCTGTGGCGCTGAAGTCCGCTTCCATCGAAGGACAAGCATTTATACAGCTTGCCGGCAAAGTCATGGAAGCTGTCAAGAAATAAAGAACCGCAACAAAGAATATTCAAGCGTGCTGGCTTAATTGCCGGCACGTTTTTTTTGTTGCTATCATACCAACAAAAAAGCCGGACTATACATCCGGCCTTTTTGTATTCATGTCTGCCAATTACTCAAACTCACCCACACCACCTGGTGTAGATGGTATGTCGCTGCTTGTATAGCCTGAGCCACTACCACCACTGCCATTGCTGCCAGAACTTACACTACCATTCGCCGCGTCCCACATTATCTTGATATAAGACTTTGGTGTTCCGATATAGACATCATCCGAATCCAAATATGTATAAGTAAGCGTATTTCCACTGCGCGTCATTACAAAACCATAAGTATCCTTTTCTTCTTGAGGAATTTCTTGATAAGTATCCCACGTTATATCGCAAAGGAGCTTGTTATTATACGCTACAGTTTCAACATAGCTGGTGCAAAGACTTGCATCTGTTGAGCCGTCAAATTTTGCAACAGTGGTAGTAGTGCTACTTGAGCCTGTTATAACCATTGTCATAGAGTTGCCATTGTCTTGAATATTCACATCTACGTTACCATTCCCTCCGTTAATGATACCTTTGATGTCTTCTATATCATCTTTGTCATCATCACTACACGAAGTGAACGCCATTGTACCTACTGCGAGCATCGCCAGCACCGCCAGCAACATTCTCTTAAAATTGAATTCTTTTTTCATTTGTTCTTGTTTTTGTTGTTATTAATAAAGTTGATTGGTTATTCGTTATAAAAAACTCTGTCTAATTTCCTTGATGAAACAAGGGTATAAAACAAAAGCAGGCTCACCTCTTTGATGAGGTGAACCTGCATGTCAATAACTCAAGCGAAATTTCGCCTGATGTATTTAGTTTATAAGGACTATCTATCCGTGTGTGTTAACATAATTCTTGACATTTCAAAATGTTCACAGCGTTATATCTCGCAAGATAGATATAATTTTTAAAAAACAACAATAGAAAGAAACATAATTTTCAAACACCTCTGTATGGAAATACGTTCGGCTGCATTCAATCATAATCTTAGCTTATACTTATCTGATATTAGTAAAACAACAGAAGGCAATGCGATGTGCATTGCCTTCTGTTGTTGTCATCAAATGCCAGCTCCAGCTATCAGCGCCGGAACAAAAAAAGAGCCTGTCCGGAACTGATCCAGACAGGCTCTCTGAAAAAAAAGTGGCGGCAACCTACTCTCCCACTATACGCAGTACCATCGGCGCGTTCGGGCTTAACTTCTCTGTTCGGAATGGGAAGAGGTGGAACCCCGGCGCTATAACCACCTGAATATCATGATTATTGACGTCTCGGAC
>JAGBEJ010000001.1 GCA_017937025.1 Paludibacteraceae bacterium | reverse complement strand
CATCGAGATTCCGAACTCAGTCACAAGCATTGGAGGTTGGACGTTTGAAGGATGCAAAGCGCTGACGAGCATCGAGATTCCGAACTCAGTCACAAGCATTGGATGGAACGCATTTAGGGGATGCGAAGCGCTCACAAAAATTGAGATCCCGAACTCGGTGACAAGCATTGAAGAGGAAGCGTTTGGGGGATGCAAAGCACTCACAAACATCGAAATACCAAATAGTGTGACGGAAATTGGGCTTGGTGCATTTGATGGATGCGAAGCGCTGACAAGCATTGAGATTCCGAACTCGGTGACAAGCATTGGGCTTGGTACATTTTATAGATGCAGATGCCAAGTAAACGTAGAAGGCAAAAACGAGAACTACAAAAGCGAGAATGGAAGTCTGTTGAGTAAAGACGGAAACGAAATGATTCACCCATACGTGAACAGCGAAGGAAAAAGCATAGCACCAGAAGGAGTGAATACAATAAAAAAATTTTGCTACGGAGGCAAAATTAAAGACATCTATCTGCCAATAACAACTGTAACACTTGAGGAACGAGCATTTTTTTATGCTGAAATAGAGAACCTACACATCCGCTGCGAGCATCCTGAAAATTTGAAAATTCATGAGGAGGCTTTCTATAAAACAAACATCAAGAATTGCACGCTGTATGTGCCGATAGGGACAGGGTACGCTTACCGCCACCACCCTGTGTTCAGCAAGTTCAAGGAAGTGGTAATAGAGAAATAAATGATTATTTTTGAAGTGTTAGCAATCTTAAATCAACACACCTATGGCAGCAATAATGGAACAAGGCAAATGCGGACATAACCTAACTTGGACTTTAGGCAACAAAGGACTGCTAACAATAAGCGGGGAAGGAGAAATGTGGGATTACGGCTATGATCGTTTTTTAGGTGCATTTCGCTCCTCCCCCTTTGAAAACAACACCAATATTATTAAAGTTGAAATCTCGTATGGAGTCACAAGCATTGGGTATCGGGCGTTTTATGGATGCGAAGCGCTGACAAGCATCAAGATTCCAGACTCAATCACAAGCATTGGAAATCGCGCGTTCTATGGCTGCGAAGCGCTGGCGAGTATAACGATTCCGAACCGCGTAACAAGCATTGGAGAGGGAGCGTTTTCAGGATGCGAGGCACTAACAAACATAAATGTTGATTACTACTCTAAACACTATGTATCAATAGACGGTGTGCTATATGGTAAAGTAAGGTATGGCAAGGAGAATAAAACTTTAATACGATGCCCAGAAGGAAAAATAAAAATTGAGATTCCAAACTCTGTGACGAAGATTGAATATGGGGCGTTTCGCGGATGCGAAGTGCTGAAAAGCATAAATGTAGCCGAAGATAATGCCAATTTCACCTCAATAGATGGTGTACTCTATGACAAAAAAAAGAAAACTTTAATACAATGCCCAGAAAGGAAAACAAACATCGAGATTCCGAACAGCGTGACAAATATTGGAAAATGGGCATTTTCAGAATGCAAAGCGCTAACAAGCATCGAGATTCCAAACTCGGTGACGAAGATTGAATATGGGGCGTTTTATGGATGCAAAGCGCTAACGAGCATCGAGATTCCAAACTCGGTGACAAGCATTGGAAGTGGCGCGTTTAAGGGATGTGAAGCACTGAAAAGCATCAATGTATCCGAAGACAATGCCAATTTCACTTCGATAGATGGTGTACTCTATGACAAAGAAAAGAAAACTTTAATACGATGCCCAGAAGGAAAAATAAATATAGAAATCCCAAACTCGGTGACGAAGATTGGAGATTCTGCATTTTGGTGGTGCAAAGGGCTTAAAAGCATCGAGATTCCGAACTCGGTGACTGAAATTGGAGATGACGCGTTTTGGGGATGCGAGGCACTCACAAGCATCGAGATCCCAGACTCGTTAACTGAAATTGGGAATTTTACGTTTTATGAATGTAAAGCGCTAACAAACATCGAAATCCCGAACTCAGTGACTAATATTGGGGATAGTGCGTTCTTAAGATGCGAAGCACTAACAAACATCGAGATTCCGAACTCGGTGACAAGCATTGGAGAATACGCATTCTCTGGATGCGAATCGCTGACAAACATTAGAATTCCGAACTCGGTGACAAAAATTGAAGAGGAAGCGTTTTCTGGATGCAAAGCGCTGACAAGCATCGAAATTCCAAACTCCGTGACAACTATTGGAGACAGCGCATTTGAAGGATGCAAAGCGCTAACAAGCATTGAGATTTCAAACTCGGTAACTAAGATTGGAATGCTTGCGTTTTCAGGATGCGAAGCATTAGAAAAAGTAAAATTCGCAAGTATAGAAAGCCTTTGCTCAATATCATTTGGAGGTAGGGAATCAAACCCTCTATGCTATGCCAATCACCTTTACATAAACGGTCAAGAAGTAACAAGTTTGGTAATTCCGAACTCAGTTACTGAAATAGGAAATTATGCATTTGATGGATGCGAAGCAGTAACAAGCATTGAGATTCCAAACTCAGTTACTAACATTGGGATGTTTGCGTTTAAAGGATGCAAAATGCTAACAAGCATCGAGATTCCAAACTCAGTTACTAGCATTGGAGATGGGGCGTTTGATGGATGTAAAGAACTGACGAATATTGAAATTGGCTTTCTCGTCAATTTAGAAATTAAAAACTATTATGATAAAACGACAAAAGGATTCAGCAAACGAGTTGGACTTACAGAGTGTGAAAAACTTAATACTATTAAAATAGCAGAAGGTATAACTGAAATAAGAAACAGCGCCTTCTTGGAGTGCACAAAACTGGAAAACATTAAGCTACCCAACTCTGTGACTAAGATTGAAGAGAGAGCATTTTCAGGATGTAAAGCGCTAAGAAATATAAAATTTCCCAACTCTATGACTGCAATTGGAAATCATGCGTTTAGTGCATGCTCCTCATTGGAAAATGTTGAAATCCAAAACTCAGTGACATCCATCGAGAAGTATGTGTTCGAAGGATGCGAAGCACTGAGATACAACGAATATGACAATGGACTTTATTTAGGAAACAAAGAGAATCCATATGCCTTCCTAATTAAAATAAAATCAACAGACATGATTTCTTGTACAATAAAAGAAACATGTAAATGTATTGGAGAGAGAGCGTTTGAAGGGTGCTGGGCGCTGACGAACCTACACATTCGCTGCGAGCATCCTGAAGAGTTGGAAATAGATGAGAATGCTTTCTATAAAACAAACATAAAAAACTGCACACTGTATGTACCGAAATGGACCGAGTATGCCTACCGCCAACATCCAGCGTTCAGAAAGTTCAAGAAAATAAAGGTAAAACACAACAATTTTATAGAATCCATCATGTACTTGATAGGAAAATACATTTAGAATTCCCCAATGCCCACCCCATACATCGACATACACACCCACGACACGAGGGCAGAGCTGAGAGTGACACACGAATTTCGTTAGTAAAACAGCGGAAACTATGTTTTTTTAATACTTTCCGCTCGTTTTCGCCCGAAAAATACACCATTGACACAATATGGACAGGATATCTTATAATCCTGTCAAATCGAACTTGTAAACTTTTTCTTCTGTTTGCACCTGCTCGAAAAAGGTTATCATGTAGATGGGATAGTAAACAACTCTCCCCTTTGTCTGGACATTCTCCCCACAGAACACATAAGCCATTGGTATAGCATATTCTTCATTATCCATCACGTTGGAAAGTGCGTTATGCCGTTCATAGTCCTTGCCTGACTTGACCTCTATCGGCAGCATGTTGCTAGCATACTCAACCACAAAGTCCAACTCTCCTTGCTTCTTACTGTTGAAATAGTATAGTGAATGTTGCTGTGCTTCAGAGAATCCATGTGCGTAAAGTTCTTGGGCGACAAGGTTTTCAAAGACAGAACCAAAATTGATGTTAGAATCAAGGCTAAGCAATCTGGCTTGAATGTTTCCTCCATACATGGCAGCAAGCAGTCCTACATCATTGAGGAAAAGTTTGAACAGGTTTCGCTGTTTGTTCAACAGCAGAGGGACTCGTGGCTCCTCGACATTGTATGCAGGGATAGCCACACCTGCATCCCTAAGCCACAAGAAACTGTCCTCGTATTTACTGAATCGTGCCTTTTCGTTCAACTCTTTGAGGATAAAGCGTTTGTTTTTTGCATTAAGCTCGGATGGTATAAGGTCATAGATTTCTTCTATCTGCAACTTATGGTCATGGTCATATTTGGTGATGTCTCTCTTATAGGTGCGAATGATTCCACGCTGTTCTTCATACACTTTGCGGAGATTGTTTGTGTCAAGGTACTTTTGAACAGCCGCAGGCATACCACCGACGATAAGATATAGTCGAACGGCTTCCAGCATTTTCTTGTGAATAAATTCATCTACAGGTCTCTTCTCTTCAAAACACGTTCGCAAATGGCTAATGACATCTGTGCCAATACCAATAGCCTCAAAGAATTCCAGAAGGTCAAGGGGATACATTCCTATCTCATCCATATAGCCCACGGGGACACTACGCAGGTCATCCAACTCAACACCGAGCAAAGAGCCACTCATCACATACTTGTAACTGCCCTCATCCACAAGGAACTTAATGGCTGTTACTATCTCCTTACACTCCTGCACTTCATCGAAGAATATTAATGTTTTCCCCGGAACCAATGGCTTTTTAGTGAAGGCAGACAGTCGCAACAGCAAATCTTTTGCGCCCTTCTGTTCGTTGAACAGTTCGATGGCATCGGGCTGTTCTACGAAATTAATTTCAACAACATTGTCAAAACACTCCTTACCGACCTTTCGAATGGAAAAGGTTTTGCCGACTTGTCTGGCTCCTGTTACCAACAGAGAACGCCTGTCGTTGAGTATAAAGTTGCGTATTAGCTCGTCAGCTTTGCGTTTTACCATAAAAATCGACTTTCCATAAGACTTGTGACCACCAAGATACGATAATTTATTCATATACAAGTATAAAAGATGGAAGAATTACACTTTTCCAAGGTGATTTTGAATGATTTTTTACACTTTTCCAAGGCAAAAACGGAGCAAAAAGTACATTTTTCCAAGATTTGGAACGCTGGCTTATACGCGAAATCACCATCTTAATCGATAAATTAGCAGGCAGAAATACAATTACATAACCAAACAAAAATAAATGCCCACCCCATACATCGACATACACACCCACGACGGCACGGACGAGGAGAACGTGACGAAAGTGGTGTGCCTAAGCCACGACAACGAAGCAGCTGCCAAAGGGCTGTTCTGCACGGCTGTGCACCCGTGGGCGCTGGACGACGAGGCAATGGACATAGACCGGGCGATGGCGGCAGTGAAGCGGAAAGCCGCCGCCGACAACATGGCTGCCGTGGGCGAAACGGGCATCGACCGCACGCACAAAGACACGGTGGAGAGGCAGACCGAGGCGTTCCGACGACACATAGCACTGGCGGAGGAACTGCGCAAGCCGCTGATAATACACTCCGTGAGGGCGACGAGCGACATCCTGGCTCTGCACAAGGCACTGAAGCCGACGCAGGCGTGGGTGATGCACGGATTCAACGGCAACGAACAGGAGATAAGGCAGCTGGCCGACGCCGGCATCTGCATCTCGGCCGGCGAGGCGATAATGCACGACGAAAGGCACATAACCAAAGCGCTGCACTGCATACCAACGGACCGACTCTTCCTCGAGACCGACACATGGGACGGCAGCATACAAACGATATACAAACGTGCGGCGGAACTCCTAAAAACCGACGAGGAGGCGTTGCGAGAGATAATCTTTGCTAATTTTGCGCGCATAACTAACAACAGATACACAAGATGAGCAACGAATGGCAGGAAAGGACACGTCTGCTGCTGGGCGACGAAGGTTTTGAGAAGCTGAACAGCAGCCATGTGCTGGTGGTAGGACTCGGCGGCGTGGGCGGATACGTGGCGGAGCAGCTGACAAGAGCCGGCATAGGCGAACTGACGATAGTGGACGGCGACGTGGTGTCGCAAAGCAACATGAACCGCCAGCTGCTGGCGCTGCAAAGCACACAGGGCAAGCCCAAAGCTGAAGTGATGGCGGCGAGACTGAGAGACATAAACCCCGACGTGAAACTGCACGTCGTGAACCAGTTCATGAAGGACCAGGCGCTCATCGACCTCATATCGCAGCCATACGACTATGTGGTGGACGCCATAGACACAGTGTCGCCGAAAGTGTTCCTGCTCTACTACGCCGTGCAGAACAACCAGCGCATCGTGAGCTGCATGGGCGCCGGCGGCAAGATGCACCCCGACAAGATAGAGATAGCCGACATCGACAAGTCGCACCACTGCCACTTGGCGTTCTACATACGCAAGAAACTGCACAAATTAGGCATAAGGACGGGCATAAAGGTGGTGTTCTCGCCCGAGCCGGTGAGCAAGAGCGCCGTCATAGAGGAGGAGTCGCAGAACAAAGCCTCCAACGTGGGCACAATCTCGTATATGCCGGCGGCGTTCGGATGCTTCTGCGCGTCGGTCGTCATAAACGGACTGCTTGAGAAACCGGAGTAAAAAACAAGAGCCGCATTTCTGCGGCTCTTTTGTTTATGGGTCTAAAGTTTGATTACTTGAACTTGACTGAACTCATTATCTGATTCAGCAGCGCCTCGCCTTCAGCATGCTTAGCCACTGGGTAAGTGAAGTCGCCAAGCACAGCGGCGTTGTCCTTGTTGAAGATGACGAACATCCAAATGTCTCTGTCGTTGGTCACAGTGGTGTGCACGATGGCAGTCTTAGCATCTACGTTCTTGATGCCCTTGACACCGTCATAATAGTCGTCGATTTTCTTCTTGAAATAGTCAATAGCATCGTTAATCTGCGAAATCTTGTATTCGTCAGAGAATCTTGCGTTTAATACAATCGACATGTCGCTGTTCTCCGCGATGAGCTCATTAGGTCCGCTCCAGCTGTCGAGCTTTGTGTCCTTTGCTGGATAGAGAATAGAGAAGCTCTCGCCGTTCCATGTGCTGAGCTCGAGTGCTGAAGCCGCTGCTGGTGCTGGAGCTGGAGCCACAGCGCTCTTAGTCTCGGCTGGCTTGCTTGTGTTAGCCGCAGGAGCGGAAGCGTTGCCATTGCCGTTGTTTCCTTTTTCTGCCTTGTTTTCCTTGACGCCCTTGCTGTTGGTCAGAGCGTGAGCAGCTGCGCCTACAGCCACCTTTGTAGCCGCGCTCTTAGGGTTGACCTTGACTTTGATCTGTGCGTTTGATGCGAGAAGCATAGCTGATGCCATCGCAAGAGTGAAAATAACTTTTCTCATAGAGTTGTTTTTTTGAATTTTAGTGAATTAACGTGCGAATATACAAAATCAATACACAGACAAAAAAACAAGCCTGCAAAATCAACAACATAACAGCCACTTATTGTCATTTTAAATAGTTTTTCATATCATTGTGCATTAAATAAATTAAAACAAAAGAAAAATGAACAAGCACCTGATTTTAACACTCGCGACAGCAATGACTGTAGGAGTGGCACAGAACGCCTCGGCGCAGTGGCTGAAGGCTTTGGGCGACAAGGCGGCAGAGGCTGCGAAGCGCACAGTGGAACGCAACGTGGAGAACAAAACCGAGAAAGCCGTGGACGACGCCATGAACCCTAAGTTCAACAAGAAAGGCGGCAGCTCTAATAAGAACAATGAGGAGTATGCTGCCGAGGAAGATGTGCAGCAACCATCACAACCAGCAAAGAAGCAGAAGGTCGCTCAAGGCGAGGAAATGAAGAGCGATTTCGTGCCAGGTTCTATTGTCATCTTCGAAGATAACCTGCAAGGTGAGCAGATGGGTGAGTTCCCATCTAAGTGGGATTTGATCGACAACAATGCAGAGGTTGCCCGCATGAATGGCAAAATGGCGATCAAGTTCGAGCATGGCTCTGATACCCAAATCATGCCTCTGATAAAAGATGGCAACAAGAAGTATCTGCCTGAATTCTATACCTTGGAGTTCGATTTCTTTGCTACAGGCAAGGAAGGCACAAATTCAGCCTATAATCTGTATTTAAACCCAACTGAAGGCGACAGAAGTAGGATTTGGTTTAGTCAGGAAAGAATGGACTGGTACATTATGAAGCCGAATGGTGATGAGCTGATTCAAGGAAACGCGTCTTTGGTAGATGTCATGGAACTGAACGACTGGAACCATTTCGCACTATCGTTCAACAAACGCGCCTTGAAGGTTTATGTCAACGGCAAGCGCATTATCAATATTCCAAACGCCAAGGCTATGGACTGGTTCTCGTTCCAGACAGAGTTCTGGGATGATCATATTGACTATATTACCAATGTCCGTCTGGCAAAGGGTGGCGTAGAACTTTACGAGCGTAATGCTCAGTCGATGACTCCTATTGAAAAAGCCATTGCCGAAACGGGAAAGTTCGTCACAAACAACATCCTCTTCGAGACAGGAAAGGCTACACTGAAACCAGAGTCAATGGCTGAGATTCAGAAAGTGGCCGACTATATGAAGAAGAACCCACAGGCTCGCTTCGAGGTGCAGGGACACACCGACAACCAAGGCTCAGACAAAATCAACGACCCGCTCTCTCAGCAGCGTGCCGAGTCAGTTGTCAAGGCTCTCGAGGGCTTGGGCGTGGACGGATTCAACCTCCGCGCTGTGGGCAAAGGCTCGCATGTGCCTGTGGCTGACAACTCGACAGCAGACGGCAGAGCTAAGAACAGACGTGTGGAGTTTATTAAGAAGTGAGAGCAGAGATAAAGTAAACAAACCACATAAACACAAGAAAGGCAGACTTGACGGTCTGCCTTACAGAATTTCTTTTCTTTGCTAAACAAACTTTAAGACCATGAGAAAGATCATATTTTCAACAATGTTGCTGACAATCACTTCGGCAGTCTCAGCACAAATGGCACAAGAAACCACACCGTACACAGTGGCTTCTTTCAGAGTTTCCGAAATATCAGGTCAGCAGATGCAGCTCAACGACGAAACCATCGGTCTCTCTGGTTTTTGGAAGTGGATTGCCAACCACGACAATTTTAATATTGGTACAGAGATGGCTCCCGAATCCGGCACTTCTCCGCTTTTTCTCAAAGATGACGGCAAGATATATGCCGAAGCTTCTATGAAAATCGGTCCAGACCCAGAATGGAGTCAAGCTGCTGCCGATGCGGGTCTCCTCAAATATCCATCTGCCAGCATCAGTATGTTCTTCCTCGCTGACGGCAATGGAGTCAACTTCAATAATTTCGGCATCAAGTCTCTTCGCATATCAATGAAGGCTTCCGGTCCTATCCGCATGTCAATCCTTAATGAATACACCGCCGAAGAGAACGGTGAGCCTGGCATATACGTTCCTACAAGCGACAACTATCTTACTACGACTTATGACCTGACTCCGTATGATTATGGATTCCAGGGCTTCGATGATGACAACTTCGGCGGTCTCTTGAGCTGGGTTAACTTGAACGAAGCTCCGGAAGGAACTGAGATTATTAAAGCTGTTACTGGCTTAAGGTGGGAAGTAAGGAACCCCGATGGAGCTACAGCCGAACTCTCCATCAAGTCTATCGAATTCCTCGATGGAAGCGGCAATGTGATTGATCCGGCCAAGATTACCGGTGTCGAAATCAAGACTGGCATCAACGCTGTTGCTACGGCTCCGGCTGCAGCCAAGCTAACTGTCTCTGGCATGAACATCTATGTTGAAGAAGCCAAGGTCAACTCCAGCATCACCGTGTTCGACCTGCAAGGCAAGCTCATCACGTCCGCTAAGGCGATTTTTGGTAATGCGACCGTATCTGTGCCAGCCAAGGGCATATACATAGTTAGCGTTGATGGCAATGCATACAAAGTGAACGTCAAATAAAAATCCATTTGATATTAAACACAAGAAAGGCAGACTTGACGGTCTGCCTTTTTTTATTGCACTGAAAGAAAACTCTTAGAACTGGAAATAGATGAACGCCTGAAGGTCGGACGTGACGAACTGGTAAAGCACGAATACGACCACGACAACAGCTATCGCCATGACCGGCAGCGGCAGCAGCGCGAAGTTCATCCTGTACCAGCGCTTGAAGTGGTCCGGCAGCCAGTGGATAATCATGCCGAGGGCGAAGAGTATGAACACGCTCTTGTAGGCGGCAATCACCTCCAGAGGGTTCACCTTGCCCCACGCCGTGCCCATCTGGTTGACCATCTCGCGGGCCGTCTGCCACGCCTCCTCGTTGGCTGTGGCTGGGTCCAGATTGGAGCCGCTACGGAAGAACAGTCGCGTGAAGGTGATGAACACGAAAGTCTGAATGATAGCCCATGCGTTGCCGATCTTCGATGTCGCGGCAGAGCCCGGCACCTCGCCCGTAGGAATCATGATGTACGGCTCCACGACGAGGTTCCACACATAGCGCACAAGCGTGCCGACGGTTATGACAGCCATCCACACGAAGAAGACATTGAACACCGGCTGAGGGTAATAAATCATGAGGGCGTACAGTCCGCCAGTGACCGCCGCCACAATCAGCATACGCACATGCCAACCCATCTCCTTCCAGAACTTGTAGATAATCATGCCTATGCCGTTGAGTCCGCCCCAAATCATGAAATTCCACGACGCGCCGTGCCACAGACCTCCGAGCAGCATCGTGATGAACGAGTTGAGGTTGCCCATGAGCAGCTTGTGGCGCTTCTCGTTCTTGCGCGAGCGGTGTATGGCTATGGTTATCTCGATGGCAACGAGGGCTATGATGCCCGTGACGATGTAACTGCCACTGAGCATGAGTATGATAAGGCTTATGAGAATGAGCCAGAAGTATGTGCCGAAAGTTGTGTTGCGGTTGCCGCCGAGAGGGATGTAGAGGTAGGACTGCAGCCAGCGGCTGAGCGACATGTGCCAGCGCTTCCAGAAGTTGGCGGCGTTAGGCGCTTTGTAAGGCGAGTTGAAGTTCTGCGGCAGGTAGAATCCCATGAGCATCGCCACGCCTATGGCAATGTCGGTGTAGCCCGAGAAGTCGGCATAAACCTGAAGCGAGTAAAGGAATATGGCTGAAAGATTCTCGAATCCGCTGAAGAGCAGAGGGTTGTCGAACACTCGGTCTATAAAGTTCACAGCTAAATAGTCCGACAGCAGGAGCTTCTTAGCCAATCCGTTGATAATCCAGAACACGGCGATGCCGAACTGACGGCGGCTCAGGAAGTAAGGCTTGTAGAGCTGCGGGATGAACTCCTCGGCACGGACGATAGGACCAGCCACCAGCTGAGGGAAGAAGCTGACGTAGAATCCGAAGTCGAGGATGTTGGTGACGGGCTTCACCTTGCGGCGATAGACGTCGGCTGTGTAACTGATAATCTGGAAGGTGAAGAACGAGATGCCGACCGGCAGGACAATCTTGTCCACATCGAAGAGGTCTCGTCCGCTGATTATGTTGCCCACCCACGAGAACATGTCGAAGACACGGAAGTCCGCGCCGAAGATGTTATTGACGATGTCGGTGAGGAAATAAGCGTACTTGAAGTAGAACAGCAGCGAGAGGTCTATTGTGGCGCTGAGCGCGAGCCACGCCTTGCGCCCAGCCTCCGACTCCGTCTTGTGCAGCCGCTTGGCTATTAAGAAGTCGCTGCACGTGACGAAAAGCAGGATAAGGACGAACAGTCCGCTCGTCTTGTAATAGAAGAACAGGCTGACGAAGAACAGGAACGAGTTGCGCAGCAGACGCTTGCTGTGCATCGTGCTGAAGACAGCGAACACCAGCGCGAAGAACGCCCAGAAATAGAACTGCGTGAACAGCAGCGGCGTGTTCTCCTCGAAGATGAAAATCTGCTTAAAAAACGAAAGTATCTGGTCCATTCCTATTGCTTAGAGTTCACACAATCCTCAATGAGCGCATTGAAGAGCATGTCGCCGAGCAGCTCGTAGCCCTTGCGTGTGAAGTGCACGAGGTCCTTGTTCATAAGTCCGGCGTCGCGCCATTTTGTGCTGCTCCTGAGCCTGCCCATGAAGTCGAACACGTTCCACACCGCGCCGTCGTACTCCTCCGCCAGCATCAGGAACGCCTCCTCCACAGCGAAGGCATTGACGTTGGCCACTCTCGATTTCTTGGACACCTTGCGGTATGTGTCGTTGTTGGTTATGAAGACGAGCGCCGCGTCGGGGTTCACGTCGCGCACCATCTTGATGATTCTGCGGTAGCCGTCCTTGAACGCCTCAACGTCGAATTTGTCGGGCGCCACAGCCGCGTCGTTAACTCCGATGCCGAAGAAGACGATGTCCGGGCGCACCAGCTTGAGGTCGCGCGCGAGGTCCTCGCACTTGAGCCACGAAGGCACAGCCGCGCCGTTGATTCCGCTGCTGAAGTACTGTATGCCGGGGTTGTCGTTCTCGGGGATGAGTCCTGTGAGGGTGAAACTCTCGTTCTTAGGCGTGGATATGACGATGGTGGCGGAGTCGGTGTTCTGTGGCAGAGGCACGACGTAGCTCTCGGTCTCGTTGTCGTACTTCGACCATACCGTGTCCTTGAAGTTAGCGTGCATCTTGGTGAATTTCAGCACAGTGAAGACCTTCACATCGTCCGACGACGCATAGCCCAAGACTCTGAGCCTGTCCATCGTCCACGACGGATCCTTGCCCACGTTCAGGTTGAGCGTGATGGTGGCTTCGGCGTCATCGGCAGTGTCCTTTGTCATGGCGGCGATGCCGGTCAGTCCGAGGCGGTAGGTCACGTTGCGCTGCACATTGCGCTGCGCCTTCCATGTGCCGGTGTAGCTTATGCGGTAGTTGTGGCTCCAGTTGGTCTTAGCCATGTCGAAAGGGAAAATCACGCCTCGTGTACTGACAAGTCCCGGCGCCATCTTCGTCAGGTTGCTCCTCATTCGGTGCGAGAACATGTCCGCCTGGACGTGCGAGCCGCCCACGTGCCAGCATCTGACCGATGTGTTATGGTAGCGCAGCAGGCTGTCGAGCTTGGCGTTGAATATGTCGTGCGCCCTGCGTCCTGACGGGAACACGAGCGACGCCTGGTCGTAATGCACGCAGGAATATTCCGGCAGTTGCAGCAACATGTTTCTGTTCACTCCCTGACCTAATCTCTTGAAATACGCGCTCTCCGCATTGCACGAAATTGCCGACAGCGACACAGCGCAAGCCAGCATCAGCGCTTTGGATATGATGTTCAGTTTCATTTATTTTTTCTCCAATGATAATAATCGTAATACAGCTTCAAGGACTTACAGAACAGGTTGCCCACTCTCTCCGCTCCTCTCGGCGTGAAATGTATATGGTCTGAGCCGGCGAGCAGAGGCGATGACTCGCACCACTGCGCCATGCTGTTATATCCTCCCATCACTTTGTAAAGGTCCCAGTACGCCGCGCCCATGTCGTTGGCAGCCGCGCGCAGCGAGTCCACCACGAGCGGCAGCTTAGGGTATGTGCGCCACTCGCCGTCTATCCTCGTGGACATGTCGGACGGACCGATGAACAGCACCTTGGCGTCGGGCGCCAGCTCCTGCACATGGCGTATCTGCCTTCTTATCTGGTCGGCATAAGTGTGCGCGGACTTCTGACCACTGATGTAAGGCACGGAGTTGCCGCCGTACTGCAATATGACGAGTTTGACGTTCTGATACTTGAAGTAATCGCGCAGAAGGTAGCTGCTTATGAGTGTGAAGACGGTGCCCGAACAGCCACGCATAGGCACATTGTCCATCTGCACGCCGTGCTTGCCGTCGAACACCACTCCGTAGATGTTGGCTGTGCCGGTGAGCGTCAGCGACACGCGTTCGAGCGAGTCGGCGAAAGTGAAAACCACACGCCTCAGCCCGCTTCCCGGGTCAAGAGTCTTGGTCTCGCCGTGGCACGTCACGCTAAGTTCTGCCGACGGATTCTCGGCAAGCACTGTGACACGACTGAACTTGTTGCTGCGCTTAGCCGTCTTGCCTCTCGGCCACACGCTCATAATCGCTGTGCCGTCCAGAAACGCCACCTGCCCCATCGGTCCGTACTTGCCGCCGGCTCCTCCGCCTTCCGGCGCGAAGACCGAAGCCGTGGCAGGCGCTCCGTTTATCGACTGCCCCTCGGTCATGCTGCTCACAGTCTGCACCAGCGGCAGCAGTCCCGGTCCCATGCCGCCGACAGAGTCCTGCAGCATCTGCCTGATGGTTTTGGTTATGCGGTCGCACTCCAGCTGCGAGTCGCCGTAGTGGACGATGCCGACGTGGGTGGAGTCGGCGGCGTCAAAAGCCGCGAAAAGGTCGTCGAAGAACGTGAGGTCGTCGTCCGGCATGTAGAATCTTATGTCGCTTGTGTTGAAAAAGTCAAGATACTGGCTTTCCTCCTCCTTGCGCTGAGTCTCGGCCAGCTGCTGCGCCAACAAGTCTTCGGCCGACACCTCGGGCATGGCAGCCACAGAGTCGGTGGCGCCGTCGGATATCATGTCGCTCAGGCTTGGGAATTTGAGTGTGACATCGCCTATCTTCACGCCTTCGCGTGGAAAGAACACACACACCACCGCAAGAAGGGCTATCACAGAAAAGATGAAAATGACTGTCTTATAGGGTCTCATTCCGTTTTTTACTGTCGACGCATCCACAAAAGTAACAAAATTTTATCAAACCTAAAGAACTATAACAATTGACGGAGAAACTGCAGGAACAATACACAAAAAACGATATTTTTACACAAACTTATTACCCACAGCACTCACCTGACTATGAAATCATTTGAACTGAAATCGCGATTCTTCTCACGCCACGGCGACTCCTACAACATTCCCGTAAACACGGTTTACTACACGGAAAGCCGCGTCAACACCGAATTGAACACCTACGTCAAGAACAACATCCCGTCGCTGAACGTGTTCATGAACCTCTGCATGGAAGGGAGTCAGGTCGAGTTCATGTACAAGATTGTCTATGTGCCGAGACAGACATTCGACGACGGATATGCCGACGCCCTCCTGTCGCTCAGACCGGACCTGAAGGACGCCAGCCACGACGACGAGCTCGAAATGCTGGAACAGGAAGCAGAGGTGTTGGAACTGGAGCTGAGTATGCCTCTGGACGGCTCGGTGATATGCCGCCTCATGCCTCAGACAGCCTACGACTACGAGAGCCGCTTCTTCCAGACCGACGTGAAGCACATGACGCCGAATGACTTCAGGCTGTTCCTGCACTCATACACCAAGAAAGTGGACGAGTGGAACATGTCGATTCTGAAAAACGAGGAGATTGACGACCACTCGGAGAACCTTTTCATGGAGTCTTTCTCCTTCTGGTATCCATTCGAAGGAATATTCGTGCTATACCCCAAGAACGGAAGGGGCTTGGCTGGAATAAATGACGAAGAAGCCGAGGAACGCCAAGAAAGAATAAGGAAAAAAGACGAGCTGATAGCAAAAGCGGCACAGATATGCAAAGACATCGAGGAACTGCAGAGAGACAACGGACTGAACATTCTGCACGAGATTCTCGCGGAAGACACGCTGAAAGAACTGTACGAAGGATATTCATCGCCGAAACTGAGCCGTCTGGAGATAAGCGAGGACATGAAAATCCATCTGCCGGACTACAACATGGAGATAGACATGAAGCGCGCCCTTTGCAAAGTGTTCTACATATTCTTCCTGCGCCACCCCGAAGGCATACGCCTGAAAGAGATAGCCGACCACAGAGAAGAACTCTTCAACATATACAAGAACGTCTCCAACAGAACCGACTTGGACAAGATGAAAGCATCAATAGACGCTGCAATAAACCCGGAAGACAACAGCATGATGTCTCAATGCATATCGTTAGCCAACAAAGCATTCAGGAACAAACTCGCACACACGCTCGCCGACAGTTATGAAATAACCAACGAACGCGGTAAATGCAGCATGATAAAACTCGACCGGAGCCTCGTCACACTGCCGCCGTTTTTAAAAGAAAAAATGAAATGAAAGTTTGTCAACGTTGACAAACTTGAGCTTAAGATTTTTTACTGTCCATCTTTGTCATCAAATTTAAAACAGTATTAACCAATGATTTAAAAATTATGACAACAAGGAATTACACAGACGAGGAAATACGTTACGTGCAGTCGCTTTACAGAAAAACTTACTACTGGAATCTATGCGATAGACCTGGACTCGGCATGGCTCCAGGGAATGTGATGACACACCAAAAGATACAAATGCGGTTTGTGAGAAACTATCTAAAGCGATTTGGCGATGATATACTTACGGAAACACGTTTGTCAAGTAACATAAGAATTACGCCAGATATTTCTATATGGCAGAAACTCAGATACAATAACAGATTGGTCGAATGTCCAATCCTCACCATAGAAATAACCCATACACGGCAAAACGACCGGTACTCAGACAGTACCATCCGTATGGCGTTCGACCTCTTTCCATCCATAATGGAATCGTTCATCTACAACTACGCCGACAATACCTGGCACCGCTACTTCAGAGGCACAGACGGAAAAGTACATCTGGAGGAAAACAAGGACTATTCAAAAGCACTCCGCTGCCACTTGCACACGCTGCTCAAGTAAGTGTCAACCTTGACATTCTCAAAGTCCAGTTGCACGTATAGCTAATTTTGACAACGACAGTTATCAAAAAAAAGCTATCACACGTGAACGAGGATAAACAAAGAAAAGAAATCGAGAAGAGAGCCAAGCGCATCTGCCAGGAAATAGAGGAACTGAACACAGAGAACGGGCTGAAGTATCTGCGCAACACCATGGACAAAAGCCTGCTGGATGCTCTGTGCGCCACTCCCGAGCCAGCCAACGTCAGCCGCATGGAGATAAGCGACGAGATGAAAATCCGCCTTACCGACTACGACATCGACATACACATGAACCGCACACTGTGCAAGGTGTTCTACATTCTGTTCCTGCGCCACCCCGAAGGCATCCGCCTGAAGGAGATAGCCGACTACCGGGACGAACTCGTGTTCATCTACAAAAGCGTTTCCAACAGGATCGACCTCGGCAAGATGAGGAAATCAGTCGAGGCCGCCATTGACATCGAGAACCGTTCGCTGCTGTTCCAATACATATCCCGAGCCAACAAGGCGTTCCGCGAGAAGCTCAGCCCGAGACTCGCCGAACAGTACGTCATATCCAGCGACAGAACCAACACCAGCGTCATAAGACTCGACAGGGGGCTCGTCACGATGCCGGATTTCCTGTGCGACGACGGCATTTGTCAACGTTGACAAAACCCGAAGCCAGCCTTTCGCTTCGTTAAATTTGCCACAACAAAACCCTAAAACATTATAGCCATGAGAAAATTCACAACATTAGTTCTGATGTCTCTGTCATTGGCAGTATCCGCACAGGACATAATCGTGACACGAGACAACAAGCGCATCGACGCGAACATCACCGAAGTGTCGGGAGACAACATCCGCTACAAGAAGGCAAACTCGCCCGACGGACCGGTTTTCGTAATGCCCGTCAAAGACATAAACTCCATAGTTTACAAAAACGGCGACGTGCAGACATTCGAGGAAACCACTGCGACACAGAGCCAGCCGGCGGCTGTCAGCGCCACTCCTGCACCAAAAAGCGAAGTGGCAAACGAGAAAATAATCTACACCGCCGCTGAATTCACTGGCGACACGCTGCCAAGATTCGAATACAAGAAAGTGTTCATCCCAGAGAAAGGCAAGATGAAGAAGCGCTACTGCGGAGGCAATATGGTGCTGAAAAGCAAAGAGTTCAGCAAATTCCTCGATGTGTATTGCCACGACGTGCATAAACGAGAGACCAAGTCGAGCATCTTCTCCGCAATCGGCGCATCAACTCTATTGGCAGGATGCTTAGCCTCAACATTCTTCATATCGTCCGACCCGATGGTTTCACTCGGTGTCATTGGAGCTGCGGCTGCTGTGTCATTGCCTTTCGACATAGTAGCATTGCATTACGGTTCGAATATACTTGAACACTACAACGCCACTTGCGCCGGCACACCAGTGAAGAAGCAATAACCACTGAAAGCATAATAATATAACGAGCCTGTCTCATTTCACGAGGCAGGCTCGTTTTTGATTATACAAGCAATAAAACTTGCTCTACAACATACAAACGCACAATGGATATAAACGATTTTTAATATATCTTGTGCCGTATATAAATATTTGTCAAACCTAAAACCTTACGACTATGAGAAAAAACTACTTGATTCTTTTATTCTTGGCTATCGCATGCCTCGGATTCACGGCCTGCAAGGATGACGACAAAGATTCTGGTTCTAAGTCGGCGTTGGACAATATTTCCAACAATCAGATTAACATAAACGGCCATGTGTATGATTTTAATGCGAATCTGTCTGTAAGACCAGCTCAGGGAGAAGACGTCGGAGCGCATTATCTTAATATCACGCCTAAAGATGTCAATAAAGCGAACGACTTCCTCGGGCATTTCGACATCGGCACACCGCTGATGGGAGTAAACATCAACCTTGCCGACCCATTGAAAGCGGTTGGAAGCAACCAGCTGTCTGTTCAGATCACCGACGGCGAATGGGAGAACACCTACTATGCTATGGACTGCATCGAGGATTACGTCATTTCCAGAATAGAGGGAGTGGAATACGAAAATTCGGGATTCAAGGAAGGCTCGTTCATTGCCAAGCATGACGCCAACGGATTCACACTCCAAATGTACGGCACACTAAACAACGGCATGGTAATCGCCATAAAAGCTTTCGTCCCAGAAGCAGACATTGACTACTATAATTAATCCTGAAATTTCAGGACAAAAAAACACAAAGGCGGAAGAAAAATCTTCCGCCTTTTTATTGTGTGACCATTCTGATGGTTTATTCGTAGCACTTCCAGATGGCGTCCACTTTCTTCTTTGGCAGTTTCTTGGTGAAAAGGCTGACCAGCAGCACAACCGGAAAGCCGCCGACCATGGCTATGGCGCCGCAGTCGATTGGGTTTATCGGATTGCCAAGAAGCATGTTGGCCACAGTGAAGCCGACACCCCAGACGAAGCACGCCCACACTGCCGCCTTGGTGACGCCCTTCCAATAAAGCCCCAGCAGGAACGGAGCCAGGAACGCGCCTGCGAGCGCTCCCCAGCTTATGCCCATGAGCTGAGCGATGAACGTAGGCGGATTCAAGGCTATGAGCACCGAAATGACAATGAAGAACACGATGAGCATACGCATGACAACGACCTTGCGGCGCTCTCTCTTCTCCGCCACCTCGTCGTCAATCGAGCCGCCAATCACCTCGTCGGCGCTCGCGCGCTTGTCGCGGTAGATGATGTCGAGCGTCATGGTGGATGACGATGTCAGCACCAGCGACGCGAGTGTGGACATAGAAGCCGAAAGCACAAGCACCAGCACAAGACCTATAAGTAAATCGGAGCTGACAGCCGTGTCGAGCATGTTAGGGATGATGTCGTCGAACTTGTAGTTGTGGCGCGCCTCGTTCCAGACAGGCTCGCCGAAGAGTCGTCCGAAGCCGCCGAGGAAGTAGCATCCGCCTGCCACGATGAGGGCGAAGACGGTGGAGATTACCGTTCCGCGCTTGATGGCGCTCTCATCGGTTATCGAATAGAACTTGCCCACCATCTGCGGCAGTCCCCATGTGCCGACCGATGTCAGCACGACAACGCCGAGAAGGCTCAGCGCGTTAGGTCCGAACAGCGAGGCGAAGTCGCCCGGCTGGAAGTTGCTGTAGAGCGGGCTCTCAAGGTCGTGGGCAGTAGGCTCGGCAACCTGCATTTTGTGGAACGCCTCGGTCAGTCCGCCCTGGCTGTTGAGCACCACGGCGATGACCGTTATTATGCCGCCAAGCATCACAAGTCCCTGTATGAAGTCGTTGATGGCTGTGGCCTTATAGCCGCCCAGTATCACATAAACGGCAGTGAGCATAGCCATGATAATGATGCAGTATTCGTAAGGGATATGGAAACCCATGTCGAAGAGCTTGGAAATGCCGCTATATACTCCGGCTGTGTAAGGTATCAGGAACACAAAGGCGATGATGGACGCCGCAACACGTAGCCACTGGTCGCCGTAGCGTGTGCCGAAGAAGTCCGGCATCGTGCGCGACTTGATGTGCTGCGTCATCTGTTTAGTGCGCCTGCCCAGCACGAGCCACGCCAGAAGCGAGCCGATGATGGCGTTGCCTATGCCTATCCACGAACTGGAAATGCCGTACTTCCAGCCGAACTGGCCGGCATAACCCACAAACACCACAGCCGAGAAATAACTCGTGCCGAATGCGAAAGCCGACAGCCAAGGACCGACATTTCGTCCGCCCAGCACGAAGCCGTCAACGTTCCTCGCCTGCTCGCGCGAGTAAACCCCGACAAGCACTGTCACCACGAGAAAAACTACCGTGAGAAGGATTTTGATTAACATGTCTGTATCTGATTTTGTTTAGTTGAATCTTATCTGCATCTGGCACATCACCGCGTGGCTGTCGCCGTGGATGAACTGACCGTTGTCTGTGTACGCGCTCTTGTAAACGTACTGCAGCTGCACGCGGCACTTCTTGTAGAACCAGTACTGTATGCCGCCTATCGCCTTGTGCTGGTCCATGCCGAGGTCGGTGTTGAAGTCGAAGTAGTCGTACGAGCCCACGATGTCGCAGTTCGTGTTGCCCAGTGGAACGTTGAAGGTCACGTATCCGCCGCGGCTTGTCACGCCGCCGTCACGTCCCTCCAGGTATTCGCCGTGGGCGTTGAAGACCTTTGATTTATAGTCGAAGCCCGCTGTCCATCGGTCACGCTTGTAGTTGTCGCCAACAGCTATCGCAGGGTTGTAGAGCGAAGTGTTCACAGCGTGTCCCCAGCCTATCTGTCCTGTGGCTACGATGTTGAGTCCCTTCACTGGTCTGAACTCAAGTCGACCGATGAAGTCCTTGTCGTTGTTGCCGTCCTTGCGGTTGATGCCCTGTCCGTTCATCACCTCGAACTCGTAGGCAAGCATTCCGTTAGGCAGTTCGCCGAAGAGCGCCAGACCCAAGTCACGTCCGTACTGCACGCCATAAAGAGGGTCGCTGCCGCAGCCCGAGAGGTAGGTCGCGCCCTCGGAATAGACATCGATGGCCTCCATGGACGTAGGCGAGAGCTTGTTCTCGTATGAAAGTCCGTTCTTGAATTGTCCGAAGCGCACGGTCAGCCATTTGTCTTTGGTTATGCGGAAGTCGGTGTAATACTCCTGCACCACGCTCGAGAAGTCGTGCATGAAGAGGAACGACCATCGATCCGTAATCCTCGCGTCCGCCCAGAAGAGCACGCGCTTGATGTCGAATGTGTTGGCGTCCGTGCTGCCTTTATGGGTGTAGGTGTATCCGCCTTGCGCGTATCCGTGCAGCTTGATGCGGCTCGTCAGTTCCTTGGAGAAGTCGTCCAGTTTCTTCTTCGCCGTGGCGAATTTCTCTGGCGGTGCGGTCTGTGTTGATTCTGCGGCGGTCGTGTCGTTGCCGGTAGCCGTCTGTGCCATCGCCCCGCCTATGGAAAGTGCGCATGCCACCATCAGCGCGCACATCTTATTTCGTTTCATCTGTCCCGATAAAATACTTGTTTACAATCGGATGCAAATGTAAAACTATTTTTAACACAAAGAAAGAGGGAGAGGGGAAGAGGAGGAGAGAATAAACATTTGCATTTCAATATAAAAAAAGCGTGCGACACTCTCATGCCACACGCTTTCCAGCTATAATGCTATGAAAAAGATTTCGTTTATTTCACTTCCTCGAAATTGACTTTAACTGACTATTAATGCGTTAGCACTGGATGTTATGCATGCGCTGTAAGACCAAAAGCGCTAATAATCAATCCGTTACAAACATTAACAAGAGTGTGTATTCCCACCCGAATAACCAAAAGAAATCACATAAAATATCGCATCTTTGCTACATGTTCTTGAATTAGATTGGCTATGTAATACAGAAATATGAAACGATAAAGATAGATTCTTTTATATCTACACTCTATAAAAAGCAAGTACAAATCTTATTCGTGTTTTGCCTCATTAACTATCAATTGGGAATATACGCGATGCTTAACAAGCATATGCTTATTCACCTATTCATCGAATGCCTGTTTCTATGTATTTACACAGATTGTCTGAAATATCTGCATATTGTGAAAATGTTGACAACATAGTGTTCTGATAAAATGGTATGGAGCATGAGGCAACACTATAAACGCGAGATTTTTTTGGTTCATTTTGTATAAATCTTAAAAATTCAAATAAAAATTGCATTTCATATTTACCTCGATAGAACATATATCCTTTTGCTTGTAGTTTTGCTTTCTCTTCAATGACAAGCGATTCTTCCATGTGAGGTGCCTTATTATATTTCATCTCAATGTCTGACAAATTATAGGAATAGCTTATATCGCCGATTTTCAAAGAAAGCCATTCTTTAGGAAAACTATCATCTAGTGACACATCACTTCTATCCCAATCAGGGTTGTTGTAAAGACAGCTATACCAGGCATTGAATAATGATATTCCCTCTAAAAACTTTTCATGTTCTGAATGAAAGAAATCCATACACTTAGTATACTTGTCATGATAATCTGCTCTTGACATCTTAAACTCTGTTTCAAGAATACAACTAACACATTTATCCGATAAATAATAGTTTTCTATTGCATAACCGTCAGTAATGAAAATAGTGTTTGGTAGAGAATCATTATTATCAAAGTCTCGATCCACAAAATATCGTTTTGTATAACGTTTACAATCTTCTTTCGCTTCTATAAATATATTAGCTGCGATGACAGAACTTTTACCATTGCAGATAATTTCTACAGGATCTTTTCTGCATACATTTCGGATAATAGATCTGTAGTATGGCATGTCATATCAGAGTACAAAGTTACTACAAAAAAGTGAAATGCGGAAAGATATAGTGATAGAATTGAGTTACAAGGGTTTTGGTTGAAGTGGCGATAATTCGTGAAGCCATTACAATCCCTGCCGAAGCCAAATCCTGACGCCGCAACGTTACTTGTTCGTAACCATGCCCGAAAATGCGACAAACGGGTACGGATGGCGAAACAAGACACTAAGGAATAGTGAGTTACCTACAACTCACGCGAAAAATTTGGTTACGGAAAAAGATTGCGCTGTTCCTCCCCGTTTTGCGTACCGACACCGAACTCTTCACCAACTAATTTTGAAACCAAAAAAATTAAGGACGATGAAGAGTACATTTTCAGTCATCTACTACCTCAAGCGTCAAGTAGTGAAAAAGGACGGGACAGTTCCCGTCATGGGACGCATCACGGTGGACGGCAGCCAGACGCAGTTCAGCTGCAAACTGACTGTCGATCCGAAGCTGTGGGACACCAAAAGTGGACGTGTCACGGGCAGAAGCACGGCGGCACTCGAAACGAACCGTATGCTTGACAAGATGCGGGTACGCATCAACAGGCACTATCAGGAAATCATGGAGCGTGACAACTTCGTCACGGCGGAGAAGGTGAAGAACGCCTTTCTCGGACTGGAACACCGCTACCACACGCTGATGCAGGTGTACCGTCGTCACAATGAGGACTATGAGAAACAGGTGGAAGCAGGCATGAAAGCAAAAGGTACACTGGAAAAGTACCGTATCGTTTACAAGCACCTGCAAGAGTTCCTCGACATCCGCTACCATGTGAAGGACATCGCACTGAAAGAGCTTACCCCCGCTTTCATCTCCGACTTCGAGATGTTCCTGCGCACGGACAAACACTGCTGCACCAATACCGTGTGGCTGTACGTCTGCCCGCTACGGACGATGGTGTTCATCGCCATCAACAACGAGTGGCTGACACGCGACCCGTTCCGCGAGTATGAAATCAAGAAGGAGGAAACAACACGCAGTTTTCTGACCAAAGAGGAAATACGCCTGCTGATGGACGGGAAACTGAAAAACGCCAAACAGGAACTGTACCGTGACCTCTACCTGTTCTGCGCTTTCACCGGGTTGTCGTTCTCGGATATGCGCAACCTCACGGAAGAGAATATCCGCACCTACTTCGACGAACACGAGTGGATAAACATCAACCGCCAGAAAACGGGCGTGGTGTCCAACATCCGCCTGCTTGACATCGCCAACCGCATAATCGGCAAATACCGTGGGCTGTGCGAGAACGGCAAGATATTCCCCGTCCCGCATTATAACACGTGCCTTGCCGGTATCCGTGCCGTCGCCAAGCGTTGCGGCATCACCAAGCATATCACGTGGCATCAGAGCCGCCACACGGCAGCCACGACGGTATTTCTCTCTAATGGCGTACCTATCGAAACCGTCAGCTCCATGCTCGGACACAAGAGCATAAAGACGACGCAGATTTACGCGAAGATAACCAAAGAAAAACTCAATCAGGACATGAAGAACCTTGCCGCAAGGTTGAACAGTGTTGAGGAATTTGCAGGTTGCACCATCTAAAAAAGAGAAGCCATGAAACGTGACATAATCATCATAGAGGACAAGGCGGTCAGCGTAACCGGTAACGACGTGTGGATGACCGCCACAGAAATCGCCGGACTGTTCCATACGACCGTCCCGGCAGTGAACGCCGCCATCAAAGCCATCCGCAAGTCGGACGTGCTTAACGACTACGAGGTGTGCCGCTACATGCAACTTGAAAACGGACTGTACGCAGATGTGTACGCGCTTGAAATCATCATCCCCGTCGCCTTCCGGCTGAACACCTACAACACCCACCTGTTCCGCACATGGCTGGTGGGAAAAGCTCTCGCCAAAGAGAAACGGCAGGCATACGTGATGTTCATACAGAACGGAAAAGCCGGGTACTGCTGATTGCGCATACCACATAAGACAAGGAAACGGGCAGCACCACAAAAAGTGTCGCCCGTTTCCTTTTTTCTTGCCAACCGCGCTCACTCCAGCGGCTTGCGGTAATTTGCTTCCAGCACTTCACGCAGCCCCGTTTCCGGGTAAAGCACCTTCCCTCCCAAAAGTATGAAGGGCAACACGCGGTTGTTGCGGTATTCCTGCAAGGTGCGTCGGCTTACGCGGAGCAGTTCCGCCACCTCGCCGTCCGTCAGGTAACGTTCCCCGTCCAGCGGAGGACGGTAACTTTCCAGAAAGGCGGACAGCCATTTCGAGCCTTTGCGCATATCCTGCACCACAGAGGCTATCGGCTCGTCTTCCATCGTAAAAACATCGTTGTTCTCGTTCATCATAACTTCGGATTCAGTGGGTGAATAAATCAAATCATCTGCCGTGCG
>JAGBEJ010000012.1 GCA_017937025.1 Paludibacteraceae bacterium | reverse complement strand
ATCCACACCAAATCCACACTTATGTACTTTTCATTTTGTTGCTCGCCGACTCTCTCAACTTGCCTCAATCCCTCTATCCATCAGCCTTTCACCCACATCAACTCTCTCCCTCATAATGTACTTTTCATTTTTATGCCCGTACTGATAAACGATATGGGATATAAATCGACAGCGGTTCCAAATCATATATATTCAAAAGAGTATTCGGAGGATATGATAAAATCAACAAGAATATTCTTAGAACCGTTTGGAGTTGCTTTGTTTTCTCTAAAGGATTTTACCGAATTTGTTACAGTTAGTTTCGATGAAGGTTCATATTTAAAATCCAAGGACTATTATGATTACAAACATAAGATTGAAAAAGAAGTAGCTAAAGAAAAGGGTGTTGAATTGCCTTCAAATGAGGACGGGAAGTACTATGTGCCTTCAGATGAGGTGTTTTATCGTGAGAAATATTTTCTTTCAGATTGTATAATAAAGGACATGAAAGTCTTTCGCTTTGAAGTGAAACGTCCTAAGAATAGGCGTTGATTTGTATTGGCTGCGAATGTGGAAAGCGCATTCGCAGCTTTTTGTTTTACTCCGGGATTAAATTCAATGTTCATCCCGGAGTCTTTTTTTCTGCTCACATTCAGCCACGGGCTCACACCCGTGTCTATGTTTATGCCACCCCTTTGGGGTGATTTAATGCAGTCGGTGCGTCAGTCCCAAAGGGACGGAATCTTTATAGGCAGGGGCGTTCGCCCCTGATAAAGAGTTGATTCAAAACAGAACCCCAATGGGGTGAGACGGTTTTCGTGTGGTTATGAATATGAAAATAAATGATTGGGTACGCTGTAGGGGCGAATAATTATTCGCCCCTACAAAAATGCGTGGTATTCCGGACGCACGCGGTGCGTCCCTACGGCACAATCTTCAGTCGCTTCGCGAGAAATCAAACAGATTTTTGAACGATTTGTTTTCGTTTGAAATATTTCTGTCTGCAGGACACTAATTTATATCCGGTGCTTCGGCTCCGCTCAGCAACCGGAACATTCGACTTCGCTCACTTCGGCTCCGCTCAGTGACCGAATACTCACCAACCAACGCTCAGTGACTAGTTCAGAGCGTTGGGTTTTATTAGTCGCTCCGCGAGAAATCGAACAAATGACAACAAATCCCACAGAATGTTTTTGAGTGATTCTGTTTTTATTTGAAATATTTCTGTCTGCAGGACACTAATTTATATTCGGCACTTCGGCTCCGCTCAGCAACCGGAACATTCGACACCGCTCACTTCGGCTTCGCTCAGTGACCGCAAGCTCAGTGGCCGATGAAGAAAACAAAAAATCCCGGCTCGTGTGAGTCGGGATTCGTTTCTTTAGAAGAGAGAAAGATTACTTTCTCAGTCCAAGAGCCTTGATGAGTGCACGGTAGCGCTCGATGTCCTGCTCCTTGAGGTAAGAGAGCAAGCGACGACGCTTACCAACCAAGATGCCAAGTGCTCTTGATGTTGTATGATCCTTGTGATTTGACTTGAGGTGCTCAGTCAAATGGCTAATACGGTATGAAAATAATGCCACCTGGCTTTCTACAGAACCAGTGTCAGTATTAGACTTTCCGTACTTTCCGAAGATCTCCTTCTTCTTTTCTGAATCTAAGTACATAATAAATTTGAATTAAATAATGATTTTGAAAAGTGGGTGCAAAGATAATGTAAAATTCCATTCTTGCAAAACAGAGTTTGAAATATGCGGACATAATGCCGAAAAAAGCGTATATTTGAACGTCAATCAACCCTTAAATAGAATATTATGACAGAAAAATCCGAGTTCTTCAATCCTGAATTGGAGACTATGGACAGAGAGCAGATAGAGAAACTGCAACTCGAGAGACTCAAGACAACAGTAGAACACTGCATGCACTCGGCTTTCTACAAGCAGAGATTCAAAGAGGCAGGTTTGGAGCCGGGCGACATCCGGTCGCTTGACGACATAAGAAAAATCCCTTTCACCACGAAGCAGGACTTGCGCGACACATATCCGTTCGGCATGGCGTCAGTGCCGCTCAGCCAGTGTGTGCGTCTGCATTCATCGAGTGGCACGACGGGCAATCCGACGGTTATACTTCACACACAGAAAGACTTGAACGAGTGGGCTAACGCTGTGGCTCGCTGCCTTTGGATGGTGGGCTGCCGTCCCGACGACGTGTTCCAGAACACCTCGGGCTACGGAATGTTCACTGGCGGACTGGGATTCCAGTACGGAGCGGAGAGGCTCGGCATGCTCACAGTGCCAGCCGCAGCCGGCAACACAAGGCGTCAGCTCAAGTTCTTCACTGACTTCGGCACGACTGTGGTTCACGCCATACCAAGCTATGCCACAAGAATATACGAGGTGATGCAGCAGGAGGGCATAGACCCTCGCCGCGACACGAAGCTGCGCACGCTTGTCATTGGCGCAGAGCCTCACAGCGAGGAGCAGCGCCGCAGAATACAGGATATGCTCGGAGTGAAGGCTTATAACTCGTTCGGCATGAGCGAGATGTGCGGTCCGGGCGTGGCGTTCGAGTGCAAGGAGCAGAACGGTATGCACATCTGGGAGGATTACTATATTGTGGAAATCGTTGACCCTAAGACGCTGGAGCCAGTGCCAGACGGCGAGATAGGCGAGCTTGTGCTGACAACGATAAACCGTGAGGCGATGCCGCTGCTGCGTTACCGTACACGCGACCTGACGAGAATAATCCCTGGCGAGTGTCCATGCGGCCGCCACCACAAGAGAATCGACAGAATGAAGGGCCGTTCGGACGACATGATTGTGCTTCGAGGCGTGAACATATTCCCGATACAGGTGGAGCAGGTGCTCATGAGATATAAGGAACTGGGCAGCAACTACTTGATAACACTGAAGACCGACGAGGTGAATGACTCGATGACGGTGGAAGTGGAGCTGGCGCAGTCGTACACAGGCGGACACGACGCTCAGAAAGCGTTGATAAAGAGCATCACCAGCCGCCTGCACGATGAGATACTCATCACGCCGCTTGTCATGCTGTTGCAGCCAGGCTCGCTGGCTCAGAGCGAGGGCAAGGCTGTCAGAGTGAAGGATTTGAGAAGCGTGTTCAAATAACACGCCGTCTCGTCGCAATATAATTAAGGTATAGGATTTTGTCTTATCTTTGTGCCTTGATTTTTTAATAAGGCAACAGAAATATAAACATAATAACAACTATGGCAACTCAAGAAGAGGTTTTCAAGAAATTAGTCTCTCACTGCAAGGAGTACGGATTCGTGTTTCCTTCAAGCGAGATTTATGACGGACTCGGCGCTGTTTATGACTACGGCCAGAATGGTGTGGAGTTAAAGAACAACATAAAGAGATATTGGTGGATGGCAATGACTCGCCTGCACGAGAATATCGTGGGCATCGACGCGTCAATATTCATGCACCCAACGACATGGAAGGCTTCGGGCCACGTTGATGCGTTCAACGACCCTCTGATAGACAACCGCGACTCTAAGAAGAGATACAGAGCCGATGTGCTGATAGAGGACGAGATGGCTAAGTACGACGCCAAGATAGAGAAAGAGGTTGAGAAGGCGAGAAAGAGATTCGGCGACGCTTTCGACGAGCAGAAGTTCAGAGAGACAAGTCCGAGAGTGAAGGAGAACCTCGACAAGAAGGAAGCGCTTCACGCAAGATATGCGAAAGCCATGAATGACAACGACTTGGCTGAGCTCAAGCAGATAATCCTTGATTATGAGATAGTTGACCCAGTGAGCGGAACAAAGAACTGGACCGATGTACGTCAGTTCAACCTGATGTTCAGCACAGAGATGGGCTCTACAGCCGACGGCGCAATGAAGATTTATCTTCGTCCGGAGACTGCGCAGGGTATCTTCGTGAACTATCTGAACGTGCAGAAGACTGGCCGTATGAAGTTGCCATTCGGTATCGCGCAGATAGGAAAGGCGTTCCGTAACGAGATTGTTGCTCGTCAGTTCGTGTTCAGAATGAGAGAGTTCGAGCAGATGGAGATGCAGTTCTTCATCAAGCCAGGCACAGAACTCGACTGGTTCGCTAAGTGGAAGCAGACACGTATAAAGTGGCACAGAGCTTTGGGACTGGGCGATCAGAAATACCGTTTCCACGATCATGACAAGCTGGCTCACTATGCAAATGCCGCAACAGACATTGAGTTCGAGATGCCTTTCGGATTCAAGGAAGTCGAGGGTATCCACTCAAGAACAAACTTCGACCTCAGCCAGCACGCAAAATACTCAGGCAAGAAGATCGAGTACTTCGACCCAGAGACAAACGAGAGTTATACTCCATACGTCATCGAGACATCAATAGGTGTGGACCGTATGTTCCTGAGCGTTATGTGCGCGGCTTACAACGAAGAGCAGCTTGAGAACGGCGAGTCTCGTGTTGTGTTGAATCTGCCTCCAGCGCTTGCGCCAGTCAAGGTGTGCGTTATGCCGCTTGTCAAGAAGGACGGACTGCCAGAGAAGGCAAGAGAGATAATGAACGAGCTGAAGTTCGACTTCAATGTTCAGTACGACGAGAAGGACTCTATCGGCAAGCGCTACCGTCGTCAGGACGCGATCGGAACACCATTCTGCGTCACTGTTGACCACGACACGCTCAACGATAACTGCGTGACAGTCAGAGACCGCGACACTATGAAGCAGGAAAGAATATCAATAGATAAGCTTCATGCGCTTATAAACGATAAGGTTTCTATAAACAACTTGCTCAGAAAGGTAGCAAACGACTAAAACCAAGTCGTTTAACATAAAGACAAGAAGGACGGAGTTATAATTCCGTCCTTTTTTGTTATCTTTGAAATTTGATAAAAATCAAATTAGTTTTATTAATGGCAGAGTATGATTTCCTCATTGTCGGCGCAGGTTTATACGGCTGCGTGTTTGCGCATGAACTGAAAAAACTTGGCAAGAAATGCCTTGTGATAGACAAGCGCGCGCACTTGGGCGGCAATGTTTACTGCGAGGAGACGGAAGGCATAAACGTGCATAAGTACGGCGCTCATATATTCCATACAAGCAACAAGAAAGTTTGGAGTTATGTGAATGACATAGTGGAGTTCAACAGATATACAAATTCGCCTGTCGCGCGTTACAAGGATGAACTGTACAACCTGCCATTCAACATGAACACTTTTGCGCAGATGTGGGGTGTCAAGACTCCAGACGAGGCGCAGAAGAAGCTTGACGAGCAGAAGGCTGACGCTTTGGCTTCGATGAAAGCAGCAGGCGTGAGCGAGCCGAGAAACCTCGAGGAACAGGCTTTGACACTGATAGGCAAGGATATTTACGAAAAGCTGATAAAGGGCTACACCGAGAAGCAGTGGGGCAGGAAGTGCACAGAACTGTCTGCGTTCATCATAAAACGTCTTCCTGTGCGAATGGTTTTTGACAACAATTACTTCAACGACACATACCAAGGCATACCGATAGGCGGTTATAACAAACTGATAGAAGGACTGATCGAGGGTGTGGAGACAAGAACTGGCGTTGACTATTTCGCTAACAAAGCGGAACTTGATGCGAAAGCGGACAAAATAGTCTTCACAGGCAAGATTGACGAGTATTTCGGTTATGAGTACGGCAATCTGCAATACAGAACTGTGAGATTCGAGACTGAAGTGCTGGACACTCCTAATTATCAGGGCAATGCGGTGGTGAACTATACAGAGCGTGAAGTGCCTTACACAAGAGTAATCGAGCACAAGCACTTCGAAATGTTCGGTCAGGAGGTTTACGATAACCCTAAGACTGTGATTTCCAAGGAGTATTCCACAGAATGGAAGCCGGGTATGGAGCCGTATTATCCAGTGAACGACAAGCAGAACACGGAGTTGTACGCAAAATACAAGGAACTGGCGGACAAGGAGCAGAACGTGATATTTGGCGGACGACTTGCCGAGTACAAGTACTACGACATGGACGATGTGATAGAAGCGGCACTCGGTGCATTGGATGGAATAATAAAGTAAAAGCATAAAATATGCAGGCAGTTATATTGGCAGCGGGAATGGGCAAAAGGCTCGGCGAGTACACCAAGAACAACACCAAGTGCATGGTGGAGGTGAACGGTGAGACGCTGATAGACAGAGTCATAAAGCAGTTGGGCGGACTGAACCTGAAAAGGCTGGTGCTTGTTGTCGGTTATCAGGGTGAAAAACTGAAAAACTACATAGGCGATAGGTATGATGATGTGATAAAGATAGAGTACATCGAAAATCCGGTCTATGACAAAACCAACAATATATACTCGCTCGCTCTCGCTAAGAATGTGCTTTGCGAGGACGACACGCTGTTGCTGGAGTCGGATATAATATTCGAGGACAGGGTGCTGCAGACGATAGTCGAAAATCCGTATCCGAACCTCGCGCTTGTTGACAAGTACGAGACATGGATGGACGGCACGATGGTTTGCATAAACGACAAAAACGAGATAGTGAATTTCGTTCCTAAGGCGGCGTTCCGCTACGAGGACGTTGATTCGTACTACAAGACAGTGAACGTCTATAAGTTCAGCAAGGAGTTCAGTCGTGATGTCTATGTTCCGTTCCTTGATGCCTACAGCAAGGTGATGGGTAACAACGAGTATTACGAGCAGGTGCTCAGAGTCATAACATACCTTCATAAGTCGGAGCTCCGCGCGTTGCCTTTGTCGGGCGAGAAGTGGTACGAGATAGATGACGCACAGGATCTTGACATAGCTTCGACACTATTTTCCAAAGGTGATATAAAATATGATGAGTATCGCAAAAGAATCGGCGGATACTGGAGATTTCCTCAGTTGACAGACTTCAGCGTAAGCTCGAACCCATATTTTCCTACCAAGAGAATGCTTGACGAGATGCGTGCGAATTTCGACACATTGGTCGGTGCGCATCCTTCTGGCATGCAGGTCAATGCGCTTGTCGCTGGCAAGAATATGGGAGTGAGAGAAGGGTATGTCGCTGTGGCTAACGGTGCTGCAGAGGTGTGGAATGTGTTGCAGAGAGTATTGTTTAAAGGTAAGAAACTGGATTTCGTATTAGAAGATTTGCGAAATGATTCAGCAAATCCTGATTTCAGGTTTAATGCTGATGATGTGATAAGATATTTCAGCGACAAGGCTGCTGCAGTGCTTGTTAATCCGGACACATTCTCTGGCAATTGCATGAAGAAAAGTGATGTGCTGAAGGTAGCCGATTGGTGCGGCGCTAACGGCAAGTTGCTCATAGTGGACGAGAGCGACGTTGATTTCTCGGACGATGGCGAAAGCCTTATGAGCAACGATGTGCTTGAAAAATATGAGAAATCTCTAATGGTAATCAAGTCAATAAGCAAGTCATGCGGATTGCCAGGGTTGAGGATTAGTGTAGTAGCGTCAGGAAATGCTGTTGTGATAAGTGAGATAAGGCAACGGATTTGCCAGTGGAACATAAATTCGGTAGCGGAGTTTGCATTGCAAATATTCAGCAAGTATGAGAGCGACTACAAAGATTCCTGCCTAAAGTTTAAAAAGGAGAGAAAGCGTTTTGTGAAGGCTCTTCAGTCATTCGGTTTTTTTAGAGTGATTCCGTCGCAGTCAGGTGCAGTGTTGTGCGAATTGACGAACGGGCAAAGCGCGGAACAGTTTTGCCAAATATTGATAGAGAGGAATGTTATGGCGAGTGGTGAAGGGAAATTTGTGAGCTTGGCGGTCAGGAGTAGAGAGGATAATGACAAGTTGCTGAAAGTGTTGTCGGCATTATAATGTTCTGTCATTAAGCAAAAATGTGTAATTTTGACCTTTTTTACCGAATGTTCTGAGTATAAAAATGGAAAATAAAGACGTGAAAATAGCAGTTGCCGGCACTGGTTATGTGGGACTAAGCATCGCCACACTGCTAAGCCAGCACCATGATGTGAAGGCGGTGGATGTCGTGGAGGAGAAAGTGAAGCTGATAAACGAAAAGAAGTCACCGTTGCAGGATGAATACATAGAAAAATATTTGGCGGAGAAGCCTTTACGACTTGTGGCGACTACCGATGGCGCCAGTGCGTACAAGGATGCCGATTTTGTCGTTATAGCCGCGCCGACCAATTATGACGCAGTGAAAAACTACTTTGACACTTCGCATGTCGAGGAAGTCATAGACCTTGTCATGAAGGTCAATCCTAACGCCATAATGGTGATAAAGAGTACGATCCCAGTGGGATACACAGAAAGCATAAGAAAGAAGACCGGCAGCCAGAACATAATATTCTCGCCAGAATTCTTGAGAGAGAGCAAGGCTCTGTACGACAACCTTTATCCAAGCCGAATAATAGTCGGACGTCCGGAAGGCGACGAAAGGATCGACAAGGCTGCGAGACAGTTCGCCGCGCTGCTTCAGGAAGGTGCGATAAAGGAAGATATCCCGACTTTGATAATGGGCACGACAGAGGCAGAGGCAGTGAAGCTTTTCGCCAATACTTATCTTGCACTCAGAGTCAGCTACTTCAACGAGCTTGACACTTATGCCGAGATGAAGGGGCTTAATACCAAGCAGATAATAAACGGAGTGGGACTTGACCCAAGAATCGGCGAGTTCTACAACAACCCATCGTTCGGCTATGGCGGCTACTGCCTGCCTAAGGACACAAAGCAGTTGCTTGCCAACTATGAGGACGTGCCAGAAAACTTGATTGAGGCGATTGTGGCGAGCAACAGGACAAGAAAGGACTTCATCGCCGACCGTGTGCTGCACAAGGCCGGATATTACGACTATTACAACCGCGGCGACTATAATGCGAGCGAGGAGAAGAAGTGCGTCATCGGAGTTTACCGTCTGACAATGAAGAGCAACAGCGACAACTTCCGTCAGAGCTCAATACAAGGCGTGATGAAGAGAATAAAAGCAAAGGGCGCCGAGGTGATAATCTACGAGCCAACGCTTAAGGACGGCGAGACTTTCTTCGGCAGCCGTGTGGTGAACGACTTGACGCAGTTCAAGGCGGAGAGCCAGGCGATAATAGCCAACAGATACGACTCTTGTCTTGATGATGTGGAAGGCAAGGTTTACACAAGAGATATATTCAGAAGAGATTAAAACAGGAAATATAAACATTCAATAATATGGCAGAAAAAAAGGTAGCACTGATAACAGGAATCACAGGTCAGGACGGTTCGTACTTGGCAGAGTTCCTTATTGATAAAGGATATGAGGTGCACGGCATACTCAGAAGATCATCGTCGTTCAACACAGGCAGAATTGAACACCTGTATCTCGACGAATGGGTCAGGGATATGAAGAAGAGCAGACTTATAGAACTGCACTGGGGCGACATGACCGACTCAAGCTCGTTGGTGAGAATCATAACAGAGGTAAAACCTACAGAAATATACAACCTCGCGGCCCAGAGCCACGTTAAGGTGTCTTTCGACGTTCCGGAATACACAGCCGATGCTGATGCAATCGGAGTGTTGAGACTTCTGGAGGCGGTTAGAATATGCGGAATGGAGAAGACTTGCCGCATTTATCAGGCGTCTACATCAGAACTATTCGGAAAAGTGCAGGAAGTGCCTCAGAGTGAGACCACTCCGTTCTACCCACGTTCTCCGTACTCTGTTGCTAAGCAGTACGGTTTCTGGATTGTCAAGAACTACCGCGAGAGTTACGGGATGTACGCAGTGAACGGCATCCTCTTCAACCATGAGAGCGAGAGACGAGGCGAGAATTTTGTGACAAGAAAGATAACACTGGCAGCCAGCAGAATAGCACAGGGTTTCCAGGATAAATTGTATCTCGGAAATCTCGATGCAAGAAGAGACTGGGGATATGCCAAGGACTATGTTGAGTGCATGTGGCTGATGCTGCAGCAGGACGAGGCTGAGGATTATGTAATCGCGACTGGCGAGATGCACACCGTCAGAGAGTTCTGCACATTGGCATTCAAGGAGGCTGGCATAGAGCTTAAATGGGAAGGCGAAGGTGTGAACGAGAAGGGTGTTGACGTGAAGACAGGAAAGGTTTTGGTCGAGGTTGACCCTAAGTATTTCCGTCCTTGCGAGGTGGAGCAGTTGCTCGGCAATCCAACAAAGGCAAAGACAAAACTTGGATGGAATCCGACAAAGACTTCATTCGAGGAATTAGTGAAAATAATGGTGAAGCACGATATGGTGTTCGCTAAGAAACTTTATTTGAAGGCAAAAATAGAGGAGTAGAAAAAAGACGATGCTTGACAAGAGTAGCAAAATATATGTGGCAGGTCACAATGGACTTGTAGGTTCGGCGATTTGGAACAATCTTAAGTCCAGAGGCTATGACAATCTGGTGGGCAGAAGCCATAAAGAGCTTGATCTTCTTGACCCAGTGGCGGTCAGAGAGTTCTTTGACCAGGAGAAACCGGACGCAGTCGTGCTCGCAGCGGCGCACGTTGGCGGCATTATGGCGAATCTCAAGTACAGAGCCGATTTCATTTACAAGAATCTGCAGATACAGCAAAACGTCATAGGCGAGAGTTTCCGCCATGGAGTGCAGAAACTGCTGTTCCTTGGCAGCACATGTATCTATCCACGTGAGGCGCCACAGCCTATGAGCGAGGATGTGCTACTCACTTCGCAATTGGAATACACCAATGAGCCTTATGCAATAGCAAAAATAGCCGGACTTAAGATGTGCGAAAGCTTCAATCTGCAGTACGGAACCAACTACATAGCCGTTATGCCGACAAACTTGTACGGACCTAACGACAACTTCCATCTCGAGAACAGCCATGTTCTGCCTGCTATGATAAGGAAGATTCATTTGGCGAAGTGCCTTAACGAAGGCGATTGGGATGCGGTAAGAAAGGACATGGACTTGCGTCCGGTGGAAGGCGTGAGCGGCAAGAACACGGACGAGGAGATAAAGACGGAGCTTGCGAAGTTCGGCATTACGGCTGAGGCAGTCACGCTTTGGGGCACGGGCAAACCGCTGAGAGAGTTCCTCTGGAGCGAGGAAATGGCGGATGCCAGTGTGCATGTGCTGCTCAATGTGGACTTCAAGGACACATATAAGGATGGCGAAAGAGACATAAGAAATTGCCATATAAACGTGGGCACAGGCAAGGAGATAACAATAAAGGAAGTGGCAGAGAAAATCATGGCGACGATCGGCTTCAAAGGCGAGCTCAGATGGGACGCGAGCAAGCCGGACGGTACAATGAAAAAGCTGACCGACGTGACCAAGCTCCATAATTTGGGATGGCACCACAAGATAGAAATAGACGAAGGCGTGCGTTTGCTATACGACTGGTACAAAAAGGGAATATGCATCAATCATAAGGAAGCGTAACGTTCATATCATAAATGCAAGACAAATAAAACAAAACTAATGACTCGTACAACTAAAAAGATGTTGCTTGTCATAATCTCCATGATGACGATTATGACGGCCTCGGCTCAGCACTACAGCCATTGGTCGATGATGGCGAAAGTCGGAACACAGAAAGTTCGTGGCGGAGAATGGAACCAGATTTACTCGCTTGCTGGAGAGTATGACTTCAGCCCGATGTGGGGAATCGGTGGTGACTTCATGTACATTTTGACCGACAGGCATGGCTCGCAGAGCTTTCATCCTAAGTGTTATATTATTGACGTGTTTTCATCATTCAACATGACAAACATCTTGTGCTCGAGAGCCAAGAAGGTGGAGGTCCTGTTTGATGTTGGTGTTGGATTAGGATTCGGTGGCGGCTGGGGCTTTGATAAAAAGAAGAATAACCTTGCACCGATGATTTATGCAGGTCCGGCTGTGGAGTGGAATATCAGCAAGCACTTTGGCTTGGGATTAGACCTTCGTTTTATTATGTCAACGACCAACCGTTTCATGGGTACTTTTGACGGGAAAACAGTCACCAGTAAGGCTGAGTTGAACGGCTATTATGATGCGAACCTCTATGTGCGATACAAGTTTGCTCCTTGGCGCAGGAAGCAGGATCACGTCAGAAACATTGATACACAGATGTTCCGAAGATTCTATTAATTGAATAAAAAAGGCTTTGAAGCACCTTCAAAGCCTTTTTTGTTTTTTACAGTTCTACTCCAGGAGGCAGAAACGCCGCCACATCTTTGCCGTAGTTGAGCAAATCTCTTACGATGGTCGATGAAACAGCCGAATATTGAGGCTCGGTGAAGAGCAGCACAGTCTCTATTGAACTAAGCCTTTTGTTTATGTCCGCTATTGACTTCTCGTATTCAAAGTCGTTGGCAGAGCGCACTCCGCGCAATATGAAGTCCGCTTCCTCCTCTTTGGCGAAGTCAATGGTCAGCGAATCGTAGGCTTTAACCGACACGCGTGGCTCGTCGTGGAAAGCTTGGCATATTATGTCGAGTCTTTTTTCTAATGTGAAGAAGGACTTCTTTGAACAGTTGCTGCCCACGCCTATCGTGATGTGGTCAAACAGCTCCAGTCCGCGCTTTACGACCGAATAGTGTCCGATTGTGAAAGGGTCGAATGACCCAGGGAAAATGGCTTTTTTCATTTGAAAGCATTAAAAACAGAGCAAAAATAATGAACTTTCTAAAATAAAAACGAATGAACTGCGTTATGAATATAGCGCTGAACGCTCATAATATTAAAAAAAAAGAGCGTTTTTAGCACGACTTTGCTGAATTATTCTAAATTTGCAGTTCGTATTCCGTTATTATATATAATATGCGCGGATAAACATTGGTGAAACAATGCCGAACGCAAGCAGATGAAAGACACAATAATTGCGGAAGAACCTTGAAACTATGAAAAAAAATATTTTAATGCTGGTAGCTGCCATGTGTGCCTTGGCGACAAGCGTTTTCGCACAGCAGCGTCCTATTTACGATCAGTACCACTTCAACTACTATCTGTTGAACCCAGCAGTGGCTGGTGCTGAAAGGTGTTCACACTTGATGCTCACAGGCAAGCAGAGCTGGATAGGCAAGGACGGACCTTCTACTTATCTGCTCTCATACAGAACAAGATTGAACACTAAGAACATTGGTCTTGGTGGATACATCTACAACGATCACACTCCACAATTCAACTATGTTGGTGGACAGTTCACATTCGCTTACCATATTCCGCTGAGCAACGGTTCGAGATACAGCAAGAGAGTTGAACTCGACAGACAGTTGTCTTTCGGTGTCAGCGCAAGATTGAAGTATCTGCACTATACCGCAGTGGACGGATTTGACGATGACCCAGCCAATGAGACAGACGGCGAGATTATGCCGGACGTTAATGTGGGTGTTTATTATACATCTTACGGATTCTTCGGAGGTCTGTCTTTCACAAACCTGATACCATTCAAGCCAGCGATACTTGGCGACACTTACGATTATGAGAACCTTACAGGTTTCTTGTTCGCAGGATACGACTTTGACTTCAACGAGTTCCAGACTTTGGAGCCTTCTGCAAACTTCAACTTCGATGTTGACGGACACATGCAGATGGAGTTGAACCTCAAGTACATGCAGAACGACCAGCTTACAAACTTTGGTTGGTGGGCTCAGCTTTCTTATCGTCATGTGCTTGATCCAGGAAATGTACAGCCATTGTCTTTGATTCCTATCGTTGGTCTGAGATTCAACAAGTTCCAGTTGGCTTACGCATTCAACTTGACACTCAACGAACTTGCGTCTAAGACATACGGCACACATGAGCTGATGCTTGCATATTCGTTCTGTGTTCCTCACCGTTTCTGCCGCTAATAGTCGTCTCGACGCAAGGGCATAGGCACAGACTTATTTGACAAATATTCAAATAGCAAATCTCTTTTTATTGAAGGGATTTGCTATTTTTGCATTTGTATGCGTTTTTGCATTCTGTAGTTATTCAAAGACAAACTCAAATGTGGACATTATATAGTCTGGGTATCCATGTCTATGCTTTTTTGGTTTTCGTGGCGTCATTCTTCAACGCGAAGGCGAAAAAGAGATTCGTAGGGCAGAGACAGACGTTCAAATATCTGAAAAGCAACGTAGATAAAAACGCTAAGTATGTGTGGTTTCATGCGGCATCGCTCGGTGAATTCGAGCAGGCGCGTCCTTTGATGGAGGAGCTCCGCCGCAGAAAGCCGGAATACAAAATTCTGTTGACCTTCTTCTCGCCATCGGGCTATGAAGTGAGGAAAAACTACGAGGGTGCGGACCTTGTGTGCTACATGCCGCTTGACACGATTCGCAATGCCGAGAGGTTTGTCAGAAGGGTCAAGCCTGTTGATGCGATATTCGTAAAATATGAGTTTTGGCCAAACTTCCTTTTTGCTCTGCGCAGAAGAGGTATTCCTACCTATATAGTTTCTGCTCATTTCAGAGATAATCAGGCGTTCTTCAAATGGTACGGAGTCGCTTATGCCAAGGTGCTGAATTTTTTCAACCGTCTTTTTGTGCAGGACATGCACTCTGTGGAGTTGCTTAATGGCGTAGGCATAGAGAATGTCACTATCTCTGGCGATACGCGATTCGACCGTGTTGTGGAAATAGCTTCCAATAGGAAGGAGCTGCCTTTGGTCGAGGCTTTCGTTGGCGGACAGAAGGCGATTGTCGCAGGCAGTTCGTGGCCAAAGGACGAGGACATGCTTATAAAATACGCTCAAGATAAAGGTGTGAAACTCATTCTTGCTCCGCATGAGATACATGAGTCGCATTTGGCTGAGATAGAGCGCAAGTGGAATGAAGCTGGCGGCGCAAAACCGATAGTGAGATATACTGCTGCAACCGACGATAATGTGAGAAATGCGGGTTGTTTGATAATAAACAACTTTGGCATGCTGTCGTCTATTTATTATTACGGAACGGTGGCATACGTGGGCGGCGGTTTTGGCGTAGGCATCCACAACTTGCTTGAGGCGGCTGTGTATGGAATGCCGGTTGTCTTCGGACCAAATCATACAGCATTCCGTGAGGCACTGAAGTTAAAGGAGTGTGGAGGCGGAATATCCATAGCGTCATACGAGGATTTTGAGAGAGAAATGAATCGCTTGATTGCAAATCCAGAAGAGGCGGGCGCTGCTGCAGGCGACTACGTGAACAGCAATAAGGGCGCTTCCGACAAGATTTTAGGAGAAATATTCTTATAAGAAAAAACATAGACAAAATATGCAGAAACCAGGAATACCAAAGGGAACAAGAGATTTCTCGCCAGAAGAGATGGCGAAGAGAAACTACATATTCGACACGATAAAATCGGTGTTTAAACTGTACGGATTTCAGCAGATAGAGACTCCTGCAATGGAGAATCTTTCTACGCTGATGGGCAAGTATGGAGACGAGGGCGACAAACTGCTTTTCAAGATACTGAACTCTGGAGATTTCCTGCAGACAGCCAACGCAGAGGCTTTGGCTGAAAAGAACAGCGTGAAGCTCATAAACTCAATTTCCGAGAAGGGATTAAGATACGACCTGACTGTGCCATTCGCACGATATGTGGTGCAGCATAATGGCGAATTGACAATGCCTTTCAAAAGATACCAGATACAGCCAGTGTGGAGAGCGGACCGTCCGCAGAAGGGCAGATACAGAGAGTTCTACCAGTGTGATGCCGACGTTGTGGGCAGCGACTCGCTTCTGAACGAGGCTGAACTTGTGCAGATTGTTGACGAGGTGTTTGCAAGATTCGGCGTGAACGTGACTCTGAAGGTGAACAACAGAAAGATATTGAGCGGAATCGCAGAAATAGTGGGTGAACTTGACCGACTGACCGACATAACCGTAGCCATAGACAAACTTGACAAGATAGGACTTGACAACGTTAATGCCGAACTGAGAGAGAAGGGTGTGTCAGCTGAGGCTGTGGAGAAACTTCAGCCAATAATCCTGCTGAGTGGAAGCAATGAGGAGAAACTGGCTACGCTGAAGAACGTGCTTGCCGAGTCGGAGACAGGACTAAAGGGCATCGAGGAGATAGAGACGATACTCGGATTGCTCTCAAGCGCAAACCTCAGACTCACATTGGAGATAGACCTGACACTTGCAAGAGGTCTGAACTACTACACAGGAGCCATCTTCGAGGTGAAAGCCAATGACGTGGAGATGGGTAGCATATCGGGCGGAGGACGTTACGACAACCTGACAGGAGTATTCGGACTGCAGGGTCTATCTGGCGTAGGCATCTCGTTCGGAGCAGACAGAATCTACGATGTGCTCAACCAGCTTGACCTTTACCCAAAGGAGACAGTGAACGCGACCAAGATACTGTTCGTGTGCTTCGGCGACGCGGAAATCGCATACTCGATGCCGCTCGTCAAGGAGGTGAGAAACGCAGGCATACCTGCAGAGATTTACCCAACGCCAGCCAAGATGAAAAAGCAGCTTGGATATGCAGACAGCAAGAATATAAAGTATGTGGCGATAGTGGGCAGCGACGAGATGGAGCAGAAGAAAGTCACATTGAAGAATATGGAGACTGGCGAGCAGGAGATGCTTGCGGTGAGCGATGTCATAGAGAGAATAAAATAACAATAAGCATAGGAGGGATAACTTATGAACGAGGACGAGAAGGATTTGCAAGAAGGCGCAGAGAAGGACTTAGAAAACCAGGAAACAGAAAACGCAGAGACTGCTGACGAAGTTCTGGAGGCGGTGTCGCAGGATGAACCGGCAAAAAGAAAGGGACGCTGCAAAGTGCCGCCATTGAACACCGATGAGACACGGCAGTGTCTCTCAGGTATGTATCAGACATGGTTTCTCGACTATGCTTCATACGTTAACCTGGAGCGTGCCGTGCCAAACATCATGGACGGACTGAAGCCGGTGCAAAGACGAATACTGCACTCCATGAAGCGACTCGACGACGGACGCTACAACAAGGTGGCGAACATCGTCGGACACACGATGCAGTTTCACCCTCACGGCGACGCTTCCATAGGCGATGCGCTCGTGACACTCGGACAGAAGGACCTGCTCATCGACTGTCAGGGAAACTGGGGACACGTGCTCACCGGCGACAGCGCTGCAGCTCCCCGTTACATCGAGGCGCGCCTCTCGAAACTCGCCCTTGAGATACTTTTCAGCCCGAAGATAACCGAGTGGAAGCCGTCGTACGACGGCAGAAACAAGGAACCTATCACTTTGCCGGTGAAGTTCCCATTGCTGCTGGCGCAGGGAACCGAGGGTATCGGCGTAGGTCTCAACTCGAAAATACTGCCTCACAACTTCAACGAGATAATAGACGCAGCAGTGGCGTATCTCGAGGAGCGTGAGTTCACTCTTTACCCAGATTTCCCAACTGGCGGCTATCTCGACGCAAGCCGATATGAAGACGGCAGGCGTGGCGGAGTGGTCAGAATCAGAGCCAAGATAAACAAGATAGACAACAAGACGCTGGAGATAACCGAGATACCTTACGGCACAACGACCGTAACTCTCAAAGACAGCATTGTGAAGGCCAACGAGCGTGGCAAAATCAAGATAAAGAAAGTGGAGGACTTCACTTCCACCGAAGCCAGAATCGTCATACAGCTTCAGCCGGGAACGTCGTCCGACAAGGCTATCGATGCGCTTTACGCATTCACGCAGTGCGAGATGAACCTCTCGCCTAACTGCTGCGTCGTGTCGGACAATAAGCCATTGTTCCTCGGCGTGAGCGACGTTCTGCGCAAAAATGTTGACTTGACAAAGGAGTTCCTCAGACGTGAACTTGAAATACAGAAAAACGAGCTGCAGGAACAGCTGTTCTTGGCTAACCTTGAAAGAATCTTCATCGAGGAGCGCATATACAAGGACAAGGAATACGAGCAGAGCAAGACCAAGGACGAGGCTATCGACTGGATTGACAAGCGACTCGAGCCGTTCAAGAAGAAGTTCATAAGAGAGGTGACGAGAGACGACGTCGCTCATCTTTTGGAGATAAAGATGGTGAGAATCATCAAATACCGTTCCGACGAGGCTGATGCGAACATAGCAGCGCTGAAGGACGGTATAAAGGAGGTGGAGTACCATCTGGAGAGACTTGTGGAATACACCATCGCATGGTACAAGGGACTCAAGGCGAGATACGGCAGCAAGTATCCGAGAAAGACGGAGCTGAGAACATTCGACACAATAGAAGCCGCCAAGGTTGTGGAGGCGAACGAGCGCCTGTATATAAACCGCGAGGACGGATTCATAGGTACTGGGCTGAAGAAGGACGAGTTCGTATGCAACTGTTCGGACATAGACGATGTGATAATCTTCTACAAGGACGGAAAATACAAGGTCGTCAAGGTGCAGGACAAGCTCTATGTCGGCAAGAACATACAGTATCTCGCGCTGTTCAAGAAGAACGACAAACGTACCATATATAATGTGGTCTATCGCGACGGCAAGTCAGGATTCTACTACATTAAGAGGTTCAATGTCACAGGCGTTACGAGAGACAAGGAGTACGACCTGACTCAGGGCAAGGCTGGCAGCAAGATAATCTATTTCACTGCTAACCCTAATGGCGAGGCAGAGACCATAAAGATAACTCACAAGCCAAGGCCAAGGCTCAAGGTGCTGACATTCGAAAAAGACTTCAGCGAGATAGCCATAAAGGGACGACAGGCTATGGGCAACATCCTGACCAAGAACGATGTGTTCAAGATCGCGCTCCGTCATCAGGGCGCGTCAACGCTCGGCGGCAGAAAGGTTTGGTATGACCCGGATGTAATGAGGCTCAACTACGACAGCCATGGCGACTTCCTCGGTGAATTCGGCGCGGACGACCAGATACTCGTTATTACAAAGAAGGGCGAGTATTATACGACAAACTTCGACCTGTCGAACCACTTTGACGAGGATTTGCTCAAGATAGAGAAGTATGACCCAGAGAAGGTGTGGACTGTCGCGCTTGTGGACGCCGACCAGCAGGGCTACCGCTACATCAAGAGATTCGTCATGGAGGCGTCGGCAAAGAAGGTAGGCTTCATAGGCGAGAACCCGGAGAGCCGTTTGTTGCTCATCAGCGACAATGTGTATCCGCGCTTCAAGGTGGTGTTCGGCGGTGCGGACAAGAGCAAACCAGCCATGGAGATAGACGTGGAGGAATTCATCGGAGTCAAGGGCATAAAGGCGAAGGGCAAGAGAATCAGCACATTCGAAGTGGGTGAGGTGATAGAACTGGAGCCTACACGCTGGCCAGAGCCGGAGGAAGAGGATGCCGAGCCCGAAGATGAAGAGCCGCAGGACGGTGCTCCAGACACCAGCGACGGCGATGACAACGACAGCGATGTGCTGGACGAACTGACTGGTCAGATGAAGTTGTTCTAAGCATATACATTATTATATATAGAAGAGGTGCAAAATGTTTGCGCCTCTTTTTTTGTAAGTTTTCTCTGCACGCTGTGGTTCGGCTACGCTCACCAACCAAGCGCAATGCAATGGAGCCGAAGCGTAAGAGAGAATATGAAGTTACCCTTCGGCTCGGTTGCTGAGCGTAGCCGAAGCACAGGGTGCCGATTTTTATATTCTCTGCATCCTGTGCGTTGGTTGGTGAGTTTTCGGTTGCTGAACGTAGCCGAAGCACCGGATATAAATTAGTGTCCTGCGGACAGAAATCCACCAAAATATGTTCAAATCGTTCAAATAGGATATTTTGTTTGATTTGTTGTTGTTTGTTTGATTTCTCGCGAAGCGACTATTTCTTTCATGCCGGTCATTGAGCGATAGCCGAAATGCGGCATTCATTTTTTTCTCTTTCACTTCGGCTCCATTGCATTGCGCTCAGTGGGCAGAAAAAAATTAAAAACACGGCACATGTGGTTCGACAGGCTCACCAACCAAGCGTAGTTGAACCAAGCCGAAGCGCCGAATATCTTCATGCAAAAAACTGAATATTCATACAATGTTGGGATAGTTGTCGTGTTAACGTATTTTAGGTGTGATTTAACAGATGTAAATAGTGGGAAATGCCCTTGCTTTAGTGTTAATATTGCTATCTACCTAAAAATTAGCGCTAAAAATGTATGTTTTTATGTTGTAAAACATATTTTTTCAGCATAAGACATATAGTTTTTCACAAAAAATAAGTATATTTTTGAAAATCCGAATCTAAGCACTCGGAGCAAACAAAATATATCAACGAAAAACTTGCTAATGAAGAAACTTTACTAAGAGAATCAAACATGAGAGGTTGAGCCGTGTCTTGCTGATGTAATCCGCATTTTCAGTAGATTTTTTTCATTTCGCAGGTTATGACGTTTGAAGGAGGAAAGAGCCCCCGAGGCGTTGTAAGCTTTTTCGTCGTATATATAATGTATATAACAAAAAATCTACGATATGAAAAACACATTTCTTAGACTTAAGTTTTTAATACTGTCATTATTGATGGTGTTAGGAATAAATGTAAATGGCGCAACAGATTTCGCTTCATTGAATTATGATGGTGAAAACTCAATCCCTAGTGGATATACGCCTTCTGCTACAAATCCACCTGCTACAGGTTCTGCTGCTGCAGGTATGAGTACAGGTGGATATTATATAAACCTTAGTAGTGGTGGTGCTTCTGATTTTTCGGATGGAAAATTGCCAACAAAGCGATATATGACATTCACTATAGATGAGGATTGTAGTATTGAAATACATTTTTATTCAACAAGTACTGGACGTACATTGAATATTATAGATGGAGATACGAAGGCTGCGCTTGCAAGTGCTAGTGTTACGACAAAAAATGCAGACCATAGTGTTTCGTATGACTTTACTGGAATCTCGTCATCTAAGACGATTTATTTAGCAGGAACAAATAGTAGTAACTTGTATATTACAAGTATTGCGGTTACATCTGCTGGTCCAGCTTGCGAAGACACTAAGCCAACAATTTCCGGTGCTCTTAGCCCATGTGGTTCTACTACAACTCTTTCTGTTTCAGGTCAGACGGCAGGAGCTTCGCTGCAGTGGTATAAGGATGGAGTTGCTATCGCTGGTGAAACATCAGGTTTATTGACAGTCACAGCAAATGGCGATTATAAAGTGGTGGCTACTAAGAATTGCGCAGTTTCAAGCGACCCTGTTACTGTAAGCCTCAATGCCACAATGCCTTCTGCTCCTACGATTACTCAATCTGGCAACACAGTCAAAATCTCCGGCACAGGCGGCGATGTCAAGTACAGCCTTGATGGCGGAAGTTCTTGGGTGACTGGTACTTCGGTGAGCATTACCCAGGATGAGGTTATCAAAGCGAAGGTGGAGAACGCTTGCTATAGTTCTGAGGTTGTCACTTACAATGCGACTTGGACTCTCGGACCTACTTGCGCATATATAGGCAGTGATGCCGGTACGCTTGACGCAACAACTCCATACGATTTCGGCGACTTCAGAATGTATCATGGAGGTAATAAGGATGACAATTACAACACAAGTACATCTAATATTTGTGGTGATGCAGCGAAGAGATACTACATGGATTATATAATCGTGGAGTTGGAGGGATATGGTGCTTCACAAATTAATATTGCTGGTCATGGTGGTGGTTCTCGTACAGCTTCTACTGTAGAAATCGCAGACGCTTTTGCTGGCCCATATTCAACACTCTCTACTGGCTCAATCACAAGCGACATTAATAATAGTTGTGGTGAGATTGCTATTCCAGGCATAGTTGCAAAGCAGGGTAAGTTCGTTAAGATAACATTCAGCGGCGAGGTTCGTGTCAGCGGAGTATGTGTTACACCTCTGCCATGTGATGCTCCTACAATCACATCTTCTACAAACACAATATATAATTGTGGAACGAACAACAATGTTCAGCTTTCTCTCACAGAGTTTGCTCCAGGCGATGGCTCTACTGTAGGTACATGGTCGTCGTCTGACGGAAGCATAGCTACAGTCAATGCTTCAGGTAGAGTGACAGCCGTTGCTCCGGGTCAGGTTAACATAATATTCACTCCTACAAACACGGATTTCTGTCCAGCCAAGAAGACAATCACAGTAAGTCAAGTCACACTTTCTGGACCAGACGAAGTAGGCGAGGGCAAGTTCATCACATTGACTCCGAGTCTCACAGGCGGTACATGGTCTTCTAATAAAACAGGCGTTGCATCAGTTACGGGCGGTACTGTCACTGGAGTTTCTGGCGGAACAGCTACTATCACATACACAGTTAATGGCTGTGCTGTAACTCACAACGTGACAGTTCTTCCAAACCTTTCTGTTATAACTCCACCTGTGCTTTCTGTTCCTACTATAGACGGATTCACAGCAGACTGGACTGCGTCTGGCGAGGCTGGCGTGAACGGCTACATCCTTTATATATATAATGCCACAACTGGAGCAGAAGTCAAGGTGCTCAATATTCCTGGACAGGCTACAGAGCAGGCTATCATAACAGGACTTGACCCTAACACTCAATACTATGCTAAGATAAAGGTGCAGGGTAACGGAAGTACAACAACAGACTCTGACTTGTCTCCTGTTTCTAACACGGTCACTACTCTGAAAGCAAGAGTTGCTTCGGCATGTATATCAGAAGATTTCTCAATATTGACAGAAGCCGCTTCTTGTCCTGCCGGTCCTGGTACATCTGTTAGGTCTGGTTCTGGTTGTCCTCCTTATACGCTCTATCTTGCTGGTGGTGAGTGGTATTGTGAAAGTATCCGTTTAAATACAAATGGATATAGTGGCAATACAATTTACTTCAATCCTTATAATAGTGCAGATCCTTCTATGACATTGCCGTCAGTTGACATGCCTATGGAAGTCTCATTCTACGTGAAGGCGGAGAGTTCAGATGCAGGATACCTTGACCGAGGCATTCAAGTGCTGCAAGATGGTGTAGCAGTAACTACTGGTATAACAGTAGATGGAGCCGTAATGACAGTAAACGGTAACAATTCTACAACGGCGGATAAAACAGCTCCTCAGTTGCGTCCTGGTGGTATAATTCAGGTTTCTACAAGTGCATATCAACTTATAAGAGTTCCGCTTAATCCTTCTAATAGTAGTACAATTGTAATTAAGTCTGTAGGTGGTAAGAAGTATCTTGTTGATAATGTTACAGTTAAGTGCGATCCAATGGAGTTAGTCATAACTCCAGACCTTGACGGACTTAGTTATGTTAAGGACCTCGGTCCATCAGATCCTCAGGATATAACAGTCTCTGGTAACAATCTCCCAGTTGAGTCTGGAACAGCGACACTCAGTGGTGTTGATGAATTCGAGGTGTCGCTTGACAATGGTGTGACATGGACTTCTGGTGGTTCTGTAAACATACCTTTCACTGGCGGTTCATTTGCAAGAACAATCAAGGTTCGTCTGCCTAAGGACAGAAATATCGGAACATATTCAGATGTGTTCACTCTTTCTGCTACGGGATACACTAAGCCATCGCCAAGTGTGACTGTGGAAGGTGAGGTAACTCTGTTCCCTATAGTTCTGAACTGCGGTCAGGCTGTGGATGTGCTTCGTTTGATGTCTCCGGGATTGGATCAGGATCATCCAAGCTTCATGGATCTTGCTGCAGAAAAGAACTGGACTACTTTAGGAACGGTAGAAAGTAATAAGAACGCCCTCGGTGCATACGCATTCAAGTTAGCTAAGAGCGGATTGCAGTCGCCTTCTATAAATGCAAATAACTATGACTTCCTGCGTCTGTCGTTTGACGCGCAGCCAAGTAGTGGTTCCGGCGAGAACAAGTTGCTTGTTCAGGTTTATGGTGCAAATGGATACATATATAATGAAGAACTTGTATTGCCAGAGAAGCAGATTTATCATCAGACTATAGACCTGCAGAGTTCTGTTACAATGGGTAACTATAGTGTTGTGATAAATTCTCCTAACAAGACATTCTATGTGACAAACATAGTGCTTGAAGGAACAGCTAAGCGTAAGTTCAACTTTGAGGCAGAGTCTTTGGATGACTTCCAGTCATACCCAGACTGTCCTTCAGATGTCAAGGAAATCACAGTCTATGGAACATGTCTTGACGATAACAAGTCACTTGACTTCACATCATACAAGAACTTCGGCAACGAGAAATACGAATTCTCGGCTAATGGTGTGGACGGCTGGTCTTCGGCTCTGTCGATACCATACACAGGCGAGTTCCCATTGCGTGGAATGAAGGTGTATGTTCGTCAGAAACAAGGTCTTGAGGCTGGCTCTGTGAATGATGTGATACTCGTTCAGAACGGTGGACGTGGCTCGGCATTCATCTCGCTCTCAGGACAGGCGACAGCAGCCGGCACATGGTATCCAGCCGACGGCGCAGTCTATAACTTCAGCAGCGTGAGCGGCGAGGCGGCTGAGTTCGCTATCCCATTCTCAGGCGGTCCGTTCTGTGCCGACCCTACGGTTACGACATCTTGTCCGGGCGTTACGGTCAGCAACTGTAAGGGAGGAGCGTACGCCAACACAACGTCGTTCCCAGCCACAGTTACAGAAGGAATGATTTATGTGAAATACACTCCAGGTACGCTGACCAACTGCAACATAGCAGTGACAGCAGCCGGCGAGACTCACAATGTGAAAGTAAACTGGACAGGGGGAGCGGCAGTGGCAACAGGAGTTGAGCTCTCGGCTTCTTCTCTCAAAGTGCCTTCGGCAGGCGTTGCCACAGTGCAATCTACAGCCAAGGGCGCAGACATGAACGCTCAGGTGACAATCACTTCCGATAAGTTCGATGTCTCTATGGGTAACCCAGCTTACGGCGACTTCTCTGCCATAACGACTACCAAGCTCGACAACATGACAGGTACGCTCTATGTTCGTCCTAAGGCAGGTGCGACAGGCTCTGGCACTATCACATTCGCGACCGACGGAGGCAGCGACGTGGTGCTCAATTGCACGATAGAATAATGGAAACACAGAGAATTGCCATATAAACTTAGATAACAAAAAACACGATATACTATGAAAGATACTTCAGTTAAAAATAGATGCACAATCAAGCGCTGGTTATCGCGCTTGATGATGTTGCTATTCTGCACAGCAGTATCAGTAGGTAATTCCGTCGCACAGACCTATCAGAAAGGTTATGCGGGCGACCCGTTCCATTACACACGTGCGAGTCTTACTGAAAGAGTTAAGGTGGTCATGATTGGTGCGTCTTCGATACAGCCAAACACAGGTGTTGGTTGTGCTGGAGCGGATGAGCCAAATAACGATTACAAGAACAAGGTTAGCTATACCACTAAGACTGGCGGATTTACAACAAATTCAGCTCAGAGCTATTCTTCTGCAGACGTGACTCAAAGTTATTTTGCAGATTATCCAGGTAGCTGTCCAAGAATCAAGCACGCATACCTTTATTGGGGTGGTTCTGCTTATGCAGATAACGTCGATGCTAATTACTGGAACGAGAGAGTTTACATCACTCGCCCTAATGGGACGGAGTCTGGAGCAATCTCAGCTCAGTATTATGGTAGTACTGAAGGTTTTGAGTCTGAACGTACTGGTGGCTCTGCTGCTAGTGATGACTGTATGTCATACTGGGCAATGGCAGACGTTACTTCTGTCTTGGCTGGTCAAGGCATAGGAACAATAGGTGTAAGAGGTGTCAAGGCAGATATCAATGACTCAAAAGGTGGAGCTATAGCAGGATGGTGTCTTGTACTGCTTTATGAGGATGGCACAAGCGACTCTTATCCAGAGACTCAGTTCACACTTTTCGATGGTGCTGCGTTCTTCAAGGAAGGTAGCTCAGTAAACAAAACTTTGACATTCAATGCAGTCACAAGCGGTATTATATCTGGTAGTGTAGGTATGGCTGCAATGGATGGTGATGTCGGCTCAAAGACAGACCAAGTGACATTCACTGCAAATGGCGGTGCGACAGCTCAAAATCTTAACGATTTGCGTGGAACTACAGACTTCTTCTCATCTTCCATGAGTTACAACGGAGAGAGCATGTTGCATAGCGAGAATGCGGCATTCGGCTGTGGTAACACACTCGGTTTTGATGCTCACCATATTGATTTGCCTAAGAACTCTGTAACTAACAGTTCAAATTCTGCAACGTTAAAAGTTTCTACAAATGATACATACATGATGCCTTTCATGGCGTATGTAGCTATAAGCAGCGATGTGCCAAGCCTTGTTGTCAGCAAGGTTCCTTCTTCTTCATCAGTTGCTCCAGGTCAGAATCTTAAATACTTCATAGCCCTGAAGAACGAAGGAGGTAAGCAGACTCAGAACAACACAGCATACGTAGAGGACGTGCTTGACTATAACGTGACCTACGTGCCAAACTCAGTGAGAATCACTCTTAGCTCTAATGCCGCTATCACAGACCAGGCATGGGCTAATGCAACATATAATGCAGGAACACGCACACTGAGAGTAAGCAATCTGCCTTCTATACCTTCAGATGCGACTCTTACTATTACTTATCAGGTACAAGTGGCTGGCGCAGACCGAGGCGACATTTGGCGTAGCTCTTGTATGCGTGAAATCTGGAATATGGCAGAGGCTACATACTTTGACCAAGACAAGCCAGGTATAGCGAAGAAGGCGAAGTCAGGAACTGTCACCCTCTGTTCTAACGAAACATCTTACAATATAATCCCAGTTCAGGCAGACTTCGAGACAGATTATGACATGTCTGCCATCACTCACAATGTGACAGAGGCTAATAATTCTGTAGGTTTGGTTGCATATCTTAAGAGTGTGCTCAGTGCCGAAATCAAGAACGACACGCGAAGCGTCGCAAACTCAGAGGGACTTCCAGTATTCAGCTACTATGAAAGCAATGGAACAACTCCAGTAAGCGGCAACCTTAACATAGCTACAGGTCAGACTAAGACCTACTACGCAAAGCGTACACTCACTACACATCCTTACAAGCCAGCTTGTACAGAAGATGTTATTGAAATCAATCTTGTGCGCAAGGAGTGTAAGCTCACTGCTGCTACATTCACAGCAACAGATGTTACCTGCCCAGGTCTTACCAATGGCCAGATAGCTCTCACAGAGATAGCTACTGCACAGGACATGGCAGAGGGAGCTAAGTTCGACCTCATAAGCGGACTCAAGAATGACCCTCTGGCAGTGACAGCAGCTGACATCATCTCAACCCACAAGACAACAACCGAGACCGGATACACATTCGGTGACTTGGCTGCAGGCGACTACTCAATCATGTTCACCGACGGACTCGGCTGTAAGATAATCAGAAACGGAACCGTCAAAGAGCCAGACCCAATCGAGGTGACACTCAACGACCCAGCCGCTTGCGTAGGTAACCGTCTTGAGTTCGTGGCTACAACAACCGGCGGTATGACCGGTACCGACTACTATTATAAGTGGTATCGTTCTGCCGACGGAACAAACTACACCGAGGACACAACCCAGGGTGACGACAATACCTATAGCGTGAACTCAACAGGAACACGAGTTTATGTAAAGGCAGAGGCATACTCGACTTTGGCAGAATGTTCGTTCTCAGTTTGTAAGGGCGAAGGCACAAAGATGGTCACTCTCTCTAAGGCTCCAAAACTGACAATGGATGACAAGCCTACATGTGAGGGCTCAAGCGTAACACTGGAGGCTACAGATTCAGAGTCAGCAACAATCGCTTCATATTCATGGGAGAAATCGACCGACGACGGCGCGACTTGGACTGCAATGTCTGAGACAACAAAGAGCATTTCAGTTTCTCCTTCAGTCACAACTATGTATCGTACAACATGGACGACAGCCGGCGGCTGCTTCGATGTTGCTACAGCGACAGTGACTGTATCTCCTAAGCCTTCTGTTGCCGACAAGACATATACTATATGTAGCGGAACTCCATTCACATTCGCTCCAGAAGCAGGCGACAATGTGCCAGACGGAACAGTTTACACATGGTCGGTAACTCAGACTACGGGTGTGACAGGCGCGAGCGCTTGCACTAATGTTGACGCGTTGAGTCAGACACTGTCTAACTCGACAGCAGCTGACGGAACAGCGACATACACCGTAACACCATCGCTCCCAGGTGGTTGCGACGGCGACCCATTCACTGTGACCGTGACCGTCAAGCCAATACCTTATCTCACCGACAAGACATATACTATATGTAGCGGAACGGCATTCACATTAGAGCCTAAGACAGGCGACATCGTGCCTACCGGAACGAAGTACTCTTGGACAGTGGAAAACAACGCTAATGTGACAGGCTGGTCTGCTCATGGTACTCCAATGGCGACAATGTCTCAGATATTGACCAACGCATCGGAGGTTCAGCAGGTAGTTAACTATACCGTAACACCAACATACAGCATAACAACTCCAGCACTGACATGTACAGGCGACCCATTTGCTGTTGCCGTGACTGTGAATGCAGTGCCAACAGTGGATTACGCAGTGCCTACAGGCGATGTATGTCCAGGTTCGACTGTAACTCTGATAGCAACTGCTGCCCACGGCGTAGAACCATACACATACACTTGGACCGGTGCTACAGCTCACACTGGCGACCGCAGCCAGGCAGATGTTACAGCAAGCACAAACTGCACTGGAACAGTGAACGTAAGTCTGAAAGTGACCGATGCTGCCGGATGTGAATCACTCCCAGTGGCTAAAGTTGTAACAACTAAGGATGAGACAGCGCCAGTGATAAGCGGAACGATAGCGGCTCAGGCACCTGTAGCGACAGGAACGGCTTGCGTATTCAACTATCCTGACGTGAGAGAGCTTGTGAGAGCAATCTCAACTGACGCTTGTACAGCAAACGCAGATCTGACAGTGACTCAGTCTCCTGAGCAGGGAACTCCGATAGCAGACGTTACAGTAGAGAATACAATAACTGTGACAGTGAAGGATGCATGCAACAAAAGCGAGACATACGACGTGACTGTGTCAAGCATAGCGCCTTTGACATTCAGTCCTACAGATCCAGCTGCCGTTTGTGCACCAAACACAGTTGATTTGGCAACAGCATACACAGCTGAGACAGGATTCACATACACATATCACAGCGACGCAGCTGGAACAGTAGCAATAGCAAGTCCGGTTGTCAGTGCTTCAAATACATATTATATAAAGAAGACACAAACAGCGACAGGCTGCTTCATAGTAAAGCCAGTGACTGTGACAATCAAGGAGAAGCCAACAGTTACGGTTACTCCAGCGGCTGCAGTCTGCGCGACAGAGCCTGTTGACTTGACCGCGACAGTAAGTACTACGGCTGCTAATCCATCATGGACATACTTCACTGACGCAGCAGGAACAACTCCAGCATCAGTGACAACAATTACTTGGGATGCTACGGCTCCAAACCAGACCGCAGACCAGACAACAACAATCTACGCTGTCGCTACTTCAAATGGTTGCGTGAGCGACCCAACAGCGACAACTGCGACACTCAAGCATAAGCCAGCGGCTCCAGGAGTAGAAGGCATCAACGCATGTCCTGCTACGACTTCTACTGTCAGAACATGGGCGAGCCTCGTGACTACCACAGAAGGTGGCGCTACATTGACATGGTACGATGGAGCAACAGTTGTGACTCCAGCCGACTTCGACTTGAGCGTGGCACAGAGCAAGACATACAGCGTAACTCAGACAGTCAACGGCTGCGAGAGTGAGAAGGCGACTGTGAGCGTTGTGATAAGCAACACTCCAACCGACCCAGATGTAGCTGACCTTGTACAGTGCGTTCAGGCGAGCGGAACACCAGTAGCATGGTCAACTCTCGTGAATACAGCAGGAACTCAGACATGGTATGAGACTTCGGCTTCGGCTACTCCATTCACACCATCAGATATAGATGTGACAGCAGCCAGCACAGTGACATATTATGTGACTGTGACCGACGGCAGCGGATGTATCAGCAACAAGGTTCCTGTGACAGCGACAATAAAGGCTAATCCTACATTGACAAACATCGTCGCTACTCCAGTTAAGTGTAAGGGCAACAACAATGGAGCGATAAGCGTGACATCTAACGGAACATCGTTCGCTTGGACTAAGGGCGGTGCGGCAGATGCATCACTTACAGGAGCAAGCATCTCTGGTCTTGAGCCTGCAACTTATACAGTGACTGCAACTCTCGATGGATGTACAACAACATCAAATAACATTGTAGTAACAGAGCCAGACGCCCTCACTTTGACTCAGACAAGTCTGACACCAGCAGCATGCTACGGCGGCGAAGGTTCAGTGACTGTCGAGGCTCAGGGCGGTAATGGCACTTACCAGTACACATGGAACGACCCAGAGTCTAAGACTGGTGCGACAGTGAGTCTCAAGAAAGGCGACTACATCGTGACAGTTGAGGATGCGAAGGGTTGTACCAAGACACTTGATGTGTCAATGACTCAGCCAGACCAGGTTACAGCAGAGGCAGGCGATGCAATCTCTGCAGGTCCAATCTGCTCAGACGAGACGACAACAGTAACTCTCGGTGCTACAGCTCCAGCAGCTGGACTCACCGGAGCATGGACAACAGTTTCGGCTCCTGCAGGCGTGACACCAGTATTTGCAGACGCAGCAAGCGCAACATCGTCAGTGAGCGGTCTCAAGCCAGGTGAGTACACACTCAGATGGACAGTGACACGTGCTCCAGGCGGCGAAGGCTGTGAGGCATACGACGATGTTGTAGTTACTATAACAGAAGATACAGAAAAGCCAACATTCGCGCTTTCTGCGACAACAGCGGCAGCAACCGCAGCAGGAAACTGCGTGTTCAAGGTTCCAGACTTGTCAGGACTCGTTTCTAATAAGTCAGACAACTACAGTGCGGCTGCTGATATAACAATATCTCAGAACCAAGTGGCAGGAACTACAATAACTGCGGCTACAACAGTCGAGATTACTGTTACCGACAAGTGCGGCAACGTTTCAGACGCTCAGACAGTGACTGTGAACGTGCCTGCAGCAGTGGTTGCGACAGTGACAGGAACTGAGACAGCGCTCTGCTACGGCAGTGAGACAGGAAGTATAAGCGTTGATGTAAGCGGTGGCACAAGCCCTTACACATACGCATGGACTAAGGACGGAGCTGGCATCGCAGCCGCTACTGAGGACTTGACAGGCGTAGGTGCTGGAGACTATGTTCTCACAGTGACAGATGCAGATGGATGTACAACAACAGCTCCGGCTACTGTAGATCAGGCAACTCAGATAACTGGTAGTGCGACACCAACAGAGACGTCAAGCCCAATCGCAACCGACGGTAAGGTAACTGTGACATCGACAGCAGGCGGCTATACCGGCGCAGGTGTGACTTATCAGTTCGCACTCAAGCAAGGTGGTGCTATAGTGGCAGCATACCAGAGCGGCACAGAGTTCACCGGTCTTGCAGCAGGCACATACGAGGTATGGGCTAAGAACTATAAGGATGCTTTAACAACATTCGATTGCGAGTACAAGATAGATGAGGTGACTATAATAGCTCCATCTAACATAGAGTCAACTATTACACAGGTTCCAGTCAAGTGTTATGGCGAGGGAACAGGTTCTGTAGTGGTGACAGTGACAGATGGCGGAACAGCACCATACAGACTGCAATTGGAGAAGACAGACGGAACTGTAGTAGTCGCTTATGATGTAGCAACAGCAGTTGCTAAGAATGTGGCTAAGACATTTGCGAATCTTCCTGCGGGACCTTATGTAGTTAAGGTTATGGATGCTTCAGACTATGAAGCGACATTGGGTTCAATAACAGTAGCTCAGCCAACGGAAGCACTTTCAGCCGAGATTAAGGCAACAGACATAGTGAATGTCAAGTGCCACGGCGGTAACACTGGTTCGCTGACAGTAACAGCGAAAGGCGGAACGACCGACTACACATACTCATGGACAGGAAGCACAAGTGTTGCTGCACAGGCACCTGACCTCACGGCAGGCGACTACACCGTTACCGTGACCGATGCAAACAACTGTTCTACTACAGCAAATGCGACAGTCACCGAGCCAGAGGCAATATCAATCAGTTCTCTCGTTCCAACCGAGATAAGCTGTAACGGCGGCAACGACGGTACAATCACTCCTACAGTGAGTGGCGGTGTAGCTCCATACGCATACTCATGGAAAGATGCGTCTGCGGCAGAGGTATCAACATCAGAGGTTGCGTCAGGCTTGGCAGCTGGCGACTACACTCTGACTGTGACCGACGCTAACAACTGTCCTATGACATCATCGGCAGTGACAGTGCCAGAGGCAAGCGTGATAACCGGAACACCAACAGGCACTAATCTGACAACACCAATAAGTGTTGACGGCAAGGTGACCGTGACATCTACAGCCGGCGGCTACACAGGTGCAGGCTATGTATATGAGCTTCGCCAGGGTGCGACTGTAGTTGCGGCATACCAGAGCGGCACAGAGTTCACCGGACTTGCTGCTGGCACATATCAGGTATGGGTGAAGAACACAAAGGATGCTATGACATTCAATTGTGAGTACAACCTTGGAGATGTTATCCTGAGCGCTCCATCTGCAATCCAAGGCAATATAGCCCAGACAGCAGTCAAGTGTTTCGGCGATAACACAGGTAAGATAACAGCATCAGTAACCAATGGCGGTACAGCTCCTTACAGACTGCAGCTGATGAAGTCCGACAACACAGTTGTTGAGGATTACGGCACAGCGATAGCGGCAGGAGTGGATTATGTGTTCGAGAACCTCTCGGCAGGTGCTTATAAGATAAATGTTAAGGATGCGTCAGACTATGAAGCGACATTGGGTTCAATGACAGTGACTCAGCCAACGGCAGCGCTTTCAGCCGAGATTAAGGCAACAGACATAGTAAATGTCAAGTGCCACGGCGGTAACACTGGTTCGCTGACAGTAACAGTGACAGGCGGAACGACCGACTACACATATTCATGGACAGGAAGCACAAGTGTTGCTGCACAGGCACCTGACCTCACGGCAGGCGACTACACCGTTACCGTGACCGATGCAAACAACTGTACTGCTACAGCAAATGCGACAGTCACCGAGCCAGCAGCGCTGACTATCGGCAACAAGGCTTACACAATCTGCAGCGGAGAGCCATTCACGATGGAAACAGGCGGCACCGATGTGGTACTTGCAAATACTAAGTACACATGGACTGTGGCTGCAAATGATAATGTAACTGGTAAGTCTCCAGAGGGCACAGCGACAGAAACAATGTCTCAGACATTGACTAATACTTCTGCGGATGTTCAGACTGTGGTTTACACAGTATCTCCAGAGGCAGACGGATGTCATGGCGCTGACTTCACCGTGACAGTGACTGTAAATCCTAAGCCAGCGATAGCCGATAAGCCTTACACAATCTGCACAGGCGAGGCAGTTCCATTCGCGACAGTAGCTGCGGATATAGTACCAGCGAATACTAAGTACTCATGGACTATAGCAACTGACAATGCAAACGTAAGCGGTCAGTCTACCGGAACAGCTCAGGATGCATTCGCTCAGACATTGACAAATGCGACAGCGACAGCTCAGACTGTGGTTTACACCGTGACACCTAAGTCAGGCGACTGCGTAGGCGACAACTTCACAGTGACAGTGACTGTAAATCCTAAGGCAACGATTGCCGCACAGACTTACACAATCTGCACAGGCGATGCGGTTCCATTCGCGACAAAGACTGGCGATGTGGTGCCTACAGGTACTAAGTATACATGGGTTATAGCAACTGACAATGATAAGGTAGGTGGCAAGTCTGCCGAAACAACAGCTCAGGATGCATTCGCTCAGACATTGACAAATGCGACAGCGACAGCTCAGACATTGACTTACACCGTAACTCCGATGTCTGGCACTTGCCAAGGCGACGACTTCACTGTGGAAGTGACAGTAAATCCTAAGGCAACGATAGGCAACAAGACTTACACAATCTGCACAGGTGAGCCATTCACATTGGATGTTGCGGGTGATGTAGTACCTGCTAACACAGAGTACACATGGACAGTGGCAGCAAATGACAAAGTGACTGGTAAGTCAGATCAGACAGCAGGCGTTGCATCAATGTCTCAGACATTGACAAATGCGACAGCGACAGCTCAGACTGTGGTTTACACCGTGACACCTAAGTCAGGCGACTGCGTAGGCGACGACTTCACTGTGGAAGTGACTGTAAATCCTAAGCCAGCGATTGCAAACAAGGATTACACGATATGTACAGGCAACCCATTCACATTGGCGACAGTAGCTGCGGATGTAGTACCAACGAATACTAAGTACACTTGGACTGTGGCAGCAAATGCAAATGTGACCGGTTGGTCAGAGCAGACAACAGCGGCAGACGCTATGTCTCAGACTCTGGTTAACGGTACAGATGTTCCTCAGGAAGTGGTTTACACCGTAACTCCTGCAGGCGACTGCACAGGTGCGCCATTCACAGTGACTGTGACTGTTAATCCAATGCCTGCGATAGGAAACAAGACTTACACAATCTGCAGCGGTGATCAGTTCACATACGCAACAGAAGCAGGTGATGTGGTACCTACAGGAATCAAGTACACTTGGACTGTGGTTGACGATGCAAATATAGAAGGTGAGTCTGCTCAGAACACAGCAACAGAAACTATGTCTCAGACATTGACTAACAAGACTAATGCTCCTATAGATGTAGTTTATACTGTGACACCTGCAGGAACTTGCCCAGGTGCGGCATTCACCGTGACAGTGACAGTTAACCCTAAGGCTAAGATTAATAACAAGTCTTACACAATACGCACAGGCGAGGCATTTACATTGGTGACTGAAAATCCAGATGTAGTACCTGCGAATACAGAGTACACATGGACAGTAGCGCCTAATGCAAATGTGAGCGGTCAGTCTGCTCAGGGAACTGGTGTTGCATCAATGAGTCAGACATTGACAAATGCGACAGCGACAGCTCAGACTGTGGTTTACACCGTAACACCTAAGTCAGGCGACTGCGTAGGCGACAACTTCACTGTGACAGTAACAGTGAAACCTAAGCCAGCGATTGCAAACAAGACTTACACAATCTGTAGCGATGACAAGTTCACATACGCTCCAGTTGCAAGCGATGTGGTTCCAGCGGGAACAACATACACATGGACTGTAGGCGACAACACAGATGTAGATGGTGATCTGCCTCAGACATCAGCGTCAACGACAATGTCTCAGACATTGATCAACAACTCTGCGACAGCTCAGACTGTGACTTACACAGTAACTCCAGTGGCTGACGGATCTGTGGGCGACAACTTCACAGTGACTGTGACAGTTAACCCTAAGGCTAAGATTGCTAACAAGGCTTACACAAGATGCACAGGCGAGTCATTCACATTGGATGTGACAGGCGACAGAGTTCCAACCGGAACAACGTACATTTGGACTGTGGCAGCAAATGCAAACGTAAGCGGTCAGTCAGCTCAGGCAACAGGCGTTGCGTCAATGACTCAGACTCTGACAAATGCGACAGCAACTGCTCAGAATGTGGTTTACACCGTGACACCTAAGTCAGGCGACTGCGTAGGCGACGACTTCACCGTGACTGTGACAGTCAACCCTAAGGCTAAGATTGCTAACAAGACTTACACAATATGTAGCGAGACAGCGTTCACATACGCTCCAGTTGCGAGCGATGTGGTTCCAGCGGGAACAACATACTCATGGACGAAGCCTGTAAATGCAAATGTGGAAGGTCAGACCGAGGTGATAGATGCGACATCGATGTCACAGACATTGACTAACAGCACTAACACTGCACAGAAGGTTGTTTACACCGTGACACCTAAGTCAGGCAGCTGCGAGGGCGACAACTTCACCGTGACAGTGACTGTAAATCCTAAGCCAGTGATTACAGTTAATCCAGCGGCAGATGTCTGCAACAACTTGACAGTAGACCTTGCGGCAACGTTCAGCTCAAATGTCAGCGGTTCGACATTCGCTTACTACACTGATGCGGCTGGCACAAGCCCAGCGTCTGTGACAACGGCTAAGTGGAACGCTTCGGCACCAAATCAGGCAGTTGACCAGACAACAACGTTGTACGCGATAGCTACAGCTAATGGTTGTCCAAGCGAAATCGCAAGCTCTTCAGTCACTATCAAGCATAAGCCAGTGGCTCCAACTGTGGAGAACATCCGCGAATGTGCGGCTGTGACACCAGAAGCAAGAGAGTGGGCTAGCCTCGTAAGCAATGTAGAGGCTAACGCAGAGCTGAAGTGGTACAACGGCAGCGCGGTAGTGACTCCAGCCGACTTCGACATGAGTGTGGCTATGAACAAGGCTTATAGCGTGACTCAGACAGTGAATGGCTGCGAGAGCGACAAGTCGATGGTTGAGGTTCACATCAAGCCTCTGCCAGAAGCTCCGATGGTGACTAACAATGTTGTCTGCGAGGGCGTAGGCTCTAAGGCTTGGAGAGACCTCGTGACATCAAGAGTGGACGGAGGCGTCAAGACTTGGTTCAGCGATATCAATGGTACAGCTCAGATTGCAGAGCCTATCACAATATCGTTCTCTAAGCCAGGCGAGAGAACAGCATACGTGGCTATTGAGAAGGACGGATGTCTCTCTGAGATAGTCGAGGTAAGCTCTTCAGTACACGAAACTCCATCGTTCGCAGAGGTAATCGACGAAAGCGATGAATCTACGACATTGAGAGTCAACGGAGTAGCGCCATTCACATATTTGTTGGATAAAAATATCCGCGAACAGTTTGATGGTGAGGTAAATTTGGGTATCTTGTCAATAGGAAATCACCCACTCACAGTATCTGACGAAATCGGATGTAAGAGGGATACAGTACTGAGAATTGAGCCTATTCCACTTGTGCCAGACAAGTTCTTCACTCCAAACGGTGACGGCGTCAACGACAAGTGGACAATCAAGGGTCTGGAGCGTTATCCTGAAACCAAGATATTCTTGCATGACCGTTACGGTAAGGAATTGGCTGAGTTCAAGGCTAAGGACTTCGACGGATGGGACGGCAAGTACAACGGCGAGGATATGCCTTCAACAGACTACTGGTACATTATAGAATTGAGAGAGACAGGTAAGAGAATGGTGGGTCACTTCCTGTTACGCAGATAGGAGATAACCAGTTGAATGTAAAACTTGAAAAACACGAGCTATGAGGATAAGATTCACAAAAAAGATCAGCAAGTTTGTAATTGGCACTTTGTTGTCAATTACGGCTTGCACCGTGAGCGCACAGGAGTTCCCTATTTATAACCAGTATTATTTCAACTACTACTTGGTTAACCCGGCTTTGGCTGGCGCTAACGACTGCCACTATTTCATGCTTACTCACAAGCAGCAATGGCTTGGCATTGACGACGCGCCATACACGACATCTTTGAGCTATCAGGGACGTCTGCCACGTAACGTGGGTTTGGGAGCGTATATTTACAATGACGCTAATGGCTACTCCAGACAGCAAGCCGGCGAGATAACCGTGGCTTACCACATTCCGCTCTCCGACGGAGCGAAATACAAGAAAGCCGTGAGCCGCGACCGTCAGTTGAGTTTCGCATTGTCTGCCAAGCTTTACAACTACGGCATTTCCGACAAGGATGAGCTGCAGAAATTGGCAGAAGGCGACAAGGCAATGGAGGATCTCGACGATTTGCTCGCTTTCAACGTTAATGTGGGCGCATATTTTACTTCCTACGGCTTCTTTACCGGTTTGTCGATGACGAACCTTCTGGGAACCAAGATGCCTCACTATGAAGGAAAAATGGAGCCTCTTATCCCTATGACAGGATACTTCCTGTTGGGTAACGAGTTTATGCTGAATGATTTCGAGGGTATTGAGCCTTCGCTCATGTATATGTTCGATGTCAATGGACACATGACGCTGGATATCAACTTAAAGTATTCACGTTCGTCGATGCGTAATTCCGACTGGGCTTACTGGGCACAGCTTGTGTTCAGACAGAACATTGATGACGGAGACTATGACACCCTTGACCTCATTCCTGTGGCAGGCATGCAGTACAAGAAGTTCCACTTCGGACTTGCTTACGGCATCCAGCTCAACAGGCTGTTCAGACACAATTATGGTACACTGGAGCTTATGCTCGGCTACACATTGTGTCATACTCGTCGCTTCTGCCGTTAATGCGGTGTGAGGCGTAACAACTCAATTCAGGCACTTTTCAGAGTGTGATAATTTTTTGTTTGGTTCGAGAGGCTGTCGTGCATTAGCATGGCAGCCTCTCTTTTTTCGCCTGTTTTTCTCGTTGTATGCAGGGAATAATAAAGGCGGCCTTTGGTGTGGGGTCGCCTTTTATCGTGTTTGCGCTTATATCGCTTAGTTTGCCATCTCGCTCAGGAACTTGATTCTCACGAATCTTATTTCCTCCTCGGTGAAGTCCTCTGGTCCGAGCTCCGTTATGGCGTCCTCTATGCTGTCGCTTTCAGCCTCTTTGAAGTATTCGTAGATTTCGTCCACGCGGTCCTCGTCCATCACGTCGTAGATGAAGTAGTCTATGTTTATTTTCGTTCCAGAGTCAACGATGGTCTCGAGTTCATCGAGCAGTTCGTCGATTTCCAGGTCGTGGTTTGCTGCGATGTCGTCCAGAGGAATTTTTCTGTCTATCGCTTGTATTATGGCTATCTTCTGCTTTGACTTGTTAGCCACCGACTTGACTCTTATGTCCTCTGGTCTTGTTATGTCGTTTTCCTCGACGTGTCTCTTTATGAGTTCGACGAACTTCTCGCCGTATCTCTTCGCTTTTCCAGCGCCTACGCCAGGTATGTTCTGCAACTCCTCCAGATTGATAGGGTAGGATGTTGCCATAGCCTCGAGCGATGGGTCTTGGAAAATAACGTATGGAGGCACTTTCAGGTCCTTAGAGACCTTCTTCCTCAAGTCCTTGAGCATGGAGAATAGAACCTCGTCCGCAGCGCCGCCGCCAGCTTTTATTGTTGGCATGTCGGCTTCCTCGTCCTCTTCGTCCATGTCTATGTTCTTCGATATTTTGAATGATGTCGGCTTCTTCAGGAAGTCCTTGCCGGCCTTTGTTATCTTCAGAAGTCCGTAGTTCTCTATGTCTTTTGCGATGAATCCCGCAATCATGGCCTGGTGTATGATAGTGTCCAGAGTGCGTTCGTCTTGGTCAGGGAATGCTCCAAAACTGTCTAATTCATCGTGTTCATGCGCTTCTATGTCCTTGGTCTTTTTGCCAAGCAGTATGTTTATGATATGTTCTGCCTTGAACTTCTCTTTCAGTTGTTCCACGAGTTCAAGGATGGTTGTTAGTTCTTCTTTAGCTTCCACAGTTTTCTTTGGGTTTCGGCAGTTGTCGCAGTTTCCACAGTTGTCATCATTGTATTCCTCTCCAAAGTAATGCAACAATAATTTTCTGCGGCAGAGAGTTGATTCCGCGTACGAAGCTGTCTCTTGTAGCAATTGTTTACCTATTTCCTGCTCTGCTACAGGTTTGTTCTGCATAAATTTCTCTAACTTCTCAAGGTCTTTCTTAGAGTAAAAAGCTATGCACTGTCCTTCGCCTCCGTCTCTTCCTGCTCTTCCGGTCTCCTGGTAATAGCCTTCGAGGCTCTTTGGTATGTCGTAGTGTATGACGAATCTTACGTCGGGTTTGTCTATGCCCATTCCGAAAGCTATCGTCGCCACGATTACGTTCACTTCCTCCATCAGGAACTTGTCCTGGCTTGTAGATCTGGTCTGCGAATCCATTCCTGCGTGATATGGGAGAGCCGATATTCCGTTTATGTTCAGTGTCTCGGCCAGTCCTTCCACTTTCTGTCGGCTTAGACAGTAAATTATGCCAGATTTGCCTTCGTTAGCCTTGATGAATTTTATTATTTCTTTGTCAACGTTATTGTCCTTTGGCCTTACTTCGTAGTACAGGTTAGGGCGGTTGAACGAGGATTTGAAGATAGTAGCTTGTGGTATCTCAAGATTCTTGAGAATTTCGTGTTGTACTTTAGGGGTGGCGGTCGCTGTCAGCGCGATTATTGGCGCCGCTCCTATTTCGTTTATATTCGCTCTGATTTTTCTATACTCAGGACGGAAATCGTGTCCCCATTCCGAGATGCAGTGTGCCTCGTCAATGGCGTAGAACGAAATCTTGATTTGCTTCAGGAATTCGATGTTCTCAGCCTTGGTCAGCGACTCTGGCGCCACGTACAGGAGCTTTGTCTTTTTGGACAGGATGTCCTCTTTGACTTGCTCTATCGCGGCTTTTGACAATGAAGAGTTTATGAAGTGCGCTACGCCGTCCTCCTCGGAGAAATTGCGCATCGCATCGACTTGGTTCTTCATCAGGGCTATAAGTGGAGATATGACAATGGCAGTGCCTTCCATGAGCAGTGATGGCAGTTGGTAGCATAACGATTTGCCGCCTCCTGTTGGCATTAGGACAAAAGTGTCCTTGCCATCCATCAGGTTCTGGATGACCTTTTCCTGATTGCCCTTAAATGTGTCGAAACCGAAGTTTTTTTTAAGGGCGGCTGTTAGTTCCACTTTTTTTGCCATAGATAATCAGAAGAATTGTATAACAAATTTATACACCTTTCTCTTATATTCATAAGTAAAGGCGTTTTTTTATTTATTTGGCATTCTTTTTTAATTATTGAGCATTATGTTCTGATATGTTTGTGTGTAGCGTTCACGGCGCATGGCGGTTAGATGTTCTGCAGTCTGACTGCGTTGTCGCCGCTCATCTTCTCCTCCGCTTTCTCTTTTGTTATTGTCAGTGTGCTTATTTTCTTCGACGGTGTCTCGTACATGTCGTCCATGATTATGGATTCCACTATCGACCTTAGGCCTCTGGCTCCGAGTTTGAACTTTATGGCCATGTCCACAACGTAGTCAAGCGCCTCTTCCTCGAATTTGAGTTTCACTCCGTCCATAGCGAACAGTTTTATGTACTGGTTCACTATCGAGTTTTTCGGTTCTGTCAATATCCTTCTCAGTGCGTCTCTGTCAAGCGGATTCAGGTATGTGATGATAGGCAGACGTCCTATTATCTCGGGTATGAGTCCGAATGACTTGAGGTCCTGAGGGGTTATGTATTGCAGCAGGTTGTCGCTCTTGATATTGTCCTTCATGTCGTATGTTCCGTAGCCTACGACGTGTGTGTTCAGTCTTGATGCGATTTTCCTCTCTATGCCGTCGAATGCTCCTCCGCAGATGAACAGTATGTTCTGTGTGTTCACGGCTATCATCTTCTGCTCGGGGTGCTTTCTGCCTCCGTTTGGCGGCACGTTCACAATCGAGCCTTCCAGCAGTTTGAGCAGTCCTTGCTGCACGCCTTCGCCGGACACGTCGCGTGTTATGGATGGGTTGTCGCCCTTGCGCGCGATTTTGTCTATCTCGTCGATGAAGACGATGCCTTTCTCCGCCGCTTTCACGTCGTAGTCAGCCACCTGCAGCAGTCTTGTCAGTATGCTCTCGATGTCCTCGCCCACGTATCCGGCTTCAGTCAGCACGGTTGCGTCAACAATAGTGAAAGGCACGTTCAGTTTCTTGGCGATGGTTCTTGCCAGCAGTGTCTTTCCTGTGCCTGTGGAGCCGACAAGCAGGATGTTCGACTTTTCTATCTCGACATCGTCCTTGTCCTGCAGCAGTCTCTTGTAATGGTTATAGACCGCCACCGAGAGATATTTCTTCGCGTCGTCCTGTCCGATAACGTATTCGTCCAGGAATTCCTTTATCTCCTTTGGCTTAGGCAGTTCTTCTTTCTTTATGTCGAAGTTCTCCTCCTTCTCTGCTACTGCAGTCTCCTCCAGTATGTTGTGCGCGCTTTCTGCGCATTCGTCGCAGATGAACACGTTAGCTATCGGACTGCTCAGCAGTGTTCTCACTTGTCCTTCCTGTCTGCCGCAAAAAGCGCAGAACCTGTCGTTTTGACGTTTAGCCATAAGTCTTTGTTATATTGCCTTTCGTCTTACTTCTTTTCTCTGAACAAGATGTTGTCAATCATACCGTACTCTTTTGCCTCGGCCGATGTCATCCAGTGGTCGCGGTCGGAGTCCTTCTCCACCTGCTCGAATGGCTTGCCAGAGTGGTCGGATATTATAGTGTAGAGCTCGGTCTTCAGTTTCTGTATCTCTCTTGCTGTGATTTCGATGTCCGAAGCCTGTCCCTGAGCGCCGCCCATAGGCTGGTGAATCATCACGCGCGAGTGCTTGAGCGCAGCTCTCTTGCCTTTCTCGCCAGCCACCAGAAGCACAGCTGCCATAGAAGCCGCCATGCCTGTGCATATTGTAGCCACATCGCTTGAGATGTACTGCATAGTGTCGTAGATGCCGAGTCCTGCGTAAACAGAACCGCCAGGCGAGTTGATGTAGATGGAGATGTCCTTGCCTGGGTCGGCAGAGTCGAGATACAGAAGCTGCGCTTGTATCACGTTGGCGCTGTAGTCATCGACTTCTGTGCCGAGGAAGATGATTCTGTCCATCATCAGACGTGAGAACACGTCCATCTGAGTGACGTTCAGCTGTCTTTCCTCAAGTATGGATGGAGAGATATAGCTGTTTGTTATCTTGGATGTGTATTGGTCTAACGCAAGTCCGTTAAGACCAAGGTGTTTCGTCGCGAAATCTCTGAAATCGTTTCTCATAATTGTTTTTTCTATAATGATTTATTGATTGCACTATCTTGATACACAAGGTATTCTGTGTATTAGCAATAGCGAAAAATGTGGATAATCCGATTATTGCCTAAAACAAAATTAGTAAATTTAATTTGTTATATGCAATAGAAGGTGGAGCGAAAAGAAAAAATAATCATAAAACAGAATTGCAGACAAGTAAAAAGCCTCAGAATCAGAGATTCCGAGGCTTTTCGTTGAATGTATGTATGAAAAAAGCGATTTTTACTTCTCGTCCTGAAGCAGTTTGTTGAAGTCGTCAAGAGAAATCTCCTTCTCGTCGAGCTTAGCGGCGTTCTTGATGATGCCGTTTATCTTCTCGTTGATAACTCCGTTCACCATGTTCTGGATTGCCTTCTGGTCTTTCTTCATGTCGGCAACGTATCCGCTGAGTATCTCGTCTGGAACGTTTGTCATGCCGTACTGAGCGAACTGTGACTTAGCCACCTTCTTAGCGAACTCCTCGATGTCGCCGTCCTCGACCTTGATGTCGTTCTCCTTAGCGATCTTCTCCTGAACGAGGTGCCACTTCAGCTCGTCAAGCATAGCTGGGAAGTCAGCGTCAAGCTTCTCCTGAGTGAGGTCCTTGTTTGTAGTGAGCGCCCATCTCTTGAGGAATGCCTCTGGGAACGCCACTTTCTCGTTCTTCTTTATCAGAGCCTTTCTTGCGTCCTGTGCGAACTTGTAGTCTGCGTCGTCAACAAGAGTCTTCTTGATGTCTTCCTTGATTTTCTCCTTGAAGTCAGCCTCTGACTTTACTGCGTCCTTGCCGAGAACCTTGTCGAAGAGCTCCTGATTGATTTCAGCCTCAGTGTAGCGAGTTATCTCTGTTACAGTGAAGTTGAAGTCAGACTTGATGTCAGCTACTTCGTCCTTTGTCTTCTTGAGCAATGATGCTACTTCAACGTCGTTGTTGTCGTATGCCTTCTTTGGGTTGAACTTGACAACATCGCCAACCTTAGCGCCGATGAATGCCTTCTTGTTCTTCTCGTCCTTCATGTACTTAGGGCTGAGGATGACGCCTTCTACAACTACGCCGCCTTCCTTCTCCTTCTTTGCAGACTCGAGCTCTACAACGTTACCCTTGATTACGTCGTTCTCTTCGACTGCGTCAGCTGGGCTGTACTTGCCGAATCTTGAAGCGTAAGACTTGATCTGGTCATCGACCATCTTGTCGTCGAGCTTGATGTTGTAGTAAGCGATTTTTGTCTTTCCGTCAACCTTAGCGTCAACCTCAGGAGCAAGACCGAGGTCGAATGAGAACTCGAACTCCTCGTCTATAGCGAAGTTCACGTCCTTCTGGTTCTCGCTTGCCAATGGGTCGCCAAGTATGTTTATGTTGTTGTCTTTGATGTATTTGTAGAGCTCCTCAGAAACCATCTTGTTGATTTCGTCAACCAACAGCTGTGTTCCGAACTGCTTCTTAATCAAGCCGGCAGGCACCTTTCCAGGTCTGAATCCAGGCATGTTGACTTTCTTGCTGTAGTCCTTGATGGCTTTGTTTACTTTTTCCTCGTAGTCGCTCTTTACAATGTTGAATGTTAGAGTGGCATTTAATGCATCTAAGTCTTTTCTAACGATATTCATCAGAATGTTTTATTTAAATTGTTGTTATGTAATATCTTATTGTCTGAAATCGGTCGGCAAAATTAATTAAAAAATAGATAACGACAAAAAAATGTATTTACAGGTCTGTTTCCTCTATTGTGAAACCTGCTTTTGCGATGTCGTTCCAGAAATCCGGATATGATTTTGACACCACTTGAGGATTCCTGACGCAGATGCTTGCGCCAGTCAGTGAAAACGGCGCGAATGACAGTGCCATTCTGTGGTCTTCGTAGGTGTCGATGGCGGCGTGTTCTGCCTGTTCGCATGTGGTGCCGTCCCATGCCAGCTCGCCGTCCTTAAGCTCGTTCAGCACATAGCCGAGTTTCCTGAGTTCGTTTGTCAGTGCGGCTATTCTGTCGGTTTCCTTTATCTTGAGCGAGCGCAGTCCGTAAAAATGGAACTTTCTGTTGAGCGCGCATGATGTGACTACGAAGGTCTGCGCCATGTCCGGCTGTTCCACAAAGTCGATTTCTATTGTGTCGTCAGCGCTCGTGAGGCTGTGGTCGTATGTCAGCGTCACGCCGTCGGCCGTGTATTCTGTATTTATGCCGTATTTCATGAAAAACTCAGCTATGAGCGAGTCGCCTTGCGTGCTGTTCTTTCTCAGTCCTTTCAGTCTTATTTCTCCGCTTTTGCTTATCGCCATCATCTCGTACCAGTAGCTTGCGCCCGACCAGTCGCTCTCTATCTCGTAGGCTGTCTTGCGGTAGGCTTGCGGTTTCACCTCTATTATATTGCCGCTGAAGCGTGATTCAATGCCGAAGTCCTTCATCATGCTCAGTGTCATTTTGATATAAGGCTTTGAAATCACTTCGCCAGTTAGCTTGAGGCAGAGGCCTTTCTTCAGTTTTGGCGCAATCATCAGCAGCGCGGAAATGTATTGCGACGACACGCTGCCGTCCAGTTCTATCTCTCCGCCTTCCAAATCCTTTCCGTTTACTTTCAGAGGCGGAAATCCTTCGTTCCCGATGTATTCGATGTCGGCTCCTATTTTCCTCAGCGCTTCGACGAGTATCTTTATCGGGCGCTGCTTCATTCTCTCGCTTCCGGTTATGCTCCATGTGCCTGGTGTAGCGGAAAGGAATGCTGTGAGGAATCTCATTGATGTGCCAGCCGCGCCGATGTTTATGTCGTTTGACTTGAAAGTCAGTGCTTTGAGCATTACGTTAGTGTCGTCGCAGTCGGATATGTTGGTGAGCTGATTGGTGTCGCCTTGAGCCAGTGCGTTCAATATCAATGCCCGGTTGCTTATGCTTTTTGATGCCGGCAGTGATACCGTTGCTTTCAGCGCTGAAGGTTTTGTTATTTTATATGTCAGAGCCATTATATTTTTTACCTTTGTGGTTGGCAAAGATATGACAAAAATAATGAACGAAATGTCGATAGAAGATCTTTATAAAATTTACGAGCAGCACCCTGTTGTGACGACCGACAGCCGCAACACTCCGGAAGGCTCGATTTTCTTCGCTCTCAAGGGCGAGAGTTTTGACGGCAACAAGTTTGCGCAGGCGGCTTTGGATAAAGGCTGCTCTTACGCTGTGGTTGATGAGGCTGAATATGCCGTGTCCGACAAGTGCATACTCGTGGACAATGTGCTTAAGACGCTGCAGCAGCTTGCCGCTTACCACCGCATAGCAATCGGACTGCCTGTCGTGGGCATAACCGGAACAAACGGCAAGACGACGACCAAGGAACTCGTGTCGGCTGTGCTTGGCTCGAAGTACAATATATTATACACCAAAGGAAATCTGAACAACCACATCGGTGTGCCGCTGACGGTGCTGAGCATAACCAAAGAGCACCAGATAGCCGTCGTGGAGATGGGCGCGAGCCATCCTGGCGACATTAAGGAACTGGTTGACATCGCTGCGCCTAACATAGGACTCATAACCAACGTGGGACGTGCGCACCTTGCCGGATTCGGCAGTTTCGAAGGCGTGATAAAGACTAAGTGCGAGCTTTACGATTTCCTTCGTCAGTCCGATAGTTCCGTCTTTGTGAATCTCGACAACGAGATACTTGTGGAGAAGAGCGAGGGCATAAACCGCATAGGCTACGGACTGAAAGACAAGAGCGGACTTGTGTGCGGCAGTGTTATGTCCAATTCTCCGTTCCTGACTATGAAGTTCTCCGTTGCCGGCGACGACAAGGAATATGTGCTTGAGACATCGCTCATAGGTGCATACAACGCGGAAAACGTGCTGGCGGCAGTGTGTGTCGGCACTTATTTCGGTGTGGCGCCGTCGCAGATTAAGAATGCTATAGAAAACTACAAGCCTACAAACAGCCGCTCGCAGTTCAAGAAGACCGAGCGCAATTCACTCATAATAGACGCTTACAACGCCAACCCGACAAGCATGGCGGCTTCCATAAACAACTTCAACGAGGTGGCACTGCCTGACAAGGCTCTCATACTTGGCGAGATGCGTGAGCTCGGTTCCGACAGCGATGCCGAGCACCAGAAGATAATCGACATGCTGGAGAACTTCGGTCTGACCGATGTTCGCCTTGTGGGACATTGCTTCGACAATGCGCGGACATCGTTCCCTCGATATGCCGATGTCGATGCGCTCATCGCCGATGTCAAGGCAAATCCGATAGAGGGAAAGACAATCCTCGTCAAGGGCTCGAACGGCAATCATTTAGACAAGGTCGTTGAGTGGTTGTAGCACTGCCGATATTCGTTGCCGCCTATGCCGTTCTCGTGGAATGGTGGAGGAGGGCGTTGCCTTCGTCGCCTAAGGAGCATGACGGCCATGCGACACGCAAGGTGTCGGTCGTCATTGCCGCGCGCAACGAAGAGGCAAACATAACCAAGATACTTTCAGATCTCAAGGCGCAGACTTATCCCGACTTTGAAGTAATTGTCGTCGATGACCATTCCGACGACGAGACCTTTGCCCTGTGCGAACGCATCGCCGCCGACTTTCCACGGTTGCGGATTCTGAAAAATTCGTCCGAAGGAAAAAAGTCGGCTGTGGCGGCTGGCGTGAAGCTCGCTGAAGGCGATGTTGTTCTCACGACCGATGCCGACTGCCGTGTGCAGCGTAACTGGATAGCCTCTGTCGTAGCTGACTTCGAGGAAAACAACGCGGACATCTTGGCTTCACCTGTCGATATGGTGGATGTGTCGTCAGCTCATCAGACACTGTTCAAACGTCTGCAGCGTCTGGAGTTCATGAGCCTTCAGGCTTCTACGGCAGGCAGTATCTGCAGGAGCCGCGCCACGATGTGCAACTCCGCCAACCTTGCTTTCAAACGCAGCTTGTATGACGCCTCAGCCTTCGACGGCAACGACAGAATGAGCGGCGACGATGTTTTCTTCCTGCACTATGTGAAGCGAAGCGGCGGCAGGATAGCCTTCTCGTTCTCGCCCGATTCCACCGTCTATACGCTCCCTAACGAAACGCTTTCCGCCTTCTTCTCGCAGCGTGCGAGGTGGGCAGGCAAAGCCACGTCATACAAAGACGCCGACACGATATTGACCGCCATTGTGGTTCTGCTGGCTAATCTGTCGATAATTGCATCGGCAGTCGGCGCATTTTTCAGTCCACTGTATCTTTACCTTTTTGTGCTGCTTTTCGCGATTAAGGCTCTGGCTGACTTCGCTTTCCTCAGGACTTATGCGAAAAGAGTAGGCATGGCGGGTGTCGTCGCGCCTTTCGAGGTTGTAATCCTGTCTGTCGTTTATCCATTTTATGTACTTGTGTCTGCGTTTAGAGGGCTTTTGCCGAACAGTTGGAAGGGCAGACGAATGTAGGATATGCGGAGATAAAACAAAAGGGAGACGCTCAGTGGCATCTCCCTTTCTTGTTTTACAGTAGAGTTTCCTTAAGGAACTACGATGGTGTTAGTCTGACCGTCAATCAGTGTGGTTCCGCTCTCCACTTTGTATGTGTATGTTCCGCTTGCCAAGCAGCCCGGATTTATCATGATTGTGTTGTTTCCGGCTGTCATGACCGTGTTCTTGGCAGCCTTGTAAACGAGTGTGCCTCCGGCATTGTAAATGTTTATGTCGTATGTGCCAGGCGTGCTGATGTTCAGCACAAGGTCTATCGAACCGCCGCATGACGCAGGGATAACCACGGCATTGACTCTGAGCGAGCCATTGGCAGTCGCTGTGGCTGGTGTTCCTCCGGCTATTGCGTTTGCTGTGATTGTATATCCGTAAGAACCGTTGTCCACAGGCGTTCCGCTTATGGTTATAGTGTTTGTGCCGATTGTCACGTTCATGCCTGAAGGCGGTGTTGAGGCTGATGCCGTGCCTGTCCATGTCACAGCAGCAGTTCCAGTGAAGTTGTATGTGATGTTGGTTATGGCGTCGCCGACTGATATCGACTGTGCGTTAGTGCCGCTTGCGCTCGTCATGCTTACGCTTGCAGGCACAGGTGTGGCAGTCTTAGTCGCTGTTGCCCATGGGCTGTTTGCTGTTGTGATGCCGTCGCCTTCAGCCATGATGGTAACTACATCGCCGTCGCTGTAGTCAACGCTGGCAGTAGTCGAGCTGACGTTCGTCTCGTCGCATGTTGACTCGTCGCTTGGGTTAGAGCAAACTTTGATGACGTAGCCTGTCGCTCCGGCTATGGCAGACCAAGTGACGTTAGCCTTTGTGCCGCTTACGGTGTATGATGCAGTAGGAGCAGCCAAGGCAACAGGCGAGTTGACAGTCAGCGTTCCTGAAGCATTGGCTGTTGCAGGTGTTCCGCCGTTTATGGCTGCCACGTTGATGCTGTAGCCATAAGTGCCAGGAGTTGTTGGTGTTCCGGTCAGAGTTATTACTCCGGCAGTGTTGTTCACTGTCACTCCGGCTGGAGGCGTAGAAGCCGATGCTGTGCCGGTCCATGTGACGGTTGGCGTGCCGGTGTAGGTGTATCTGATGGTTGGCAGGGACTGATATGCGTACAGTGTTGCATCGCCGCTTGGCGATGTCAGCGTGATGTTTGCAGGGACAGCCACAGCTGCCGACTGTGCCTCGACGTATGCGCTCGACTCGTAGCCCACGCCGTCGCCTACCGCCTGAACGGAAATAGTCGTGTTGGCAGGGTCACTGACACCAGTCACGCTGTAAGACGTGCTTGTCGTGTTGTAAGTGTTGCAAGTTGACGCCGCTGCTGGCTCTACTGCCACTTTACTGAAGTTTATTGAGGCACCGGCATATACATATATTGTACCTCCGGCTCCTGTGTAGTTGCCTTCGAGGATTTCTCCTGAGTTAGATCTTGATGAAGTCTTGCTTGCTATCTCGTTTGTACCATCAGATATGTATGCGTCTCGTGCAGAACCATCGCTGTTTGTAGCAAACCAGACGGTTATTTTCACAGGTCCATCAACCGTGAATGACATGTATCTCTTCGTTGGCATGCCAGACGAAGCAGAACTGTTTCCTTGTGTGTTTATGCAGGTACTGCCTGAATATCCGTCAGGGTATGTTATGTTTTTGGCTTGGCTTTTCAGGTCGCTTGTCAGCGTCAGTCCGCTTGTTGTGCCTCCGACAGTCATGCCTGATGCCTCCCAGCTGGCGTTTGTCGTTCCCGATGCGCCTGAAGCCGAGCAGACCTGAATGTTATAGCTGCTTGCGTTCTCCACGGCAGACCATGTCACATTTGCGGTTGTGCCGCTGAGCGTGTAGGTTGGCGCAGGCGTTGCCAGTGTTGTCGGATCGCTGACGGTTATTGTTCCGCTCTTTGTCGCCGAAGCCGAGCCGCCGGTAGTCGTCACAGTGTAGTTGTATGTGCCGGCTACCGAAGGAGTTCCGGAGATGGTCACCTTTCCTGTGGCTGCATCCACAGTGTAGTCAACGCCGGAAGGCAGACCGCTCACCGTAGCGCCAGTAGCTCCGCCGCCGTAGGTATATTCAATATTAGCCAAGTTCTGACCTGTGTAAACGTTCGGTGTCGCGCTGCCGCTTGTGAGTGTCAGAGTGCCTGGCGTGAGCGGCAGCACGGAGATTGATGCCGTCAGCACCTCAGAGTCTTGCGAACCGTCGGTCGAATTGATGAGAATCTGGTATGTTGTGTTTGCCGAGCTTATTGTTGTTGGCGTGCCAGAGAATGTCATCACCGAACCGCTCTTAGACGCAGTCAGCCATGATGGCTTAGACACAGTGCTTCCGTTCGCTTTGTATGTTATCTCAAAGTCATTGGCGCTTCCTCCGTACTGATATGTTATGTTAGTCATGGCATTGCCTTCCTGCAGGCTCTGCGAAGCGGTGGTCGAAGCGGATGTCAGTGCTATGGTAGGTTCTGTAGCATTACATGGCGACGATACCATACCTGTTGCTATATCGACCTCAAGTGTTGCGCCGGCTCCGCATGTGGTGTTGGTCACCGCTGTCTTTGCGGCTGTGGCAGAAAGTATTTCGTAAGAGCCGAGGCTTGCGCTTGCATTCACGGTTGTGGATGTAGGCAGAGTGACTGGCGAGTAGCAGTCCTTGAATTGAATCTTGTTCGTTCCGCCGTAGGATTTTACAATGGTGGAAGTCTTAATCTTGCTTGAACGGTTGTCGAAGTAACAGCCTTCGCAGTATAGGTTTCCGTTTTCAGGTCCTATATAATAGTTGGCGTCTTTTGAGCCCCAGTAGTCGTTGATGCACTGAACAAGGCAGTTTCGGCATCTTGGCATACGTTCAACGCAGCCGTCAGCCCACCAGTTTGCTATGAAGCTTACATTATATGTTCCATCTGATGGTTTGTCACTTGATGAAGAGCCAATCAGACCGTTGAAACGGTGATCGTCTGTTCCTCCTGAACCGCCAGCCTTAGGGGCTTTGTCATAGTGGAATTTAGTCCAAGAGATGGTTATGTTATCCGAGCTCGATTTTATGTCTATGTTGCCGTCCACACCGTCGGAGAGGTCGCAGTGGTCTATCCAGACGTTCTTCGCGCCTTGCAGTGTGATGTCGTCACCAGTGGAAGCGTCGCAGTCGTAAGCTCCAGCACCGACTAAAGTCAGGTTGCGGAGAATGATGTTGCTGCCGCCGCTGAAGTTGAAAATACCTGCTGCTTTGTCGCGGAGCGTTCCTGTCAGTGTTACTCCTGGCAATGCGAGCAGTGTGTAATTGCTTCCTGTGCCTTTGATGACAGACGTCACATTGAAACTTTGTGTGATAATGTAAATACCGTTACCGTTTTTCACTGCCGTGGCAAGTTGCGACTGGTTCGTGACGAGAGTCACAGATTTTCCTGCTCCTCCTGTCACTCCCGATGCATAACCGATTGCCGAGGGCAAACAGTAGCTCGGTGTCTGAGCTGATGCTCCGAGCGTTATAGACAATAACGCCGCAAATGCGAGTAAAAATTTCCTCATAATATGTGTGTTTTTCTTAGTATTTTTTAGTTGCGAGACAAATGCACGCAATGTGTCAAAAATACTTATTGTTTCTTTTTGTTGAATATGAGGAAGATATGATTTTATGTTGTAAAAACATGTTTCTCAACATATTATTAACTTAAAAAGCGGATGCGCGCAGGACTGATTTTTCTTTTGAAAATGCCTATATGACAAGATAAAAGCCACTCTCGGAAGAATGGCTCCTGTTAATTTTTATAACACTTAATCTTTGGTGATGGTGATTGCTCGAATTTGTATAGTCTATTGTTAATCAGTATTATGTAGTTGTTTCTGCATTTGGTGTGCTCTTGCTGAATAGCAGGAATGGCGGGAGGATGAAGTAAATAGGCACAATAAGAAATAAACAAGGCAGAGAGCTTATTCGCACCTCTGCCTTGTCATTTTTATTATGGATTAGCGTTTATGGAATCGTCACTGCGCCAGTCTGGCTGTTTATAACATTGTCGCTGCCGTCCACAAGTTTGTATGTGTATGAGCCAGCGCTTATGGCAGAGACGTTGGCGATAATCGAGCTTCTGCCTTCAGGCAACGAGCCCGAGAATATCGTCGCCACGACAGAGCCGCCACCGTTGTACAGTTTCAATCTGTAGCTTCCTGCAGGAGCGACATTAAGGTTGAATGTCACGAGCTTTCCGCATGAAGCTGCGCTGGCGGTGATAGTGCCGTTTGCTGTGTCGAACTTGCTTGCATCGCTCGGATTTGCTGCTTTCACAGTGAAGTTCGATGTGGCAATTGCGCTCGGAGTTCCGCTTATTGTTATAGACTTGTTGTTGCCTGCTACTTCGTATGTCACTCCGCTTGGCAGTCCCGTTACAGTCCAGTTGGCCGCGATGTCAGAATTGTAAGTTATGCTGCTTATCGCCTCGCCGATTGTTATGCTCTGTGTTGTAGTTGAACTGGTTGATATGACAGGGGCTGGCAGGGCATTCACAGTAATCGTTCCGCTCTTGCTGTCGTTGGCAGGCGTACCTCCGTTTATGGCTGTGGCAGCTATCGTGTATCCGTATGTGCCTTCTGTTGTTGGAGTTCCGCTTATGCTTATGTTTCCGTCGGCAGCAGTTACGGTTATGCCGTCAGGCGCAGTGGTCTCGGAATCGGTTCCTGTCCATGTGATTGTCGCATTGCCGGTGTATGTGTATGTGATGTTGGAAATGCTCTCTGTCTTGGTTATTGTCTGTGCGTTTGTTGATGCGGCGCTTGTCAAAGTCACATTTGCTGCTATTGGTGTAGTGGCTTCTGTTGCTACAGCGTAATCGCTGCTGTTGTAGCGTATTCCATCGCCTACGGCTTGCACAGAAATCACGTTTCCTGTAGAGTATGCCACGTCAGCGCTTGTTCCGTTTACGACGGTTTCTGTGCAGCTTGCATCGCTTTCGAATATTATCATATATATGTTCATACTGCTGCCAGTTGAGTATATGTAATAGTCGCCGGCGCTGCTTATTTCTACAGTATTGGTGTTTGAGGATGTTCCGTCGGTCAGTACAGTTCCGCTTGAGTTTGCGATAGCTGTGATTCTGCCGTTGTCTGCTGCATTGCTGTAAACAGTCAGCGTGCCAGAGCCGTCAAGTGTTACCTTGAGGGCGCAGTTGGTAGTAGAGCCTCCTCCGCTCAGTTTGCAGTACTTAGTGTATGATTCACCTCCTGCGGTTCCGCTTCCTGATACTATTGACACGGTTTTGCTGGTATTCACTATGGCGAGAGTGCTTGAGAGCACAGCTCCCGTGCTTGCATATGCCTCTATCTCGTATTCAGAGAATCCTATAGTCTGATTGCTGCCGCCAGAGCCTGTGCATACTTGCACGTTATAGCTGCTTGCGCCAGCCACGGCCGACCATGACACGCTGGCTGTTGCGCCGTCAACAGTGTAAGTCGCAGTTGGTTCTGTGAGGTCTTCAGCCGAGTTTACGGTAATTGTGCCAGAACCGCTGGCTGATGCCGGTGTGCCGCCGCTTATGGCAGCCACGTTTATTGAATATCCGTATGTGCCGGCTGTCGTTGGTGTTCCGCTTATCGTGATTACTCCGTCAGATGTGCTGACAGACACACCTGCTGGCGCCGTCGATGATGAGGCAGTCCCTGTCCAGGTTATGGTAGGAATTCCCGTGTATGTGTATGTGATATTAGTTATAGCCGAGCTCTCGAATGTTGTCGCATTGGCTGATGTTGACGACAATGCCAATGTAGCGCCAACTGGGACAGACGCCTCGACAGCTGCTGCGTATTCGCTTGACATGTATCCTATGCCGTTGCCAACAGCCTGAACCGATATTGTTGATGTGCCGGATACCGTAGCGTCATAAGTCGTGCTTGTGGTGTTGTATGTGTTGCAAGACTCTGTCGCTTTTGGCTCTACAGCAACCTTGTAGATGTTTATAGAAGCGTCAACATATATGTATATCGTTCCGCCGGCTCCTGTGTAAACACCTGTCGCTATTTTAGGGTCGCTGGATGAAGAAGATGTGGCGAATCCAAGGTCATCTGTTCCGTCGGAAATCGTCAATGTTCTTTCGCTTGAGCCGCCGGAGATGAACCATACGGTAATCTTTGAAGGTCCATCAACTGAGAATGACATATATCTGTTTGTCGGTGTGCTTCCAGACATGGCAGAGGCGCCTCCGGTCTTGAGCCTGTATGTGCCGCTGTATCCGTCGGAGAATGTCTTGCTGTTGCTTTCGACAGTAATTGGCGTTCCGTCTTTAGGTACGACAGTAAGTCCGCTGTATGTGCTTGTTGAAGCAATAGAGCCGCTTGACGCAGTGTAAATGCTTGCCATATCCCATGTGTTGGTAGTAGTTCCTGCCGCACCCGACGACGAGCACACCTGCACGTTGTAGCTGCTTGCGTTTGGCACAGCCGCCCATGACACATTGGCAGTCGAGCCGGATGTCGTGTACGTCGCGCTTGGCGTTGCCAGGGTTGTAGGGTTGTTTACGGTTATTGTTCCGGTCAGTGATGTTTGGCTTGAGCCTCCGGTAGTGCTGACAGTGTAGTTGTATGTGCCAGCCACAGTCGCAGTTCCGCTTATGGTTATGCGTCCCGAAGCGTCGATTGTGTACTCCACACCGCTTGGCAGACCCGTAACTGTCGCTCCGGTCGCTCCGCCGCCGTATGTATATACAATGTTGGATATAGGCTGGTCTTTGTAGATGGTCTGTGTGTTAGAGCCGGAAGTCTTCACCAATGTACCAGGAGTGAGAGGAGTCACCGCTATAGTCGCAGTCAGCACCTCGGAGTCACTGCTTCCGTCGGTAGAGTTTATGCGGATTGTGTAGGTCGTGTTGGCGCTTCCTATTGTCGTAGGAGTGCCGCTGAATGTAACCTTGTTGCCGCTTGTGTTGGCTGTCAGCCAAGACGGTTTGCTGACTGTCGAACCATTTGCTTTGTATGTTATCTCGAATGCGTTCGCGCTGCCGCCGTATGTATATACTATGCTTGTTATTGCATCGCCTTCCTGTACGTTCTGCTCGGCTGTCGTAGCAGCAGAGAAGAGCGTTATCGTTGGTTCTGCCGCGTCGCAAGGGCTGGAAATGTTTCCGTCGGTATCTACAATAAGAGTGGCTCCGGCTCCGCAGGATGCGTTGGTGACATAGTTCTTGGCATCGGTATATGAGTATGCTGTGTAAGCGTATGAAGGTGTGGTCGGGCTTCCCGAGTTGCTTGGCAGTCCGCTCGAACCGTATGAATTCACGAATTTGCAAGCATTTGTGCCGCCGTACCCTTTCCATACTTTAGAGCTTGCAAGTCCTTGGAACCAGCAGCCTTCTATGTATGCTTTTGCGTTTTCTGGGCCTATGTAATAGTTCGCTACAGATGAGTTCCAATAGTCGTTGAGAAAGTGGATGTCGGCGTTACGCATACGAAGCATACGTTCTTTACATCCATGGTCCCACCAACAGTAAGCCCATGTCAAGTTGTATGTGCCGTCGTCTGGCTTGTCGCTGGAACTTGAGCCGAGAAGGTTCGTGAATCGGTGGTCGTCTGTACCTCCGGAACCTCCAGCCTTAGGCGACTTAAGATAGCGGAAACGGCACCATGTCACAGATATGTTGTCGGTTTTGCCTTTGTTGTCGAAGTTGCCGTCGCATCCGTCTTGAAAATCGCAGTGGTCAACCCATGCATTTTTCACTCCGTCGAAACAGAGGTTGTCCCATCCGTCGCAGTCATAAGCGCCAGGGCCTTCGAATATGAGGTTTCTAATGATTATGTTTGAACCCTTGAGGTAGAGGATACCAGAGTTTGAAGAGTTCTGGGTGTTGTTTATCAGTCTCACGCCAGGAAGACCTAATAATGTGTAATTAGATCCGCTGCCAGAGAGGTGCGTGCTGACTGTGATGTTTGTGGTAATGATGTAGATGCCATTACCATTCTTAATGGCGTTTTGCAATCCAGTCTGGTTTGTCACCAAAGTTATGGCCTTGCCTGTGCCTCCGGTTGCGCTTCTGCCATAGCCAATAGGTGCTGTTAGGCAGTAGTTCTGCGCCTCGCAGGCTAATGATAAGGTCAATAATGTTAAGAAGGATAGTAGAAAATTCCTCATAAGCTTTTGTGTTTTTTGTATAAGTTTTAAGGTCTGCGAAAATTCAATTTCGCAATGTGTCAAAAGTACTTATTGTTTTTCTTCCTTGAATATGGGCACAATGCGATTTTATGCTGTAAAAATATGTTTTTCAGCATATTATTAACACGGAATTTCTGCTGTAAAACAATGCTTTTTATGCAAAAAATGCCGAATACAAAAAGAAAAAGCCACTCCAGAAAGGAATGGCTTCTGTTAATTTTTATAACACTTAATCTTTGGTTACGATGATGCTGCCCACGACCATTCTGACTCGGTATCGTCTCAGTCCTTCTGGCGCATCGCCGCTCAGACGGTTTCCCGACCCGTAGGCGACGTTGAACACCGAGCCGCACACAGGGCAAACGGCTTGACCTGTGACAAGGCTGTCGGTCACGACTCTAACTGTCCGCTTCACCTCTTTTGTGCAGGCGAGGTCGAAAGCGTAAATCTCGTCGTCTAATCCGTGGTATATGAGTATGCCGGCGTATCCAAGCCTATCGGTCTGCTTTGTCGCTTTCTTTATCTCGTCGAAGCCGCCAGCCACATTCAGCTGCAGGGCGTCTGCATCAACAAGAGGATTCCGCTCCACATATACCGCCGTATCAGGAATTACGGACTTGTATTCCTCGCACGAGGCGAGGAGAGCAAGTCCGCAATAAAGAATGATTTTAAGTCTGATGTTTGTCATTTGTGCTTAAGGCACATCTACAGAGCCGGTCTGAGAGTTCACGACATCGCCGCTGCCGTTAGTCAGTTTATATGTGTAGCTGCCGCTGTCCAGGTCGCCGACAGAGAACATTATGCTGCTCTTTCCTGCGCCCCAAGCTCCGTTGTAGATAGTCTTGACCTTAGTGCCTCCGTTGTAGATGGCGAGTTCATAGCTGCCAGCCGCAGCGACTGTAATCTCTACGTTCACCATAGCCGGGCATGAGAATGCCGACCATGCTTTAGGAGTCAATGTTCCAGAGTAAGAAACACCGGCTCCGCTTCCGCCTGTGGTTGTTACAGTGTAGTCGAGCAGTCCTTCTGTTGTTCCGCTTATTGTAAGCGTCTTTGCGCCCATGTTCTTTGTCATGTTTGCTGCAGGAATGCCAGTCACGACAACGTCCTCAGCGCCGCCGCCCCATGTGAACACGATAGGAGAGATTGTAGTGAAGTTGGACTGTGTGAGGTCTCCTGTGTATGTCAGTGTTGGCGCAGCTATCGGAGTGGATGAGCATGTCATTGAGTATGTGTCTGCTCCTGCGTATGCTGCAACGAAAGAACGGACCTCGTCCGATGTGCGCGGAGTGTAGTCGGCAGGGTAGTAGCCTGCGATTGATGCAGGATCCCATGCGTTGCTTGCGTTGTAGTCGTCGAACTTGATTGAGCGCTTGCCAGGGTTCAGCATCTCTGGCTTGATAACAGTGTGCTCAACGCCATAATATGTCATTGTGTAGTCCAGCGGAACATATATCGCTGGGTTTGTTGTCGCATCGTAGTCGATAGGGTATGTCTTGACCTTTATCTTGTCGGAGAGTCCAAGGTCGCTGTAGCCGTTGCCTCTCTGGCGCACTGCGTAGCAACCGCCGTTGCCTGCCGCGTTTCTCTTAGAGTGGCTTATGACAGTTCCATCGCCCAAGGTACTTGTATTTCCTCCGTTGTTTATGTCGGCTGACTGCAAGTCACCGAATTTTGCTCTGAAATCAGCGTATGGTCTTGACACAAGTATTGGCCACATAACATCGAGGAAGAAGCATGAGTCAACATTCAAATTGGCTGCCTTAGCCGCCATGATGCCATACCCTACGCAGTTGAGAAGGTGGTCGGCGTGGTACTCACGGTCCACTTCGATATGTCCTTTTTCAGCCCACTCGTGCTCGCTCGCTGTCAATGACACAGGACGCTCCCATCCGCAGTTCTCGTAAAGACAGTTGAGGACGTGAGTCTCGCCTCCACGGATACGTGGTGTGCGCTGGTCGGTGTTGTAGAAGTAGTCGCAGTAGTATGTCACGTGGCGCGGACCGCTTGTTGAAGCTCCGTCGCTGTCGCCGCTACCGAGGAGCGAAGTCTTCCATGTGTTCATTACCTTGCACCATGACAAAGTGATGTAAACAGTACCGCTATTGCTTGTGAAGTCCATGGCTCCGTCTGGCTTCTCCTTGTTTGAAGATGTTGTTGCCCAGCCTATGGTCAGGTGGTCAAGCCAGATATTAGTGGCAGCACCAGTTATGTCGAAACCATCACCTGTGTATTCCATCACGGAGAAGTTACGGCACAGGATATTGCTTGAAGAACCCTTTATGGTGAATCCGCCAGTGAACTTAACACCTCCAAGACCTAAAATGGTAAGATTTGTTTTTCCGTCTATGGTCACTTTTGATGCGTATGTTCCGGCTTCAACAAGAATTATCTTGTTATTTCCTATGGCAGAAGCGAGGTCTGTTGAGTTGTTGACCGTTACGAGCGTATATCCCGCAGGGGCTTCCCATGTGCCGTTGTTGCAGACTGGCATTGCATAAGTTCCCGTGAGTCCGGCAAAGCCGATAGGTCTGGAGTCGAAGTCTTCGAATGTGTATGCCGATGCAGCCAATGGTGCAATCGCCATAAATAGAGCTAATGTGATTTTGTAAAATACCTTCATATATTATGTGTTTTTTGTTTCTGTCTTGTTTATGGTACTGTTATGACACCTGTCTGTCCATCGACTACGGATGCGCCGTTCAGCAGTTTGTATGTGTATTCTCCGCTGTCGAGGTCCTCAGCCGAGAAGAATACTGAAGTCTTGCCTGTGCCGAAAGCGTTGGTCATTACAGACTTCACTTTCGTGCCTCCGTTGAATACCGCCAGCTCGTATGTTCCGGCTGTAGTGACAGTCAGCGTTATGTCCACCATCTTGTCGCAGCCGCCTACAGGGGCAGTGCCGTCGTAATCCTCGACGTTGTATGTGTTGCCGTCGGTTGATAATGTTCCGACGTATGCCACAGCCTCGCCGCTTCCGCCGATGGTCGTCACTACGTAGTTGGCTGTTGTGACGAGCGTTCCGCTAATGGTGGCTGTCTTGGCGCCTTCGTTGATTGTTATGTTAGCGTCAGGTATTCCGCTGATTCTTACACCAGTGGCTCCGCCGCCCCATGTGAAGACGATAGGCGTTATGCTTGTCACGTTGGTCTGGTTCAGCGAGCCGGAAGTCAGTGTGAGCGTAGGCTCTGCGGCAGTGCAGTAGTGCATGTCGTAGGTGTCGGCTCCTGCGTATGCCGAAACGACTTCTCTTACCTCAACGTTGGTCAGTGGGCTGTATCCTGCAGGGAAGTATCCTGCTATCGCGCCAGGATTGAATGCGCTTTCCGGCAAGTATTCGTCGAACTTGATAGAGCGCTTGCCTGGGTTGAGCATGCCTGGGTTTATGACGTAGCGTGTGTCGCCGTACTTGTCGATGTACGAGTAGTCCAGCGGAACGGTCATTGTCTCGCATGCGCCGCTTGGACAAGAGACAGTGTCTTTCTTCACTGTGATTTGGTTAGGCAGTCCGAGGTCGTAATATCCGTTGCCGGTCTGGCGGCAGTACTTGTTTCCTGCGTTTGCTGTTCTTGACTTCACGCAGCCGTTGCAGATGTCGGGTGACTGCAAGTCGCCGTACTTGGCTGTGAACTCGTCGCATGGACGTGACACGCAGATAGGCCATCTGACATCGAAGAAGAAGCATGAGTCAACCACAACGTCCGAGTTGTTGGTAGCCATGATGGCGTAACCGTCGGAAACCACGAGGCGGTTCTTCAGATACTCGCCGTCATCCTTGTAAATCATGGACTTAGCCATGTCGTACTCGCTGCTTGTCATGTTAGCTGTTCTGCCGAATCCGTTGTTCTCATACAAGCAATTGAGAATGTGTGTCCTTCCGCCGCGGATACGAGGCGTACGCTGGTGCGTGTTGTAATAATAGTTGCGGTAGTGGGTTATGTTTCGCTTTGTAGAGCCGTTGTCGCCGTCGTCCTTGCCGTGGAGCGATGTCTTCCAGTGGTTCTGTATCTTGGTCCACGAGATGGTCAGGTACAGATTTGAGTTTGAGTAGATGTCCATCGCGCCGTCTGGTTTCTCCTTGTTGGTTGATGTTACGTCGTCGCCTATGGTGCAATGGTCTATCCAGATGTGTCCGCTTGCGGTGATTGGCATTCCGTCGTATGCGAAACCCTTGACTGATATGTTTCGGATAAGCACGTTCTCGCACGTTCCTTTGATAGTGACTTTCTTGAATGTCACGCCGCCAAGACCGATGATGCTGAAGTTTGTGAGTCCGTTGATTTCAAGGTCGTTAGTTGCGCTTGTGCTTCTTGCTCCTGTGCCGTATGTTCCAGGATTGACAAGGATGATTGTGTTGTTCGCCTTGTGTGAGTTGATTTCTTCAAGAGAAGAACAAGTGTAGATTGAGAATCCGGTTGGTGCTCCGAATGTTCCATCGAGGTTGCAAACAGGGATTCCGTAAGTTCCAGTAGCGCCAGCCGCGCCGAATCCCACAGGAGTGTTCTCGAGTGCAGGGCGTGTTGCAGCGTATGTGTTTGCTGTGAGTGATGTGATTAAAATCGCCGAAGCTGCGATTATGTGTTTAAAGTTAGTCATCATGTTGTGCTGTTGGTTGGGGAAAGCCCATATCAGCACAAAGATAGCAAACTAAATCCGTTTTTATAGGCGTTTCATATTCTTTTACACAATGTTTTACAGCATAAAAAACGCCGTTTTTTTGCCTTTTGATTATTCGTTTATCAGCTCCACTGTGTGGCAAGCGGCAATGCCGGCAGTCTCGGTGCGCAGACGTGACGCGCCTAATGAGCATGGCTTGAAGCCTTTGCTCTCGGCGAGCGCTACCTCGTCCTCCGAAAAATCGCCCTCCGGACCTATCAGCACCAGCACGCTTCCGCCTTTGGCGCAGTCCTTCAGCGGCGTTTTGTCGCCCGGATGGCAGTGGCAGATGAACTTTTGCTGCTCGGTGGCTTGCTCGATGAGCTTCTTGACCGGAGTCATCTCGTTCAGCACCGGCTTGAACGCCTTCTGGCTCTGCTTCATCGCCGCCACGATTATCTTCTCCATGCGCTCGTTCTTCAGTTCCTTACGCTCGGAGTGTGCCGTGAGTATCGGTGTTATCTCGTCGATGCCTATCTCGGTGCATTTCTCCAGAAACCACTCCATGCGCTCGTTGAGCTTGGTCGGCGCTATGGCTATGTGCAGTCGGTAGGGGTGCGCGCCCACGTTGCTCTCCACCGACAGTATCTCCACCTCGCATCGCTTCTGGTGCGGATTGGTGATGACGGCGTCGTAGGCATTGCCTTGCCCGTCCACAAGCGAGATGCGGTCGCCCGATGTCATGCGCAGCACCTTGACGGCGTGTTGCGATTCTTCCTGAGGCAGCGTGTGTGTCTTGTCGTTGGGCGTTATGTCCGGAGTGTAGAATATCTTGTCTTGAAGCATGGTGGTTACGTTTTGTGGCAAAGATAAAGAAAAATAGCTTGGCAGGGGGCAATAAAAAAGGATGACGCAACTGCGTCATCCTTTTCTCTGTATTTCAGTTTCGTTGAATTACTCTCCGAAAGTGATCTTCTTCATGTCTGACATGTAGCCACGAAGCTTGCGTCCTACGATTTCGATAGGGTGGTTGCGGATTGCTTCGTTAACCTGAACGAGCTCCATGTTGTCAACTGAACCATCCTTGCCCTCGTTGTAATTCTTGCCTATCACGTCAACGTCGATCTTAGCCATGAAGTCCTTCAACAATGGACGGCAAGCGTTGTCGAACAGGTAGCAGCCGTACTCAGCAGTGTCGGAGATGATGCGGTTCATCTCGTAGAGCTTCTTGCGGGCGATTGTGTTAGCGATCAATGGCACCTCGTGGAGTGACTCGTAGTATGCTGACTCTGGCTTGATGCCTGAAGCGGTCATTGTCTCGAATGCGAGCTCAACGCCAGCGGCAACCATAGCCACCATCAGAACTGCGTTGTCGAAGTGCTCCTGCTCAGAAATGTGCTGGTCTGTGTTAGGAGTCTTCTCGAATGCTGTCTCGCCAGTCTGCTTTCTCCAAGTCAGCAGCTTGACGTCGTCGTTAGCCCAGTCTTCCATCATAGTCTTTGAGAATTCGCCTGACATGATGTCGTCCATGTGCTTCTGGTACAGTGGACGCATGATGTCCTTCATCTCGTTCTTGAGCTTGAAGCACTTGATCTTTGCAGGGTTAGAAAGACGGTCCATCATGTTGGTTACACCGCCGAACTTCAGAGCCTCGCCGATGATCTCCCATCCGTACTGAATCAGCTTAGAAGCGTACTTAGGGTCGATGCCCTTCTCCACCATCTTGTCGAAGCAGAGGAGCGAACCTGTCTGGAGCATACCGCAGAGGATTGTCTGCTCGCCCATGAGGTCTGACTTAACCTCGGCTACGAATGAAGAACGGAGACATCCTGCACGGTGGCCGCCTGTTGCAGCAGCGTAAGCCTTAACCCATGCCCATCCCTTTCCTTCAGGGTCGTTGTCTGGGTGAACAGCCAGCAGTGTAGGCACGCCGAATCCACGAACATACTCGTTTCTTACCTCTGAACCTGGGCACTTAGGCGCAACCATGATTACAGTGATGTCCTTGCGGATCTGCTCGAACTCCTCGACGATGTTGAAACCGTGTGAGTATGAGAGAGCCGCGCCCTTCTTCATCAGCGGCATGATGCTCTTGATAACGTTGTGGTGCTGTTTGTCTGGAGTAAGGTTCAGCACGAGGTCAGCTGTTGGGATGAGCTCCTCGTAAGTTCCTACCTTGAAGCCGTTCTCTGTAGCGTTCTTGTAAGAAGCGCGCTTCTCCTTGATTGCGCTCTCGCGGAGTGCGTAAGAGATGTCAAGACCTGAGTCTCTCATGTTAAGACCTTGGTTCAAACCCTGTGCGCCGCAGCCCACGATAACGATTTTCTTGCCCTTGAGAGCGTTAACTCCGTCCTTGAACTCGTCGCGGCTCATGAACTCGCACTTTCCAAGCTGCTCCAGCTTGCCTCTCAATGAGAGTGTGTCAAAATAATTTGCCATGTTTATTAAGTTTATAAAATATTAGATTGTCATTTTCTTTCAATGAATACCGCAAAGTAAGGCAATAAAAATGAGCCTTATTATGAAATCTCTTATAAAAAATGGTAATTTTCAAAACACCGCGGTTTTTGCGGGTGTTTATTCCTGTGTTAAGTTGCGGAATTTGAGCGGAGTTTCGCCTGTCGCCTTTTTGAAGAATTTGGTGAAATACGACTGGTCGGCGAAGTTAAGCATGGCGGAGATTTCCTGTACGTCGAGCGTGGTCTGTGTCAGCAGGCGCTTGATTTCGAGTATCAGCTTGTCGTGCAGTATCTCATTGGATGTCTTGCCGGTCAGGCTTTTTGTGGTCTGCGTCAGGTATGTGGGCGAGACGTGCAGCATATCGGCGTACTGGTTCACGTTGTAGTTGTTCTGGTAGTTTTCCTCTATCAGCTGGTAGAATTTCTTCACCAGCAGGTGCCCCTTGCCTTTGGGCATCGTGGTCGATTCCACGGTGTAGAGCTGCGCTAAGTAGGCGAGTATCAGGTTCAGGTAGGCGTGCATCAGCGAGGTGGAGTAGTCGGTCTTCAGCGCTTCGAGCGTGGCTTTCACGAATAGCGACTCGATGAACGTCTTGTCCGACGGGCTGTTGATTATCAGCGGCGGGTTGGTCTGCTGCAGCGTGAAGAAGAACGGCAGCTCCAGCAGTGAGTTCTCGTTGCTCTTGCCTAATTGGTAGAATTCCGAAGTGAAGATGTATATGAACCCGTCGATGTCGTGCGAGAGCTCTAGTCGGTGCGCCTGTCCGGGCGACATGAAGAACACGCACGGCGGCTTTATCTCGTATTTGTTGGAGTCGATGATGTGGTAGCCCGAACCCTGCTTCAGATACAGCACCTCGAAGAAGTCGTGGCGGTGGGGGTAGCGCACGGCGAAGTGTCGGTTGGCGTCGAACACCTCGGCCTGGAAGGCTCTGCCGCCTTTGTCCTTCTTGCTGAAGCTCTGCAGGCTGTAAACTGGTAGTGAGTTGCTCTTTGGCATGTGTTTGTGGTTGGGTTATGTGCAAAGATAAATAACAGAAAGTGTAAGAGGGAAGCTTTTGGAAAAATAGTTTTTTACTATAACCTGTCAAGATTGATGTTAAAAGAAAAAGCCCAGCCTATTGAAAAACGGCTGGGCTGGGTCATTTTAGTGGTGGCTTCCATCATTGTTACTTTTCTTCTACAACAAAAGGCTCTTTTATTATCTGTTGCATATACAACGGAGGGACAACTATGAAATTAAACATAGTGTCTTGGAGTTTTGAAAATAACACGCCTCGAAGTGTACCATAGTTTAACGAAGCAAACTGAATCAGGATTCCTATTGGTATTGTGTATTTGTTGCCTGTTTTTAATGAAGTGACATCTTCTGGTTTAATTTGAAAATAGGCACTAACACTAATTTTGAACAGTTTTTTTTCATTCTGTTTGGCAGTCAGTGTGTCAACGCATTGAACAACCCCTGATTTTGTGTCAAAGTTAAATTGGATTTCATTATTGAAATTAATGCTTGCTTTTGCATCACATGTTTCTTCTAATAATGCAAATTCATCAAGGGTAATCTTAGAATATCTGTAGTGTAGTTGTTTTTCCATGATAATTATGCTACGGCATTGGCGCTTGCACACCAACTTTCAGAAAGTGTTTTCTTTATCTTTTTAGATTTTTCGGCTTCTGATTTTTGGAATTCTATTTTTGTGTATTGAATAGGTAAAATCTGAATTTGATATGGCTTTGCTGTTGTTATTAAGGTTTCATTCAGTATTTTCTCCAACTTGCAAATTGTCTCTAATGTAAGATTTTCATTGCCTTTCATTATTTTAGCTATATATGGAGCGGAAACTCCCATTTTCTCAGCTAATGCAAGTTGAGTTAGTTTTTGTTCTTCTAAATAGAAACGTACAGCCAAAGCAATTTCTTTAGAACGTACCAGCCATTCTTTGTTTTCGTTCCAGAAATTTTCCTTTTTGATGCTGTTTTCAGAGCGAGGTTTTGCTATCGCTTGAAGTTTATCTAAATTGAATGCCATTTTTCCTGTGTTTTTTAGTTGGTTGTTAAAGGTCCTCTTCGTCGATGTCGTTCTCTATTAAGAAACTTCTTACCCTATCTATGTTTTGTAGTGCATGGTCCTTTATTCCTGGTGAATCTTGTATTGTGTCACAGAGCTTTATTCCGCCTCCTGTTATTAAGTATTTGTTGGTGCCTAATTTTATTGCATATATCCGTAATAGAGATGGTCTTCCACAGCCATATGATTTCATTGGAATTAACTCATATAGGTATTTATATTTTCCATTCAAATATTTGAAATGATTGTCAAAGTCTGGCTGTTTGCAAATTTGAGTGTTTTCTTTTAATTCTTGGAACTTTTGTCTTAATTCATCCGCTTCTTGTATGACTTGATTTATTGCTAGATAGGGATCATTTATGCTATTCCATGTGCTGTTTTCTTCTAAGACATTTTTGTTTTCTTGCATAAAAGCAAGTATTTTTTCCACATCATTCCATTCTGTGTATAGCAATCGTGTGTATTCATCCTCTTCTTGGGAGTCGTATTGAATACTATATAAGTATGGTGCAAATATACTGATTATTTCCACAGTGATTAACTTATAGGTTAATATTTTTCAGGTGCAAATATAATCTTAATTCTTTTTATGACAAATTTCATTTCATTGTTACCTGACCGTTCATCAGCAGCGGCAGGAGTTCGTCGCGCTGCTTAGTCAAAGTTGCAATTTCTGAAGATTGGCTAAAGATGAGGTGGAATGGTACTTCTACTAATTCTCTGAATTTTTTCAGTATTGTTGTTTCTGGTGCTAAAAATGAAATACGACAAATATCATCTTGGTTTAAACCGGGCTGTGCTGCCTTTGCCTTGCCGAATTTTTGCATCATCTCATAATATGTAGGGGTCTTAAGAGTAAACAAAAGATATTCTTGAAGGTTTTCGTCTTTGGCATGAATCAAGAACACGTGTTCATTTACACAAGCGAACTCGAAAGGAAAACCATCTTGAAACAGTGTGGTTTTACCTACATATGCACCATCTTTATAAACAAGAATATCCTTATTTTCAATTATTCCTGTGGTGATTGAATCTCTATATGAAAAAGGCAAGTAAGGTGTCGATCCGTAATCGAACACGCCCAAATCATCTATACATTCAGCACCTAAACTAGGTATTCCATCTTTTAACGCTTTGTCTATTCCTCCCTTTGGTCTTTTACCTGATGACAGTTTTCCTAATACATCACCCAGTCTTTTCACCTCCCATCCCTCGGGAATTTCTCTTTTTAGCACATCATTCCACACCATTTTGCCGCCGGACGATTTGTAAGGGTTGCCGTTGGCATCGGGAAAATCAAACTGCACAAACCAATAGTCGTATAACTGCTTGGCGAGGGCTTCGAGTTTGGAGTTGATACGGCGGTTGAGGGAGATTTTGGAATCAAGCGACGATAGAACTGAGGCTATGCGACGCTGATGGTCGAGGGAGGGAAACTCAAACATCAAATTACCTATATCATCAGGATTAATTGATGGATACGCCGAAACCGAATTTTGGGCAAGTGTATGCAAATAATTAACGGTTCTTGGTTGTGTAAGTTTATAATACACATAATCAGCATCAAATTCATCAGGATTCTTTATATCCAATGTTGTAAATCCTGATGACACAATAAGATTGTTTTGAGGATTACGCATTATTCCAAAATGGTTTTGATTTGGGCGAACAGTTGAAAAAATAATTGTATTATGCTTAACTTTTCGCTGAGCCCTACTTGGCGCACTTTGTCGCGTAACGACTTGAAATCCCGAAATAGCATTTTCCGTAATGCTACTTGTATCGAGATACAAAATATCATCCATCCTGTCAGAAGACTTTAATGATGATAAATTCAAGTCGCAAATCTCTCCTAATTTATATTTTTTCAGTTCCATTGTGTTTTCCTGTTCAGATAGTTTATGAATGCACTGCAAGATACTAACATAAAATAAGCTTCTGCAGAGCCTGGAACGTATGATGCAGTTTCATCCATCAGTGCGTGGCGAATGCCAGAGTCACCATCGTTTGTATAAGCGTATAATTTTTCAAATGCGTTCTTAAGCGTTTGTGGGATATATACTCCGTTCTTTTCCAATTTGCTCAGTGCTTTTCCTAAAGAGTTTTCTCCAGTTAGCTTGCGGCAACAAGCCTCCACAGCTGAAGTGGATTCCTTTATAGAGTTGCGATAATCGGCTTCTGGTCTTTGGGCATATAATTCTAAAGCTTTGCACAAGTGAGTCTTGATGTTATTCTGAGACTCTTGCATTGCGGTTTCTATTGTTTTGATTTCTTCCTCGGAACTTATTTCTACGATTTCAGTGCCAATTATGTGGTATGCAAAGTTTAAACGTTCAAATTCCGAGTTTAGATCGTCTATGAAATTTTTACTTGTGCCCTTGGGGTAGGTGTGGTTTTGTTTATCAGTGTTATATAAAAAAGTAATTGCAGATTCCACCAAATTCAATTTTTCAAACCACTTGTTATTTTTGTCTTCTATGAATGGGGTGAAAACTTCATAATATCTATTGCCTTCATAAATATCGGCTTCTCTTTTATTTAAGAATTTACTCCACAAATGTTTGTCTATTAATAGTTTGCAATCTTCCCATATGTTATTAATAGAAATAGTGCGTGGTAATCTATCAAAACATGAGCATATCGCATTTTGTATCTCAGGTGTTATTTTTTCTCTTATGATAACATCTGATGGTTTTGTGTAGCCGTATCTTTCTGAAAAGGATAGTAATTTCATAAATACAAGTTTTTCTTTTTGGGTTCCTTAGTTCACTTTCTATTCAATCCCTTCTCCAATTTGCTCATTTTCACGTACTGTTCGCGTTCGCCGCAAGTCATTGGGAAACGTGCGGATTCCTGCATAGCTTCCAATTCATCCTTCATCGCTTGCCTTTGTGATTTACGCTCTATCCTGTGAATGATGAAAGGAACGACAATCGCCGCTACTACCGCTAAAAGCGAGAATAGACCAGCATAGCTATTAAGACTCTCTATAAAATCGGCGATATTGCTCATTTGTCAAAACGTAGTTTCTTCAATTGTGACATTATCTCTCTTTCCAGTTTGTGGCTTTCCTCAAACTGCTTTTCGAGGGTTTCCATATAGTTGTCTATGCGCTTGTTAAACTCTTCCTCGGTAATATCCACATACTCAATCTTGATGTCAAAATACTGACCAGCAGACAGACTGTAGTTCTTCTCCTTGATTTCATCGTATGTCACAGTCACGGAGAAATCCTCGACAGCTTTCTTCTCGTTGAAGGTATTGACAATCAGATCCACCTCATGGTTAAGCAGGCGTCGTTTCTGATTATTTCCCTCCTTGTATTCTTCACCAAGTTTTGAGGCATCAATAAGAATCACCTTGTCTGATTTTGCCGACTTGTCGAAGAAGATAACCGAGACGTTAGTACCAGTTGTTGCAAATACATTACTTGGCATGGATATACAGCCATACACCCAACGCTCGTCAACTATACGCTGTAGCACTTTCTTCTCAACACCGCTCTTTGCCGTGATGAAGCCTGTAGGAATAACCACGGCAGCCTTTCCTGTTGGCTTCAATGAGTTTAGCACATGCTGCAAGAAGCATGTGTAGATGGCCATCTTGGGTTTGTTTGGGTCAATCTTGGTGACGGATTTAGGCACTCCTGCCCAGAAACGTACGGAGTCAGAAGCCAATGTGTCGCGATATTCAGGGAAATCAAGTTTGAATGGAGGATTGGACACGATGAAGTCGAACTTCTTCAGCGTGCCGTTTGTCTCTTTGTGCGACGGCTCGGTAAGCGTGTTGCCTTGCACGACGTTTGGCAGTGAAGCAGAAAGGTTGTTCAGAATAAGATTCAAGCGCAGCATCTCGCTCGACTTCTCGGATATGTCTTGGCTGTAGATGGAGCATCGGTCTTCTCCCACTTGGTGAGCCAGCGCCATGAGCAGCGTGCCAGTGCCTGCTGACGGGTCGTAGCATGTGATTCCGCGCAGGTCGTTGTTGTTTCCTACTAATAGACGTGCCATGACTTGTGCGATGGCGCGAGGCGTGTAGTATTCGGCATATTTGCCGCCACCGGCATTGTTGAATCCTTTCAGCAGGTACTCAAATATGCCAGAGAAGAAATCGTATTTCTCGTCAAAGACATCTTCGAAGTTGAACGATGCCACATTGCGCATCAGCGACTTGGCAAACTCGTCGCGTTTCTGAGTGTCGGTAACATACGTTGTTATGGAGCTGAATATGTTCACTTTGCTTTTGCCAGAGGTTGTGACAGAGAAAGTTTCTGCATTGACATTGGCAATGTCTATCAGTGTAGCGTCGAGCATTGTGGAGAAGTCGCCTTGGGTGGCGGAATTATACAGATGCGACAGCGTATGCTCTGGCTTCAGGCGTGGTACGGATGCAGGCAGATAACTGAACAGGTCTTCTACTTCCTCTTCTGTGAAAGTGTCATATTCCGCATCCCATTTCTCAGCTTTCGAGAGGCGTGGACCATATATTTGGTCGCGCTTGGCTTCGTAGCCGAACTTGTCGTTGAAGAACTTGTATAGGAACATTTCAGTGACAATCTTGTATTCACTGCCAGTTCCTGCCAAGCCGAATGTGCCTGTGGTGCTCTTCAATGAATCAATCAGTGCAATCGTTGCTTCTGTTATGTTTGTGTTGCTCATAATTCGGTTATTTAATATGCGAGTTGTATTGTCCGAGATATTCGGATGTAATAAGATTGTTTATGTATTTGCGGTCTTGTAAATCGGCTCTTATATTCATGCTTATCAGTTCTTTGCCGATGATGGCAAGAATATCGCGTTTGAAAGCTTCCTCATTGTTCAATATGTTGATGTTGAGGAACAGCATATTGTCAATGTCATTCTTCATATTTGCAAGATTCTCGGCAATCTCATATTCTTGTTTGGAGATAATCGGTTTTTCGCGCAGCTGGTTTGTCTCCTCTATGCGTTTATGTATGCGAACAAAACGCTCATCACCCTTGTATTTTCTCTTCAACATATTGTTGCGTTTGTTGATTTCACGAATCTTCTTCATTACGCCATCCATGTAGTCGATGCTTTCCTTTGCCTCTTGGGTGCTTTGAGGCACGAATCCTTTTTTGCGGAAGTATTCACGAAATTCATCAGCTAATATGACGAACTTCTCTTCCTTCGGGTCGAAGTTCGCCTCAAACTCGGCTTGTACACGTTCGCAACGTTCCTTGATGTCGTTGACTATTATGCGTAATTCTTCAGAAACTCCTTTCTTGAACTCAAAGTCCAGTTCAGAAAGAGCTACGTTGATGATACCAGAAACATCGGCTTTGTGTTCGGTGTTTTCAAGGAGGTTGATGCGCTCAATACGATGCGTGACCTCTGTGATTAAAGTTGGAATGGTGCCTATAGGCAACTTATTCAGCTTTTCTTTTGTTTCTTCATCACCGAAAGAACGCACTTGATTAATCATTGATTTGGCTTCTTGCAGTGTGTTTCGAAGTTCATAGAGGCTGTCTTTGTTCTCCACATCGTCGATCTCCTTGCGAAACTCTTCCATGTTGTCTGTTGTATAGTTGAATAACAGACTCTTGATGTTCTGGATCTTTTCCATCACCTCTTCCTTGTCAACCAGCACAACCTCGCCAATCGGGTTTTCTTTAGGCGTGTCTTCATCGGAAGTGCGATTTAGTTCTCGCAAATATCTGTCGTTTGTTGCGTCAAAGTTTTCCTTGATGTTCACGAAATCAACCACATAGCCATACCTGAAATCCTTATATGGACGGTTTACTCGGGTCAATGCTTGCAAGAGGTCGTGTCCGTCAAGAGAGCGGCCAAGGTAGAGTTTCTTCAGGCGCGGCGCATCGAAACCAGTCAGCAGCATCTTGTTGACAATCAAGACATCGACGTCCATCAATTTTTTGAATCCGTCTATGTATTCTTTGCGCTCCAATTTGTCACCTTCGTCGTGCAGGATGAGCGAAGCGGTCAGCGGCTTATTGCCGTATGGCGTCGTTGTCGGTTCTGCTGCTGTCTTCATCTCTTTATTATATTGTGGAACCACCATTCTTGTTTTACTGAAGCGTTCTTGCCACAGTCGATAGAGTTCACGGGCTTGAGGATTGGTCTTGCATACAATCATAGCGCCGACGGTGTCATCTGCTTGCTCGATACGGAAACGCCAGAAGTCGTTGACTATGTAATCAAGCAGAGCATTGAGGTAGCTCTCGTGCTCTATGATTTTATTTCGGTCAATATCACTTCTTCTGACTTCAACACTACCTGCCAGTTCATCCAATATGCTTTCTATTTTCTCTTTGTAAATGGTTTCTACAGGCTCTCGCATCAATTTGCGGGTGTAACCGTCGGCAATCGACTTGTCATAATAGTAGGTGTGTATGTACTTGCCGAACACACGCCAAGACTCACGCTCTTCTTTCAGGAGTGGGGTTCCTGTAAGCGCAATCTTTACGGCGTCCTTGTCGGCTTCGAGCAGATTGGCTAAGAAACTGCCTTGTGGATTGTAGCCTCGATGGGCTTCGTCGATGAAGAATATGCGTTGAAGGTGCGTGTTGTAGTTGCCGTCGATTTTGACTTTAGCCTTGTCCTCCTTGAACTTCTGTATGTTGACAACCATTATTTCAAGTTTGCCGTCGCTATTGGCGGTAATGGCTGTGTTGCTAATGTCGCTCATCAACTCGTCGCGGCTCTTGGCATTGCGGACGACAAGACCTCGGGCGGCGAATTCGTCTGTCGCCTGTTCCATCAGGTCGATGCGGTCAACGATGAAATAGAATTTGGCGATGGTATTACGTTTGGCAAAATAATCAGTCAGACTTCTTACGGAATAATAGGCCAATGCAGTCTTGCCGCTACCCTGTGTGTGCCAAATGATACCGCTTTTCACCCCTTTGTCGAGTGTACTGCGTATTGCGTATGATGCAAATAATTGCTGATAGCGCATGATGTGCTTCTGCAACACCGTGCCTTGGGTGCCATCTTCCAGATCGACTTTCTTCTCAACGTACGCAATGCCATAGCGGAGCAGGAACAGGAATCTATCGCGGCTGAGCATGGAGGTAAGGATACGGTTGGTCGGTGTGTCAACACGTTTGTTGGTGTGGTATTCCTCCAAATTCTTGATGACAACACAGTTGCGGTGTTTCAGCACCATGTTCTCTGTTTCGTCGGACAATTCGACATAAGGATAGTCGCTGACAAAACGCTTGTCTTCTTCCCTGAACACATTGAAGAATGCCTTACCCTTGGCCGAACAGCAATAGAACGCACCTTGTATGGGCACGCGATTCTCGTTGTCGTACTCCTGATTGTTGGAAAATATCATCAGCTGTGTGATGTTGAAGAAGCGACGGAAACAGTTCTTGCTCATGCGCCTATTGATGCGTTCGCGCTCAGCAAGAATACCTTCATGATTGTTGGGCTTCTTCACTTCGATGAAGGCCAGAGGCAAACCATTCACAAAGCAGGTGATGTCGGGACGGAAATTGTCGTCAGTCTCTTTGTTTTCGCAAGGAAGTTCTGTAGTGACATGCCAAACATTGTTGTCGGGATTGTCAAAATCAATGAGTTTGATGCCACTATTTGCAGATAACATTTGGTAAAATTCTCTTCCAAGGTCGTCGTTATTGGCAATGCTTACAATCTTGGAGAAAAGCATAGACACATTTGCTCCTGAAATATCAGGATTCAACCTCTTTACAGATTCAAGAAAAACATCAACAATGATATTTGTGGCAGTGTCAAGAGCCGCAATGTTGTCAAGATATGTATAGCCAAGTTTGCACAAATGTAGAGCTGCTGGTACTTGTACTCGAGTATTTTCGCTGAAACCTTTGCTCATCGTGTGTTCTTTGAGGTTATAAGTAAGCAAATGTAACTGAATTTCTTTTTAACTACAATAATGACAACGCAATAAACTTTATACTGGGAGCATTGTGAAAACTATATATATGGATATTTCTTGTGGATTTGCTGTAATTATTGAAAGCAATTAAATCAAAACGAGGAAAATCAAAAGAAAAAAATGGGTTTGTGTTATGATTTCAAAGAAATTCGGCTTGAAAACTTTAAAATTTTGTGGTAAATAGGACAATAATATCAAGGCTGCCACAACTTCTCACGCTCATTGTTGCTTGCTCGCCTCCAGGTACACGTCGAAAATCTGCTGTCCGATGTTTTGTGCGGCGAAGTGCTCTATTGCGTATGTGCGTATGGCTTCGCGGTCGTATTCGTGGCAGTGGTCGAGCAGTGAGTTCATGCCTTGCAGAAGCGCGTCCTCGTCGCCGGGTTGTATCATGACGCCTCTCTCAGGCGAGAGTATTTCTGGTATGCCGCCGACGTTGGTGCTTAGGACTGGTACTCCGCTTGCGAAAGCCTCCACTATGACGCATGGCAGATTCTCGTAGTTTGAAAACATAACGAGGAAGTCGGCTTTTTGATAGGCTTGCGCAATTTCGGCTGAAGTTTTTGGCCCGTGGAATATTACGCAGTCCGAGAGTCCATGCTTCTGTACGAACGATTTGAACTCTGTGGCTTCGTAGTCGTGAATGACGTGAAGCTCGAAGTCGTTGCGTTGTTGGTGCAGGCGTTCTACTGTGCGCAGTATGCCGCTGAAGTTTTTCGCATCGTCTCGGAGCGTGGATATATGCAGCATGCGCTTTTTCTCGTGCGTGCTTTGCTGTCCTATTTTAAACAGATCTGTGTCCGCGAGATTGTATATCACGTGGTAACGGTTGTGTATGCCGCATTGCTCCATGCATAGTTTCAAATTTTGGCTTACTGGCATGATGACGGCGGCATTGTTGGCTATCGTCGTGATTTTCCTTTTCAATAATGTTGTAAGCGTGTTCCTGTTCTGAGGCTGATAGCCGCACCAATGTTCTGTGAGCACGTATTTGTAGCCGTATAGCCAGTGCCATAGCAATGCCATTTGTCCTGTCGGATAAGTGACATGCAGGTGTATGAGGTCAGGTTCGAAGAAGTGCCTTTTTATGTATTTAAGTCCGACTTGGTACATGCGCAGTGTTTTCAGTTTGCGTATGGCTTTTATTTTTGTCGGACGAATGAAAATTTGCACGTGTGTGTGTCGTTCGCCTTTGGTTTCTATGATTTCAAACGGCTTTGCCATGTTCTTGCCGTCACATACAGAGAGTATCACCGAGTGGCAGTCCTTTGGCAGTGCGTCAATCATGCGCATGCAGAAATTGCCCAGTGTCGGGTTTTCCGGTGTTGGTATCCAGCTTAATAAGTGCAGAATATTCATGAAAGTGGGTGCTTTAGTCTTGTAAAGATATGAAATCTAAAGGCAATTAAATCAAAACAAGGAAATCAAAAGAAAAAAATGGGTTTGTGTTATGATTTCAAAGAAATTCGGCTCGAAAACTTTTAAATTGTAAGTTTTGCATATAAAAAACTTGTGAATTTATTTGTTAGAATGAATGTTGACATTTATCTTTGCACCGTATTTGAAAAACGAAAGACACACACAATGACATTTAATGCCTTAAATCTAACTCTAATTCAGCGACTTATCATTCTGCTTGGCGCAGGAGGACAGAGCTGAGACGGGCATAGGTTGACGGTGTTAGCATAAATGTGAATCTTTCAGAGGTTCAGCCCTTCTCTCCTGAAGACATCGAGAGCAGGGCTTTGATATTTTATAAACACAAGGAATAAAAACAAAACGAAATATATTATGAGCGACAGATTATTTATTTTTGACACGACATTGAGAGACGGCGAGCAGGTGCCGGGATGTCAGTTGAACACGGTGGAGAAGATTCAGGTGGCTAAGCAGCTTGAGGCTCTCGGCGTTGATGTGATTGAGGCTGGATTCCCTATTTCCAGCCCGGGTGACTTCAACTCGGTGAGAGAAATCTCCAAGGCTGTGACATGGCCTACGATATGCGCTCTGACAAGAGCTGTGGAGAAGGACATCGATGTGGCTGTGGACTCGCTGAAGTACGCTAAGCGCAAGAGAATCCACACAGGCATAGGCACAAGCGACTCGCACATTAAATATAAGTTCAACTCAAACCGCGAGGAGATAATCGAAAGAGCGGTGGCTGCCGTGAAGTACGCGAGAAAATTCGTCGATGACGTGGAGTTCTACGCCGAGGACGCCGGCCGTACCGACAACGAGTATCTGGCTCGCGTGGTCGAGGCTGTGATAAAGGCTGGAGCCACAGTGGTGAATATACCAGACACTACAGGATATTGTCTGCCAAGCGAATATGGCGAAAAGATTAAGTATCTTTGCGACCACGTAGCGGGAATCGAGAACGCAATCATTTCGACTCACTGCCACAACGACTTGGGCATGGCTACGGCCAACACTTTGAGCGGTGTGCTGAACGGCGCGCGCCAGGTGGAGGTGACAATCAACGGCATAGGCGAGAGAGCGGGCAACACTTCGCTCGAGGAAATCGCCATGATACTGAAGTGTCACAAGGGCATCGGCATTGACACAAACATCAATACAACCAAGATTTGCCCAACAAGCCGCATGGTAAGCTCATTGATGAATATGCCTGTGCAGCCTAACAAGGCGATTGTCGGCAGAAACGCATTCGCTCACAGCAGCGGCATCCATCAGGACGGCGTGTTGAAGAACGTGGAGACTTACGAGATTATGAATCCTAAGGATGTGGGTCTCGACGACAATGCTATCGTATTGACTGCGAGAAGCGGACGCGCTGCGCTGAAGTACAGAATGGGCGTGCTCGGCATAAAGATTGACAACGAGGAGAAAATCGACAAGATATATAAGGAGTTCCTGAAGCTGGCTGACCAGAAGAAGGAGGTGACTGACGATGATATTCTTGTTTTGGCTGGCGCCGACAGAGCGGACACTCGCGCAGTGTCGCTCGACTATCTGCAGGTGACTACCGGCAAGGGATTCAAGAGCGTGGCAAGCATCGGACTCGACATTTCGGGACAGAAATTCGAGGAGGCAGCCACAGGCAATGGCCCTGTCGATGCGGCAGTGAAGGCGCTCAAGAAGGTGATACAGAAAAAGATGGTGCTCAAGGAGTACACTGTTCAGGCTATCACTAAGGGAAGCGATGACCTCGGCAAGGTGCATGTGCAGGTTGAGTATGACGGAAACCTCTATTACGGTTTCGGCGCTAACACCGACATCGTGACAGCTTCGGTTGAGGCTTATATCGACTGCATAAACAAGTTCAGAATTAAATAACGATAAACCAATTAAATACACACAAACGAGATGAATACCTTATTTGACAAGATTTGGGACAAACACGTGGTGCAAACCGTAGAGGGCGGCCCAACACAACTTTATATAGACAGACTGTACTGTCACGAGGTGACAACACCACAGGCGTTTGATACATTGCGCGACAAGGGCATCAAGGTTTTCCGTCCTGACCATATTTTCGCAATGCCTGACCACAATACGCCATCCGACCAGCAGGAGGTTATCAACGATCCTATCGGTCGTAAGCAGGTTGAGACATTGAAGAAGAACTGCGAGGAGTTCGGCATCACACACTTCACAATGGGAACGAAAGACAACGGAATCATTCACGTTGTTGGTCCTGAGAAAGGTTTGTCGCTGCCGGGCATGACGATTGTCTGCGGCGATTCGCACACATCAACTCACGGAGCGGTTGGCGCTCTTGCGATGGGTATCGGAACAAGCGAGGTGGCCGAGGTGCTTGCCAGCCAGACAATACTTCAGTCTAAGCCTAAGTCAATGCGCATAAACATAGAGGGCGAGTTGCAACCGGGCGTTACAGCCAAGGACGTGGCTCTTTATATCATGGCTCAGATGACAACTTCAGGCGCGACTGGCTATGTTGTTGAGTATGCCGGCTCGGTAATCCGCAACATGTCTATGGAAGGTCGTCTCACATTGTCAAACCTTTCTATCGAGATGGGTAGCCGTGCGGGTATCATCGCTCCAGACGAGACAACATTCGCTTACTTGAAGGGCAGAGAGTACGCTCCTAAGGGCGAGGCTTGGGACAAGGCCGTTGAGGAGTGGAAGAAGTTGAAGAGCGACGACAACGCAGTGTTCGACAAGGAAGTTACTTATAACGCTGCCGACATCGCTCCACGCATCACTTACGGAACAAATCCTGGCGCAGGTATTGCCATCGACGGCAACATTCCAACGCTTGAAAGCATTCCTGAGGCAGAGAAGGCAGGCTTCTTGAGCCAGCTTGAGTATATGCAGTTCAAGCCAGGAGAGAAACTCGAAGGTCACCCAGTTGACTATGTGTTCCTTGGCGCATGTACAAACGGCCGTATCGAGGACTTCCGCGCATTCGCAAGCGTTGTCAAGGGCAAGAAGAAGGCTGACAACGTTGTCGCATGGCTTGTTCCTGGCTCATGGCTCGTTCGCAAGCAGATTATAGAAGAGGGCATCGACAAGACTCTGGAAGAGGCAGGCTTTGAGTTGCGCCTCCCATCATGCTCGTCATGCTTGGCTATGAACCCAGACAAGGTTCCTGCTGGCAAACTGTCAATCTCTACAAGCAACCGTAACTTCGTTGGTCGTCAGGGACCAGGCGCAAGAACTGTTCTTTGCTCACCACTTGTGGCAGCTGCGAGTGCAATAACAGGAGTAATCACCGACCCAAGAAAACTTTAATTAAAGATGAAAGCAAAATTCAATATCATACAGTCAACATGTATTCCAATCGAGATAGACAATTGTAATACAGACCTTATCATTCCGGCACGCTACTTGGCATCGACTACACGCGACCCTAAGTTCTTCGGCGATGCCTTCATGCACGATTTGCGTTATGACGCAAACGACAAGCCGGTTGCCGACTTCGTTCTGAATCAGCCTGACTTCTGCGAGGCACCTCGCGAGGGCGTTCATGAGATCATCATCGGCGGTCAGAACTGGGGCTCAGGAAGTTCGCGTGAGCACGCAGCATGGGCTATTGCCGGCTACGGAGTTCGTGTGGTCATATCTTCGTCTTTCGCAGATATCCACCGCAACAACCTGCTCAACTGCTTCGTTCTGCCGGTTATCGTAAGCAAGGAGTTCCAGACAGAGCTCTTCGCTACAGTAAAGGCGAATCCGAAGGCAGAAGTAAAGGTGGACGTGCCTAACCAGACAGTAACAAACCTCACAACAGGCAAGAGCGAGAAATTCGACATCAACGCTTACAAGAAATATTGCCTGATGAATGCTCTCGACGATATCGACTTCCTTCTTGAGAACAAGGACAAGATAGAGGCTTGGGAGCAAAAGAACGCTTAATGTTTTTATGGAAAAGCAAAGACAAGTACGCATTGAGATAATGGACACAACACTCCGCGATGGCGAACAGACCAGCGGAGTGTCTTTCCTGCCGCACGAGAAGCTTCTGATAGCGCGCATGCTGTTGGACGAAGTCAAGGTAGACCGTGTGGAGGTGGGTTCTGCACGTGTGTCCGAAGGTGAGAAGGATGCGGTGAAGATGATTTGCCGTGCCGCAGAGGAGAAGGGGAATATCAACAGAGTTGAAGTGCTTGGCTTTGTGGATGGCGGCGTTTCTTTGGATTGGATAAAGGAATGCGGCTGCAAGAACATAAACCTGCTTTGCAAGGGAAGCCTTAAGCATTGCACCGACCAGCTGCAGAAGACGCCAGAAGAGCATATCGCGGATATAAAGAAAGAGCTTGACTATGCCGATAAACTTGGCATAAGTGTCAATGTTTATCTTGAGGACTGGAGCAACGGCATAAAGGATAGTCCGGAGTACGTTTATCAGATGATGGATGCGCTTGTGCAGACCAATGTCAAGCGTTTCATGCTGCCTGATACTCTCGGCGTCATGAATCCGCACCTTGTGGAGGTCTATATGGGCGATATGGTAAGGCGTTATCCCGATGTCCATTTTGATTTCCATCCGCACAACGACTACGACATGGCTGTAGGCGATGCGTTTGAGGCTGTGAGAATGGGCGTTAAGGGAATCCACGTTACAGTCAACGGATTGGGCGAGAGATGCGGAAATGCTCCATTGGCGAGTGTGCAGGTCATGATAAAGGACCATTTCGGTTATAAGACTCAAATAAACGAAAGCAAGCTGAACTTGATTTCAAAGCTTGTGGAGAGCTATTCCACTATAGCCATTGCGCCTAACCAGCCTATTGTCGGCGACAGCGTGTTTACTCAAGTCGCTGGTGTCCATGCGGATGGCGACAGGAAGAACAATCTGTATGCCAATGCGCTGCTTCCAGAGCGTTTCGGCAGAAAGCGCGAGTATGCGTTGGGCAAGACAAGCGGCAAGGCCAACATTCTTAAGAATCTTGAGCAGCTTGGGCTTGACCTCACTCCAGAGCAGACCAAAATCGTGACAAAGCGTATTACCGAGCTTGGCGACAAGAAGGAAATCGTCACGCCGGAGGATCTGCCGTTCATAGTGAGCGATGTGCTTAAGCATTCTGCGCCAGACGACAAGGTGCGGCTTGTCAGCTATGTGGTTACTACCGCTTATGGTTTAAAACCTGTTGCGAGCATAAAGATAAACATAAACGGTGTCGAGTATGAGTCAGACTCAACTGGCGATGGTCAGTTCGACGCTTTTGTTCATGCGCTTAGGAAAATCTATAAGTATGAATTAAAGAGGAAATTCCCGATGCTTTCTAATTATAATGTAAGCATTCCGCCAGGAGGTAGGACTGACGCTTTGGTTCAGACTGTCATAACTTGGACTCATGACGAGAAGCAACTTCGGGTGCGTGGATTGGATGCGGATCAGACTGAAGCTGCTATAAAAGCGACTATCAAAATGTTGAATTTAATAGAGGAGGATTATTCATGAAAAGAAAACTAACGATAGCTTTGGTCGCTCATGACCACCGCAAAGCAGATATGGTGGATTGGGCTGTCTATAATGCAGATTTGCTGTCGCATCACAATTTAGTGTGCACTGGAACAACTGGCGGATTGATTAAGGCGGCTTTCGAGGAAAAAGATATCCATGCTGAGATAACCTGCATGCATTCTGGACCTATGGGAGGCGATGCTGAAATCGCAGCCATGGTTGTCAGAAATGAAGTGGATCTGGCTGTTTTTCTCATAGACGACCTTAATCCGCAGCCACATGAGGCTGATATACAAATGTTGCTTCGTCAGTGCAGAGTGCACAATGTACCGATTGCTTGCAACAGATACAGTGCCGATCTTATGATTACATCGCCATTGTGGGATGATGTGGATTATAAGCCGTTGAGCCCAAGGTATATAGAGTTTAAAAGGAACTAATAAACAATTTAAAATAAAAGAAACACAATGGATTTAAAGATTGCTGTATTGGCCGGTGATGGTATCGGTCCAGAGATTATGGAGCAGGGCGTGGCAGTAATGTCGGCTGTTGCAGAGAAGTTTGGACATAAAGTCTCATACAAGGAGGCACTTTGTGGTGCTCACGCTATTGATGAGGTGGGCGACCCATTCCCAGAAGAGACTTTCAAGGTGTGCGAAGAGGCTGACGCCGTTCTTTTCGCAAGCGTTGGCGACCCTAAGTTCGACAACAACCCAACAGCAAAGGTTCGTCCAGAGCAGGGCTTGCTTGCTATGCGTAAGAAACTTGGTTTGTTCGCAAACATCCGTCCTGTGACAACTTTCGACTGCTTGGTACACAAATCACCATTGAAGGACGAAATCGTTAAGGGTGCTGATTTCATCTGCATCCGTGAGCTTACTGGCGGTATGTACTTCGGCAAGAAGCAGGAGCCTACAGTAAATGCAGAAGGCGTTGAGGACGCTCTTGATACCAACTATTACAGCCGTCCGGAAGTTGAAAGAATCCTGAAGGTTGGCTATCAGTACGCTCGCCAGCGCAGAAAGCACCTTACTGTTGTTGACAAGGCTAACGTTCTTGCATCAAGCCGTTTGTGGCGTAAGGTTGCTCAGGAACTCGCTCCTCAGTATCCTGATGTAACAACAGACTTCATGTATGTTGACAACGCAGCAATGCGTATGATTCAGGAGCCAAAGTTCTTCGACGTAATGGTGACTGAGAATACTTTCGGTGACATCCTTACCGATGAGGGCTCGTGCATCACAGGTTCTATGGGATTGCTTCCTTCAGCATCAACAGGTTCGTCAACTCCAGTGTTCGAGCCAATCCACGGCTCATGGCCACAAGGCAAGGGCTTGAACATAGCCAACCCATTGGCGCAGATTCTTTCTGTAGCAATGTTGTACGAGTATTTCGACCTTAAGGAAGAGGGCGCGCTTATCCGCAAGGCAGTTGACGCATCTCTCGACCAGAACGTCCGTACTCCTGAGATTCAGGTTGAGGGCGGTGCTAAGTACGGCACAAAGGAAGTCGGCGCATGGATTGTCGATTTCATCAAGAAGGCGTAATTAAAACAATTGCTTAAAACAATAGGGACACGACCTAAAAAGATCGTGTCCCTATTTTTATGTTGTAAAACACATTTTATACCTGAACGAGGAATACAAATTACACTATATTTGCGGAAAAATCTGAGAGAACGTTTACAAAGTGAAAAAATTGTTATTCAGGGTGCGTGAGTATTTGTGGTATGTGTTGAAAGCCCGCCATCGCCATGGCTTCGGAGTCCACTCTCCGTTCGCCTATGATGTGATAACAAAAGTTTTTGAAGAAAAGAGTTCTTATTACATATATAATGATGTCGAAAAGGAAAGGCGTCGTTTGCTGCATGACAGGACTTCTATATTTTTTGATGATTATGGGACGGGGAAGTCTGGCGAGAGAAGAATTTGCGACATCGCGCGCAAGGCATTGAAAAACGCCAGCGATGCGCAGCTGATATTCAGGACGGCTCTTTTCCAAAAGCCCAAGACCGTGATAGAACTGGGGACATCACTGGGATTAACTACGGCTTATCTCTCAAAGGCGGCAGGCAGTGGCAAGTGTCACACGTTTGACGGTTGCGGGGAAGTTGTTGATTTTGCGAAGCAAGTTGCAAGCAATTGCGGAACGGCGGCAAGCACAGTGTTCCATGTCGGTGATATTGCCGAGTCATTGCCTTTGGTGATTAAGGACATGGAAAGTGTTGATGTGGTGTTCATGGATGCCAATCATACAAAAAAAGCGACATTGGCTTATTACTCCATTATAAAACCGAAATTGTCCAACGGCAGCGTTTTGATAATGGATGACATACACAGCAGCAAAGGGATGCGTGAGGCTTGGGACGAGATCAGACAGGATGAAAAAGCGCGTGTCAGCTTTGATATGTATGGATTAGGAGTCATATATTATAATGAGAAATTGTCACGAAAAGACTATATATATTATAGGGATTAAAATATTTTGCAGATTTTTTCATGAATGTTGAAAACGCCTTTATGAGCAAGTTTTTTTGAAGTATAATTGTTTTTAAATGATTTTATTTTAAATTTGCACATTAAAACTGCGTGCATACATTCTTTACTTTAACAAGAAAACGTAATTAGGATTATGTATTGGACACTTGAATTAGCCACAAAGTTGGAAGACGCACCATGGCCAGCTACAAGAGACGAGTTGATTGATTACGCAACACGTTCTGGAGCTCCGATGGAGGTTATAGAGAACTTGAAAGAGATAGAGGATGAAGGCGAGGTATACGAAAGTATTGAGGATATTTGGCCTGATTATCCGAGCAATGAGGACTTCTTCTTCAATGAAGAGGAGTACTGATTAACATAAAAAAGAAGTAGATACACAATAAAAAATCATTTTTGTTGTTAAGTATATACCGGAGGTAATCCGGATTTAGGAACATACAAAGAGACCGGAAACTATGAAAAACTCATTGATAGTGTTGATAGCGCTAGTTTTGAGTTTTTACAACGTGAGGGCTCAGTACGATGCGCAAGCGAGCCAGTATATGTTTGTTCCAGAAGTATTTAACCCAGCGTCAGTGACTGCAAATGACAGGTTCAATCTAATGGGATTGTATCGGTTGCAGTGGATTGGAATGGACGGCGCGCCACAGACCTTGTTCTTTCATGCAAGTGCTCCGTTGCACTTCTTGAAGCATGATCATGGCGTAGGTGTCATGTTCGAGAATGACAAGGCGGGAATGTTCTCAACACAAGGCGTTTATGCCCAATATGCTTTCAAGTATAAACTGAAGAAGCATGTGCTGAGTTTCGGACTTAATCTCGGTTTTATGAACCAGAGCATTAGTAGCGATAGCCTGAATATGTTGGAGGGGCTTGATGATTACCATCAAGGGTCAGACCCCGTTATACCGACAGGTTCGGTGAATGCTCCTGCCTTCGATATCGGAGTCGGTGCTATGTTTCGCTCAAAGTCTTATTACTTTGGCGTTTCTGCATTTCACTTGACTAAGCCGACGTTCGACTTGGATGATAATGTGAGTTCAAGTGTGTCTCCTGTGATGTATTTCACTGGCGGATATGCATACAAGCTGCCTAATAACAGGTTTGTTATATTGGCTGACGCTATGGTGAAGACGGATTTCGCCGCATATCAAGTTGATGTGAGCGCGAGGGTTGAGATTGATGACCTTTATTATTTGGGTTTGAATCTTAGACCGTGGAATGCGGTTTCTTTCTTGGGTGGAGTAAGTTTGAACAACGGATTGTCCATAGGATATTCGTTTGATTTATCTACAACGCAGTTGATAAGTCGTACCTATGGTTCACATGAAGTTTACTTAAGATATAGTTTCTTGCTTGGCGGCAAGAAAAACAACAAATACAAGAGTGTAAGAATTTTGTAATAACATTGAGAAAATAATTTTTAGTAGCATATGAAAAAGTTATTGTTTTTTTCTGCTTCACTTTTGACCTTGGTAGGTTGCGGAAGTAAGCAAAGCAACGGAGAGTTGACAGGAGTTTACTCTCGTGGATGGGCGGACCCAACTCCATTTGGAATGGTGTTCATCAATCGAGGCTCGTTTACAACAGGTTCAAACGACCAGGAAGCTAACTGGGCAATGAACTCTCAGTCTAAGACTGTGTCTGTAGATGCGTTCTGGATGGATGAGACCGAAATCACAAATGGTGAGTATCGCCAGTTTATTAACTATGTAAGAGACTCTATTGCATTGGAGCGTCTTGCAGATCCTGCAATCGGTGGCGATGAGACTTTCAAGATTACTCAGGATAAGAAGGGTAATGAGGTTCAGCCAAGATTGAACTGGAATAAGCAAATTCCATGGAACAATCCTAACGAGGATCAGAAGAGAGCACTTGACAGCATGTTCTATGTTGGCGAGGACGCTATCGAGCTTGTACCTCAGTTGGACGGATCGAAGTTGAACTACAAGTATGAGTTTGTTGACTACAAGCAGGCTGCTTTGAAGGTTAACAAGTTCAATGCGCTCAAGGGTGGTTATGACAGATCATTGGATGGCCTTGGCGTGACTAAGGACAGCGCAGACGTGATGATCAAGAAGGATACAACATTCCGCGATGAGAATGGATTCATCGTAAACCAGACAGTTTATCGTCCATTGCAGAGAAGACATGACTTCATCCAGACTAAGATATTGAATATCTATCCTGATACTTTGTGCTGGATCAGAGACTTCACTTACGCATACAATGAGCCTTACATGAGAATGTACTTGTCTCACCCAGGATATGGCGAATATCCAGTAGTTGGTGTTACATGGGAGCAGGCTGTTGCATTCTGTAACTGGAGAACTAAGCTCTTCAACACATATCAGGTTGCAAGAAACGCTCCTCAGGTTCAGGATTGGAGACTCCCAACAGAGGCTGAGTGGGAGTATGCAGCAAGAGGTGGTAGAGATTTGGCTATGTATCCTTGGGGAGGTAACTATATCAGAACTGCTAAGGGATGTTTCCTTGCAAACTTCAAGCCTTTGAGAGGTAACTATACTGATGATGGTTATATGATCACTGCATTCGTAGCTGCATACCCACCAAACGACTATGGTTTGTATGATATGGCAGGAAACGTATCAGAGTGGACATCTTCTGTATATTCAGAGTCAACTTTGAGCTTCGTTCACGACTTGAACCCAGATTATCAGGAGAACGTAAAGACATCAGATCCTGATGTTAAGAGAAGAAAGGTAATCAAGGGCGGTTCTTGGAAGGACATCGGTGCTTACCTGCAGTGTGGCTCAAGAACATACGAGTATCAGCAGGAGAGCAAGTCATACATCGGCTTCAGATGTATAAGAAGCTTCATCGAGGGAGCAAAATAAGCGAAGAAAACAAAAACAATAATAACCTAATAAATACTTAGAAAAATGTCTATAGGAGACTGGATGGATACCCCTCAAGGGGGAAAAATTACGGGATACGCATTTGGCTTTGGTGCCGCAGTCGTAATCGTAGGTGCTTTGTTTAAGATTATGCACTGGCCAGGAGCGAGTGTCGTGTTGACAATGGGAATGGGAACAGAGGCTGTGTTGTTCGTCATCACAGCGTTTGGTAATCCACATCCAGTATTGCATTGGGACAGAGCTTTCCCTGTAATTTCTGATCATACTCCAGAAGGAGCTGCTTTCCTTGATGGACACTCTAGTGGTATTGCTAACCCATTAGCAGCAGCAAGCGGTTCTGGTGTATCTGGCGGAACTGTAGTAGTCGGCGGAAATGGCGGTTCAGTTTCTGGCGGAACATTGAACGCAATAGCAGGAACAGATGTTAGTTCATTGTCAGAGGAGGACATCAAGAAGTTGAATAGCGGAATCTCTAAGTTGTCAGAGACAGCAGAGAAGCTTTCTAACCTTGGTGCAGCTGGTGATAGCGCAGCGCAGTTCGTTAATAACATAGCTTCAGCTAACACATCATTGAATAGCTATACAAACTCACAGAATCAGATCAACGAGGCTACAGCTTCTTTGATTAATTCTTACAAGAGCATAGCAGCTGATGTTGAGAATGCAAAGCAGAGCACTACTGCTTATGCATCTGTTCTTTCAAATGTAAACAATAGCTTGTCATCAGCAAATTCTGCATACGAGCTTCAGTTGAAGGCTATAGAATCTGCTAATAACGAGATAGAGGCGTTCAGACAGAACACTGCTAAGCTTAACAGTCAGGTGGCAAATCTGAACAACATCTATGGCAATATGTTGAATGCGTTAGCTTAATATTGTTATTCTAAAAACTAAAAAGGGAGAGTAATATAGTATGGGAGGCGCAACCAATTGTCCGGAGACCCCGAGACAAAAAATGATCGGTATGATGTACATCGTGTTGACAGCAATGTTGGCACTGAATGTAACTACCGATGTCCTCAACGGATTCACGATGGTGGAAGAAAGCCTTAGAGTGAATACAAGAGGAGCCGAAGGAAGAAATACGAACCTGTATCTTAAGTTTGAGGACTTGAATAGCCAGAATCCAGCAAAGGTTGGTGCATGGTTGCAGAAGGCCAAGGACGTAAAAAAGGAGTCTGATGAACTTTATAATGCTATTCAGGATATCAAGGTTTTGATAGCAAAGACAGCAGATGGTGAAGAAGCCGATGTTGAGCATATAGAGGGAAAGGGAAACCTTGATGCTGCAGGTTATGTAGGTCTTTCTGACGGAGGTATGGGAAAAGGTAAGGAGATCAAGGCAAAGATAGAGGCATATAAGATCAAGATGACTGAGTATGTCAAAGCGGATACAGCCAAAGTTTCTTTGTTAAACAAGACTTTCAACACAGGTAAGGTTGTTGGTCATGACGGAGAAGCGAGAGAATGGGAAGTCGCAACATTTGAGATGATGCCAGTGGCTGCCGCTATAACAATCTTGTCTAAGATACAGGCCGATATCAGAAACACAGAAGGTGATATCGTTACATATCTGAAGAGTCAGGTAGATGCGGATGACTACCGTGTTAATAGAATTGAGGCTAAGGTAATTCCAAACTCTAAGTATGTGATTAGAGGTGGAAAGTATTCTGCAGAGATTGCACTTGTAGCAAGTGACTCTACTCAGAAACCTGAAGTTTATATCGGTGGAAATCCACAAACAGGTACAGGTGGTACTTTGGTAAAGGATGGTTTGTATGAGACAGTAGCTACAGCTCTTGGTGACAAGAAGTATTCTGGTTACATAAGACTCAATAGCCCAACCGGTTCTAAGGTATATCCATTTGAATCTGAATATAATGTAGGAGAGCCTACTGCTATTATATCTGCAGACCAGATGAATGTGTTCTATGCAGGTATTAATAACCAGGTTAGTATTTCTGTGCCAGGTGTTCCTTCAACAGCAGTTGCAGCGAGTGCATCGGGAGGAACTTTGACAAAGTCTGGTAACGGTTGGATAGTAAGACCAGCAAAGGTTGGTCAGCCAGTCGTGATCTCTGTGTCAGCAAAGATTGATGGCAAGGTTCAGAGAATGGGTGAAAAATCATTCCGTGTGAAGATGTTGCCTCCACCAGTGGCATTCATACCATTCCAAGACGATAACGGAAACACAATGAAGTTTAAGGGTGGTAAGATGTCCAAGGCTAAGCTTTTGAATGTTACAAGTTTGGGCGCAGAATTGAACGATGCTGATATTGAGGCTAAGTATAATATCGTTAGCTTTGAGATGAACGTTCAAGGAGCGATGGGTGCTGTAGTTGAGTTATCTTCAGGAGCACACTTCACAGCTCGCCAGATGGATCAGGTAAAGAAAATGGCAAAGGGCGCTAAGTTCTTTATCTCAGCAGTAAAGGCAAAGGGTCCAGACGGTATTACAAGAGACCTGCCTCCAATGGAAGTTGTATTGAATTAACAACTATATAAAATTTAGAAATTATGAAAGCGTACAGTAGACTTATAATTGTCGCAGCAGCGTTGGCACTTGGTCTGGGAACAGCAAGCGCACAGAGCTCTACGACAAACGATTTCTTCAACGAGAATGGAGAAATCCCTACAAACCTTCCTACAGCTTACGATATGAAGGACTTGACTCCAATCGAGTTCGTAAATCCAAGAGCTGACGATATTTATTGGCAGAAGGTTGTGTATCGTGTGATTGACCTGCGTGAGAGAATGAACTATCCTCTTTACTACCCTGAAACAGCAGTAGATGGCAGAGAGTCATTCTTCTCAATCCTCTTCAAGTTGATTAACGAGAAGAAGGTGCCAGCATTCAGATTTGATTATACAACTGAAAGATTTGGCAAAGACGACCTTATTGACTTCGAGGAAGAGGTTCTTAAGAAGTTCGAGGTTATCTATAAGGTAAAGACAAATCCTACAACAAAGGTAAAGACATTCCAGATTGAGGATTCTGATATACCTAATAGAGAGGTTATCAAGTACTACATGAAGGAGGTATGGTTCTTTGACAAGAACTCTTCTACATTCAATGTGAAGATTATCTCTATCTGTCCTGTACTTGTGACTGACCGTGGTGTAGGAACTCAGAGTTTCCCACTTTGCTGGATTCCATTCGACAACCTCCGTCCATACTTGGTACAGAGAGAGGTCATGATCACAGACAAGAACAATGGTGCAAGAATGTCTTATGATGATTTGTTCATTAAGAGAAGATTCGCAAGCAACATTTATAAGGAGTCTAACCTGCAGAACCGTATGATTCTGGATTACAACGCTACTCCAGAAGATGTTAAGAGAGAGCAGGAGAGAATCCAGAGAGAGATACTCAACGAGGAGCAAGATCTTTGGGAGTATTAATCTGAACGAAAATACTTATAAGAGACCCGAGAATGTACTTTCTCGGGTCTTTTTTTACTTTTAAATGAGTAAATTTGCGATGTTTAAAAGGCACATCAGGATGGCTGAGTGTCGAAACAGAAAAAGAAAACTATATGGAGAGTACAAGACAACAGAAGATAAGCAGACTCCTGCAAAAGGAGCTTAGCGACATATTCCTGAAACTCGCAAGGAACAACGGAGGGGTTATTATAACTGTAACCAGCATAAATGTAAGTGCGGACTTGAGCATTGCGCATATAAACCTTAGTCTGTTCCCAACAGACAAGGGCGAGGCTGTCATGGAGCTTATAAAACTCAATGACAAGAATATTCGTTTCGAATTAGGCAACAGAATGCGCCATCAGCTTCGCATAATTCCAGAATTGGTATTCCACCTTGACGACACTTTGGATTATATAGACCACATAGATGATTTGCTGAAGAAGGACAAGGAAAAGCTTGAGAACAATAAACCAAAGTCAGCAAAGGATTCGGAAGGACAGGCTTAATGGATATAGCACTGCACATAGCTAAAAGATATTTGTTCTCGAAGAAGTCGCACAACGCGATAAATATAATCTCGGGAATATCGGCGGTGGGAGTATGCGTCGGGACGTTCGCGATAATATGCGTTCTTTCCGTTTTCAATGGTTTCGGCGCTCAGGTCGAGAGTTTGTTTAGCACGTTCGACCCAGACCTTAAAATCGCGTCTGTGGAGGGCAAGTCGTTTGTCGTGGATGACAAATGGAATGAGGTGAAGAAGATAAAGGGCGTTGAGTATTGCACACAGGTGGTTGAGGAGAATGCCTTGTTAAGATGTGGCGACAAACAGGAAACCGGTGTAGTGAAGGGAGTAGGCGAGGGTTTTGATAAGATGGTTGGGCTTGACAAGATTATTGTGGCTGGAAATTATACGCTTAGCGACAATGTGTTCAACTATGGCGTTCCTGGTGTCGGAGTGTCTGCGGAATTAGGTTGTATTCCTTACGGAGTGCAGCCTCTTTATATTTATGCGCCAAAGCGAGAAGGGCGTGTGAACTTGGTGAATCCGGAAAACAGTTTCAATACAGAGAGGGTGTTTACGTCGGCGGTTTTTTCTGTCCAGCAACCAGAATATGACAACAAACTCGTCATTGTGTCTATTGATTTGGCGAGGAAAATATTCGAATATGCAGACGGAGCTGTCACTTCGGTTGAAATCGGTGTAAAGAAGGGGGAGAACGTCAATGATGTCAAAAAACAGATAGAGACTGTGCTTGGCGACGGCTTCAAGGTGAAGGACAGATATGAGCAGCAGGAAGACTACTTCAAGATAATGAAGGTGGAGAAATGGATCACGTTCCTTATTCTGGCGTTCATACTGCTGATAGCGATATTCAATATTATCGGGTCATTATCGATGCTGATAATAGACAAGAGCGATGACATAAGGACACTCAGGAATATGGGCGCGACGTCGGGATTGATAAAGAGGATATTCACGATAGAAGGCTGGATGATATCATTGCTCGGCTGTGTGATAGGAATATTGCTCGGTGCGTTGTTGTGCGTGCTGCAAGAGAACATGGGCTTCATAACAGTGCCGTCGGGTGACGGAATGACAGTGATGCCGTATCCGGTGGAACTGCAGGTATCAGACATTCTGATAGTATTTGCTACAGTCGCTCTTATGGGGTTGGCTGCTGCGTATTACCCAGCAAGTCAAATAAAAGAGAAAAAGTAGAATCATAAAATAGTAACAATGACATACAAGTATGATTTTTTGGTGATAGGAAGTGGAATCGCAGGAATGAGTTTCGCTCTTAAAGTTGCTGACAAAGGCAAGGTAGCATTGATATGCAAAACGGATCTTGAAGAGGCAAACACCTATTTGGCGCAGGGCGGAGTCGCGTCTGTGACAAACACGCTTGTAGATAACTTCGAGAAACACATAGAGGACACGCTGATAGCCGGTGACGGACATTGTGACCGCAAGGCTGTGGAGAAGGTGGTGAAGGATGCTCCTGCCGAGATACAGGAGCTGTTGAAATGGGGCGTGGACTTCGACAAGAAGGACGGAAAGTTCGACTTGCACAGAGAAGGCGGACATTCTGAATTCAGAATCCTGCACCACAAGGACAACACTGGCGCTGAGATACAGGAAAGCCTCATAAAGAAAGTCAAGGAGAACGCGAACATTGACATTTTCGACCATCATTTCGCGATAGACATAATAACGCAGCACCACATGGGAGAATGGGTGACACACCACACTCCGGACATTGAGTGCTACGGCGCATACATACTGAACCAGAAGGACAACAACATCTATACGTTCCTGTCCAAAGTGACATTGTTGGCAACGGGCGGCATAGGCAATGTTTACAGCAACACGTCCAATCCGATAGTAGCGACTGGCGACGGAATAGCCATGGCTCACCGTGCGAGAGCGATAATCAAGGACATGGAGTTCGTGCAGTTCCATCCGACAGTGCTTTACAACCCGGGTGTGCGCCCTTCGTTTCTGATAACAGAGGCGTTGAGAGGCTACGGTGCAGTGCTCAGAGACCTGAACGGAAACGAGTTCATGTACAAGTATGACAAGCGTGGTTCCTTGGCACCGAGAGACATTGTTGCCCGCGCCATTGACAACGAGATGAAATTAGCCGGCTCGGACTATGTGTATCTTGACGTGACGCATAAGGATGCTCAGGAGACAAAGGACGGCTACCCAACGATATACAACAAGTGCCTGAGTCTTGGCATAGACATAACAAAGGACTATATACCAGTTGTGCCTGCTCAGCATTATTTATGCGGAGGCATCGCTGTGAACGAGAATGCGGAGTCAACAATACACAGAATGTATGCTGTGGGCGAGTGCAGTTGCACAGGCTTGCATGGCGCAAATCGTCTTGCCAGCAATTCGCTTATAGAGGCTGTGGTTTATGCCGAGGCGGCCGCGCAGCATGCAAAGGCCAATATTGACAAGTATTCTTATAACGAAGCCATCCCTGACTGGAACGACGAAGGCACAGCCCTGAACGAGGAGATGGTGCTGATAACACAGAGCCAGAAGGAAGTGGAGCAGATGATGTCAACCTATGTGGGCATTGTGCGTAGCAATTTGCGTCTGAAGCGCGCCATCACACGTCTGAAGATACTTTATGAAGAGACACGCGAACTGTTTGAACGCAGTGTCGTGAGCCGCGAGATATGCGAGCTGCGAAACATCATAGATGTGGCTTATCTTATTATAACTCAGGCTCAGGCGCGCAAGGAAAGCCGTGGACTTCATTACACGATAGATTATCCAAAGAAGAATTCGCAGACGAATTAAGTCGTGCTGTTATTGAAAATGACGGAAAGGAGGCTACTTCTTTCCGTTTTTTGTTTAGTCTAATTCGGAGAGTTCGAGCCAGCGCATTGACTTCTCGTCCAGTTCGGCATTGATGACTTCAAGCCTTTTTGACAGTTCGGTTATCTTGTCCGGGTCGGACAGTCCGTCGGCGAAAGCCTTTTCGATTTCGGCTTTCTCGGTTTCCCAGGCATTTATGTCGGCGTCCAGGGCTTCGAACTCGCGTTTCTCCTTGAACGTCATCTTGCGCTTGGCGTCGGACGAATGGGAGCGTCTCGCAGGCTGCTTGTCTTGGGGCTGTTTATCGGCGCTTTTCACTTCCTCGGCCTTCTTGGCTTCCTGCAGCGCCTTCCACTCGCGGTAGTCGGTGTAGTTGCCAGGATAGTCCTTTATCTTGCCGTCGCCCTCGAAGGCCAGGATATGGTCCACAACCTTGTCCATGAAGAATCGGTCGTGCGACACAACGAGAATGCAGCCTTTGAATCCGATGAGATATTCCTCGAGGACTTCAAGCGTCGTCACGTCAAGGTCGTTAGTCGGCTCGTCGAGAATCAGGAAGTTCGGGTTCTGCATCAGCACTGTGCAAAGGTACAGTCTGCGCCTTTCGCCTCCGCTGAGTTTGTACACGTAGTTGTATTGAGTGGATGGCGGGAAGAGGAACATCTGCAGCAGTTGCGCGGCAGTGAGTTTTCGTCCGTTGCCCATCTGTATCTCTTCGGCTATGTTGCGCACGACATCGATGACCTTCATCTGCTCGTCGAACTTCAGTCCTTCCTGGCTGTAGTATCCGAACTTTATGGTTTCGCCTATGTCAAACGAGCCCGAATCCGGTTTCTCCAGTCCGAGCAGCATCTTCAGAAACGTTGATTTTCCGCTTCCGTTCTTGCCCACGATGCCCACTTTGTCGTATCGCGAGAAGTTGTAGTAGAAGTTGTCGAGAATTTTGTGCTCGCCGAAAGCCTTTGATATGTATTTCGCTTCGAATATTTTTGAGCCGATGTATTGCGACTTCATCTCCAGCGCCACCTGCTTCTCCTCCTTGCGCATCTTGGCGCGTGCCTCTATCTCGGCGAAAGCCTCTATGCGGTAGCGCGCTTTCCCGGCACGTGCCTGAGGCTGGCGGCGTATCCACGAGAGTTCCCTTCTGTAGATGTTCTTGACGCGTTCGGTCTCGGCGTTGAAGTTGTCGATGCGCTCCTGCTTTTTCTCAAGGTAGTAGCTGTAGTTGCCTTTGTAGTGGAAGAGCGTGTGCTCGGCTATTTCGAGTATGTCGGAGCATACTCTATCTAAGAAGTAGCGGTCGTGAGTGACCATGAGCAACGCCATCTTGCTGTTGTTCAGGAAGTCCTCAAGCCATTCCACCATTTCTATGTCGAGGTGGTTGGTAGGCTCGTCAAGAATCAGCAGTTCTGGTTCGGATATGAGCACATTGGCTAGGGCGACACGTTTCTGCTGTCCGCCGGAAAGCTCGCCCATGCGCTGGTCGAAGTTTCTGATGTTCAGCTTGCTGAGAATCTGTTTTATCCTGTTCTCGTAATCCCACGCCTTGAGTCTGTCCATCTCGGACAATAACTGCTGATAACGTGAATCGTCAATGCTTATGCCGTTAGCGATTTTCTCGGTCATGTTCTCGTACTGCCTGATGACGGACGTCATCTCATTGCCGGTGGAGAAGCATGCGTCCATCACCGAGTCGTCGGGGTTGAAGTTCGGAGTCTGTCTGAGATAGCCCACACGGAGATCCTTGCGGAATGCTATGCTTCCGCTCTGATAATCCTCCTCGCCGGAGATGATGGACAGGAGCGTGGTCTTGCCAGCACCGTTCTGTGCCACGATTGCCACTCGCTGAGAATCGGAAATGCCGAAAGATATGTCGGAGAACAATTCTCTGTCGCCGAATCTTTTAGAAAGTCCCTCAACTTGCAAGCAGCTCGCCATAATCCGTAATTACTTGTTAAGAGTCCATTCAACGTGGTCCTTGCCGTCCTTGATGCTGAATCCCAGTTCGTTGAGCTGGTTGCGTATCTTGTCGGCAGTCGCCCAGTCCTTGTTCGCTTTGGCCTCCTGACGGATATTGAGCAGAAGGTCGATTGCTCCGTTGAACGCGTCGGCGCTGTTGTCGCCGTTGTTGTCCTCCAGCTTGAGCCCAAGAATGTCAATGACATAAGTCTTGAACACATCCTTGAGTTCGGCGAGGTCGTCGGCAGAGATAGTTCCCTTGCCGTCATAAACGGTATTGATTGCCTTGATAGCGTCAAACAGATGTGCGATGGCGATAGGGCAGTTGAGGTCGTCGAGCATGGCCTCCTCGCATTTTTTGCGGAGGTCCTTGACATCGACAGACGATTCTGCTGATGGCTGAAGTTTCTGCAGGCGCGCGTAGCCTTCTGAGAAACGCTGCAGACCCTTCTCGGCAGCTTGCAGAGCCTCGTTGCTGAAGTCCACTGTGCTGCGGTAGTGCGCTTGCAGTATGAAGAAGCGTATTGTCATAGGCGAGTAAGCCTGCGCAAGCATCTCGTTGCCGTCATTGTCCTTGTGGCTTCCGTTGAAGAACTCCTCAAGTGTGATGAAGTTGCCGAGCGACTTGCCCATCTTCTTGCCGTCGATGGTAATCATGTTGTTGTGCATCCAGTACTTCACGGTCTCATGGCCGAGAGCGGCAGTCGATTGCGCTATCTCGCACTCGTGGTGAGGGAACATGAGGTCCAGTCCGCCGCCGTGAATGTCGAATGTCTCGCCCAGGTATTTTGTTCCCATGGTCGAGCACTCAAGGTGCCAGCCTGGGAAGCCGTCGCTCCAAGGCGAAGGCCAGCGCATTATGTGCTCCGGCTGCGCTTTCTTCCACAAGGCGAAGTCGTAAGTATGGTGCTTTTCGGTCTGACCGTCCAGCTCGCGTGTAGTCTCGAGAAGCTCCTCGATATTGCGTCCTGACAGCTTGCCGTAGTTGAATTTCTTGTTGTATTTCTCCACGTCGAAGTATATCGAGCCGTTGCTCTCGTAAGCGTAGCCGTTCTCAAGTATCTTCTTGATGTATTCAATCTGCTCTATGATGTGGCCCGAAGCGTGCGGCTCGATGCTTGGCGGCAGCACGTTCAGCAGCTCCATGTCGTGGTGGTAGCGGTTCAGGTAGTGCTGCACCACCTCCATAGGCTCCAGCTGCTCGAGGCGCGCTTTCTTTGCTATCTTGTCCTCGCCCTCGTCGGCGTCATGCTCCAGGTGTCCCACGTCGGTTATGTTGCGGACATAGCGCACTTTGTAGCCAAGGTGCTTGAGCATACGGAAAAGTATGTCGAAAGTGATGGCTGGACGTGCGTGTCCGAGGTGTGCGTCGCCATAGACAGTAGGTCCGCAGACGTACATGCCCACTTTGTCGTCGTGTATAGGCACGAAGAGTTGTTTCTGCCTTGTTAATGTGTTATAGATGACGAGTTTATGATCCATAATCTTCTTGTTTCTATGTAATGAACCACAAAGGTAAGAAATTAAGAATTAAAAATGGCATTAAGAACGACCGGAGGAAGGGGGAGGCATTTGATTAGGACTGACGAACTGTCATTGGGTTGGTGGAGAGAGTATGCGTATCATATTTTTGATGACAAAATGTCATGATTTTTCTAAGGGAATGCGGATTTTTTATCTTGTTGTTAAATTTATTAGCATTGGCATTGTTGTTGCTTAATGAGGAAGAAATTTAATAATAGTATTCGCTTTTGGCGAGGATGGAGATATATAACGATGAATTGTAAATCATTATTAGAAATAAAGAAATATTTGGGACGTGATAAGCATTTTTATGATGTATTATATGAATTGAGAGGGCTTGTTGATATTTATAAAGAAACTGATGAACTTCAGAAATTTGAATATGTCCCGGTTAAGATTGTTGCTTGTTTTCAAGAGTTTTTTAGAGGTAAATATAAAGAAATCATGGATGACCCTAAATTCAGAGGACGAATAAGGAATGTTAAAGCGTTGAAGAATATAGGCTATGATTTTGATATACTAGGAGCTTTCCAGGATAATGAAATTACACTAGGAGATTATCTTTCATATTTAATTCCATGTAGTAGAGTTGAAACTATTGATGATACCATATCGCAATTATTGAACATTAACTTCTTGAATAAAATAAAAGAAAAGGCTTCAAACTATTCAGAACTATTACAATCTATAAATGATATCTTTGATTTAAGGCATATGTATTGCCATGAAATATCAGCAGCAGATGATTTGAATTATGATAGGATTAAGGTTTATGTAAACGATGCATATTATTTCTTATCATTAGCAAATGATGTAATCATAGAGGAGCAATTTCCTAATTCTGCAAAAACGACTATTGAAAAAATGATAAAGGAAACTACTGAAGAGTTTAAAAGAGTAGATGAAGATCTAAAATCGTTAATAGAGGAAATTCGTGCTTTACAGATGGAAGGGGATTTGTGTTCAAATAGTTTGGATTATATTGAATCATGGAAACTATATAGAAAGTCTAAAGCTAAATCTGAGGCTTCATTAACTGAGGGTGGTTCAATTTACCCAGTTGTCTATGCTCAAAGTATGATTAATACAACTAATGCATTAATGAAAGAGTTAAAGGCAGAGTATAAATACGCATTAAAAGAATCCTCCAGCGATAAATGATAAAAGAAGTGAGTTCTGAATGTGCGCAATTAAAATGATTAAACTTTAATTCTTGATATGTTTTTTTTTTTAGAGAATAGTTATGGCAAAACGTAGTACAATAACAACTAGTACATTGCGGCTATTATATGCACACTCTGGGAATTGTTGTGCTTTTGGAGGATGTCATGCTCCTATATTCGAGGATGACGGAACACTAACTGGAGAGTGTTGTCATATTGAGGCGTATTCCCCAGATGGACCAAGATACAATGAACAACAAACGGAAGAAGAAAGGAATGGGTATGATAATTTAGTGTTAATGTGCCATAGACATCATAAAATTATAGACAGTCATCCAGAACAGTATTCTGTGGAAGAACTTAAAAGGCTAAAAGGGAATCATGAAAGCCAATATATGGTACCTCAATTGGAAGCAACTGACATAATGGTAAAACAGTTGCAAATAGAGTCTGAAAAGTATTGGTCGCGTTTGAAGTCGATGGAAGAGAATGATGGGACAGGTTTAAAAATGGAATTGGGAGAGAATGACCTTTATTCTTTGATGAAAGAAATAAAAGAACTGTATGACGGTCTGCAAAGTTCAATTGATAGTATTGCCAAGTCCTCAAGTAAATTGCAAGATGATTTAAAAAGGGAGTGTGAAAAGTGTGGAGTAGATTATAGTTTGTTTGAGAAGATTCCATACTATGACAATAGTTTGCTTGATAGAGATTGGGAAATAATAAATCTTGCGTTGCCTAATCATTTGACGAAATTCAAAACAAGATGTTTGCAATTTTGTGTGGTTGTATTAGAGAAGTTGGTGGCATACAATCAAGATTATTTGGGTTTATTGGAACGTTGCAAAAAGGAATTTACTAGTTCACAAGAATCTGCGTATTATTGTGATTAAATTACTTTAATATGAATGCTATAGATTGGAAAGAATATGAAAATATAGTATTGATAGAATGTCAAAGAGTTTTCTTTAACGCAAATATTCAATATAATATCTTTGTTGATGGCTTATTTTCTAAAAGAAAAAGACAAATAGATATCTTTATTAAAGATAAAAATGGTCTTGTTTATATAGTAGATGCAAAGAGATATAATACAAAGGTCGATGTCAAAGATGTTGAGTCTTTTATTGGAATGGTTAAAGACGTTGGTGGAAACTATGGAATAATAGTTTCAGAAAAAGGTTTTACGAAAGCCGCTATAAATCGTGCCCACATAGGCGAGAATAACATTGAGGTTGATATTCTAAATTTGAATGGATTAGGAATGTTTCAATCAAAAAGTGCCATTCCATATGTTGGCAATAATGGGGTTGTTGTAAACGCTCCATTTGGCTGGGTAATAGATGGAACACGAAGAAATGGCATGGCTGCAACTTTGTATCAGAGAGGATTTAGCCTCGAAGAGGCTACTGTGGAAAATAAAGAATGGGCGTACATTAATTTTTGGAGTAAAAATGACGAAATCAACTCATTGGACGCGTTGATTTCTTTTCAAAACAATTATTTGATGGAGTCAGATTGTAATGGAAGTATAGAAGAAAAAGAAGAGCCTGACTTACGAATTCGTATCTTTACATCAAGATATTGTCCTACGAGAGAAGTGACGTTGTATAGAGATTTTCCCAATTTCATTTTGTTTGTGGTTCTTTTTAGTCCAGATAATTTAATAAGCAGGAATATTTCCAAAATGAAATATTTGTTATTGAATGCGTTGTTTCTTGAAATAAATTATGAAGAACTTTCATAAAGTTAATTAGAACTGAAAAACGATTCTCAGTGCTAATGCAAAGGTCACCTATACTAAATTCATAATTATACCAACTGTTCGAGTATGAGGCTTGGCACAAGTTGTTGCTTGAAGCGTGAGGCTATAACTGTGTTTAGTATTGTGAATTAATACATATATTTGCATCCGTAAAACAGCTTTATAATACTAACTATACAGATGAAAAAGAGTATTAGATTATTTATTTGTGCATTGTTAGCTTTGTCCGTTTGGTCATGTTCAAAAGGACAGCAAGAACAAGCAGGACTGAATGAAAAAATTCAAGACACTTTTATGGGTGCAATGTTTGGAGATTCTATAGGAACAGTAATAAGAAAATTCTCTGAAAATGATTTAGTCCCAGATATTAGTTATATGACAAGGAGTTGGGTCTCTTTTGGCCATAAAAAACTAGAGTTCTTCTCATTTGGTGATATGAGTTGGGAATATGTGAATACCTCTTATGTTAATGGGAAATTAGGTGCTATTAGGTTTTACACTCCTTTTAAAAGTAAAGAGGCGGCGAAAAAAAGATATGAGGAAATTAAATCTGCTGTTCAGAAGAAATATAAATTAGAATTGTATGAACCTTCAGACACATTGGTTTATGAAGCATATAAAGGATATGATAAACAAGGTAGTGAAGTTAGAGTCACTTATAGTAAATATGAGTCTATTGGTAACGAGATATGGTATTCAGCAGCTTTGACTTATGCAACAAATAAGTTTGATAATGAGGCTAACGAAGAGTTGTAGAATATATATTCGAAAATAATAGCCGAGGTTCATGTGTGCCTCGGCTATTTTGTTAACAGGAAACAAAAGAAGCGGAGGATAAGCAAAATGTGGAGTACGTATACAAACGTCAGTGGGGCGTAGCGGCAGCCTAAGTTGAGGATTATAAATTATTACTTATATTTGCATCTATATTCCAAAGAAAGGCGAATGAAAAAGATATTGCTTTTATTTATCTCGTTGACAGCCATGGCGATGGGAGCGGCGGCGCAGGACGTTGTAGTGGACAACTACGGCAACAAGTACAACTGCTACATCACAGGCGAGGACGAGGACAACGTATTCTTCCGCTACGAGAAGGACGGCGTGAAGGTGGACACAGCCATAGCGCGTCAGAACGTATTCAACTACCGTTACAACATAACCTACAACCCTGAGACTCCGGGCATCGACAAGAAGAACGCCCTGAGCGTGGGTCTGCTGGCTGGCGGTTCGTCGGCTGTGGGCGTGGAGTACGAGAGGTATTTGGGCAAGAGGTGCGGTGTGCAGATAGGCGCTGGATTCTGCGGTGCGTCGGTGGGATTTAATGTCCATTTCTTCCCTACAATCAGGAGCTCGTACGCAAGCATACAGGCGTGGTACACGGGATTCGTGCCAGACAACAAGAATTATTTCTGGGGGCATGAGAACCTCGTTGTCGGTCCGAGCGTGACCTACCGCAACGTGACAGGCTGGTTCTACGGAACATTCGGACTGGGCTATGTCGTGGAGAGCGGTGACGCAGTGCCAAGCTGGGCTAAGGACTTCCCGGTTGACATAAAGCTGAGTCTCGGAGCGTATTTCCCACTCGGCAAGAGTAAACAGAAAACAACAAACACAAACAATAACATAGAAAGACGATGAAAATAGCATTAGTAGGCTACGGCAAGATGGGCCACATAATAGAGGAGCAGGCTAAGAAAAGAGGTCACGAGATAGTGGCTACGATAGACATAAACAACTACGACGACATAAAGGGCGAGGCGTTCAAGAGCGCTGACGTGGCAATCGAGTTCTCGCGTCCGGAGTCGGCTGTGGGCAACATACTCAACTGCTTCGCGGCAGGAGTGCCAGTGGTGAGCGGCACGACAGGCTGGACCAAGGAGATGGACAAGGTGAAGGAGGAGATGAAGAAAGCTGACGGCGCATTACTGTGGTCGTCGAACTTCTCGGTGGGCGTGAACATCTTCTTCGCCCTGAACAAGTACCTCGCCAAGATAATGAACAACTTCAAGATGTACGATGTGGACATGACCGAGATTCACCACATCCACAAGCTCGACGCGCCAAGCGGCACAGCCATAACACTGGCTGAGGGCATACTCGACAATCTGGACAGGAAGTGCTCGTGGAAGCTGGACAAGGCAGAGAATGACAGCGAAATAGCCATCAAGGCAGTGAGAGAGGGCGAGGTGCCAGGAACTCACATCATACACTACGACAGCGAGGTGGACAGCATAACCATAACACACGAGGCTAAGAGCAGAGCCGGATTCGCGCTCGGAGCAGTCATAGCAGCGGAGTTCCTCGCCGGCAAGAAGGGATTCTACGACATGAAGAGTATTTTTGATTTCTAAGAATAAGAAAACTTTGCACAGAGCACTTCGTTGGCCAGACATGGGCTGGTGAAGTGCTTTTGCTATAAAAACGGGCAAACGATGTTTTTTTCAAAAGACAAAGCTATAGAGAACATAAAGACGGCCGCTGTGAGCCGATGGGTCAAGTTCGGAATAGTCGGTCTGATAATCCTCGCTTTTGTAGTGTGGATGAGCAATCCGTGGCTGCTTCTGCTGCTGTTGCTGGACTTCGACATATACATATCGAGGATATTGCCATGGACATGGTGGCAGGACATCAAGAATCCAAGTCTCAGAAAGTTTTTCGAGTGGGTTGATGCGATAGTGTTCGCTCTGGTGGCGGTCTATTTCATCAACTTGTACATTTTCCAGAATTACAAGATACCGTCAAGTTCTCTGGAGAAAACGCTGCTTGTGGGCGACCATCTGCTCGTCAGCAAGGTGGCGTACGGTCCGAGAACGCCAAACACGCCGTTCTCTTTCCCGCTGGTGCAGCACACGTTCCCGTTCTTCAACTGCAAATCGTACATCGAGAGCATACAGTGGAAGTCGCGTCGTCTGCCTGGCTTGGGCTGCGTGGAGCGCAATGACATCGTGGTGTTCAACTTTCCGGCTGGCGACTCGGTGGCAGTCAACGCCCAGGCTCAGGACTACGAAAGTCTGTGCTATGAGGCTGGTCTTGAGGTGATAAACAGCAAAGGCATAACACTCGAGGAGATAGAGGCTTCGGGCAGCAGCGTGAGAGACTTCCTGCTGAGCCTCGGCAGAGAGGTGGTAAGACAGAACAAGCAGGTTTACGGCGAGATAGTCTATAGACCTGTGGACCGCCGCGAGAACTACATAAAGAGATGCGTCGGACTGCCGGGCGACACGCTGCAGATAATCGACCGCGAGCTCTACATCAACGGCAAGCGCCAGCAGCGTCAGCCGGGTGTGCAGTACTTCTGCAAGGTCGTGTCATCGAACAGGCTTAGCCAGAAGGACTACGACGAACTGGAGATAAGCAACGAGAATTCCGACAGAGCCTACATGGGCTGCGACTCTGTTGGCGACAACATCTACCTGCTGCCGCTCACACTCGACGACCAGAAGGCCATGAGAAAAATAGCCGGAGTGAAGGAAGTGCGCGAGCTCAACGTGGCAGAGTTCACAAGAGGCGGCGGACCGACATTCCCAGCCGGATACAACAGGGAATGGACCGTGGACAACTACGGACCAATCTACATACCTGCGAGAGGCGCGACCGTGGCTATAAACAAGGACAACCTGCCGCTCTACGAGCGCATAATAAGAAACTACGAGGGCAACAAGCTGGAAGTGAGAAACGGCGAGGTGTTCATCAACGGCAAGAAGGCTGACAAATACACGTTCCAGATGGATTACTACTGGATGATGGGCGACAACCGCCACAACTCAGCCGACTCCAGAATATGGGGCTATGTGCCGGAGGATCATATCGTGGGCAAGCCGCTGTTCGTGTGGCTGTCGCTTAACCCGGACAAGGGACTCTTTGACGGCTGGATAAGATGGGACCGTTTCTTCAAGTCGGCAGGCGAGTAGTGTTATGGAGAATCTGCCAGTTCTATATTCGTCGTATTTCGCGCCGATAGAGTATTACAGCGTGATGATGAAGTATGGCGGCATGACGGTGGATGTGGGCGAGCATTATGTGAAGCGCTCCTACAGGAACAAGTGCAGCATTCTGTCGGCCAATGGCGTGATGGCGCTGACAGTGCCGCTGAGCCGGTCGTCGTCCGATGATGCCGACCTGACCCACGCTGCCATGAAGGACCTGAAGGTGTCGTACGACGACAACTGGAAGCATGTGCATTGGCAGAGTCTCGTCTCGGCTTACAACATGTCGCCGTTCTTCGAGTATTACGAAGATGACATAAAACCCTTGTTTGAAAGAAAATTTGACTATCTTGTCGATTTGAACGCCGAGGCGATGGACATAGTCAACAGGTTGCTGATGATGGACGATGTGACGATAAACGTCAGCGAGACATACATACCGGCACAGACCGTGGAACTGGACTTAAAAAATCAGATAACGCCGAAGACGCATTTGGATGATTTCTGTCAGAAGGAATATTATCAGGTGTTCTCGGAGAGATACGGGTTCCAGCCGAATCTGAGCATTTTGGACTTGCTGTTCAATCTCGGACCGGAGTCGCGAGTAGTCCTGAGAGACAGTTTAAAACAATAGGATATGCGTAAACTTACAATAATAGCATTTTCAGTGGCGATGTCGCTGTATAGCGTTGCCGGACTCCGTCTGCCTGATCTTAACATAGACTCGCTGCAAGCTGAGGACGATGCGAGAAATAGCCACAAGGTAGCGACGATGTTCCGCTCGTCGGCCGAACGCGCCACGCTTGCGCCATTCAGAGTCGCTGTCTCTACGGAGACTGAAATCTCGCTTTTGGACTATGCGGAGCGTACTGTGGCTCCGTCCGGCAAGGAGATTCTGACGTATGACGTGGATGCTGGCAATGCCATGAACATAAGCCTGTTCTTCAGCAAATTCCACTTGCTGCCGGGCGACACGCTTTTCATCGTTGGCGTGGACGGTGTTTTTCTCGGCCCTTACACATCGGCGGACAACCATGAGTCTGGCGTGCTGCCGACAGCTATGATAGACGGCGCAAAGGCACAGGTTAGTCTTGTGACTAATGGTCGCAGCAGCTCGTCGCGCAAACTGACGCTCGGCCGTGTGAATCAGGGCTACAAGGATTTCCGCCGTTTGCCTTATCAGAACTCATCGACAAGTGACGCTTGCAGCGACTACGGCATGGGCGATTTGGAAGCGATGTCTCAGGCGGTAGGTCTTGTGCTGTATGCCTCTGGTTCGAGTGTTTACTCGTGTTCGGGAGTGTTGATGAACAATGCGGCAGGCCACACCCGTCCTTACTTTCTGACGGCAGGCCATTGTCTCAGTTCTAATGAAGAAGCAAACACAGCAGTCATATACTTCAACTACGCGTCGCCGCTTGGCAATTCGGACATCAGAGGCTCTATGGAGACCTACAGCGTTGTGCCTTACCTCAGAGCGGTTTCGTCAGATTTGGACTTCTCGCTTTCCGAGCTATCGTCTATGCCCGAGAGAGATGCGCGTGTTTATTACGCAGGATGGTCGCTCACGACAAATCCATACGTGCCGGCTTATGCCATTCATCATCCTTCGGGCACTGTGAAGAGGTTGGCTAAGACCGTCAACACGCTTTCCACAGCGACATTCAAAGATTCCAGTACAGGTTCCAGCCTTTATCCGGACGGACACTGGCTCGTTAGCCGTTGGAAGATTGGCACCACAGAGGGCGGCTCGTCAGGAGCGCCGTTGTTCGACTATTATCACAGAGTTATCGGCGTGCTTTCGGGCGGCAGTTCCACATGTGCGGTACCAACCAATGACTTGTTTGTGAAACTGAACCTTGCTTGGAACACCTACAGCGAGTCCGGCAAGCAGCTCAAGGCGTGGCTCGATCCTGACAACACATCACTGACGGTGCTCGACGGTGTAAACCCTTACGGCGCTGACTCGTGCCGACGCATGACAAACCTCACTGCCGAAGATGCTTTCACCAACACCTTCTCGGCTCCTGCCGGGGCATCGATGGTGGCGCAGGCATTCTCGTCGGAAAGCGAAGGCTATCTGTACGGCGTTTATGTCGTGGCATCGACAAACTATCTTCCGAACGAGATTTACATCTACAATGACTTGGATGCCGCACCTATCTACACCCACAGTGTGTCAACACCAAACACGGCGGAGTGGATAGTAAGTTCTGGCTATTTTAAATACGCAGCCAAGACAGGCATTAAAAACGCCGATACGTATATAAGATTTGACAATCCGGTGCCGGTCGGCAATAATTTCTATGTGGCGTATTCCACAAGCGGACAGTTCGTGCCATACGCGGCTCAAACGGCGGCTCCATCGGCCGTGGCTTATGCCAAGGTCAATGACGAGTGGAAGACCCTGACTGACGCAGGAAGCGCTCAGAACGTTGTGTGGATAGACGCAGTGGTGAGTCCTAACTCGTCGAGAGTGTCAACAAATGAGGCTATGGTGAAGAAGGCAAGCTTGTCGATAAGTCCAAACCCTGTCAGCCGAAAAAGCGGCAATGTAAAGCTTAGCGCTGGCGAGGAGCCGTTGGGTAAATGCCAAATAGAGGTTTATGACTTGAACTTGCGCAAGTTGATTTCGTTGCATGCGTATAGCGAGACATCAGAGATAGACGTAAACGTCTCAAGTCTTCAGACTGGCGTTTACGTATTGAAGGTTATAAGTGAAAACAGCGCCTTTGTTGGCAAGTTGGTGGTCGCAGAATAAAAAAGCGTGTCGTAAAGGAACAATGACGGCGCTTTTTGTGTAGATTTGTGCTTACGATTAAAAAAACAGCATATCAATGAATGAGGAATTAGATTGGTCAAACATTGGTTTTGGCTACAGAAAGACAGATTATAACGTACGTTATACTTATCGTGACGGCAAGTGGGGTGAGATGGAGATCTCATCAAGTGAATATATAAACATGCACATGGCTGCGACTTGTCTGCATTATGGACAGGAGTGCTTCGAGGGCTTGAAGGCATACAGAGGCAAGGACGGAAAGATCCGTGTGTTCCGTGTCAAGGACAATGCGGAGAGAATGCAGTCAACATGCCGTGGCACACTTATGCCAGAGCTTCCAACAGAGAAGTTCGAGGCTGCCGTTAAGAAGGTTGTTAAACTGAACGAGAGATTCCTCCCTCCATACGAGAGTGGTGCGACACTTTACATCCGTCCAGTGCTTATCGGCACAGGCGCGCAGGTAGGTGTACACCCAGCTAAAGAATACACATTCATCGTGTTTGTAACACCAGTAGGACCATACTTCAAGGGTGGCTTCGCTGCTACTCCTTATGTCATAATCAGACAGTATGACCGCGCTGCTCCGCTCGGCACAGGATGCTTCAAGGTGGGCGGCAACTACGCGGCTTCCCTGAGAGCCAACAAGGAGGCTCACGACTTGGGCTACAGCTGCGAGTTCTATCTCGACTCTAAGGAGAAGAAGTACATCGATGAGGCTGGCGCTGCCAACTTCTTCGGTATCAAGAATAATACATACGTGACACCAAAGTCAACTTCAATCCTTCCATCCATAACCAACCGCAGCCTTATGCAGCTGGCCGAGGATATGGGAATGAAGGTGGAGCGCCGTCAGATTCCTGTTGAGGAACTTGAGACATTCGAGGAGGCTGGAGCATGCGGAACAGCGGCTGTTATCGCTCCAATCGAGAAGATTGACGACATAGAGGTGGGCAAGACATACCACTTCGGCGAGCCTGGTCCTGTTTGCACCAAGCTGTATCACCACCTGCGTGGCATACAGTATGGCGACGAGCCAGACACTCACGGATGGGTTACTATCATAGAGTAAAGTTTTTATACAAAGACAAAATAAAAAGACCGGGAAGGGACATTGATTGTTGCTTGCCGGTTTTTTTATAATAATAAAGACGTTTTTTATGGGAATAGGCAAATGGATAACTGGCGGACTGGGTTACGTCATGGGCGGACCGATAGGCGCTGTCGTTGGATATATCATAGGTACGATGCTCTTTGAGGCAGGTGATGCTTCGAAGATTGGTTCTGGTGACGCAAAACGCTCATACGACAGCCGCCGTACAGCGCCGAACGATTTCCTCATATCGCTGCTGGTGTTTATAGCCGCGGTGATGAAGGCTGACGGCAAGGTGCTGAAGTCGGAGCTCGATGTGGTCAAGTCGTTTCTGCTGAGCACCTACGGCGAAAGCAAGGCTAAGGACGCGCTTCTGATACTGCGCGACGTGCTCAAGAAGAACTACGATGTCATTCCCATAGCCCGTCAGATAGCGCAGAATCTGAGCTATTCCGGACGTCTGGAGATGCTCCATCTGATGTTCGACATAGCCAACGCCGACAATGATGTTTCGCAGTCTGAGATACTCCTCATCAGGAGGGTGGCTTCAGCCATGGGCATCAGCGATGCCGACTATACGTCCATAGCGTCGATGTTCAGCAAGACCAAGGCCAAGAGCGCTGACTGGGCTTACGATGTGCTCGAGATTAGCCGTTCCGCTTCCGACGACGAGGTGAAGAAGGCTTACCGCCGCATGGCCATGAAGTATCACCCTGACAAGGTGAACACTATGGGCGAGGAGGTCAAGAAAAAGGCGACCGAGAAGTTCCGGGCCGTCAACGAGGCATACAACGCCATTAAGACGGAGCGAGGAATGGCGTGACCATAATGCTAACCATTTACATTATCTAAGATGAAGCGTGCGATATTTATACTAAGTCTTATTCTCACATTTGTAGCGGCGTCGGCTCAGGACGATGTGTTCAAGCGTCCTATTGACAGGATGTTTGTATGCGACAAGGCTGAGGTGTTCACTCAGCAGTAGCGTACGGCGCTGACATCGAAGCTTCAGACGTTCCTCAGGGAAACCTCGGTGCTGGTTTTGGTTTACACCACGACCGATTTGCACGGTTATGACATCGCGGCTTTCGCCGACCGTTTGCGTGAGGGCTGGAGCATTGGTCAGAACGGCAGGTGCATTGTCATAGTCTATAAGCCTCTGACCATAGAGTCAAAAGAGGACGTCACGATGCGGACCGGCTACGGCATGGCGGCGTATGTTCCAGATGCTGATAAGATTATCAGCGACAAGATGATTCCTTATTTCCGCCAGGGTGATGTTTATGTGGAAATAAACAGTGCGGTGGACGAGTGCATATCGCTTGTCAAGAGCCATGCGAAAGCCCCTGTAAAGGCAAAAACCCGGAATCTTTGGGATATGAAATATGTGCTTGTTATCGTGTTGGTCGGTTTCTTGATAGTCGTGATTCTGATTGTTGTGATAGTTATGATTCTTAGCAACCATTACAAAAATGGCGGACGCTACGGCAGGCTGTTCCGTGGGGGATTCACGAACTATGCTGGCACAAAGCGGCTTTGACGGTTTCGGTAGGCGTTCTTGAAGCACCCACCAATCGTAGAAACGTAGCGCGCCGCGTTTCTACAACGCATAAAATCAAAAATAGAAATCCCCTTCATCATTTCTGACGAAGGGGATTTCTGTATAGAATTCCTTAGTTTTTAGTCCTTGAACTTAGCGCAGAGGAACTCTCTGTTGAGTCTTGCGATGTTAGACAGCGAGATGTTTTTAGGACACTCAGCTGCGCACGCGCCAGTGTTTGTGCAGTTTCCGAATCCCAGCTCGTCCATCTTGGCCACCATAGCCTTGGCTCTTGCTGCGGCCTCCACCTTGCCTTGTGGCAGAAGTGCCAGCTGGCTTACCTTAGCGGAAACGAACAGCATAGCTGAACCGTTCTTGCAGGCAGCAGCACATGCGCCGCATCCGATGCAAGTGGCTGAGTCCATAGCTTCGTCGGCAATCTCCTTAGAGATAGGAATTGCGTTAGCGTCCTGTGCGCCGCCGCAGTTGAACGACACATAACCGCCAGCCTGCTGTATCTGGTCGTAAGCGTTACGGTTCACCATAAGGTCCTTGATGACAGGGAACGCAGCCGAACGCCATGGCTCGACAGTGATAGTCTCGCCGTTCTTGAAACGACGCATATAGAGCTGGCATGTTGTAGCGCCAGTGGCTGGTCCGTGTGGATGTCCGTTGATGTAGAGCGAACACATGCCGCAGATACCCTCGCGGCAGTCGTGGTCGAACACGATAGGCTCCTCGCCCTTCTCCACGAGAGTCTCGTTGAGAATGTCAAGAGTCTCCAAGAAAGATGTATCAGGAGTTGTTTCTACGTTTTCGTAAGTTACGAAAGCGCCTTTTTCTTTAGGTCCTGCCTGACGCCAAACCTTGAGATTTACTCTCATTATATTTTCTGTAGCCATTGTCTAAAGTTTTTAAGAAGTTATGATTTATAGTTACGTGTCTGCACCTTGATAGCCTCGTATTCCAGCGGCTCCTTTATCAGTTCAGGTGCTTTGTTGTCATCGCCCTGGTAGTTCCAGCATCCAACGTAGAAGAAGTTCTCGTCGTCGCGCTTAGCTTCTCCTTCTTCGGTCTGGTACTCCTCACGGAAGTGTCCTCCGCAGCTTTCGTTTCTGTTCAGCGCGTCGAATGCGATGAGCTCGCCCATAACAATGAAATCCTTCAGACGGAAAGCCTTGTCAAGCTCTACGTTCATGCCTTCCTCTGTGCCAGGGACGAACAGGTTAGTCTCAAATTCTTTTCTTATCTCCTTTAGTTTCTGCAGAGCCACCTCAAGTCCCTCTTTTGTACGTCCCATTCCGACGTACTCCCACATGATGTGTCCGAGTTCCTTGTGCAGCGAGTCAACAGATCTCTTGCCCTTGATGTTCATCAAAGCGTGCTGTGCGTCCTCGCACTTCTTCTGTGCGTCAACGAACTCTTTGCTGTTGATGTCGAATCTTGGCACTGTGATCTGGTCGCTCAGGTAGTTCTGTATTGTGTATGGCAATACGAAGTATCCGTCAGCCAGTCCCTGCATCAGCGCTGATGCTCCAAGTCTGTTTGCGCCGTGGTCAGAGAAGTTGCACTCTCCGATGGCGAACAGACCCTTGACAGAAGTCTGCAGCTCGTAGTCAACCCAGAGACCTCCCATTGTGTAGTGGATGGCAGGGAATATCATCATTGGGTTGTAGTATTTAACTCCGTTTATCTCGTTTGCAAGCTTGCCTGGGTTCACGTCGGTTATCTCCTCGTACATGTCGAAGAGGTTGCCGTAGCGCTGGCGCACAACATCGATTCCGAGACGGTTGATAGCCTCAGAGAAGTCGAGGAATACTGCCAGTCCTGTGTTGTTCACACCGAAGCCCTTGTCGCAACGCTCCTTAGCGGCACGGCTGGCAACGTCACGTGGCACGAGGTTACCGAATGCAGGGTAGCGGCGCTCCAGATAGTAGTCGCGTCTTTCCTCAGGTATGTCGGAACCCTTGATTTCGCCCTTTTGAAGTTTCTTGGCGTCCTCGATGTCCTTAGGCACCCAGATACGTCCGTCGTTTCTCAATGACTCGGACATGAGTGTCAGCTTAGACTGTTTGTCGCCGTGCACTGGGATACAAGTTGGGTGTATCTGCACGTATGAAGGGTTAGCGAAGTAAGCGCCCTGGCGGTAAGCCGCGATAGCAGCCGAACAGTTGCAAGCCATTGCGTTGGTTGACAGGAAGTAAGTGTTTCCGTAGCCTCCTGTTGCCAGAACTACTGCATGAGCAGCGAATCTCTCAAACTTGCCAGTCACGAGGTTCTTGGCGATGATGCCTCTCGCTCTGCCGTCCACCATAACGATGTCGTGCAGCTCGTAACGGTTGTAGCTCTTCACTTTGCCGGCCTTTATCTGGCGGTTGAGTGATGAATAAGCACCGAGCAGAAGCTGCTGTCCAGTCTGGCCCTTAGCGTAGAATGTACGGCTAACCTGAGCGCCGCCGAATGAACGGTTGGCGAGAAGACCTCCGTACTCGCGAGCGAAAGGCACGCCCTGTGCCACGCACTGGTCTATGATGTTGTTTGACACCTCGGCAAGACGGTAAACGTTAGCCTCGCGAGCTCTGTAGTCGCCGCCCTTCACTGTGTCGTAGAACAGACGGTAGATAGAGTCGCCGTCGTTCTGGTAATTCTTTGCTGCGTTAATACCTCCCTGCGCTGCGATTGAGTGAGCGCGGCGAGGTGAATCCTGGATGCAGAAGTTGAGGATGTTGAAACCCATCTCGGCAAGAGTAGATGCCGCAGATGCGCCAGCGAGTCCTGTACCTACTACAATAATGTCAAGTTTACGTTTGTTTGCAGGGTTTACAAGTTTCTGGTGCGCCTTGTAATTGGTCCATTTCTCAGACACTGGTCCTGCTGGGATTTTTGAATCTATTGTGATTGACATGATTTTAATACGTTAATCGGTTATTTAAATTGAATTTGATTAAGCAGCGCAGCAAAGGCTCTTGATGAAGAATGCGATTACCACGATAGCGAAACCGCCTACCAATATAGTAGCGTAAACGATTCCTATGTTTTTCACTCTGTTGAACCAAGTCTTGTTGTCAAGTCCCATAGACTGAAGCGCGCTCCAGAATCCGTGAGAGAGGTGGAACCACAAAGCGCATAATGCTATCAGATACAACACAACATTCACTGGGTTTGAGAATGTCTGCTGTATGTAGTACGCTCCGTTAGTCACCATGCTTGTGTCAACGTTCGTGCCAGCCATGTGCTGCAACTCCACAAGCTGCATCTTAGCCCAGAAATGATAAAGGTGCAGCGCGAGGAACGACAGAATCACAACGCCCAAGGCGAGCATGTTCTGCGAAGCCCATTCTACAGACTTTGGTCTGCTTGTCACCTCATAGCGGTCGTTGCCTCTCGCTTTGCGATTCTGGATTGTCAGAACCAAAGCGTAGATGATGTGGATGATGAATCCAGCCGCAAGTACCGCTGTGCCGACGAGCGCGTACCAATTAGCTCCGAGGAACTCACATATCATGTTGTATGCCTCTGCCGAAAACAGAGCCACAATGTTCATGCACATGTGGAACGTCAGGAACAACACAAGAAATAGACCAGTGATGCTCATCACCAGCTTACGTCCGATAGACGAATTCAGAATGAATAAATTCATAAAATCTTGAAATTGAATTAGATGTTGGTTTATATTCTCATTATGATGATAAAGAATTACAAAGTTAATCACTCGAACGTTTCATAACAAAGAATTAAGGAAAAATTTCCGTATTAAAAAAATCAAACGCAAAACATTTGTCGTCTTCTGCTTTTTTATTCCCATAGTTCTTGTATATTTGCCATATAATTCAAAGAATTGCTTTAAGTCACTATGAAATTGAGAAAATTATTTCTTTTGCTTGCGCTTGCGGCAGCCGGAATTTCGGCATTGGCGCAGAACAAGGAACTTGAAGATGACTGCAATTGTCCTGACCAGAGAAAGGCTAAGGAATTTGCAATGATAATGAAGGAGATACAGGACGACGATGAACTGAATCTGAAGCCTGACACTGCGGCCCGATTCAGAGGCGGAGACTCGCTGCTTCATGTTTATATGCAGAGCCGAATGATAAACCCTGCGAAAAACCTTCAGGACAGCGTGAAATACTCAGTGCTCACACTTTTCTATGTGGAGAGAAACGGAAAAATCACAAATGTGAGATTCCTGACACATACCGATCAGATATTCGAGCGCGAGGCTGAGCGATTCATGGCCACAATGCCACGCTGGGAGCCTGCAAAATACAAGAACAAATACATCCGTTCATGGAACTTGATGAGGCTGCATTTCGGATATCCTGACGCCAACGCGGTGCAGGAGGAGGAAATTCCAGAGGAAATCCTCAGAGCCATGGAGCGTGCTAAGCAGGAAGAGGAGGAAGAGAAGATACGCGAGCTTGAGGAGAAGGAGAATTTCCACTTCTCTGATGAGACCAAGGCGCAATTCATGGAGGCGAAGGACATTCGCAACAACAACCGCCGCAACTACGATTATTATTAAATAATAAAGAAACTGAATATGGAAGGCTCGGATGTTTGACATTCGAGCCTTTTTCATATATTTACGCACTAACCAATTAATCAATACACTATGGGAAAATCAATTAAGGGAACACAGACAGAGAAGAATCTGCTGACAACGTTCGCGGGCGAGTCGCAAGCGAGAAACCGATACACATTCTTCGCATCGGTGGCAAAGAAGGAGGGATATGAGCAGATAGCCGCGATATTCGAGGAGACTGCGAATCAGGAAAAAGAGCACGCAAAGAGAATGTTCAAATATCTCGAGGGCGGAATGGTGGAGATAACCGCCACTTATCCGGCAGGAAAGATAGGCAACACGATGGAGAACCTCTCTGCCGCTGCCGACGGCGAGCGCGAGGAGTGGGAGAAGGACTACCCTCATTTCGCCGATGTGGCTGACGAGGAAGGCTTTCCTGAGATAGCCGAGATGTACCGCAACATAGCCAAGGCAGAACTCGGACACGAGCAGCGTTACCTTGCATTCCTGAAGAATCTACAGGAGGGCAAGGTGTTCGAGAAGGACGAGGAAGTGGTTTGGCAGTGCCGCAACTGCGGATTCCTCTACAAGGGCAAGAAGGCTCCGGAGGAATGTCCAGCATGCCGTCATCCGCAAGCGTACTTTGAGGTTAAGAAGGAAAACATGTAAGACTGAAACATTATCAATTCAAGGCTCGGATGTTTTGACATTCGGGCCTTTTTTGTTTGAACTATTGATTTTAACATTACAAATTCACATCTTTACGATGTTACGTTTCTAAAAATTACGACTATGAAAAGGCTAATGTTTTTCTTCGTTTTGTCTTTTGTCGTTTTAAGCGGCTCTTATGCTCAGAGCGCTTACGGTCAATTGAAAAGCATGGCTGGCTCGGCGAGTGTGCCTCCTGCCAGCAAAGGCGTGTGCGCTGCATGCGGTACTTCAAATCCCTATGCCCATAATCCTGGTTGTCCTTACGGCGCTAAATCTTCTGCATCGGGAATCACGACGCCATCGTCTTCGACATCCACTTCCACAGCTGCGGTCGTTTCCTCTTTGACCAGTTCGTTGGCGACAACGATGCTTTCGTCATATCTGACCAGTCTGCCAGACAGGTTCGCGAGAAATGCGCAGATGAATGCAGCAGCGCAAAAATTGTATGATGTGCCAGGCGGTGGGGAAGGTGGATTTGTCATAGCGATAGGCACAGACGGTTATTACTCTATTTGGGACGATAATTCAAGGAAATGGGCTTTTGACGAGCCTGCATCTTCAACTTTCACAGGCATGATTATGTATAATCATCGAGCTGTATGCGTACAAAGGTGGCTTGGGCACAAGTGGGGTGTGTTTGACATGGAAAAAGGCAAGGTTGGCAGTGTCAATCTTGCGAAAAAGAGAGTTGAGTTTTTTAAATACGACTCGGTGAAGTGTGTTGCCAAGGATGCTCCGATAGCCGTTGGTCAGAAGAAAGGTAAAACATGGCGCTGGGGACTTATTACTAAAGGTGACAATGTCGGCACATGGTCGCTCACTGTGAAAAACGATTGGGACAACTTCGACATTCTTCCTACGATATTGACCAATTTTGCCATAGGACACAAGGACGGCAAGTGCGCACTGTTTGCGCAGAACGGAAACATGGTCACCCAGCCTCTTTACGATGCCATTACTCCGGTATTCGCCGATGGTACTCATACGTATTTCTTCGTCAGTATGAATGCTCTGTGGGGATTGATGAACGAGCTCGGCGAACTGCTTATCCCGTGTGAGAACGAGGACATAAAATATACAGAGGAAGGCGTTGTTGTGCGGAAGAACGGCGAGTGGATTGTCGTGTCGCCTCGCGATTGACGGTTGCGTAAAAAAAGACAAACAAAAAAAGCTGAATCCTTTCGGGTTCAGCTTTTTTTATTGTGTGTTGCTAAATTATTAGTCCTTAGCGTTGCGCAGTTTCTTACGCTCGTTCTCGTCGAGGATTATCTTGCGCAGACGGATAGACTGAGGTGTAACCTCAACATACTCGTCGGCCTTGATGTACTCCAGCGCTTCCTCAAGAGAGAATACTACTGGAGGCGCAAGAGCCACCTTCTCGTCGGAGCCGGAAGCACGCATGTTGGTCAGCTTCTTGGACTTAGTGACGTTAACCACCAAGTCGCCTTCCTTGCAATGCTCGCCCACAACCTGTCCGGCGTAAACCTCGTCCTGTGGAGAGATGAAGAAGCGTCCGCGGTCCTGCAGCTTGTTCAGCGCGTATGCGTATGCTGTACCAGTCTCCATGGCTATGATAGAGCCGTTGTTTCTTCTGACGATCTCGCCCTTGTAAGGCTCGAAGTCGATGAAGCGGTATGAGATGACTGCCTCGCCTGCAGTTGCTGTCAGCAGGTTTGTACGCAGTCCGATGATTCCTCTTGAAGGTATTGTGAACTCAAGGTATGTGCGCTCGTTCTTAGACTGCATTGAGATAAGCTCGCCCTTTCTTGTGGAAACAAGCTCGATGACCTTTCCTGCAGAGTCGTCAGGCACGCTTACAGAAAGCTGCTCGATAGGCTCGCACTTTACGCCGTCGATTTCCTTCATCACAACCTGTGGCTGTCCTACCTGCAGCTCGTATCCTTCGCGGCGCATAGTCTCGATGAGCACAGACAAGTGGAGCACACCACGTCCGAAGACGTTCCATTTATCGTCGGTAGGGCTCTTCTCTACTCTCAGAGCGAGGTTCTTGTCAAGCTCCTTAGTCAGACGCTCGTGTATGTGGCGTGATGTCACGAACTTGCCTTCCTTTCCGAAGAATGGCGAGTCGTTGATGGCGAACACCATGCTCATCGTAGGCTCGTCCACCTTGATTGGCTTCAGTGCCTCTGGGTTCTCGACATCAGCTACAGTGTCGCCGATTTCGAAGTCCTCCAGACCGATGATAGCGCAGATGTCTCCCGAAGTCACGCTGTCAACCTTCTTTCTGCCGAGTCCCTCGAACACGTGCAGTTCCTTGATGGTCTGCTTCTCGATAGTGCCGTCGCGCTTAACGAGCGAGATTCTCTGTCCTGACTTCAGTGTGCCTCTGTGCACGCGTCCTACGGCGATACGTCCTACGTATGATGAATAGTCAAGCGTAGTAATGAGCATTTGAGGAGTACCCTCGAGCACCTTAGGCGCAGGGATGTACTTTATGATAGAGTCAAGCAGATAGTTGATGTCGCTTGTTGGTGTCTTCCAGTCCGGACCCATCCAGTTGTTTTTGGCAGAGCCGTAAACAGTGTGGAAGTCGAGCTGTTCCTCTGTCGCCTCGAGGTTGAACATGAGGTCGAACACAGCTTCCTGTGCAGCCTCAGGGTTGCAGTTTGGCTTGTCCACCTTGTTCACTACGACGATAGGCTTCAGTCCGAGTTCAAGAGCCTTCTGCAGCACGAAACGTGTCTGTGGCATTGGCCCCTCGAACGCATCGACGAGCAGCAGAACGCCGTCAGCCATGTTGAGCACGCGCTCCACCTCGCCTCCGAAGTCGGAGTGGCCCGGAGTGTCGATGATGTTTATCTTTGTGTCCTTGTAGTTTATGGAAACGTTTTTAGACAGAATGGTTATACCTCTTTCGCGCTCAAGGTCATTGTTGTCCATATAGAGATCCTCGTGTGCCTCGTTCTCGCGGAACAGCTTTCCTGCGAGCAGCATCTTATCCACGAGTGTGGTCTTGCCGTGGTCAACGTGAGCAATGATTGCAATGTTACGAATTTCGCTCATTTGTGTTTATATTGTTAAAATTGTTATCTTTCTCATTAAGAGCGTGCAAAGATACGCAAAATGTTCGTTTTTGTTTATCCGCTTTGTCTTTTTTATAAATTGCGGTTCGGTTCTTTGTCAAAAAGAAAAGCCCTTGAACTTCATATCCAAGGGCTGAATTTTTCTGTTATTGCTAAATGACTTCAAGGTGCTGCGCTTCCACTTTCTTGTTCAGGAATATGGATGCCGCCTCATTGAATTTCTCGACCGACTCTGTGGTGTAGTATTTTGTCACGCCGTTTCTTGTGCATTTGGCGTCGATGTTCTCATGTCTCGACAGGTAGTTCTCGAGCGATTCTGCTATCAGTTCGCCCTGCGACACGATTCTCACTCTTTCCGGCAGGTATTTCTTTATTTTGTCTATCAGCAGAGGGTAGTGCGTGCAGCCAAGTATCAGAGTGTCAATCTGTTCGTCTTTTTTTATGAGTTCGTCGATATACTTCTTCACGAAAAAGTCGGCTCCGTCTCCGTTGTGCTCATTATTCTCCACCAGCGGCACCCACATCGGGCAAGCCTTGTCGGTGACGGTTATGTCTGGGTACAGTTTCTTGAATTCAAGCGGATACGACTTCGACTGCACAGTGCCGGTCGTGCCCACAAGTCCGATGTGTCTTGTCTGGCTCGTGAGTCCCACTTGCTCCACAGTCGGACGGATTATGCCTAAGACACGGCGCTCGGGGTCAAGGCGTGGCAGGTCGTTTTGCTGTATGTTTCTTAATGCTTTGGCTGAGGCAGTGTTGCAGGCCAGAATCACGAGGTGGCATCCCATCTCGAAAAGCCTTTGGACGCACTGCAGTGTGAATGTGTAAACGACGTCGAACGACCTTGAGCCGTACGGCGCTCTCGCATTGTCGCCGAGGTAGATGAAGTCTCTGTCCGGCATTCTCTGCTGTATGTCGCGCAGGATGGTCAGTCCGCCGTATCCGGAGTCGAATATGCCTATTGGTGCCGGTTTGTCGCTCAGTGTCATCTACTTTTGTCGTTTTTTCGTCTGCAAATTTAGGCAAAAATCATTGAGGTTGCACACTTCGCTCACCCTTTGCATGTGAGTGTGATGCGGAATCTCAGTCCGCCGCCGTCGACTGTTTCTGCTGTTATTGTGCCACCGTGCAGCATCACCGCATTCTTGACGATGGCGAGCCCCAGACCTGTGCCGCCGTTCTTGCGGCTTCTGCCTTTGTCCACTCTGTAGAATCTCTCGAAAAGCCGTGGCAGGTGCTCCAGTTCCACGCCGTTGCCGTTGTCCTCGAATATCAGTTCGTATTTTTGGTCGCCGTTTTCGTCAGGTCTGCCGACCGGTGCGGCCGATATTCTTACGGTCGTGTTCTCTCCGGCGTATGCCATGGCATTATCCAGCAGGTTGCGGAAGATGCTGTACATCATTGTCGGCGAGCCGTCGATATGCAGGCTGCCGGGAAGCAGATTCTTGCATGTCATGCCGCGTTTTTCTAATTGCGCTTCGGACTCAGTCATCACACTTCTCACGACATGCGCTATGTCCACGTCTTCGAATGTTATCAGCTCTTTGCCGTCGTCTATTCTGTTCAGCGTCGAGATGTCTTGCACCAAATTGCCCAGTCTCTCACTTTGCACATAGCATTTGTCTAAAAAGCGTTTTCTGGTATTTTCGTCCATCCTGTCATATTGGTTGGTCAATGTCTCCAGATACCCTTTGATGCTCGCAACTGGAGTTTTCAGCTCGTGGGCGGCGTTCTGCGTGAGCTCTCTTTTCAGGTGTTCCTGTTCTTTTCTTGTGTTCTGCAGTTTTATGTAGAGCTTTATTATATGCTCGCTTATCTCGCCGAGCTCGTCGTCGGCAAACTGGGCTATTTCCTCGGTTTTCACGGTGTCTCCGTTGTCGGCTTTGTGGGCGAATGACTTGAGGTTTCTGATGTTGCGGCTCAGTTTATGTATGAACGGCAACAGCAGCATTGTCAGCAGCACTAATGTGGATATGGCTATCCAGATGTAGTTTCTGTCGGTTTTGAGCGTCTCTATCAAGCCCATGTCGTAAGGGCTGGCGGTTCGTATGATTATGTCCTTGTCCTTGTAGTATGTGGCGGAGTAGAAGTAGTCGTGCTTTGTGGTCTGGCTTTGCCTGTTTATGTTGTATCCATGTCCGTTCTTCAAGGCGTTCGCCACTTCGGTTCTGTGCCTGTGGTCAGGCAGTGTGTCGTATCTGTCGACATCGCTGTCGTATATCACATTGCCGTCGCCTTTTATTATGGTCAGTCGGATTTTCTCTGTGTTCTGTCTTATTATGTTTGCCGCGTTTACTGTGTCGTACTGCCACATCATGCTGTTGTGCACGTCGTCGTTCATCTGCGCCAGCTTGTTGTCGAGCATTTCTATCTTGTACTGCTTCTCGCGGTTATGCTGAAACAGCAGAAATACTACAGTGTTGGCAACGAACATTGTCAGCACTATGATGTAGAGTTTTGCGCCAATAGTCAGTTTCATGCCAGTTTGTCTGTGAATGTGTATCCGAATCCGGGACGTGTCGTTATGTGGTCGGCGTATCTGCCTATTTTCTTTCTCAGCCGTGTTATGTTCACATCGACAGTTCGGTCCAGTACCACCACGTCGTGTGGCCATGCTCTCTCAATCAGTTCCTGTCGGCTGAAGACTCTGTCCTTGTGCGACAGCAGTGTCAACAACAGTCCGTACTCGATTTTTGTGAAAGCGACGATTTGCGAATCCACCGACACGGTCTTCGACAAAGTGTCTATCACTAATCCTTCGTGACTCACCGTCTTGTCCTCCGTGCTCTCGGCGTCTTTTGCGCTGTCGCCTGCGGTGCGGCGTATCACCGCGCCTACTCTCAGCATGACTTCCCTCAGCGAGAACGGCTTCGCGATATAGTCGTCGGCGCCGAGTGTCAGTCCGGTCACGGCGTCGTTTTCGGAGTTTCGTGCGGTGAGGAATATTATCGGCACCTTCGCGGTCTGCTCGTTCTGCTTCAGCTGTTTCGCCATTTGGAATCCGCTTGTTTTGCCCATCATCACGTCCAGTAGTATGAGCGAGTACTGCTTGACGTCCATTGACAGCGCTTCCTCTGCCGACAAGGCTGTATCTACGTCGTAGCCCTCGTTCTCAAGGTTGAAGCGCAGTATCTCGCAGAGGTCCTCCTCGTCGTCCACAACTAATATTCTTCTCTTGCTGCTGTCTGCCATGTGCGATATGTTTTTCCACAAAAATAGTAAACTCTATGTTTTTGTCAATCATGCATATCCATCAGTCTTCGTTGAATTTCTTGCTTGCTCTCAGCTGATGCCTCATGGTGCTTATTATCATCTGCATTTCCTGCAGCGTATTCAGGTACACGAGCGATATGCGCAGATTCTCCTTGTTCTTGTCGTACTGCATTCTTTTGGTATGCGTGTATCGCAGCGCCGACAGCTGTTTCTTGCATTTTTCCGCCTCTTCTCTTGTGGCGTCGTATGCGGCGAAGTTCCTTTCCTTTATCATCTCGGCCCCTCTGCGCATCAGTTCTTCTGCTTCTTTGATTATAGGCTTGCACTCGTCGGCGTATTCCTGCGGCATCGGCGTGAAGTTGTTGTCTATATGCTCCTTTATAGGCTCTATCATACGCTTCAGGCAGTACATGTATTGCTCGGCGCTGTTCATGCCCAGATAGAACCACGTGTTGCGCTCGATTATCGCCTCGGCAGGCAGTTTTCTCATGCAGAGTATTTCTCTTTTCTGTTCTTTTTTCAGTTCCTGCTTCTTTTTGTCGATTGCCCTCACAGACTTTCTGAGTTTTGAAGGGTCGTTGTCGCACAAGGCGTTGAGTATCACGTTTATCTGCTTTCTTGTGAACTCGGCGGCACCGCTCTGGGTCTTTGCCACATGCTTGTTCAGCAGGTCGTGTATTATCACGGGGTCGTGGCTTTTCATCATGGCGGAGTATATCATGTCCGATTCAGCGTCGGCCGAGCGGCGTTTCTTCAAGTTGTTCTTCACAAGTATCGTCACGCATGCGGCCATCAGGATTATTATCGCCACGAATCCGCATTTGTAGATTATAAGGCAGATGACTGAGCAGATTATGAATGTGAGTCCGGCGGTTATGAACCATCCGCCTATCACCGACAGCACTCCCGTCACACGGAACACGGCGCTCTCTCGTCCCCACGCTTTGTCGGCGAGCGAGCTGCCCATCGCCACCATGAACGTCACGTAGGTCGTGGAGAGCGGCAGGGTGAGGGTAGTGCCCAGTATTATGAGGAATGCGGCAAGCACGAGGTTGACCGACGCCCGCACCATGTCGAACGCCGCGCCGTTGCCGTCGTAGATTATCTCTTTGTCGTTGAACCGTGAGTTAATGAAGTTCTTCATCTTCCTCGGCATCATCTTGTCCACGAACTCCGACACTTTCTGCGCGTTCCTGACTATGGCGCGTGCCGGCAGCGACGACCCGAACATGTTGTCCGACTCGTCCTGGCTGGACAGACTGACGCTCGTGTTCACCACGTCCTTGGCCTTGCGCGACAGCCACATGGCGGTTATCATCACCGCTCCGGCTATTATGAGGAATATCCTCGGGGTTTCTGCCGACTCGCTCAGCGAGTGCATGATGAACGTGTCAGGATTGCCGCTGCCGTTGGCTGTGAAGTCCAGATATGAGCTGACGCCAGCAAGCGGCACGCCGATGAAGTTCACCAAGTCGTTGCCGGCGAACGCCATTGCCAGAGCGAATGTGCCAAGAAGCACTATCATCTTGAAAATGTTCACATGGCAGATGTACAGCACCGCCGCCACTGCAGCCGCCGCCACGAATATGAACGCTATCATCATCTTCATCCATTGCGGCTCCAGAGCCAGTTCCGCCCCTATGCCTTTCACGAAGATGAAGTACGTTATCAGCGTGAATGCCAGCGCGCCGAATATGACGGTGGCTGCGCCCTTGCCCTTGTAGTGGAACGAGAATATCATTCTGGCAATCCACTGCACAATCACCGCGCTGAAGAAGGCTATGCCCACCGATGTGAATATGGCGAGTATCACGCTGAACGCCTTGTCGAAGTTCAGCAGCTCGGCTATGCTGAGGCTCGCGTTCTCGCTTGCCTTTAGCACAGATATTATGAATGCCGCGCCTAGCAGCTCGAAGACGAGCGACACAGTCGTGGATGTCGGCATTTTCAGCGTGTTGAAGAGGTCCAGCACTATCACGTCGGTTATCATCACCGCCACGAATACCATCATCACCTCGTTGAATGTGAAATAGTCGGGGTCGAGTATTCCGTGGCGGGCTATATCCATCATGCCGTTGCTCATCAGCGCGCCTATGATGATGCCCAGAGCCGCTATTATCATTATGGTTCTCCACTTCGCCACCTTGGCTCCTATGGCGGAGCTCAGAAAGTTCACGGCGTCATTGCTCACGCCCACGTAAAGGTCGAACAGGGCGAGGATAATCATGAATACTACTATTGTTGTGAACATAGTGTCTTTTTTTTTTGATTGCTTTTATCTACACAAAGAAAATCTCTTGCTGTTACCTCTGTGTTACGCTTGTGTTACAAAATTGTTACAATGCCTATCTTGACGACTGTTTTTCTCTTTGCGTTGTAATATGGAAAAAAAACGGACACCCTGTCTGTGGATGCCCGTTCTCATTATAATCAATCTGCCTCGTTTTACTGGTTATCTGTTTTTTTTAATTGCTTGTTACTCTAATACTATCCAGCTCTCGTTCAGCCAACTGTTCAGTCCTTTGGCGGCTTCTATTGTGATGCCAGTTGCGTCTATGTTGTTTGTTGGCTCCTTTATGAAGTCTTCATTTGTGTAGATGCTTTCTTTGCTGTTCAGGTTGGCGCTTATTGTTGTGTTGGTTATTGTTGCATCACCGTTTTTCAGCGCGGTTTCTGTCTGTCCTGTTTCCACTGTCAGTGGCATGTTCTTTCCGCATGCTACGACGTTGTCCAGTATTACCTGCGTTCCGGCTCTCAGTCTTATGCCTCTTCCGTCTCCTCCGTTGCCTATTAGTATTGCGTTCTTTATTGTTGGTCTCGACACAGGAATCGCATCGTAGTTCTTGCCGTTGTTGTCTGCTTCTATCAGGCAGTCGTCTTCTGCCGACATTTGATATGCCAGGATGTTCGTTGCCGAGCCGTTCCAGCCTTCTGTCCAGTCGAATGAGTCGTCGGAACTGTCAAACGATACCATGTTGTTCACGTTTACCGAACCGCCGAAGAACTCGAAACCGTCGTCGCCGCCTTTGTACGATTCTATGTGGTCTACTGTTGTTCCGCTTCCTACTCCGTAGAAGGAGATTCCGTTGGCCTCATGTTCCTCGTCTAGGGCGAAGCCTGTGTACTCCAGTCTTATGTAGCGCAGCGTTCCTGAGTTGTCTTTGTCGTCGCTCCCGCCGTATTTCGCTCCGCCTATCTCTGAACTTCCGCTACCGCTTTCGGCATTTGTGTGGGCTTTGCCGCAGATGTGTATTCCGCCCCATTTGTTTTCTGGTGTCTCCGATGTCATTACTATCGGATTCGATGCTGTGCCTTGCGCGTCTATCTTTGCTCCTTGCTCTATCAGTATGTAGTCTGGAGTATCGTCGTCTATTGCTGTTATTTTTACTCCTGGCTTTATGGTTAGCGTCGCGCCTTCTTTCACGTGTACGCCACCGCTTAACTTGTACTCGTAACCTTCTGCCAGTGTCGTGTTGCTTGTGATGTCGCCGCTTATTGTCGAACCGTTTTCTAACTCTCCACTGACTTCTGTTGTTGTTTTGTCTTCGTCGTCCTCACATGATGTCAGGATTGTTGAACTTGCTGCAAGTGCTATGCAGAGTGCAGCGATTGAATACATTTTTCTTCTCATGATTCTTTCGTTTTTAGGTTGTTTTTGTTGATGATTTATTTGTGGTTTAAAACTTTTGTCTTATGAACTCTCTTGTGCTTATTTAACGATTCCTCTGCCTTTATAGTTTGTATGAGGCCGACAGGCTGAACGATATTCCTTTGTCGAATCTCTCCACTATTACGTCTTTGTGTTGTTTGGGTACTTCTTGCTCGAATATCATGTCTTGGTTCAGCAGGTTTTCTGCTTTCACACCAACTGTGAAGTGTTTGTCTATGTTGTAGTTCATAACGGCGTTAAGCGTGTGTTGCGTCTTTTGGGTTACGTCTCCTAGTCCTGATATTCCTACTGCGTGGATTCGTGGACCTTGCAAGTTATATAGGCAACTAACTTCTATGTCGCTCTTGTCGTTGAGTTTATGCATGTATGTCAAGTCTACATTCACCAGATAGGGCGATGCGCCTTGCAGGGCTCTGTTGCTGTTGGTGTATGCCCCTCCGCCTTCAGGCAACTTCACGTTGGTGTAGATGAATGATGCGTTTGCGCTTGCTTTCAGACATTTCAGTATCTGTATTCTTCCTTCTAGTTCGAGTCCGGCTGCCAAACCTCGATCTGAATTCCTGAAAGAGTGTACTGCAGACCCTCCGGCTAGTTCTTGCACTCGTTCTATTGGGTCTTCTAGTATCTTTACATATGGGGTTACTGACAGGAGATTCGATTTTTTGTTTATGTATTCATATCTCAGGTCTATGTTATAGTTGTAACCGTTCTTCAGATTCTCGTTTCCTCTTATCTGGATCGAACCATACGACTCTTGATATAGGAAGGGGGCCATTTCTACGAATGAGGGTCTTGTGACGGTTCGTGATGCCGAGAATCTGAATGATTGCGACTCCAGAAATGTGAATCTTACATTCAGCGCAGGGAATATGTTGGTGCATGACAGTTTGCTCGTTTTTGACTGACCGCCGTCGGTGCTGTAGTCCACGCTTTGTATGCTGTTCTCAATCCTTAGGCCGGGTTGCAGTAGTAGTGTCTTGGTTATGTTCCAATCTACTTTTAAATATCCGCCTATTACTCTGCTCAGTGCATCGTATTGGTCTTTGGGTTGGTGGTTCCTGTCAACTGTTATTGTGCCGTTCTCTATGTTTGCTTGATTCAGGAATGTGTTTGTTTCTAGTGGGTTCTCCACTGTGCCGTTCAGTCCTTTCACGTTATAGTAGAACCTAGTCGCGTCATATCCTCGTGTCTTGTTCTTGAATTCTCCTCCGAACATCAATTTCGATCCTCTCTTTCCCCACCTCCAGCTGGCTTTCAGGCTCGCAGCGGCTTCGTCTTCGTCCAGTTTGCCGAAGTATCTCATCGTCTCTTGTTGGTTTAGCTTGAATAGCGATAGGTTGCCGTCACTACCTCTCTCGTACATCACTTGTCGTCTGTCTGGTTCCGAACTACCTGTCATAACGTAACTTCCTCCCCAGTCTAATTCCCATCTCTCTATCTCATTGTGTCCAGATATTTGTTGGTTCAGCAGCGAGTATATGTGTGTCACGTTGTTACTTCCTGTCAGTTCTATGCCTTCTTCGTCATATCCTTCTCTCAGCATGTAGGTGTCGTCTCTCTCACGGCTGTACAGTATCGTATAGCCAATTCGGTCGGTTCCTCTGAATGAGTAGGTTATATTTCCTAGCCCGGTTGTCTTCAGCGCTTCCTTATATGAGTCGTATTCAAATTCGCTTAGTGTGTTTCCTGTGGCTTCTAGTATTCTCACTATCCCGTTGTTGTTTGTCTGGTTGCTGTTCTCTATGTTTACTGCGCCCATAAGGTCCAGACTGCTTCTACCGAATCGGAAACTTTTACCACCCGATATGCTGCCTCCAAGGTTGGGTAGGGCTCTTTTCTTTCTTACCGAGAAGTCTGTGCTGAATATGTTTTTGCTTTTTATGTATTCTCTGAAGTCCGATTTCTTCATATCCCTTATCTTGTCTTCCAGACTTGGGGTTTTCAGTTGGCTTCCGTCTCTGTCCATCTGCAGCGTCTCGCGTAGGGTGGTTATGCTGTTTCCGCCTATGTTTAGACCTATATTCAGAAAGTCCTTGCCTGTGTTTTCTTTTGTGCTTATGTCCACGTGTGCGCCGCTGTAGTCTGCATAGTATTCTGGGTCATATACTTTGCTTACGGTTATGTTTTGTATTGTCGACGATGGAAATAGGTTCAGGGGTATCAGTTTTTTGTCGGGGTTGGGCGATGCAATTGGCAGGGTGTTTAGTGTCGTTGTGCTGTATCTGTCGCCTAATCCGCGTACTATCAGTTGGCCTGCGTCTGCTATCGATACTCCTGTTATTTTCTTTACGCCTTCTTCTGCGTTGCTTATTCCTTTGGCCGATAGTTCGCGAGCTCCTATGTTCTCTATTGCTAGTGTCGAGTTCTTTCGCTCGTTCATTAGGCTACGCTCGTTGTCCAGCTGCTTCTTGGCGGCTATGGTTACTTCATTCAGTCTTGTCGACTGTGGTGTCATTCTCCAGTCCAGTGTTGCAGTCTGCTCTTTGCCTAATGTTATTGTTTGCTCTTGTGTCTCATACGACAGATACGATGCCCTCAGTGTGTATGTTCCTGCTCCCAGGTTTCCCAGGCTGTAGTTGCCGTCAAGGTCGCTCGCTGCTCCTTTTGTCGTGTTGCTTACTGCTATGGCCACTCCTATCAGGGCCTCGCCTGTCTCGGCATCTCTCACGTTGCCGATTATTGTCGTACTTTGTGCTGTTAGTGTTGCAGTCGCTATTACTGCGGTTGTTAGTCTTTGCTTTAATGACATTTTGTTTCCTTTTTACGTTGACAAAGGAACTCCTCTTTTATTACACAAGTGTGTCACCATTGTTACATTTACGTTACCGAATAAAAAAAGCACTCCGTTTCGGGAGTGCTTTCTTTATTGTGTTGTTCGAATGTTACTGTGGTACGTTTACAGGCTTTGCATTAGCAGGGATATTGAGTTTCTTTCTCACCTGTGCAGTCACGTCAGGCGCGTTTGATGCGCGGAACGATGTTACCTGCTGGTCGAGGATAAAGGTGTACTTGCCTTCGTTTCCAACTTCGCTTATGGCGTTTCTCACAGCTGTGATGATAGGTGCCATGAGCTGCTCCTGCTTCTTCTGAAGCTGCTCGCGTGCGCTCTGGTTGAAGAGCTGTATTCTCTGCTGCAGCGCGCCTATTTCGTCCTCGCGTGCCTTGAGTATCGCTGGGTCTGTGTTCTTGTCCTCAGCCAGTTTCTGATACTCCTCGAGTTTCTTTTGTCCCTCCTGGTTGAGTTTCAGCAACTCGTCCTCATACTGCTTGCTCTGCTTCTCCAGCTGTGTCTGTGCCTCAGCGTATGCAGGATAAACAGATATTATCTCCTGAGTGTTGACTGTTGCGATTTTCAGTTCCTGTGCCATCACTCCTACAGGCAGTGCCATGAGTGCGGCGATTAAAAGTTTCTTGAGCATATTGTTTGTTTTTTTGTTGTGTTAATTTTTTGAATGGTGCAAAAGTAGGTCAATTATTTTGAATATCCTAACTTGGCAAGCACCTGGTCTGAGATGTCAACTTTAGCCACTGCGTAAACGATGCTTCTTGCCGACGACTTGTCTATCACCATGGCGTATCCTTCTGCGTCAGCCACAGCCTTCACAGCTGTGTAGATTTCGTCCTGTATAGGCTTCATCAGTGCCTCGCGTTTCTTGAAGAGTTCGCCGTCCTCGCCGAAGTATTTGCGCTTGAGTTCTTTTGTAGCGTTCTCCTTCTCCACTATCTCGTTCTCTTTCTTCACCTGCATTTCCTTAGAGAGGAATACGAGCTCTGTCTGGTAGTTCTCGTACATGCTCTTGGCTTCTGCAGCCGATGCGTCTATCTCCTTCTTCCACTTGAGCGACACCTGGTTCAGCTGCTCTGTGGCTGATTCGTATGCAGGCACGTTCTTGAGTATGTAGTTCATATCGACGACTGCTATTGCGTTCTTTTGCGCGTTTGCTCCCATTGCTGCAATGGCGCAAACAATCATAGTGAAAAGTAATTTCTTCATAGTGTTATGTTTTAAGTGAGTTTCGTTTTTCTCTAACAAATTTCGTGCCGTTCTCGTTTTTTAGAATTCCTGTCCGATGACAAAGCTGAAGTGCGAGCCGCTGTACGAAGGCGTGTTCTTGACCTCGTCGAATCCGTATCCCCAATCGACTCCCATGAGTCCGAACATAGGCAGGAACAGTCTGACACCGACTCCGGCTGAACGCTTCAGGTCGAGCGGATTGAACTCGTTGAACTCTGCCCAGCAGTTTCCGCCTTCGAGGAATGCGAGCGCGAAAATCGTCGTCGAGCCTTTCAGCACGATAGGGTAGCGCAACTCCAGCGACAGTCTTGTGTACAGGTTTCCGTTATATCCTCCTGCTGCGGTGTATGGCGTGAGCGAGCCGCTGGCGTATCCTCTCAGTCCCACGACTTCGGTCGAGTAGGTCGAGTAGCTGCCGGACATTCCGTCTCCTCCAACATAGAATGTGCCGAAAGGCGAGCGGCGGTCCTTGTTGTAGTAGCCCAGGAATCCGTACTCCATTCTCGTCATCAGCACGAGCTTCTGGTCTTTGGTGAGCGGAGTGAATATTCTTCCCTTGACTTTCCATTTGTGATACTCAAGCCACTTGTACTTCTCAGAGTCGGAGAGCTTGGAGAAGTCGCGGTGGTCGAAGAGTGAGTATGGCGGTGTGAATTCGCATGACACCGAGAACATCGAACCTGTTCTTGTGTATATCGGGTTGTCGATGGAGCTTCGGCCGAATGTCACGTCGAAGTTGAAGTTGTTGGCGTTTCCGTCGGTCATTATGAAGTAGCTCCAGTTCTTCAGCGTGTATCTTGAATATGACGCAGCCACCGACAGAGTGAAGTAGTCGTCAGGCCAGCTGAGTCGCTTGCCCAGTCCGAGCGATACTCCGAAGATGTGTATGTACTTGTCAGGGTCGATGTCGTAGGCGTAGTAGGTTCCATATTGCGACGAGCTGTACATCGACGAGTAGTAGTTGGCGGCGTACACGTTGCTTCGGCTGCTTATGCCCGACTGCATCGAGTAGAACGCCGAGAGTGTCAGCTGGTTAGGTCTCTTGCCGCCGAACCAGTTATCGGTGAACGAGCCGGAGAACGAGGTGTAGTAACGTCCGTTGGTCGTGGCTCTCAGCGAGAGTGTCTGTCCTTCGCCCTGTGGCACGATTCTGTAGGTCTTAGGCTTGAATATGTTCTGTATGGCGAAGTTGGTGAACTTCAGTCCGACAGAACCGGTCAGTCCTGTCGCGCCGTATCCGAGCGACATCTCCACCTGGTCGGACGATTTGCTCTGCAGGTTGTAGTCGATGTCCACAGTTCCGTTCTCAGGGTTAGGCTTTATGTCCGGCACTATCTGCTCAGGGTCGAAATATCCCATCTGGGCTATCTCTCTCATGGTTCTCATGATGTCGCTCTTGCTGTATAGCTGTCCAGGCTTGGTGCGCAACTCTCTGCGCACAACGTGGTCATAGACCTTGTCGTTGCCGTTTATGCCTATCTTGTTTATCACCGCCTGCTGTCCCTCGTAGATTCTCATCTCGTAGTCGATGGAGTCGCCGTCGATGTTCACTTCCACAGGGTCGATGTTCGAGAAGAGGTAGCCGTTGTCCTGATAGAGGTTTGCCACGGCGTCCTCGTCATTCATCAGACGGTCGTTCAGCAACTTGGCGTTATAGACGTCGCCCTTCTTTATTCTCAGCAGGTTGTCGAGGTCTTTAGAGTTATACAGCGTGTTGCCCACCCATTTGATGTCGCGCACGTAGTATTTCTTGCCTTCGTTTATCTTTATGTCTATGTCAACTCGGTTGTACTTCTTGTCGCAGTCCTTCACGGTGTCCGCCTCGATGAATGCGTCTCTGTATCCTATCTGGTTGTACTTGTCTATGATGTTCTGCAAGTCAGTCTCGTACAATGACTTGACGTATTTCTTTGAACTGAACAGATTGTACCATTTGCCAGCCTCGTTGGTCTTTTTCATGGCTCTGTTCAGCTTCCATACCGACAGGTTGTCGTTGCCCTCGAACTTTATCTTGTGCACCTTCACCTTGCTTCCCTTGTCTATGTCTATGTTCACATAGACGCTGTTAGGCATGGCGTTGTCCAGATTTTGTCTGATGTTCACGAGCACGTTGTAATAACCTTTCTCCTTGAAGTATCTCTGAACGGCGAGTCGTGTCTGGTCCTCAAGGTTCTTGGTCATCTGTCCGCCTCTTGTCAGTCCTATCTGCTTCTCGAGGTCCTCTCTCTCGGACTTCTTCACTCCGTTTATTATAACGTTGGTGATTTTAGGCCTTTGCTGCAGCACGATGTTCAGGTATATGTCGTTGCCCTCCACCTTGTATGCGTTTATCTTCACGTCGTTGAAGAGGCCTTGCTTCCAGAATCTCTTTATAGAATTGGTAATCTCGTCGCCCGGTATGGATATGGTCTGTCCTTTTGACAGTCCTGAGAATCCGATTATAATCGACGGATCGTAGTTTTCCGCTCCCGTTACCTTTATGTCGGCTATGGTGTATTTCCTCGGAGCGTTGTTGTAGTCCACCACAAGCCCCGTGGAGCCTTGCGCTGCCAATGAGCTTGCCAGTCCGAGTGTCGCGGCTATTGTTATAATTAGTTTCTTGAGTATCTTCATTACTTTCTGGCTTGGGTTCATTCAGCGACCTGTGCTTCGGTCAGTCCGAAACGCCTTTGCCTGTTTTGGTAGTTTACGATTGCTTTGTATAGGTCCTCCTTGCGGAAATCTGGCCAGAACTGGTCGGTGAAGTAAAGCTCGGAGTATGCCAGTTGCCAAAGCAGGAAGTTGGAGATTCTCAGTTCGCCGCCGGTTCTTATCATCAGGTCTGGGTCTGGGAAATTCTTGGTTGTCAATGCTTTGGATATGGTGTCTTCGTTTATGCTGTTTACGTCCAATTCGTTGTTCGCGGCCTTGGCGCACAGGCTCTTCACCGCATCGGTTATCTCCCATCTCGCCGAATAGCTGAGCGCGAGTATGAGTGTGAGTCCTGTGTTTTTGCATGTGCTTTCGATGCATCCGTTCAGTTGCTCGAGCACTGGCTTCGGCATACGGCTCAGGTCGCCTATGGTCTGGAATCTGATATTGTTCTTGTTCATTGTCGGAGTCTCTTTCTCGATGTAATCGACCAGCAGCGCCATGAGCGCGTGCACTTCCTTTTCAGGTCTGTTCCAGTTTTCAGTCGAGAATGTGTACAGTGTCAGGTACTTGACTCCTATTTCCGCAGCTCCGGTTATCGTGTCCCTCACAGCCTCTATGGCGTTCTTGTGGCCTTCGGTGCGGTCCATTCCGCGCTGCATTGCCCAGCGTCCGTTGCCATCCATTATTATGGCTACGTGCTGTGGCAATTTCTCTTTGTTTATTTGCTCTTTATATGTCATTGTCAGTGTCTTTCGTTTTTGCTCATCGGCAGAACTTTCCTCGTGTGCCCAGGTCTATGCCCACGAAAAGTGTCGCCATTGAGAACCAGTCCATATTTGCAAACGTCGATTTGTCGGCGTAGTCATACGGGTTGTCCTTGTCGTCGAACTTGTCTGTGAACATCTTGTGCATCGTCCACTCCAGTCCCACGTTTATCCTCCTTAGCACCTTGCATTTCACGCCTATGCCGAATGGCACGTTGAATGCGTAGTGCATCTTGTCTCTCGAGTCGTCGAAACTGTTCAATCCCACTCCGACGCAGATGTACGGCGTGAAGAACCTCGACCACAGCCCTGTGTTCATCTGCCCGTACGGAAAGAAGTTGAACTCCATCTGCACATCGCCCGTCAGATAGTGCTTGTCGATTGGCGATGACACTTTGCCGTAGGCTATCTGCACTTTGGAAGCCCATCGCGCGTTCCAGTTGTATCTGCCGTAAACGCCGACAGCCAGCGCCAAGTCGTTGAACAGTGTGCGGTTGTCGTCGCCGAGGTAGAATGACTCGCCAGCCTTGGCGCCTATCTCCCATAACGCTTGCGCGCGCGTTGTCGCTGTTCCGAAGCATAGCAACAATGCGCTTAGGCATACGATTAAAGAGTGGCGATGTCTCGACATCATTCTTGTTGATTGAAAAGTATATTATACTCTTAAATAACGAACAAAAATAGGTATTATGATTGAGAAACGGCAAATGATGCAAGGTTGCTCACTTATTTTAACATATACTAAGCACGCTGCAGGAGTTTGTTTTTATGCGTGTCGGGGGTTAGTCGTAAGTATTCTCCTCGTGCTGCTCGGTAAGCTCAAGTTTGCCGTTTTTCCATTCCCAGCGTTGCACTGTGGTCTTCATACCTTCTACGACGTAACCGTTGATGCAGCGGTGCTCTGGGTCGGGTGATGCGTTCACTATCTGGCTGTATTCCTCGCACTCGGTGAATTTCTGCTTGGCCTCGTCCCACAGCAGTCCAGCGTAGAACACGTTGGTGCCGGTGCTGCTGAGCAGTCCGAGTTCTATCTGCATGTCATCGGTGCCGTCGAAGTTTATGTCCTGCATTGTCACCTCGCCGCCGTGGAAATTGTCGGCGTACACAGGCCATGGCAGTGACACTCTGATGGTTTCCGCTGTGCCGTCATTGGTGCTGTAAACCACATCCAGGGCTGTGACTTCGCCGTCTTGGCTTACGGTTCTGAGCATTGGAGTCCATTTCTTGTCGTAGTTCTCGCTCAGGATTGTTATTTGCTCTACGAATTTATGCACTGGGCGCATGCCGTCCCATTCGAAATGGTGCGTGTAGTTCGCGTCGATGTTGCCTTCGGTTATGAGCAGTTCTTTCCCGACGTGCGGAAGTTTGTAGCTCAGTTTCTCGCTTGGCTCTATTCTGTCCCACTTGCCGAGCACGTTTGGCTCTGGTGTCAAGGTCTTGGTCTGCGGGTTGTAGTCGTAGAAGCAAACGAACTCGATTTCCGGGTCGGTCGGTTGTCCGAGGTTTATGGCCAAGAGCTTGTGGCCGTTGGCGCGGCGCCAGATGCAAGCCGACATGTATTCGCCGTCGGTGCCTAAGTCGTACGTCTCGACGTATCCGTTCTTGGCGTCGTTGATGATGGTGTAGCCTGTCTCTTTGTCGAGCACGGCTTTGCTAAGCCCTTTCGCCATGACGTCGCGCACGTTCTTGATGCTCCATGTCGGCCATGTCTCGTCGAAGCGTCGGAGCAGTGTGGCGAAGCTGCCGTCCTGAACGTTGCTTATGGTTTTCTGCTGCCATTTCGCGGCTACTTCGTCAATAGGGAGGTTGTGCCGCTGAGCGTTTGCTGTGAGCGCAGTCAGCAGTAATGTAAACGAGAAAATCAGTTTTTTCATGTTCCTTGGGTTTTATTAGTTTAGGTTTCTTGCTTCCATTGCCTTCACCATGTCCACCATCAATTCCTGTGTAGGCGCAGTGATGCCGTGCATCTTGGCCGCTTTCACCACGGCTCCGCTTATGACATCGACTTCGGTCTTTCTGCCGTTTTTCAGGTCGGCGTATATGCTTGTGTATCCGTTAGGAGCATTGTGCAGGTGCTTGTTTATGCGCTCTATCTGCTCGTCTTTGCTGAAGTTGCATCCTGCGGCGTTGGCTGTTGCGCATATCTCGGCTATGAGCTTCTTGCATATCTCCCATGCGTTGGCGTTTGTAGCCACATATCCCTGAGCCACGCCAAGCACTCCGGAAAGCACGCTCGACGATGCGTTTATCATCAGTTTGTTCCACACCATCTGATGTATCTTGTCGCTGGCGAAGCATGGGAATCCGGCTTTGTTGAACACTTCGACGAAGGAGTCTATGCCCTTGAAATCGTTGGAAATGGCGCCGATGTTGGTGTCGCCCAGTCCGCTGTTCACTATCGTGTGGGCGTTCTCGCGGTAGCTGCCTTGCGCCGTAGTGCCTATGAGTATGCGGTCGGCTGGCGCGAATTCCTGCAGCACGCTCTCGTGTCCTGCGCCGTTCTGCAGCGTCATCACGACGGTGCTTTGTCCTATTATGGCTTTGTTGTCGGCGAGCGCTTGGCGTGTGATGTAGGCTTTGGTGAACATTATCACGAGGTCAACCGCCTCGGTGTAAGTGCCGTTCAGGTGCGCTGGCACATTGTAGTGCGTGCTGCTGTCGCCTCGCTTCACGGTTATGCCGTTCTGGTTTATGAGGTTGATGTTCGTCTTGTTGTTGCCGAGTAGCACCACGTCAGCCGCGGTTGATAGCTTGGTAGCGTACAGGAGTCCCATTGAGCCAGGACCTATGACTGCTATTTTCATTGTTATGTCGTTTTTTCAGGTTTACATTTTGCTCAGTTCCTCCAGGGCGATGTCCTCCTTCTGGTGCATCACTTTCTCGGTCTCGGGAGTCTTGTCATTCTGCCCGGTCAGGTGCAGCACTCCGTGTATTATGACTCTCATCAGTTCGTTGTCATAGGTGACGTTGAACTTCTCGGCGTTGGACTTCACGGTATCTATGGAAATGAAGATGTCGCCGTTTATCTTGCCGTTCTCGGTGTAGTCGAATGTTATGATGTCGGTGTAATAATCGTGCTGCAGGAACTGCCTGTTCACTTCCAGAATCTTCTCGTCCGAGCAGAAGATGTAGCAGATGTCGCCCACTTTGAAATCGTATCTTGCGGCGGTGGATTTAATCCATGCGTTTATCTTCTTGCGCAGGAACTTAGGACCGCTTTTGAGCGACGGGTCGGTTATGTATGAAATCATTTCGTATAGAGTTTTATAGTCCGTAAAGTTAAATAATTATTCATCCGGTTATGTATTTTCAGATTTTTATTGCAGATATTGGCAGCACGAGTCTTCTGAGTGGCATCATGGCGTTTATCAGGCAGATGGTGTCGTAGTCGTTCAGGTTGCCGAGTGTGATTTCTGTCGCCCTCAGCAGTCCTTTGTCAATCAGGCTTCGCCTCATGGTTCCCGGTAGCAGTGGCTTGTCGGGAGTGAACCATCCGTGTTTGTTGTGCAGTGCTATGTTGCTGTACGACGTGTCGGTCAGGCATCCGTTTCTTACGATTATCACTTCGTCGGAGTCTTGCCTGCTTTGTTGCAGCTTCATAAGCGCTGACCTGTCGGCGTACTTGTAAGAGTATTCGGCGTCATCGGCATTCACCAGTCGGAGGCTTCTTATGTCGCGTATCTTGTATTCGCTTTGTGTGATTTCGGATATGCTTTCGCCATTGTATTCGATGTGTATTTTGCATATGCCATCTTGCGGCATTATATGCGATAGCGCGGACTGCAGATTGATGTCGTTGTGCTCATTATGCCAGAAACGGCGCAGAGTGGCGTCAATGCGTTTCTGATGGTAGTTGAGGTTGTGCAGTTTGCCGTCCTCCATTCTTATGGCTTCTGTGAATGATATTTCTGTCATTTGTTGTTAGTGAATGGGTAAGTAAACTTTGTTGCAAATCTCGCTGTACTCGCTTTCCCAATGGCTTTGCGCGGTGATTCCTCCTCCAGCCTTATAGTGCAATGAGCCGTTATGTTTGTCTATTAGTCTTATCATGACTGCGCTGTTGAGCCGGTTGCCGTCCCATAGTCCCATGACTCCGGTGTAGAATCCGCGGTCGAAGTTCTCGGCTTTGGAGATTATTTCCAGCGTCTTTTTCTTTGGCGCGCCAGTGACCGACCCTGCTGGCAGCAGTGCGAACAGAATGTCACCCAAGTGGTTCCTGAAGTCGTCAGGCAGTTTGCCTTCTATCAGTGAGCTTGTCTGCCATAGCCCTGCGCCGTTATGCAGTTTCTCGGCGTATCTGTAGCGTGTCACATGGACATCGGAAGCTATCATGCTCAGGTCGTTGCGTATGAGGTCCACAATGGTGGCGTGCTCGGCTTTCTCCTTCTCGTCGTCGAGTAGTGTCTGCAGCGCATTGTCGGTGTTGGCGGATATTGTGCCTTTCATCGGGCGCGAAGCTATTGTGCCGTCTGGTGCTATGGTCACGAAAGTTTCTGGCGAGAAGCACACGAGCCTGTCTTTAAGCCACAATTTGTATTTCGCTTTTGCCCTGTGAAAAATGTCTTTCAAGTCGGCGCTCACATCCACAGGAATGCTTGCGCACAGATTGGTCAGATAGCTGTCGCCGCGTTTCAGATGGCGCATGACGGTGTCGAAACGTCTGCGGTAGTCTCCTTTGTCCTCGAATGCAGGACGTATTGAAAGTGGCTCTGCCGTTGCATTGCGTTGTGGCAGTTCCGTGCAATTGCCTTCGCCTTCGAAAGAGTAAAGCGCCTCGTCTGGGTCTATCGTGTCGCGTTCCCATACGATGCAGTTCTCGCATGTGTAGTCTATAAGAAAGAGGAACGGCTTGCCATCGCTGCCGAGCCTGTTCATCATGTCTTTTGCCTCGTCTCGTCTCATGTTATTCTTGCGGTGTTCGTTTGTCATCCGGTTATGTATTTGCCTCCAGGTATCTTTCTTATGGCGTAGATTATAACCCACGAAACCAGCGTGACGCCCAGTGTGAGCAACGGAATCGAGATTGCAGGGGCGCATATTTTCCAATAGATTTTCATGCTCCAGAGTACGGAAATGACCATGATGTGCAGCAGGTATATGCCGTAGGAACATTCTGATATAGAGTTTCTTATGTTTCTTGTTATTCTGCTGGCTTTGCTTTGCGTCTGGCTTATTTCGGTGCCAGCCACCATGACGAACACGGCTATGGTCTGCACCATTGTGTTTATGTGCATGTAGCCGAGCGCGGCCATATTCAGCTTGCCGAGCGACATCCTTGCGCAGACGGTGGCGCAGAACGCCACTGATGCCGCATACACAACGGCGGCTATTACCTTCCATTTCCTTAGGTCACGCTTCTCCATGTCGTTCAGCAGTGTCGAAAGCCGGTAGCCCAGCAGCATGTAGCCGAAGAAGGTCAGGTATGTGCCTATCCTGCTGCCGAAGTAAATCAATCCGGTTGTCGTGAGTATGTTGCTTTTGCTTATCGCTTCGGGCGTAGGCAGGGCGAATGGCGACAGTGGCGACGAATGGAACAGCACAAGGTAAACAGCCCATACGCCGAGCACGATGTCCAGACCGCGGTGTCTCTTGTCCATGCTTATGAGCCGCTGCACGGGCGGAATGATGGGGTAGAGTACCAGCAGCATATAAACGTACCAGAAATGCTGCGACAGTCCGCACTCCATGTACTTGTCGCCCACCCAGCCGAGAAGTCCGTTCAGGTCCTCCACATGTGGCTGCGGACGGTCGAAGTGCAGTTTGAAGACGATGTATCCGACCGAGAAAACGAGGAACGGAACGAAAATCCTCGTCAGTCTTTTCTTTATGAAATCCTTGTATTTATGCTCCCTGCCGAGCATCGTGGCTCCGGTGAGCATCAGGAACATCGTGACGGCGAACCGTGTCAAGGCCAAGTAGATGTCGCCCGTGTACCAGTCGGCGCTCAGGTTGCCGGCTTTGAAGGCCATCTTCAGCGTCGGCGTGGCTATGTGTATTGCCACCACGGCGACCATCGCCATCACTCGCAGCGTGTCGTAGTGGTCTATGTGCTTCCGAGTGTCCATGCCTTAGTCTTCGAAGATGTGCCTCCAGTCCTCCTTCTCCTTCACGAGTATGGCGTTGAAACCCTTTCTCCTCGCCATCTCTACGTTCTTCTCTCCGTCGTCGATGAAGAGTATCTCGCCCGGCTCGTTCACCTCGTTTTCTATCACCCTGTCGAAAATCTCCTCCTCGGGCTTTGCGCAGTGCATCTTGTAGCTCAGGTAGCAGTGGTCGAAGTAGTAGTCTATGTCATGCCCGTCCTTCTTGAACTCGTCCAAAGCCCAGTTGTCGAAGTGTATGGCGTTGGTGTTGCTCAGCATTATCACGCGCTTGCTTTTCCTCAGCTCGCGTATGAACTGCAGCTTGTATGTCGGTATCTCTATCAGGAAGTCGCACCATGCGGCGTTTATCTGCTCGTCGGTCGCGTTTATGCCGCACTCTCTCCTTAGTCTGTCGTGGAATTCCTCGTTGGTCACGTTGCCTTTCTCTAGGTCGAGAAACAGCCCGTTCTGCACATATTTGCTTATGTAGTCCATGATGTTGTTGACACCGAGTTTCACAAACGCCTCGACGCATTTGCTTTGGTCTAAGTCCACCAAAACTCCGCCGAAATCGAACATCACAGTTTTTATATTGTCGTTCATTCCTTTTTTCTAAAAATAGTCCTTAAAAATTTGTGTTTTTGCGAAAAGTGCTTACTTTTGCACTCGCTTTAACGGGGCAATGCTCCGCAAAGGTAAAATAAAATCTGATAAGATTTTAGGGCCCATAGCTCAGTTGGTTAGAGCACCTGACTCATAATCAGGGAGTCACAGGTTCAAGCCCTGTTGGGCCCACAGAAAGCTTCCGTTTTTTCAGCGGAGGCTTTTTGTTTTTTATGCCAGACGGTTATGCTCTTATGATTCCCGCAAATCGTGGCTCATAGCCGTCGGGCGATATGTCTAATTTTTTATTTTTTTCAACAAATGGGTAAATCTATTATTTATTTCAAGCGTTGGACTAACAAGCGCTATGCTTCATTCGCAAGCATGAAGGCTGAGGTCAGGATATGCGTCCTGTCGCTCGGATGCTCTCTGCTTACGCTGCCTGGAGCTGCAACTTACGCGCAGGTTGACTCAACGCGAAACATCCGACTCACCGAAGTCGAGGTAACAGCACAGAAACAGCAGCTGCACGCCGACCTGGCGCGTGTGGTGACTGTCATGACCAAGGAGGAGATAGCCACGGCGCCTGCCGCCACTGTAGCCGAACTCCTGCGCTTCCTTTCGGGCGTGGACATCAGGCAACGTGGCGTCAACGGCGTGCAGAGCGACGTCTCCATGCGCGGAGGCTCGTTCGACCAGATGCTTGTTCTGCTCAACGGCATCAACATCTCCGACCCCCAGACGGGTCATTACTCCCTCGACATTCCTGTCGACATTTCTTCTATAGACCGTATAGAAATCCTTCAAGGACCTGCCTCGCGCACTCTCGGTCCTAACGCTTTCTCTGGAGCGATAAACATAATCACCGGCACTTCGGACACTTCGTCCGCCACGCTGTCATACACCGGCGGCGACCACGGACTGACTGCTCCGTCCGCTTCCGGAACGCTGGCTTTAGACAAGGCTAAACTCTTCGGCGCTGTGTCCTACAACCGCTCGGACGGTTACGCAGCCAACACCGACTACGACATCCTGAACGCATTCGGGCAGGTGCGTGTGAACACGAAAGCCACCGGCGACATGAACTTCCAGGCTGGATTCCAGAACAAGGGCTTCGGCGCGTTGCAGTTCTACAGCCTGAAGTACCCCGACCAGTACGAGCACACGACGTCGATGAACGCGTCGCTCTCGTCGCGCTACAAGTTCGGGCACTTCGCCTTCGAGCCTAAAATCTACTGGCGCGAGCACCTCGACAAATTCGAGCTGTTCCGCTTCCCAATCCAGGAGGCGGCGTGGTATAAGAACGCCAATTTCCACCAGACCGACGTGGGCGGCGTGGACCTCTCGGCTTCCTACTTCACCTCGTGGGGCAGGACACAGGCTGGCGCATCCTACCGCCTGGAGCACATCTTCAGCAACGTCTTGGGCAACTCGATACAGCCGCGCGACGTGTGGTTCTCGACCGAGAAGGTCAAGGGCACGGACGACGAGGTGGCGTTCGACCACGAGAAGTACCGCCACAACTGGAACTTCTTCCTCGAGCAGTCGGTGTCGTGGCGCACTCTGACCGCTTCTGCCGGAGCGGCGCTCAACTACAGCAACGACTTCGGCGCAAACTGGACTTTCGGCGGCGACCTCAGCTACGGCTTCGCGCGCTTCTTTTCGGTCGCAGCCTCTGTCAATCAGGCGTTGAGGCTGCCTACGTTCACCGACCTCTACTACAAGTCGGCCGACCATTTGCCAAACTCGTCGCTCTCGCCCGAGAAGTCGCTCACGGCAGAGCTCGGACTGAAAATTAACAATGCTCCGTGGCTTCAGGGCAGAGTGTCGGGCGCGCTGTCGGTGTTCTACCGCAACGGCCGCGACATAATCGACTGGGTGAAACTCCCGTCCGACGACGTATGGCGCAGCATGAACCACACCGAAATCAACGCCATCGGGACTTCCCTCTGGGCGGAGTATGCGTCGGGCGGCTTCGTCAGAAACGTGCGCCTCAGCTACGACTTCATCGACCTCGACAAGCAGAGCGACGGCTACCTCTCGCAGTATGCGCTGGACTACCTCAAGCACAAAGCGGTGCTTTCACTGCGCCACAACATAGCCGGCACGCAGAGAGGCGCTTACGGCACATTCGAGGCGTCATGGCTGCTATCCTACAACGACCGCGAGGGCACATACACCAACGCCAAAGCCGAGACGCTGGAGTACGACCCGTTCTTTCTGCTCAACCTCAGGCTGTCGTGGACCAAGGACTTCGACTCCCACGTCAAGCGGATATGCCTCTTCGCCGAGGCGGACAATCTGCTCGACACGTCGTACTACGACTACGGCGGCATCCGTCAGCCGGGCATCTGGGCTAAAGGCGGATTCGCAGTGAAGTTCTAAAGAATTTCATATCTTAAAAACACACAGGCAGGGCTTGCGGGAGCTCTGCCTTTTTTTTGTTTTTGCGCAATGCTTGCAGATTGTGTTCACATTGTTCATATATTTACGAATCAAAAAAAATACCCTTATGAAGAAAATCTGTTTTTTAGCAACGTGCTGTCTGGCTATGTGCTTATCGGCATATTCGATAGATAAGGGCATTGAAAAAGGTCACGAATGGGTGAATCTCGGTCTGCCTTCTGGAACTAAATGGGCGACTTGCAACGTGGGAGCAAGCAATCCTCAAGAATATGGCAATTACTACGCTTGGGGCGAGGTCAAGCCAAAGTCAACCTATAACTGGAGGACCTACAAGTACAGCAGTAGTAATGGTCAACTCACAAAATATAATATAGAAAGCCGCTATGGCAGAAACGGCTTTGCAGACGGCAAGACGGTGCTTGAGCTTGAGGATGACGCTGCCTATTTCAACTGGGGCGGCAAGTGGCGAATGCCTACCAAAGCACAGCGGGACGAGCTTCTCGCTCTGTGCTACTGGGTATGGACGGAAAACTACAATGGCTCTGGTGTGAAAGGTTACATCGTGTATAAGGCCAAAGCAGAAGCCGACAAAGGTGTGAAAGTATCTAAAAAAAATCCGCCTCTTTCTTCTTATTCTTTGAGTGACGCCCATATTTTTCTGCCTGCTGCGGGCTTTCGCCGCAATGGCGACCTCGGCTACGCCGGGTCTGTCGGCTACTATTGGTTCTCGTCGCTGTCTGCCGACAATCCGAACTTCGCGTGGGACGTCAGTTTCAATTCAGACTACGTGTACTACGACTACGGCGGCTTCCGCGTCTACGGTTTTTCGGTGCGCGCCGTTATTCCAGGAGAGTGAAAGTAAAAATTGCAGATATAAAAAATGCGTGAAAGAGATTTCACGCATTTTTTTGTTTCAGTTGTGCGGTTATTTCTTCAGCACATATTTGATGAACAAGTAGCCGCCGAAAATCTGCAGCGCAATGCCCGGCAGTCCGAGCCTTATGTCCTGTGTTGCGGCATCGAGGCTGCCTGTCATTATCCATTCGCCAGCGCCGCCAGCCAGCTGGTAGAGCGCTACGACAGCGGCTATTGTCAGCAGAGTGGCTTTCTGTGTCCTCGCCGCCACCCATCCAGCCGCCACGGCTAAGATTGTGGACTTAAGTAGTATCACTGGCAGCAGGGCAGTGCTCGGCATACCGAACAGCGCCGAGTTCACCACAGGCGACAGCACCGCCGTCAGCAGTCCCGTCTTCCATCCATACTTGTACGCGCCCACGAGGGTGAAGAAATATATCGGCAGGAACATCTTGCCGCCGTCGGGTATCGTGTGAAACAGCTGCGGCAGTATTACGTTGCCTGCCACGAACGCCAGCGCCCACAGGTATGTCCTCGCTTCCTTGAAGTCTAAGGTGTAAAGTCTTGTCTCTGTTGTTGTCATATTCTTATGCTTTGTGTTTATTCTTCATCTCGTCGAAGTGCGCCCACAGCGTTTCCACCACTTCGTCGGCAGTCGTTGCGCCGTCCACGATTTTCTCGAGCGGGCATCTGTTGTCGCCTTCCTTTATTATTATCTCATCGACTAATTCACCGTAAGTGTATCTCATGTCCGAGTCGTCGAGTATCGGCAGCGCCTTTCGCGACAGCACTTCGGCGTACATTTCTTTCACACCGCCTTTCACAGCGATTCCCGCCGCCGCTTTGCCTATCACCTTGTCGGCAATCCTGGCTCCTCGCAGCTTCTCCGGCTCGTGCTTGAGCAGGTGCTCCAGGTCGCGCACGCCTTTCTGGTTGTATATGCTCACTTCGCCGTCTTTCTCCACCACGAGCGAGCATCCTTCCCTGTGCAGTATGTCTATGAGGTCTTTCACTCCGCAATATTAGGCATTTCTTTTTAATTCCGCTCCGTTTCGTGTGGTAACATCAGGCTTAGTTATTCTTTTTGCCACGGGCTCACACCCGTGTCTGTGATATTTCGTCCCTTCGGGACTTTGCGCATTTGTAGTCCTGAAAGGACAATATATTATAGGCAGGGGTGTAAACCCCTGATTCGAAAGTCCAAAATGAATATGAACCCCGGAGGGGTGACACGATATTTAAACAGCTCGCGCTATCTTTGTGAACAAAAACTTTTGATTATGCCACAAAAAGGTCTCGGACGCGACGGGCGCAAGATAACCCGTTGCTTGTATAAAGGAAAGGAGGCGCAGTGCTCCGACAAGTGCGACGAATGCGCCATACCGCTGAAATATCTGGCTGACGCTGCTTTGCGCAACGGCGATGCCGACATGGCGATAGCGCTTTACAGAAAGGCGACCGCCCTGAAACCGGACTTCGCCGAGGCTTGGAACAACCTCGCCAACCTGCTCGGCGTGATGATGCGTTTCACAGAGGCCTTGGAGGCGTTCGACAGGGTTCTGCTCATCGACCCAACCTACGGCCGCGCCATGAAGGGCAGGGCAGTGACGCTGATGAACCTTTTCCGCTACGATGAGGCTGCCGGACAATTCGCCGAGGCTATGGAACTTTACGACGATGAAGCCCTGCGCCGTGACAATGACGAACTGCTGCGCCGTGCCGTCATGGCTGAGCACGATTTGAAGGACGCTGGCGGCGATGTCCTGCGCTTTGTCGTGGATGCGGCTTGTGATGCGGGTTTGACGGCGCATACGTCGGTGGTGTATGTGCGCCGTGTGTGGGACAGAGCTATGGAGACTGCTTCTGTGGTTTTCGTGGAGGCGCTCAAGGCTTCCGCCAATGCGGCTACCGAGCGTGAGGCTTATGTGGCGGCGCTTGCGGAGTGCTTCGCGGCAGGAGTCAAAGTCTCGGAGATAAACGAGACGGCGACCGACAAGGAACTTGCCGATGCCGGGTTCTATGGACTGTTGGCTAAGCAGGATTCCGCCGAGATTGTAACTGAAGCCGAGAGCCTTTCACGCAAGGCGATAGTGGAGTACCGCAACCTTTCCGGCATAGCCTCGTACGAGCGCGAGAACGGTGTCCGTGTGCCGGCGCGCAGTTATTTAGAGTGCGCCGCGGCCATGTTCCTCGGCGGCGTGTGCGTCAGCCAGCACAGGATGAGGCGTCACTGATTGTCGGCGGCGTAGTAGATGTCGGCTTCTAAGCCGTGGCATGGCTCGAGTTTCTTTTTGTTGGGCTCGGTGTGGTTGGTTATCACCACGAAGTTGCCGCCCATTTCGTGAGCCTTTATCAGCACCGCTTCGAACACTTTGTCGAACGAGCAGTCCTTGGCTTTCGTGCGTCCGTTGTTGTCCTCGGCTTTCGCGCTGCCTATCTTCACCGCGCCTTCTGGCAGTTTATCCTTCTCCACCACTGTCACAAACGATTCCTCGCTCTTGGGCATCTGCTGCAGAGTGGTGGCTGTCACCAGCAGCGGCTTTGAGCAGCTTCCTAAGGCTGTCGCTAATGCTATGGCTGTAGCGGCTATTATGCTTTTCTTCATATTCTATCAGTTGTGGTTTTGTGATATGATTTTGGCAGGAATTCCGCCCACGGTCACATTGTCCGGCACGTCGCTCAGCACCACGGCGTTCGCTCCGATTATCACGTTGTTGCCTATCTTGATGTTGCCCAGAATCTAGCTTCCGGCGAAGGCTGTGACGTTGTCGCCCACGGTAGGCACTCCGGCTTTCTTGCCGCTGTGCACTCTGCCCACGGTCACGCCCTGGTAGATGGTGAAGTTCTTGCCTATCTTCACTTCCGGCGACATAATTATGCCCGAAATGTGGTGGATGTTCAGTCCCGGACCTATCTCGGTGCCTATCTTTATCTGTATGCCAGTGCGGTTGGTGTTGCGCCACATCTTAAACTCCACGAGCAGTTTCAGTATTTTCGCCACGATGTTGCGCTTGCTGTTCAGATAGTTGCCTATCCTCAGCCAGAATGTGGTCTTGAAAGAACTGTTGAATATCAGGTCTTTAATAAACATGTGGAAAGAAAAACTCTCCCTAAGCCTGTAGTAGTCGCTTCTTATTAAGCCTTTTGTCTCTTTGAATGTCATGGATAACAAATCTTATTTTGCTTGCGATGGCGCTCCGCTTATGTTGCCGCCTATGTTGCAGTTGTTCACCACCACGTTCTTCGTGTTGTTTATCGACAGTCCGGTCTTGGCCTCGTCCACGTTGATGTTCTCGAGTGTCACATCGTGTATAGGCTTCTCCGCCACGCCTTGCATCACTATGGCTGAGTTTCTCACCTTCTTGCACTTCACGCCGTTCACGTGTATGTCGCTTATTTCGGTGTAGTTGGTGCTGCCGGAGCCTTCGTTGGCGTATTTTGTGGTTATGTATATCAGGTCCTCAACTTCGTCAAACTCCACGTTTTCGAAGTTTATGTTCTTGATGAATCCGCCACGGTCGGCGTTCGACTTCAGGTAAAGTCCTCTCTTGCAATATTCTGTCGCCTTGCAGTCCTTAACATACACGTTTCTCACGCCAGCCGACATCTCGCTGCCTATCACCACTCCGTGCAGTCCCTTTAACTTGCAGTTTCTTATTATGATGTTCTCTGTTGGACGCGCGGTTTTCCATCCGTCGTTGTCTCTGCCGGACTTTATCGCCACGTTGTCGTCGCCGTTGTTGAAGTAGATGTTCTCTATGAGTATGTTTCTTGAGTATTCAGGGTCTATGCCGTCGTTGTTCACGAGCTTGGCGTCGTATTTCAGTCCGCGGCAGATGATGTTCTCGGAACACAGCAGGTGTATGCACCAGAAAGGCGAGTTGGTTATCTTCACGCCCTCGATGTTTATCTTCTCGCTCTCGAAGAACTGCATAAGCTGAGGGCGCAGGTAGTGCCCTTTGCCGAACACGCGGTTCTCATACGGTGTGCCGTTGTGGTTCTGCTCTCGGCTGACCATCTTGTCGGGGTCCTGCAGTTTGCGCCATGTGCTGAACGTGTTGCCGGCGTTTCCGTCTATCGTTCCGTCGCCGGTTATGCTCACGTTCTTCACCTTGTATCCTCTGATGAATGGGCTGTAGTTTCTCACGAAAGTGCCTTCCCACGATGTCTCCACGACAGGGTAGAAGTCCGGGTTCTCTCCGAACTTGATTGTCGCGCCGTCCTTCAGTTCTATCCACACGTTGCTTGTCAGGTTTATCGGTCCGTTCACCAAGTATGTTCCGGCGCTCAGCACGATGTGCGCTCCGCCGTTCTTCTTCGCCTTGGCCATGGCTTTGTCGAAAGCCGGCTTGCAGTCGGTGCGGCCGTCGCCTTTTGCTCCGAACGACTTCAGGTTCACGGTTTTCCACTTGCCTTTCTCGGCTCCGGTTATGCTGCTTAGGATGCTGTTGTACTCAGCCTCGCTGCCGGCGTGTGCTGCCAGTGCGCAGACGAGTGCTGCAGCCAGTGCGATGATTGTTTTTCTCATAAGTATTAATCGGTTGTTTTGTGTTTAAACCTCAAATATAGGAGTTTTTTCCGTTAGCCTATAAAAAATCAATCGGCGGACACATGACCAGTGTCCGCCGACGATTCTTAATCAAAATATATTTGCAGTGCTTATTTTACTTTCGCACCTTGAGCGTTGAATATTGTTCCTTCTGGAGTGATTATGTACAGCGTGCCGTCTATGAGGATTTTCTTTGATTCCTTCTTGTCTGCGCTCTGTGCATCGTTGGCTGCAGTTGCATCGCTAAGGGTGAAGTCACGGCTGATGTAGAGGTATGAAAATCCATTTCCTGAACCGCCAGAACTAACTGTGCAAGCCTCGCCATTGATGGTTACAGACATGTTGGCTGCCTCGTCAAGAATATAGAACCAACCATCCTCATTGTCACAACGGAGTTGTGTTTGCCATTTGTAGTCACCTGCCGTAAATGTTTCATTGTCAGCCATCACATTCCAATCCTCGCCATCTTTCTTCAGAAATTGGAAGTTCGATGCTTCAGGAAGACGATAATGTGCTCCAGCCGCAGCAGCAATCTTGCTTTGGAATGTGTATTTATAGCTATAGGTGAGTTCATCGCCTATGGCTGGATTCTCCCAGCCGGTGAATGAAGCGGTGGAAATGACCTCACGCTCGTTTTGAGCAGGTGCAACCTTGCCAGCTGTGATTTCAAACTCAATAGGCTCATTCACTCCATCGCTGACGCGAATTTTCTCTTTGACTTCCGCTTTGCTAATTGCAGTCGGAGTGCCGCTGATGATGCCGGCTTCTGAGACATTGAGCCATGGCACATTGTTGGTCACCTTGGTGTATGTATATTCCTCGGAACCGCCGATGGTGTAGTTCTTCAAGTCTTTCTCTGTCACAGCTTGATCTTTTAATGCAACTCCATAATTCAGATCGCTTCTAAACTCAAAGGAAAAAGGCAATGAGACTTTAGCAAGCTCAAATTCCGGGCTTGTTACCCAAGCGAATGAAAAAGTGGGATTTACAGATGCGGAACCTACAGTCCATGCTTTTCCGTCAACGGTTAATGTTGCGTTTGCTTCGCTTTTCGCAGGGTCTGGAAGACGATACAGCGTTCCGTTGTCACCATCCACACGAAGTTGAGAGCGATAGCGATATGTGCCAGCTGTCAGTGTTTGACTGTTGCCGTAATCGATAGACGACCATTCGTCTCCTTCGCCTTTTTTTTCGATGGCGAAAGAGGAAGTTGCGCCATCGTAGATACTGTACCAAGAGTTTTGTGCCGTCAACGCAGATGCAATCTCGTCTCTTTTGCTCCAATTCCACACATCACCAGTCTTGGGGTAGGTGAGTGTTCCTGTGAATACTGCCGAGGTCACTATTGTACGTGCGTCCTCTTGCGCGAGAAGCATTGTTGTGCCGCATAACACAGCGGTCACGAAAGTAAAGATTTTTCTCATAAGCATTGTTGCCGGTTATATACCATCGGCCCGTCGGTTTTTGATTATATTATAGTTTTTGGAGTTGTCTTTATAAAAAAAACAAAAGCGGAGCGCACATAAAGAAAGTGCGCACCGCCTGTGTTTCAGACAATGTTATGTTGTAGTCCCTTATTTCTGTTTGTTGATTTCGGGGGGGGTAAATCGTTGGTTTATAGGATATTGCATAAAGAAATGGTTTGCTTTTTGTGTGTTGCGGAAGAGTACTATAGGCACATAAATGACCTTCAATGGCAAATATAGTTTCTTTATATATATTAACAAAGTGATGAGGAGTTTTTTCCGTTAGCCTATAAAAAATCAATCGGCGGACACATGACCAGTGTCCGCCGACGATTCTTAATCAATCAACAAATATATTTTTGGAAAACCTGCGGCTTAATCGTAGAGTCCGTATTCCACAAGAATCTCCTCGAGTCTTTCCTGAGTCATAGGCGTAGGTATCACGAAGTTCTTGTTATTCTCTATCGCCTTTGCAAGCTGACGGTACTCGTTGGCCTGCGCGCTCTCTGGGTCGAACTCTATCACGGTCTTCTTTCTGATTTCGGCTCTTTGCACTATGTTGTCTCTTGGCACGAAGTGTATCAGCTGTGTGCCGAGCTCCTTGGCGAACGCCTTGAGCAGGTCGAGCTCACGGTCAACGTTACGGCTGTTGCAGATGATGCCGCCGAGTCTCACGCCGCCCTGTGTCGCGTACTTGGCGATACCCTTGCTGATGTTGTTGGCTGCGTAGAGCGACATCATCTCGCCCGACGCCACGATGTAGATCTCCTTGGCTTTGCCCTCTCTGATAGGCATTGCGAAACCTCCGCAGACCACGTCGCCCAGCACGTCGTAGAACACATAGTCCAGGTCGTCGGTGTAGGCTCCGAGTCTCTCGAGGTAGCCGATGCTGGTGATGATGCCTCGTCCGGCGCATCCAACGCCCGGTTCAGGACCTCCGGACTCCACGCATCTTGTGCCCTTGAATCCGTCCTTCAGAATGTCGCTTATCTCGATGTCCTCGCCTTCCTCGCGGAGCGTGTCGAGCACAGTTCTCTGCGCCAGACCTCCGAGCAGCAGACGTGTAGAATCCGCCTTAGGGTCGCATCCCACTACCAGCACGTTCTTTCCTGCCTCGGCGAGTCCTGCGGTCAGGTTCTGTGTCGTCGTGCTCTTTCCTATTCCTCCTTTGCCGTATATGGCTATCTGTCTTAAATTTCCCATTTTGTGTGTTGAGTTTTAATTAGTTATTGTTTGGTTATTCTTGATTCTCGATTATTGATTATTTGCCTCCTACGGATGCGCTGTAGATTCTCTCGAGGAACTGCAATGCGCCTCTGTAGCCGATGTGCGTGCGGTTTATTATCAGTGTCTCCGACGATGGCGTTGTTATCTCGAAGAACAGCGCCTGCTTCTTTTCGGCGAGTGTCAGCTCCCACGACGACGCCAGTATCAGCGGCTTGCCTCCGGTGAACTCCACGCTGTCCACGAGCTGCTCGGCTATGTAGCCGTCCTCCACGAAGTCCACGTCGATGCTCACACCTTCGCTTATGTTGTTCTTGAAGTACTCGCTTATGGCTGGACGGAACTTCTCCGGAGTGTTGTCGGTGATGACCACACGCTTAGGTATCAGTCCGATCTGGTCAGCTAAGAACTTGGAGTAAGCCAGTGCGTACGAAGCGTCGGCAACGATGGCGAACTCGCTCGGCATGCCGTACCAGTATTCAGCGAAGAACTCAGAGAAGTGCTCCAGATAGTAGTAGTAAATGCTGGCTTCCTGCTTGATGAACTCTTCGGCTTTCTTGTTGTCGATGCCTGCGAATTCCACAACCTGACGGATGAACTTGGCTGTCGCCTCCTCGCCCACAGGTATTTCCGGTATGTGCAGGAACGGCTGGTTGTACTTCTTCTCGAGGTGCTCTGCGTTTCTCACGCCCACCCATGGCGACACCACGAGGTTGAACTGCGCCTTAGGGATTTTCTTCCAAGCCTCCACGCCCGGATTCTCTGGTCCGAACAGCACGTTCACCTCAAGTCCAGCGCCGCGGAGTATGCGTGCCAGCTCCTGGTAGTCGCCGCGCCAGTTCTGGTTGTAGTATGGAGTCTCGAACCACAGGTTCACAAGTCCCTTCTTCTTTCTGCCCTTGTATTCGCCCACATACTGGTCGATTATCGCGTCCACCACTTCCTCGTGTCCGAAGAGGTTGTTGCCCTTGAATCCGGCAGTGTTGGCATAGACGATAGGGTAGCCGGCTTTCTGGTATTTGCTCACGAGGTCCGGCACATTGTCGCCGATAAGTTCGCCTGTACATCCGGTGAGCACCACGAACAGGTCGCCGTCGTAAATCTTTATGGTTGACTTTATCAGCTGGTCCAGAGTCTTGATGCCGCCGAACACGATGTCATTCTCAGTCGAGTTGGCGCTCGGCATGTTTCCTCCTCCGGCAGCCACACTGCCCTGGAATCCGTTCTCGAACGTCAGCATTGCTGTTGTCTTCAGCTGGCAGCCCGGCGAGCAGTTTGCGATAGGCACAGCGCCCTTTATTGCCACGACGGTGTTTGTCGCGCCCACAGCGCAGGCGTATCTGACGTCGGATATGGCTGTGGATTTCTTCTTCTTTTTCTCTGTTGGTTTTGTTAATATTTCGCTCATTAGGTAAATTTCTTAAAGGGTTAGCAATTATGCGTTTTTGAGTCTCTCCTCAATCTCGTCGAACACATGCTCGTCATTCGACAGGACGAACGGATCGTTCTGCGCGAACCACCAGTCGTTGTATGGCAGACGGACGTGGCGCTGCAGTGCCTGGTTGAACTTGGTGCGGGCGAGCACGCCGACGAGGATTTCTCCCACACGGATTATTCCGTCGTAGCCTACAGGGATGTGCTCGTCGCCCAGTGCGAATGTTGGCACTCCGAGGTGTCCTGCCACCGACGCCAGACCCGGGTGACGGATTATCAGGAAGTCGGTTTTCGAACGCTTCAGCAGCTGTGGCAACTGGAACGCGCGTGTCTTGCTGACAGTGTAGTTAGGTATGTCGCCGTAAGTCTCCACGAGCTCCTTAAGCGTGTCCTGGTTCTTGCCGGCGCCGTCATAGACAGGGTCGTGGTGGAACACGAGCGCGCCTTCGTTCTTTATGCCCAGCTCGTTGAGCACGGTTATCAGTCCGTGGGCGTATGCCGAGCCGGTCAGCACCATTCCGTACTTGCCTTTGAAGTACTCGCGGAACTTCTTGAGCTTTGGCTCTATGCGCTTATGCTCGCTCTCGATGAATGCCTCTGCCTCTTTTTCTTTTCCAACGATTTTTGCTATGGCTCTCAGCCATGCGTCTGTGCCCTTGATGCCGTAAGGCTGCGGAGCGTCCACCTGTGGTATTCCGAATCGCTCCTCAAGCGCAGCACCCATGTATCCTCCGAGTGTCTCGCAGAATGTGGTTGTAGCCACAGCCTCCGATGCCTGGCGTATCTCCTCGAATGAGGCGTTGTCCAGCAGGTAGTTTACTCTCAGACCGAGTGGCTTGAGCAGGTCGGTGAACCAGTCTGTTCCCCACAGAGCCACGATGTTTATGAGGTCCTTCTGCTTCTTGACCGGGTGCTTCTCCACAATTTGGCGCAGCACACCATGGAACGAAACGTCGAAACCGGTGCTCCAGTGCTTTGAGCGGAATCCCTCGCAGTGCAGCGGTATGACTGGCACGCCGACTTCAGGCTCCAGCTCCTCTGCCACGCTGTCTATGTCCTCGCCGATGATTGCCGTAGCGCAGGCCATGGCTATGAATATCGCCTTCGGGTTGTAGCGTTCCTTCGCCAGTCGGATAGCGGCGCGCAGCTTCTCGCTTGCTCCGAACACCATGTCTTTCTCCTGCAGGTTTGTGCTCATGTTCAGCGTGTTCTGCTGTGGCTTGCCTCTTCTCGCAAGTCCCATGTGCATTGTCAGATTGAACTTCGGAGTCTCGCCGTCGCAGCCTATAGGCGCGTGTGTTATCAGCACGCAGTCGGTCAGGTTTCCTATCTGGCATTGCACTATGGCGTTGGAGCACATGGTCTCCTGGTTCAGCGGGCTGGCTATCTCGCACAGCTTGCATCCGCTGCCGCAGCCTTTTCCGCATCCGTTGCCCTTCTTGCCGTCTCGTCTGTCGTCGTATGCCGACTGCTTTATCAGCTCCTTGGCGCTGCCGTCCCATCCGATTATCGTTCCCAGTCTCATCTCACGGTTTTCCACCGTGGTCATATCAAGATTTATTACTCTTGCCATCTTTACCTCCCTTTCTTAGTTGTTTGTGATATGTTTAAAAGTCTATTTTGGTTTATCGTTTTCTTTATTTTTTTATCCGTGTGAGAATGTGTCCGCCACAGCCACTCTTTTCAGATACACCTGCTCCGAGTAGTCCTCCTTGCCTGGCACTCCCACGGCGTCGGCTCGGCATCTCTGGCAGTGTCTGAACACGTCGATGTATTTCTCGGCCTTGGCTCTCGCCACGAACAGGTCCTTGCAGTCTGGTGCCGGCTCGTCCTTCAGCAGGTGCTGCGGTATCAGCGGTATTATGTTGTAGATCTTCGCTCCAGCCTCGCTCACGGTTCTCGCTATCTCCTCTATGTGCGGTCCGTTTATGCTTGGCACGAGCACCGTGTTCACCTTTACGGTCACTCCCAGCGCGCTCACTTTTCTTATGCCTTCTATCTGGTTGTGTATGAGTATCTCTGCCGCTTCCACTCCGGTGTAGTGCTTGCCGTGGTATGTTATGCCCTTGTTCAGCCTTGCCTCTATCTCGGGGTCCACAGCGTTGACGGTCACAGTCAGCGAGTCTATTCCCACTTCGGCTATCTCCTCGGCTTTCTCGTTCAGCAGCAGTCCGTTGGTGCTCATGCACTTCACTATCTGCGGGTATCTCTCCTTTATCAGTCTGAAGGTCTGCAGAGCGTATGGCGATGCTAACGTGTCGCCCGGTCCGGCTATTCCTGCCACTTTCAGGTCCTTGCACAGTTCCAGGGCTCTGCCTGTCGCTTCCACTGCTTCTTCTGGCGTTATTATGGTCGAAGCCACTCCGGGTCTGTTCTCCTTTTTGTTTATGCTTCTTATGCAGAACGCGCATTCGATGTTGCAAGCGGCGCTTGTCGGAAGGTGTATTCTTCCTGTATTCCCAGCCTTGCCTCTGGCGAAGCATGGATGTTTCTTTGTCAGTTCTTCGTAGTTTATTGGCATGCCTACCTCCTTCCTTTTTTATTGGACGGCTGACCAGTTGTCGGCCTCGAAAAGTCTGTTGCTTATTATGTTGCTTATCAGCGGTTCTATCTCGAAAGGCGCTTCGTAAACGGCCTTGCCTTTGCCTTCCATGTAGCTTGCCGCTCCTTCGCCTATCTTCGACACGATTATCGCGCTCACGTCGTTCAGGTCGTTGGCCACTTTGTCGAACGCCGCGCTCTCGTCGCCGCCACTGCAGCATGAGCCGAGGCAAGCGGCTGTGGTCTTTCTTTCTCCTAAATACTCGGCTTGGTTCTCGTCTATGTCGAACAGAAGAAATCTTCCTGCCAGTCCGAAGTGCACATTCACGGCTTTGCCATCTTTACTTGCTATTGCTATTCTGTATTTCATAAATTTTCAGAAGTTTTGTTCTTGGTTATAGTTAATTGTTGGATTTTCGCTCTGCAAAGGTATGGTTATTATAAATGAAAATCTACAAAACGTTATTTGATTGGTGATTTATTCTTTAAAATTCTGTTTTGCTTAATGTTTATTCTTGAGGGCGGTGTGGGTGTAGAATTTGTACAGTAGTTTCATTCTGTTTGCCTCTGCAGGTTGCCGATGGTCGTTTTTTTTTATTGTGTGCGGCAGTGTGCGTTTTATTGTGTGTTGCCTGGGAGTTTTCCGTAGTCGTTTTGCCGCCTTTTATATAATAATGTATATGGCGGTGCTTGGTTGTGTCATTTGTGTGTCTGTGGGTGCGTGTTTTGTGGTGGTGTTTTTTCCATACCGAATAATATTCTTCTTTCTACCATATTAGTGGTACTATACCCTATGATTATATTCTACCAAAGATATTTATATAAGAATTATTGTCCTATGTTGTGTGTTTTGTTTGGAATATAATTCTAATACGCCCTATCTTTGCATCGCAAACCAAAAGAAAAAACGACATGGTTAAAGTAAACAGAACATTAATCGAAATTTCCGCTAAGGGATTTACCGGAATTTCACCAATCTCTCTCAAGAGACAGACGACAAGTGCGAAGGGAATCATGATTAAGACATTCTGTTGTATGCGAATGTGCTAATCGCAAAAGACAATCCAAGTTTATTAGTTGATAAAATATTCAGATATGATTTCCTTCCCGAGGTTTCCTCATCAATAAAAAGCGAAACCTCAACACTTAAAAAATAAAAGCAATGAGTTTCATAAACGATATTATTAACAGATTAAAAAATAAAAAGACTATGGCAAATCCAACAAACAAACTCCATTTTGAGACACTTCAGGTTAGAGTAGGTCAGGAGCAGGCTGACCAGGCAACAGATTCACGCGCAGTGCCTATTTATGCGACTACTGCGTATGTATTCCACAGCGCACAGCACGCTTCGGATCGTTTCCACCTCAAGGACGCAGGTAACGTTTACGGACGTCTTACCAATACTACTCAGGGTGTTTTCGAGGCTCGTATAGCGGCTCTTGAAGGTGGTGCGGCAGCACTCGCGGTTTCTTCGGGCGCTGCAGCCATCACTTACACCATCCAGAACATCGCAGAGGCTGGCTCGAACGTGGTTTCATCATTTGCAATATACGGAGGTACATATAACCTTTTCGCACACACGCTCCCACGCTACGGCATCACAACCAAGTTCGTTCACCCTCGCAACTTCGAAGAGTATGAGGCTGCGATAGACGAGAACACTCGCGCATTGTATGTGGAGACACTCGCTAATCCTGATTCAGACATCGAGGATATCGAGAAGGTAGCTGAAATCGCTCACCGCCACAACCTGCCTCTCATAGTGGACAATACTTTCGCCACTCCTTATTTGTTCAGACCTCTTGAGCATGGTGCTGACATTGTAGTCGAGTCTGCGACTAAGTTCATCGGCGGACATGGAAACGGACTTGGTGGTGTTATCGTGGAGAGCGGCAAGTTCGACTACTACAAGGCTGCGGACAAGTACAAGCAGTTCACTGAGCCTGACCCATCTTACCATGGAATCAAGTTCGCTGACCTCGGCGCAGGAGCATTCGTGACACGTATCCGTACCATCCTGCTTCGTGACACTGGTTCGTCTATCTCTCCATTCAACGCGTTCCTCTTCCTGCAGGGAGTCGAGACACTCTCGCTGCGTGTCGAGCGCCACGTCGAGAATGCCCTCAAGGTAGTTGAGTTCCTCAAGAACCACCCTAAGATCGAGGCTGTTTACCACCCATCGATAGAGAGCAACCCAGCCAACGGCTTGTACAAGAAGTATTTCCCTAACGGAGCCGGCTCGATATTCTCGTTCGACATCAATGGCGGACAGGAAGAGGCATTCAAGTTCATCGACAGCCTGGAACTCTTCTCTATACTGGCTAACGTGGCAGACGTTAAGTCACTCGTCATCCACCCATACACAACCACTCACTCTCAGGAGACTGACGAGGAGCTCGAGCGCCAGGGAATCCACAAGAACACAATCAGATTCTCTATCGGTATCGAGAACATCGACGACTTGCTTGCCGACATCAGCCAGGCGCTTGATAAGATTTAATAGTAATTGTTATATGAAGGAAGTTTGTTACTTGTGCTTAATCGCGTAAGTTTAGTGTATGTTACAAACGGAGAGCGGGGCGTGTGTCTTTCACGCCCCGCTTGATTAAAAGAAAAAAATCTATAGGTTACTTTCTCTTGAACTTTCTTATTATCCTCTTCTTTATATATAGCCTTACAAGATAAAGGATGAAGAACAAAGGGTATAGGAGAATGAAAATCAAAAGGAATGTTATCAAGGAAAGGAACATCACGAATCTTACAGCGATGTACGGAAGAAACAGCGACAGTGTATAGGCGTTCTTCAGCGGTTTTTCCGGGAAGTATTTTCTTATCACGCCGATCAGTTCCTCGTACAGCCTGACAGGCGGGAACACTCTCAGTACCAACAGGAAGTGTCTTCTGTATGACACCATGCAGAATGCAAGCATGTAAAATGCGGATAACGCCAATATTATGGCATAGACAATAACGAATGTTTTCATCTGAAGTAACTTTTTTCTATGGGCTTAATTATTTGTGGTTTAAAAAGAAAGTGCAAATATCAACATTAATAATGTGAGTGCCATGAAATCTTCCTTAAAAAATATGACCATAAAACTCTTAAAGTTTGTCATGATTTGCCCAAACGGCAAAAGTTCCGACGTGTTTTGCAGCAGATAAGCCGTAATGTTAAGTTTTTTTTGCAAATAAAATGTAGAAAAAGTTGAATTCTTCATACTACATATCAAAAAGTCGTGTACCTTTGTCGCCGATTCAATAAACAATATTGTTTAACCTAAAAACAAAAAAACAAAATGAAAAAGTTATTTGTATTTGCTGCTGTAGCTGCAATGGTTTCTATGGTATCTTGCTCAAAGAAGGCTGACAACGCTGCTGCTGATTCAACTGCTGTTGATTCAGTTGTTGTAGCTGACTCTGTAGCTGCTGACTCAGTTGTTGCTGATTCTGCTGCTGCTGTTGTTGATTCAGCTGCTGTTGCTGAGTAATCTACACAGTAAATCAAAATGATTTAGGCTCGCTTCCTTTCGGGAGCGAGCCTTTTTCTTTTTCCACTGCCACGCAAAATATAACATCTCATCTTGCGCCTAATCAAATGATTATTCTTATATTTGCGTTGTTTTTGAACACAAGTATTTAGACTAAATAAAAAGACTTGCGCCATGACAAGGATTATTCGTTTGCATCACATTCACCATCATCATCACATTCTGCATTAATAACGCGGACTGGTGGGCGAATTGTGGTATTCTCGAAGAACTCCTTTGCAGGACGAATGCTAAAATATAGAAAGGCTTGCCAGTGATGAATTGGCAAGCTTTTTATTTTTAAAACCTGATTTTGTTATATGAAACTTATAGAAAACCCTTGGAACGGCATTTCCGGATATAACTGTTTCGCGTGCTCGCCCGACAACCCAATCGGACTGCATCTGACTTTCGCCGAGGAGGACGACTATGTGGTGTCCTACTGGACTCCGGACCAGAATTTCCAGGGATGGCTCAACACTCTTCACGGAGGCATTATCTGCACTCTCATGGATGAGCTCGCCGGATGGGTGGTGACGCATAAGCTGCACACTTGCGGAGTGACATCGCAGCTGAACACGAAGTTCAAGCAGCGTGTTGACACGACGGGCGGCGCATTGAAGATAAGGGCGCGACTCCGCGAGACAAAGAGGAACCTGGCGTTCATCGATTGCGAGGTGCTGGCTTCGGACGGGACAGTATGCGCCACAGCGGAAGCTGTCTATTTCACTTACCCTCGGGAGGTGGCGAACACGAAGTTCTTTCTGCGCACGCCAGACGAGGCGAATGGCAAATGATTGAAACATAAGAAAATATAAACAAAAACAAAATAAGAATATGTTAAGAATTGCAGTGCAGGCTAAAGGCCGACTTTTTGAGGAGACTATGACGATGCTCTCCGAATCGAGTATCAAGGTAGAACCAAGCAAGAGAACTCTGCTTGTCCCAGCTAAGAATTTCCCGGTTGAGGTGCTTTTCCTTCGTGACGATGATATTCCGCAAGTTGTGGCTTCGGGCATCGCTGACGTGGGTGTCGTGGGCGAGAACGAGTTTGTGGAGCGCAAGGAGCATGCCGACATCATAAAGAGACTGGATTTCAGCAAGTGCCGTCTGTCGTTGGCTATTCCTAAGGCGGTTGACTACCAAGGACTCTCGTGGTTCAACGGCAAGCGCATCGCCACTTCGTACCCAGGCATCCTGAAGGATTTCCTCGACAAGAACAATGTCAAGGCTGAGATTTATGTGATAACAGGCTCGGTAGAGGTGTCTCCTGCCATTGGCGTGGCTGACTGCATCTTCGACATTGTTTCGTCAGGCTCTACGCTTGTGAGCAACAACCTCAAGGAAGTGGAAGTGGTCATGAAGTCCGAGGCTTTGCTCATCGGTCATCCAGGGCTTTCTGACGACAAGAAGAAGATTCTTGACGAGCTGCTCTTCCGTTTCGCGTCGTACAAGAACGCCGAGGGCAATAAGTACATCATCATGAACATACCTAACGACAAGATTCCTGAGGTGTGCAAGCTTCTTCCCGGCATGAAGTCGCCTACCGTCACTCCGCTGGTGGAGAAGGGATGGTCGTCGCTTCAGTCGGTGATTCGAGAGGATAGCTTCTGGGATATAATCTCACAGCTCAAGGCGCTTGGAGCCGAGGGAATACTCGTTGTTCCTATCGAGAAGATGATTCTTTAATGATTAAAAAGCAGGTATTATGAAATACATAAAATATCCGTCAAAGGAGGAGCTGCCAGAACTGCTGACACGCCCTCACTTCGACAATTCAAGTCTCCGCGGCACTGTGGACGGCGTGCTTGCCGACATAAGAAAGAGAGGCGACGCGGCTGTCAAGGAGTATGAACTGAAGTTCGACAAAGTGGAGCTCGCGTCTTTGGCTGTGACTGCCGACGAGATAAAGGAGGCGGAGGCTCTTGTTGACAACGAACTGAAATCAGCCATAATCAAGGCTAAAGACAATATAGCGAAGTTTCACGCAGCGCAGGACCAGACGCTCCCTTCTGTGGAGACGATGCCTGGCGTGAAGTGCTGGCAGAAGGCTAAGCCTATCGAGAAGGTCGGCTTGTACATACCGGGAGGAACGGCACCGCTGTTCTCGACGGTGCTGATGCTCGCTGTGCCAGCTCAGATAGCGGGATGCCGCGAGATTGTGCTTTGCACGCCTCCTAACCGTGAGGGCAAGGTGAATCCGGCAGTGCTGTTCGCGGCTTCGGTGGCTGGAGTCAACAAGATTTTCAAAATCGGCGGTGTGCAGGCCATTGGCGCTATGGCGTACGGAACAGAGTCTGTGCCAAAGGTTTACAAGATTTTCGGTCCGGGCAACCAGTATGTGATGGCGGCAAAGCAGGCTGTCAGTGTCAGCGACGTGGCTATCGACATGCCGGCAGGACCATCGGAAGTGGAGGTCGTGGCAGACGAGACTACGAACGCGGCTTTCGCGGCTGCCGACTTGCTGTCTCAGGCAGAACACGGCGCCGATTCGCAGGTCATAATGCTGACGACGAGCGAGGCTAAGGCCGAGGAGGTCATGGCTGAGGTGGAACGCCAGGTCAAGGCGCTCCCTCGTTTCGACTTCGCTACCAAGTCGCTTGATAATTCACGCATCATCGTGGTGAAGGACGAGGACGAGGTGGTGGAGATAACAAACCAGTACGCTCCTGAGCACTTGATTATAGCGACAAAGAATCCTTACAGCGTAGCAGACAGAGTAGTGAACGCAGGTTCTGTGTTCATCGGTTCGCTGACGTGCGAGAGCGCAGGCGACTATGCTTCGGGAACAAACCATACGCTTCCTACATCGGGTTACGCGCATGCTTATAGCGGCGTGAACCTCGATTCATTCAGAAAAAAGATAACCTTCCAGGAGATAAGCCCAGAGGGACTGAGAAACATAGGAAGAGTTGTCGAGGTGATGGCAGAGAACGAACAGCTTTTCGCCCACAAGAACGCTATGACCTTGCGTCTTGCCTCGATAGAAAATAAGGACAAATAAAAAGTCGTGTTTATGGGAAGAACACTTGAACAATTAGTTAGAAACAACATAAGGAACTTGGCTCCTTACTCTTGCGCTCGCGACGAGTTCAAGGGCGAGGCGAGAGTCTATCTCGATGCCAACGAGAATCCGCTCAATGCGCCTTACAACCGTTATCCGGACCCTCTGCAACTTAAGCTCAAGGAGAAAATCTCCAAGGTAAAGGGTGTGGGTGTGCCTCAGATAATGCTGGGCAACGGCAGCGACGAGCCTATAGACCTCATTTACCGTGTGTTCTGCGAGCCTAAGGTGGACAACGCTGTCGCCATAGCTCCAACTTACGGCATGTACGGTGTCTGTGCTGACGTCAACGACGTGGAGTACAGAAGCGTGCTGCTCAACGAGGACTATTCTCTGGATGCCGACAAGGTGCTTGCCGCTGTGGATGAGCATACAAAGGTAATTTTCCTTTGCTCGCCTAATAATCCGACAGGCAATCTGCTGAATAGCAGTGAGATAGAGAAGATACTCCGCTCTTTTGACGGAATCGTTGTCATAGACGAGGCTTATATCGACTTTGCGTCAACTCAGTCATGGACAAAGCGTCTCGGCGAGTTTCCTCACATGGTGGTTCTGCACACGTTCTCAAAAGCATGGGGACTTGCGGCTGTCAGATGTGGAATGGCATTCGCATCGGAGGAGATAATCGCTTATTTCAACAAGGTCAAGTATCCATACAATGTGAATCTGCTGACTCAGAATCTTGTGTCAGAGAGAATCGACAAGATTGACGAAAAGGAGTCGTGGGTGAAGATGATTCTTGATGAGCGTAAGCGTGTGAGCGATGAACTGAAGAACTGTCCTTGCGTTTTGGAGGTTTATCCGTCCGACGCTAATTTTGTGCTTGCCAAGACCAACGATGCTCCTGGCATATACGCAAAACTCGTGGACGAAGGCATAATTGTGCGCAACAGAAATTCCGTGGTTCTTTGTGGCGGATGCTTGCGTATAACCATAGGCACGCCGTCGGAGAACGACGAGCTGCTTAAGATTCTTGTAAACTGTAAATAAAACACGCTTATGGCAAAAAAAGCACTCTTTATAGACCGTGACGGAACACTGATTGTTGAGCCGCCAGTTACTTTTCAGGTTGACACTCTCGACCAGATGGAGTTTCTCCCTGGAGTGTTGCGCAATCTTTATTTCATACGCAAGAATCTTGATTTTGAGCTTGTGATTGTCTCTAATCAGGACGGACTCGGCACGCCAGATTATCCGCAGGAGAATTTCGACCGCGTGCAGAACAAGATGCTTCAGATTTTCAAGTCCGAAGGTGTTGAGTTCGACGACATGATTTTCGACGTTACCAAAGAAGAGGATCATGCGCCTACACGCAAACCCGGAATCGCCTTGCTTACGAAATACACAAACGGCGACTACGACCTTGCCAATTCCTATGTCATTGGCGACCGCATCACCGACATGCTCCTGGCTAAGAATCTCGGAGCCAATGGACTGCTGCTGCCGGCTTCTGCTGCTGGCGATTCTGATTCGTCCAAGGCTCCTGCTCCTGTGCCGGAACCGCTGGACGTGCCTAAGTGCAGAAGGGTGGCTTCATGGGACCAGATAAGCGAGCTGCTTTTCGCTGGCGAGCGTACGGCCGAGGTGAAGCGCACGACAAAGGAGACTGACATTTTCATACGCCTGAACCTTGACGGAATAGGCAAGTGCGACATCTCAACAGGTCTCGGATTCTTCGACCACATGCTCGAGCAGATAGGCCGTCATTCGGGCAGCGACCTCACTGTCAAGGTGAAAGGCGACTTGAATGTTGATGAGCACCACACAATAGAAGACACGGCTCTGGCTCTCGGACAGGCGCTCAAGGAGGCCCTCGGCGACAAGCGAGGCATCGAGCGCTACGGCTTCTGTCTGCCTATGGACGACTGTCTGTGCAGTGTCGCGCTCGACTTCGGAGGCAGACCATGGCTGGTTTACGATGCGGAGTTCAAGCGCGAGAAAATCGGCGACATGCCTACGGAAATGTTCCTGCACTTCTTCAAGTCGCTGAGTGATGCCGCCATGATGAACCTGAACATAAAGGCTGAGGGCGACAACGAGCATCACAAGATAGAAGGAATATTCAAGGCTTTGGCGAAGTCCATCAAAATGGCTGTTAAACGAGATATTTATAAATACGAGCTGCCAAGCACCAAAGGCGTGCTCTAAAAAAATATTTGACTATGAAATTTCTGGCTGTAATACCTGCGCGCTACGCATCGACACGTTTCCCTGGAAAGCCTCTGGCTGACCTTGGCGGAAAGACTGTCATAGAGAGAGTTTACACTCAGGTCAAGAAGTCGGTTGATGATGTTTATGTCGCTACCGACGACCAGCGCATCTTCGATAAGGTTATGGAGTTCGGCGGAAAAGCCGTGATGACAAGAAATGACCATCAGAGCGGAACGGACCGCATCTACGAGGCTTATACCAAGATAGGCGAGGGGTTCGATGTGGTCATAAACATACAGGGCGACGAGCCATTCATCCGTCCGGAGCAGATTGACGCAGTGAAGGCGTGCTTCGATGACGCTTCGACACAGATAGCCACACTTGTCCAGCCATTCAAGGAATCGGACGGCGAGGAGGCGCTTTTTAATGCCAATTCTCCTAAAGTCGTGGTAAACAAGAACATGGAGGCGATGTATTTCTCACGTTCCGTGATTCCGTTTGTTCGTGGCAAGGAGCACAAGGACTGGCTTTCTACATACTCGCGCTACTTCAAGCACATCGGACTCTATGCCTATAGAGCAGATGTGCTTGCCGAGATAACGTCGTTGCCGCAGTCGCCGCTGGAGAAGGCTGAAAGCCTTGAGCAGCTGCGCTGGCTGGAGAACGGATACAAGGTTAAAGTCGGTGTCACAGAATTCGGCACCATAGGAATTGATACTCCTGAGGACTTGGAGAAAGCGAAGTCCATACTTTTGTAATTATGCCAGACCGTTCACGTTTGCCAGAAATAAGCCCGATTACGTCTATTCGCCAGCCAAAGGCGGAGTTCGTGTCGTTGGATAACGGCATAAGGCTCGGCGTTGTGAAAGACGAGGCTCTTGACCTTGTGAGGCTGGACATGGCGTTTCGTGGCGGCAAGTACTCGGAGCAGAAACTCCTGTCCGCAAGGATGGCGTGCAGTCTGCTGGACAAAGGCACAGCCACAAGGACAGCTCAGCAGGTGGCTGACGACCTCGACTTCTACGGCTCATGGCTTACGCCGTCAACAGCGAATCATTTTTCGTTTTATTCGGTGACATCGTTGTCAAAGTATATTCCGCAGACATACGATGTGGCGGAGGACGTTGTGAAGAATCCGTCGTTTGAACAGAGCGAGATGGAGATACTCCGCAACAAGGTTCTCACTTCCTACCGGATAAACTCTCGAAAGGTCTCATACGTCGCTTCGGCTGCCATGAGAAAGGCTATGTTCGGCGACAATCACCCTTACGGACTCACAGAGACCGAGAGCGACATTCTTGCCTTGACACGCGAGGATGTGGCGGCGTTTCACACATGTTTCTTCAATCCGTCGGGCTGCCACATGATAGTCTGCGGCAATGTCAATGACGAAATCTTATCACAGATAAACACTCACTTCGGAGGAAATGACTGGCATTCTGGCTCTTTGGAAGAAAAGGCGTGGGGCGAGCCGCAGCGAACCGAGCAGAGGAGTATTTTCGTAGAAGTGCCAGATGCGGTTCAGAACAGCATCAGCATAACCGGCCCGGCAATGGAGAGCTACGGCGAGGATTATTCAAAACTCAAAGTCCTTGTCTCTTTGCTTGGCGGATATTTCGGCAGCCGGCTGATGATGTCGATTCGTGAGGACAAAGGCTACACTTACGGCATCAGCGCGGCGTTGCAGACCGGGCTTTACTCATGCTTCATAAAAATCAGCACTGATGCCGATTGCAAATACACTGATGCTATAATTGATGAGGTTTTCCATCAAATGGACATTCTTAAAAAGGAGCTTGTTGAAGAAGATGAGCTTAGAATCCTCAGAAATTATCTGTTGGGAAATATCTTCGCGCAGTTCGACAGTTCTTATGCCATTTCCGATTATTGCCTTGAGACAATGAACGGACGTCCGGAAAACCGTCTGCAATCTCAAATCGACGCTATCACCACAATAACGCCGCAGGAAATCATGGCTCTTGCGAACAAATACTTTAAGAGAGAGGATTTCATAACAGTGGTAGCAGGAAGAAAAATATAGTTTATGTCCAGATATTTCGTCAAGTTCTCATATAATGGCACTGCTTACCACGGCTGGCAAAAACAGCCGAACGGAATCACTGTGCAGGAGCTTCTTGACAAGGCTCTGTCAATGATTGCCGGCGAGGAAATCTCGACAACCGGCGCAGGGCGCACAGATGCAGGCGTTCACGCCAAGACCATGTACGCGCATTTCGATGCCGTGTCATGGGTGCCGGACGGCAACTCTGTGTATAAGCTGAATCGCATACTTCCGCCCGATATCTGCATTTACGAAGTGATGCAGGTGGCTGACGACGCCAATGCGCGTTTCGACGCCAAGAGCAGAACTTATGAATATTGGCTTTCCACTAAGAAGAATCCGTTCCTTTTGGGGCTTGCCGACTTCGAGTCGTTCGACTTCGATTTTGACGCAATGAACGAGGCTGCTTCTAAATTGTTGACATTCATTGATTTCACCAGTTTCAGCAAACTTCACACCGATGTCAAGACCAACAACTGCCGTGTGACGAGAGCCGAGTGGGCGTGTCGTGGCGACGGACTGTACGTCTTCACCATAACAGCCGACCGTTTTTTGCGCAACATGGTGCGCGCTATTGTCGGGACGCTGTTCGTTGTTGGCCGCAGAAAGATGACTCCTGAGCAGTTCTGCGAGATAATCGAGGCGAAGGACAGATGCAAGGCTGGTACATCTGCGCCAGCAGAAGGGCTTTATCTTGTGGATGTGAAATATGATTACCTGTAAGTCATGTGGATTGTTGTAATATTCATTGCTGCAGTATTTCTCGGACTTTATGATGTCTTTCAGAAAATCTCGCTCAGGGGCAATGCCTTGATGCCGGTGTTGTTTTTCTCGATAGTCACATCGGCTGTTGTGCTCACACCATTCCTTTTTCTTTCGCGCTTTTCGCCGTCGCTGCTGTCGTCCACGCCTTTTTATGTCGCCGACATCGATTTCAGAACGCATTGCTTCATTCTTATTAAGTCGCTTATCGTGCTTGCCTCATGGATATTCGGCTATGCCGGCATGAAGCACCTTCCGCTCACGATCGTCTCGCCAGTCAAAGCTATTCAGCCTGTGTGGACGGTCATCGGAGCGTTCGTCATCTTCTCTGAGCGTCTGAATATTTATCAAGGTCTTGGTGTTGCCTTCGCTATTTTGTGTTTTTATTTCTTCTCTCTCATCGGCAAGAGAGAGGAGCAGGGCTCTGTTAACAACAAATGGATAATATGCCTTGTCATATCCACATTGATAGGCGCTTCCAGCGGCCTTTATGACAAATTCCTAATGAAGGAGTTCGACCGTATGGCTGTTCAGGTCTATTTTACATATTATCAGGTGCTGCTTATGGGGGCTCTGCTGTTTTTCATCTGGTGGCCGCACAGAAAGGAGTATCAGTTCTCATGGCGCTGGTCCATTCCGCTCATAGGCTTGTTCCTCTCTTGTTCCGACTTCCTGTACTTCTACGCCTTGTCGTTGCCTGATTCGCTTATTTCCATAATCTCTCCGCTCAGAAGAACAAGTTTCGTCATACCGTTTGTTTACGGCGCCGTCGTGTACCACGAGAGGAACATCAGCCGCAAACTCTTATGCCTTGTCCTGCTGGCAGTTGGCATGACTTTGATATACATGGGTTCGAGTCTGTGATATGCTGTTGATGTGAAAAAATACTTTCATTCGGATATGGCATTTTTGAAATAATATATTTACCTTTGCACTCCAAAATGGAATAAAATAACGTTGTACAGGGCATTAGCCCGAGCCAACCAATACTAACAATAAACAGAAAAACAAAATGAAAAAAGGAATTCATCCAGAAGATTATCGCAAGGTGGTATTCAAGGATATGTCAAACGGAGATACTTTCGTATCAAGATCTACAGCTGTCTCTAAGGAGACTATCGAGTTCGAGGGCGAGACTCTTCCATTGATCAAGCTTGATATCTCTAACACTTCTCACCCTTTCTACACAGGAAAGGCTAACCTTGTGGATACTGCAGGACGTGTTGATAAGTTCAACTCTCGTTACGCAAACAGAAAGAAGTAAAAATTTCTTAAAACAAGAAATATAAAAACCTTGCCAAATGACTTTGGCAAGGTTTTTGGTTTTTATATGGCAAGAAGTCAAACCCCTGAATTTTACAGCTATGAAAAAGTTATCTCTTATATTATTTCCGCTGGTACTTCTTCTTTCTGGTTGTAGTTACAATTATGACGAAGGGTACGTAAGAGTCTATAATGATTCATATAGTGTGATTGTGGTTTCTGTGTCTCCAAATGACATTGATGAGCCCTGTATAAGGCTGAGACCAGGAGAAAGTGTTGATATTGATGTTGATAGAGTAGCGCTTGTAGATAGATATGGTAATCCATACACATACGTTCATTACAGATACGTTGACGATCGTGTTCATGTCTATGACGAAGATATTGACATAAGAGGATATATCACACACGTGCACATAGATGATGCAGGATTGATAGTAGAATAGTCTATTTTGTTTTAATTCAGATATTTAAACAAAAACTTGTTTTATTGAATCGATAGAAAAGGGAAGCCGATTAGCTTCCCTTTTTCTTTTTGATTATTTTCTGTTTTATTTAAGTAGAAGATTCTCTGGGAGAATCACGAGGTCGCGAGCCAGGCGAATGGAATAGACGCCGCCTCTTTTGCCGGTTATGCTGTAGGTCGGAGCAAGTATAGGTCCGACGTGCTTTATGAAGGCTCTTTTGATGTATGATATTTTCTGAACCGCGCTTCCTGTTGTCAGGTCCACCATGTTGGCGATGCTCTGCTGTGCGTCGAGCCTGTCGCGTTCTGCGTCAAGCGAATTGTATATTTGTATGAGCTCGTTGGTGTAGTTGGTCAGTTGTTTTAGGACGATGCCTTCCGGGTGGCGGAGAAATAACACATAAAGGGTGTAGTGGAGCGGCGGCAGGTAGAAGTGTCTGCCTTCGTAGTCGGGCAGTGTGAGCACGCAGTTTTTGCCGACATCCAGTTTAGAGTGGTTGGCGGAGAGCTCTATGGTGTTGGGTATCGGGAAGTTGGACAGGAGTTTTCTTAACTTCTCTGCAGATGGTGCTTTGCCCGTGATGAAGATGTATTTGTAGTAGGCTTTTTCTATGGCTGTGTTTATGCTTTCAAAGAAGATGTCTTCTGGGGTTTTCTTCTTTTCTATCTTGGGCAGTGCTTTTTCCTCTTTGTTTTTTTCCTCTTTGTATTCTTCACCTGGCACATATTTTCTGCGGTAACGTACAATTACTGTCTCGGCTTCACTTTTTGGCTTAGGTTTGGGCTTTTTTAATCCGTAGTAGATCGTAATAGGGGTTGTTTCAGTGATTTTGTCCTTTAAATTATGCGCAAGCCGAATAGCGGTATCAAGGTCTGGGATGGTCATGTGAACTGATTCTTTTACAGGCCGGTTGTGTTGTACGACGATGATGCCGTAGTCATCGTACATGCTCAAGTCTGTTCTTACGCATACAACAGAGTGTACAAGCTCTGGGTTTGAAGTCTTTTGAATCTTGAATTTATATAGTCCTTTCCAAAATTTATGTTTCAATTCTTTTGATATCGCTTTGGGATTTTCCGATTCCGCAATGAAGACGTAATATATTCCAAGCTCCAGGTTTGATATTTCTTTTTGTTCTATATCCATTGTGTTGTGTGTTTTGTTGTTTTTCGTTTGACAAATATAAAGATTTAGAGGCACGGGGAAGTCATGTCGCGCTTAATACAATGTTGCAGTAAGAATAATATCTTGAATAACTGTCTATGTTTGCAACAGAACAATCAACCTTAAAAACACTTGCAGCTATGGGATTCGAGGATTTTATGATAGAAGACGGCTATTCTGACGAAGCGAGCTACTTTGACCATCTTATGAATGATTATCTGGATGATTACGAACAAGAGCCGGAGGATGATTATTACGACGACGAGCCTTATGACGATGATGAAAGTATTGAAGAATAATGCCTGTTAAAAACAGAAGACTATGAAAAAGAACTTTTTGATAATGGTTATGTCGGTGTTTATGACTTCTGTTGCTCATTCGGTAAATCCGTATGAGACTTGGAATGATATGGATTTTCGTTCCACTTATGAGCCGATAGATTGGTCGGCAATGAATAGGTTTAGATATGAAGATGATAGCTATAGATATAGGAGTCAGAACTCAAATAATAATGCAACTAATGCTAAAAAAGTTTCTGCGGATGTGGAGCAAGTTTGGATTGAGCATAATGTGTTTGATTCGAATGGAATTAAAGGTATGCGGATTCATGTGAAGTTCACAGTTCGTGGCATGTTGAATAAGCAAGGAGATTGCATCTTATATTTTTATGATGAGAATGGGGATGCACTGAAGGACAAAAATAAAAGGTACTGGACATCAAATGGCTCTGTTTGTGCGAGTAAATTTTTCAAACCAAGTTATGAAAATAGTGTGTATGAAGATTTTAAGATATTCATGCCATATTCTGAGTTGCATTTGGATAGAACAACATCGTGCTATTTCAATGTTGTTATTTGGAATGGTGATGAGGTCGTGGGTCGAAATGGGAAATACTCGTTTAGCTATACTGTAAATTAATCGATTAATATAAGAATCCATGAAAAAGATAATTGTCATAATGTTGCTTCTTGCCGCGGCTTTTGATTACGGCGCGCTTGGCAATTCTAATCAGATGGTGTATGTCTGCACAGGTCCTACGGCTTATGCGTACCACTGTACCCCTAATTGCAGAGGATTGAACAAGTGCAGCGCCTCGATTAAGTGCGTCACATTGTCCGAAGCGTACGCTATGGGCAGGTCTAAGCCTTGTGGATGGTGTCATTGATAATCTTTAAACAAATAAAAACGATAGCTTATGAAAAAGTTTATGTATGTTGTGTCGGCAATGTTAGTGTTGTCAAGTGTTTGCATGGTCTCGTGCAGAGACGATGAAGAGGACAGATACTCGCCGCCGACGAAGAACACTTCTTCAAACACGTCAAGCAGTAGCAGTAATAGTAGTAGCGGCACTAAGACTAACACTCCGAAAGAAGAAACGACGCCGCCTAAGACCGAGGAGAAACAGACAACTCCGCTTACCGGCCGTGCCATGAATGGCGATGTGATAAACATGGTTGACTTGGGGCTGCCAAGCGGCACAAAGTGGGCGGACAGGAATATCGGTGCGCTGACACCTGCAAATGACGGTCAATATTTCGCTTGGGGTGAATTATATGTCAAGTCCAAATGCACAAAAGACACTTATGAGTTTTATAAATATCGCATCGGATATACTGATATCGGTTCGAGCATAGCCGGGACGAAGTATGATGCGGCGACATTCAACTGGGGTGAGGGTTATACCATTCCGACGTATTCTCAGATTAAAGAGCTTATGAACTCAAGTTACACGACGTGGACTAAAACCTCGCAGCGCAACACATATGGAAAGGATAGAAAAGGCTATATTGTAAGAAGCAAGAAGAACGGTAAAAGCATATTTCTGCCTTTTGCAGGAGAGATTGATGAACATGGTAAAAGAAATGAAGACTCTAATGGCTTTTATTGGTCGTCTACGTTGGAGTCATTCGATAATTCAAGCAAAGAATATGCTTGGCTATTGTATATGGATGGTGGTTATGGTAAAATACAGACGTGGAATATTATGACTGTGAACGGACCAGTTCATGGTAGTTCTAGAGAGGATGGACTCTCTATTCGTCCTGTGTGCAAATAAAGCCTGTGAATTATAATTTTCCTAACGACACTTCCGCGTAGATTTTTCTGATATCGTCGGCAGTGATGCGTTCGAAATCCTCCTTTCTGGCAGCGATTATCACTCCTGTCATATCCACAGCGCCCGGGCTTATTTTCAGGCTTCCGTCCTCGAAAAAACAGCTCGGGCGGTGTTTTTTTCTGCCGGTTATGGTCATTGTCCATTTGCCGTTTTCGTAGCGGCAGAAGATGTTCATCATCGGCTCCTCTTCTGGGGCGGCCTCTGTTTCTTTCTGACGATTTTTAAGACCAGCTATTGTGTCTTCAGCCCAGCCTGTGATTTCTCTTTGGGTGCCACTGCTAAATGATTCTTTTCCAATGAGGTCGCATGGCAAATATTCGGGCTGGGGCAGATAGCTGGCGTTTCCTGCCTGGAAGTGGAAATGGTCCGGTGCGGATGCGCCGGCGCGCGGTCCGTTGTAGAACGTGACGTATCCTTCCATTTCTGCCGAAAGTTCCAGCATGTCAAGCAGTCTGCTTGCGCTTATGCTTTGCAGGCTGTGGTTTTTGTCGGCTATGGTGAAGTGCTTTGGGAATATCGGGAAAGGGTTGGTCAGCGCATGGTATTTCCCGAGAAATTCAATGCCTTCCTGCTCCTTAGGCCTGTTGGCTTCGCATAGGAAACATTTCCTCTGCGCTATCGTAGCGGCATCGGTCTTGGCTAATGACGATACTACTCTTGCCGGGTTGTGCTCCACTCTTACGATGAATCCGCCGAAGTCGAAAAACTTTCTCTCGACTTTGCTTAGTGCGTCGTAGTTTGTCGCCAAGAGGCTCCATTCCTTCTTTTGTGTTTCAAGAAGGCTTTCCAGTTCGTCCTTAAGCATCTTAGTCGAAGACGACAGTTCTGTTGTTGAATGCGAGGATCTTGTGGTTCAGATGCTTTGCCACGCCTCTCGAAAGCACGATTTTCTCTATGTCGCGGCCTTTTCTCACGAGGTCGTCCACTGTGTCCTTGTGTGTTATGTGCACCACGTCCTGCTCAATTATCGGTCCTGCGTCGAGGTCGGCTGTCACATAGTGGCATGTCGCGCCGATGAGTTTCACGCCTCTCGCATGAGCCTGATGGTAAGGCTTTGCGCCCATGAACGCAGGCAGTGACGAGTGGTGTATGTTTATTATTTTGTTAGGGTAGTGGTTTATGAAGCTGCTGGAAAGCACCTGCATGTATCTTGCAAGCACGATTACATCAACTCCGAGCGAGTCCAGCAGCTCGATTTCCTTCTTCTCCTGTTCGAGCTTGTTCTCCTTTGTGATAGGGAAGATCTTGTAGTCGATTCCGAAGTTTTTAGCGACTTCTTCCATGTCGGGGTGGTTGCTTATGATGACAGGAACTTCAACATTCCATTCGCCGCTCTTCACTCTTGCGAGCATGTCGTAGAGGCAGTGGCTCATCTTCGACACCATGATAGCCATCTTAGGCTTCTGGTTGCGGAAGTACAAGTAGTGCTTCATCTCGAATCTGTTAGCAATCAGAGTCTCGAAATATTCGCGTATCTTGTCAGTCGGGATTTTGAAATCCTTCAAGTCCCATTCCACACGCATGAAGAACAGCCCGTCTTCCTTGTCCACCCACTGGTCCAGATATAGGATGTTTCCTTTGTTTATGTTTATGAAGTCAGTGACTGCTGCCAGGATGCCGTGTTTGTCTGGGCAGTGTATCAGAAGTATCGCTGTGTTGTCTGTTGCCATGTTAGTGAGATTTGTGGAACTTGTGTTTTTTATATTCTGATGCAAAAGTACGTTTTTTTTATTCATTTTTCTCGTTTTTGTTTGGATGTTTACGAAAAATGCCTACCTTTGCAACGCGTTTGAGAGATAACGACAGCAACTAAACAAGGTGTGTTAGTTCAGCTGGTTAGAATGCCGCCCTGTCACGGCGGAGGTCATGGGTTCGAGTCCCATACACACCGCGGAAAGCTTCATCATGAAAATGGTGAGGCTTTTTTTTGTTTGTGTGTGTTCGAACTTTCGAGGTTAGAAATGTATATGGTGAAACAAAAAAAGAGAACCGTTTGGTTCTCTTTCTTTTTGAGCGGAAAACGGGACTCAAACCCGCGACCCTCAGCTTGGAAGGCTGATGCTCTAATCAACTGAGCTACTTCCGCAGTTTTTAGTGGGTAGTGATGGATTCGAACCACCGAAGTCGAGAGACAGCAGATTTACAGTCTGCCCCATTTGGCCACTCTGGAAACTACCCGGTGCCTTAAAAGCGGTGCAAAGATAGGAATTACTTTTTGTTTTTGCAAGCAAAATCTGCCATTTTGACGGCGGTCACTGCGGCTTCGTCACCCTTGTTGCCCAGTTTGCCTCCTGAGCGTGCGACTGACTGCTCCTTGTTGTTGTCGGTCAGCACTCCGAAGATGAATGGGATGCCGTATTTGATGTTCAGCTGCGTGAATCCCTGCGCTACGCCTTGCGCGATGAAGTCGAAGTGCGGAGTCTCGCCTCTGATGATGCAGCCCAGTCCTATCACTGCGTCAACGTTTCCTCTCTCGGCGATTGTTTTTGCGCCGAATGTCAGTTCAAATGCGCCTGGAACGTGGCTCACAGATATGTTCTCCTCTTTCACGCCGTTGCTTATGAGCGTGTTGACTGCACCGTTCAGCAGGTTGTCTGTGATGTCGCTGTTCCACTCTGAAACAACAATGCCTATACGCATGTTGCTTGCGTTAGGCATTGTGTCTTTGTCGTATTCCGACAGATTATGGTTTATCGTAGCCATGTTGTTACTTAGAAAGTGTGGCTCTTTCGATGTATTTCTCTATGTCCTGAGCTTCGCCGCTTTGTGGGAACTCGTTCTTGATTTTGTTGTAAAGCTCTATTGCCTTGTCGAAGTTCTTCTCAGCCTCGTAAACCTCGCCGTCCTTTTTCAGATAAAGCGCAGCGAAAGCCTCGTTGTTGGTCTCGTATGCCTTAGCGAAGTATTTGTGAGCGTCGGCATATTGGTTGAGGTTCACGTATGAGTCTCCGATGAGTCCGTTTATCACAACTGAGAGGTTGATGTCACCGTTGCCGTCGAACTCTTTTCCGAACTCTATTGCCTCAGAGTATTTTCCAAGCTTGTAGTTGCAGATGGCTGCGTATGCGTTAGCCGCGTTGCCGGACTTTGTGAGGCTGTACTCGTCTGCTATTTCTGCGAATCCGATGTAGTCCTTGCCGTCGCCCTCGAGTGCATCCTTGAACATGTCAGCCTCGAAGTACTCCTGGCCTTTGAGCATCTGGTTCTGTGCGTCATTGTTTCTTGGCTGCACATAGTATTTGTTGAACAGGAATACAAGGCATGCTACAAGCACAATGCCGATTATTACATATACGATAACCTTTTTGTACTTCTCGATGAAGAGCTCAGTCTTGCTTATCGCTTCCTGGATTTCGCTTATGCCGTCGTTTTTTTCTTTTTCTGCCATTTTGTTTATTATTTTCTAATGTGTTTTACAGAGTTGCAAAAGTAATACTTTCTGCTGACAAATGAAATTTAGAAGTCTGTAATTTCGTACCTCGGTGGAAATAAACTAACTTTGTTGCTGTTGCTTAAATGCAGTCCAATTTATATGTATATCCGCAAACTTTCGTTGGTTAATTTCAAAAATATAAGGCAGGCTGAGATAAATTTCTCGCCTAAGATTAACTGCTTTATAGGAGCCAACGGAGCGGGGAAAACCAATATCCTTGACGCGGTGTATTTCCTTTCGTACTGCAAGAGCCACAGCAACAATATCGACTCGCAGAACATAACTCATGGGCAGGATTTTTTTGTTATACAGGGTGACTACTCGATGTCGGACGACCGTGAGGAAAACATCTATTGCGGCCTGAAAAGGAACAAGAAGAAGCAGTTCAAGCGTAATCAGAAAGAGTACACGAGGCTTTCTGACCATGTCGGGCTGATACCGCTTGTCATTGTCTCGCCTGACGACCAGACTCTCATAAGCGGCGCGAGCGAGGAGAGGCGCAGATTCGTCGATTCGATAATCTCGCAGTACGACCGCCAGTATCTGAATCTGCTTATCCGCTACAACTCGGCGTTGCAGCAGAGAAATTCCTTGCTGAAGCAGGAAGGCGGCATGCCGTCGGCGGAAATGTTTGACTTGTGGGACACTCAGCTGGCTCAACTCGGCGAGTCTATTTATCAGACGAGAGTTTCTTTTCTCGAGAAGTTCGTTCCGCTGTTTCAGAAGTATTACACATTCCTTTCATCCAACAACGAAGAGGTGACGCTGTCTTATGAGTCGCACCTGAACACCAACAATCTCTACGACATGCTTGTGCAACGCAGAGAGAGGGACTTTTACTTTGGCTATACGACAGCCGGCATACATCGTGATGATTTGGCGATGAACATAGACGGGTATCCGATAAAAAGGGTAGGGTCGCAGGGGCAGAACAAGACATACTTAGTGGCTCTGAAGCTGGCTCAGTTCTCGTTCCTGAAAGAGACATCGGCATCGACGCCGCTGTTGCTCTTCGACGATATTTTCGACAAACTGGACTCTTCGCGTGTGAGCCAGATAATCCGTCTGGTGAGCGAGGACACATTCGGACAGATATTCATAACAGACACCAACCGTGAGCATATAGACGAAATAATAGATATGCTTGACTATGAGTCGAGAATATTCTCGGTTGATGGCGGTGAGGTGTCATTAATAGACAGATGATGGGAAAGAAAAAAGGAACGAACACGAAGAGTATGATCGCGGTTTTCGTCTTGTTTGACTTGCTGACGACTGCGATTTATTTTTACCTGACCTCTCTCGACAAGGATATCCACGGCAATTACCTGATGTATGACTTGGGAATTGTGTTCCGCCAGCAGGTGGTGGCGGCTATTGGCGCAGTGACGGTCGTCGGGTGGGGAATGTTTTGCTTCTATCTGCTTCAGATATTCTTCTCGAAGCGTACGGGCAAGGACAGACGTCCGTTCAAGTTATAGATTTGCCTTATTTATTCTTGAAGTAAAGCGCAGATTCATTAAATTTGCACTTTATATATAATAATGTTTATTCATAAAAATATCTATTCATATGGACGAGAAGCAAAGATACAGCCTTAGAGGCGTTTCTGCTGAAAAGGAAGATGTGCATAACGCGATAAAAAATATAGACAAGGGAATATTCCCAAAGGCGTTCTGCAAGATTATCCCTGATATATTGGGCGGCGACAGCTCTTATTGCAACATAATGCACGCCGACGGCGCAGGAACAAAGTCTGCACTTGCTTACATATATTGGAAAGAGACAGGCGACCTTTCTGTCTGGAAGGGCATCGCGCAGGACTCGCTGATAATGAATATCGACGACCTGCTTTGTGTGGGAGCGACCGACAATATCCTCCTCTCGTCAACAATAGGAAGAAACAAGCACCTGATTTCCGGTGATGTGATAGCCGCCATAATAAACGGCACAGACGAACTCGTCGAGGAGCTCCGCACATTGGGCGTGAACATCTACTCGACAGGCGGCGAGACTGCCGACATTGGTGACTTGGTGAGAACCATCGTTGTGGACAGCACCGTGACATGCCGTATGCGTCGCGCCGATGTGATAAACAACGCCAACATACAGCCAGGCGACGTGATTGTCGGACTTGCTTCGTATGGTCAGGCGTCTTACGAGAAAGAGTACAACGGCGGCATGGGCAGCAACGGACTGACTTCTGCCCGTCACGACGTGTTCGCGCATTATCTGGCTGAAAAATACAAGGAGACATACGACCCTTCGACTCCAGAGGAGCTCATTTACTCAGGAAACTACAAGATTACTCAGGAAATTGAGAAACTTGGCATTGATGCCGGCAAGCTGGTGCTCTCGCCTACGAGAACATACGCGCCAGTAGTGAAGATGCTGCTCACAGAGCTTCGTCCGCTCATTCACGGAATGGTGCACTGCTCGGGTGGCGCGCAGACCAAGATTCTGCACTTCGTGGAGAACATGCACATAGTTAAGGACAATCTGTTCCCTATACCTCCGCTGTTTGAGATAATACAAAAGGAGTCTAACACAGACTGGAAGGAGATGTACAAGGTGTTCAATATGGGACATCGTCTTGAGGTTTATCTGCCTCAGGAGTACGCTCAGAAGGTTATAGACATAGCCAACTCATTCAATATTGACGCCCAGATTGTAGGACGCTGTGAGGAAGGCAAGGGCAAGAGCCTCACTCTGACTTCTCCTTACGGAACATTCGAGTATTAATAAGTTTGACACGCAAAACAGATTAGTATGTTGCAATCAATGACCGGCTATGGCAAATCGTCGCAGACAGTCGGAACAAAAAAGATAACGGTTGAAATCAAGTCGCTGAACAGCAAACAGATGGACCTTTCAACAAGAGTTCCATCGCTTTTCAGAGAAAAGGACATTGAGATAAGAAGCATGATAACGAAGGCCTTGACCAGAGGCAAGGTCGATATGTTCATGACTATCGAGGACACAAGCTCGAGCATCGCAACCAAGATAAACAAGGATGCAGTGGAAAGTTACTGCAACCAGATAAAGGAAATATCGTCTTCTGTGGGATTGCAGCAGCCGGACTTCTGGTCGGTTGTGATTCGTCTGCCTGAGGTGCTCAAGACCGACAATGTCGAGGAACTGAGCGACGAAATGTGGAATGCGGCAAAGAAGGCCGTTGACGAGGCTGTGGCCCAGCTCGTTGAGTTCCGCAAGCAGGAGGGTGCTCAGCTTGAGAAGATTTTCACAGAGAAGATTTCAAACATCGGCGCTCGTCTTAAGGAAGTTGAGTTGTATGACAAAGACCGTGTCGAGAAAATCAAGGCTCGTCTGCGTGACAACCTTGAGACTCTGACTAAGGACTATGACAAGAACCGCTTCGAGCAGGAACTGATTTTCTACATCGAGAAGCTTGACATAAGCGAGGAGAAGAACCGACTGAGCAACCATCTTCAGTATTTCATGAAGACAATGGAGACAGAGGAGACGCCAGGCAAGAAACTCGGTTTCATAGCTCAGGAGATAGGCCGTGAGGTGAATACCTTGGGTTCTAAATCAAACCAGAGCGAGATGCAGATTCTCGTGGTGAAGATGAAGGACGAGCTGGAGCAAATAAAGGAGCAGGTTTTGAACACTCTTTAAAAGCGATTTATATGAAATAAAATAGGCGGTCATCGACCGCCTATTTTATTTCGTGTATTGTGTGAACACAAAAAAAGGCTGCTTTGAGGCAGCCTTTTTTATAATTATGCCGAAGCTTTTTACTTCGCGTAGCTTACAGCTCTTGTCTCTCTGATGACGGTGATCTTCACCTGTCCAGGATAAGTCATCTCGTCCTGAATCTTCTTTGCGATATCGTATGACAATTTTTCAGTGTCCTTGTCGTCGATCTTGTCTGCGCCTACGATTACTCTAAGCTCTCTACCGGCCTGTATAGCGTAAGTCTTTATTACGCCAGGGTACTGGAGCGCGAGGTTCTCAAGGTCGTTAAGTCTCTTGATGTAGGCCTCCACGATTTCGCGTCTTGCGCCTGGTCTTGCGCCAGAGATAGCGTCGCAGGCTTGAACGATAGGCGAAATCATGCTGTTCATCTCCATTTCGTCGTGGTGAGCTCCGATTGCGTTGCAGATGTCTGGAGCCTCTTTGTACTTCTCGGCGAGTTTCATACCAAGTATTGCGTGTGGCAATTCTGGCTCGTCGTCAGGCACCTTTCCTATATCGTGGAGCAGTCCGGCTCTCTTGGCCTTCTTTGAGTTCAGTCCGAGCTCCGATGCCATCACGGCGCAAAGGTTAGCAGTCTCTCTTGCGTGCTGCAGGAGGTTCTGTCCGTATGACGAACGGTACTTCATCTTACCGATGAGTCTTATCAGTTCAGGGTGGAGTCCGTGCACACCGAGGTCAATGGCAGTTCTCTTACCAGTCTCAACGACTTCCTCCTCGACTTGCTTCTTGACCTTAGCCACCACTTCCTCGATTCTTGCAGGGTGGATACGTCCGTCGGTCACAAGCTGATGGAGCGCGAGTCTTGCGATTTCTCTTCTCACAGGGTCGAAGCTTGAGAGCACGATTGCCTCAGGGGTGTCGTCCACGATAATCTCGATGCCTGTCGCAGCCTCCAGAGCGCGTATGTTTCTACCTTCGCGTCCGATGATGCGTCCCTTCATCTCGTCGTTCTCGATGTGGAACACAGTCACGGAGTTCTCGATAGCTGTTTCTGTGGCAACTCTCTGTATTGTTTGAACTACGATTTTCTTTGCTTCCTTGTTGGCTGTCATCTTGGCCTCGTCCATGACTTCGTTGATGTAAGCCATAGCGTCGGATTTCGCCTCGTCCTTCAGTGCCTCGATGAGTTTCTCCTTTGCCTGCTCAGCCGAGAGTCCTGAGATCTGCTCAAGCTGCTCCTGCTGCAAGTGTTGGAGTCTGTCCAGTTCCTTTGACTTCTTGTCAACCACTTCGAGCTGGTTGTTGAGGCTTGCTTTTACTGTCTCCAGTTCCTGGTTCTTTCTGCCGAGTTCGGCTTGCATCTGCTTCTGCTGCATTTCTCTCTGCTGCAGTTTAGACTCAGCCTGCTGCATCTTCTGGTTTCTCTGGTTCACCTGTTTCTCGTATTCTTCCTTGAGCGCCAGGTATTTCTCCTTAACTTCGATGAGCTTATTCTTCTTCAGCACTTCTGCCTCGGCTTTTGCGTCCTTCATCATCTTGTCGTAGCTTCCCTTTCTCAGGAATCTGACAACAATCCATGTCGCAAGTCCGCCAACAACAAAAGCTGCAATTGCTATTATTACTGTTGTTACCATGTTTTGTTTTGTTAGGTTTAAAAATTCTATATATAAAAATACCGCCAAATGCAGCTCTGCAACAAGGTCTGCATAATGACGGTGCGTTTCTTTAATGTTTTATTAGACAGATGTCCGGAGCCCTGAAAAATAAGTCTCCTTTGCCGTTGCTCTATTTCTTCTCCGTGTGCTGGGAGTTGAATTGGTTTAGTTCGTTGTTTATCTGTTCAAGACTGTTCTGCAGGTCGGCCTTGCCGTTGTTCAGCTGTGCTTTCTTGCAGTTGAATGCCTCGCTCAGGCAAGCCATTATTAGAATCTTCTTAGTGTCTTGTGTCTCGCTTGTGCCAGCAAACATCTGCCTGTACTGGTTGATAGTCTTCACAACGCTGTCCTGGGCTTTTCTGTAGAGTTCTTCCTCTTCTCTTTTGATAGTGAGAGTCAGTTTCTCTCCCATTACGCTAAGAGTGATTTTCAGTTCATCATTCTCCATCTGGCATCAAAAATTCACTGTCTTATTTCAGTAGCGATAAACATCTGTCAATATCACGCACCATTTGTTTCAGCCTTTCCTTTGATTCCTTCCTCTGCTCCTCAGTGGCAGAAAGCAATCCGGCGTCAGTCAATGTGTTGCATTTGAATTTCAGCTCGTCTATTTTTTTATTTGCACTTTCCAATTTGCTTTGCAGTATGACGATTTGGCTTTCGGCCTCGGCTCTTTTAGCCGCTTCGCCAGCGTAAATCTCTTTTAGTCTGGCAATGTTGTCAGACAGGGATTTTATCAGTTGTGCATCTTTTTCAGTCATATTAAAAGCCGAAAATTCTTTACAAAGATAGGACATCAAGTCCGAACTAAAAAATATTTGCCCGTTTTTAAGTTTGGCGACATTGCCATAAAACATCAGACCCGAACAACCGCCGTTGTCCGGGTCTGATGTGTATTAAAATCAATCAACCTTGTATTTCTGTTTTTTTTCTGATGCAAAATTATGGCTATAGCGTATGCCGGTCAATACCAATTTGTTGGTATTTCTCTCCATTTTTATCACACGCGTGTTCAGTTATGACGCTAAAATGCGGATATTTGCATATCGAAAAAACATTTAGGAATATCATGAGAAGAGACCATACCGAGGAACTGAAGGCCTTCGAACGTCTGTTGGACATCATTGATGATTTGCGCGAGAAGTGTCCGTGGGATTCGAAGCAGACTTTCGACTCTCTGCGCCCTCTGACGATAGAGGAGACTTACGAGCTGGCGGATGCCATAATGCAGAAGGATTATCCAAACATAACAAAGGAAATGGGCGATGTGCTTATGCACATACTTTTCTACGCGCGTTTCGGCGACGAGGCAGGGCAGTTTAATTTCGTTGATGTGTGCAACAAGCTGTGCGATAAACTGATATACCGCCATCCGCATATTTACGGAAACGTCAGCGCAGAGACTCCAGAGGATGTGGAGCGAAACTGGGAAGCGCTCAAGACTAAGGAGAAGGGCGGCAACAAGAGGGTGCTGTCCGGAGTGCCGGCGTCGCTTCCGAGCCTTATAAAGGCTTATCGCATACAGGACAAGGCGCGCAACGTGGGCTTCGACTGGGAGGTTCGTGAGGACGTGTGGAAGAAGGTGCGCGAGGAGTATGAGGAAGTGCAGAGCGAGATAGACAGCATGGATGCCGACAAGATGACAGGCGAGTTCGGCGACCTGCTTTTCGCTATCGTGAACGCGGCGCGCTTGTATGGCGTTGACCCCGACAATGCCCTTGAACGCACGAACCAGAAATTCATCAAGCGATTCAATTACATCGAGGACAAGACAAAAGAGAAAGGCCTCGAGCTTAAGGACCTCGACATAGACGATATGGATGAGTTGTGGGATGAGGCTAAATCGGCTGACTGCTGAATAAGGCTACATTGTATTTAAATGACTATCTTTGTTCGTTATTAAAACTCGGCGGCTTTGAAGCAAATCTTGGAAACGGAAAAAGCGGAGCGCTCGACGTATGTAGCCACGATGGGCTACTTCGACGGCGTGCATCTGGGACATCAGTATCTGCTGAGCCAGCTGAGAGCATGTGCCGACAGCAAGGGCAAGCCGACGCTTGTCGTTACCTTCGACAACCATCCGCGTACTGTGCTTTCGGGCAAGCCTATGCCGCTGCTGACGACGACGCAGGAGAAGCTTCTGCTGCTGGAGCGGCAGAGTGTGGACGCATGCGCGTTGCTGCACTTCACTCACGAGATGGCGCAGATGTCAGCCAAGGAGTTTATGCAGAAAATACTCGTTGACTGGCTCGGCGTGGATACGCTTGTTGTGGGCTATGACCATCGCTTCGGACACAACAGGAGCGAGGGTTTCGACGACTATGTGCGTTACGGCAAGGAAATGGGGCTGAGCATCGAACCGGCAGAGGCCTTGCGTCTGAACGGCGGCGAGAGCGTTTGCTCGTCCAGGATAAGAGAGTGCCTGTCCGAAGGCAGTATTGACAAAGCCAACGAATACCTGTCGCGTCCTTACTTCATGACGGGAACAGTGGTGGAAGGCAGGCAGGTAGGCAGGACGATAGGCTATCCGACGGCAAACCTGATGCTGGACGACGCCTCGAAGCTTGTGCCTAAGGACGGAGTTTACGCCGTAAGGGTAGTGGTCAACGATGTCCATGCTTACAACGCCATAATGAACATAGGCACAAGGCCGACGCTGAACGACGGTCGCGGCCGTACGATAGAGATTCATCTTCTGGACTTCAGCGGCAGCTTGTACGGTGCGAGAATGAGAGTGGAATTCATCGGCTTCATACGCGACGAACGCAAATTCGACAACTTCGAGCAGCTGAAGCATCAGATTAGTATAGACAAGGCAGATGCCATAAAAATATTCCGATAAATGAAAAGTTCATACAGCAGTGGCAGACATTACTTAGAGAAACTGATAGAACCGAATGTGCAGTCGGTTGCGATGATATTCGGATTGTCGATTGTGCTCTGGTTGCTGGGTTACGCGTTCCAGCCTCAGGAGTTGTGGAATTGCGAGCCGTCGAGCCACATCGACGTCATGCTCGGCGAACTGATTGATCCGACATCCTTCGCCGGATATTTCTTCGGATGGGCGTCGGTCCTGATTGTGGCTGTCATGCTTTTCGTACTCAACGAGCGCGACAACATGATCTCGCAGCGCACGATTCTGCCGATATTCTTCTATGTGGTGCTTGTCGGCACTAATGTCAACGCCCAGTCGTTCGTCATGTCGAGCGTTTCCAATGTGTTTGTCATACTTGCCATGCACAGCGTGTTCTCCGGCTACCGTCAGCGTTTCCCGGTGCGTTCGTCGTTCAATATTGGCATATACATAGCTTTGGCGTCGGTGTTCTGCGAGGAGTACCTTCTGCTCTTGCCGTTCTTCCTGCTCGGCATGCTGCTGCTTAACACCCTCTCGCTCAGAACTTTCTTCGCGAGCCTCGTCGGACTGATAGCGTCGTATTTCTTGATTTTCGGCATTATGTTCATTGTGGATGACAGCATGGCCATTTCCTTGTACGAGGAGTATGTGTCATATTTCCACCTGCCTTCTCCGGAATACGAGATAAGCGTTGTCATACTGCTGTTCTACGGCTCGCAGTTCTTGTGTCTGTTGTGCGCGGCGTCAAGCGTCTTCAGCCGCAATTATGTGGACAATATGAAGGGCAGCAAACTGCTTGGCGTCACCATCATGTTGATGCTCGGCGGAGTTCTTATGTTCTTGCTGTTCTCCAACAAGATGCCGTCGTTCTATCCGCTTATGGCGATGCTGGAATCAATACTTTTCGCTCATTACTTCACACTGCATAAGAGCATGGCTTCCAAGATTGTCTTTCTGACGTTCATCTGCTGTTCTTCGCTCTATTTCCTCAATTCCGTAATCTTCCAATAAAGTGTTAGAGGGACTTTGTGTGTATGGCTATCTGGGGCTTTTCATAGCTTCGTTCTTAGCCTCTACAATCATTCCGCTGGCGTCAGAGGCGGTTTTCACTGCCGTTGTTTGGCAGGCTGGCGCCGACCCTCTGATTTGCGTGTTTGTGGCTACGGCCGGCAACACATTAGGCTCTCTCACATGCTACTGGATTGGCACGTTAGGCAAGATTGAGTGGATAAAGAAATGGCTGAGAGTGGATGAGGATAAGCTCTACAAGGCGGTTGGCAAGGTCAGGAAATGGGGAGTATGGCTCGCGTCATTGTCGTTCCTGCCGGTCGTTGGCGATTTGATAGCCATAGCCACAGGATATGTCCGTTGCAACGTGTGGGCGGTGTCGGCGCTTTTCTTCGTCGGCAAGCTGTTGCGTTATTTAGTCTGGATGTTTGTTCAGAATCAGTTTTTGTTCTCGTGATGGGGCTATGCGCCTTTCACAAGTTTGGCGGCGTTTTCGGCGCAGAGTTCACCGTCTATTCCCGATGATGTTATGCCGCCCGAATATCCCGCGCCTTCTCCGCAAGGAAACAATCCTTTGATGCTGGTGTGCTGCAATGTCTCTCTGTCTCTCGGGATGCGTATTGGCGACGACGACCTCGACTCCACGCCGAGTATCACTGCCTCGTTGGTCACGAATCCGTGCATCTTGCGGTCGAACTGCTTGAATCCGTCCTGAAGCCTTTTGCCTATCGAGTCCGGCAGCCAGAAGTGCATTGGCGACGATATTGCGCCTGGCAGATAGCTGCACTTAGGCAGCGACGACGACAGCCTGCCTTTTACGAAGTCGGCGAGCCTTTGCGCAGGAGCGGCGAGCCCCAGTCCGCCGTTGTTCTTGAATGCGAGCTGCTCCACATGCTTCTGGAACATCAGCCCAGAGAAGTTGCCGTATTTGCTCCACTCGGTTTTCTCGAGGTCTTCCGGCCTTATCTCCACAACGATTCCGCTGTTTGCGTATGGCGAGTTTCTCAGCGAGTTGGACATGCCGTTGACGACGATGCCGTCGTTTTCTGTCGAAGCCGGCACTATCTGTCCTCCCGGACACATGCAGAACGAGTACACGCCTCGTCCGGCCGACTGTGCCACGATGTTGTAGGCGGCTGGCGGCAGATATTCGCCTCGTTCCTTTCTGTGGTATTGTATGCTGTCTATCAGTGCTTGCGGATGCTCCACTCTCACGCCCATGGCGAAGCCTTTGGCCTCGAGCGCGATTTTCTTGTTGTCGAGCATCTGGTAAACATCTCTTGCCGAGTGACCGGTAGCCAGTATCACGGCGTCGCTTCTGAATTCTCTTCCGTCCTCGCAGATGATGCCTTTCACGCATCCGTTCTCTATCACGAGGTCGGTCATTTTGCAGCAGAAATGCACTTCGCCTCCGTACTGGAGTATCGTCTTGCGCATGTTCTTTATTACGACCGACAGCCTGTCCGTGCCTATGTGCGGATGCGCCTCGTAGAGTATCTCGTCCTGTGCGCCGTGGTCGTGGAATATCTGCAGTATTCTGTTTGTGTTGCCTTTCTTTTTGGAGCGTGTGTATAGTTTGCCGTCGGAGAATGCTCCTGCGCCGCCCTCGCCGAAGCTGAAGTTGCTTTCGAGGTTCAATCCCTTGTTGCGTGACGCCTGTGCTATGTCTATTTTTCTTTCTGAGACGCTTTTGCCTCTCTCCACGATAATCGGCTTGACTCCAAGCTCAATCAGCCTGAGAGCGGCGAAAAGTCCGGCAGGGCCTGCGCCCACGACTATCGCCTGCGGCTTTGCGCTTACGTCCTGATACTTTATCTCCTCGCAGATGCGTGGCGCGCCTTCCTGCGTCTCGTCGATGTACAGCCTTACCGACAGGTTGATTTTCGGCATGCGCTGTCTCGCGTCAACAGTCTTGTGCTCTATGCGTATGCTTTTCACTCTCTGCGGCTGTACGCCTGCCTTGGCGCAAGCCTCGTTTTTCAGAAGCTTGTCGTTGGCGGCTTGCTCGGGCGAGAGTGTTATGTTGACGCTTTGCTGCATAGTCTGGTCTTATGCCTTTTTCTCGTTGCTTTCGATTGTCTTGAGAATCTTCTGCAGCTCCTTCTTCATCTTCTCGATGTTCTTGTTCATCTCGTCGAGCAGAGGACTCTGCTTCTTCGAGTTGGCTGGCGCGAGGAACAGGATGTTGTTCTCGGCTGTCTTAATGTCGTTTCTCAGCTTTTCAGCTGTGCGGCGGAGCTTTGCGACATCCACAGGGCGGTTGTTGTCATCGATTTTCAGAGTGTCGAATATGTTGTCCACTGCCTTGTGGAACGCCTTGTAGATTTTGTCCTTTTCGTCGTAAGGCACGCGTCCTATGGCATTGAACTCGCTGATGAGTTTCTTTATCGCATCGGCGCTGCTCTTGGCGCTGTCCAGAGGCTTGAAGTTCTTTATCTGCTCAATTATCGCCAGTTTTTTCTGCAGGTTTTCCTGCTCCTCTTTCACGTGCATTTCGTAGGCTTCCTTGCGCTTTGTGAAGAACTCGTCGCATGCTGCGGTGAATTCCTTCCACATGGTCTGGTTGTCGCGCGTAGGCACAGGACCGATTTTCTTCCATTCCTCCTGCAGTTTGGTTATTTCCTGTTTAGCTTCTTTGCCGTTGCTGCTGTCCTTCAGCTCCTTGACTTTTCTTATGATTTCCATCTTCAGCTTCTTGTTGGCTTTGCGCTCTTCGTTTATCTTGCCGAAGTATGTGTTTCTCGCCTCGAATATTTTGTTGCATGCGCTGCGGTATCTCTCATACAGGCTTTCGGATATTTTTGCAGGCGTGTATCCTGCGTTTTTCCATTCCTGCTGTATTTCCTTCACAGCATCGACCACCTTGTCCCACTCCGCAGGGCTTGCTATGTCGGAGTATTCGATGGCTTCAGCCTTTTTGCATATTTCTTCTTTCGCTTTCAGCGCTTCCTGCTCTTTCTGCTTCTTTTCCTCGAAGTATGCGTTGTGCTTCTTGTTTATAACCGATGAGGCCTCTTTGAATCTTGTCCACAGTTCTTCACGCAGTTCCTTGGCCACAGGTCCTGTCTGTGTCCATTGCTCATGCAGCGCCTGCAGCGAGTTGAATGCGTTTATCACGTTCTCTTCTTTGTCGAGTGCCTCGGCCTTTTCGCATAATTCGGTCTTTATCTCAAGGTTCTTCTTGAAGTCGTATTCCCTGAGTTCGATGTTCATCTTCAGCAGGTCGTAGTACTGCTCGTTTATGCTGTTGTATTTCTTGAAGATGTCGTTCTTGTCGGTGGCAGGCACGTCTCCAGCCTCTTTCCACTCCTGTTGCAGAGCCTTGAAGTCGTTGAAGTGCTCGTGTATCGTTTCAGGATTCTCCACGAAAGCCTCGATTTTCTTTATGATGCTTTTTCTCTTCTCGAGATTCTCATTCTCTTTCTTCTGCTTGGCTTCCAGGAATGCTTTTCTTTTCTCCTGGTATTTGTTGAACAGACCCTTGAATTCCTCCTCCATAGCGTTGAAATCCTCGCTGTTGTTCTCGTCGGCGGTCTGGTTGAAACGGCAGTTATTCAAAGTGTAGTAAAACAACTTTTTCAGCGATGTAGCCTCTTTGTTCGTGTCGTCGCAGTTCGATTCCGCGATGCTTTTCATCTTCTCTATGATTTCCTGAAGGCTGATGTTTTTCTCTGTGTTGTTTTTCTCTAAAGATTCCATGATTAGATAAAATAATTACAATTTTTATAAGTGCGTTCAAGTATTGCTATTGAAGACAAAGGTAATATTAAAATCATTCAGAAAAAGGCAATTTTTGAAAATCATGGCATTTCATGCTCCGAAAGTTGTGTCTTGTTTTTCGTAAAAATGGATTTATAGTTTAATTTTTCATCTATATGTTTTGTTTTTATGCCTAATCTGCATACTTTTGCACTTGAATAAGTAGAATTTTTCTTGAAAAAATTACGCCGGATATTGTTTTTGTGGGTTATGGCAATGGCTGCCATGACTGTTTCGGCTTCCATTGGAGGCTCGGGAACAGTTGACGACCCATACACCATAAATTCGGCTGAAGACCTCAAAGAGCTGTCGGACAATGTCCGTGGCGGCGAATCATACGAGGGCAAATTCCTGAAACTCACAAACGACATTGACCTCTACGGCTACTCCAACGAAGGATGGCAGCCTATAGGCTGGAGCAAGAGCGCGCTCAAGGGCATCGCATTCTGCGGAAACTTCGACGGCGACGGACACGTTGTCAGCGGACTGTATTTCGACCAGAAGAAGCACAGCCAAGTCGGATTGTTCGGCTATGTCAAGTTCGGCGTGATAAGCAACCTTACGCTGAAAAACTGCATGGTGCACGGCATGGAGAATGTCGGCGCTGTGGTCGGCTGTATGTCCGATGGTGCGACGCTTAAGAACGTCAAAGTCGAGAGCGGACGTGTGTCCGGTGTCAGATTCGTGGGCGGCATCGTTGGTCAGATGTCAAAAAACGCAGCCGTTGTGGATTGCGAGAACAAGGCTGAGGTCTCAGGACACAAGACATGCGGCGGCATCGCCGGATTCATGGACGGCGAGTCGGTTGTGCGCAACAGCGTCAACGGCGGCTCGGTCACAGGTTCGGTTTACAATGTCGGCGGCGTGGCTGGCTCGGTCACTAAGAACTCACGCATCGAGCAGAGCGCCAACTACGGCGTCATAAAGTCCGGCGGCCAGAGAACTGGCGGCATCGTCGGATATATCGAGAACTCGACTATCTACATGTGTTCCAACACAGGCAAGATACAGATGAACGACGACTATGCAGGCGGCATAAGCGGCTACGCGAGACGCACGAAGATTTCTTCGTCGGTGAACGCGGCTGTAGTGGAGAACAGCAATCCACGCGGCAAGGCGCAGTGCATCGGCGGCATAAGCGGATATGCGGCGGGCAGCTCGGAGATAAGCCAGAGCCTGAACTGCGGCGATGTGATAGGCGGCGATGAGTCGGGTGCCATAGTCGGATACAAGCGAGGAGTGGAAGTCACTAACACATACTACGACGGTCAGATGTGCGTCAGCCGAAACGCCTTCGGCAACAAGAAGAAGAGCGTGGCGGACACCACAAGACTGTTCACAAACCAGATGCTCGGCGACTCGCTCAAAGGCAAGCTGAACGGCGAATGGGAGTTTACCGACGGATTCTACCCGAGACTCAAGGGCGACCGGACCAAGGAAGTGGCGTATGTGGCGTCGGCTCCGCTGATATTCCGCGACACGACCGAAAATGTTTACACCATATCCGACTCGTTCGACCTGAGCCTGCTCGAAGGCACAGAATGGCACTCGCGCAGCAATGCCGTGTTCGTCAGGAAAGAGGAACTGGAAGGGCGAATACTCGAAGTGGGGGAGGACACGCTCGTGCTCGAGAAGAACGGCGTGGAACTGAGGTCCATCCCGATAAAGACAAAGCACAGAATACCATACACCGAAATCATAGAGGAAAAAGATTTCACGATGGACATAAACGCGGACACTGCGCTGCACATGAAGTCAGGACTGCCTAAGGGCACATGGACAAGCGACAACGAGAGCGTCCTGACCGTGAACCCAAACACAGGCAAACTGATAGGTCTGCACAAGGGCAAGGCGAAGATAACCTGCGCTCTCTCCAACGGCGACAAGCAGACAATCACAGTGACTGTGACCGACGACGAGGGCGACATGGTGAAGGCTGACGAGCTGGCTAACGAGATAGCAATACACTTCGAGTTCAACAACGCGTGGGACGGAAAGATGAACGAGAAGGAGCAGGCGGCATACGACGAGCTCGTGGAACTGATGAAGGAGCGCGACGACCTCAAGATAGCGCTCGTGGGCAACACTTGCGACATAGGCTCGCGCGAGGTGAACGTAAGAATGGGAATGCTCCGCGCCACCACGATAAAGAAATGGATGATTCGCAAGGGCGTCAAGGAAGAGAACATCGAGGTCCGCTCCATGGCTTACGACAACCCAGTGCACGACAACAAGACGGCGGAGCACCGACGGGAAAACAGGCGTGTGGAAGTGAAGATATTACGAGACTAAGAGATAAACAAAAAGGCAGCCGAATGGCTGCCTTTTTTGTTTGCGTCAGACGGAAGACGAGGTGCCGTGATTTGGAGATACTGTCAGGTGTTGGACTTTCGTTCTGCAATGTTTTTTACGGAATGACATAAAATGAATGGACACTAAGAGAAGCCTTGAAAGGCAGGAGATAGATAATGAGAGCCGGGATATGTTTTCTCGGCTCTCATTATTTTAAGATTGTGCCAAAAAGTTGTATTTTTGAAAAATTAGCAAAGACGTTTTTTTATCATGGCAAAAAAGAAAGAAGTAGTAGAAGAACCGCTTGAAAAACAGCTTTGGAAGGCTGCCGACAAGCTGCGTAAGAATATTGATGCGGCTGAATATAAGCACGTTGTGCTGGGTCTCATCTTTTTGAGATATATTTCGGTATCGTTTGAACAATTGTATGACGAATTGGTGAGGCAGCAGGCCGATGGAGCGGACCCCGAAGACCGTGAGGAATACGCCGCAGAGAACGTGTTTTACGTTCCAGCCAATGCCCGTTGGAGTTATCTGACCGACAATGCCAAAAATCCGCAAATTGGCAAGTTCATTGACGATGCGATGGACGAGATTGAACGTGAAAACAAATCATTGAAAGGTGTGCTGCCTAAAGTCTTTTCCCGCCCTAACCTCGACCCTACATCGTTGGGAGAGCTGATTGACCTTATCGGCAACTCCACTTTGCAGAACACCAGCACCAAAAGCGCCGACTTGCTCGGTCACGTCTTCGAGTATTTCCTCGGCGAGTTCGCTTTGGCTGAAGGTAAAAAAGGCGGTCAATTCTACACGCCTCGTAGTGTTGTAGAGTTGTTGGTCAATATGCTGGAGCCCTATGAAGGCCGTGTGCTCGACCCATGCTGTGGTTCGGGAGGTATGTTTGTGCAGAGCGAGAAATTTGTGAAGGAGCATCAGGGCAGGATTGAAAACATTTCGGTTTACGGGCAGGAAAGCAACCAGACCACCTGGCGCCTGTGCAAGATGAACCTTGCCATACGCGGAATAGATGCTTCGCAGGTGAAGTGGAACACCGAAGGTTCGTTCCTCAACGATGCGCACCGCGACGTGAAGGCCGACTATGTGCTTGCCAATCCGCCATTCAACGACAGCGACTGGAGCGGCGACCAGCTGCGCAACGATGCCCGCTGGCAGTACGGAGTGCCGCCTGCAGGAAACGCCAACTTTGCGTGGATTCAGCACTTCATCTATCACCTTGCGCCAAGCGGACAAGCCGGATTCGTGCTTGCCAAAGGCTCGCTGACCTCAAAAACAGGCGGCGAAGGCGAAATCCGCAAGGCCTTAATTGACAAAGGTCTTATCGCATGCATAGTGAACCTCCCTGCAAAACTCTTTTTGAACACCCAGATCCCGGCTTGTCTGTGGTTTGTGACACGCAACCGTAGCAAGCGCGCTGGCGAAATATTGTTTATCGATGCACGCAACAAAGGACACCTCATCAACCGCCGCACTCGTGAACTCTCGGAGGAAGATATTCAGGAAATTGCACACACCTACCATCTCTGGAAAGAGGAGTCGGCGGAATATCAGGATATTGCAGGTTTCTGTGCTTCGGTGCCCGTAAGCCGCGTGGCGGAATTGGACTATGTACTAACGCCTGGCCGCTATGTGGGTTTGCCCGAAGAGGAGGACGACTTCAACTTTGCCGAGCGCTTCACCACCCTGAAAGCCGAGTTTGAGGAGCAACTGAAGGAAGAGGAACGGCTGAACAAGGTGATTTTGGAGAATCTGGGGAAGATAAAAATTAATGGATAGAGATGGAATTATGGAAAAGAATGGTATCATAATTTATAATACCGAAGACGGTAAAGTTAGTGTTGCGCTTTACGCCAAGGACGGTTCGGTTTGGATGAACCAGAATCAGATGGCAGAACTTTTTGACACCTCAAAGCAAAATGTAGGTCAGCATATATCTAATATATTGAAGGAGAGTGAATTAGATAAAAATTCAGTTGTAAAGAATTTCTTTACAACTGCTTTGGATGGTAAAAAATACAATGTAACATTCTATTCTCTTGACATGATTTTGGCGATTGGTTTCCGCGTGCGCAGCAAACGGGGTACGCAGTTCCGCATTTGGGCCAACAAGAACCTCAAGGAATTCATGATCAAGGGCTATGTGATTGATGATGAGCGACTCAAAAATCCCGACGGAAGGCCTGACTATTTTGACGAACTGCTTGAACGTATTCGCGACATCCGTGCAAGTGAGAAAAGGTTTTATCAGAAGATACGCGATTTGATGATGCTTAGCAGCGATTATGATAAGACCGACAAATCAACACAGATGTTTTTTGCGGAGACACAGAACAAGTTGCTTTATGCTGTCACCAATAAAACAGCTGCGGAGATTATTTGCAGCCGTGCCGATGCTTCAAAACCAAATATGGCACTCACATCGTGGAAAGGCAGTGTGGTTCGCAAACAGGACATCTACATTGCAAAGAACTATCTCACCTCCGATGAGATTGACACCCTAAATCGTCTGACCGTCCTTTTCCTTGATTCTGCAGAATTACGTGTTAAGGAGCATCGCGATTTGACACTTGGGTTTTGGCGGCAAAATGTTGACACGCTGTTGAATTTCCAAAGCAAAAAAGTTCTTGTCGGAGCAGGGAGCATATCGACCAAACAGATGGAAGATAAAGTTGATGCCGTTTATAAGGAGTTCGACCAGCGACGCAAGGCATACGAGGCTCTCGAAGCAGATAAGGAAGAAACTGAAGAACTGAAGCGGTTGGAGTCTGAGATAAAAAGTAGAAAGAATAAATAAAAGCCTATGACCGAGTGGAAAGAATATATTTTTTGGGTGGAAGGTAATTTTGGGAAGATAAAAATTGAATAAAGTATGAGCGAGATAATGAAAACCGATTTGGCCGAACGCATAGAACGGCTGATTGCAGAAGCAAGAAAACGCACCGTGGCCGCTGTCAATACGGCAATGGTTTACACTTATTATGAAATAGGCCGGATGATTGTGGAGGACGAGCAGCAGGGAGAGCAGAGGGCAGAATATGGGAAGGCCGTCATTAAGGAGTTGGCGGAAAAGCTGACAAAGAAATTTGGTAAGGGTTTTTCTGCCCAGAACCTTGCAAATATGAGACAGTTTTTTCTTACATATTCTGTCGGTCAACCAATTTTCCAGACACTGTCTAGAAAATCTTCATTACCATTGACGAAACCACAAAATACACAGATACTGTCTGATAAATCCGAAAGCGAGAATTCCGAAACACCTTTGCGGAATTCTCAAATTCCTCAGACACCGTCTGAGGAATTGCACTTCACGCTTAGTTGGTCGCATTACCTGAAACTGATGCGCATTGAATCAACCCTGCCAAAAGACAACAACCAAATCTTCGCAAGCAAGTATCAAACCTACTTGCCGAGCAAGGAGGATTTGCAACGCCTGCTTGAGGAAAACCTAAAATAAGAGCCTATGACCGAGTGGAAAGAATATAAGTTGGGAGAGATTGCAGAGATTCTTGATTATAAAAGAAAACCATTATCTTCAATGGAACGAAGTACAAGAAAAGGAATTTATCCTTATTATGGAGCTTCGGGAATAATTGATAGCATTGATGATTATATTTTTGATGGTGAACATATCTTGATTTCTGAAGATGGAGAAAATTTGCGTACCAGGCAAACCCCAATTGCATTTTTAGCAAATGGAAAGTTTTGGGTTAATAATCACGCACATATTCTTAAGGCAGATTATGTTCATAGTCGTCTAATATGCTATTACTTTGCTCAACTTGATTTGAATCCCTACATAACTGGAGCGGTTCAACCAAAATTAAGTCAGGATTCGTTGAATAGAATACCATTGTTTCTGCCAACTTCAATCAATGAGAGAGAAAAAATAGTTTCCATTCTCTCTTCCCTTGACGACAAGATAGACCTTCTGCACCGCGAGAACGCCACTTTGGAGCAGATGGCGGAGACGCTCTTCAGGCAGTGGTTTGTGGTGGAGGCAAAGGAGGAGTGGGAGGAAAAAGAACTTAGAGAAATTGTTGATATTTCAATAGGTAGAACCCCACCAAGAAAAGAAACAAAATGGTTCTCTACAAATCCGAGCGATGTAAAATGGTTGTCTATTAAAGATATGGGGGCAGGAGATGTTTTCTTGTTTAATACTTCTGAATATCTCACAAAAGAAGCAGTAGAAACATTTAGTATTCCAATAATACCTAAAAATACGGTCGTGTTGAGTTTTAAAATGACTGTTGGGCGTGTAGGAATAACAACAGAAGATATGTTGTCCAATGAGGCAATCGCTCATTTTAAGTTTACAAATAAGACACCAATCACAAAGGAGTATCTGTATTTGTTTCTGAAATCATTTAAATATGATTCTCTTGGGTCAACATCTTCCATTGTTACTGCCATAAACTCTGCAATGATAAAGCAAATGCAGATAATAATTCCTGATGAAGTAATTATGAAGAAATTCGAAGAACAAACACAATATATCTTTGACAAAATATATAGTAATCAAAAGCAAATCCAAACACTCATACAGACCCGCGATGGGTTGCTGCCGAGGCTGATGAGTGGAGAAATTAAAATCACAGAAATATGAATATCGGGTTAATAGTTAGTATTTTAACAGCTATAGGTGGATGGGGATTTGCCTTTTATCAAATGAAAAAGAATAGAGAATGGCAAAAGAAAGATTTGTTGGCAAATAGACGATTTGATGCGTATTCTGGCTTCATGAGAAAGTTGGAAGAAATAAATGAAAATTTCAGGAAAAACCCAAACGCAATCTATGGTGTAACTAATGAATTCTTATCCTCAATTATGAAAGGATCAGTTGAGGAGATGAATGATGCATTGATGAAATTGAATCAAAGACTAAATGAATATGTAAAAGTGTCAGTGGAACCATTAATGATTGTCAACCAAGAAATTAGCCCTTTACTTTTAATTGCATCAGAAGAATTAACAGCTAAATTAAATCGCTTGAAAGATCTTACTGCAGATTTCAACAACGAAATGCAGAATTGTATGTCAAAAATCAATGTAAAGGACTCCAATAGTTTTCGAGTCTTTGAAACCATTGGGTATGATAAACGATGGGAGGATTTTAAAGTTTTAAATGATGAAATTATGTGTCTTATGCGGAAAGAGTTAGAAATAAAATAATTATGCCCAATCTCCCCCAATCCACCATAAATAAAATACTCACTAATCTCCAAACAATGAATTGCCCCCAAAAACGTTATAAAGAATATGGCGAAAGAAATAGATATAAGGAATAAAAACATTGATTTGGAGATTGTGCACACGCGTGTGCACAATTCGCTAACGATAATAAAGTCAGAGAAATAACAAGATAAAGTTATGACCAAACTTTTGGAATCCGACATAGAGCAGATGCTCATCGACCAGCTTAAAGCCAAAGGCTATCAATACCTCTATGGCCCCGACATCGCACCCGACGGCGAAACGCCCATGCGCGCCAGCTTCGATGAGGTGGTGCTGCGCGACAAACTGGAAGCTGCGGTGAGGAAACTCAATCCGTCGCTGCCTTATTCTGTGCAGGACGAGGCGGTGAAAACCGTGCTGCGCATCAGTTCGCCCGATGTGCTTGCCAACAACGAGGAGTTCCACCGCCTGCTGACCGAAGGCGTTCCGGTGTCGGTGCATAAGGACGGCGTGGAACGTGGCGCAAGGGTCTGGCTCATAGACTTCAATGACCCGTGGAACAACGAGTTCACGGTGGTCAACCAGTTTACCATCATTGAGAACGGCCACAACCGCCGCCCCGATGTTCTGTTGTTTGTGAACGGTCTGCCGTTGGTTATCTTCGAATTGAAAAACGCCGCCGACGAGAACGCAACCATCCAAAGTGCTTTCCGTCAGATAGAAACCTATAAACAGCAGATTCCATCACTGTTCACCTATAACGCTTTGGTGGTCATTTCCGACGGATTGGAGGCGCGTGCAGGCTCGCTTTCGGCAGGCTTCAGCCGCTATGCAGCTTGGAAGAGCGAGGACGGCGAGAACATCGCATCGCATTTAGTGAGCGAATTGGAAGTGCTGGTCAACGGCATGATGCGCAAGGACACTTTGCTGGATTTGGTGCAGTCGTTCACAGTTTTTGAGAAGCAGAAGCAGGAAGACTTGAAGAAGGGCCTTACCACCATCAAAACAGTGAAGAAAATCGCCGCCTATCACCAGTACTATGCCGTCAACAAGGCTATTGATTCCACATTGAGGGCTTCGGGCTTGAATAAAGGCATAGCCGAGTCTCCTGCCAATTTCGGTTTTAAGACCGTTCAAGAGCAGCAGCCAGGCGACCATCGGGCAGGCGTGGTGTGGCACACTCAAGGCAGCGGCAAGTCGCTGACTATGGTGTTCTACACAGGCAAAATAGTGCAGCGGCTCAACAACCCGACTGTCGTGGTCATTACCGACCGCAACGATTTGGACGACCAGCTTTTCGACACCTTCACAGGCGCGAAGCAACTGCTTAGGCAGACGCCGGTTCAGGCTGAAAACCGCGAGCATTTGAAGAAACTCTTGTCGGTGCAGTCGGGTGGCGTGATATTCACCACAATACAGAAGTTCCAGCCCGAGTCGGGAAATGTTTACGACACGCTTACCGACCGCAGCAACGTCATCGTGATGGCTGATGAGGCGCATCGTACGCAATACGGCTTCAAAGGCCGGACAGTGGATGTGAAGAACGAGGCAGACGAGGTTGTAGGTTCGGAGATCAAATACGGTTTCGCCAAATATCTGCGCGATGCGTTGCCTAATGCCACCTATCTCGGCTTTACAGGAACACCCATCGAGGCAACCGACAAGAATACGCCAGCGGTATTCGGCAACTATATTGACGTTTACGATATTGCACAAGCGGTCGAGGACGGCGCCACTGTGCGAATCTACTACGAAAGCCGTCTTGCCAAGGTGGAACTCAGCGATGAAGGCCGACAACTGGTGGAAGAATTAGACAAGGAGCTGCAGACCGAGGATATGAACGATGTCCAGAAAGCCAAGGCGAAATGGACACAGCTGGAGGCGCTGATTGGCAGTCCGAACCGTTTGAAAAACATAGCAAAAGACATTGTCACGCACTTCGAGGAACGCCAGAAGGTGTTTGAGGGCAAGGCGATGGTGGTGGCGATGAGCCGCCGTATCGCAGCCGAGTTGTACGACGAAATTGTCAGGCTGCGCCCCGAGTGGCATTCCGATGATTTGACAAAAGGTGCTATTAAGGTGGTGATGACATCCTCTGCATCCGATGGGGCCAATATCTCAAGACATCACACTACGAAGGAACAGCGCCGTGCCTTGGCAGATAGGATGAAAGACCCCGACGATGAGCTGAAACTTGTCATCGTGCGCGATATGTGGCTGACAGGCTTTGATGTGCCTTGTCTGCACACTCTTTACATCGACAAGCCTATGCAGGGGCACAACCTGATGCAGGCCATCGCTCGTGTGAACCGTGTCTATAAGGACAAGCCGGGCGGTTTGGTTGTGGATTATCTCGGTATTGCTTCTGACTTGAAGAAGGCGTTGTCGTTCTATTCCGACTCTGGCGGCAAGGGTGATCCGACTCAACAGCAGGAACAGGCGGTTGCGCTTATGCAGGAAAAGTTGGAGGTGGTGGAACAGATGTTCTTCGGCTTCGACTACAAGCAATATTTCACCGCCGACACATCGAGCAAACTTTCTTGGATTCTGAAGGCCGAGGATTTCATTCTGGGCTTGGACGATGGCAAGAAGCGTTTCGTAAACGAAGTAACCGCCTTAGGTAAGGCTTTCGCCATAGCTGTCCCTAATGAGGCTGCAATGGATGTGAAAGACGAGGTGGCGTTCTTCCAAGCCGTGAAAGCCCGTCTGTGTAAATTCGACCAAACAGGCAGTGGAATGTCGGACGAGGAAGTTGAAACGACCATCCGTCAGGTGATTGACAAGGCGCTTGTTTCGGAAAAAGTCATCGACCTTTTCGATGCGGCAGGTATCAAGAAACCAGACATTTCCATTCTTTCGGAAGAATTCCTTATGGAACTTAAGGGGATGGAGCACAAGAATATAGCATTGGAAGTGCTGAGGAAATTATTGGAGGGTGAGATAAAAGCCCGTTCAAAATTCAATGTGGTTGAGGGACGGACTTTGATAGAGATGCTCGACAGTTCCATTACACGTTATCATAACAAGGTTCTGACCGCCGCCGAAGTTATCGACGAGCTTATCCAACTCAGCAAAACCATACTGGAGAAAGACAAGGATGCGGAAAATATGGGCTTGACAACTTACGAGTACGCCTTTTATTCTGCTGTGGCTGACAATGAGAGCGCCAGAGAGTTGATGGGTAAGGACAAACTGCGGGAATTGGCGGTTGTTCTGACCGAAACCATCCGTAAGAACACCACTATTGACTGGACAATAAAAGAGAATGTCCGCGCCAAAATGAAAGTGGCTGTAAAACGTCTGTTACGCAAATTCGGCTATCCGCCTGATATGCAGCTGTTGGCCACCGAGACAGTTTTGAAACAGGCAGAAATGATGGCTGAAGAAATAGTAAATGCTCCCAAATAGTTTGCATAAAAAAAGCAGAGGCTGAATTTTCTTCGCCCCTGCTTATATATATTATGTGTCGTGTGCTTTCTATTTCTTGAACACCGACATGATTTTGCCCATCAGTCCTTCGCTGCTCTCCTTCTGTGCGGCAGCGTCGTCGGATGGCGCTGTGATTTCGTCCATCGGTGCGTCGTTTTCCTGACGGCGCTCTGCTGTGCGCTGTGGTTGCGGTTTCTCCTTCGTGCCGCCGTCGGTCTGCGTCTGAGCCAGAGCCCAGTCCACAGCCTTCTTCAGCATGTTCAGCTCGCTTGCGTTCACGAATACGCACTCCTTGCGTGAGCCTCCGTCGCGCGATTTTCTCGTCTGCGATATTTTAATGTATTTGCCGCTCATGCCTCGCTCGATGTCGAAGTAGATGTTGCCTCCGTCGCGTCGTATGCAGAAGCACTCGTTCTTCATGTTTGTCTGCTCGGTCAGCAGTCGCACGTTGTCGAGTCCCTCCACGAGTTTCTCAATCATGCCGCCCTTGTCCATGTAGGCTATGACGATGCTCTTCGCCATGCTTATCATTCTGGAGTTTCTCTCAGAAGCAAGAGCGCTTGTGGTCTGCGCCTCCTCGTTAGTGGAAACGATGAGCAGTTTCCCGGCCTGCAATGCGGTGTCGGTCAGGTTCTGCCACTTCATGTTGCCGGCTTCAGCCACCATCCATACCAGTGGTATTCCTCTCTCCATGAGTTGCACGACCACTCTTTTCTCTATGCCTGAGTGTCCTCCGCATACAATGCAGTCTTTCTCTGGATCCAGCGTATTCAGCCAGTTTTCCACCGCCGCCACAGCCTCGTCCGGGCATCTGCGCGAGCATAAAAAAGCAGTCAGCTCTCTTTCCAATAACTTTTCGTTTCCTGTGTGTGTCATTATGTGTGTATTAGATGTTTCTCTCAAATATAGGTCAAAATAAGCTCGGTGTGTATCTTTTTGACTTTTATTATGTAACGCGTTAATTTTAAGACGATGTTTTTAGATGATTGTTTTTTGTTTTCAATGCAAATTCATATCTTTGTCCCCTGTTTCGCAAAGAGGTCATAAGTGGCAATGATGACAATGAGGCTCATCACCCCGCCTCCCCGATAATTATTTAAAACATACGTAATAATGTACGCTATCGTTGAAATTCAGGGTCAGCAGTTCCGTGTCGAGAAAGGACAAAAACTGTTCGTCCACTCTATCAAGGACGCAAAAGAAGGTGATAAGCTTGAGTTTGACAAGGTGCTTCTCGTTGACAACGAGGGTTCAGTAACAGTAGGTGCTCCTACAGTTGACGGTGCCAAGGTCAAGGCAGAGGTTAATGGTGACTTCCGTGGCAAGAAAGTTCTTGTGTTCCACAAAAAACGCCGCAAGGGCTATCGCAAGTTGAACGGTCACCGTCAGGACTTCACATCTTTAACAATCAGCGACATTCTCGCTTAATCGTTTAACCACTAAAAATTATTTATCATGGCACATAAAAAAGGTGTAGGTAGTTCTAAGAACGGACGTGAGTCTGCTTCAAAAAGACTCGGAGTTAAGATTTTCGGTGGACAGAAGGTTGTAGCTGGCAACATCATCGTTCGTCAGCGCGGCACACAGCACAACCCAGGTCAGAACGTAGGTATGGGCAAGGATCACACTTTGTTCGCACTTATTGACGGTGTTGTCTCATTCAAGAAGACTACTGGCGACAAGTCATTCGTCTCTGTACTTCCACTTGAAGAGCAGAACTAAAACTATCAAGAAAACTTAATAAGAAAGGGTGACATTCTTGTGTCGCCCTTTTTTCAATAATAAAGAAATTCAGTTATGCTTACTCTTAAACAAATCACAGAAGACAAAGAAGGCATAATCCGCAAGCTCGCCAAAAAGCTGTTCGACGGAAAAGAGCCTATCGAGAATGTCATTGCAGTGAACGAAACACGCAAAGCGACACAATCTAAACTTGACGCAAACCTTGCCGAACTCAACAAGATATCAAAGTCCATCGGTCTCTTGCTAAAGGAAGGCAAAAAGGACGAGGCTGAAGCCGCTAAGCAGCAGGTCGCATCCATAAAGGAGGCGAACAAGACTCTGGAAGCCGACATGAAGGCTGCCGAGGAGAAACTTGTCGCAATACTCTCGACTATTCCTAACATCCCATGCGACGAGGTGCCAGAAGGCAAGGACGCCAACGACAACGTGGTGGAAAAAACCGGCGGCAACAAAGTGGAGCTGCCAGAGGACGCTTTGCCACACTGGGAATTGGCAAAGAAATACAACCTCATCGACTTCGACCTCGGAGTAAAGATAACTGGAGCGGGATTCCCTGTTTACATAGGCAAGGGCGCGCGTTTGCAAAGAGCGCTCATCGACTTCTTCCTGGACGAGGCGCGCAAGAGCGGTTACACAGAAATCATGCCTCCTACAGTTGTGAACGCGGCTTCTGGTTTCGGCACAGGACAGCTGCCTGACAAGGAAGGCCAGATGTACCACACCGACCTGGACGACCTCTACCTGATACCTACGGCCGAGGTTCCTGTGACAAACATCTACCGCGACGTGATACTTGACAAGAAGGACCTGCCAATAAAGAACTGCGCATACACACAGTGCTTCCGCCGCGAGGCCGGCTCATACGGCAAGGACGTGCGCGGACTGAACCGTCTGCACGAGTTCTCGAAGGTGGAGCTTGTCCGCATCGACACACCTGAGCACTCATACGAGTCGCTCAAGGAGATGCTTGCCCATGTCGAGGGTCTTGTACAGAAGCTGGAGCTGCCATACCGCATCCTTCGTCTTTGCGGCGGTGACATGAGCTTCACTTCGTCTATCTGCTTCGACTTCGAGGTTTACTCCGAGGCGCAGAAGCGTTGGCTGGAGGTAAGCTCAGTGTCTAACTTCGAGAGCTATCAGGCTAACCGTCTGAAATGCCGTTACCGCGACGAGGACAAGAAGATACAGCTCTGCCACACACTCAATGGCAGCGCATTGGCTCTGCCTCGTATCGTGGCCGCATTGCTCGAGAACAACCAGACTCCAGAAGGCATACGCATACCAAAGGCATTGCAGCCTTACACAGGATTCGACATCATAGACTAAACGCGTTGTCGATATAAAACAGAAAGTCCGGACCTTGAAAAAAGTCCGGGCTTTTTTATGTGAAAAACCCAAATAAAAAAATCACCAACAATTTAGTTTTCACTCTCTTTTGATAACTTTGCCAAAGCAAAAACACTAAACAAATTAAAATCATGGGCAATTACAAAAACGGCCAGATAGGCACACCATTATTCGCAAGCTCTTGCAAACTAATGCTGCTCGGAAACGGCGAGCTCGGCAAGGAGGTAATCATAGAAGCGATAAGACTCGGCATCGAGTGCATTGCTGTCGATTCTTACGAAGATGCGCCAGCGCAGCAAGTAGCGCAGCGACACTATGTAATTGACATGAAGGACGCGAAGGCTCTGAGAGCAGTCGTAGAGCGCGAGCAGCCAGACCTCATCGTTCCTGAAATCGAGGCGCTGAACACCGAGGAGCTCGAAAGACTCGAGGCTGACGGATTCAAGGTGATCCCAACTGCCCACGCCGCTCGTCTGACAATGGACCGCGAGGGCATCAGAAGACTCGCTGCCGAGGAGATAGGGCTGCCTACAGCAAAATATCTTTTCGCTACTACGCTCGATGAATTCAAGGACGCAGTGCATCAGATAGGAATCCCTTGCGTGACAAAGCCAATCATGTCATCTTCGGGAAAAGGACAGTCTGTCGTAAAGACAGAGGACGACATCGAGAAGGCATGGACATACGCCAAGGAGTCGGCTCGCGGCAACGGCTCGAAGATAATCATAGAGCAGTTCATAAAGTTCGACTACGAGATAACTCTGTTGACAGTGAGAACAGCCTTCGGAACAAAGTTCTGCGAGCCAATCGGCCACATACAGATAAACGGCGACTACAACGAGAGCTGGCAGCCTGCAGCCATGACAGACTCGACAAAGGCGAAGGCTCAGGAGATAGCCAAGAAGATAACCGACGCTCTCGGAGGCTACGGAATCTTCGGCGTAGAGCTGTTTGTTTGCGGCGACGACGTGATATTCAGCGAGGTTTCGCCTCGTCCACACGACACCGGAATGGTGACAATGATTACACAGAAGATGTCGGAGTTCGAGCTCCACGTCAGAGCCATCCTCGGACTGCCTGTTGACACAGCAATGATAACTCCGGGAGCATCCCACGTGATAAAGGCAAAGCAGGAAGGCTGGGCGCCAATCTTCGACATAAACGAGGCTGTGCAAGTGCCTGACACGAAAATCCGCCTCTTCGGCAAGCCAATGTCGAAAGTAGGCAGAAGAATGGGCGTAGTGATAGCGGCAGCGAAAGACACCGACACTGCGAGAGCCAACGCCGCTAAGGCCGCTGACTCAGTGAAGATAAGCTACTAAAACGGCTGGCACAGCAAGTGCCGCATCCATAAGACAAAAGCACCAAGCGCAATCGGCGCTTGGTGCTTTTGTCTTATGTATAATACTGAATTCCAGTGTTTTATCTTGGTGTAAATCACTATAATTGGCGAACGGGCCGAAAAATATCCCAATTTCTAAGGATTGTGGGTGCTGCCGGCGGCATGTACTTTTGCAATACAAAATTCAAGAGAAAGTTGATTGATTTATTAATACGGTTACTCAAAGAGACGAACTTGGCTTGACTGCCAAGTTCTCTCGAAAGAGTCAAAAGCAATCCTCCAAGGCATTAACTACAAAACAATAAACTATGGGAAAAGTTGGAATATTTTTCGGAACATCAACCGGCAACACAGAGACAGTTGCCGAGAAGATAGCGAGCGCAATAGGCGACGCTGAATTGAAGAACGTTTCGGACGGAATCAGCGCTGCTGACTTCGAGTCGTACGACAACCTCGTGCTCGGCACATCGACATGGGGCGTGGGTGACCTGCAGGACGACTGGGAAAGCGCCATCGGCGAGCTGCAGAACGCAAATTTGAGCGGCAAGGTAGTGGCTCTGTTCGGACTCGGTGACTCTTCTTCGTACTCGGACACATTCGTCAACGGAATGGCGAGAATCTATGACGCAGTCAAGGGCAATGGCGCGACGGTGGTCGGAGCGGTGGATGCCAGCGACTACACTTATGATGACTCCGAGGCAGTGCAGGACGGCAAGTTCGTGGGATTGGCCATCGACGAGGACAACGAGTCTTCTAAGACCGACGGCAGAATAGCCGCATGGGTGGCAAACATCAAGCCTTCATTCAAATAACTTCTTTCATACCTTCAAAGAATAAAGCCAGCCTGAATGTGGGGCTGGCTTTATCTTTTTTAGGCAGTCGCGATGCTACAATTTCTTGCCGTCAGAGAATGCCTGTCCCACCTTCTTGCCGAGCTGAATGTAGCCGTAATGAACAGGGTCATAACAAATCAGGTTCATCTTCTCGACATCCGGCTGGCCATCGGCTGCCAGATACTTCTCGTCGCAGACAATGTTTACAACCTCACCTATGAGCATGTATCCAGCCTTGTCACGGTTGAGAGTCTCCTTCACTTTGCACTCCATAGTCAGAGGAAAATCGGTGAATACAGGGGCGTTTACATGTTCAGCCTTTACAACATTCCAGCCCGTCTTGGCAATCTTGTCTGGGTCCTTTCTCGCGCTGACGATGCCCACAAAGTCCGATGCGATCATCGTATCGACAGTGGCGAACGTAAGGGTGAACTCGCCGTGCAAGTCGAGGTTATCGGTCGTGGCGTGCGAACTGAGCGAGATAGCGACTTCCTTCATGTCACAAGTGCCGCCCCATGCCGCGTTCATGGCGTTGGGCTTTCCGTCCTTGTCATAAGTGCCGATGATAAGCACTGGCTGTGGCACAATCCATGGTTTAGGTGTGAAATTCTTCATATTGCAGTTGTTTTTAAGTTAGCGTAATAGCAAATATAGAGAAAAACGGGGATGCTTGCTCGCGCAAAACGGGAAAGGGAGATGAATGTTTTTCATCTCCCTTTTGTTATGCCGTGATGTGGCGCCAGTTACTTTTTCTTTTGGGTCTTGCCCTTTGCCTTGCCCGTCAGTTTAGCGAACTCGTCTTGCGCTTTGGCGAGTTGCTTGAGGAACTCCTGGCTTGTGTGCAGGCGAGCCAAACCGATAGGCGCGCTTATGCGGCTGGCATCCACATCGCTCTGCCAGTGCGCTCCCACGATAACACGGCTCTCGCCATAGATGTATCCGCGCCTCAGGATGGTGTCGGCGTTGGTTGGGTTAACCTCGGAAAGCAGCAGGGCGCATGCGAATCCGCGCTGAGTGTGACCGGAAGGATACGATCCCTCGTTATACAGGTCTTTTTCCTCCCAAGTTGAAAGCATGTGCTCGTTGAAGCGCACGAACGGACGTTTGCGCATATAGTAAGCCTTGGGACGGCGGCGAGTCTGATCGATGGTGGAAAGGCTGTTGACCAAGAGCTTGTAAATCTCAGGCGTGCCTTCCTTGGAAATAGTGAGTCCGAACGGAACGCTGAATTCCGCAAACAGCGCATCATACGACCATACAGCATCTCTCAAAGCTATAGCAGCGCGCGCAGAGTCAAGACGCTGCTGCTTGCCCCACATGTAGCGCAGAATGTCGTTGGTGAACTCGGCGCTGCAAGTGTCTGGAGGCGCAGGAAGACACTTTATAAGGTCCGGCATCTCATCGACGGTGAAATAAAGCGTAACGTCATCCTTCTGGGCGCTGAGGCTTGCCGTCATGCAGAGTGCGGCAACAGCGATAAGCAATTTTTGTGTGAATCTCATATTTCTATATTTTAAATGTATTTTCCATAAAGGCATAAATATAGAAAAAATATGGATAGATTTGTGTTGCTGAATTACGGGCATAAAAATGAAAAGTACATTATGAGGGAGAGAGTTGATGTGGGTGAAAGGCTGATGGATAGAGGGATTGAGGCAAGTTGAGAGAGTCGGCGAGCAACAAAATGAAAAGTACATAAGTGTGGATTTGGTGTGGATTTGGTTGGGCTGGATGATGATATTTGAGCCTTTTGCTTGGATTTGACCTTGCGGAAGGCTTGTTTTTTGCGTGGATGGACGTTGTTCAAGTGCCGATTATGACGCGATTAGACGGCTTTTGAGAGCCTTCTGAACGAACGGCAGACAAGACGTCATTAGTGGTGCAGAACGCCACAAAACGAGACTGACGGCAAATGCACCGAAAACAGAGCCGAAAGCCGCATAAACACTAAGAACGAGAGCCGTCTGGCGCATAACAGCACCGGGCGGCTCTTTTTTGTGTCCTTTTATGGTACTTTTTGACCGAAAAATGTGATTGGGGTTACAAATGGGGTTACAAATGGGGTTACAACTTCGCTACATAGCGACCATCTGTGAATATATATAATACACCTTGCAAAAATGAGTTGCACCCTTTAATGACATAAAAACGCACGACTGCAAAATAACTAAAACACTGATTTTTAGCATTTTAAATAAAACTCAAAGAAAAACTCTTCCTCTGTGCCTCTGGACGCGCTGGGGACTGGGTCTCCACATGGCACAAAGCGGTACTATTCGAGGCGTATGACGCCTATGACTATGGACAGAGAGCGTATGGCTGACTTGGGCAACGTGAACGGCGGGTACTTGTCATTGTCGGACTTGCAGAGGACGCAGGCGGCGTCGTCCTCGCACTGGTATATGCGCTTGACCATGGCTCCCTGGCTGGAGTCGATGACGTAGATCTTGCCCCACTGGAAGAAGTCTATCTCTGGTATGCGGCGGCACGCGAGTATGTCGCCCGAGGAGTATTTCGGATACATGGACGAGCCAGAGACGCGTATGAGGTACTCCGCTCCGGCGGCTGCGAACTCCGGCACGACGTAGCGCAGACAGTCCTCCAGCCTCACGCCCGGCATGTCGTCGCCGTTGAAGCCTGCCACAGCCTCGATGGGCACGAGCGGCAGTCCGTCGGCTGACGGCTCTGCCTTGGACTCCTTGACCTCTCCGTCGCTGTCTGCCTTCAGCATCGGTCCCTCGCCTGTAAGGAGCCAATCTCCTGATATATTATCGCATTTTGCATATATACGATCAATATCAAAAGTATTTCTCGAAAACCAAGTGCTTACAGTTTGTGGAGTGACATCTAAAAAGCTCGCAAAGCGCGATTTATTGCCCTCTGCGTAGTAATCTACAAGCTTGCTGAGTATATCTTTCTTTTGCATATATTTATTCGTTTTGCAGAAAAAAATATCGCATTTTGTTTGTTGTATATAAACAAAGTGCGTATGTTTGCATCGTGATACAAATGTAACACGTAACAAATAACGTAAAAAAACACAAGATGAGCAAGACAGGTTTACAGATAATATTAGTGCCATCTGGACTGAAGATGGAGATGCACAGAACGTTCGGATATGGCCGCACGACCATAAACAGAGCGCTGAGCGGCACAGCGGACACGTCCATAGCAAGGCGCATCCGTGCCTACGCGCTGGCGAACGGCGGAGTGGAGGCTGCGGAGCGAACGGAGAAGAAGTGGCGCAAGGTGGACGGGAAGACGTGGGTGCAGGACACTTCGGCTGACGCTCAGTGACCGCACTTCGGCTCCGCTCAGTGACCGCACTTCGGCTCCGCTCAGTGACCGGAAGAATAATCATTAACCCTTAATACATACAAATATGGAAGCAAGAATCAAAGAAATCATCGACAACGTGGAGACCATCCACACGGCTAACGGCGACATGCAACAGTCATTCAGCAACGGCGCGAAGCTGATAACGGACAAGCGAAGCGGCATAGTGATAATGAAGCTGGGCGAGAAGGTGGAGAAGGTGGCGAGGCATCTGACCATCCCGCAGTACGAGAAGCTGATGGAAGAGGCAGCGGCGCTGTAAAGAACAAGCGTCCGACCAAGGACAGACCGCAGACACGCCGGCAAACGGAGCGACCGGCAAGTAAAATTTGGCAAGAGCGAGTGGTTCGACTCCCTCCTGCGGTCCGAAAGACACGAGACTGGAAAATGGAATACTACAACAACATACTGTGCGTGGAGGCGAAGTGGCTGATGGACAGCGGCGTGATGAGCCGCGAGAACTACAAGCTGCTGTCGTGGCGCGACGACATCGACGTGGTGCGCCGCGGATGCCGGGGCACGAGCGCGCTGGTGGCATACGAGAGCATGCCTGAGCGCTTCAAGAGCAAGGTGAGGGAGATAGTGGGCGACGTGTACAAGGCGGCAGGACGCAACGACCTGGAGCCTTACATCGAGGCGTCGGCCGAGGCTGCCGCCTACTTCGAGCACTACCGCACCGCCGACGGCAAGTTCCTGCCCGAGGAGAGGCGCAGGGAGTATTACGCCGACGCGATGGTGCTGGACGCCTGCGGACGCTACATAGCCGAGCGCAAGGGCAAGCGACGCGCCATGGGCGGCAGAGCCAAGAGACTGTGGGAGGAAGTGGCGATGGCGGCTCAGGACCTTGACCGCCAGAAACACCCCCACGACCTGCCAGCCAACGCGCGCAGCCTGGAGCGCAAGCACCGCCTCTACAAGGAGGAGGGACTGGAGTCGCTCATCCACAAGGCGTACCGCACGGAGAGCAAGAACGCGCTGAAGGTGGAGAGCGAGCAGCAGCGCTCGATGATGGCGATGCTCGTGAGCGACCCCCGCAACCTGGACAACGAGCAGGTGGCGCAGCTGTACAACACGATGGCGAGAGCCATGCAGTGGCCTACGATATGCGCATCGACCGTGGGCGTGTGGCGCGACAAGCTGGACAACGTGGTCTATGCGCGACGCCGCGGCGGCAGCGCCTACCGCAACAACAAGGCGATGCAGGTGAAGCGCAGCGCGCCAGAGACGGCGCTGACATACTGGACGATGGACGGATGGGACGCCGAGCTGATGTACCAGAGCAAGGACAAGAACGGCGCGACGACATACCACCACCGCCTGACCGCGGTGATAGTGCTGGACACATGCTGCAAGTACCCTGTGGGATACGCCATAGGCGACCACGAGACGCCGGAGCTCATAAAGGCGGCTCTGCGCAACGCCGCAAGACACACCGAGGAGCTCTTCGGGCAGATGTACCGCACCATGCAGCTGCAGAGCGACAACTACGCCATAAGCAAGATGACGCCGCTCTACGCCCAG
>JAGBEJ010000011.1 GCA_017937025.1 Paludibacteraceae bacterium | reverse complement strand
TTCCGACAACCGCCACCGCCATCCAAACAAAGGACTTAGACGGCACCGAGCAATGGTATGACCTGCATGGCCGCCGCCTCAGCGCTCCACAGAGAGGCATAAACATCAGCAGCAAGGGAAAGAAGGTTATGATTAAGTAAAACACAATCCAGCCTCATATCAAAAATCGGCAGCAGACTCGTTTTGCTGCCGATTTCCTATTTCAAGGCAAAAACAACGAAGGCAATGCTCATCGCATTGCCTTTCATATTTTTGTCAGATTATAATCACATCGCGTTTATGCGTTCCCCCACCAGCTCCGCAGCCACAGCCACATAGAATGCGCATGGACGCTTGGCGTAGAACTCGGCGTTGGGGTCGTCGGGCGAAGGCGTGAAAAGACTGAAAAACTGGTTCAAGAAGAGAAAAGCACAGAACATATAGAACTCCAAAAAAACAAAGCTAGTTCACAGATAAGTTTTTCAATCCATACTCCACACACATTTTTCATGTTTCAGAGTCATTTATTCGTAATAATTCATACATTTGCCATGGTTATAACTAAATAATTAATAAAAAAATGAGAAAACTTATCATCGCAGTTTCTGCAGTATTAGCAAGTAGCGTAATGTTCAGCTCTTGTATCGGTTCTTACGCATTGTTCAACAAGGTGCTTGAGTGGAATGGCGGCATCAGCAACAAGTGGGTGAACGAGCTCGTTTACATCTGCTTCTGGATTCTTCCAGTTTATGAGATTTCCGCTTTCGTAGATTTCTGGGTTATCAACACAATTGAGTTCTGGTCAGGCAGCAACCCAATGGGTGTGAACACAGTGAAGACTGTAAAGGACGCTAACGGAACATTCCGCATCGCATCTCACCAGAACGGCTACACTATCACAAAGGAAGGCCAGGAAGGTCAGCTCGACCTTGTTTACAACGCAGAGGACAACTCATGGTCAGCTGTTAAGGACGGCAAGGAAGTCAAGTTTATGACATTCGTTGACGACAACCACGTTAAGATGTTCGGTTCTGACGCAGTTGTTGAACTGTCACAGGCTGGAGCAGTTGCTTACAAGGCTATCACAACAGGCAATACTGTAGCATTCGCAGAGTAATTGATTCTCACAAAAAAAGAAAGGTGCTGGGAAAATCCGGCACCTTTTTTTATGCGCATACGCGGACAACACTCATCAAGTGTTAAAAGCGACATTATAAACTCACCGCGCCAAAAGACAACGAGGCTCATCTTTTTATTACTTTTGCATTGATTTTTAAGAAAAGAATTATGGAAAACAAAGAAATCCCTGTGCTTCTGCTGACCGGATACCTCGGCAGCGGCAAGACGACACTGCTGAACAGAATCCTGTCAAACAAGAAAGGCATAAAATTCGCCGTAATAGTGAACGACATCGGCGAAGTGAACATAGACGCGGAACTGATACAGAAAGGCGGAATCGTGGGACAGAAGGACGACAGCCTCGTGGCGCTGCAGAACGGATGCATCTGCTGCTCGCTGAAAATGGACCTCGTGGAGCAGCTGCACGACATAACGTCAATGAAGAAGTTCGACTACATCGTGATAGAAGCCAGCGGCATCTGCGAGCCTGCGCCTATCGCGCAGACAATCTGCTCGATGCCTAACCTCGACGCGAAATACTCCGAGAACGGCGAGATAAGGCTTGACTGCATCGCGTCGGTCGTAGATGCGGTGAGACTGCAAAGCGAGTTCAGATGCGGCGACGACCTGCAGAAAAAGCACCTTGAGGACGACGACATCGAGAACCTCGTGATACAGCAAATCGAGTTCTGCAACATGATACTGCTGAACAAGGCTGCCGACGTGAAACCAGAGGAGCTTAAGAGAATCAAAGAGATACTTAAGGCGATACAGCCTAAGGCGGAAATCGTGGAATGCAACTACGGCGACGTGGACCTCGACAAGCTGGTGAACACACACTTGTTCGACTTCGAGAAGGTGGCGACTTCCGCCACATGGATCAACGAAATAGAAAAGCACGTTGACGAAGACGATGACGAAGACGAAGACGATGACGATGAGCACGAGCATCACCACCATCACCATGACCACGACGAGCATGAACACCACCATGACCACGAGCACGAGGACCACAGCCACTGCGACCATGAGCATGGCGTGTGCCACTGCGGACACCACCACGACAAGGACCATCCGCACGGCGACGAGTACGGCATAGGCACGTTCGTTTACTTCCGCCGACAGGCTTTCGACCTGAACAAGTTCGACGACTTCGTGGCACGCCGATGGCCTAAGAGCATAATCAGAGCCAAGGGCATGTGCTACTTCAAGGAGAAAAGAGACATGTGCTACGTGTTCGAGCAGGCAGGAATACAAAAGAGTGTCAAGGAGGCTGGACTGTGGTACGCCACTATGCCTGCCGACGAGCTGGCTGAACTGATGAGAAAAGAGCCAGGACTGGCAAGAGACTGGGACGAGGAGTACGGCGACAGAATGATAAAACTCGTATTCATCGGTCAGCACATGGACAAGGATGCAATAATCAAAGAACTGGACATGTGCCTGGAGTAAGACATAGACACTGAAAGATGAAAGGACGCTAAAACACAGCGTCCTTTTTTTATGCCATATTAAAATAAACAACGAGAAACATCGTTAATAATAAAGAATCCAAGCATATACAACAAAATGGAAAAAGAGGAAACGGCATGCGCTACCCTGTCGGACCTAATCGACACTAAGAAAGAGGCAGAAGCCGAATGTCTGACGGACATTGACGACAGCGTGTTCATCATCGGATGCATCAAGGACACCGACCACTTCAACTGGATATTCCGCAACGAGGAGCAGCCCTACTACAACATCAGACAAGGGCACAGACACGGCGCGCTGCTGAGGACGCCGGAAGTCAAGCACGCCAACTACGCCATAATGTACAATGTCGATGACAAGGAGCATTTCCTCGTCTACAGGCTGAAGATGCAGCATTACATCTGGGACGAGGACAAGATGTCGGCTTCGGGATACAAAAACCCTACCGGCAAATATTACATCTACCTGTTAGACAGACAGATGAACACAGACAAACTTGACATCAGCAAATTCATAAACTGCCGCATAAGCGAGAACGACAAAGGTCAGCCGATATGCGTGTCGGGCGAGGAGATTAGAAGCCTCATCTAAAGGCACTCCTCAAGGTTCAGCTCCATTATCACCATATCGAAACGCAGCGGGTCAGCGCTGTCCCACGAACGGTAGATGGCTGTAAGTTCCTCCACCGCCCTCCAGCTTTCCTTTGGGTGTGAAATCAGCCCCATCTTGTTGGCTTGCTGAGCCACGTGCGTGTCCATTATGGCATAAAGGCTCGCGCTGTTCACCTTGTCGGTGTTCCAGAGTCCCAAATCCACGCCGCCGTCGCGCACCATCCACCGCAGCATCATATTCAGCCGTTTGCAGGCAGAGCCGCGCTCCGGACTGCCCATCTTAGCCGCCCTGGTCCATTCGCATAGGCGAACCAGCAGCTCTTTTGTGGTCAGTTTTTCCTTTTCTATATAATTCTTCAGCGAGCCGTACTGCTCATAAACAGGAGCGAGTTCACGCAGCACCGCCTTCAGTCCGGCATAGTTGAGCGTACGGTGCACGCACTCGGAGTCGTCGTACATTTCAAATCCGCCAGAAAGAATCCACTGCTTCGGACGCCAAGCGGCGCGCTCCATCAGCTTAGTCGCGTTTCGTATTATCATCTTGCGATTGCCCCACGCAATCATGCACGTCATCAGCGCACATAGCTCTATATCAGCGACATCGCCGCCCTTGTCGCGCATGGCATGGACTATCTGCACCGGGTCGGCCGACACGAATTTCTCCGCATCGAAACTCCGCCACCTATCTTCCAGTTTCTGATGATAAATTTCTATTCGTTCCTGTGTGGTCATTCACATTATTATATATGTTATAAAAAGATGCGCAAACCGCATTTACACAATGCAAAGAGAATAAAACAAATCCTCATTCAAGAGTAAATTAGATTTTTTAACAAAAAAAATTGACAATAAGATAATTTTGACAAAAAAAAAAAAAATTGATAATTTCGCATTCGATTTTTAACAACACATTAAACAAATAACAAATCAATGAAAAAACAAACACAGGCAAAGATGCTATTAGCTGCATCTTTAGCGTTTGCCATCTGTGGCACAGCAAGCGCACAGTTCGGCGGATTAGTAAACAAAGCCAAATCCAGTGTAAAAAGCAACACTGAAAACAAAGTAAAAATGGCTGGTTTCAACGCAAAGGCAGGAGTAAACAACAGCAGTAACTCCAGCTCAAACGAGAGCAGCGAGAGTTCAAGCAGCTCGTCAAGCACTCCAAAAGCAAAGCACCCAAATTCGCTTTCTGAACTTGACAAGACTCTGTTCATCTACTCAACAACCGACAACGCCAGCTTCTACGACGTTACTAATCCAAAAGTAGAAAAGGGTTACGTTGATTTCTGCAACGTCTGCACACAGACCGAAGCTGAAGGCCGCCACGTGCCATACGATATGCTCGAGTTCGAAGACTGCAAGACTGCAAACGGCGTTAAGCAAGTGCACCTCACCGACCTCTCATTTGCGGCATACTACTCATACTTCATGATGAACCCAGCAGAGGTTTCAGGCTACCAATGCTACATTCGCGCCCGCCTTATGCAGGATTGCTACCGCTTCGACAAGGTAGGCGTGTTCCCATACGAGCAAGTTCCACCTCCAGGACAGGGTTGGAAAGAGGTTTACCCTGGCGCAAAAAACATGCGCAACATAACTCTGAAGGATGGCAAAAGCATCAGCCTCATTGAGACCGAGACCGCTCGCCAGAAGCGTTGGGACGATGTTCAGAGCGAGGCAGAGGACATTCTCCACTCAAACACTCCATATAACGTAATCAGAAGCGTATTGAAGGGCACGCTTGAAGCCATAAAGCAATGTGACGCGGCTGGCAACAACGCAGCCTGCACAAACCTGCTGCGCGAGGCTGGATACATGTATCAGGACCTTGCAAGCCACCCATGGAAAAGCAAGGACGAGCAGTTCCAAGACATCCAGGAGCAGTACAACAACTATTTCAAAAACAAGCGTTTAGGATGGCTTAAGGCTGCAGGCAACGCATCAGCAAAGCCTGTTGAGATGCCAAAGGCCGCAAGCGTGTCTGCAGAGATACAGAACCAAGCAACAGCAAAAGCTAAGGCTAAGTTCGGCGCTAAGTTCGTGAAAGCTATCGTGACAGAGAGCGATTGGCACGTTTACAAAGAGCCTAATTACCCTTACAACACATCGCACCGCACAATGGATGTTGACGTAATCATCAAGGAAGGCAACGACTACTTCGTTTCTCACCAGATGCTGTGGCAGAACTACACAGGCGGTAAGTTCTCTGGTTACGACCTGCGCAACAGCCAAAGAATGAATCGTCCTATCCAGCAGAAAGTAAACTACAAATAATATAATTTAGATTTATAAGGAAGGCTGCCGCGTACACGCGACAGCCTTTTTTGTTACGCGCGATTGCATAAACTTAAAATCGCTAATTTTGCCAATCACAAGAAGACATTTCACAAATGGTTATCACGAACGAGACACTCGAAGACGCAAAACAACATGTCATTGCCGACATTGAGGCACATGCCGAATGGCGCGAGGAAGTGAGCCGTGGCAAAATGTTCGGATTTCTGATAACCGACACAGGCGAGACACTGAAAGCATACTCCGGGCAGATATGCGGGCGCTCAGACTGGGACGGATATGTGCCGGCGATATTCGACTATCTGCAACCCGACGGATATTTCAAGACACACGAGGCGATTATAACACGACTGAACCACGAGGCGCAGGAATGCAACGACAGCAAGCGGCTCGCCGAGATAAAAAACGAGCGCAAAGAACGCTCGCAAGCCCTGCAGCGATGGCTTTTCAGTCAGTTTCAAATAACAAATCCCATAGGCGAAACACAAAGCCTGCAGCAAGTATTCGACGAATACGCCAAGCGAAACAACTTGCGCCAGACGATTCCGCCAAGCGGCACCGGAGAATGTTGCGCGCCCAAGCTGCTGCAATACGCCAACACGCACGGACTCAAGCCTTTGGCATTGGTCGAGTTCTGGTACGGCGAATCGCCAAAGGGCGAGGTTAGACACCACGGAATGTTCTACGAGCCATGCCAGTCGCGCTGTCAACCGATAATATGGTGGATGGCTGGCGGACAGGAAATCAATGGGTTAGGCGCACGCTACAGCAGCGGAACAGTGTTCGGAAAACTGTCTGTGCTCTACGAGGACGACTGGTTCGTTGCAGTCGACAAGCCAAGCGGAATGCTCTCTGTGCCAGGCAAAAGAAGTCTGCCGAACGTGCAGGAACTCATCGGCTGTAAAGCGACACACCGTTTGGACATGGACACATCCGGAGTTCTGCTCGCCGCAAAGACCGACGAAGCCTTCGCCGCCATGCAACGCCTGTTCGCGCAGCACGACGAAGTGCGGAAAACCTACCGGGCAATGCTCAGCCACGGCAGTCCGAGCGACACCAAGGAGCGGGGCACCATCTCGCTGCCGCTGTCGTCCGACTTCCTGAACCGTCCTCGGCAATGCGTGGACTATGAGCATGGCAAAGAGGCCGTAACCGACTACATAAGACACGGCAAGGACATTCTGCTCTGCCCTCGCACTGGCCGCACACACCAACTGCGCATGCACTGCGCCCACCGAGACGGACTGAACAACCCGATACTCGGCGACCCTCTGTACGGCGACACACCGGCCGACCGCATGTACCTGCATGCCGCGAAACTGGAGTTCACGCACCCAATGACTGGACAACACATCGCAATAGAAAGTCCAGCGCCATGGAAAATCATAAATTAATGGGAAAAAAGCGCATAAATCACTATCTTTGCGTGTTTTAATTCAAAAAAACAGAAAAACATATATAAAGAGTTATGAACGTATCATACAGCTGGCTCAAGAAATACATCAATGTAAACAAGACAGCGCAGGAAGTGGCAGATGACCTGACTTCCATTGGTCTTGAAGTGGACGGAGTAGAAGAAGTAGAAACCATAAAAGGCGGACTGAAAGGCCTTGTTGTCGGAGAAGTGCTCACATGCGAGGCTCATCCAGACTCAGACCACTTGCACGTGACAACAGTGAACGTCGGCGAGGGCGAGCCTCTGCAGATTGTTTGCGGAGCTCCCAACGTAGCCGCAGGACAGAAAGTCGTAGTCGCTACCATCGGCACAGTGCTGTACGACGGCGACAAGTCATTCACCATAAAGAAGTCTAAACTCCGCGGTGTAGAGTCATACGGTATGCTTTGCGCAGAAGACGAGATTGGCGTAGGCACAAGTCACGACGGAATCATCGTACTCCCATCAGACACTAAGGTGGGCACTCTTGCTAAAGATTATTACAACATCGAGAGCGAGGCTGTAATAGAAGTTGACATAACTCCAAACAGAAGCGACGCTGTTTCTCACTACGGCTGCGCAAGAGACCTGGCGGCACGCTATGCCCTCAGCAACCCTGAATACAAGCTGAACAAGCCAAGCGTGGACGCATTCAAGGTGGACGACAACAGCTACCAGATAAAAGTCAGCGTGGAAGCGGCAGAGGACGCGCCAAGATATTCGGGCGTCGTCGTTGCTGGCGTGGAGGTCAAGGAGTCGCCAGAATGGTTGAAGAAAGCCATCGAGTCTATAGGACTGAGATCTATAAACAACGTCGTGGATGCATCGAACTACGTGCTGTTCTCGCTCGGACAGCCTATACACACATTCGACGCCGACAAGATTGACGGCAAGCACGTCATCGTCAAGAAGCTCGCTGACGGAACTCCGTTCACAACACTCGACGGTGTGGAGAGAAAACTCTCGTCAGAGGACCTCGTCATCTGTAACGAGAACGAGCCAATGTGTCTCGCTGGTGTATTCGGCGGCGCGAAGTCCGGAATCACAGAAAACACGAAGAACGTGTTCATCGAGAGCGCATACTTCAACCCTGTGACAATAAGAAAGACAGCGAGAAGACACGGACTTTCGACTGACGCGTCATTCAGATACGAAAGAGGATGCGACCCAAATAACACAATATTCGTGTTGAAGTTCGCCGCACTGACCATACAGGAAGTTGCCGGCGGTAAAATCGCTTGCGACATCATAGACGAATACCCTGCTCCGATAAAGCCAGCCGTTGTAGACCTCAAATTCGACTACATCGACAAACTCGTAGGACAGCACATCGACAAGAACGACATCAAGACTATACTCAAAGGTCTTGAAATGGAAATAAAGAACGAGAACGAGGAAGGCTTGACACTTGAGATTCCGACATACAGAGTGGACGTGACACGCCCTGCCGACGTTGTGGAGGACATACTGAGAATCTACGGCTACGACAAGATAAACATCGACTCGACCGTACACTCCTCACTCTCATACTCGCCAAACCCTAACTCACACAAGCTGCAGAACCTCATCTCCAACCAGCTGACTTCATGCGGTTTCTACGAAATAATGAACAACTCGCTGACAAAGTCGGCTTACTACTCCGCGCTGAACGAGTACAAGGAGGAGAACTGCGTGAGACTGATGAATCCGCTGAGCCAGGACTTGAACGTACTGCGCCAGACACTGCTCTTCGGCGGACTCGAGAGCATAGCAAGAAACCGCAACCACAAGAGCCTGAACCTCAAGCTCTATGAGTTCGGCAACTGCTATTACTACCATCCTGAGCGCCACCGCGACGACATCGTGCTGTCATCATACTCCGAGGACTACCACCTCGCCCTGTGGATTGCCGGCAACAAGGGCCCTCAGTCATGGGTTAGAAAAGAGGAGAAGACAAGCATCTTCGAGCTCAAGGCTTATGTAGAGAACATAATGAAGAAAGCCGGCGTCACAAAATACGAGTGGGTTGACGCTGAAAGCGAGCTGTTCAACCAGGCCATCGGACTGAAAGCCGGCAACGGCAAGCAGATAGCCATAATCGGAAGCGTGAGCGCAAAATTCACAAAGGCGTTCGACATTGACACAGAAGTATTCTTCGCCGACATCAACTGGAACTGGCTGCTCAAGGCGCTCAAGGGTCACAAAGTCCTGTTCACCGAGATTTCCAAGTTCCCTGAAGTGAAGAGAGACCTCGCACTGCTCGTCAACAACGACGTGAAGTTCGCAGACATCGAGAAGGTGGCAAAACAAAGCGAGACTAAGCTGCTCAAGTCGGTTACGCTCTTCGACGTTTACCAAGGCAAGAACCTCGAGCCGGGCAAGAAGTCATACGCTGCGACATTCATCCTCAAAGACGAGGAAAAGACGCTGAAAGACGCGCAAATCGACGCAATAATGCAGAAGATACAGAAAGCTCTTGAGGACAAGCTCGGCGCTAAACTGAGATAATCCAAGATAGATACGTGAAAAATAAAAGGCTGCCAAACGGCAGCCTTTGTTTTTTGTATATCATTATAAATTACACAAAGAACTTATGACAAACAGCAGCGATAAGCCCGAATACGGATATGCCCATAAGTATGCCTCCGGAAATTTTGTTTATTAGGCCGAGACCACGGACATTGATTTTACGACGGAACAGATTGACTATCGACGTGAGTGCGAACCACCACAATGAACCGCCGATAAACACGGCGAACATGGCTATGGCAATCTTGTCGATGGACGCGTCGGCCGTCACAAAGTCGAACTGCGCGAAAAGAGGAATGAAAAGGAAGATTATCAGCGGATTGGACACTGTGATAGCGAATGCAGTGACAAAGTCCTGAAGGTAGCTTTCCTTCTTCGTCCGATTTGCAGTCAGGTTGACCGAAGGATTGGAACGGAAAAGGTAATATCCGAAAATGAATATGACTATGGCTCCGATGATTTCTATGAGAAACTGGTGCGCCTGAATGAAATCCACCACGAACGAAAGTCCGAAGACTGCAAGCGTGGAATAAAACACATCCGAAAGCGACGCTCCCAATCCGGTTATCCATCCATGATACTTGCCACGGTCAAGCGTTCGCTGTATGCAAAGCACAGCAATAGGCCCGACCGGAATCGAGATGAATATGCCGAGTAATATGCCTGTTAAAACTATATTCAATTCTTCTCTATAAAATTATCAACGCAGGACAAAATGCCAGAAATATCGTCTGGAGCGAACCACTCCACCGATTCATCCGACTTGAACCAGGTCAGCTGCCTCTTGGCATAGCGCCTGGTGTCCTGCTTTATCATGCTGACTGCAAAATCAAGCGTCCACTGTCCTTCAAAATAATTGAACAATTCTTTGTAACCCACTGTGTTAAGCGCATTCAAATGCCTCATAGGCAGCAACGAACGCGCCTCTTCCAGCAGCCCTGCGTCCATCATCGAGTCCACACGGGCGTTGATTCGCTGATACAAAATATCGCGTGGCAAATTTAACCCTATCTTTATGAATTCAAAGTTCCTTTTGGCAACTTTTTTTCCAAGAAGTTCAGAATAAGGCACATTTCCCTGCAATGTCACTTCCAGAGCATGCACCACTCTCTGCCTGTTTTTAAGGTCCAGTCTCTCCAATGAGCCTGGATCCACACGCCCAAGCTCGTCCACAAGCGCCTCCAGACCGCCCTTCTCGAGCATGCCAAGAACTTTTTGCCTGGTCTCGGCTGATATTCTCGGAATATCATCAAAGCCACGCAACACCGCATCCACATACATCATTGAGCCGCCAGCAAGCACTTGAACAGGCGACTGTTCGAACAGATTGTCGAGCAACGCCAAAGCATCAAGTTCATACTTGCCAGCAGAGTAATAATCGACGACGCTGCGATCCTGAATGAAATAGTGAGGAACACCGTCCATCTCCTGAACCGTCGGAACCGCCGTGCCTATCGCCATCTCGCGAAACATCTGGCGTGAGTCCGCCGAGACCACAGAACAGCCAAGATGCTTGGCCACCGCTATGGCAGCTGCCGTCTTGCCCACTCCTGTCGGTCCGACTATGACAACCAGCTTGTTACTCATAAATACAAATTTAATAAAAAAGCCCAACCTGAAAAAGCTGGGCTGTCATATTATAAGCAAATGCTCGTTACATCTCTTCTGAGAAATCGCCGTACGAGAAAGACTCGTCGTCAAGTTCGTCGTCGTTGAAGCCTTCCTCGCCGCCCGCGAAAGCGTCGTCTATGAAATCGTCTGTCTTAGCCGCGCCGCCCTTTACAACCTTGGAGTCAAAGTCGTCAATATCCATGAGCTGCGCAGGCGCGTCGCCCTCGGAATATGTGCACTCTGGCTTGTCGAGGTTCTTGCCCAATACGATTTCCTTGAGTTCAAGGAAGAACACACGTCCGCTTATGTTGTCGTACTCAAAGAGCAGGCGCTGACCTTTGTCGAAATTCTGGTCGCGGAGCACCGATTCGCTCATGACATACGAATCGTCATCGAAGTCCGAACCCATGTCCATAAGCGTGAACTCAGCCTTCTTCTCCCAATTCTCGTTTGTCACAAAAATGGAAGTCATCTGGTCGTGTGAATAGCCGACAGAATCCAGTATAGCGTCATTAAGCTGGAGGAATGTGGAGTCGGCATCAATAGAGATCTCGCGTACGAAATCCTCTACCTCGTCGGAAAGAACTATAAATCTGTAAATCATTTTCTATTTCTGAGTTTTGTCTCAATGGCATTGAAAGCGGCCTTGAAGTCACGGTCGGTCTCGAGCTGGTTTTTCACAGCCTGCAAAGCGTGAGAAACTGTCGCATGGTTTCGCTTGCCGATCGCATTGCCAATCGCGTTGAGGGAATTATTTGTGTATTGCTTGGACAGATACATCGCTATCTGCCTTGCAATTACTATTTCTTTCTTGCGGCTGTTGGTCTGAATGTCCTTCTCGTCTATATTGAAGTATTCGCACACCGTAGAACGTATCTGCTCCAGAGTGATGGTCATCGGACGCACCGTCACCAGATTAGCCACTACCTTGTCAGCCAGGCTCAAGTCCACAGGAACATTCCTGAATGTCGATTGAGCAAGAATTGACACGATTGCGCCTTCGAGGTCACGCACATTGTCCGACACATTCTCGGCTATGTAGTCAACCACCTCTTCAGACATGTGTATTCCGTCCTTGTAGATTTTATGCTTGAGAATGTCTCTTCTGAGCTGCGTGTCAGGTCTCTCCAACTCAGCCACAAGTCCCCACTTGAAACGTGTGAGCAGCCTTTCCTCAATATCGTTGAACTGTGTCGGCATCCTGTCGGATGTCAAGACAATCTGCTTGTGCATCTGATGCAAGTGGTTGAAGATATTGAAGAATGTGTTCTGAGTGGACTTCTTGCCTATTATCTGCTGCACATCGTCAATAATGAGCAAGTCGATAGTCTGGTAGAAGTTTATGAAGTCATTCACCGACGACTGTCTTACGGCGTTTGTGAACTGAAGCTGGAATGTATTTGACGACACATACAAAACGCGCAACGACGGATTGTTGACCTTGGCAGCCACGCCTATCGCATTTGCAAGGTGCGTTTTTCCCACTCCGGACGGTCCGTATATGAACATCGGATTGAAAGTCTTTCCTGGATTCTTGGCTACGCTCAGACCTGCCGAACGGGCAAGCTGATTGCTCTGTCCCGGCAAGAACTCGTCGAAGTTCAAATCGAAGTTCAACTGAGGGTCAACATCAGCAGGACGGAACGTGCCAAACGGATTGTTTCCACGGCTGTTCTCGTGATTGTCAGCTAGCGTCTGCGTTGAGCGTCCGGAATAGTCGATTGTCTCGTTGGAGCCTCTGTCCACAAGGATTTTGTATCTCAGTCTGACACCTTCGCCAAACACCTTATAAAGCACCTTGCTCAAAAGGTCAAGATACTTCTCCTCGATGTACTCGTAATAAAACTGAGACGGAACTTGCAGAACCAGTTCCTTGTCCTTGAATGAAACAGGTACCAATGGAGCGAACCACGTGTCAAAGACAGTGCGGTTCAGATTGTCCTGAATAATATCAAGACACTGTTTCCATTGTTTGTTAAGCTGTTCCATTAACTTGACTATGCCTGTGTTTTTTATCGAAAAACTCGCTCAAAGCGCAGAAAACTCATTAAAGAGATAAAGCTTTCCTTTAAGCGTTGACAAATTTGGCAAGTACTTTTTTAAAATGCAAGTGAAAAAAAATTTGTTTTTTTGAAAAAAAACTCCGCTATCTGTATTTCAAAGAGTTACGTTAAATAACTAACAATCAACAACTTACAACATCATCAAAAGTGTTAATTTTTGTGTAAATATCGGATTATCAGCACTTAAGAATAGCATACCTAATCCATGGGATTAAGTGACTATTCGCAGAAAAATATTTTAGTAACCGAGTATTTTTAACATTGACTTATAACTCTGCTCCTTGGCGAACAATTTTGTGTAATAATCGCCATTTTCATCACGGTCGATTATAACCAACTTAGGCGCAGGCACTAAGCAATGCTTGACTCCACCAAAGCCCGAGAGCGATTCCTGGTATGCACCGCAGTGGAAGAATCCCACATACTGCTCACGATCGGGCTGCATCTTAGGCAAGAAAATAGCGTTACTATGAACCTCAGCATTATAGAAATCCTCGCTGTCGCAAGTCAGTCCGCCAAGATGCACACGCTCATAAGGCGAATCCCAGTTGTTGATCGACAGGAACGGATAACGCTGGTCGATAGCCCAAGTGTCCGGCAGCGTTGTTATGAACGATGAATCTATCATATTCCACAACTCACGGTCATTCTGCTGCTTCTGGTTTATAATACCGTAGAGCATTGCGCCGCTCTCGCCCACCGTATAGTTGCCGAACTCGGTGAAAAGACGTGGCTCCGGAGTGCTGTGAGACTGGCACACACTCTTTATCTGCGCCACAATCTCCTCTATCATATACTCATAGTCATAGTTGAAGTCGAGGTGAGTCATAATAGGCAGACCGCCGCCGATGTCGAGACTGTCGAGCGTTGGACACTCTGCGCGCAGGTTGCAGTAAAGCTCAACAGCCTTGCCCAGCTCGTTCCAATAATAAGATGTATCCTTGATACCTGTGTTTATGAAGAAATGCAGCATCTTGAGCTCCACCTGCTTATTCTTCTTTATTACATTTTTATAATAAGGTATGATGTCGGAATAACGGATGCCAAGTCGCGACGTATAGAAATCGAACTTAGGCTCCTCCTCTGTGGCGATTCGGATACCGATTTTGAACTTCTCATTCGCGCCATCGACCAAGTGCTCCAGCTCAAATTTATTGTCAAGTATCGGAATCACATTCTCAAAACCGTTGTTTATGAAGTTCTGGATATTCTCGATATACTGCGGCTGCTTGAATCCGTTGCAAAGGATTATCTTGTCCTTAGAGAACTTGCCATCGACAAACAGCGCCTCGAGCAAATTCAGATCGAAAGCAGAGGAACACTCTATGTTCACGCCGTTCTTCAGCACCGTCTCCATAACAAAAGAGAAGTGCGACGACTTGGTGCAATAACAATACTGATAATCGGCCTTGTAGTCGGCCTTCGCAATGGCGACATTGAACAAACGGCGCGCTTTGTTTATATTCTCGTCTATCTTAGGCAGATAAGCCAAACGCAACGGCGTGCCGTATTGCTTGATAAGCTCCATAAGATCAACTCCATACCAAAGAAGACTCTCGCCATCAAGCGAAAACTCGTCTGTTGGAAAATCTATCGTTTGCTCAATAAGATCGCTGTATTTTACTTTCATTTCTATTATTTTGAAAATGTAAGTGAGTTAGATTGTTGCTTTTTCACCAATGTAAGTGAGTTGGATTGTCAGCAAAGATATAAATAAGCGAATTACCATGTTCATAAAAACATATAAAAATAGCGAGCAAAACAAGTGCACAAGCAGAAAACTTAACATAACCAACCCAAAGCAAAGCGCAACAAACAAATGAGACCACGCCACGCACACAAAAAAAAGGGCGACCTTTCGGCCGCCCCTCAAAACAATTCAAGTTATGCAGTATCTACTAATTGAAGTAGAACATTACATAAAGGTTACCTCCCACATTCTGCGTTCCGAAAACGAAATCGCTCGACTTAGGAGACACTTTCAAAATATAATCATCTACAGAGCCATTCATAGTATTGAATCCCTCATACTTGCTGTCCTGAGCAGGCTTCCAGCTGTAGAGAAGAGCCAGGTCAACCTCTGCGCCCAAAGCAATCTTAGGAGCAACAAAGTACTCAATACCGACAGTACCAACAAGACCGATTGTATGATTTACATCTGTTGACTGCTTTGTAATTCTCGCATTTGGAATATTTGTTCCCATTGCGACATAGCCCATTGTATTAACTGTACCGTCGATAGATGGAGCCTGATTGATGTCAGTTATGGCATTGCCATAATCCCAAGTCTGGCTCTGAGTATAGAACGAGTAAAGGATATTTCCGCTGAACACGCCCTGGAAACGGTGGTTCTTACCCATACGATACTCGATACCAGCCGACAAGCTACCGCCTGTTATAGACTTGTGGTAAGCATCCTCCACCTTGTCCTGAGACAATGGATCGGCAGCTACAGCCGCGTCATCCTGTACATACTCATGACGGTTCTGACGGTTAAGCACCAGACCGATGTTAGCACGAACTGCAATGTTATCATCCAGGAAATACTTGCCCTGTATAGAAACCATAGGCAGAGCGTAACCCTCGTTTGTCTGAACATTGTTGTTCCACAGAAGTCCCGAGCCGCCAATCTGGTTGTTGTTAACGCTTCCGTTTACAGAGTTATTGAACAACTGTCCCAGATAATCAGTAACCGGATTCAAATTGAGACCTATGGCGATGTCGCCAGCCTCTGGAAGGTAAGCTGAATAATCCTTCGGCTCCTTCTGCTCAGCGAACGAAGGCACCGCCATCGCTGCTGCTAATATTAAACCAAAAACTTTTTTCATTTCGCTTTATCCAATAGGTTCAAATATTAATACTGGTTGTCACGATTAACCTGGCTATTTGCCTCTGTCCACTCAGTGGTAGAGTATGTCTTATCCTGAGTATAAGTTCTCTTAATGTCGCCATCATAGTAGTTCTTCAATGTCAAACCATTGATAGTCTGCCAAGCATCTGGAGTGAATTTCATTGTGACAGCAGCGAAGACAATACCTGTTTCTGAAACTATAGAACCAGAAAGAGTCTTTGAACTTGAAGCTTTTCCATATACACCAGAAAGCTTTTGAGTCTTAGCCTCTGTAGCTGCATCTGATGAGTGATACAAGTTGTTGAATCTAAACTCAGAGAATTTGTTATCAGCGTTAGCATAGAATGGAACGGTCTCAACTTCTACTTTTGTCTTGCTGAAGTCCCATGTTGTGTAGATCTTGACGTCTGCGCTATACTCGCCCTTATCGCCAGACACTGTAGCGAGATAAGTCAGCTTTCTCTCTGTATCTCCTGTGTTAGACACAGTAATCTTAACCTGCACACCTGCAGGAGCAACTTTTGATGTTGTTGCGCTCGGACCTTCTGACACTGTGGTTGACTTCCAAGCTGCATATTCAATCTTAGCGACACCGCTCACCTTGAAGCCCTTAGTGATAGCGTTGTTATCTTCTTTATAATCAGAAATGATCTTAATATCGTTAACATAAGACTTGTTTGGCTCAACTGAGATAGCAGCCACCTTAGAAGTAGAAGTTCTTGCTGTGTTTGCTGAAGCAGTATAAGCTGTACTTGTTACGTTAACAACATCATTGTCAACAATCTTGCCATAAGTGTAAGTAGTTCCTGAAGGAAGGATTACATCCAACTTCTTAACTGTGATTGGCTTAATACCTACAGGGATAGAAATCGAGTAGTTACCGTTAGCATCTGTTGTAGCAGTGAATTGCTTTTCACCCTTAGCAGTAGTTGAGTTCATGTAGTTACTTGCGTAATCTACAGTAGCAACAACTTGTGCACCTGCGGCAACTACCTGGTTGCCTTCTGTGATCACATTGCCTGTCTTAGAAGCTCCGAGATCAACAACTACGTTACCTGTAAGAGTTGCAGTATTCTTGCAATCACTCAAAGAATAAGACGATTGCTCGTCCTCGCATGCAGTAAGCGCGAAAGCACATGCTGCAAGCACCATAAGAAAACACTTTTTCATAGAAAAAAAGAATTTAAAAATTAAAAGTTAGACATTAAAAATCAAAACATTAACTAATGATATTAGTCTTATTTTATAGTTTAATAATATTTTGATGATAATTTAAAAAAACTGCGCGAAGTTATTAACCTTATTAATATAATCAAAAAAATTTTTTATCTTTTTTTACTAATGTACACTACTATTTTTTTAGATTTTTACTAAACCACTGATTATAAGACACAAAGAACCTATAATTAGAATATAAGTAACAATAAAAACGATTTGAATATAGCAAAACGACGCACACAAAATAATATCTTACTATTAATCAATAAGATAGAAACATATCAAGGCCGCATGTTATAAAAGAAGCAACTAAACCGAAAAGCAGACACAGTCAATTCTTCCATAAAAAAAGAACAGGCTAACACACACAAAAAAAGGAGAGATGCGAATCTCTCCTAAACATAATTTTAAAAACTGAAGTTATCTCTTTTGAACGAAAGGTTTCAAACCTTTGGCCGCGTCCTTGGCTGTGATACGCTTGCAGCCATTGTCAAGGTCGATAAGGACATAACGGTCGTTACCCATGCCGAGTTCCTTCATATACGATAGCTGGCGCAGTCCATGGCGCGTCTCAATGCGCTCAATTATATCATGATGCTCCTTTTCGGTCATGGCATAAAGAATGTCGATGCATGCCTGGTCAATAGCGAGAATATCCGTAGAAGAAAGGATTCCCACATCCGGAGTTACGACAGGATCGGCCTTGATGCCTTCACAGTCGCATGACACCGACATATTGCGCATTACATTGACATATGTGACATGCTTGCCGAAGTAGTCGATAGTCGCCTTGGTTGACTCAGTTATACGCTCCATGAATTCCTCTTTTCTGATGCTCCACTGCCCTGCCCCAGGACGTGTGTGAATCCACGCCTTGCCTATTCTGCCGTCGGCGCAACCGATGCCGATATTCTTGTTGGAACCGCCGAATCCGCCTTGCGAATGCCCCTTGAAATGAGTCAGCACCACAAGAGAATTGTAGTTCTTGATATTCTTGCCGACTGACATTTTTGTAAACCACTTGCCTCCAACTACAGGCAACGACACGGTGTCCTGCTCGTCAATAATATCGACCGGACAGAAATCCCAGCCGTTAACCTTGAGAGTCTTGCGGTGCGCCTCAGTCGTGTATCTGTCGCCTTGGTAATAAGTATTCGTCTCCACGATAGTCGCCTCACGGATTATGTTCCTTTTCACAAGCTCCTTCACCCATTCGCGAGGCAGGATGTTCGGTCCGTTCTGCTCGCCTGTGTGCAACTTCACAGCAACCTTGCCGTAAATATTACCATTGACACGCTCATACGCAGCGATGAGTCCTTCTGCCGAGAGGTTTCGCGTGAAATAGACGACAGACTCGTTGCCTGTGCGCTGCGGATAAGGTATGTAAACATTGCCATATACGCCTGGCGACTGAGCATAGGATACAATTACGCTCGAACACAGGCATATAACTGCAGAAATAATCTTTTTCATAAGCATATAATTAAAGACTTTCCTGCAAGATAAACATTTTGCAGGAAAGCCAGATTTCCTGTTTTCTTAAAAAAACTTGCGAGAAAGTTTGTCGAAAGTTACAAACGCATTAACTACTGATTATTTCTGAGGTATCTTGCGCCAATGATGCTTAATGGCAGCCTCGCCGCCAAAAGACTTGACCATCGCCTTGCCGCCCTCTTCAGAGATTTCTGCATCATTCTTAGTGTAGGAATCCTCTGCCTTGTTTGTGTCGATATTGACCAATGTCAGCATATCCAAACGGTCGGTCACACGGCTGTTTGCTATCTTACGGAAGTTGCGGTAAACGCATCCTGTGCCGCACGAACCACCAGCACTGACTGCGGCGTTAGCCATAACAGACATAGACTTTATCTCATGACAAACGTCAATAACCTCGGCTTTGCCGCTGCCGAAACAGAACAACGCGCCGTATTGTTTCTTGCCGTCCATAACCCAGACCTCATCCAGTCCGTCATGGTCCAAATCGAACACGCTATAAAAAGCCAAAGCCGGGATGTCAAGGTCAATCTCGTCGCTGACAGCTGTCTGATACAATGACTCAAGCTCCTTGAAATCGATATTGCCAAGCTTCTTTGACGAGCCATTGGCAATGACCGTTGTCTGTGCGCTCACGCCCGCTATGCAAGCGAATATAAGCGAAATCACGAATAATCCTTTTCTCATAATCAATGACGTTTATATATAATGTATTAATTACGCCAAGCCAGCCCACTCGCCATTTATAGGCTTGCATGGAGCCATGGCGTCGTTGCAGTTGTTAAGCTGGAACAGGCTCTTGTCCTTGCCCTTGAATACAATCACAGAACGCTGAGGCGCATCCCATCCCTCGCCGATGATGAATCGGTTGCAGAATGTGCCGCCTATAAGGTCTGATATCTCATCGGCCTTAGGAGTTCTGTCCACACGCACTATATAAGGCGACTTTGGCTCATAAGCGTTGTCGCATTTTGCGCCCATAAGCATTGCCGCTGGCTGATAACGCTGTGCAGCCTCGCCGTAGAATCTCTCGTCGAGAACGCGTATCATCTCGTCCTTGCACGCAGGTGTGCAGGCAAGTTCCAGACACTTAACGCCCTGCTCCTTGTCGCGAGCATACATCTCAAGCAGCATAGGAATCATCGCCACAACAGAGAACTCATTCTTGCCGAGGAAGTCGTTATAAACCTGGCTGAACTCTGCGAAGTCGCTTGGGACGTTGCTGAATGTCACGAGCAATCCGCCCAGGTCCTTCTTTGTCTGATAAGTATGACCATTCACAGTCACGGTCTTGTCCTCTATGTCGACAACTGGCGCAGTGTAGGGCTGCATATTGTTCATCTGCCCCTGCGGATAGCCGCCCTGCTGAGGCGCCATTCCCGGCTGACCGTACATACCCTGAGGTATTCCGTTCATGCCTGGCTGACCATACATTCCCTGCTGGCCATACATGCCTTGTTGTCCGTACATTCCTTGCTGACCGCCGAACATATTACGCTGCTGGCGGCTGAATATAAATTGAGTGACAATACCCGAGAGAAAACTGAATATAAGACTTAAAATTCTCATCTTTAATATTTTATATTATTAATTAAATCAATAGAAATCAGCGTTGCGCCTTGAATATGCGTTGGCAAGTTACACCTTTATAATCAATTTTCTTAGTTTTCTCCAAAAAACTGATTATCATATCGGACGTCAGCCTGTTCATATCAACACCGGCATCCTTGTGCGGAGCGTCGTTTATGGAAGTGACATAGTTGTTGGCTACGACTTTGTAAACCTTGCTCTTCTTCAAAAGTTTGCCATTAGCGTCACGGAGCTCAAGCCTCTGAATCTTAGACGAATCGGCTGGGTCTAAATACACGGTGCTTCTAAGGTTTGACGAAGTGTATGGGAATCGCTTGTCGTCATTCTTATAAATGGAAAGCATCATGTCGTGCAATTCCGCGCCGGTCATCTTCAGTTCCACGCATTTGTTGCCGAAAGGGTCAAGCTGCAGGACTGTGTTCACTGTCATGTCGCCGCCCTCAAGACTGTCAAGACGCACGCCGCCGACATTCCAGACCGAAAAATCGGCATCGCCCTCGCTTCTTATGGCGTCGCACATGAACACTCCGAGCTCCTCTGTGTTGACGAACGCATTGTCGGCATGCGCTATAACGCGCTTAAACACCTCGTTCTCACTGAAGTATCTCACAAGTTCCTCTACGACCTTGTTCTTTTTCGGATAATCCGCCACTTCAATATTCTTGGCTTCCTTGCCGACCACCTTGCCGTCCTCGACTGTGAGTGTCGTAAGGGTCACACGCTCCAGTTTGTTCACATTCTGGGTTATGAGCACTCCGTTGTGCATCTCGCCGCCTTTCAGCTGCGTGTGAGTGTGTCCGCCGATTATCAAATCGTAATAAGGGAACTGGGCAGAAATCTTGATATCATCCTCATAGCCAATGTGGCTGAGAAGTATGTTCACGTCGCACTTCTTGGCGAGCCACTCATACTCTTTAATGGTCTCAGCCACAGGAGAGAACCTAATTCCCTTCACATTATCAGGATGCGTGTCCGGCAGTCCGCGAGTGCCTAACTGCACCACTCCGAGCACTCCGATTGAGATTCCATCAATATTGAATATCACATAAGGCACATTATGAATGCCGAGCGACGGGTCCGGATGCACATTGGCGCAGACATGAGGGAAATTGCTAAGACTTATGAGCTTTGCAAGCCCTGCCTGACGCGAATCGAACTCATGGTTGCCGAATGTCGAGCAGTCGAAGCCTATGATGTTCATAAGAGCCACCATAGGATAAGCAGCGGGCTCATACTGGTCGTTGACCGGATTGCCGGTGCGGTTGTCGCCTGCCGACATGACAAGAAGCTGAGGATCGATAGCCCTGAGGCTGTCAACTATGGCAGCCAGCTGGGGAAAGTTCTCGACCTTGGCGTGCACATCGTTCACCGAGAGTATGTGAATCTCTTTGCGCTCGGCCGCCTGCGCCTGTATAAAAACGAGTAATACCGAAAAGATTATTCTCCTCATTACTTAGTCTTTTCTATTGTAATGCTCTGATTCTCATGCAATGGGGAGTCCTCGCCTATCTCATGCCCATAGCTGTCGTAGATAACGAAAGCGGACAATGCGCCAGCATCCTCGCCGCACTGGCAAAGAAACTGACGCACTGCATCCTTGGCGCACGCTCCCGCGAAAACGCTCACTTCCTTTTCGTTCACGAAAACTTTCATAAACTCCGTTTTTTATTTTACAGGAACAGGCTTAGTAAAGCCCTGACCGTTCCACTTTATAACGAAATTGCTGTTGCCGTCATAAGACTTCGCTGGCATCTTGACATCCTTGTCGTCTCTTGGCAATATCAGATAGTGGTTGCCAGCGTTGGCAAGAGCTGTCGTAAGCTGCTTGTAAACGACGAGGTCCGGAGTCAGGATTCTGTCAGAAGGATTGTAGTCGTAGCAGACAATCTCCTGCTGCAAGTCACCATCTACAGTCTTCTCGCTTATCACGACAAGCAGTTTGTGTCCGTCGGCTCTGGTCCACAAAGCCGAATGCAGCGCCTGACGGTAGCCGTCGGTTGCTGTGAGTGAGAGCCATCCCTTTGCCGCATTATACTGAACCTTGTTGCGGTTCTCGTCCTGGAACGCCTTGGTCACGCTGTTTGCGTTGCCTACAGGCTTGAACTGTATTCTGTTGCTCATATAAAGCTTGTACAGATACTTGACCGTAGTCTCGTCGCCCGACCAGTCGGTGCAATAAGCACCTGTCAGGTTTTTGATGTCAGCCACCTTGCAGTCTGCTGGCAGTTCGATGACCTGGCTGTCCCATGTTGGTTCTGGTTCTGCCTCTGGATTATTGTCAGCCTCTGGCTCTGCCACAAAATTGCCTTCCTCCTTGCTGGCGTTCAAGCTAAGCTTAACCGTAGGTCCTACGCCTCTGTCTGAAAGCTCGACATTCTCTGCCGAGTATTTTGTTGTCGCGAATCTGCTTAAGTCAACATCGCCCAGATCGCCACGGTGATAAATCTCGCAATCTCTCAAAGAAAGATTTGTGTCACCGGCATAGAACAGAGGTCCTCTGTTCTGCGAGAAACGGCAGCGTGAGAACGCCACGTTCAAGCTCGATGGCAGATTAACCAAAGTGAACTCGCGGTTTCTATAGAAATCACAATCGTTGAACTTCACATTGAAGCAGCCCGAAAGAGTCATTATGCTGTAGCTGCAGTCGCGGATTATGGAGTTGACGCAACGCAAATCCGTTGTCTTGCTTGCTGTTATGCCCTCTGTTCCGCATCCGTACATGTCGCACTTGTCTATTTGCACACTCTCGCAGTTCACGAACTCGAGCACACCGCCCTCGCAATAGCCCTCGTCGGTATGACCGAGAGTAAGCTCGCGTATAACGACATTCTTGCTGTTGCGGATGCTCAGGATGTAAGCATAACGAGGCTCCACTATCAAGGCAGCGCCCTTAGAGCCCTGTATCGTAAGGTTGTTGCACAGGTTCAGCACAAGCTGAAAACCGTCGAAATGGTCCTCACGCGAGATTTTCGCCGTTGGCTCGGCATAAGCCTGCAATGTTGACACGCCGGCTGCGCTGCACTTGTCGTCATACTGCAACGCGTCAGATAGGTTAATGACACCCTCGACTGTTATTATACGGTCGGAGCCCAATGCCTTGAGAAACTCAAGAGCGGACTTCACCTTATACTCTTTCTGCTTGGCAAAAGACGTTGCCACACAAGCAGTTAAAAACAAAAACACTAAGATTCTTTTCATATTATTAAAAATAAGCAAGCCCTGCGGAAAGCCGTAAAGCTCCCCACAAGGGCTCATATTAATTTTCAGTTTTAGACATTCTCATTACTGCTGATTGTTGTCAGCCACTGCCTCATTCTTCTTGCTGCGCTTAACAAGGAAGTAAACAAGCGCTCCGACCGCAGCCAAAATTATAATCGCCAGCACCGGACGATAGAAAATCCATGCGATAGCGATAACCAGAAGCGACCACACGAAGCCGACAACTCCGCAGACAAGGCCAACGCCGAGGCTTGCGACTGTGGCAAGCGGAGGAAGCACCTTGAGCAGCGACACAAGTATGTCGAACAGGTTGCGCAGACCCACGATGACAAGCACAACGCCGAGAATACGGAGTATCCATGTCAATGTGCTGTTCTCGTCACGGGAATTCTCGAACATCTCCGCAGCGTCCTTTGTGCCCATCTCCAGACGGCTGAACTTGTTCTTGTTCTTCGCTGTGTAGTCTGTGAATGTATTGCCGGAAACCTTCGCTATGATGCTTATCTCGGCAGGAAGAACCTTTGTGAATGTCACTCTCACGTCACCTATCTGAGGCGAGTTTGGATTTACGCCGTAGTAAACCACATTGCCGTTGACATGAACCATAGAGTCCGAAGCCTCAATGCCGCGGCTCTTAGCCACAGCAACGCAAGCCTTGTTCCATGCTGCTATCTTGCTCGAAGAAACATTCAAATCCTGAGCCACATCGCCGCTGATAGACTTTATCTGCTTCTCATTCAGCTTGTAAGCGCCGAAAGCCACATTCTCCGCGAACGACTCCTTTGCCTCCACATTAGTGTAAACAAAGTTCTTGTTCTGGTAAGACGGGTCCTTGAATTCGCCGCTGTTCACAGGAGTATCAGTCCAAGACTCTTTGTATGTGTAAGTTATTTTCTTATCCTGCGAGCCGCCCACATTGTCATGAGTTTCCTCGTGCTTCTCCTCTACATACTGGTAATACTCCACGCTGCGGGTCAGTCTGACAGCCACTGCGCCAGTCTCGAACTCAGCGTCAACGAGCGAGTCGTTAGTCGTTGCGCTGCCAGTCGCATGCACCACCTGACCGTTGAACTGCGCGTCCAGCTTGTTGATGTTGTCCATCTCAACGCAGACATCCTCAGTCTCGTTTATCGCCTTCGCTGTTTTCACAGCGCGTCCTTCGTTCCACCAAAGCAATACTGTGGCGCCAATGAAGAGCAGGAATCCTGTTCCTATGCCGCCTAAACTGTTTTTCAATCGTCCACCATAGCTTGTGTGTTGTGTTTCTGTGTAAGCCATTTTATTTGTAATAAATTAATGTTATGAGTAAAAATGCTGGGCAAATTTAGGAAAAATAAACATATTGTTATGTTTTTACAAACATTAGACAACTACAAATATTCACTTCCTTTTTTCAAAGCGTTAATAATCAACACTATAAAAAATACGACAAAACTATATAAATCATAAAAATCCAAAGCTGATAAAACATACATTAATAATAATATCCGCATCTGCAGCATAAAAGACAATGGCATGCTTTTTGATTTTGAAAAATTGAGAATTCTGAATACATTTGCGAATACAGAATCCATAAACAAATACTATAAACAACACAAACGACTAAATCAACGAAAATGAAAAAAATCATTCTTCTTTTAGCATCGGTTATGGGTGTGGCTATGGTTAGCCAGGCTCAAGTTACTAAAACCTTAAGCGTTGTGCCTGGAGGACTGTTCAAGGCCCTCACATACGACGAGAGAGTGAACACAACACACCTCATCTTGTCGGGTTCAATGGACGCACGCGACTTCGTGACAATGAGAGACAACATGAAGAACCTTGAGGTTATCGACCTGACAAAGGTTCGCATCGAGGCTTATGACGGCGACAAGGGCACCGAGATAAGCACAAAGAGCAATTCCGTTAAGGGCAAATACGCCGAGAACACCATCCCACAATACGCATTCTTCAAGAACGGCAACGGTTCAGGAGCCAAGAAGCTGCAGAAGGTCATCTACCCTAAGAACACTGTGGCTGTGGGATACAAAGCATTCTACGCTTGCTACAACCTGACAGAGGTTTCATTCCCAGCATCAGTAAAAGAGCTCGCAGCAGAGGCTTTCTACAACTGCAAATCGCTTGTTTCTATCACTGTAGAGGGCAACGCCCCTATCGCAAAGATGGGCAAGGGTGTGTTCTTCGCTGTTGACCCTTCTACTTGCGTTGTGAACGTGCAGCCTGGCACTAAGGACGCGTTCTCAAGCGCAAAGCAGTGGAGCGACTTCTCTAACATCGAGGAGGTTCAGCCAGCTGAATAATCTTTTCATAACACTTTTACATGCCAACCGCCCTCGGAAGTCTGACTTTCGGGGGCGGTGTTTTTTCGCCCTATATTTTCATTTGAAATCAACAATTTGTACAGACGGAGCGCGCAATCTTGTACAGACGATGTGCACATCGTCTCTACCAAAAAAAATGAGCCATCGTATAGACGCGATTAATCGCGTCTATACAAACACACAAAAAAATCCGCCATTTTACTGACGGATTTTCCATTCATAAATTCAATTCTTTATTCCGCAGGGCAAACGGCGCGCACCGAATGACCATAGTCGCGGATTTCGTAGTGGACAATGTCGTCTGAATCGAAGTAGATGTCCCAAGCGCAGTCCGGTCTGTTGGTTTTCAGCGACGAGGACCAATAGTCGCCGAGAGACCCGGCGTCGTAGAGGTCGCCACCGCTGCGATAGCCCGCAGCAGGCAGAAAAATGTGAGCGTCAGAGAGGGAATAGGATGAGGATGGAGTTTTTCCTTTATATACATATTTTCCTTCGTCGGCTTCACCTTTAGCTTTATAGACAATGTAGCCTTTCACGTTTGAGCCGTTGTAGTTCTCTGTCCATACCCAGTAGCATTGGTTTCTCAACTCGTCCTGCTGAGTCTGGGTTGGCATACGCCACTTACCGCCCCAGTTGACGTAGGCAGCGTCGTCAGAGAGGTCGAGAGTGGTCTTTGTGTCAGTGAAGCCGTCTTTGCCGTATGAACTGCTGTTGCAGTACTTAGTCAACTCGTCATATTCGCTGCCGTACTTGTAGGTGCTCCAGCTGTAAGTTGACTTTGTTGTAGTCTCACCCCAGGCATAGTAGTTACCGTAGTCTTGTGGCTTGCTTGCACCCACATTGCAAGTCGCCCACTTGGTGCCAGAAGGCAAGCCAAGGTCAACGTATTCGTGACCGTTCTCTGTACCTGCATGACCCGAAGAACCTCCATTTGATGACGCATTTTCCTTGTCGTCGTCGCTGCATGAGACGAATGCCACAAGCGACAGCGACATGAGTAAATAAATTAATTTCTTCATGATAAAAATCATTTTCCGCCTATAGAAACCCGATAAGGCAATAACATTGAATTTGTATAACCACAAAAAACGTGAGTTTCCATATCTACTCGTCTGCTGTTTAGGCCCTAGGAAAGCCTTGTGTGTTGACGACTAGAAATGGAAGCCCACGTTTATATACGCATTATCCGGGATAGTGTGCATGAGGATATAATATATACCCTCGCCGCACACCCGGGAATACGATTTTATCATACCCGTAGCACTCATTTCTGACATTGTCATTGACACACGATTGAATTTCCTAGGTTCAAACAGCCAATTGACAAAGCATCTATGACGCTTTTTCGTTATGTAGTATCTGCCGCAGCCTCTGGATTATGGCAGCAGACGCCACGGCAAACATTGCAAATATAATCTCTTGCGGCATATTTCACAAGAAAACGGTTGTGTTATTCAACAGAATCACATAGAATTCATACAGACGTCACATTTTGTATGGGCGAATAATCATTCGCCCATACAGCATACCCAATCGTTTTTTTCATAACCATAACCATGCGAAAATCAATATTCTGTGCAGACGGAGCACGCTCCGACTCAACAAACCGCAAAAAAGAATGAAAAAAAACGGATGCACGCAGTGCATCCCTACATATTATCATATGTTTTCAAATATATCGTAGGGACGCACCGCGTGCGTCCAGAAAACACCAACCAACACTCAGTGAACGAAAAACAGGAATAAAAAAAAGAGGCTTACCGATTGGTAAGCCTCTTCTCGAGTGAACCGCCAGGGGATCGAACCCTGGACCCACAGATTAAGAGTCTGTTGCTCTACCAGCTGAGCTAGCGATTCATTTCCGATTTGCGATTGCAAAGGTACGGCATTTTTTGAGACTACAAAAAGAAAAAGCGATTTTTTTCATATTTTTTTCTTCGCATCAAAATAACCCGCTGACATACAAAAAGAAAAAGTTATTCATAACTTTGTAAAACATACGCATGACAAAATGTCACGACACGCCAAACGGCACGATTTATGCGATACCATAAATAAAACATAACATAGAGAGCTTTATTTTATGGAGAATTATTTATCTAAAAATGTCCAGAACGCCTTGGGATACAGCCGCGAGGAAGCCGAAAGACTCGGTAACTCGTATATCGGCCCGGAGCATCTTCTCTTAGGACTGCTGCGAGACAACGACAGCAAAGCCATAACACTGCTGAAGGAGCTGAAGGTGGACATACTGAAACTCAAGGAAGCCATAGAGGACGAGATAAGAACAGATTCAAAGGTGAACCAGTCGGACATACCTTTGCTGAAGACCACCGAGAGAATACTCAAGCTGATATATCTTGAGGTGAGGTCGCTGCAAGACACCGAGGCTGACACCGAGCATCTGCTGCTCGCCATACTCAGAACCGACAACAACGTGGCCACCGACCATCTCAAGACATTCAACGTGGACTATGTGTCGGCAAGAGACACATTAGTGGAGATGAGGAGAAAAGAGAACCAGCTGAGAAACGACGGCACGCAGAACACGCCTACACAATACGGAGAGGCAAGCAGCCCCAAAGGCTCCTTTGAGATGGGCGACGACGATGACGACGACTGGGACGAAAACGACAGACGGAACCCAGAACAGTCGCAAACAAAATCGCCTCATCTTGTGAAAATGTCGTCGGACACACCTGTGCTCGACAACTTCGGCATAGACATGACCAAAGCCGCCGAGGAAGGCAGGCTGGACCCTGTGGTAGGCAGAGACAAGGAGATTGAAAGAATAGCCCAGATATTAAGCCGAAGAAAGAAAAACAACCCTATACTCATAGGCGAGCCTGGTGTCGGAAAATCCGCCATCGTGGAAGGCCTGGCACTGAAAATAGTCAAGCACAACGTGTCGCACGTGCTGTTTGACAAGAGGGTTGTGGCTCTGGACATGGCGGCTATCGTGGCAGGAACAAAGTACAGAGGACAGTTCGAGGAAAGAATAAAGGCGATACTGAACGAGCTGCAGAAGAACCCTAACGTGATACTCTTCATCGACGAGATACACACAATCGTGGGCGCTGGCAGCACATCAGGCTCGCTGGACGCTGCCAACATGCTGAAGCCGGCTCTCGCTCGTGGCGAGGTGCAGTGCATTGGAGCGACAACTCTCGACGAGTACCGCCAAAACATAGAAAAAGACGGCGCGCTGGAAAGACGATTCCAGAAAGTGTTAGTTGACCCGACAACATCGGAAGAGACCATACAGATACTGCAGAACATACAGTCGAAGTACGAGGCGCACCACAACGTGATATACACGCCAGAAGCAATAAAAGCGTGCGTGCGCCTGACCGAGAGATACATAACAGACAGATGCTTCCCGGACAAGGCGATAGACGCGCTTGACGAAGCAGGTTCGAGAGCGCACATAATGAACATAAACGTGCCGGAGGAAATCGAGGACCTGGAGAAGCAGCTGGAAGACGCGAAAGAGAAGAAGAAAAAAGCCGTAGCAGCACAGAACTTCGAACTGGCCGCAGGATTCAGAGACCAAGAGAAAGCCATAAACGAGGATCTGAGCATAGCCAAGAAAAACTGGGAACTGGGCATGTCCGAGCACAAGGAGACAGTTGACGAGGACAAGGTTGCAGAAGTCGTGGCGATGATGTCCGGCGTGCCTGTGCAGAGAATCGCGCAAACCGAAGGCATGAGACTGCTGCAGATGCCACAAGTGCTGAAATCCAAGGTCATAGGACAGGATGACGCCATAGACAAGGTGGTGAAGGCGATACAAAGAAACAGAGTCGGACTGAAGGACCCAAACAAGCCTATCGGCTCATTCATATTCCTCGGCCCTACGGGCGTGGGAAAGACAGAACTCGCAAAGCAGCTCGCGCAGTTCATATTCGACTCCACTGACTCGATAATAAGAGTCGATATGAGCGAATACATGGAGAAATTCAGCATAAGCAGACTGATAGGAGCGCCTCCGGGATACGTGGGCTACGAGCAAGGCGGACAGTTGACCGAGAAAGTCAGAAGAAAGCCCTACTCCATCGTGCTGTTCGACGAGATAGAGAAAGCGCATCAAGATGTATTCAATCTGCTGCTGCAGGTGCTTGACGAAGGACGACTGACCGACGGACTGGGCAGAAAAGTCGATTTCAAGAACACGATAATAATAATGACATCGAACGTCGGCACGCGCCAGCTCAAGGATTTCGGCAAGGGCGTGGGATTCGACAACAACGTCTCCGACGACAAGTATGTGGGCGGCATAAACTCCGAATACTCAAGAGGCATAATACAAAAGGCCCTGAACAGGACATTCCCTCCGGAATTCCTGAACAGAGTGGACGATGTGATAATATTCGACCAGCTGTCTAAGCAGACAATACTGTCTATCATAGACATAGAGATAGACAAGCTGCGCACAAGAGTACAAAATCTCGGATACGACTTCACGATAACAGACGAAGCCAAGGAATTCATAGCAGAGAGAGGGTACGACGTGCAGTTCGGCGCGAGACCGCTGAAGAGAGCCGTGCAGAAATACATCGAGGATGAATTGTCCGAGATAATAATAAAGAACGGCATAAAGGAAGGTCAGACAATGAGACTCGGTCTGGACAACGAGAACAAGAAAATCGTGCTGGACATAGAGAAAATGAAGGCTACAAGAGCCAAGAAGAAAGACTCCAAGAAAGAGAACGAATAACGGCGGCCACGCCACAAGTAACAAAGGCAACGGAGAAATCTGTTGCCTTTGCGCTTTTTTAGGTTTTGAATTATCTTTGCGCTGTAACAACACACAAAAACGATATGGAATTAGACTTCATCATAAGACTGTTAGTGGCATCGATTCTCGGAGCATTCATAGGACTTGACCGCGAATACAGGACAAAAGCCGCCGGTTTCCGCACACATTTTCTCGTGGCGTTAGGCTCGGCGCTGTTCATGATTATCTCAGTGCACGGCTTTGACTATCTGCCAAAGGACCAAATGACATTGCGCATGGATCCTGCGAGAATCGCGGCGCAAGTGGTCACCGGAATCGGATTCATAGGCGCAGGCACTATCCTTCTGAACAAAAACGTCATACGCGGACTGACAACCGCCGCCGGACTTTGGGTGACTGCCGCGATAGGCATGGCTTGTGGTGTAGGAATGTATGCGCTGGCGTCGGTCTGCACCATTCTTGTGATAATATGCTTCGAGGCCTTCAATGGACCATTAAAGAAGATGAGAGAAAAGCAGACACAGCAACCCAACAATGAAAATGAAACAGAAGAAGATATAGAAGAATAAAGAAAAACGCCTTCGACAAAACGAAGGCGTTTTTCTATTTCCAATCTTGACTGAAGAATCAATTGAACATGTTCTTCACTCTTCTTATGAACTCGTCCTTGGCTGAAGAAGTCGGCTTCATATTGTCGGACTCCTGCAGTTTCTCCACCATCTTCTTCTCGTCACGACTCAGGCTCTCTGGTATATAGACAGAGACATTGACCAGCAAATCGCCAGAACCGTAGCCGTTGAGGATTGGCAAGCCCTTGCCACGAAGGCGGAGCATCTTGCCTGGCTGTGTTCCTGCTGCGATTTTCATCTTCACCTTGCCATCGACAGTAGGAATCTCCACACTGCCGCCGAGTATGGCTGTCGGAAGGTCAAGCAACAGGTTGTATATCAAGTCATTCTCATCGCGGATAAGCTCTGCGTGAGGCTCTTCCTGAATAAGCACCAGAAGGTCGCCGTTCACACCGCCACGACGTGCCGCGTTGCCTTTGCCGCTGACATTCAGCTGCATGCCGTCGGCCACTCCGGCTGGTATGCGGAAAGAAACCTCTTCCTCGCCAAGCACCACGCCTTCGCCCTTGCAGTGCGGACATTTGTTCTTTATCGTCTTGCCCTCGCCGCCACAGTCAGGACACACGGACTGAGTCTGCATACGTCCCAAAATCGTGGACTGCACACGAGTCACATAACCAGAACCGTGACAAGTAGAACAAGTATCGGTAGCGCCGTCCTTTGAGCCAGAACCGTTGCAATGAGTACACTGAACGTATTTCTTTATCTTGATGCGCTTCTCAACACCAGTGGCAATCTCCTTGAGCGACAACTTCACCTTGACACGGAGGTCAGCGCCTCTGTTCACACGGCTCGCTCTTGTACGTCCGCCGCCGAAGCCACCGAAGCCGCCAAAACCGCCGCCGAAATGTCCGCCGAAGATGTCGCCGAACTGGCTGAATATGTCGTCCATAGAGCCGCTCCACTGCGCTCCGCCTCCAGCTCCGCCGTTCACGCCAGCGTGTCCGAACTGGTCGTAGCGCTGACGCTTGTCAGGATTGCTCAGCACCTCGTAAGCCTCAGCCGCCTCCTTGAACTTCTCCTCAGCCTCTTTGTCGCCAGGGTTCTTGTCCGGGTGGTACTGTATGGCTTTCTTTCTGTAAGCCTTCTTTATCTCATCGGCACTGGCGGTCTTGCTTACCCCCAACACTTCATAATAATCTCTTTTTTCCATAGAAAACTCCTCCTGCGTCTTAAAAATTACTGAGCGACAACGACTTTCGCGTATCTAATGACCTTGTCGTTCAAAGTGTATCCCTTTTGAACACAGTCAATGATTTTGCCCTTCTGGTCGTCGGACTGAGCAGGCACCGCTGTTATAGCTTCGTGGAAATCAGTGTCGAAGGCCTTGTCCTTAGTGTCTATTTCCTTGACATTGTTCTGCTCGAGGAACTTAACGAACTTATCATAAATAAGCATCATGCCCTCTTTGATAGAGTCAACATCAGGCGCTTTCTCGGCAGCCTGTATTCCACGCTCGAAGTCGTCGATGAGAGGAATGATATTCATAAACACGCCTTCGCTCGCGCTTTTTATCAACTCCGCCTTCTCCTTTATTGTTCTCTTCTTGTAATTGTCGAACTCTGCTCTCAAACGAAGATGAGCGTCCTGAATCTCAGCTATTTGCTCTTTCAGTTTCTCGACTTCGGAATCTGCGGCAGCCTCATCCTGAACATCTGCAGCAGCTTCAGTCTCCTCGTTTACATTAGCGTTATCCAATGTCTCCTCTACTTCGTTCTCTTTAGTTTCTTTGTTGTTACTCATTATATGATTTCTTTTAAATTCGTTTTTTAAGCCAAAACCCTACTCTGCAAAATGTTTGCCATTGACGAAAAGCGCTTCAGTTATGACAAATGCGTCATAATGAATGACTATTTGTCAGTAAAATTCTGCAATCCGGTCTTCAGCCAATCCGAGAATTTCTTTATATCCTCGTCGTATGAATATGTAACGTTCAGCGCATTGCCGTCAGTGTCGGTAAGCACATAAAGCGGCTGTGTGTTGGCATTCCAGCGCACACGCTCCAGCCAGCTCCACTTGTCGCCCACAGTCTCAAGCTCCACAAAATCGCCGTTCTCCGGAACCTTAAGACGAACCGGCAGCTGTTCTCTGTCATCGACATAAAGCCTGATGACAACGTATCGAGACATGATGGACTTAACCTCATCGTCGGTCATGACCTTGCCTTCCATCTTGCGGCAATTGACACAGCCCCAGCCTGTGAAATCTATGAAAACCGGTTTCTTGGACAATCTCGCCGCCTCGTATCCGGAATCGAGGTCGGTGTAAACCTGGGACTCAGGCTCTACTGGCGGAAGGAAGGCAGACACCTCCTTCAGACTGTTGCCTAAGAAGCCGGAGAACATATAAACCGAGAAACTGAGCGACAATGCCATAACAAACACATCGACGCCCCTGCCCCACGCTACGTTCTTCTGACGCCTCTCCACGATAATCTTGCGCAGCAGGACAATGGCAAGCGCCAGTCCAATGGCTCCCCACAAAGCTATCATAAGCCAGCGAGGAAGAATGCCCCAGCCCATAGTGAGGTCGGCCACCGACAGGAACTTAAGAGCGAACAAGCACTCCACGGCCGCGAGGAAATATTTTATGGTCTGCATCCATGAGCCAGACTTAGGCAACGAGTTCATCCAACGAGGGAACATGGCGAAGACTGCGAAAGGCAGTCCGATGGCCAATGCAAAGCCCGACATACCGATGAGCGGATTGAGTATGGAATCGCCGACAGCCAGTTCCACAAGCAAAGTGCCGACAATAGGTCCGGTGCATGAGAATGACACGATGACAAGCACGCTCGCCATGAACAGTATGCCGAGATAGCCGCCTTTATGCGACTCCGCCTGCTTGTTCAAGGCATTGCTCCACGAAGAAGGCAGCTCTATTTCAAACAGTCCGACAAACGACAATGCAAAGGCCACAAGAATGACAAACAGCGCAATATTGACCCAAGCGTTCGTCGCTAGTCCGTTCAACGAGTCGGCGCCGAACAAGACGGTTATGACCATTCCCAAAATCATGTAAATAAGGAAAATGGACAAGCCGTAAAGCATCGCGTCACGCTTGCCGCCGCCTTTCTTCAGGAAGAAGCCGACCGTCATAGGAATGACAGGCCAGACGCATGGCGTGAGTATGGAGAGCAGTCCGGCGATAATTCCAGTCAGGAAAACCATGAACAGATAGCGCCATCCGTACTGCTCAACGACGGTAGCCTTTTGCGGCTCGACTTTCTCAGTATTCCCTGCGAACCAATATGACGGAAACTGCCGCTCAATCCAGCCGCTGTCCTTAGCCTGCTCGTAATAGACGATGTTTCCGGACAATGCCGCAACGCTTGTGTCTTTATTCGCAGAAGCCTCATCGTCAGCGAACTGCTGCGGTTCCGGTGCTAATATCACTTCTATTGGCGCTTCAACTAATAACGCATCCAAATGAAAAGAGAATCTCTCGGTAGAAGGCGGCAGACAACTCTCGTCGTTGCAGCACATGTAACGAACCGTTATGACCGCATCAAAAGGCAATGAATCCACCAAAGCAAAGTTCTGCGTGAACTCCATTCTGGACACATACCATTCTATGTGCATCATGAATGTGTCGTCGTAGCCTGACTCTAATGTACGGTCTGAAATCCGCTCCTTGCCCATAGGCTTGCCGCCAGAGACCGACTTAACCTTAAACTCCGTGGCGACAGGACCGCCCTCTGGAATATCAGTTCCATAGATGTGCCAACCGGCGTCAATAGTCGCAACAACCTTGACTTGCGCAGTGTTCGCATCTATGCGCGTCACAGAAGATTTCCACTTAACTGGACGCTGTATCTCCGCCATAAGCGCAGGAGACATTAAAAAGAGAATCAACAACGCCAAAACGTGCAAACGCATATCGCGGAATATGTGCCAGTAAAATTTCATCATACGCTATCTTGTCAATAAGAGTTTAAGACTTATACCGAAGTTGTGGTTTGACGTCGGATACGAAGACGAGATGAGAGGCTCGCTGCTCTCCCAGTCGTAATAGAACTTGATGTTCAGCTTAGAACTGAAGATGTATTCTGCCGAGAACTGTATTCCGTATGATTTCTCACCCGAAGTAGCCTGTGCGACGCTCTCGTCGTCGAGTTTTCTTATCAACGCGCTTGTGTTCTTGGTCGAGAAGTCGAGGCGCAGATTCAGGTCGTTGTTCACCTTGTTCTCCTTGTCGTTCTTCAGACGCAGAATCAAATCGAAGTCCGACAGACGATAGCCGATACCGAACACATACTCGCTGTTGCCCGACTCGATGAGCTGCTCACTCGCCACGTTGAGCGACATTGTTCGTCCGCGGCGGTACTCTGTGCTGAAGGTCAGGCTGTTCTTCAATGTGGCGTCAACACGGATGAGCGGACTGAAGTTCTCGGTTATGGAAACCGCCGCTATGTCATATTTCGACGAAGGCTTAGGCATGCCTGTCGCCACATCCGGTATGAAGCCGTAATCGCCGTCCATGTCTATGTAATTAGCATAAGACGAGAACGCGCCGATGTTATATTTACAAACGTACGAATGCGAGAGGTTGACGCTCTTGAAATAGCGTTTGATGAACGGTATGCGCGACAATCCGTCGTAAGTAATGCGCCAGTTAGGAAGCATACGCAGTATCGACGGTATTATCTCGCTCTGGCTCAACGATGTTCCGGTGTAAGCATTAAGGAAGGCCGGGATGAGCACCTCAGCAGAGTTCTGCGAGAACGTTCCGTTAGCCGGGTCGAACTGCTTGCCTGCCAACGCCACAGCGCCCTCCTCCGCCATGAATCCACGGTAAGGATATGTCTTTCCCTCATACTTGCGCTCAAGACCTGCTATGACTTTCGCACGGTTGGCCTTGAACTTGTCGAACACTTCGCTGTGATAGTTGTTGTCGGCATTTCCAGAGCTCTTGAACAATGTTCCTATGGCTATGGTCGTCATGCAGAATGTTCCTGTGAATGTCTTCGGCATGCCGTCATACTGATACTGTATCTGAGTATTCTTAGCATAATTTCTTGCGACGCCAAGGTCCACCTTGAAGCCATTGAATGGCTCGAGAGTCATCTTTATCTGCAAGTCCTCGGTGTGCGTACGGTTCACGGAGCTTATTGTAGAGTCACCCTTCACGAGCCAGTCTTTGTCCCACGCGTTCTGCAGCCAGCCCGGCTCCTGAATACCGATGGCGAACAATGCGCCCGGCGCGCTGCCGTCCTGTCCGAAAATGCCGCTGCCAGGCGAGAATCCCGACAACGCCATTCCGTTGGAAGTGCTGTAGTTGAACGTTAGGTTACGCACCAGCATCAAACCGCGAGCCGCAGCCTGAAGCACCGCTCCAGCGCCAGTCGGATTCTCGTTAGGGTTCTTGCCGTTCACAGTCACGGTGAGCGTCTTGTCCTCCTTTGGGTCTATCTCGATGGTATTCTTGTCGATGACCTTGAACTTGAGTTTGTACTCGCCGCTGTCGGAATCCAGCGCCTTGAGCTTGACGTTTGTCGTGTTCAACCGGTGGGTGAATCTCTTCTTCACGCCCTTCTTCAGAACTATCTTCTGTGTCTTGACAAGAGGCTTGTTCGACTGCTTGTTGTTCTTCTTTGCCGAGTTTCTCGACGAGAAACGCTGGTTGGCGCGCTTAAGGTAAGGCGACTTGTTATACAGCTGCTCGAAGTTCAATCGTCCGTCCCACTGGAATGTTCCGAGGCTCGTGATGTTGTTGCCCATGCTCGAGTATTTGCGGCCAGCCTCCTCGTCCTCAGCCGTCAGCGCGCCACGGTCCCAAGTGTAATTGCCGGTGTACATGGCGTTGGATGTAATCCAGCTGAAGATAGGAATCTTGTTGAGCGGCGATGTGAAGTTAGCAGTAAATGTCTGCTGATAAGCCAAAGGCTGACCGCCGTGCAGAAGGCTTCTCATGACTGTGTCCTTCCAGTTTTCGTATTCCGTTGGGAACAACTCCTTATTGACTGGCGCATACCTCGTCTCGTCTATCTGCGAGTTGGCAGAACATGTGAACGAGAAGCGCAGCTCCTTGCTGAAGTCATACTTTATGTCGAAGTCGTGAGTCCAGAGGAAGTCCTTGCTCACCGTCAGCAGCGAGTTGTCTGGGTCTTTGTAGTCTATGCCAGCGCCTGTGAGGTCGCGTTCCTGCTCCTCCTCATACTGGCGTCTGAGCGTCGTCGCGTAATTGACAGAAGAAGGCAGATAATAGATATTTATATCCTTGATAATACGGAACATAGGCTTACTCAGCGACTTGAATTTCTTGAAAGGTTCCCAAGGCTTAGGCTGAATATTGTACTGATACATGAACGTACCCTTGTGGTCTCTCGTGACGCTGCGCAGCACGTCAGGGTTATGCTCGTCGGCCTCGGTGTAGGCATAGCTCAGCGAGAAGTTCGCAGGATCGTAAGGCATAGGGAACTTCTTGCTCTTGATGTCCACTTTGAGGTTCGTTATGTTGAAACTCTTGGTTGTGTACACAGTCTTGGCGAGGTCTTCGAGCGAATCTCTCTCGTGTCCTGTCTCCAGTGTCTCAAGGCTTTCCTTGAGCAGAAGGTCGGTATTTGTCGGGTCGTACTTAGGTTTAGACACTTCCTTTCCGTAAGCATAATAAACAGGAATGCTGACCTTGGCTTTCTCTGGGAAGAACTTGCCGAGCTGAGCGTTCGTAGAGACATTGAACTGAGTGTAGTCGTCCATTCTGCGGTCCTGTACATTGTCCTCGATGCCGCCGAATCCGGCAGTCTCAACACGTCCAGCCACATTCACGCTGGCGAAGTCGGAAAGGTTCAACGTGGCGTTACCCATGGCAGCCCAACCGCCGTCCTCATTGAAACCGGTCATTCTCAACTCATTGACCCAGATTTCTCCTGACTTCACATCGCTTGACTTGTTGCGGATACCGATCATAATGTTCTGCACATCGCCAAGCGTAGGATTACCCTTGATGGTTATCTTGTTGTGGTTGTTGTTAGGGTCATACTCCGAGTACTCCTGTCCGTACGTCACGCCGGCAATGCCGTTTCTCTTAGCCTTGTTGCGGTTCTTCTTGAGGTCGGTGAGTATCGAGAACGGGAAGTTTATGTTGTTGCTTTCCGGCCATACGATTGCCCTGTCGGACGAGTTTTCATCCTGGCTGTACAATCCGTGAGGAGTGAGCGCCAGCGGCACCTCGTACTCGTAGTAATTCTCGCTCAAGTCGCTACCGAGACGTATGAAGCACGCCAAGTCGGAGTTGTTCAGATTGGTGACATCGTCGATAAACTTCTCGGCATGCACAAACATCTGAAGGCGCTTGTATTGGCGCATATCGAACCGCGTCTTCTTATAGACTCCTCGCGCGTCGTTTGGCGAGAGGTCGGTGATGCGCATCTGCAGAGACTGCTCGTTTTCCTGACGCACCTGAGTCTGGCTCGGGTCGCGCTCACGCTCGACGCCCGGAGGAAGGATATAATTGACTGGAGTCTTGTTGGCATTCTCCTCCACATTCACAACTGACATTTCCAGCATAGTAGAAGTCGTCGTTGGCGGCAACGCAGGGTCGTACAGTTCCTTCTTGTACTTGCGCCAATCGCCACGGACGAGTTCTAATGTACCGAAACGCAGATTCACTGTGTCCTCAAAGTTGGTGAGGAACATACGCATGAATCTTATTGACTTGAAGTTGTTTATCGTGCCGTAGCTCTGGTCGTAATCCTTCACTGGAATCTTGAACTGATACCATGTCACCTGCTCGGTCTTGCCGTTCTTCAGTGTCACATTCACCGAGAGCTTGTCGGAAATGTAATTCTTGCCGACTTGCATATCCTCAGGACGCAGAGAGACTTTGTATTCGAAATACTTCTCATACTCGTTCATGTTGTTGTCCTGGTTTATGTCCTCGACGTTTGGTATGTTCGTAGCCGAGTTGGTGTACGACTCGGAAGACGTTGACACAGGCGAGTTGCCCTCCATGCCGTTGTATCTCTTGTATCGGTTGAGTATGCTGGTCTGGGCGTCGTCATAGTCGCTTCCTTGGTAGTAATGGTAGTTATCGCCGGCTGGGTCGTTGATTGGAGAGAACGGGTCTTTCTCCATCTCGCTTATGTACTCTGGAGCCACCTTGGCTCTGAACTTTTCAACGAAGTCGCTGTACGTCGGGAACGTCAGCTCATCTGCAGTTGACAATCCGTCTATACCTATATCCTGGTATTTACGCGCGCTTTCGTCGTTATCGAAAGCATTGACTGTCGATTGCGTCTTTGGTATGCGTCCCCACACCGAAGTCACAGTCTGAGTCGTGTCGCCCGATGCTGAATAACCATTCTCGAACGACTTCTTGCCGTCCTTGAGTATATCTTCGGAGATTTCTCCCAAATCGAAATACAAGTCACCGCCCTTGGCTGTCTTCTTGTACACAAACGGATCCATCATCCAGAACTCTATGTACTCGATGTTTGACGCCTCGAAGTCGGTCACGTCCAGCTTTCTCATGATACCGCCCCAACGTGACGATGGATTAAGCAGTGTACCGTCCGAAGCTATGTTGTCAACATCAAGGTTGTACGGTCCTCTCTCTTTTGGATAATAAGCCAAGTTCAACACGGTCAGCGTGTTGGACTGACCGCTTATCGGCTCACGGTTAGGGAATATCTCCTGCTCCGATATTTCACGCACGAAGTGGTTGGACAACTGGTTCACGTCCTTGCGGATGTGCGAAGGTGTCGTCGATGTGCTGCGTGTGAAGAGCGGGTCGATGGTAAACCATGAGAGCAACGCACGGTTCTTGCCGTAAGCGATGTCGTTGATGAGCTTACCTTCGTTGAACATGCCTTGCGGTGTGCTCGCCAAGAACCATGAGTACGGATACAGGATGTTAATGGATGTCTTGGATGCCTCGAAATCATCGATGTACGCATATCCGGCATCGCCAATCGCTTTCTGGTGGCCAGGTATCAGCTGCGCAAACTCGCCGTTTATTATGAACGACGATGGCGCCTTAGCCTCAAGGAACGGAATCTTGTCGAGCAGATTGGTTATCATCTGGCTCTCACGCTTATATGCGATATTCGCGCCCCAGATTGTGTTGGAAATCGGCTCCTCGCCTGCCGAGACCTTAGTCGTAAGCGGTTTCTCGCTCAGGTGCATCACTGTCGCGCCAACGCTGAAGTCCTTGCTGAATGCGTACTCAAGGTGCGTTCCGAGCAACGTCTTGCGCTGCATGCTGAACAACGACTGGCTCTCGAGCGAAACATCGATTGATGTTCCAGACTCGATAATGGATTGATTCAGGATTGTCACCGTACCCATTGTGTAATCGACGGTGTAATCGACATTCTCTGTAAGCGTGACTCCGCCTGCCGTTACGCTGACCGAACCCTTTGGCACATTCATCGCCCCAAGGCTTATCTCCGAGTTTGAGCTGCCCTTGCACTCGCCTCGCATAGTGAATTTGTTGTGCTCTGAGTATTCCTCGGCATCGGTTTTTGTGTATTCATACAGCTCCTGGAAAACGTATTTCTTGGCAATGGCGTCATTGCCTATCTTAGACGCAAGGTAGCTTCCGAACGGCTCCAGCACAGGGAATATGATGCGTCCGGTGGAAGGGATTATCGTGAATCCGTCCACATAGTCGAAGTTGCCGTCGGGACGAAGGCGGTTTCTCTTGTCCAGACGGTCAAGCCCCATCACCTGAATGAGAGGCTTGTTCTGCACATTTCCTTCTGGTATGGAATTTATGTAAACGCCGGACGAGTCGCTCTGGTAGAGCACATTGAAGTCGAAATCGTCCGCCTGTATCTGCGATGTTCCCAATGAATAGACGTTCTTCATCATCAGATCCCAGTTAGGGAGTTCTGGCGAGAACGCAGTTCCTTTTATAAGCTTAAGCACCAAGGCATTAGGCGCTTCCACGCCATCTGACGAGAACTCACCGACTTGATAGACCTTGCCACCGTATGTATATTCGAACGCGACAGCCAAGACCTCATCGGCATTGAGCTGGCTACGCAGCGAAATATATCCGAGCTGCTTGTTCACGATGAACTCGTTTTCGTTCAATCGTCTTGCACTCTCGAGTTTCTCATAATCCTCGCCTCCTACGACATCGGTCGACGACTCCGGATAAGCGACCTGCATCACAGAATTGAACTTGTCGATGTCGCGCAATCCGTCAAGCGCCACGACATCCTCATACAATGAGTTCGCTTTGTTGGAAGGCAATCCGGGAGTCTTCACTGTCCACACAGTGTTCTTTATTTTGTCGGTCTCGCCGAGGTCAAGAAACGCCACGACGTTGCGGCTTTGGTCGAAATTGGCAGTTTTGTTGGTTATCCAAACCTCCACCCTGTTTATCTCCACTCCTGTCGAGACATAAGGCAGTTTGCTCATGCCCTTCTCGTAATTGTCTCTGAAGTACTGCGACAAGAAGAAATGGCGGTTCTCGTCATAATCAAGAGCGTCCACCTCGAAAGCCGTTTTCTGCGCGCCATTCTTCAGACTTATGGTCTTGCTCTCGCTCTCCTGCTGGCTGACCACCGCATTGACGCTCAGTTTGCCGAACTGCAGGTCGGCACGAATACCAAACAGCGCCGAGCTTCCGCGTATGAGTGACGTGTTCAGCGGCAACGACACGTTACCTGCCTCCAGTTTCTTTATGATGTCGTCCTCCTTGCCTTCATAGGCGAGTTTCACTTTGGACTGGTCGAAGTCAAAAGACGCCTCGGTATTGTAGTTCAGACCGAAATTCACACGGTCGCCCACTTTTCCTGTCACGTTCAGCTGGATTTTCTCGTCGAAGTCGAATACCGGAGACGGTTTCCTCAATCTTTCGGACAATGCCGGGTTCTGTATTCTGTTGATTTTGAATCCGAACAGCAACTCTGCCGAACCCTGCATTTTAAGCTGCACACCACCCGGACCGAAGACCTTCTCCGCCTTTCCGAGTCCGAAGTGTATGTCGCTCAATGAGAACTTCTTGCTCTTTTCCCTGTTTGTTTCCTCGCTTATGCGGTCGCGCCAATAGTCGCGCATGGACTGCTTTGTGCTATAGTCCATGTACTCGTCCTCGGTCATCGAGAACGGAGTGACGAGGTCCTCGTCGCCTACTTTTGTGCGGAAGAAATACAGTCCCGTGGTCGGGTCGAACTCAATGCCAGAGTTCACACCGCTTGGGTCTGGCACGTCAATCGGATATTTCTCGTCCATTGATTCGGACGTAATTTCTGACGTGTTCTTGACGCCATAGCGCGATGCAGACGGTTTGTCATCTGTTTCGTAATCGTCTTCGGAAGTCAATGAAATGTCGGACCCAGCAGGACGTGAATACACTCCCACTGCGGTTGTCAGAGCGACAATGGCCGCCAAAGCGATGATTATTTTCTTAAAGTAGTTCAAGCCCTGCTCAAGAAAGTAATTTAAATCATTTTCAACGCCAACTTCACCAACTGACCAACAGGAACATCTGGGGACTGCTCGCTCGCCTTTTCTACCGCCTTCTTTGCCTGCTGAGCGCCGAATCCCAGCATCACAAGCGCCTGGACAGCCTCTTCCATTTCCTCGCTCGACTTGCCTATGCTGCCGGCAGCCTGAATATCGGCTATCTCGAGCTTGTCGAGTTTGTCCTTTATGTCAACGATTATTCTTTCCGCCGTCTTGGCGCCTATGCCTTTGACCGACTTCAATGCCTTGACATCGCCAGCGAGTATGACGCTTTTGATTTCAGGCGAAGTCATTGACGACATGATGATGCGCGCCGTGTTTGCGCCGACACCCGACACCGACAGCAGCAATAGAAAGAGCTTTCTGTCTGTCTTGTTTTCGAAACCGTAGAGAAGATGGGCATCCTCTCTTATGGCCTCGTAGATATAGAGCTTCGTCTCCTTCACACCGGAAAGAGCCGAATAAGTCTGCAAAGTTATGTTCACACTGTAACCGATACCGCCCTGCTCTATCACGGCCTCGGTTGGCGAGAGCTCTACAAGAGTTCCCTTTATATAGTCTATCATTTACGTGTCTTTTTGGTTGTAAATAGCAAAGTTATTATTTACAAACCTAATAGGCAAATAAATAGACATTACATAATCATTTTTTAGTCTTTTAACAAGAGATTTAGCACACATGGAAAACGTGCCCCGACCGCTACTTTATAATTCCGTTTCTACGCAGAAGAGCATCGGTCTTAGGTTTTCGACCCATGAATTTCTTGTAAAGCGCCATCGGATGCTCGCTGCCGCCCTTTTCCAGCACCTCGCGTCTGAATTTCTCTGCCAGTTCTCTGTTGAATATTCCGTTTTTCTTGAACACAGAGAACACATCAGCATCCAGCACTTCCGCCCACTTGTATCCGTAATACCCCGCAGCATAGCCTCCGTCGAATATGTGGCTGAACTCCACGCTCATGCACGTGCCATCGACTTCCGGCAACACAATAGCCTTGCTCCACGCCTTGCGCTCGAAGGCAGCCACATCGCCCTTGAACTCCTCGGTCTGCATGTGCCAAGCCATGTCCAGATAGCCGAACGACAACTGTCTGAGGCACGCGTATCCTGTGTTGAAATTCTGCGAAGCGCGGATATTGTCGATAATCTGCTGAGGTATCTTCTCGCCTGTCTGGTAATGCACAGCGAAACCGTCGAGGAACTCTTTCTCATAAGCCCAGTTCTCCATAAGCTGCGACGGCATCTCCACGAAGTCCCTCTTGACGTTCGTTCCGCTCAGCGACGCGTATTTGCCCTTGGCCAGCATGCCGTGCAACGAGTGTCCGAACTCGTGCAGGAACGTCGTCAGCTCGTCGAACGTGAGAAGAGCCGGCTTGTCGCCCACCGGACGTGAGAAGTTCATCACAAGCGATATGTGCGGACGGCTGTCTACTCCATTCTCCATCCACTGCATCTTGTATTCGGTCATCCACGCGCCGTTGCGTTTGCCGGCTCTCGGATGGAAGTCGGTGTAAAGCACAGCCAGGAACGTGCCGTCGGCATCGTAAACGTCGAAAGCCTCAACATCCTTGTGATAGACAGGTATTTCGCTGTTTTTTCTGAATGTGATGCCGTATAATGAAGTCGCAAGACCGAACACAGCCTTCTTCACCTTCTCAAGTTCAAGATAAGGCTTTACTATAGAGTCATTTATATCGTACTTCTTTTCTTTCAGCTTACGAGAATAGAAACTCCAGTCCCATGGCTGCAAATCGAAATCTGCACCATTCTCCTTGGCAAACGACTGCAGCTCAGCCACTTCCTTCTTGGCGAATGGTTTGTATCCGTCCAGCAGTTTGTCCAGCAAATCATAAACATTGCCTGGATTCTCCGCCATTCTGTTCTCAAGGACATAGTCAGCAAATCTCTTATAACCAAGAAGATTCGCTATCTGTCGTCTTAAGTTCACGATTTCTTTCACCACTTCCTGATTATCGAACTTGCCGCCGTAAGCCTTTGTGTTATAGCCCATATAGAGTTTCTGGCGCAGTTCTCTCCTGTCGGAGAATTTCATGAAAGCGGAATAGCTCGGATAGCTCAAATCAAAGAGCCACCCCAGCTTGCCTTTCGCCTCGGCGCGCTCCTTGGCCGCCATGCAGACATCTTCCGGCAGACCGCTCAAATCACTCTTGTCGGTTATGAGCAGTTCAAAGTCGTTTGTCGCCTTCAGGACGTTTTGTCCGAATGTCAGACACGCCAGACTGAGCTTCTTGCTCATCTCTCTGTATTTCTCCTTGTCAGCCTCGTTGAGATTAGCTCCGCTTCTCACGAATCCTTTGTAAGTATTCTCCAGCAACATTCTGTCCTCGACGTCAAGATTCGCTTTTTTGCAATCCTCATACACCTGCTTGACTCTTTCGAAAAGCTTCTCGTTCAGCGATATGTAATTCGAATGCTCGGTTTCCTCAGGAGCTATCTCTACTGCGATTTTCTCAAGTTCCTCGTTGTTCTCGGCCGACATCAGATTGTAAAAACACAGCTGCACGCGGTTCAAGAGTTCGCCGCTGTTCTCCAGAGCGACTATCGTGTTCTGGAACGTCGGTTTCTCTGGATTAGCCACAATGCTGTCCACTTCCGCTTTTTGTCGCTTCATGCCCTCTCTCATTGCTGGCAGGAAATCCTCGTTCTTTATCTTGTCGAACGGGTGTGTCTGGTGTGGTGTGCTGTATTCTACGAAAAAGGGATTTGTGTGTTCTGTCTGTGCCATAGTGTTTGTTGCTAAAGTCTGTGCTATTAATAAAACAAAGGGAATTCGCGCTTTGATTGTATCTAAAAACATATTGATTATTTATATCTCCAAATCAAGTTCTTCGGAGAGGAATTTCAGTATCTCGTTATTTTCCTTCATCTCACGGAACATCTCCGCATCGGTCTTGTTCAATCCGGTTGTAATGTTCTCGTCAACGACTATTTTCATCTTTATGTTGTCGTTTCTCAATTCATCGGACATGAAGGCGAGTATTTCTTGCATCTCGTTCTGCAAGTCGTTCTGCTGGTACGAATTGCTAACGGTGACGGTGATTTCGTTTTCCGCTGTTATAGACAGTGTCGAGGCGCACTTCATTGTCTGGCTGAGAACCAGTTTCTCTGGAATCTTGTCGGAATATGCGAACCATGCCATCCTCAACGACGACTCGTCAAATCTATAATTCCTGTTTTTCTTACTCTGAGCCTTAGCTGCCTCTTCTTCCTCCGCCTGCTTGCTTGTGCCGTAAATGGAAATGCCGTGAGGCAACGCAGTGCTTGAGTTTGAAGGCTTGCCTGGCGCACGTTTCGCAACCGCAGGAGCCGGTCTGCTGACAACTGACTGTTGAACGGTTTCCGCGACCTGTGCTTGTGGCTGTGGCGCTGGAGTTTGCTGAGGAGTCTGTGTGGCGAATACGTTTGAGATAGCCAGCCAATCCAAACCTTCCGAGAACTCGTCAAAGTCGAATATGGCAGAATCAGGCTCTACCTCATTTTTTTTTTGCCGGCAGTTGACACAGCCGGATAAGCATAACCTCTATCATCAAACGTTTGTTGTTGCTCTGCCGATACCTCAAGTCGCATTCGTTGACGATGCGGAGGGCGTCGTAGAGGAACTGCAGCTCGCATTTGCCAGCCTGCGCCTTATAAGTCTCGCCTATCGAGGCGCCTACCTCAAGCAGTTTCACGGTTTGCTCATCCTTGCACACGAGGACGTTTCGCAGATGGCTGCACAGCCCGGACACGAAATGCGCTCCGTCGAATCCCTTGGACAGGATTTCGTCAAGTATCATCATGACCTTTGGAGCATCGCATTGCAGCATCGCATCCACTATCTGGAAATAATAATTGTAGTCGAGAACGTTGAGGTTCTCAATGACATCCTTGTACTTTATGTTGTTGCCGCAGAAGCTAACAACCTGGTCGAATGTCGAGAGCGCGTCACGCATTCCGCCGTCGGCCTTCTGGGCTATCACGTTCAGAGCCTCGGTCTCCACCTGCACGTTCTCCGACTTCGCCACATACTCCAAATGCCCGACTATATCGGACACACCGATGCGGTTGAAGTCATAAACCTGACAACGTGACAGAATCGTAGGGATTATCTTGTGTTTCTCTGTCGTGGCGAGTATGAATATCGCATAAGCAGGCGGCTCTTCCAATGTCTTGAGGAACGCGTTGAAGGCTGCCGTCGTGAGCATGTGCACCTCGTCTATGATGAAGACGCTGTACTTGCCGTCCTGCGGCTGTACACGCACTTCCTCTATAAGCTGCCTTATGTCCTCGACAGAGTTGTTGGATGCGGCGTCAAGCTCATGGATATTGAACGAACGCTGGTCGTTGAATGATTTGCAGGACTGGCACTCGTTGCACGCCTCGAAATCCGGAGTCAGATGCTCGCAGTTTATCGTCTTGGCGAAGATTCTCGCGCATGTGGTCTTGCCCACGCCACGCGGACCGCAGAACAGATACGCATGAGCCAGTCTGTTGGTCTGGATGGAATTCTTCAAAGTCGCGACAAGCGCAGGCTGACCCACTACTGACTTGAATGTGGTCGGTCTATATTTACGCGCTGAGACAACGAAATTTTCCATCTGCTTTTTTTGTTTGCACACAAAGATAATCCCTTTTTTCACAACTAACAATTATATTTGCGGCATAAAAAAAACACACTGCACAAAATGGACGAGATAATAAACGAACAGCAAGAGCCTAACTTGGAAAACGGCACAGAAAAGAAGAACAAGAACATTCTTCTTATTGTGAAATTCGTCATTGTCGGATTTGTTGCCGCGCTCGTCATTGTATTCGGCGAAAACAGCGTTCTGCGAAGCTGCAAAGAGACAGCCAAAGCCAACAAACTGAATAAAGAGAAAGAGGAATATGAGCAGAAGATAAACGACACGAAAGCCGAAATAAACAAATTCAAAGAAGACAAGAGCCGTCTGGAGCATCAAGCCAGAGAGGAATACCTCATGAGAAAAGAAAACGAGGATGTCTTCATCATAGAAAACTGATTATGAGCAAAAGCGTAATAACAAACTCGATTTATCTTCTGTCTGGAATACTGGCAGTTATAGGCGTAGTGCTTTACTTCTTCGGTAACGAGCACGCGTTCATTGTATTCTGCATCGGTGCGGCAGGAATGATTGCGCTGCGCGTCATGTCGTTCAAGCACACCGACGACTTCAGAGTCAGAAGACTGCAGAACACGCAATTCATATCGACGCTTCTTCTGCTGTTCAGCGGTTACCTGATGTACAGGCAGAACGACATCTGGGTCTTGACTCTGATGATTTCCGCCGTACTTGACCTTGTGGTCATGCTGCGTATGCCCAAGAACGACTAATAAAGCAGATATTTCCTTCGCATAGCGCTGTACTTGCGCAAATCCGCCTGCCAAGATTCACGAATCTCCATTTCCGGAACATGGTTCTGAATCTGCGTTCTCAGCTCCGATGTGCCTGCAAGTTTGTCGAAGAATTTGCTATTGCCCCAGAACAGAGAGTCGCACCCGATTTTATCATACATGAGCAAGAGATATTTCAAGGAAAATCCCTTGGTCTTCAAATCCTTGCGCAGGTCTAATCCATAACACGTATGCCCCTTGTGCATCGGGTTGCCGTCCATGCCTTTTATCGGACGCGGAATGAATTTGTGATGTCCGCAGGATTTCTTTGGATAACCGACAACCGAAAACGGACGGTATGTGCCCCTGCCGACGCTCACATTCGTACCCTCAAACAGGCAGAGCGACGGATAAAGCCTGATGGCCAAATCATTAGGCAGATTCGGCGACGGCTTTATCTTAAGGCTCCACGCATCGCCGTGCTTCCAGCCTTCGCACTTAACCACGGCAAGGTCGCATTTCACCCCATTAGCGAGCCAGCCCTCGCCATTCATCATCATCGCCAGCTCGCCCATTGTGCAACCGTGAAGCACTGGCAGAAAGTCAAGCCCTACAAATGAGCGCAACGACGAGTCCTTGAGCACAGGGCCGTCCACCGTATCATTGGGGTTCGGACGGTCCAGGACTATCAGTTTTTTACTGTTCTCGGCGCAAGCCTCCATCACATAATGCAGCGTGCTTATGTATGTATAAAAACGCGCGCCCACATCCTGTATGTCAAACAGCACGACATCAACATCCGAAAGCATCTCTGCCGTCGGCTTCTTCTGTTTCCCGTATATGGAAACGACCTTGACGCCCGTCTTCACATCCACTCCAGAAGCGACGACCGCGCCGGCATCCTCCTTGCCGCGAAGCCCATGCTCCGGCGCGAATGCCTTGACGACGTCGAAGCCCGAGCTTTTCAGTGTGTCAATGAGGTGAACACCGCACACCACCGAGGTCTGATTGGCTACGACTGCGAGACGCTTGCCTTTTATCGCGCCGAAATACTCCTGAACGCACTCTGCGCCCACCTTCACTCCGTCTGCCGCACGGCACAAAGACATTGCCGCCACCGACAACAATACCGCCACAGTTATCTTTTTAATCGCTATCTTTGGAATCATAATCAACGAAACGTTTCTATAATGATCGACTATCTAAATCTGATACAAAGATACTACCAAAACAACGAAATTGCGCACGACATTCTCTTGAAGCACAGCAGAGCCGTGGCCGACAAGGCGCTGGAACTGGCGGCGAAGCACAAGGAACTGGATATTGACATGGATTTTGTGGAAGCCGGCGCCATGCTGCACGACATCGGCATATTCATGTGCGACGCCAAGGACCTCGGGTGCCACGGCAAAGAGCCATACATCAAGCACGGCACACTGGGAGCGGAGATACTGAGAAAGGAAGGGCTGGAAATGTTCGCTCGAGTGTGCGAAAGACACACCGGAACAGGCATCACCAAAGAAGACATAATAAGACAGAATCTGCCACTTGAACTCAAAGACTACTCGCCTGTCACTCTGGAAGAAAAGCTTATTTGCTATGCCGACAAATTCTTCTCGAAAACGAATCTGGACAAGGCTCGCACGAAAGAAGAGGTTGTCAAGTCAATGGCGAAATTCGGCGAGGAATCGACAAGGAGAATCAAAGCGTTAGAAGCGCTCTTTGGATAAAATCACTGCCCAGAAATGTCGCTTTTCTGGAACACGCAATCGTATTTCACAGGCACATAAACAGCAAGATAGCCCAAAGCGCCGTCAAACATCGAAACCGGGTTGGCGCCTGAGTTTGACATGGACTTCAGAATATGCAGATAGTCGTAGGTCCGGCGGTTTATCGTCTCCACCTCAAGATGGATTTCGTCGCCGTCGTGCAGTACGTCATCGTCGTCCGGGTCGTCCTTTTTCATCTGCTCCTCCGACATGCAGACCACGTTAACCACGACATTCATGTTCTCATAGCCCTTGTCCCTGAAGACCGTCCATTTGTACAATTCCCCGTTGCGGTAAATTCTGTACCTAAAGAATGTCGATTCGTTCGGAATATCCTTCACGCTGAATTTAAACAAAAGGAGTTTGCTATTGAACATTTTAATCCACTGCCATTTCGCATTCACGAGCTCCGTCGCCGCCATGACATTTGACGTTGCAGAATGCTCGCTTTCCTCCGTGAATACGACTCTGTACGTTCTGCCCTCCGCCGCTTTTATTGCCGTTCCGTGAAACATTCCGTCTTTCTCATCGAAAAGCAACGTCTCAGACGCTCCCCCATCGTCATACACGCTGACCTGCACATCTTGCAGTTGCTCGGGAGTGAGCTGCCGCACCGTGTCATTCATATCCACAGTCTTGGACACCCTCACCAGCGTGCCTTCATCGGAAAGGTTCGCTTCCACTACCCATTGCTTCTCCACACTCTTGTAGTCAATTTCAATCTGATGAGTGCATGATGAAAGCATCGCCACCAGAATAGCAATAGAGGTTAAGGATGTGTATGTCAACGTTCTCTTCATTGTCAGAATTTTATGCTGAATGACACAGAAGGCACAATTGTGAACAAAGAGACTTGCGTCGCTTTGGTTCCTGTAGGCGAATTTTTGTCGTCTTCAAAAGTTATCATATACGGGTTATATCTAGCGTATATATTGTAAAAGCCGAAGCTCCAGACACGCTCCACGAAATGCTTCGTCCGCTTGCGGTGCGACACACTGATGTCGAGTCTATGGTAATCATTCATCCTATATCCATTCCTCTCGGAGTAATAATAAAAAGTCTCGCCACCGATGGTGTACTTGGCACTTGGCGCCGAATACGCTTGACCTGTGTTGAACATCCACAGCGCCGAAATGTCCCAGTGACGTGGCAAGTCGTACATCAGCACGATGGACACGTCGTGGCGACGGTCGTTGCTCGCATTATACCACTTTCCGTTATTTATTCCGTTTATCTTGTTCTGCGACCACGACAGTGTATAGCCAAGCCAGCCCGTCAGTTTGCCATAGGACTTCTTCAGCAGCAGTTCCATGCCGTAGGAGCGTCCACGACCGCCCCTGATTATGCGCTCCATTTCTATCTCGCTGAAGAAGAACTTGCCGTCCACATAATCGTACACATTTTCTATCTCCTTGTAATACCCTTCTGCCGAAATTTCCCAGCCGCCATCCTTGAGCGAAAGGATGCCTCCGGCGCTCACCTGATGCGCTTTCTGCGGCTCTACGATGTTGCTCGTCATCACATAACGGTCGATAGGCATTGTCGTTCCAGCGTTGCGTATCGCCTGCAGGTTCTGTGTCGTGAGGCTATAGCCAGCCTTCAGACTCAGATTATCCAAAACCTTGTAATTAAGACTGACACGCGGCTCTACCGAGAAATACGTCTCCACAAGCTCTGTCAACGACGGATTATATGTTTTCAGGATGTTCATATCCTCATCCAAGTCGTAATAAGGACTGCCGCCGAGAACGCCGAACACCACAAAACGCAGTCCCGCCGACAAATCGAGCTTTTTCGCCAGACTCCAATCGTCAGCCAGCCAGGCGGACGCCTCGAAAGCGTTTCTTTTTTCACGCTGCTTCAGCAAGTTTATAGTCCAGTCTGCCGACTCCACACCATACAGTTTTATTTCTGCGCCTGCACGAGCTGTGTGATGCGATGTCTGAAGAACAGCCGATTCACGCAGTTTATACTCGTGAATGAAACTGCCCATGTCATATTTATTGTCGAAAATCTTTGCTCCCGTGTTGCTGTCATAATATGTCATGCTCGCAGTCAGTGCATTACGCCAATGCTCGTTTATAGTCCTGCGCCAGTCCAGCGTCCAAGCCAGATTGCTGCACTCCAAGTCCATCAAATCGACAAGTCCCATATTGTCGCGCGTATAAATGAACGACAGCGACACTCTGTCCTTTGAAGACGCTTTCCAGTCCACACGAGCGTTTATGTCATAGAAATTCAGCACATTGTTCTTGTAGTCGTCGGTCATTTTCAAGAACAAATCCAAATAGCTTCGACGCGCCGCCACACCGAACGACAGTTTGTCCTTGACGATAGGACCTTCTACCGAAGCCTTCGCTGAAAGAAGGCCGACACTCACCGAACCGTGATAACGATGCATGTTCGGGATTCTTGTATAAATATCAAGAACCGACGATGTCGCACCACCGAAATACGCCGGGATTAGGCCTTTGTAGAGATTGGCGTTCGCAAGTATGTTGTCGTTGAACGCCGAGAAGAATCCGAGCAGATGTCCGGCATTGTAGATTGTGGCGTTGTCCAGAAGCACAAGATTCTGAGCCGATGTGCCTCCCCTCACCTGAAATCCGCTCGCGCCCTCACTTTCAGCATTTACACCAGGCAATGTCTGAATGCTCTTCATTATGTCGTTCTCGCCTAAAAACGAAGGTGTCTTTGCCAGCTCCGCTATCGCGACCTTCTCCACGCCTATCTGCACCTCCTTCAGTTTCTCACGGGTCGCAGTCGCGCTCACGACCACTTCGTCAAGGTCGGTCGCCATCTCATGAAGGGTTATTTTTATGTGCTTGTCAGATGACAAGTTCAAACGCTTGTCATACTTTTCGCACCCCATGAACTCCGCCGAGATGCTATGCGCGCCATCAGTTAGGTCAAAGCTAAAACTGCCGTCCGGTCCTGTCAGCGCAACAGATTTCCCGTCGTCAACTTTCACTAACGCCCCGACAAGACTTTCGCCCTGTGAATCATACACAGTTCCGCTCAGTCTCGCTGCAATAGCCGAGCATGGTAAAAACAATGCAAAAGCCAAGAAAACATACATGTATGCTATTGGAGACTTCTGCATTTTTATCGGTGTTTTAATTGTTTTGAATGATTGCCCAAAAATCCTACATTTTTCACAAAATAAAAAGTGCCAAGACACTAAATCTTGGCACTTTTCATTTTTATAATATTCTTATACAGAATTAAAGATCTGTTATCTTCTGGAACTTAGGAACGAGCAACTTCATGCCACCCCATGCCAGGAGATATGCGAATGCGCAAACTGAGAACATAACGGTATAACCGAGCTGTGTTCCGAGCTTACCGTCGCAGTATCCAGCGAGAAGCTGAACGAGAACGCCTCCAAGACCTCCCATAGCAGTACCGATACCAGTAACTGTACCTACAGCCTTCTTAGGGAACATGTCAGAAACTGTTGAGAACAAGTTTGCAGACCAAGCCTGGTGAGCAGCACCTGCGAGCGAGATGATTGTGATAGCAAGAACAAGTCCTGTCATACTTCCTACGCCTCCTACGCCAGCAGCTGTCTGTGTGAGAAGAAGCAACAAAGGAAGAACCGCAATCATAAGAAGCGAAGTCATTCTTGCCTTGTAAGTTTCCCAACCCTTGTTCATAAGAGTCAACGGAATAGAACCGCCGTAAACTGAACCTACGATAGCAACACCGAATACAATAAAGTTAGTGATCATCACAGTGTATGCTGTATCGTCAGCCGACATGTCACCGCAGAACTGCTGCTTAACGTAAGTTGGCAACCAGAAGAGGAGGAACCACCATATACCGTCAGTAAGGAACTTACCTACTGCGAAGCTCCATGTCTGCTTGTAAGTAAGCATCTTGCCCCATGAAACTGAGCCCTGGTCGTCACCGCTCTCTGCTGCAGCCTTGTCGTCTGCATCGCTGTTGATGTAGTCGAACTCAGCCTGAGTGATTACACCCTCAGCCAACTTCTGCTTTGGAGACTTGTAAATCTTGCCCCAGAAGATAAGCCAGATGAAGCCGAGAAGACCAGTGATGATAAATGCCATCTGCCATCCGTGGAAAACGCCGAATGCCTCATTGCCATCGCCCCAAGTGAGCAAGCACCAAGGCACGAAGATAGCGCATATCATTGCACCGATGTTAGATCCTGAATTGAAGATACCTGTAGCCAAAGCACGCTCCTTCTTAGGGAACCACTCTGCCACAGCCTTGATAGATGAAGGGAAGTTACCTGCCTCACCTGCGCCGAACAAAGAACGAGCAACACAGTGAGCAACAAGAGACTTGCCCATGAATGCGCTGAGAATACCAGCTACAGACCAGAGAATCAGAGAAGCCGCAAGACCAATCTTAGTTCCCACCTTGTCGATTATCCAGCCTGCTACAAGTGTGAAGCCTGCATAGAATAATGTGAAAATAGAAGTCAGGTAGGAGAAATCCTGTGAGCTCCAGCCAAAGCCTTCTGGTGAACACATATAATCCTTCAAGAAACCGATAACGTTTCGGTCCATGTAGTTGATTGTAGTAGAGAAAAGCAGGAGTGCCGCAAAGGTCCAGCGGTATTTGCCGATTTTCTCTGTTACAGTTTTTACATCTGCCATAAATTAAAGAATTAAGGTTATTAAAAAAGACGAGTTACCGTCATGCCGTTTTAGACAAACTGTAACTCGCCCGAATATTCAAATATTATTTGCGGATTGCGCTGATAACATCAAAGCACTCCTTGCACTTGTTAGTAACGTATGCCCAATCCTGAGCTGCCACCTTGTCCTTAGGGAAGAGCTTAGAACCCATTCCTACGCAGAACACGCCAGCAGCGAACCACTTTTCGAGGTTATCCTTCTCTGGAGCTACGCCACCTGTAACCATGATCTTAGACCATGGCATTGGAGCCATAAGACCCTTAACCAAGTTAGGACCAACAACATCACCTGGGAATACCTTAGTGAAGTCGCATCCAACCTCCTGAGCCTTGCCGATCTCCGATGGAGTCAAGCAGCCTGGGCAGTAAGTAACGCAACGACGGTTGCAGACTACTGCTACATCTGGGTTGAACAATGGACCAACGATGAAGTTAGCGCCAAGCTGGATGTAAAGAGCAGCTGTTGGAGCGTCAACTACAGAACCGATACCGAGAGCCAAATCAGGGCACTCTTTGCTAGCCCACTTGCTCAACTCTGCGAAAACCTCATGTGCGAAATCGCCACGGTTTGTGAACTCGAATGCGCGAACACCGCCATCGTAACAAGCCTTCACAACGTTCTTGCAAACGTCAACGTCCTTGCTATAGAAAACAGGAACCATAGGTGCAGCTGCTATCTTAGCCATCACCTGGAACTTATCAAACTTTGCCATTTTATTATTTGAAAATGAATGTTTTTATAAAAAAGCGGTCGGCTGAAGGAATTCAGCCGACCAGCAAAATTATCTTTGGATACGTCCGTTTGCAGAACCACCAGCAAGGTTCTCAACCTCCTCTACAGATACGAGGTTGAAGTCACCGTTGATAGTGTGCTTCAATGCAGAAGCTGCTACAGCGAACTCGAGAGCGTCACCCTGGTTGCCCTTAGTGAGCAGACCGTGGATAAGACCACCTGAGAATGAGTCACCACCACCTACACGGTCGATGATAGGCATGATGTCATAACGCTTAGAAACGTAGAACTCCTTGCCGTTGTAGATCATAGCCTTCCAGCCGTTGTGAGTTGCAGAAAGAGACTCACGGAGTGTAGAAACAACATACTTGAATCCGAACTCCTGCATCATGCCCTTGAAGATGCCTTCGTAACCCTTAGCGTCAGTGTTACCACCCTCAACGTCAGCGTCTGGCTTGAAACCAAGGCAAAGCTCTGCGTCCTCCTCGTTGCCGATGCAAACGTCAACATACTTCATAAGAGGCTTCATGATAGACTGAGCCTTCTCTGAAGTCCAGAGCTTCTTACGGAAGTTCAGGTCAACAGAAACTGTAACACCGTTGCGCTTTGCAGCCTCGCAAGCAAGCTTAGTCAGCTCAGCAGCCTTGTCAGAGATTGCAGGAGTGATACCTGACCAGTGGAACCAAGAAGCTCCCTTCATGATTGCGTCGAAATCGAAATCTGTTGCATCAGCCTCAGCGATTGCAGAGTTTGCGCGGTCGTAGATAACCTTTGAAGGACGCATAGAAGCACCAGTCTCAGCATAGTAGATACCTACACGGTCGCCACCGCGAGCGATGTAGTCTGTCTTAACGCCATACTTTCTGAGTGCGTTAACAGCGCTCTGACCGATCTCATGCTTAGGAAGTTTTGTTACGAAATAAGCCTCGTGTCCGTAGTTAGCAGCACTAACAGCAACGTTAGCCTCACCACCACCGTAGATTACCTCAAACTTCTCAGCCTGAACGAATCTTCTGTTTGCCTCTGGTGACAATCTCAACATGATTTCACCCAATGTTACAACTTTTGCCATGTTTTTAAAAATGTTTATTGTATGATAAAAATGATTTCAGAGGGCAAATATAACATTAACTACTCAGTGAAACAAGAGTTTTTGCCAAATTAAGTTAAAGACGCCCTATAATAACAAAGGCCCGCAACCATGCGAGCCTTTGCCATAATATCAGTGAGATTTCAGTCTATTAGAAGTTGAAGAAACCCTTTGCGTTGTTGTAGCAAATATCCTCAATCATCTGCTGAACTCTTTCCTTCTCATATCCAGTGTAAGGGATAAGACCGTTCTCAACGTCATTTCCTACGAGGTTACACAACGTACGACGGAAATACTCGTGACGTGGGTAAGAGAGGAACGAACGAGAGTCTGTCAACATACCTACGAAGCGGCTGAGAAGACCGAGCAATGAAAGAGCGTTCATCTGCTTCTCCATACCGTCCTTCTGATCGAGGAACCACCATCCTGAACCGAACTGAATCTTGCCTGGGCAAGAACCGTCCTGGAAGTTACCGAGCATTGTTGCGATCACCTCGTTAGCGCATGGGTTCAAGTTGTAAAGGATAGTCTTAGTCAACTTGTTCTCAACATTAAGTTCATCGAGGAAGTGTGAGCAAGCCTTAGCTGTAGTGAACTCGCCGATTGAGTCGAAACCGGTGTCAGCGCCGAGCTTGTTGAACATCTTTGTGTTGTTGTTACGGATTGCGCCGTAGTGGTACTGCTGAGTCCATCCTGCGTTGTAATCCATGATTGCCATCTCCTTGAGGAACGCGTGCTTGAACTTGCGCTGCTCAAGAACAGAAGGAGTCTGTCCAGAGAGAGCCTTGCCAAGGATAGCGTCGATCTCTGCATTTGTATATGGCTCATCGTAGAACTCCTCGATTCCGTGGTCAGACAACTTACATCCCTTAGATGCGAAGAAGTCGTGGCGCTTCTGCAATGCAGCGATGAGGTCAGCGAATGTAGCGATGTTTGTATCGGAAACCTTAGAAAGCTTCTCAATGTAAGCCTTCCAAGTTGCAGCCTCGATATTCATAGCTGCGTCTGGACGCCATGCTGGAATCATGCGAGTCTTAGCGTTCTTGTCTGCTGCTACCATGTCGTGCCACTCGAGAGTGTCAACAGGATCGTCAGTAGTACAAACAACCTCTACATTATAAAAGTTCATAAGGCCTTGTGGAGTGAACTTAGGGTCGTTAGCGATAAGGTCATTACACTTGTCATATATAGCCTTTGCGTTAGTTGGATTCAAAGTCTCGTTGATGCCGAATGCGGTCTTCAGCTCGAGGTGAGTCCAGTGGTAAAGAGGGTTGCGGAATGTGTAAGGCACAGTCTCAGCCCACTTTTCAAACTTCTCCCAGTCAGTAGTATCCTTGCCTGTGCAGAATCTCTCGTCAACACCGTTAGAACGCATAGCACGCCACTTGTAGTGGTCACCCATAAGCCAAATCTGAGCGATAGACTCGAAGCGCTTGTTCTCGGCTACCATCTGTGGAATAAGGTGGCAGTGGTAGTCAATGATAGGCATCTTCTTTGCGTGCTCGTGATAAAGTTCCTGTGCTGTCTCTGTCTGCAACAAGAAGTTTTCATCCATGAATTTTTTCATAGTCAATTAAGGTTTTATGAATTAGATATTTATTAAGAATTTACAAATCTTCGGAAAGACAGCCGCAGACTTGCGCAGAAGCCCTTGGCATACAAGTTACGCTCTTCGCTCAGGCATAACGCTTACAAAATTACGATTTATTTTTGTTTTTCAAAAGAATTAGGTAATTTTGTCTGCGTTAATCGTAAACGACAATTAGTTATCCACAACGATTTCGGAAATATCATTTTAATAATCTAATAACATGAAAGAACTAAACAAAAGGACTGCTCCTAAAGCAGTAGCTCCAGAGAAGATCATTCAATTCGGAGAGGGTAATTTCCTCCGTGCTTTCGTAGACTGGATTATCTGGAACATGAACCAGAAGACTGATTTCAACGCATCTGTTGTTGTCGTTCAACCTATCGAAAGAGGTATGGTTGACTGGTTGAACGGACAGGATTGCCTGTACCACGTAAACCTTCAGGGACGCCAGAACGGCAAGCCTGTTGATCAGCTTGACCGCATCGACGTTATCAGCCGCGCGTTGAACCCATACTCACAGAACCAGGCATTCATGGCACTTGCTGACCAACCTGAGATTCGCTTCGTAATCTCAAACACAACTGAGGCTGGTATCGCATTCGACCCATCTTGCAAGTTCACTGACGCTCCTGCTTCTTCTTACCCAGGTAAGTTGACTCAGCTTCTTTACCGTCGTTTCAAGACATTCAACGGCAACCCTAAGAAGGGTCTCATCATCATGCCATGTGAGTTGATTTTCTTGAACGGACACCACCTGAAGGAGTGTATCGAGCAATACATCGAGCTTTGGAAGAACGACTTCGGCAAGGATTACGAGAAATTCAAGAACTGGTTCGAGAAGTACAACTACGTTTGCGCAACTCTCGTTGACCGTATCGTTCCTGGATTCCCACGCAAGGACATCGCTAAGCTGCAGAAGCGTGCTGGATACGCAGACAACTTGATGGTACAGGCTGAGATCTTCCACCTCTGGGTTATCGAGAAGCCTACAAATATGTCTATTTCTGCACTCCGCAAGGAGTTCCCAGCAGAGAAGGCTGGTCTGCACGTATTGATCGCAGAGAGCGAGAAGCCATATCACGAAAGAAAGGTTACTCTGCTGAACGGACCTCACACAGTTCTTTCTCCAGTTTCATATTTGAGCGGTGTGAACATCGTGCGTGACGCATGCCACCACCCCGTCATCAGCAAGTACATCCACAAGGTACAGTTCGAAGAGCTCATGGAGACATTGAACTTGCCAATGGACGAGCTGAAGAAGTTCGCAAGCGACGTTTTGGAGCGTTTCGACAACCCATACGTTGACCACCAGGTAACTTCAATCATGCTCAACTCATTCCCTAAGTACCAGACTCGTGACCTTCCTGGCGTTAAGGTATATCTTGAGCGCAAGGGCGAGTTGCCAAAGGGTCTTGTATTCGGACTTGCTGCAATCATCACTTACTACAAGGGCGGCAAGCGTGCTGACGGCGCTCCTATCGAGCCAAACGACGCACAGGAGATCATGGATCTGCTCAAGAAGCTTTGGGCTACAGGCGACACTCGCAAGGTGGCAGAAGGCGTTCTTGGCGCAAAAGACCTTATCTGGAAAGAGCAAGGCAACCTTAACGACATACCTGGCATGACTGACATGGTTACAGACTTCCTGAACCTCATCCAGAAGAAGGGTATGCTTGAGGCAGTAAAGACTATCCTTTAATATAAGGAGCCCAGCGAAAAGCTTGGGTGAATATAAAAAAGAGCATTCTTTGAGAGAATGCTCTTTTTTTGATTATTTCTTCTTATCTTTGAAGAAATTGTAACCGAAACATAAAATCAAACTATGACAACAAAGTTTCTAAAAATCAACCCAGATGACAATGTAGCTGTAGCGATAAGCAATCTCTCAAAAGGCGAGCAACTTAACGTGGAAGGCACCGAAGTGACTCTCCTCGAGGATGTTCCTGCAGGACATAAATTCACACTGAAAGACATAAAAGAAGGCGAGAACGTAATCAAGTACGGTTTCCCTATCGGACATGCAAAAGAGGAACTCAAGCAAGGAAGATGGGCTTATGACAAGAACATCAAGACCAACCTTGCCGGCACATTGGAGTATGAGTACAAGCCAATCTCTGTAACTCTGACAGATAAAGACGAAAAGCTGACATTCAACGGATACAGAAGAAAGAACGGCGAAGTCGGCATCAGAAACGAGATATGGATCGTGCCTACAGTTGGATGCGTAAACGGAATAGCAGACAACATCATAACTGAGTTCAAGAAAACTCTGGGCGGCGCTCCATTGAAAGTTGACGCAATCGAAGCATACAAGCACAACTACGGATGCTCACAGCTGGGCGACGACCACGAAGCAACAAAGAAGATTCTGAGAGACATCACACTGCATCCAAACGCAGGCGGTGTGCTGGTGCTCGGACTCGGATGCGAGAACAACCAGCCTGACGTATTCGAAGAGTTCCTCGGTGACTACGACAAGAGCAGAATCAAATTCCTTGTGACCCAGAAAGTGAATGACGAGGTCGCAGAGGGTGTCAAGATTCTTACAGAGCTGTACAATCAGGCAGCACAGGACAAGAGAACTGAGATTCCACTGAGCGAGCTGAAAGTCGGCTTGAAGTGCGGCGGTTCTGACGGATTCTCTGGAATCACAGCAAACCCACTGCTCGGAGTATTCTCAGACTGGCTCGTTTCTCAGGGCGGAACAACTGTCCTGACAGAGGTTCCTGAAATGTTCGGCGCAGAGACAATCCTGATGAGCAGATGCGAGAACAAGGACCTGTTCGACAAGACTGTGCATTTGATAAACGACTTCAAGGAGTACTTCCTGTCGCACGGCGAGCCTGTAGGCGAGAACCCTTCACCAGGAAACAAGGCTGGAGGTATATCAACTCTCGAGGACAAAGCGCTCGGCTGCACTCAGAAGTGCGGAAAGTCGTACGTTAAGGACGTGCTGATGTACGGCGACAGAATAAAGACAAAGGGACTGAACCTGCTGAGCGCGCCAGGAAACGACCTCGTAGCAGCGACCGCTCTCGGAGCCGCTGGCTGCCAGATGGTGCTCTTCACTACAGGACGTGGAACCCCATTCGGAAGCTTCGTGCCTACGATGAAGGTTTCTACCAACACCCCACTCTACGAGAACAAGAAGAACTGGATCGACTTTAACGCCGGACAGCTTGTTCAAGGCAAGACCATGGAGGAGGTTAAGCAACAGTTCATCAAGTACGTGATAAGTGTTGCCAACGGCGAATTCGTCAACCACGAGAAGCACAACTCTAAGGCGATGGCGATATTCAAGAGAGGCGTAACTCTTTAATAACAAAACATAAAAAGAAGACAAGGCTGCGAAAAACTTCGCGGCCTTTCTTGCTTTTATATGGGCAAGGGAGTACCTTTGCAGTCTCAAAAAAACGAGATGCTGACATTAGGCTTTCTGACATATAACACCCTGGTTTACTTGATAGTAGGTGCATTCGCACTATTGCAAGCCACCAGCTGCATCGGAGAATACTTCTACAAGAGAAGGAACTCCATAGAAAGCATATACACCTACGGAGCATCAACATACGGCTGCACATATATAATAGACTGCAAGAGACAGACACGAAGCTGCATAAGCCTGCTGCAAAATGAAGTCTGCTCATTTTTTAATGACATAAAATCAAAGTTCATATATAAAATATGTACTGAGGAAATCGAGACTTTGTCCGCCTACACAAACGGCATGACCTCGATAGCCGAGAAAAACGACCGTACTCCGAGCCTGGAGGAAGGAATAAGAAACAGCATATTCAACAGACCGCCACCTGCCCTTTCGTAAAATTGTTGACAGCCAAAGCTTTCAAGCTTCGGCTAACTGATTTCTTATTAACCAAACCATACAAAAACAATAATGAAAAGACATCTAATGTCCGCAGCGGTTTTACTGCTGTGCGGACTGAACGCTGTTGCACAAGGCAACGACAGCATAAAGAACATTTTCCTGAAGGAATTTGTGCTTACTGCTCAAGACGAGAGCGACAGAAAGATAAAGACTAACAATTACGCCGGTTCCACAACTATACTAACTAACAAAGAACTAAACAACGAGCGCATCAACGCCGTAAAGGACATATCGCTCACTGTGCCTAACTTCTACATCCCGGACTACGGTTCAAAGACCACATCATCAATCTATTCCAGAGGAATAAGCACAAGAATGAACGAGCCGTCGGTCGGACTGTATGTTGACGGCATACCTGTGATGAATAAGAGCCTCTACGACTTCGAGCTGTTCAACATAGCCAACATCGACGTGGCGCTCGGACCACAAGGAACGCTGTACGGAAGAAACTCCATAAGCGGAATCATCGACATAAACACGATAGACGAAAGCACGTTCGACGGAAGCATAAAAAGCAGCTTTACAACCGGATACGGCAGCTACAACACTTTCAAGGAGCGCCTCACCATACAAGGCGGCGACAAGACGTTCGGAGTATCGGCTAGCGGACACTACGACAAGAGTGACGGATATTTCGAAAACGAGTACAACGGCGAGATGAACAAAAGCGAGTCGGCCGGAGGAAGACTGAATCTGTTCTGGAACCTGCCTTACGACTGGAAGATAAAGCTGAACGGAACATTCGACCACTCCGCGCAGAACGCCTACCCTTACGCCGACTACACGACCGGAAAGATAAGCTACGACGGCGACGGGTACTACAGACGAGACTTCGTTATGTCCGGACTGACTATCGACAAGAAGATAGGCAAACACAAGATAACGTCAGCAACCGGATACCAGTATCTGGACGACAACATGCTGCTGGACATGGACTACACGGCAAGCCCATACTTCACGATGTCCGACAAACAGAGACAACACACGTTCACTGAGGAAATCTCGTTCATGAGCAAGCTGAAGTGGTATCAGCAAGTGACAGGACTGTTCGGATTCCACACAAAGAACGACATGAAGTCGCCGGTTGACATAGACAAAAGCTTCTTTGAGAACATATTCAAACAAGCGAAAGAAAGAGTTCCCGCTATGCCGACAATAACTATCGACACTGACAAAATAAACGTCAGCGGTGATTTCCTTTCGACGAACTACGGAGCCGCGCTTTACCATCAATCAATGTTCACGTTCTTCAAGAAACTGACACTCACCGCAGGACTCAGAGCTGAATACAATAGAACAGAGATAAAGTACGACAACTCATCCGTAGTGGACATGACAATAAAGCCAAACTCGCCGTATGCACCTGCAATCGATTCTGTAGAGCATCACAATCTGAACGGCAACGCACACAAGGAGTATTGGGAGTTCCTGCCTAAATTGTCGCTCAGATACAAGTTCAACGACCAGTGGAACATCTACGCCACTGCCGCAAAGGGTTTCAAGGCTGGAGGATATAACACTGCCATCACGGCCAACCTGATGCAGGACATGATGCAGCACAAATCCGTAGGCGATGTAAACAGCACGCTCTACTACAAGCCTGAGTACCTCTGGAACTACGAGATAGGAATGCACGCACAGCCAGTGGACGACAAACTGTTTGTGGATGCGGCAGTATTCTTCATCGACGACCGCGACCAGCAGCTCGTCAGAAGCGCAAGCAACGGAACAAGAAAAATAACCAACGCCAAGAGAGTGCACAGCTACGGCGCAGAGGCAAGCGTGAGATACCTGCCGATAAAGAACCTGACACTGAGCGCAAGCTATGGCTACACACACGCCGAGTTCAGGAAATACACTGTGGACGGTGTAGACTTCAAGGGCAACACACTGCCGTTCTCGCCTGAAAGCACCATAAGCGCGAAGTGCCAGTACGACATACCAACCAACGCAAAGTATCTCGAGAAAGTCAGACTGTCAGCCGAATACAGAGCGCTCGGCAGAATATACTGGGATGACGAGAACGAGCATATGCAGGACTACAAAGGTCAACTGAATGCAAGCGTCGGACTGATAAAGGACAAATACTCGCTGACAATGTGGGTGACCAACATAGCACTGGACGGCGAGCAGAACACATTTTACTTCGAGTCAATGGGCAAGAGCTTCGTGCAGAAGGCAATGCCTGTCTCTTACGGAGTGACACTGAAGAAAGAACTGTAACAATATTTTAACATCAAGAAGAAGGTGCTGGATTTTTTCAGCACCTTTTTCTTTTGCCACAACGCCACGAGAAAACATATCGCTTTTTCAAAACATGTTATACAACATACACGAAAATGTATAACAAGTAAAAAAACTCATTTAACTTTGTTAAACCTATTCCGAAAATGAATATGGCATAAACAAAGAGAGAATTTAACAAATTAATTATCAACAAAATAAATTTTACGCTTATGAAAAAAACATTACTAAAGTTATCAATCCTTGCTTTGGGATTGCTCACTTCTGTGGGAGTGTCGGCTGCTTCAACTGAAATTTTCAGTTGGACTCCAACATCATCAAATGTAACTGCTGCTACAGGAGGCTCTGTTGCAGTAACTGGTGTCACCTGGGACAACAGTAAACTTGGAGCAAAATTGGGAAGCACTTCTGCTTTCGCTGTATTAACATTATCTAGCGGAATGTTCGAAGTCGGCGATGTTATTACTGTAACTATGCAGAACACGAGTCATCAAATTGGCATATTCTTGTATGACGAAGAAGCAACAAAGTATGACTACGGCAAAGCTCCACTTAAAACATCAAATGGTTCTGGAGAATTGACTGCAACATTTGACGGAAAGGACAAAATTGTAATAGCCAGAGGTTCTGGAACTACAATGTATCTGCAAAGTTTGGTTATTGAACGTCCTATAAAAGCTCCAGCATTAAATGCATTCACATTAAATGGAATAAACGGAACAATCGATCAGACCGCAGGAACAGTAACAATAGAGCTTCCATACGGATCTACAGAGCCATCTGACGCGGAAATATTGGCTGCTTGTACAGTAAACTCTGCTGCAACAGAGCCAACAACCTATGATGCCGCAACACACACAATAACAGTTACTGACGGAACAACTCCAAAGGAGTATGTATTGACTATCACTTACGCAGCAGCAAAGACAGATGCGACTTTGAAGTCATTGTCTTATAATGGAACAGCAATAGAGTTGGCTGAAGGAACTTACTCGTACGATGTTGAGTTGCCATACGGAACTTCAGCAATTCCTACAGTTGCTTACGAGATAAATGACGAGACAGCAACAGCAGTACCAACTCAGGCGTCTGCACTCCCTGGCACAGCAACAGTTGTTGTAACAGCTCAGGACGGAACAACAGAGCTTACTTATACTGTAAACTTCACAGTAAAAGCAACTGCAAGCACTGACGCTACTTTGAAGTCATTGAAGGCAGGCAGCATAACTGTAGCTTTGGCTGATGGTCAATATGATTATGATGTAGAACTGCCAGCTGGTACAACAGAGGCACCTGCATTGAGTTATGAGTTAAACGACGAGACTGCTTCTGCCGTTGTAACGGATGCGACAAGCGCAACTGGCGCAGCATCAATTGTTGTAACAGCTCAGGACGGAACAACAGAGCATACCTATAATGTACAGTTCTCTATCGCAGCAGCTCCTAAGACATTGTTGGCACTGCCATTCGACAATGGCGTTAAGGGATACATCTATAACGCGACGCCATCTGATCCAAATTACACAGCACATACAATCTATGTACCTTACATTGGCACTACTACACCAACAGCAGGAGCAGCGACAACGAAAGAAGGAACAACATCAGCAGAAGTTGCCGCAAATACAGTCACACTGACTTCATCTGTTGACGGTTCTTCTCAAGAGTATGCTTTGAATTTCGTACAGTTGACTCCAGTGACTATAGACGACCTGACAACTCCATACACTCACACATTTGATGGAAGCGAGATTGGCAGCTGGATATATAGCGTATATGGATATGACGCATCTAAAGGATTGAAGTTCGCGAAGACCACAAACGACACAAACAACATGCGTGACGCAGAAGGAAAGACAAGAATCGTGTTCGCAATCCCAGCAGGTGTGACCCATGTAGAATTGACTTCTGTAGGAAACAAGCGTAACATAAAGATCACAGCAGATGGAACAACAACTAATTTTGACGCTGCAGATTCATACACATTTGACTTAGCTGGCACAGAGGCATCATTAGTAATGGTTGAGTCAAACCAGACAGGTGGTGACGGCGGTTTCTCTGCAATCACATTGTCAGCTACATCAGACCCTGCAACAGGCGTTGAGGAGGCAGAGGCTGAGGTTGTAAACACTTACTACATCAGCGCTGATGGCAAGACTTACAACGCAGCAGTCAAGGGATTGCCACTCATCAAGGTTGAGGAGCTGAGCAACGGCACAATCAAGACAAGCAAGATCATGATTGAGGATTAAGCAATAATCCAACAACAATAAGAGAAAGGGATGGAACAAGTTTCCATCCTTTTCTTTTTTGTATTTTTATGCTCAATAACATATAGGAAAAATCGCCTTGACACTGTGATATAACATAAAAACTCAGTAAGTTTGTATGATGTTATAAGAAGTGAAGTTCAACAATGAACTGATGACATAGAATCTATATTTATTTGATGAGCCTCTTTACCAACACTATTAACTATACTAAATCCGCAATAGTAACGGCATTTGCACTATGCGCCGCTGCCATGTCGTCTTTTGCGCAAAGGCCAAGCATGCTGCCTACGCGCACCCTGCTGATAGAAAAAGACACCGTAATCTACGCAAACGAATCTATAACAACACTCACTGCCGGTGACACTGCGAACTGGGTGTGCGTGCCTCAGCATTACTTTAAAGATAAAACGTACAGCAGCGAGGATATGGGTGTAACCCAAGGAAAGAGAAAATGCGAAGGTGTCGCAGCTGGCGGTACAAAAACCAAGATTTACCCTTACAGCACATCGTCCATCCTGCACATGAACGTCAGCAATGTCAGGACTGCCAGAGTGTACATGGTGATAGACAACAACAACCGAGGCGCAAGAATACACGCGAACAAAGTTAGCGAGATAACATCCGAGACTCAGGATTTGACTCAAAGCGGACGAACAGAAGAAACCCAGATAACCTCAAACAGCACCAACAAGGAGATGGACTTCGTGCTGGACATGAAGGAGCTGGATCCTAAAGACAATTACATACTCACCGTGCGCGGATACGGCACAGCCTCATCATACTCATACTTGTACGCAGTGAAGCTGTATGCCGCCAACACTCCAACACTTAGACTCGAAAGAGGCGACGTGAAGACCATTGTGACTGCCAGAAACGCCATGGAGCCAATCGTGATAAAATGGACTAACCCGAACGGCAACACCGAAGTTCCAACAATAAACTGGACAAGCGGAAGCCAGCCGGGATGGATGAGCGTGGTGATGGACGGCAGCAAAAAGACAATCACAATAAGCGGCACGCCGGAGAACAACTCATGCGAGACTGCCGATACCCTGAAATATGAAATCAGCATAGCCGGAGGCAACACTATAAACTGCAGCCTGAAGGTGGACAAGCACGACGACCCTGCCCCACTGTTCAGCACCAAAGAACTGAACCATAGTTATCTGCCTGGCGAAGAAGCCAACTTCGCCGTATCCTACAGCTACGCGAAAAGCGTGAGCGTGACAGGACTTCCCGAAGGATTCTGCTACAACGACAACAACGGCACCGTAACCATAACCGGACTGATGGGTGAGCAGAGCGAATACCCTAAAGTGTACAACTACACGATAACACCTACTCCGCTCGACGACTACAACGGAGAGATAATCCCATACCACGGAACGATAACAGCAATATCGCCTACTGCGCCAAAAGTGGCTTTCGTGTACACAAACGACAACATCGACGAACTGGATGCCATAGGCAAAGTATACAACGTGGTGAACACCAACTACAACGTGACAGCCATACCGAGCGAGGAAATCGGAGAATACGACGCCGAGAAACTCGCGCCATACGACCTGATTGTGCTGCACGAGTCTGCCAACAGTTCAAGCTCCGGAGCGCTGAACGTGGGCACATGGATTGGCAACAAGCCGGTGCTCAACACAAAGGCGCACATGTACGGCAAAGACAACTGGCCTATGATGGGCGCAAACGTCACTGACGAAGGAGACGGCTACGCCAACATCAGCGACATCTACAGGAACCACATAATCTTCAACGGCATCGACACAGAATACGGCACAATAGACATAAGCGGAAACATCAGAGGCGTGTACCTGCCAGGCAAGAAAGAGTCTGTCATCTACTCAATAGCATCAAATTCCGCTGGAAACACATCCATAATAGAGGAGAACAACGGAAGCACCGGAAGCAACAAATACCTTATGGTAGCCATCGGCTCCGACAACCCTGAGAAAGCCATAGAAGAGAATCTGACAACCGACGGCCGTAAACTCATAAAGAACGCATGCGACTACCTTTTGAACAACAACGAGTTGTGGACCACGACAGAAAGAAGCAAGGAAGCGGAGATAAAGAGTCTCACTCTCAATGGCGCGACCGGAGTCTTCGACGGCGAATACATCTACGTCCGACTGCTTGCCGACACCACTGAGACAAGCGAGCTCACACATGTGATACCAAACATAGTGATATCCGACAACGCCACAATAACAAATGACGGAGTGGCAATGGACTTCAGCAACGAGAAAGAGGTGCACTACACTGTGACAAGCGAAGACCACAACTACACAACGACATACACCGTTGTTGTGGAACTGATAGACGCTGCGCTTGAAACACCATACCTGGATTCGATAGGAGTCGGTCTGGAATACTACAAGCCAGAAGCGATATACAGCCGCAACGGAACACTGACATATATGCCGGCATACGCCAAGGAAGACGCTGCGCTATGGACACAGAGCGGCGAGGCAGAAGGCACAGCCAGCGTGCTGAGAATAAGCGCAAACGCCAGCCTGACCATCATGGTGAAGGACCCAAGCACTGTGACTGTGGGCATGTCATCGACCGGAGGACGTGAGTTCAAGGCATACATCGACGGCACGATGATCTCGACAACGAAAGTCAAGTCGCTCGCCAAGGCAGAGATAAACGTGGATGTAAATCTTCCTGGCGTACACTTCATCACTATCGACAATATCGGTACAGGAACCTCTGTGATAGGCTTCATCAAGATAACATCGATGAACATCACTACAGAAATCGCCACCGAGACCACTGAGTCTGACAACAACAAGGAGGTCATCAGCACAGAGTATTACACCTTCGACGGAAAGAAGATTGGCAATAACACGATGACAGAGACTCCGGTGATAAGAATAACAAGATTCAGCAACGGAAGCATAAGCGTGGACAAGGTGCAGAAGACAAAGTAACAAAACAGGAAACAAAGAACAATTAAAACGATAAGAACGAAAAATGTCTAAATACACAATCACAGACGCAAGGAAAGTAACGACAAAGCGTTTCCTTGAGATGAAGCAAAAGGGCGAGAAGATAAGCATGCTCACCAGTTACGACTACACGACAGCGAGCATTGTTGACGCCGCCGGAATAGACTCGATACTCGTGGGCGACTCCGCCGCGAATGTGATGGCTGGATACAGCACTACCCTGCCGATGACACTCGACCAGATGATATACCACGCAAGCAGCGTTGTGAGAGCAGTGAAGAGAGCCCTCGTGGTAGTGGACATGCCATTCGGAACTTATCAGGGAAATGCGGATTTGGCATTAGAGTCGGCTGTGAGAATAATGAAAGAAAGCGGCGCCGACGCTCTGAAACTCGAGGGAGGCGAGGAGATACTACCTTCGGTTAAGAAAATACTCAGCGCCGGCATTCCTATATGCGGACACTTGGGACTGACACCACAGTCAATAAACAAGTTCGGCAGCTACGTGGTGCGCGCTCAGGAAAAAGAGGAAGCCGACAAGCTGAAGAAAGACGCCCAGCTGCTTTGCGAAGCAGGCTGCTTCGCCATAGTGATAGAAAAAGTGCCAGCCAAACTCGCCAAAGAGGTGGCTAAGAAGGTGAAGTGCCCGATAATAGGCATAGGCGCTGGAAACGACACCGACGGCCAGGTGCTTGTGGTGAACGACATGCTAGGCATGGACACTGCGGAATTCAAGCAGCCAAGATTCGTGAGAAAGTACGCCAACCTGCAGGAAGTTGTCACAGAAGCCGTACAGAACTACATATCGGACGTGAAGTCCGGCGACTTCCCTAACAACGAGACCGAAGCATATTAACATAAAAGCATAAACAACGCCAAAGACGGGACTGACACACGGTTCCGTCTTTTTATGTAAAAAGCCCAGCATCCGCGCCATGGAATTATACAACAACTACTCTAAACAGCTAAGAGAAAGAATCGGAGACGGAGAGAGAGTCCAGAAAATAAGCGTGAACGGCGGATTCACATGCCCCAACAGAGACGGCAAAGTGGGCACTGGCGGATGCACATTCTGCAACAATCAGACATTCGTGCCGGAATACTGCGAGAACACAAAGAGCATAAAGCAGCAAGTGGCAGAGGGCATCGACTTTTTCAGACACAAGTACAAGACACAGAAATACCTCGTTTACTTCCAGAGCTACACAAACACCTACGGCCGCATAGACAAACTGAAGGAACTGTATGAGGAGGCGCTGGACGTGGACGGAGTGAAAGGCGTGGTGATAGGCACAAGACCGGACTGCGTGAACAGCGAGCTGCTCGACTACCTCGCCGAACTGAACAAAAGAACGTTCGTCTGCGTGGAATACGGCATAGAATCGACACACGACACAACGCTGAAAGCCATAAACAGAGGACACGACTACGAATGCTCAGTGAGAGCCATAAACGAGACCGCCGCAAGAGGAATAGAGACCGGAGGACACATAATAATGGGACTGCCAGGCGAGACGAAAGAGATGATGATGGAGACGGCGAAGAGGCTGAACGAGCTGCCGCTGAACTCGCTGAAGATGCACCAGCTGCAGATAATCAGAGGAACGCGTATGGGCGCGGACTACGAGGCGCGCAAGGACGATTTCCACATCATGGAGCTGGACGAGTACATTGAACTGGCCATAGAGTTCGTGGAGAGGCTGAAATGGGACATCGGAATCGAAAGGTTCGTATCCAGTTCGCCGAAAGATTTGTTAATCGCGCCGCAGTGGGGACTTAAGAATTTTGAATTTACGGCAAAAATAGAGAAGCGCATGACGGAACTTGGTGCATATCAGGGAAAAATGCTGTAAATTTGTCATTTTTAGACGTGAACGGAAATCTCATAAAACATAATACCCCTAAAGTCAAGCTGTTGAATAGCGCCTTGTTAAGACTATCTATGATATTTTTAGCACTGGCGCCGATTGTTCACACACACGCCGACGACTACAAGATATACGGCTACGTCTATCTGCCTGACAGAGAGCCGGCGAGCTTCACCACAATCACAGTAGAAGGCACTACCACAGGAACGACAGCCAAAGAGGACGGATACTACGAGCTGAAGTTCAGCGCGACAGACAGCGCCAACATCAAGTTCTACATACTCGGCTGCAAACCATACATTTACAGAGTAACACCAAAGACGAGAAAATCCATCCAGAAAATGGTTTATCTCGAGGACGACGCCATAGTGATGAAGGACGTCGAGGTGACAGACTTCGCCAAGCAGAGCACATCCATGAACAAGATAGACGTGAGCAAGATGGATGTGATGCCGAGCATCAACGGCGGAATCGAGGGACTGATAAGCACGTACGCCGGAGTGTCCAACAGGAACGAGCTGTCCAGCCAGTACAGCGTGCGAGGCGGCAACTACGACGAGAACAGCGTCTATGTGAACGACATCGAGGTGTATCGCCCATTGCTCATAAGGACCGGCGAGCAGGAAGGTCTGAGCTTCATCAACCCGGACATGGTGGAGGCCGTGGAATTTTCGGCAGGCGGCTACGGCGCGACGTACGGCGACAAGATGTCATCGGTGCTCGACATAAAGTACAAGAAGCCGAAGAGATTCGAGGCTTCGGTAGCCGGAAGCCTGCTCGGCGCGCAAGGACACATAGGCCACAGCACCAAAAACGGCAAGTTTACGCAGCTGCACGGCATAAGATACAAGAGCAGCGACTACATGTTCAACACTCTGGACACCAAGGGAACGTACGACCAGAAGTTCCTCGACTACCAGACTTACCTCACATTCAACTTCGCCAAGAAATGGGAGATTGACTTCCTAGGCAACTTCTCCAGAAACATCTACAACAACATACCCGAAAGCCGCACCACAACGTACGGAACGATAAGCGACGTGAGGACATTCCGCATGTACTTCGACGGGCAGGAGAAGGACATTTTCCAAACCGAGTTCGGTGCGCTGACGTTGAGATACTCCCCTATCAACAGCCTCAACCTCAAACTGATAGCTTCGGCTTACGAAAGCCATGAGAGCGTGAACTACAACCTGATAGGCGAATACTGGATAGGCGAAAGCATGGGCAACTCGATAGGCGAGATTGACGAGAGCACGGCGCTGGGCGTGGGAGCGTATCAAGAGTACACGAGAAACAGGCTGAGAGTGAGAGTGATAAAAGCCGAGCACAGAGGCGATTACACCATAAACAAGAACAACATTTCGTGGGGAGTGAGCCTGCAGAAAGAGGACATAAAAGACAACATCATCGAGTTCGAGACAAGAGACTCGTCGGGATATGTGACTTCGACATACAACCTCAGGAGCAACAACTCAATGAGCAGCTGGAGAACACAGTTCTTCGTGCAGGACGAGTCGAGGTTCAAGACACGCATAGGAACATTCGGGCTGCTGGCTGGCGTGAGAGGAAACTACTGGACATTCAACAAGGAGTTTATCATAAGCCCAAGAGCCACAGTGTCATACTTCCCTAAGAAGAACGAGAACCTCGGTTTCCGCTTCTCCACCGGCGTTTACTACCAGTCGCCGTTCTACAAGGAAGTCCGCATGATAGAGACTGACGCGGAGACGGGCAATTCCAACGTCAAGCTCAACGACGACATCAAGTCACAACGCTCGCTGCACTTCGTGCTCGGCGGCGACTACTACTTCAGACTCAAAGGCCGTCCGTTCAAGTTCACGACAGAAGTTTACTACAAAATGGCGGACAGAGTGGAGACCTACACCATAAACAACCTGAAGATACTCTACTCCGGCACCAACGACGCCCAAGCATACACAGCGGGCGTGGACTTCAAACTCTTCGGCGAGTTCGTTCCGGGAACAGACTCTTGGATTGGGCTGGGACTGATGAGGAGCAAGGAAAAGAAGAACGAGCCTGGCGCGAAATGGGTGGCAAGACCGAACGAGCAGAGATACAACTTCACGATGTTCTTCCAGGACTACATCCCAGGACTGCCAAAATACAAAGTGCACCTGAGATTCATCTGGGAGGACGGACTGCCATTCTGGGCGCCGAACGTTGAGACGCACAGCAAAAGCAACACCAACATAGGAAAAGCCTACAGGAGAGTGGACATAGGAGCGTCGAGAACATTCGCCGAGGGCGACTACAAATGGCTGGACAAGACAAAGATATTCAAGGCGGTAAAGAACATAAACCTCGGGCTGGAAGTATTCAATCTGCTCGACCTGAGCAACGTGGCAAGCTACTATTGGGTGACCGACGTGAACAAAAGACAGCACGCCGTGCCTAACTATCTGACAGGAAGACAATTCAACGTGAGGTTGAAAATCAATTTTTAAAACACAATAAACAAAAGAAACATATTAACAACAAATAAATGAAATTCAGAGAATTAGGATTAAGAGAGGAGATAATAACAGCGGTTGACGAACTTGGATTTGAGGAGGCAATGCCGATACAAGAGAAATCGATTCCGTTCATTAAAAACGAGAGCAAAGACCTTGTGGCATTGGCACAGACAGGAACAGGAAAGACCGCTGCGTTCGGACTTCCGATTCTTGACAGCATAGACGAAAACCTGAGAGCGACACAGGCACTCGTGATAGCGCCTACAAGAGAACTCTGCGTACAGATAAGCAACGACCTGAAGAACTTCAGCAAGCACATCAAGGGCATGAAAATCGTCCCTGTGTACGGCGGCGAGAACATCATCACGCAGCTCAGACAGCTGGACGTCACTCCACAAATCGTCGTGGCTACTCCGGGCCGACTCATAGACCTGATGAAAAGAAAGAAGGTTGACCTGAGCGGCATAAGATACCTTGTGCTGGACGAGGCCGACGAGATGCTGAACATGGGATTCAAGGAGGACATCGAGACCATACTCGAAAGCACTCCTGAGAGCAGAAGAACATTCCTCTTCTCCGCAACAATGCCGAAGGACGTGGAGGAAATGTCGCGCAACTACATGGGCGAGCGAGAGCAGATAACCATAGGCACGAAGAACAGCGGCAACGAGAACGTCGAGCACGTTTATTACATGGTGCAAGCGAAGGACAGATACCTGGCGCTGAAGAGAATCGTGGACATGAACCCCGACATCTACGCCATAATATTCTGCCGCACAAGACAGGAGACACAGGAAGTGGCAGAGAAGCTGATGAAGGACGGTTACAACGCCGACGCGCTGCACGGCGACCTGAGCCAGGCGCAGAGAGACGCCGTGATGCAGAAGTTCAGAATCAAGCACCTGCAGATACTCGTGGCTACCGACGTGGCTGCCAGAGGACTGGACGTGAGCGACCTGACACACGTCATAAACTACAACCTGCCTGACGACATCGAGAGCTACACGCACCGAAGCGGAAGAACAGGAAGAGCCAAGAAGAAAGGCGTTTCCATAGCCATAATCCACACCAAGGAGAAGCACAGAATCAAGAGCATAGAGAGGATTATAAAGCGAGAGTTCATAAGAAAAGACGTGCCTAACGGAATGGACATCTGCAAGAAGCAGCTGTTCCACCTGATAAATAGAATGGAGAACGTCGAGGTGAACTCCGAGCAGATAGACCCGCTGCTGCCTGAAATATTCAGCAAACTGGAATATCTTGACAAAGAGGAGATTATAAAGAAGTTCGTATCGCTGGAATTCAACCGATTCCTGGAATACTACAAGGACGCGAGAGACCTGAATGTGAAGGAGACTCCTAAGGAGGGCGGCAACGGAAACGGCGGCAAGAAGAAAAAGTCCGGCCGCAAGACACGCCTGAAGATGAACCTCGGCGAGAGAGACAGAATCACGCCTAAACGCCTGCTGGGAATAATAAACGACACTGTGGGCGACAAGACCATATCTATCAACGATATAGAGATAACACAGAGATACACGTTCTTCGATGTGTTCGACGACCAGAAGGGCAAGATAATGAACGCATTCGCTGACACCGACCTCGAGATAAGCGAAGCCAAAGGCTCGAGAAGCAAAGGCGGCAACGGAAACGGCGGCGGCGAACGCAGAAGCAAGAAGAACAGAAAAGACAACGACGAGCCAAGCTCTTGGAGAAAGAAAAGAGAAAAGGAGAGAAAAGACCGCGACAAGAAGAGAAAGAAGAAATGAAAGAAAAATTATTCACAAGCAGCTACATAGCCGCTTGTATCACAAATTTTTTCTATCAAATCGCGCTGTATTCGCTGGTTCCAATACTGGCGCTGTATCTGATTGACACGTTCAAGAGCGACAGAACTGAAGTCGGACTCGTGCTGGCATGCTACGCCGTGAGCACACTGCTGATAAGACCATTCTGCGGACATCTGCTCGACATCGCCGACAGGAAGAAAACCTACATTATAGCATTAGTGTGCTTCACGATTATCTTCGTAGGCTACCCCATCGCCTCGACGATAGCCCTGTTTGCGCTGCTGAGAGTGGCTCATGGACTGGCACTCGGCTTCCTCGCCGTATCAGCCAACACCATCGTCATAGACATATCGCCGTCGTCGAGGAGAGGCGAAGGCATCGGCTACTACGGCATAATGAACAACCTCGCCATGGCGATAGGTCCGGCGACTGCCGTCTATGTTCAGCAGCAGTTCGGATACAGCGAAGTGTTCAACATGGCGCTGGCGAGCAGCTGCATAGCCATGGTGTGCGGATTCTTCGTCAAGACTAAAAAGAGGAAAGCCGCCGTGCCGCAAGCCGTGACCGAACAGCCGGCAAGCGAGTACAACAAGAAGTTCCTCGTGTCGCTCGACCGTTTCATACTCATCAAAGGACTGCCGGCTGGATTCAACCTTTTTCTGCTCGCCATCCCATACGGCATGATAACCACATTCATCGCACTGTACTCCGAGGAGTTGGAGCTGGGACGAGGCACAGGACTGTTCTTCACATGCATGGCTGTAGGCATCATACTCTCCAGACTGCTCGGAGGCCGCAGCGTGGACAAAGGCCATCTGCTGGACACCGTGAAGACGGGAATCGTGATATGCGTCGTATCAATAGCCATGCTTGCCGGCACATACTTATTCACCGACGACCACACGACGACCAAGCTGATTTTCAACGCGTCGGCACTGCTCACCGGCCTGGGTTACGGACTCATATTCCCTGGCATGAACACGCTTTTCGTCAACCTCGCACGGCACAACCAGAGAGGCACAGCCAGCGCGACCTACATGACCACATGGGACGTGGGCATCGGTCTGGGAATGCTCATGGGCGGCTACATAGGCGACATCAGCAATTACTCCGTCGTCTTCCTGATAGGCGCTGTGTGCAATGCGCTGTCGGCTCTGTTTTTCGTGTATTACACAAAGCAGCACTACATAAAGAATAAACTCGAAGGCACTAACTGACCATGGCAACTCCAAGCAAATACAACCTGATAACGATAACCGGACCGACCGCGTGCGGCAAGACGGCTTTTGCCGTGCGGCTCGCCAAGGAGATGGACGGAGAGATAATCAGCGCGGACTCACGCCAAGTGTACCGAGGCATGGACATAGGCACAGGCAAGGACCTCGACGAATACAGATGCGAAGACGGAACTATGATAAGGCATCACCTGATAGACATCGTTGACGCAGGCGAAAAATACAATCTGTATGAGTTTCAACGCGATTTCAAGAAAGCGTACAACGACATCGTAAGCCGAGGCAAGACACCGATAATGTGCGGAGGAACCGGACTGTATGTAGAGAGCGCAATAAAGGGTTACGAGATGATGGAAGTGCCTGAAAACAAGGAACTGAGACAGGCGCTCGAAGGAAAAAGCCTCGAGGAACTGACGCAGATACTCAGCACATACAAGAAACTGCACAACACGACCGACGTGGACAGCTGCAAGAGAGCCATAAGAGCCATAGAGATAGAGGAATACCAGAAGACGCACAGCGTAAGCAAGACCGACGCCATAAGCATCAACAGCCTCACGATTGGAATAAACATCGACCGTGACGAACGCCGCGAGAAGATAACCCGAAGACTGAAGCAAAGGCTCGACAACGGACTGATTGAGGAAGTGGAAAGTTTGCTTAACAAAGGCATAAAAAAAGAGGACCTCATATACTACGGACTGGAATATAAATTCGTAACATTGCACGTCACTGGCGAACTGACAAGACACGAGATGGAAAGGCAGCTGGAGATTGCCATCCACCAGTTCGCGAAAAGGCAAATGACATGGTTCAGAGGCATGGAAAAGAGAGGATGCCACATAGAATGGATAGACTCGAAAATGCCGACAGACGAGAAAATAAGTCTGGTTAAAAAGATGTGGGCAGAATAAAAACATGACAAGAAAGGAACGCACATTATGGACACTGCTGACGCTGGGCGCTATGGCGCTGTCGGTGGCTATGTGCTTTCTTTTCTCCGAAAACGTCATTCACTCACACACACAATCCGCCGCTCACGAGCAATCGCATTACGAAAGCCACACTAATAACGGATTGGAGTTCGACTACTCCGCCCCATCGCAAGAACTGCAGTCCAGAACAAGACCGAGAGTAAACCCCGTAAGAATATCGCCGCAGGACGCGCCTACATACGCAAACACAAGTTCTGCGATATGCAAATCGGAAATCCTTTATAGCCAAAGAACAAGAGACAGCATCCGCAATCCAAAGCCGAGAATCAAATGGCTGATGGCCAAAAGGACAATGCTATACCCTTTCCACAGTTTCTTGTAACTCCACACAAAAATTATCCAAAACCCTCTGACGGACACAGCAAACACTGCGTCCACTCCCGTCATATACCACAATTAACAACACATTAACTAATAAAAAAACATAAACAATATCATGGATATAAATTGCACAATCATAGGAATAATAATATTGGCGGCATTCATTGTGCCATTCATTTTACTTCACATAAAGAAAAGCAACGAGAAGAAGACGTTCAGCGACTTCTGCAATGAAAACGACATCACAGTCTCAGAGAAAGAGACGGTCAATCACTACACTATAGCGATAGACCGCGAGCACAGGAAATTCGTGAGAGCCGAGATTAAGGGCGGCAGCATCAACTCCGTCATCATCGACATAGAGCCGGGCTGCCAATGCGACGTGGAGGGCGACGAGACGTCGGGCGTATCGCTGAGGATAGGGAACAAAAAGGTAAGGCTCACCTCAGCCGACGACGGCATCCAGACCAACAAGGAAGCGCTGCACACAGCCGAAGTCTGGAAAAAGAAAATGAACGAAATGAAGTAAAGAATATGTAAATCACACTTTTTTACAGATTTTTCTAACCTAAAGAGACGGAGCATTTTAATGTTTCCGTCTTTTTTGTTAAATTCGCAAAATCAAGAAAAAAACGCACTTTTTTGACACATGGACGCACTGCCTTCATTGATTTCAGATCTTGCCATAATTCTTATGGCGGCAGGCATTATCACCATACTTTTTAAGAAAATCAATCAGCCCGTAGTCCTTGGCTACATTCTGGCTGGAATCATAGCCGGTCCGTCGCTCAACTTCCTGCACATAACTGACACCGAGAACATTAAGACATGGGCGGACATAGGCGTGATATTCCTTCTGTTCTCCATCGGTCTGGACTTCTCATTCAAGAAGCTGATGAAGATGGGCGGCACAGTGTTCATCACCGCCTTCACGGTCATTCTGGGAATGATGTCCTTAGGCTACTTCACCGGCAAGCTCCTCGGCTGGGACCACATCACGAGCCTTTTCTTAGGCGGCATGGTGTCCATGTCATCAACAACGATTATCATAAAGACATACGAGGACCTCGGCGTCAGGAAGCAGCAGTTTGCCGGACTCGTGATAGGAATGCTCATCGTGGAGGATTTGTTCGCAGTTATTCTCATGGTGCTGCTATCGACGCTCGCCATAAGTTCCGATTTCTCGGGTGAGGACTTGATATACAACATCTTAAGATTGTTTATGTTTATTCTGATATGGTTCGCCAGCGGAATATACATACTGCCTACGCTGCTCAAGAAAGTCAGGAAGTGGCTCAACGAGGAGACGCTGCTGATAGTGAGCGTGGCGCTGTGTCTGACCATGGTGCTGATAGCCACTCACACGGGATTCTCATCGGCGCTCGGAGCGTTCGTCATGGGCTCGCTGCTGTCGGAGACCATTGAGTCCGAGAGAATGGAGAAAGTGACCAAGCCGCTCAAGGACCTCTTCGGAGCGATATTCTTTGTGTCGGTCGGCATGATGATAAACCCATCTACGCTCGCAAGCAACCTTCTGCCTATAATATTGATAACGCTGGCTGTGATGGGCGGACAAATACTGTTCGGCACGATGGGAATGCTCTTCAGCGGTCAGCCGCTCAAGACCGGCATACAAGCGGGATTCTCGCTGGCGCAGGTGGGCGAGTTCGCGTTCATCATAGCGCAACTTGGCGTAAACCTCAGAGTGACCTCGGAAAGCCTCTACCCTACTATCGTGGCTGTGTCTGTCATCACGACATTCTTCACGCCGTTCCTCATCAAGGCGTCGCCTAAGGCGTACAAGAAATTCATCGAGAAATGTCCGCCGAGGATAATGAGCTACATCGAGAAGCTGTCGTTCAATCCGCAGCTGGGCAACTCTGGAATAAAGGGGAGCCTGTTCAAGTCGCTCGCATCGGTCATTGTGTTCTATCTCACTATCATAGTGTTCATCATCGCCTTGGGGCTGAACTACATAGTGCCGATATTCGATAACATGATAGCCAACGAGTATCTCGCCAAGAGCCTTGAAGCTGTGATTATAATCGCCGCCATGTCGCCGTTCATGAGAGCCATAATCGTGAAGAAGAACAAGACGATAAAGAAGCTGCTGACCGAGAGGGACATGAACAAGGGCATACTCGTAGGACTCATCATACTGAGAATCTTCATCTGTGTCGTGCTCACCGTGTTCGTGCTCAGCAGCATATTCAAGACAGGATATGTGATAATGACGCTCATAGCCTTAGCCATAATCGCGTTCATAATGCTGAGCAAGACGCTCAAACGCCAGTCGATAGCCATGGAGAAGCACTTCATAAGCAACCTGAACGAGAAGGAAGAACTGAAAGAGAACGCGAGGACAATAAAGACCGACGTGGAGCAAGACCTGCTGTCGAGAAACATGCACCTCGCCGAGTTCGAAGTGTCGCCCGAGAGTCCGAACATCGGTCTGGCGCTCAAGGATATACACATGAGAGAGAAATACGGCGTGAACATCGTGAGCATTAAACGAGGCACGAAACAGATAAACATACCGAGCGGAGACGAGCAGCTGTTCCCATACGACAAAATCATAGTCGTAGGCACCGACAAGCAGCTGGACGACTTCGACAACACCATATCAAAGCACAAATACATGGCGGAGAAGGACGAGGCTGGCGAGGTGACACTCGAGCAGTTGCAGCTTTCGGAGACTTCGGCGCTCATAGGCAAGACGATAAAAAACTCCTACCTACGCGACAAGTACAACTGCATGATAGTGGGAATAGAAAGAGACGGCGAGACACTCGTGAACCCGGGTGTGAACGTAAGCTTCATGGAAGGAGACATACTCAGCCTTGTGGGCGAGAAAGACAAGATAGAGACACTGGCGATGGATTTGAAATAAAACTAACGAAGAAAAACAGAACATTTATTAATGAGAAGAAGAGAGCTTAAAACATTGGCATTAGCTGTCGGCGTTTACTTAACGCTTGCGACAGCAACATCAGCAGCCACAAGAGGAATAGACATAAACAAGAAAACATATCCTGTAACCGGAATAGACGTCAGCCAGTACTGCGGCGAAATCGACTTCAAGAAAGTCGTCAACAACAAGAAGACCGACATCGACTTCATATACATGAGAGCCTCGCTCGGAAAAGGAACCACCGACGCGCAGTTCGAGACCTACTACAAGGACGCAAAGAAGCACAATGTGCCTATCGGGGTTTACCACTTCTTCAAGTTCAAGGACGGAGGCACTGTGCAGGCGCAGAACTTCCTGAACGCCATAAAGAACAAGGAATTCGAGCTGCCTCTGGTCATCGACATCGAGGAATGGGGAAACAAGGGCAAGTGGAACCCGACAACAATAATCACCAACATAAGAGCTTTCATCAAAACCGTAAGAAAGCACAGAAACGAAGATATTATAATATACTCAAACAGAAATACTTACAATAAATACATAAGAGAATATTTTCCTAAAGAGAAACTGTGGATATGCAGTTTCAAAGACCCAGACGAATTCTCCATCAAGTGGCAATTCTGGCAGCACAGCCACATGGGCAGAGTCAGCGGAATCAACCATGACATAGACATAAACACATTCAACGGAAACAAGGAGGAATGGGCAGCATTCCTCAAGGAATTCAAGGACTTAAAGGAAAAAAACAAAAAGGAAAAATCAGACAGAAAATAAACTCTACTCTTTCCCTTCCTCCTCACAACCACACAATTACCTCATCAACAAAATGGAAAAGACAATAGAGCAGATTGAAGAATGGATTACAAGCATGGGCATCAAAAATGCCACTATCGCAAATGCTAAAGACAGCGAGACATACGTGATAAACGTTGACGGAAGCGTAAATCTTCAAGGGAAAATAAACAAAAAGAAACTGCCGGAATACATACAGTTCGGCACAATCAAAGGAACATTCGACATATCCAACAACGAGATGACATCGCTGAGAGGATGCCCCAAGGAAGTGGCAGGAGTGTTCATCTGCGAAGGAAACAAAATAAACGATAACCAAGACCAGGACGGAGCTCTGAGCTTTCCGCAAAACACAGGAAGAATAAACTTCGGGCATTTCCAAATCTATAACTTCGACGCCAAAGCGCCATTCGACAAACTCACCGTGGAACAGAAAAGATTCGCCGAGAAGCTATGGGCGACAGGCGAGACACTCTTTCTGAAACAAGACGACCGCATGGCGCACAAAATGCCAATCTTCCTGGTGTCGCCAGAGACTCTCGACCAATACCTGATAAGCAACAATCCGCAGAAAATAAGCATCAACGGAGAGAAAGTGGAATTCAGACCGGACAAATGCCACTGCTCATGCTACTGCCACCCTTTTACCAGCCACAAGGACTCCATCATAGGACTCAAGCAGCCTTTCGTTCTGCTGTGCTTAGAGAGAATCAAGGAGAGCGCTGCCAACGACGACGAATACAAATGGCTCATAGGCAAGCACATAACCTACGAATTCGCCCATGCGCAGATGGACCAGTCCACATACAGACCGATAGACGAATTCTACAAATGGGTGGAAGACCCTCTCGCCAACATGATTTGCCTGCAATGCTTCTGGGCATACGACAAGGACAAAATCTTCGAGTTCATCAAACAGACCATACTCAACGAGCCGGACAACCAGAGGCTCGGATGGGAGTATTTCAAGTACAATATGATAGACTGGGAGAACTGGGCTAAGAACAAGAAAGAGATAAAGGGCAACACAGAAAGCAGGCAGACATATCTGTTTTATGTGCAAAAGGCGTTCGCCAGCAGCAAATTCAAGGTCGAGAAAATGACTCTGACGAGGTATTTCTACCAAATGCTGAATGCATAGTTAATAAAAGACAAAATAGACAAGAAAAGAGCGGCTTTTTTAAAGGTCGCTCTTTTTTATCACGGCAAAATGTAATGTTAAAAGCATATTTTATGCTGTAAAACATACACATTTGTCTTGCACTTTGTGCATTAATTAACTTATATTTATCAAAAAAAAAAAAAACGGTAATATTTCCTAAAAAAATCCCCTAAAACGACATAAAAATATATAAACTCTCCCACACAAAAAATCATTATAAACAACTTTTAAAATTTTCCTCCTATGAAACAGCTTGCTTTAATATTATTGGCGTTATGCAGCAGTTTCTTTGCAAACGCCGCGATTACAAAAAGTGGCAGCACTTTAACAGACACGTCTCTGGGTCTGAAATATAAAATTTCAGGCACCAACCTCGAAGTGTCATCATACACAGGCTCATCAACCGAGGTGACTATTCCTGCCACTGTAGTGTATTCTGGCACAACATACACTGTGACCAGGATTGGAAAAAAGGCGTTTGAAGATAGCGGCATCAAGGAAATCACCATCCCTGCCACTGTGACAACAATCGGCGCTTCAGCATTCGCTGGATGCGATCTGGAAACCATAGTGTTCGAAGGTGAGACCCCTCCTGTACTCGAGACAGAGAAAGTGAGGAGATGGTGGGATTTTTTAAGGTGGTTTGAAGAGGAAGTTGGCGCATTCGATGATAGTGACGATATGACCGTTGTCGTGCCAGAAGGGTGCGAGGATGCATACGCTGGCGCTTCAGGATGGAGCTCATACATCGAGCATATAACAACCGATTACAGTGACACCGAGTGGATAGGCACCAAGAACAACGACTGGACCAATAAGAACAACTGGACCAGCGGAGTACCTACGAAGTATAAGAACGCCGTCATACACAAGGTGGGCGATAGAGTTACATACAAAAATAAGACAGTCACTGTAAGCTATTACCCTATAATAGCAGGACAGAAACACGGCAGCGCTACTTCATATAACAATACTGCTACATGCAATAATATCGCATTCGCACCAGGCGCAGGAGTATTAGGACTGCATAAGCTGACATACAGAGGTGCTGTTATTAAGTGTGAATTCAACTATGACAGATGGTACGCCATGACCAACCCTCTGAAGGAGATGTACTCTGGCGACTTATACCTAAGCGGAATGCCGCTCACTTATCTTATGAAGTTCGACAAAGCGCACCAAGAGAACGGCCACACTTACACACAGAAGTGGACAAAGACGTACATCGGACTGCAGGAACCGCTTGTCAACGGCGAGGGTTTCGCATTCAAGATAAGCAGCAAGTGCAGGGACAACACATACAAGGATGGTGAAAGTCAAGAGGTTGTATTTCCAAGAACTGACGAGAGTGGCGCTTTGATAACCACTGTGTACAAGTACAATCCGTTGAACGGCAAACTGCTGAGCAAGGGCTACACACTGGACAAGACAGCGAAGGCGTACAGATTCGCTATGGAGAACGAGGACGGCACAATGCCGACATCGCACACCGTAAACCTGTCGACCACTGGATGCTATACTTTAATCGGCAATCCGCTGATGTCGCACCTGAACATCGCCAGCTTTGTGAGCAGCAACAGCAGCAAGATAGAAAACACAATCCTGCTGCCAAGCGAAAACTCAAACGTCAGCATCATCGTCACTGGCGAAGGCGTCGTAGCGGCGATGGAGGAAGATGCGATAATCGCGCCACTACAAGCGTTCTTCGTAAAGAAGAAAGTCGGCAGCAGCGCCACTTCGGTGACGTTCAACGCCTCTAACTTCACCACCGACAACGGCGGCGGCTACCAGCTGAAGTCGAGCGAGAACAGCAGATTCGGCACCCTGTATGTGACAGGCGATGTGAACGGAGATAAATCGTACATGTCTTTCTGGTACAACAAAAACGCACAAAACGGTTTTGTTAATAACGAGGACGCTGAGAAAGTGTTCAACCAGAACGCCGACCACGAGATATACACCGTGATGGACGGAAAGCCAGCCGACATCAGCCAGTTCAACACGCTGGGATACGAGGCGCCTATCGCAATAACCGGCGGCGACGCTCAGGGGGACACCATCACGCTGACATTCAAAGGAGCGGAAAGCTTCGAGAACGTGGACGTGCTGCTGGTGAACAGGCAGACCGGCGAGGAGATTAACCTGAAGGACGAAAGCAGCTACACTTACGTCTTTGACTCGACCAACGCCACAGGCAACCTGTACATCGTATTCAGAGAGAGCGAGCAGATAACGACCAGCGCCGAGGTGGCTCAGAACGACACCGAGAGCATCAATATCTACGCTCACGCAGGCAAGGTCAATGTTGTGACTGGCAGCCACGATGAGATAACCAGCGTAATGATATACGACATGTCCGGCAAAATGCTCTCAAGCGACAACGGACTGGGCACAACCAAGTACGAGAAAACGTTAGGCGGAGCGCCTAATCAGGTAGTCATAGTAAAAGTGATGACAACAAACGGCAGCAAGACCGAGACGATAATACTGAAACAATAAAAACGATACAAATAATAACACAAGAGCCGCAGACAAGACATTTTGCCTGCGGCTCTCGTGTTTTCTGTCATTTGTGAATATTTTTCTTGCTATTTAGTGCCAAACGAGGTACTTTTGTTAGATAACAACAAAATGAACTTAAAAAATGGGACTTATCAACAATAAAGATTCACAAAACAACACAGGAGTAAACCACAACGTCATAGCATCTGGCACTATTATCACAGGCGATATCGATGCTGCTTCTGACATAAGAATAGACGGAAACATAAACGGAAACGTAGAGTGCAAAGGCAGAGTCGTGATAGGACCTAACGGCCAGACCAACGGCAACATCAAATGCCAAAGCGCCGAGATAATGGGCACTCTGCAGGGCAACATAACAGTGGACGAGACACTGTCGCTGAAATCGACCGCCAGCCTCAACGGCGATGTGAAGACATCGGTGCTTGTGATAGAGCCGGGAGCAAAATTCACAGGCACATGCTCTATGAAAAACGAGCCTAAGGTAGAGAACGAAAAGAAAGAGGCTGAGAAAAAGGCCGAGAAATAAGACGCAAGTCTTGAAAACAAGCCCCGTAAGACAGACATGAAAGCGACATTCACACTCATACTTTCCTTCTTGCTCACAATCACTGCTTTCGCACAGCAGCCATCCGAGAGAGAAGACGACATTTATTCAAACCTTGAGATTTCACTTCTGACATGCTCGCCAGGCGACGAGCTGTATTCTGCATTCGGACACACAGCCATAAGAGTGAACGACATGGTATTCAACTATGGCATGTTCAACTTCAACACCGAAGGATTCTACATCAAATTCGTGTCGGGACAGACAGACTACGAGCTCGGCGTGGAGATGATGGACGGATTCGAGAGGCAGTATGAAAGGCGCAACAGAAGCGTAATAGAGCAGAAGCTTAATCTCACAAACGAGGAGAAAGCAGCCCTGTTTAATGCGCTGATAGAGAACACAAGACCAGAGAACAAGACCTACAGATACAACTTCGTGTTCGACAACTGCGCCACAAGACCAAGAGTCAAGATAGAGGAATGCCTCAAAGGCGCAATCAAATACGACGTCAAGGAAGAGAACGAGTCCTACAGAAAGCTCATAGAGAAGTATGTGGGCGAGGACAGCTGGATAAAGTTCGGCATCGACATACTCATAGGCGCCGAAGCCGACAAGACAGCCAGCTTCTTCGACAGACTCTTTCTGCCTGACGAACTGATGAACGCATTCGCCACAGCCAGAAGAGACAACGGCGAAAGACTCGTAACCGAGACTAAGGAAATCGTCTCGCAGGATAAAGACGAAGACGACGACGAGGACAACGGTGTCACTCCGCTGGCTGTCGCTGTCATAGCTATGACCATCATAAGCATAGCATCGCTGCTGTTCCCAAGAAAGCTCAAGGCTCTGGACTTCATCTTGTTCTTAGCCACAGGACTGCTCGGCGTCGTGATAACATTCCTGTGCTTCTTCTCGCTGCATCCGCTTGTGGGAGAAAACTACAATCTATTGTGGCTCAATCCAATACATCTGATTATACCATTGACAATATTCATCAAGAAAGCGAGAAAAATCCTGATGGGCACATACATTCTCATAGCCTTGGCGACAGCCGTTGCCATATCGGGCTACATATATCTGCCACAGGAATTCAACATAGCGTTCCTGCCTTTCATGGCAATCATAGTTGTAAGAGCACTCTCCGCAATTAAAACACTTAGACAGAAATGAGATTGAGAAACATTGCGAGTGCCTTGATTGTGGCATTATGCGTGAACGCCAGCGCACAAACCACATCCAAGAATGGCAACGACCCGATAGGCGACAGGCCTAAGATGGTAGTGAACATCGTCGTGGACGGGCTCCGAGCCGACTATATAGAGCAGCTCTGGGACGACTTGAGCGACGGCGGATTCAGAAAAGTTATAATCAACGGAGCTTATGCCAGAAGCGTCAGCTTCCCTTACCTGAACGTGGGCAGAGCCGCCGACTACGCAACCATCTTCACCGGCACGCTGCCTACGACACACGGCATCTGCGCCGACTCGTACTTAGACAGAGCCACGAGGAAGCCGCTATCGTGTCTGCACGACGAGAAAAGCAACGGCATTGGCACCGACAAGAAAATCTCCAGCAAGGAACTTCTCGCAAGCACCATAACCGACGAACTCAGGCTCAACACTCGCGGCAAAGGCAAAATCGTAAGCATAGGCATCGATGCCGAGCAGACAGCCATCATGGCAGGACACTCGTCCAGCACGCTCAACAACAAGACCGTATGGCTGAGCGACGCCGACGGCAAGTGGGCTACGACATCGTACTTCTCGCAACTGCTGCCGTTCTGGGCTGTCAGAGCCAACGGCGAGAACCAGATAGGCAACTACTTGGACAGAAACTGGTCGAACCTCTTCTCCGTAGCCTACTACAAAGAGCACTCGGCACAGAAGCCAAGCTCCAACTTTTTCTCATACGACTTCATGAACATGGACCCGGCGATAAGAATCCACAAGTTCAAGCACTCGCCTTACGCCAACACCATAGTCAAGGAGATGGCTGTGCAAGCCGTAAAGGACGAATACCTCGGCGTTGACCTCGAACCAGACATGCTGAACGTGCAGTTCACTGTCAGAGGCGCGGAGCAAGCCACTGCTGGCGGACAGATGACTGCCGAAGTGCAGGACATGTACTACCGCCTGGATCTTGACCTCAACGACCTGATAAACGACATCGACGAATTGTGCGGCACCGACGAGGTTCTGTATGTGATAACCGCTCCGCAAGAGGAATACGTGTCACCGGAGAGGCTCAAGGCTTACGGCATACCGAGCGGATATTTCGTGAGTGACAGGTCCATAAGCCTGCTCTCGACTTACCTTATGGCGAAGTTCGGACAAGGCGACTTCATAGCCGGATATTACCACAGGCAGATATTCCTCGACAAGATGGAAATCGAGCAAAAAGGGCTGGACTTCGACTCCGTAGCCAACATGGTGACGGCGTTCATGAGACGCTTCGAGGGTGTGAGCATGGCATTCAGAGCCGAGGACCTGGAGACCGCTTCGGGATACAACAACACCGAGGTGGCGAAGGCTAAAAACACATTCTGCTTCTCCAAATCGGGCGACATCATCATCTATCTCCAGCCGGGATGGGTGGACGTGGAGCGCGAGGAGGAAAAAGCCGGACTCAGCAGCAGAGTCAACGCATACGTTCCGCTGATAATGTACGGATGGAACATCAAATCTAAGAAAATCAAAGAGCCGGTGTCTATTTTGGACATCGCATCCACTGTGGCTGACGTCATGCTGCTGCCTATGACCAACGGCAACGGTGGCAAACCTATATACGACATTTATAAATAAGGAATGGACGTAAAAATCGAAAACAGCTGGAAGGAGGCGCTGAAGAACGAGTTCGAGAAACCGTACTTCGCGTCGTTGTGCGACTTTGTCAGACAGGAATACAAAACCAGCACCATATATCCGCCGGCAAGCCTCATCTTCAACGCGTTCAACTTGTGCCCGATGGACAAGATTAAGGTCGTGATAATCGGTCAGGACCCTTACCACGAGCCAGGACAGGCGCACGGACTGTGCTTCTCGGTGAACGACGGAGTCAAGTTCCCTCCTTCGCTGCAGAACATTTACAAAGAGATAGCGTCGGAATACAACCAGCCTATGCCACAAAGCGGAAACCTGACAAGATGGGCGGAGCAAGGAGTGCTGCTGCTCAACGCCACACTCACCGTCAGAGCGCACTTGGCGGCATCGCACCAGGGCAAAGGCTGGGAAACGTTCACCGACAACGTCATAAAGGAAGTGAACGACAGATGCCAGAACGTCGTGTTCCTGCTGTGGGGCTCATACGCGCAGAAAAAGGAAGCGTACATCGACAAGAGCAAGCACTGCGTGCTGAAAGCCGCCCACCCTTCTCCACTGTCAGCCTACAGAGGCTTTTTCGGCTGCAACCACTTCATCTTGGCGAACAATTACTTGAGAAAGTGCGGAAAAGAGGAAATCGTTTGGTAATAACATCACATCATAAACATGCAAGACATAACTGCAATCAAAAAGCGCTTCGTGGAAACGCACAAATACCCTTCACTTAGGATTAACGCCGTACTTTTCGATATGGACGGTGTGCTGTTCGACAGCATGCCTTTCCACGCCAAAGCATGGGTCGATGCGCTGAACGCCATCGGACTGAACTTCACCGAGAGGGACGTGTATCTGAATGAGGGCAGCCGCGGCAGCGAGACCGTGCAGACCGCCTACACAAGACAGTTCGGACACACCTGCCCTGAGGAAGAGGAAGCGCAGATTTACAAGGAGAAAAGCAGGATTTTCGAGAGCTTAGGCGAACCGCCAGTCATGCCGGGAGCCAAGGAGATGGTGTCCGCACTGATGCACCGAGGCGTGAAAAGAACTGTCGTGACCGGCTCTGGCGAGAAATCTACCATCAAGAAGCTGCAAACGACCTTCCCGAACGCTTTCGCGCCTAAGGACATCGTCACAGCCTACGACACCAAGAAGGGCAAGCCAAATCCCGAGTGCTACCTCAAGGGGCTGGAGAAACTGAACATGCCTGCGCACTACTCCATGGTGGTGGAGAACGCGCCGCTCGGCGTCATGGCAGCCAAGAACGCCGGCATCTTCACCGTAGCTGTCAACACAGGCATACTCACCGATGACGACCTCCGACAAGCCGGAGCCGACATCGTCTTTAAAGACCTCATCGAGCTCAAAAACGCATTCGATGAGTTGATTGATTAGAAAAACAAATAAAGGCTGTCCAAAAGACAGCCTTTTGTTTAACCGGTCGCTGAGTATTTGGTCGCTGAGCGTTGGTTGGTGAGCGTAGCCGAACCAAGCCAAAGCCGGAATCAATAAAAACCGTAGAGACGGAGCACGCTCCGTCTAACACCCACAGAATCAACAAATTCCACATATTATGTAGGGGCGAATAATTATTCGCCCCTACACACACCCATGAATATTTCTTCGATTCCCATTATAGGAATCAAATCTTTCAAATAATATTCTGTTGGATTTGTTGTTATTTGTCCTATTTCTCGCGAAGCGACTCTCATCCGGTCACTGAGCATTTCGGTCGCTGAGCGTTGGTTGGTGAGCGTAGCCGAACCAAGCCAAAGCGCCGGAATCAATAAAAACCGTAGAGACGGAGCATGCTCCGCCTAAACCACATAGGATCAACAAATTCCTTACATATTATGTAGGGGCGAATAATTATTCGCCCCTACGACACACCAAATATATTCTCATTACATTGCGCTTGGTTGGTGAGCCTGCCGAACCACAGCGTGCAGAATATATAAATCATGCCGGTTATTGAGCGACAGCCGAAATGCGGCATTCCTATTTTATACACCAGTGCTTCAACTCCGCTTGGTTGATAAGTCTGTCGAACCGCATTGACCGAACCAAAACTCAACTCTCACTTACATCATACTCAAAAACAACACGTTCTGAATCTTCTGATATCCATATCCATGGAACACGATAACTATTCAATACATAGAGAGTCCACAAACTTGGATGTCTATACGTATTACTAATTCCAGCCGAAATAAAATTCAATTTTGGAGGCTTATTCAACTGAACATTATAATTAGATGCTGCACCATGATGAGGAACTTGTTGAACGTGCAACAACGAAATCAAAGATTTAAAGCTATCTTTATATTGTTTCCACTTAAGACCACCTTTAGCCTCATAATCTCCAAAGTACATACAGCCAGCCAAATTGTTCACAAAAACATAACGGCAAAGATTCCTCCACTCCAAAGAACGTGACAACCAACTATTATTATGAAATACCTTAATTGTTCCTTTTTCTGGACCTGAATAAGTAACCATCGAATTAGTATTCAAACTGCCAGATACTGATTTATAACACTCAAGAATATCATCACGAAATTGTTGTTCATTCCATCTACCAATAAGTTCCGTTATTGTCAAAGAAGTAATCCTTTTTTTCTCCAACGCTTTTTTCAGTTGTTTTTCCCTTTTCCCTTCTGCATTTTCGAAATTGAATGTCTTAAAAATCCAAGGAGTGGAATTATTCAGCTTTACAGATGTTCCACTATGAATTTCTTTTCGAGAATTAGTTTGTTCATCCTGCCCAGTATGCAAAAAATATGGCTGCTCAGCTGAATTTCCGCCACTTTTATACTTGTCTATTCTAACGACATCAATTTCTGGCATCTCGTTGCCCACTTTTAAAGGTTCTCCATTAACAGCAGAGTCAACAAGTCCACGATATATGGGTTCACCAAGTTTTTCAACAAAAGACAATGAAAGAGCATAAACCTCATCATCATCCAATAAAGGCAAGAAAATACGCTTTACTTCTGCATGACGAAACAAAGTCTCAAGTCCATTCACATGATCATTATCAAAATGAGAGATGAATACTGCATCTATTGTTGGCTTTTCTGCTCCTTTATCACTACAATATTTTTTTACTCTTCCTTTTATAACAGAAGACGTTCCTCCACAATCAAACACCACATTGCACTGTTGACCTTCATATTCAAATTTCTCCGTATAAAAAGCGCCCTGACCTATCGAGTGCAAAGTTCTCGTTACTTTCATTTTCATATATCAAACGATTTATTTTCGCTTTTTTACTCCCCCGGAATCACCGCACGCACCGACAGACCGCTGTCGCGGTTGCCGCCGTAGTTGCTATCCATATAGTCTGAATTGCATTGGACAATCCACACGAGGCCCGGATAGCCGACATAAATCGACGAGGACAAATAACGCCCGTCAGCTCCGACGCCGCCGTCGAGGCCGCCACCATAGCGTTCGCCCGCAGCAGGCAGAAAAATATGGGCATCAGAGAGTTTGTAGGATGAGGATGGAGTCCCCTCATAGTATATCTTCACTCCCTTGTCGCTTGAGTTCTTTGCTTTATAGACTATACATCCCTTTACCTTTGAGTTATTATAATTTTCTGTCCACACCCAGTAGCATTCGCCTAAGAGTTCGTCTTGCTGAGCCTTAGTTGGCATACGCCACGCGCCGCCCCAGTTGACGTAGGCAGCGTCGTCTGAGAGGTCGAGAGTGGTCTTGCTGTCGGTGAAGCCGTCTTTGCCGCAATCAGATCTGCTGCAGTACTTGATCAGTTCGTGATCACCGCTGCCATACTTATAGGTTCTCCAGCTGTAGGTTACCTTTGTGGAAGTCTCACCCCAAGCATAGTAATCGCCATATTTCTCTGGCTTTGATGCACCAACGTTGCAAGTCGCCCACTTTGTGCCAGAAGTTAAGCCGAGGTCAACATAATAATGTCCATTCTCAACACCGTCATAATAAACATCTACTATTTCTTCACTAAAACTTGGTTTTGCAAATGTTATTGAGTCTGCAATACCGTCATCTATTTTATAAACGACTGCGCCGTTTTTGCAAACATAAAACTGCGACATTGCCCAAATACTTGTAAGTGTTGCCGCGAGTGTAAATAATATTTTTTTCATAATCTATAGATTTTTAATTTGTTACTTGGATTTGATAATACGCACAGCAGAATCACCGCTACGAAGAATATAAACACCATCAGTAAACGAAGATACATTTACGACAACCTTATCTTCTGCATTGATTCTTGAAATAAGATTTCCATTTGCCGAGAAAATGAATATATCACTATTTGCACCTTCTACTATTATCTCATTCTTCGCCGGGTTTGGATAAACCTTGAGCGAAGATGCCGATGATGATTCCGCTATGGCAGTAGATGGTGCATCCTCATCCGAGAACACGACCTTGCGTGTCGCGCTTATGGCTTTGGTGTCGGATGTGCCGTCGGTTTTTACCACCTTCAAATTTCCATAATTTGTAAAGTCGAGTTTATTTACATTCTCCATATCATAGACTTGCGATGTACCATCCAAAGCCTCAACTATAATACTTGATGTAAATACAAATTGCATTGCAAGTAATGACACTAAATAAAAGAGCCTTTTCATAGCTATTCCTATTTATGATAAGTTATACAACATCAAAAACGTTCATTTAATTTCCGGGAATTACCGCGCGAACAGATTTACCATTACAGCGGGTGTCAAAGTAGCAGCCCACATCGTCTGAACGAAAGTTGACGAGCAACGCGCCAATCTGAGCGGTGGCATCCAGCGACGAGGACCAATAATAGCCCCAAGCTCCGGCGTTGTAGAGATTACCACAGTAGCGATCGCCCGCAGCAGGCAGAAAAATGTGGGCGTCAGAGATGGTATAAGACAAGGACGGAGTTTGTCCTTTATATACATGCTTTCCCATGTCGCTTGAGCTCTTTGCCTTATAGATGATGTAACCTTTTACACCTGAGCTATTGTAGTTTTCTGTCCACACCCAATAGCACTCGTTGCGAAGTTCATCTTGCTGTGCCTTGGTCGGCATTCTCCACTTGCCACTCCAGTTGACGTAGGCAGCGTCGTCTGGGAGGTCGAGAGTGGTCTTACTGTCGGTGAAGCCGTCTTTGCCGTAATCAGATCTGCTGCAATACTTGGTCAACTGGTTGGATACACTGCCGTACTTGTAGGTACTCCAATCGTAATATCCTTTTGTTATAGTCTCACCCCAAGCATAATAGTTACCATATTCCTCAGGCTTCGACGCTCCAACATTACATGTAGCCCACATTGTACCAGAAGTCAAGCCAAGGTCAACATAATCATAGCCAACCTCTGTACCACCGACAAGCTGACTTACATCAGAATCGTTGCTGCCATTATCACCACTATTGTTGCCATTTGAGTCACTGCCACCACCATTTTTGCTAATCACTGCGCGCACAGACTGACCATCTGAACGGAAACCACCAATTGCTATTTCATATCCAACATAAACTTGATAAAATGCCATATACCACGCTATATTTGAATAATATTCAGTCAGTAGAGACGAAGATGAATAAAGACCATAAGTTCCTCTCATATAGAAATCATGTCCACTATGAACGCCAGCAGCTGGTAAGAATATATGAGCATCTTCGAGAGAATAGGATGCTGATGGAGTCTGCCCATTATATATGCCCTTATCACGGGATGCTTTAGCTTTGTAAACAATAAAACCTGCAACTTTTGAATTATTGTAGTTCTCTGTCCACACCCAATAGCAGTGAGCGCGAAGTTCATCTTGCTGAGCCTTTGTTGGCATTGTCCATCTTCCACCCCAATTCACGTTGGCAGCATCATCTTCAAGGTCAAGAACGGTTTTGTTGTCACAGAAACCATCTTTGCCATATTCACTGTCAAAGCAATATTTTGTTAACAGAGTATTACCATCGTTACGACTACCAAATTTGTAGTTGCCCCATTCGTAAGAATCCTTTGTCGTTGTCTCGCCCCAAGCGTAGTAGTTACCATAATCCTGCGGAGCAGCTGCACCCACGTTGCAAGTTGCCCATAACGTACCAGATGGCAAACCAAGGTCAACATAGTCGTGACCATTCTCTGTGCCTGATGTATAAACTGGAAAGCCTCCATTTGATGAAGAACTTTCCTTATCTTCACACGCCACTAATGTCACAAACAAAAGTGACACAAGTAAATAGATTATTTTTTTCATAGTTCCTAAATTTTATGTTTTCTATTCTGAAATAACGGCACGAACTGACAAACCAACATAACGAGCGCTTCCACCAGTTGCAGATAACCCTAAATAAGAATCGCCCACCAAGCATTGCGCCTTACTTGAATAACTTACATGCAATGAAGAAGACCAGTAATAACCATATCTCTCTACATCACAGAAACTGCCCGCACCAACATAGCCTGTTGCTGGTAAGAAAATATGTACGTCAGAAAGAGAATAAACTGATGAAGGCATAACACCTTTTCCTATTTTATATTTACTTATTACTTCTCCTTTGTCTGCGCTATTCTTCACCTTATATATAATATAGCCGCCAGTATAAGAGTTATTATAATTTTCTGTCCACACCCAATAGCATTGTTCACAAAGTTCTTTCTGTTGCTCTGTGGTCGGCATTTTCCATCTTCCGCCCCAATTCACATGAGCTGCATCATCTTCTGGATCAAGAATAGTCTTGTTGTCAACTATTCCGTCTGAATTTTCAATGCAATATTTTTTATATTTCAAATAATCACGACCACCTGAGCCATAACCATATTTATAAGTATCCCAATAATATTCATATGACTGTGGAGTCACCTCGCCCCAAGCATAGTAATTGCCATAGATATAAGGAGCCGAAGCACCAATATTTGCAGTAGCCCAAAGAGTACCAGAAGGCAATCCTAAATCAACATAGTCATGTCCATCCATCGTTCCGTCTTTATAAAGTGAAACTGCAGAAATACTTCCATCTGTAATCTTAAAGCCGTCCACATTGCCTTCTGTATTCACACTATTATTGGTTTGCGTATTCTCATTAGCAACAGGATTGTCCTTGTCGTCATTGCATGACACAAAGCCAAGAGCCAAACAATACACTGCGAGAAAATATATCCTTTTCATAGAATCTATTTTTGAAGTTAATAGTTACGGTTTCATTTACCTGGAATCACAGCACGCACAGACTGAGCTGCACCACGGATGCCACCAATAGTTGTCACGCCATCATCAGTGAATGTTATGTCCAAAGCCCAAGAACTACCATCCGTCTCATTTGCCCAATAGTTACCAGAAGTACCAACCCAACAAACAACACCATCATGGTCTGTACCACCAGCAGCAGGCAAGAATATGTGAGCATCAGCGAGAGTGTAAGATGGGAATGGGGTCCCATCCTCATATGTTTTCATCCCCTTGTGATTTGAATTTCTTGCCTGATAAACTATGTAACCACTCACTTTTGAGCCATTGTAATCTGATGTCCAAACCCAGTAACATTCATTGCGAAGTTCATCTTGCTGAGCTTTGTTTGGCACTCGCCACTTGCCCCCCCAATTAATGTATGCAGCATCATCCGATGGGTCGAGAATGGTTTTATTATCCGTGAAACCATCCTTGCCTGCTTTGCTATAGCTACAATACTTTGTGATTTGAGGTTCTGTCCAATTTGTACCTGCGCCGTACTTGTAAGATTCCCAATCGTTTATTTCCTTTGTTGTGGTCTCGCCCCAAGCGTAGTAGTTGCCATAATCCTGCGGAGTGGCTGCGCCAACGTTACAAGTCGCCCAAAGAGTACCTGATGGCAAGCCGAGGTCAACATAAGAATGTCCTCTTTCCTTGCCAGAAGAAGAAAGAACTGAAGAACTGTTTTCTGGGACATTTCCAGATCCAGACTGCTCATTTTCTTTGTCGTCACTGCACGACACAAATGCCACAAACGATAGTGACATAAGTAAATAGATAATCTTTTTCATAGTATTCAGTTTTTAAATTTTACTTATTTCCCGGAATCACCGCACGCACCGATAGACCGAAGTAGCGGTCGGTGCCGAAGTACGGACCTGTCACCACCGGCGGCATAACAACGTGATTAAAGCCCATAGACTTCGCACTGAAAGGACCTTGTATGTCGTTAGATAGTGATAACGTAGAAGACCATACGCCGCCATTTACGTTAGTGTAAACTTCTAAACTCTGTGGAAAACCATACACGCCCGCAATAGGCAAAAAAATATGGGTGTCTGCCAAAGAGTAAGATGGAGATGGTGTCTCACTCTTGTTTACAGATTCTCCCTTGTCGCTCGATTTTTTTGCTTTATAGACAATGCACCCCTTCACGTTTGAGTTGTTGTAATTTTCAGTCCATACACAGTAGCATTCATCACATAGTTCTAACAACTGAGCTTGAGTTGGCATGCGCCACTTACCGCCCCAGTTCACATAAGCCGCATCGTCAGAAAGTTCAAGAGTTATTTTGTTATCAGTGAAACCATCTTTACCATACTCACTATTATCGCAGTACTTGGTCAGTTGTTTGCTTGTGCTACCATACTTGTAGGTGCTCCAATCGTAGGTTTCCTTTGTGGTTACCTCGCCCCAAGCATAATGGTTACCATAATCTTGCGGTGTGGCTGCTCCAACATTGCAAGTTGCCCAAAGAGTTCCTGACGGCAATCCGAGGTCAACATAAGAATGTCCTCTTTCCTTGCCAGAAGAAGAAAGAACCGAAGAACTGTTTTCTGGGACATTTCCAGATCCCGACTGCTCATTTTCTTTGTCGTCATTGCATGACACAAATGCCACAAACGAAAGTGACATAAGTAAATAGACTAATTTTTTCATATCGCTTAAAAGTTTTCTTTTCCCTACTCTTTTCACGGATTTTCAGATGCCTCCGCAAGTTCCTGTGCTGGCTGGTTTATAGACAAAAGAAAAGCGTGGAACTTTCTCGCTTCTATTTGAGTAACTGAGGTTCTCGACTACCTTACCACACCAAATATATACGAACAAAAGCCCACGCTGAGAAGCGTGAGCGTCTTTGGCTTTGTTCTTGGTGTGGTTACTAAAATTGTCGAGATTTCAGTCAAACTCAAGATTTTAGCTTAAAACGCTTTATCAATATGTCTTTTCTATCTTACTGTTTTCTGTTTCTTTATATGATTCGTTGTTTGTTTCTTATTCCATATATGTGCAAATATAACAAATGATGAAATAATGCACCACATAGCCCATATAAAAAAACAAGCGCCGCAGATTTCTCCGCAGCGCTCGCTTTTATCTTAATTCTGAATATTATTTCTTTCCGAGTCTTGCCTTCATGGCTGCTGTCTCAGCCTCATAGCCTGGCTTCTCAAGCAGCGCGAACATGTTCTTCTTGTAAGCCTCAACGCCCGGCTGGTCGAATGGGTTGACGCCAAGCAGATAACCGCTTATGCCGCAAGCCTTCTCGAAGAAGTAAATCAGCTGACCGATGTAAGCCTCAGTCAGTTCTGGCACAGAGATGTGGATGTTTGGCACACCGCCGTCCACGTGAGCTATCTGTGTTCCGAGCTCAGCCATCTTGTTCACTTCGTCGATTCTCTTTCCTGCGAGGAAGTTCAGTCCGTCGAGGTTCTCGGCGTCGCTTGGGAACTCAAGTTTTTGCGCTGGAGTCTCCACAGAAATCACAGTCTCGTAGATTATTCTCTCGCCGTCCTGAATCCACTGTCCCATAGAGTGCAGGTCGGTTGTGAAATCAACAGATGCAGGGAACAAACCCTTCTTGTCCTTGCCCTCGCTCTCGCCGTAGAGCTGCTTCCACCACTCTGCGAGGAAGTGGAGCTTAGGATGGTAATTCACGAGTATCTCTATCTTCTTGCCGTCCTTGTAAAGGAGGTTTCGTGTAGCCGCATAAACAGCCGCTGGGTTCTCCTCGAACTTCACGCTGTTTGCGCACTTGTTCTCCATCTCCACAGCGCCAGCCACCAAAGCGCGGATGTCAAATCCTGCGACTGCGATTGGCAGCAATCCTACTGGAGTGAGCACAGAGAAACGTCCGCCCACGTTGTCCGGGATGACGAATGTCTTGTAGCCTTCCTGTGTAGAGAGCTTGCGCAGAGCGCCCTTGCTTGAGTCGGTTATAGCCACGATTCTCTTTCTTGCCTCGTCCTTGCCCACCTGCTGCTCGAGCAGAGTCTTAAGAAGACGGAATGTCAGAGCGGTCTCTGTTGTTGTTCCCGACTTTGATATGTTTATAATGCCGAACTTCTTGCCTTTGAGCAGGTCGAGCAGCTCAGCCAAGTAATCCTCCGAAATGTTGTTTCCTGCGAACAGAATAACCGGACCTTTCTTCTCCTTGAGCCATTGGAATGAACTCTGCAGAGCCTCTATCACAGCCTTTGCGCCAAGATAGCTTCCTCCGATTCCTGCCACTACGACAGCCTCGCAGCTTTCTCTCAGACCTTTGGCTGTGTCTTCCAAGTCCTTGAGGTCAGCGTCAGTGATAGAAGATGGCAGATGCAGCCATCCGAGGAAGTCGTTTCCCTTTCCTGTTCCATCCTCAAGCGCAGCCTGAGCCTTAGCCACAGCGTCGGCGCATGAGTTAATTTTCTCCTGAGGTATGAAACCCAAAACCTTTTCTACTGAAAGTGTAATATTCTTCATAGTGTTATATTTTAAGGTTTGACATTTATCGTAGCTTAATAGCCAATTCTCTTATCTCGATGGCTGGAGATATGTGGTTGTAGAGGATGTTGTACACAGCGTCGGTTATAGGCATCACGACGTGGTAATTGTCGTTCATCTCCCTGATACACTTGGCTGCGTAATATCCCTCGGCTATCATCTCCATCTCTATCTGAGCGGCCTTAACCGAATATCCCTTGCCTATCATGGTTCCGAAAAGTCGGTTTCTCGAGAATTTCGAGTATGACGTCACGAGCAGGTCGCCAAGATAAGCGGAGTCATCGATGTTTCTCTGCTGAGGGTAAACGGCGTTGCAGAAACGCTTTATCTCAGCTATGGCGTTAGATATAAGCACTGCCTGGAAGTTGTCGCCGTACTTCAATCCGTGGCATATTCCTGCGGCTATCGCCATTATGTTCTTCATCACCGAGCCTATCTCTATGCCCTGCACATCGTCGGTCGTGTTGCAGATTATATAGTGCGAGTTGAATAGCTTGCACACTTCCTTGCCTTTCTCTCTATCCTTGCATCCGAATGTCAGATAGCTCAGACGCTCCATAGCCACCTCCTCGGCGTGGCTTGGACCTGCGAGTACCGCCAGATTCTCCTCCGGCACGCCATAGCACTGGTGGAAGAAATCGGTCATAATCATATTCTCGTCCGGAACGATACCTTTTATGGCTGATATGACAAACTTGTCCTTTATCGGCTTTCTGAGTTTCTTAAGGTGGTTTTTGAGGAATGGCGACGGCATGGCAAATATCAGCGTGTCTGCCTTTGTTGCCACCTCGTTTATCTTTGATGTGAAATGAATTCGAGACGTATCGAATTTCACGCCTGTAAGGTATGAAGGGTTGCGGCTCTGCTGCTTGAAGTCGTCAATCTGCTCCTGACGACGCATATACCACATAATCTCAGGCTGAGTTGACAACACCATCTTGGCAATGGCTGTCGCCCAGCTTCCTCCGCCCATCACAGCTACTGTTCCTGGAAATTCCATATTCTTGTTTTTAGTTTACACTCCGTTACTTCACCCAATTCTCAATGTCTTCCTTCGCTGGATTCTGAAGACCGAGCTTGTTCTTCTTGTTGTATCCGCACATATCCTGAAACAACTTGTTAGGATTCAATCCCTTAAGCTTTGCCACCTGGTCGAAACCCATTTTCTGCAGTGGTTCTACCCACTCTTCTGCGATTCCTATTTCTGTGTATTTGTCTGCAGAGTCCTTTACTGGCTTCTTCTCTGGCTTCATCTGAGGGAACAGAATCACCTCCTGAATGAATGTCTTGCCGGTCATGAGCATTGTCAGACGGTCGATGCCGATTCCGATACCTGATGTTGGAGGCATTCCATACTGTAAAGCACGCAGGAAGTCCTGGTCGATAATCATAGCCTCGTCGTCGCCCTTGTCAGCGAGCTTCATCTGCTCTATAAAGCGCTCCTCCTGGTCGATTGGGTCGTTAAGCTCCGAGTATGCGTTAGCCAGCTCCTTGCCGTTAACCATCAGCTCGAAACGCTCTGTCAGTCCTGGCTTAGAACGGTGCATCTTTGTCAGTGGCGACATCTCTACTGGATAGTCTGTTATGAATGTAGGCTGGATGAATGTACCCTCGCAGAACTCGCCGAAGAGTTCGTCGATGAGCTTACCTTTGCCCATTGTCTCGTCCACGTCCATGCCTTTGGATTTGCAGAAGTCGCGTATCTCCTCCTCTGTCTTGCCGTTGCAGTCAAATCCTGTCTTCTCCTGAATGGCCTCAAGGATAGGCAAGCGACGGTAAGGAGCCTTGAACGACACGACATTGCCGTCAATCTCGCGCTCTGGCTTGCCGTTCACCGCTATACATATTGTTTCCAGCAGTTTCTCTGTGAATGACATCATCCAGTTGTAGTCCTTGTACTGCACATAAAGCTCCATGCAAGTGAACTCTGGATTATGGTTACGGTCCATTCCTTCGTTACGGAAATTCTTGCCTATCTCGTAAACGCCTTCGAAACCGCCAACAATGAGTCGCTTCAGATAAAGTTCTGTAGCGATACGCATGTACATATCCTGATCAAGAGCATTGAAATGTGTGATAAACGGACGTGCCGACGCTCCACCTGCAATCATCTGCAGCGTTGGAGTTTCCACTTCGGTGTAACCTGCCTCATCAAGCACCTTACGCAGTGTACGCACGACAGTCGCACGCTGAAGGAAAGTGTCTCTAACACCGTCATTCACAACCAAGTCAACATATCTCTGACGATAACGAAGTTCTGGGTCGTCAAACTTGTCGTATGCCACGCCATCCTTGTACTTCACGATTGGCAGTGGACGCAATGACTTGCTGAGGACTTTCAGTTCCTTTGCATGAACAGAAATCTCGCCAGTCTGTGTTCTGAACACAAATCCCTTTATGCCGACAAAATCACCAATATCAAGCAGTTTCTTAAACACTACATTGTACATGTCCGGGCAAGCCTCTGTGTTTATGTCATCACGGCTTACATACACCTGTATTCTGCCCTTTGAGTCCTGAAGCTCCACAAACGAAGCCTTACCCATTATTCGACGGCTCATTATACGTCCGGCAATCGATATTTCTGGGTTCTCGCCGTCCTTGAACTCGTCTTTTATGTTTTGTGAATATGCTGTTACCTTATACTCTTCTGCTGGATACGGATTTATTCCCATCGCACGCAGCGACTCCAGACTCTGTCTGCGCTGCAACTCCTGCTCGCTAAGTTCTGTACTCATAAAGTTTTTGATTGTTTTTTGTATCGTAAAGTGCAAATATACTCAATTTCATTGATATGTAGTCCGCATTACGCCCACCATATCCCATAAAAGCGAAAAAGTCCAAGCAAAATGCCTGGACTCCTTCTATATCTGTTGTTATGTTCTTACTTGATGAACTTCTTTGTCACCCAACGATCTAAACCTGCAATCTGGACTGAGACCATGAACACATCGCCTTTCTTTATAGAAGCTGTTGATATTTTATTAGTACTACTAGTTCTAACCTGAACACCTGATGCTGTATAAAGCACCATGCGCTCAACCTCTACATTAGATACAGATACAGAGCTCTTGTCCTGTGTCCAAGCGATATTCAAATCATCTGAAGGGTCCTCCTCTTCTTCCTGAGTCACTTCTATCACGCAATATGCCTCAGACTCCATGCCGTCAGCAATAGCCCTCACCACGAACTCATAGACCTCCTCATCGGAAGACACAGAACCGCTTATTGTGAATGTCGCGCCGTCCTGCACTGCAGACAAGCCTTCTGGAAGATCATCCACCTCAAACACTGCATCTGGGTCATTTGTTGTGAAAACGATATCCTCTATTTCAAGATCGTCTGTTGTCAACGACTGGTTTACATTATCAGGAATTTCTATATATGGACTTACCGCATCCACTCTAATTGTAAAATTATCCGATACAGAGAATCCATGCGACTTAGCCGTCACACGATACTCTGTCTCATCGAATACCGCTGTTGGAGTTCCGCTTATTGTATACACAAAACCATCCTCGCTAACCGTACCTGTCAAACCATCTGGCAAAACGCCATCTATCGACCATTCACATGCAATATTAGAGATAATCTTCACTGACACAGGCACAAGTTTCTTCGCATTGATGCTCTTCACATATTTCACGAACACTGGGGTTGACTCTTCAAAACCTCTTATTGAACCATTGAAGTTTGTCAACTCTGTCTTGAACTGGTCAACCAAATCATCCTGCACATATATTGTCACATTATGTGTCAAATTCTCGTCTGCGAAATAGCAATCTGCGAATGCAGAAGGAGCCTGTCCTTCATGATGAACATAAACATAACGCAATAACGAATCTCTGTCAAAAGCATCATTAGCCACATACTCAACATTTGAAGACAGAGTTATATCCTCCAGATTAAAGCAAGCTGTCAAAATCTTATTGTTCAGATATGTCAGATTCTTCAAATCCGCTGTCTTAAGATTCTTACAGTCCGCAAAAGCAAGAGCACCTGTTGCTTTTAACGACTCTGGCAACACTAGAGCCTCGACTGCGAGATTCCCCTGAAATGCGCCCTTTCCGATACTATCCAGTCCAGAATTGAAATCAAGATTCTTAATTGGACAAGGAGAAAAAGCGTAGTCACTTATGCATACTACATTGTTGAAATCAACACTTGTCAAAGAAGAACATGCCTGGAATGCATTTGCTTGTATTGTATCAACATTATCAGGAAACTCCACATGGGTAATGGCCTTGCAGCCAGAGAAGGCTCTCGCTCCAATCTTTCTAAGCGAAGAAGGAAGATTAAGTCCGTTCAACACCTTGCATGCTGAGAATGCACCTTCTCCAATAACCTCTACCGAAGCAGGAATCTCAGCCATTTCCAATGCCAAACACTTGTAGAATGTGTTTTTAGGAATGCTAGTAATGCTGCTTGGCAACACTACAGACTTCAATGCAGAACAACCGTAGAAAACCGAAGTTCCAAGTTCCTTCACTGAGTTCGAGAACTCTACGTTAGTAAGCGCAGAGCAACCAAGAAACGCTGAATTTCCAACACTCTGCAAAGCGCTTGACATATTTATTTTTTGCAGCTTCGAGCAATAACCGAATGCATTGTCGCAAATAACTCTCACCGAGTTCTGCATAACAACCTCCTCAAGCCCTGTTGCTGAATAGAAAGCACTAGAAGCAATAGAATCGACAGAGGCAGGAATCACAACCTTTGTCACTCCTGCGTTAGATCTGAACGCATTCTTGCCAATAGATGTGACAGAATATTCCTTCTCTTTATATATAACACTTTCAGGAATTACAATTTCACCCACATAATCTTTTTTAGGCGAAGCAACAACCGATGCCGTCTGGTCAACAGCATTGAGCGTGTAATAAAGGCCTTCTATCTGGACAGAATATGCACATACACAAGCACATATCGTCATAACAAGAAGTACAAAAAATCGTTTCATTGGTCGTAATGTGAAAAATATCTAATTACCCTTTTATATTGGACGCGAAATTAGATATTTTTTCTTTATCTCAAACTGAATTTCTAAAAATCTATAATTTTTAACACAACTGGCCTTTTGCACAGAACATCACTTAACTGCTTTAAAGCTCAAATCCAGCGACTTAACGGAATGAGTCAGTGCTCCGACGGATATAAAGTCAACACCGCACTCGGCATAACTCCTTAATGTTTCCTTAGTAATTCCACCAGAAGACTCGACCTCATATCTTCCTGCGATTATCTCCACAGCCTTCCTGGTGTCCTCGACAGAAAAGTTGTCAAGCATGATTCTCTGCATCAATCCGCAGTCCAAAGCTTCTTGCAGTTCATCGAAGTTGCGGACTTCTATTTCTATCTTCAAGTCCTTGCCCTTAGCCTTGCAATACTCCTTGGCGCGAGTAATCGCAGCTGTTATGCCTCCTGCGAAATCCACATGATTGTCCTTAATAAGTATCATGTCGAAAAGACCTATGCGATGATTTGTGCCGCCGCCGATGCGCACAGCCTCTTTCTCCAGCATTCTAAGACCTGGCGTGGTTTTTCTTGTGTCAAGAACTCTTGTCTTAGTGCCCTTGAGCAATTCTACATATTTATGCGTAGTTGTAGCCACGCCGCTCATCCTCTGCATGATATTGAGCATAAGACGCTCTACCTGCAGGAGCGACACGACCTTGCCGGACGCGACAAAAGCGACATCGCCGACATGGACTTCGGCGCCGTCTTCTATAAATGTCTCGACTTTTATCTCTGGATCAAAATAATGGAATATCTGCTTTGCGACTTCCACGCCTGCCAATATTCCGTCTTCCTTGACGATGAGCTGCTGTTTGCCCATTGCGTCGTTAGGTATGCATGATAATGATGTATGGTCTCCGTCACCTATATCTTCCGCGAACCAATATTTTATCTGGTTCAAATAAGACAATTCCTCCATTGTGCTTTTATTATTTTTCCGATTCTAAAGATTTCTCTATTCTTAAAAGGTAAATCTGCTTTTTAGTCGCATTAGGCACTTTGCGAGCGAAGAACGACACTCTGTAAATTCCATTCGCCGTCTTAAGATTGCCTATTGTGAATGCGGAGTTTTCTTTGTTGCCAGTATGCAGGACCGTGAAATCCGACACCTGGTTTTTCTTGAAGAAATCCGCAAGTATGCCTCTTGCCTGACTCTTGGTGAAAAAGTTCTGGGCATTTGGCAAGGTCATTTCTATATTATCATTGAAATACGTTGATATGGCATTTGCATCAGCATTCTTGAAAGCGTCGAACAACTGGACTTTATCCTGTGAAAATGCAGATAATGCAGATAAGAACGTAATTGCGATTGTCAATAATATTGTATGTCTCATAGCATTCAATAGATGTTGGAAAGCGTATGCTTTTTGTCTATTGCTTTGAGATGCAAAAATAATACCAAATATGAGTTATTGCAAATCACAAGACAATATATAAAAAGAACTTTTCAAGCTTGATTTAAAGATTATTATTTTTGCATACGGAATCAGGCTTTTACTTTATGAAGATAACACTCATACAAGTTGGAAAGACCAACGAGAAATACCTCGAGGAGGGAATAAGCAACTACGTCGGACGACTGACGCATTACGCAGACTTCTCAGTGACCACTCTCCCTGAACTGAAAAACGCCAAAAGCCTAAGCATCGAGCAACAGAAGGAGAAAGACACGGAAACCATACTGAAAAGCCTGGAGCCTAACGACGAGATAATACTCCTCGACGAGAAAGGCAAAGAGTTCACATCTACAGAATTCGCCGGCTATATGGAAAAGAAGATGACTTCGACGAGGAAAAGGATTGTCTTCGTAATCGGAGGTCCGTTCGGATTCTCGCAGAAGATATACGACATGGCTCACGGCAAAATTTCTATATCGAGGATGACATTCTCACACCAGATGATAAGACTCCTCTTCGTGGAGCAGCTGTATCGCGCCTTCACAATAATCAAAGGCGAGCATTACCACCATGAATAAGAATAATGCCGCCGAACAGAAGAAATAGAAAAAGGAAACATGGTCAGCATAAAAGACATAATAAAAAAGAATAAGTTCAGCGTCATAGCCTTCGTTGCTCTGATAATCTTGGCATACGCATTCAGACAGGCGTACATATCGACATCAAATCCAGACCTTGACATCAAGTCGTTTCAAAATACGATAAACATAAAGAGCAAGGCTGTCGATAGCGAGCTGGACACAATACAAAACGCCATAGAGACTTCCGACAGCAATGATCTGTCCAACAGCAACGTATTCTCGCTGCCACAGAACAGCGACGACGGCATCAGCTACTTCATCTACAACAAGGGCCGAATCGTCTTTTGGACCGACAACACCACGGGCATGCCTTTGTTGCTGAAAGACATAGACATAAGCAAACCGCTGCTGCAACTGCCCAACTCATACGCGCTGGCGTTCACAAGAGAGGCGAAGGATTACACCATTGTCGGACTGATAAAAATAAAGAACGAGTACAAGACCGACAACGAGTATCTGTCATCAGGATTTCACAAGGATTTCGACATCGACAAGACAGTCAGCCTGATCAACGGCGACAAGACCGACGAATACGCCGTGTTCTCGCACAAAGGAGAGTACATTTTCAGCCTGAAGACAGACAAGAGCATAATGTACAGCTACAAGGTATTCTCGTACCTGTTCACCATAGCCATAGCCTTGATATTCTTCATGCTGCTGTTCGCCATAAACAACAGCTACAAATGGCTGTTTGGCAAAAGACGAATGTCGCTGACTGCCTTTGTGTGCTCGCTGTTCATAACAATGCTGGCGCTGGAACTGTGTTTCTACCTTAACTGGCCTAAGGAACTGTTCCAGATGGAGCTGTTCTCACCAATACACTATGCTTCGGGAAACATATTCTCGTCGCTCGGACACCTGCTTTTCTTCACAGCACTTGTCACAATAGAGCTTGTATTCTTCGCCAGATACGGCACTGTGGACGGCACATGGCTCGCATCATTAAGGAAGGAGAAAAACAAGACTCTGTCGCTGATACTGCTGCAAACGGCATCGCTGCTGATATTCACACTCATCTACGAGATTTTCAAGAACCTGATATACAACTCGACATTCTCGGTTGTGATGTCGGATTCGAGCCGGTTGTCGTGGCCGAATGTCATATTCATAATTATTGTGTTTATGCTTATGACATCGTTCCTTGTCATAAGGCATAAATGCATATCGACACTCGCCAGACGGACCGTAAACAAAGCATTGCTCATCTCCAACGTGATCTTCAGCGCATTATTGTTGCTGCTGCATGTGACAGTCCTGTCGAGCCCATTGATAGCACTGTCCTATTTTTTAATAATCAGTTCCATAGATTTCACCTCGAGAATATCAAAGGACAATTTTTATAGCGTGACAAACCTTATGCTGCTGTCCACTGCCTTTGTCACGTTTATCGTCTTTTTCTCAATATCAAACCTCAGAGAGAAGCAGCAAGCTTTCTACAAGACCATGGCTGAAAACCTGGACAACAGCGAGCTGCTGGACAGCAACATCTTCACCGAGATGATGTTCGAGGACCTTGAGCACCAGATAGCACTTGACAAGTACATTGATGTCGTGCCAGACAAGCAGGACACCGAAACCAACGAACTGAAAGTGTCTGTGAACGACACCATCCCAGCCAAAAGCGACAGCCTGAGCAACGACACAATAAGCGCCATATCGCAAGAAGCGTTCTGCGACTACATGAACAAGACGTACTTCCGAGGATTCTGGAACAACTACGACATAACGATTTCGCAATTCGCGCTTTCCACCACTGCGGAAAACTCCTCGAAGTACAGATACTTGAACAGAGCCGTGTCCAACGCAGAGAGAATAAAAGACACGCATTTCTATCTGTGCAACGACCAATACACCACATCGGAATACATCGCGAGATTCACTACATCGGACAGAATATTTTTCATAGAATTCAAGTCCAACACACGCGTGAACAGCTACAGCTATCCGGTTTCGCTTTTCTCTGCCGACGATACTCCTGACATCACCGAGAACACGTCCGTAGCCAGATACAGAAACGGCATCTGCATAGCGCAAAAAGGCAGATACCACTACCCTGCCAACAATAGATGGCTGCACACAACGAAAACCATGTCGCACGGCAACGACAACAGAACATTCACGGTGAACACGGAGTTCTTCTCCCATTACGTTTACGTAGGTCAGAACGGCGACGAGATTGTCATTTCTCAGAAAAGATTCGACAACCTGAACTCAGCGCTTTTCTTCTGGATTTACACATTCATCATCAGCTCTATACTGCTGCTACTGTCAATGGCATTCTTCCTGGCATTCAGAAAATCGCGCTCCGACATGAAGCCAAGCAAAGGATTCGTAAGGAAGATACAACTCACGTTCATGCTGATGGTTGTGGCAAGTTTCATAATTGTCGGCGTAGTGACATCCTTCTACCTCATCAACCAGTACACAAAAAGACAGAACACCGCGCTTCTGAACAAGACCCACTACATACAGAAGCACATACAGGACACATTCAAGAAAAAGAAGTCGCTCAACGACGTGGCAAACGAAGACCTTAACTTCTTCCTGCAGGACCTCGCCAACACTTACGAGACCGACACTCACCTATACGATGAAAACGGCAGACTCGTGGCCACATCGCAGCCCGCGCTATTCAGCCACTACATCTCCGCGCCATATGCAAACCCAATACTGCTGACATCGCCGGACAATGCGGAGATACAGACCGAGCACATAGGCAAACTGCAGTATTTCGCATCATACGCGCCTGTGCTCAACTCGTCGAACAAACTTCTGGGCTATGTCTGCGTGCCGTCGTTCTTCTCATACGAAAGACTGAGAAACGAGGTGTTCAACCTGCTCGCCATAACCATAAGCATCTACTTAGTCATAATACTCATCTCAACATGGATTTCAATAATCGTCAGCAAACAATTCTCCAGACCGCTCGACCAGATTAAAAACAAACTCGCCGCATTCCAGTTGAAAGGCAGAAACGAGAAACTGCAATATGACAAAGACGACGAGATTGGCAAATTAGTCGAGCAGTACAACATAATGGTGGACGAGCTCAACGATTCGGCAGAGAAACTCGCACAATCCGAGCGCGAGGCGGCATGGAAACAAATGGCGAGACAAGTCACACACGAAATAAAGAACCCGCTGACTCCAATGAAACTGTCTATACAGATGATGCAAAGGATGAAGAAGGAGAACGACAGCGAGCGCTTCGACGAATTCTTCGACAAGTCGTCAAAAGTGCTGATTGAGCAGATAGAATCGCTATCGGCCATAGCCACAGCGTTCAGCAACTTCGCCAAGATGCCAGAAGCGCAAAAGGAAAGACTCAACATCTGCGACAGCGTCATGTCCGTGGCAGAACTTTTCCGCCACAATGACGAGAACGTGGCTGTCAATTGCGATATTTGCAACAGCAATATATTCATCCTCGCCGACAAGACGCAGCTCAAGCAGGTATTCAGCAATATTATTAAAAACGCAATACAGTCAATACCTCAGAGCAGAAACGACGGCGAGGTGAGCATCAGCGCAAAGACCGATGACAAACAGATAACCATAGAAATAAAAGACAATGGTTCCGGAATACCAGCCGACATTAAAGAGCGAATTTTCACTCCGAACTTCACGACCAAAAATTCAGGAATGGGACTTGGGCTCGCCATTGTGAAAAACATTGTGAACAACAACGACGGAGACATATGGTTCAACTCGGAGGAAGGCAAAGGCACCACGTTCTTTGTTAGATTCCCAGTGATAAAGTAGGACAAAATGAATGAAATCGCTATTGATATTGTATGCCCAGTATATAAAGGCTATGACTATCTCAAGCCATTATATAATTCATTTTTGACACAAAAGAATGTAACAATAAATAAAATAGTCTTCCCAATCACAGATTCCGAAGATGAGAAAATGCCGCTAATCAGGGAATTTGTAAAGAAGAACAACATTGAAAGCTTTGAGGTAAAAAAGAACGAATTCTCACATAGCCTTACAAGACAAAAGGCAATCATTGAGCATTGCGAGTCGCCTATTGTGGTCATGCTGTCTCAAGACATCAAATTGGCAGACGACATGGTCTTTTACAATCTGGTCAAAGATATTCACACAGGAGAAACGGCATACAATTACGCAAAGCAAATCTGCACCAACAACTCAATTGAAAAATACATAAGGGAAAGGAACTACCCTGACACGTCATATATAGTGTCAAAAGACGACATCGAGAAAATGCAGATAATGGCATTTTTCGCATCCGATGCGTGCTCTGCATACGATAGAGACACGTTCATTCATCTAGGAGGATACAGAGGATACAATGTAATGATGAATGAGGACCAGTTATACTCAAAAATATTATTAGATGCGGGATACAAGAAAAAATACTGCGCCGATGCTATTGTTGAGCATTCTCATAAATATACACTAAAGCAGGTATATAAGAGATATTATGAAGTAGGACTGTTCTATTCAGAAGTCGGGCTATTTGACACATACAAATCAGCAAACACGGGTTTTAAACTCGCGCTATATGTTCTATGTCAAGCTGTGAAGCATTTAGACATACCGGCAATCCTCAGATGGCTACCGGATATGGCTGCCAGATATTCAGGAATGAGGTTCGGAAAAATTGCCGGCAAGAACAACACATCAAACAGATAGTATAAACAGGGTTAACACAACGGCTGCCTTTTGTTTAACGGAGTATTAGTCGGTTAATTCGTATTAAAAAACACGCCTGACAAGACGTTGTTGCAAGATATTTGATAGGGTTATTCCTTGTAAAATACTTTCATATTTTAAGCCATGAAAACATCACTCAAGAAACATTTCATTCTGTTGTCTGTCATATTGACAGCATCATTCAGTCTCAATGCGCAAGTACCCGACTTCACATCGGCTGCGGAAAAATCGATAAACGCTGTAGTGCACGTCAAGACCAAGACTGAAATCAAGCAGCGAAGTATGATGGGATTCGACGACGACCCGTTCTTCCAGTTCTTTTTCGGACAGCCACGTATGCAGCAACAGCAGAAACCTAAACCTGTCATGGCGTCCGGTTCTGGAGTCATAATCACTGAAGACGGATACATCGTAACCAACAACCACGTCATAGCCGACGCAGACGAGATAGAAGTCGTGCTCAACGACAAAAAGACCTACACCGCTCAAGTCGTAGGCACCGATCCTAACACCGACATCGCGCTGCTGAAAATCGACGCCAACAAACTGCACACCATACCGTTCGGCAACTCCGATGACTTGAAAATCGGCGAATGGGTGCTGGCCATAGGCAATCCGTTCAACTTGACATCAACTGTCACTGCCGGCATCGTCAGCGCAAAGGCCAGAAACATAAACATACTTAGCTCCGACATGAAGATAGAGGCTTTCATACAGACCGACGCTGCCGTCAATCCTGGTAACAGCGGAGGCGCGCTGGTAAACCTCAAAGGCGAGCTCGTAGGCATAAACACAGCCATTGCCACACAGACCGGCAGCTACTCAGGATACTCTTTCGCCATCCCAAGCAGCCTTGTACAAAAAGTCGTTGATGACCTGAAGAAGTACGGCGAGGTGCAGAGAGCCATACTCGGAGTCTCTATTTCCGACATCAGCGATGAGTTAGCAAAAGAAAAGAAAATCAGCGTGATGGAAGGCGCATACGTTCATTCCGTCAGCGAAGGCTCTGCTGCCAAAGCCGCTGGCATAAAGGAAGGCGACATCATAACCAAGATAAACGACAAGAAAGTAAAATCGGTGGCTGAATTGCAAGAGCAGATAGCACGCAAAGCACCAGGCGACAACGTGTCGGTCACTGTGCTGAGAAATGACAGCGAAAAGACATTCACCGTAGAACTGAAGAATAAAAGGGGCAACTTGGATGTGATGACAGCCAATACGCTTGATGAGCTTGGCGCTTCGTTCCAGGAACTCAGCAACGAAAAACTGCAAAAGTTCAAAATCAGCAATGGAGTCTTAGTCGCAAGCGTCAGCAAAGACGGCAAGTTCCAGCAAGCCGGCATCAAGAAGGATTTCGTGATAATACGCATCAACAATAAGCCTATAAAGGATATCAAAGACATCAAGAATGCGCTGTCCGAAGTGAGCAACGGCAGCAACAGAGACAACGCCCTATTCATATCTGGAATCTACACCACTGGTGAAGCTGGCTATTACGCCATAGATTTGAGCAAGAAATAAAAACTAAAATCATAGAAATCAAAAAAGACGGACTAAATCCGTCTTTTTTTTGTTGTCAATGCTGCTTAACAGACTGCAAACCGTAAAACTATTACAGTAGTGGAGCGGCACGACTCCATAATCACACAGCGCCAAATCGACACGCTCAGGCACTATCAGCGTGACAGCGTATTTATATTAATGAAGGGCGATACAGTCTTTGTCAATCATTACAACACGCTGGAGCGTGAGCGCATAAGCATAAAGCACGACACAATAAACGTCAACACTGAAAAGCCGGTTGTCGTGGAGAAGGAAAAGAAAGTAACGCCGCACTGGGCTTGGTGGCTGCTGCTGCTTGATATAGTGGCAGCGCTTATGTTCGTGGCGGTTATAATACTCAGAATAAAAAGATGAGACACGACAACGCTAAGATATTAGGCTTTGGCTTGCTGGCTTTGGCGGCGGTACTGGTGATGAAAGGAAAGGAAGCGCCAAGAGTGGGCGCTATAGGAGAGGCGAGCAAGAAAAGAAACTATAGAAGCATATCGAATTGGTTTCTTAAGAACGCACCTTTAGAGTATGAGGAAGGCAGAGAAGTAAGACAGATAAGATTAACAACAGCTGACGGAAGAAAGATAAAGATTAGAAACACTTTCTTTAAAGAAGTTTTTTCAAAAAGTGTAAGCAAAGGTATTCATGAGTTAGAAGCATTGTTAGCCACAAAAGTATTAGAGTGGGCGCCGACAATGAGAAAAACTGGAGAAGAGCCGGGCAAACATACAAACACAACTTTTATAGTATATGAGACTGTTTATAAGAAATATACTATAGAAGCAAAGACAAAAAAGCACGGCAAGGAAGAAACCCTATATACAATGAGAGTGAAATAAAAAAGCTGCTAATCCCGCTCTCCGTAACCGACATTTGGAACCGGCTATATAAGAGGTTGATTAACAGCACTGCAAACATACGAATAACATTTTAATTCACAAAATAATCTACCAAAGCTCACCACGGAAACCCGGCAAGGCGACCGACCAAAGAATAAGCCCGGAGAGGACTTGTCCAAAACAAAAGTCCGCAAAGGCACGTCATTAACCTATAGGTTAATCGGCGTGCCTTATTTTTTTTCTTGACAATTCTTGCTAATTCTTTAAAGATTGGCAAGAATTTTTATTTGACTGAGAGAATCAATATTTATCATTTTCGGTTTATAAATTATTGATTAACAGCCTATTTTTTAATTTGACGGCAATTTGATTATTTAAGTTGTCTCAGTTCGTTATATGCTGCCTTAGTCCGGGTGTGGGCATAGACGGCCGTAATCGACAAGTCCGAATGATCCGCTTGTCCCTGAACAAACGCCGGCGACACGCCAGCCGCCAGCATATCTGTGATGCCTGAGTCCTTAAGAGAGTAGGTGTCACGCACGCGCATAAAAAAAGAGCCTGTCCGGAACTCCAGACAGGCTCTCAAAAAAAGTGGCGGCAACCTACTCTCCCACTATACGCAGTACCATCGGCGCGTTCGGGCTTAACTTCTCTGTTCGGAATGGGAAGAGGTGGAA
>JAGBEJ010000010.1 GCA_017937025.1 Paludibacteraceae bacterium | reverse complement strand
GGGAGTGGGGGCATTCATTGAGACGTTGCACGCAACGTCTGTACGGGGAGTGGGGGATTCATTGAGACGTTGCACGCAACGTCTGTACGGAGAGTGGGGGCATGGAGATGTTGCACGCAACGTCTGTACGGGGAGTGGGGGATTCATGGAGACGTTGCACGCAACGTCTGTACGGAGAGTGGGGAATTCATTGAGACGTTGCACGCAACGTCTGTACGGGTTTTGTTATATTTGTGTAACAAATAATTATACCTATGCCAGATAATTTGTTTCGCAATAAATACCGCATACCATCGGCGCGTGCCGTGTGGCATGATTATGATGGCGGGGCGTATTTTGTGACGATATGCACGAAAGATATGGCACATTTTTTCGGGGAAATCGTGGATGGCGAAATGTGCCTGACAGAAATTGGGCGGTGTGCGGATGAATGTGTTCGAAAAATGGAAACGCTGCATAATGATATATATGTTCCATTATATGTTGTTATGCCAAATCATATTCATTTGATTCTGTTGATTGACAGGTGTGTGACACCTGTAGAGACGCCATACTATGACGTCTCTACGATTACCAATGACAGAAATGATAAAATGCAAGAGATTGCAAATCGTTGTGGTCTGTTGTCGCATATTATTTCCCGATTTAAATCTGCCGTTACCAAATACGCGAATGAAAATGGCATTTCATTCGCATGGCAAACACGTTTTCATGACCGTATTATTCGTGATTGTGACGAAATGAACGGCATTGCCGGATATATTGAAAATAATGTGGCGAAATGGGAATCGGATGAAATGAATGATGAATGATTTTCTGAGACGCCATGGTATGACGTCTCTACAAACGCAAGAATGTGGAAAATTTGTATTCGGCATTTCGGTGCTTCGGCTGCGCTCAGTGGCCGAAAGTTTATGGCGCTAAAAGAGTCGCTTCGCGAGAGATCAAGCAAATAACAACAAATCAAACATAATACTCTATTAGAGCGATTTGATTCTATTTGAAAGATTTCTGTCCGTAGGGCGCTTGAATCTTCGGCTTGGTTCTGTGATTGGCAATGTCGGTTGCTGAGCGGAGCCGAAGCAATGCGACCATAATCGTTTTCATAGGAATGCCGCATTTCGGCTGTCGCTCAATGACCGGCATAAAGGATAAATCGCTTCGCGAGAAATCAAGCAAATAACAACAAATCAACATAATACTCTATTAGAGCGATTTGATTCTATTTTGAAGGATTTCTGTCCGTAGGGCACTACATATATTTTATTTGTAGAAACGGAGCATGCTCTATCTGAGATATTTTGTTGATTATCTGTAAATTAGACGGTGCATGCACCGTCTCTACAAAACACGGCACCATTTCGGTGCTTCGGCTGCGCTCAGTGACCGAATGCTGAATGACCGAATGGGGCAGGAATAAGGATAACAAAAAAGCGTCTGTACATTGCGTACAGGCGCTTTTTGCATGACTATGATTGATTTTAGGAAATCCTAATAAATGGCCTCTGCGACCTTTCTGACGCTGTCAACGGCGCCGTAGGTGAAGAAGTGGAGGCAAGGGATGCCGAAATCTATCAGTTCCCTGCACTGCTTGATGCACCATTCGATGCCAAGGGCTTTGGCGTCGTCGTCGTTCTTGCACTTGAGGGCCTCGTCCACAAACTCCTTAGGGAGGTTGGTGTTGAAGGTCTTAGGCAGGGCGGCGAGCTGCGACAGCTTGGTGAAAGGCTTGATGCCAGGTATGATAGGTACGTTGATGCCAGCCTCTCGTGCCGCCTTGACGTAGCTGATGAACTTCTCGTTGTCGAAGAACATCTGCGTGACCACATACTCCGCTCCGGCATCCACTTTGGCTTTCAGCCAGTGCAGATCCTGCTCGAAGTTAGGCGACTCCTCGTGCTTCTCGGGGTAGCCAGCCACTCCGTAGTGGAAAGGCTTGACCGTCGCTTTTATAGGCGAGCCGTCCACGAACTTGCCGCTGTTGAAGTCGTTGATCTGCTGCTCCAGCTCCAAGGCGTGGCTGTATCCGTCCTTCACGGGCTTGAAGATGTTCTCGTCCTTGGCTTTGTCGCCACGCAGCACCAGCAGGTCTGTAATGCCGAGAAACTGCAGGTCCAGCAGTGCGTACTCGGTGTCGTCCTTGGTGTATCCGCTGCAAAGAATGTGAGGAACGACAGTGACGTCGTACTTATTCTTTATGGCTGCGGCTACGGCTACAGTGCCGGGTCTTTTCCTTTCCTTCCTTTTCTTGTACACATTGTCGCCGACCTCTTGGTAAGTGATTTCGCTGCGATGTGTCGTTATGTTGATGTGATGGGGTTTGAAGTCCATCAGTTTGTCAATGGAAGCGAATAGACCTTCGGTGCCCATGCCTTTAAGCGGCGGCAGTACCTCGAAAGAGAAGGCGGTTTTGCCTTCTCTATTTAGTTCAAGATTTGACATGCGTACCTCCTTTTTTAGGGGTTACTTGCTGTACTCTTTTCTGATTATCTGTGCAGCCTCAATCATCTTGATGAGTGATTTCTTGGTTTCGTCCCATCCTCTTGTCTTGAGTCCGCAGTCAGGGTTCACCCACAGCAACTCAGGGTTGATGTAAGTTGCAGCCTTGTGCAGGAGGTCGATGATCTCCTCTGTGTCAGGCACGCGCGCAGAGTGGATGTCGTAAACACCAGGGCCGATCTCGTTAGGGTACTTGAAGTCGCGGAACACGTTGAGCAGCTCCATCTGCGAACGTGAGCACTCGATAGTAATCACGTCGGCATCCATAGCGGCGATGTGCTCGATGATGTCGTTGAACTCGGAGTAGCACATGTGAGTGTGTATCTGTGTGTCGTCCTGCACGCCGCTCGCACTAATGCGGAAGCTCTCGACAGCCCACTTGAGGTATTCATTCCATCCGCTCTTTCTCAGTGGCAGACCCTCTCTGATGGCAGGCTCGTCGATTTGTATAACCTTGATGTTAGCCTTCTCGAGGTCAACAACCTCGTCTCTTATAGCTAGGGCAATCTGCTTGCAAGTAGTGGCTCTTGGCTGGTCGTTGCGGACGAATGACCACTCGAGGATAGTGACAGGACCTGTCAACATGCCCTTCATAGGCTTCTTAGCCACGCTTTGTGCGTATGAGCTCCAGTCGACAGTCATCGCGTGCGGACGAGTAACGTCGCCGAAGATGATAGGAGGCTTAACGCAGCGTGAACCGTAACTCTGAACCCAGCCCTTCTGTGTGAATGTGAATCCGTCGAGCTGTTCGCCGAAGTACTCGACCATGTCGTTTCTCTCAAACTCGCCGTGTACCAGGACGTCAAGTCCGATTTCCTCCTGCCACTCGATGCACTTCTTGGTCTCCTCCTTGAGCAGTCTGTCGTACTCCTCGGCAGAGATTTCGCCCTTCTTGAACTTAGAGCGCCATGAGCGCACCTCTTTAGTTTGAGGGAATGAACCGATGGTAGTGGTTGGGAACAAAGGCAGGTTCAGGCTCTTGTGCTGCAGCTCCTTGCGGACACTGAATGGCGACTTGCGCTCTGCGTCCTCCTTCTTGATGGCAGCGACTCTCTGCTTAACAGCCTCGTTGTGTATCAGTTTAGATGTCTTCTTGTCGGCGATGTCCTTCTTGTTCTGCTCGTATCTTGCGTTTACGGCTGCGTCGGCGTTGCCTGAGGCGATAGCCTTGAGGTCGGCGAGCTCAGCCACCTTCTGCCAAGCGAATGCCAGCCATCTCTTGATTTCCTTGCTCAGCACAGCCTCGTTCTTCTCAGCCTCGAGGTCGTAAGGCACGTGGAGGAATGATGACGAACCAGCGATGAGCACTCTCTCCTCGCCGAGCTTGGCAACGGCCTTCTTGATAGCCGCGAGAGAAACCTCGTAGTCGTTCTTCCAGATGTTACGTCCGTCAACGACACCGAGCGACAGTACCTTCTTGTCGTCAATCTTGCTCAGCACGCTGTCGATCTGCTCTGCGGCTCTGATGAGGTCGATGTGGAGACCGTAAACAGGCAGGTTGAGCGCCAGTTCCTCGTTGTCCTTCAGTCCTTCGAAGTATGTAGCCACGATGAGCTTTAGACCAGTCGCCTTGCTTATAGCGTCGTAAGCCTTCTTGTAAGCGGCCTTTGTCTTGTCGTCGATGTCAAGAGCGAGGAAAGGCTCGTCGATCTGCACGAACTCTGCTCCGGCAGCCTCGAGTTTCTTCAGCAGCTCGATGTAAACAGGGAGCAGACTGTCGATAAGGTCGATTTTCTCGAAACCTTCCTCCTTCTCCTTGCCGAGGAGCAGGTAGCTGACTGGGCCTATGACAACAGGCTTAGTCTCGATGCCGAGCGCCTTAGCCTCGTTGTACTCGTCGACAGCCTTAGTGTCGAAAAGCTCGAATTTCTGGTTCTTCACGAACTCAGGCACGATGTAGTGGTAGTTTGTGTCGAACCACTTTGTCATCTCGGCTGCGATCACGTCCTTGCCGTCCTTCTGCACACCTCTTGCTATGGCGAAGTAGAGCTCGGTCTTGTCGCCCTTCAGCGCGTTGTATCTTTCAGGGATAACGCCAAGTGTGAGCGAGAGGTCAAGCACCTGGTCGTAGAACGAGAAGTCGTTAGAAGGGATGAGGTCGATGCCCTCGCTCTTCTGTCTCTTCCAGTTCTCTTCCTTGATTTCCTTACTTACCTTGATAAGCTCGTCCTTGCTGATTTTTCCAGCCCAGAACGCCTCCTCAGCCTTCTTCAACTCACGGTCCTTTCCGATTCTTGGAAAGCCCAGCACGTTTGTTTTCAGTTTGTTGCTCATTTTCGTTATTTATTTTGGTTAGTGTATGCTTATTATTTTCGGGATGCAAAAGTAAATGTGAAACATTTTGTGAACAAAAAAATCTCATAAATCAGAAAATAATGTTATTTGTAGGTGGTTTTAGTGTGTTTTGTGGAATAATATTCTATAAAAACAAACATGGACATTATTTCTTGATTGTGGAATATGTGATTGCGTTTCGCTATATCTTTGCGGATAGTTACGAGTAATCATAATAATATGGACAGGAATGGTGAAATAATAAGGACGAGTGTCGTGGGCATAGCGGCAAACGTCTTTCTTGCGACATTCAAGGCGTTGGCAGGCGTGGTGTCAGGCTCTATAGCCATAGTGATGGACGCGGTGAACAACCTCAGCGACGCCATGTCGTCAGTAATCACGATAATCGGAACGAAGCTCTCGGAGCGTCCGGCCGACCGCATGCACCCGTTCGGCTACGGCAGGGTGGAGTATTTCTCAGCCATTGTTATTTCGGTCATCGTCCTTACAACCGGTATCACATCTCTCATTGAGTCGGCAAAGAAGATTTTCAATCCGACATCGCCTGAGTACACACCCGTCACTCTGACCATCATCATTGTAGCCATAGTGGTGAAGCTTATCCTTGGGCGCTACGTCAAGTCCAAGGGCGAGAAGCTGAAGAGCGACTCGCTGATAGCCAGCGGTTCGGATGCCCTCTTCGACGCGGTGATAACACTCGGCACACTCGTCTCGGCAATCATAATGCTCATGTGGGGCGTTTCGTTGGACGGCATACTCGGTTCGCTCATTTCTGTGATAATCATAAAATCCGGTGTCGATATGCTCAAGTCGCCAATCAATGAGCTTTTGGGCAGCCGCATAGCAGGCGAGTTCGTCAGGAACGTGAAGAAGGAGGTGATGAGCTTCGAGGGTGTTCATGGCGTGTTCGATGTCATAATGCACACATACGGTCCAGACACGATAATAGGCTCGCTGCACGTCAATGTGCATGACACAATGACGGCGTCGGAGATTCACGTGCTGGACCGCAGCATCGCAGAACGTCTGTATGAAAAGTTCGGCATTATAGCCACAGTCGGCATTTACGCGATAAACACAGGCGACAACGAGGCGTCAAAGATGCAAGCCGAGATTGTAAAGGAAGTGAAGAAAATAGACCATATCTCCTCTATGCACGGGTTCTACGTCGATTTTAAGCGCAAGGTCATATCATTCGACATCGTGGTTGACTTCTCGGTGGCTGATGCCGTGGCGCTGATGAACGACCTTGAGAAAACACTGAGTGCCGTTTATCCCGGCTTCCGCTTCAACATCGTGCTGGACAACAACTACAGCGACGAGACAGAGTAGCGGCAAAACGCAATAGGCAATAAAAAACGGACAGCCTTCGTCGGGTTGTCCGTTTTGTTTTTATGTGCTGTGCGGTGTTTCTACAGCTTTATTTTCACTATCGACTCCAGCAACTTGATTGTCTGCTCGACGGTGGCTTTCTCCACGTCTATCGACAGGTCGTAGTTTCGTGCGTCGTAGCGGCTTTTGCCAGAGTATTCCTGTGTGAATTTCTCTCTTATCTCGTCGTTTTCCTTCAGCAGTTTGCGCGCTTCGCTTTCGCTCAGTCCTCTCTTTTCTTTCAGTCTGTTTATGCGGAAGTTCTCAGAAGCATGGATGAAGACACGCAGCGTGTTAGGGTATTCCCTGAATACTTCAAAAGCGCCTCGTCCCACGATGACGCACGGACCTTTGGCGGCCAGTTCCTTCATTATGTTGCATTGTGTCTGGTACACGTTTCTCGCGGTCACCTCACGCTCGTCGCGCACATCGCCAATAGGCGCGTTGCTGTAGAAGTGCAGGAAATCGTCCCACCAGCGTGGCTTGCGTTCCATCAGGTTGTTCACGTCGTCGCGTGTCACGCCCAGTTCTTTGGCTGCGTCGTCGAGTATCTGCTTGTCCAGGAATGCAATGCCGAGTCGTTCGGCGAGCGCCTGTCCCAGCGACCTGCCGCCGCTTCCGTTCAGTCGGTTTATGGTAATGATTAGATGTTTCGTATTTTCCATGCTGTTTGTTTTTGAGTCATTTAAACACAAAGTTACTTTTTTTCGTTTAATATTGTCCGTTGCGGATAGATGTTATTGAACATTTGCGTGTAATGCGCTTAAAAAGAAATCCCTAACAACTTCTTGTCGTTAGGGATTTTTCTGGTACCCAGACCCGGGATCGAACCGGGATGGATTGCTCCACTGGTGTTTGAGACCAGCGCGTCTACCGATTCCGCCATCTGGGCATGGCGTATTTGCGAGTGCAAATGTAAGACTTTTTTGAATATATCCAATTTTAGCCCGTTCATTTTTATTAATTTTGTTTTGAGTTTTGAATAAACCATTGTGATGAATAAATATGTATTCTCTCTATTGCTGATCGTGTGTCAGCTTTCAAGTTTCTGCTCAGCTTCAGAAATAAAAACGTACAAAGGTGTGATAAGCGGAGGTTATGATTTTTATGTATCAACTCCGACAACCAAGTCCGACACAGTCGCCAAGCCTATGGTGGTGTTTCTGCACGGCGCGAGCCTCTGCGGGACCAATATAGAACGTGTGCGCCGCTACGGTGTGCTGAACGCCGTGGACCGCGGCATGAGGATTCCGGCCATCGTCGTCGCGCCGCAGAATCCCGGTGGGGCGTGGCGGCCATCGAAAGTGAACGACGTGATGATGTGGGTGGAGCGTAACTACAGCGTCGATACGTCGCGAGTCTATGTCATAGGCATGAGCTTGGGCGGATACGGCACTCTGGACTTTGTGAACGCCTATCCGGACAAGGTGGCGGCGGCCATGGCGTTGTGCGGCGGATGCTCCGTGAAGTGTCCTGCCGGACTGTCGAAAGTGCCGCTCTGGGTGATGCACGGCACGGCGGATAGGGCTGTGGCTCTGTCGAAGTCGCGTGAGGTGGTGAACTATCTGAAGGGCAGCAAGGCAGACTCGTTGCTGCGCTACGACTGGATTTCGGGCGCTAACCACGGATATCTCGCACGATTCTTCTATCTGAAGAAAACCTACGACTGGCTGCTCGCACATTCGCTCAACGACACGCCCCGTGTGGTGAACCGCAAGATTGACATATCACGTCAGGAAATGAACTCGGCTTACAGATAATGAAGTGTTATGGCGAATAAGGAAGGCATATTCAGAGGCTGCGGATGCGCGCTGAGCATAGTGGGCGCACTGGCTATTGTGATAGCGTTGTTTATCGCGTTCACATGCTACTCAGCCGACAAGGAGGCTGGTGAAGAGAACGAGAGGCAGTGGGCAGAATACAACACTCATTTGGAGGAGATAGACTCGCTATACGATGCTGGAGTGCCGGATTCGGTGATAGAGGCTAAGTATCCGCGTCCGCTCCTGAGGCAGGGCGGTTTCGCCACGATATTCGGCGGCTTCTTCGCGCTGATTATCATCGTCGTGGCGCTGATTCCGTTAGGCATCGGCATATTCCTCGTGGTGAAGTACCGGCGCAGGCGTGAGGAAAACTATCTAAAAAATTAAAGTTGATTATTGTAATGCAATTGCATTTGGTATATTTGTATCCATAAACAAACTAAACCATTATAGCCTATGGAATAACAGCGTGTTAATTTGGTACGCGCACTTTAAGGACATATAGAAAAAAGCGTTTAATAGCAGATCTTGAATCTTTGAAATCTCGACAATTTCACAATTCACCAAGAGTATGCTTCATAGACGCTCACGCTATGCGTGGGCTTTTATTGTTGTTATATTTGGTGGATTAGGTAGTCGAGAACCTCAAAGATTCAGATATGACAGCATTATAAGTTCCACGTTTTTTTTGTGCTTGTACTCTCCATGTTATGAAATTTCTTTTGGAACTGCGGAGTCACCGAAAATCCAGACCAAAGAGTAGGGTAATGTATTAAGAAAATAGCATGAAAAAAATCATAGCGTATTCATTGTTTGTTTTGTCGGCATGCGCGATGAACAGCTGCACGACGTATACTAAAACCAATACTGTAGCAAATCAGGTTTATTCCGATGTGATGATAGACCCAGTGGGTGGCAGGCTCGACCTTGAGAACGTGAGGGAGATAAGCGGCAAGTCTTCTTCGTGGTACTTCCTTTTCTTCCGTGTGTCTGGCGACAATAAGTTCGTCGAGGTCCCTGTGGATGAAAGTATGTCCGGCTTTGTAAGCAAGTTCGTGGGTAGAAGAACTAAGAGAGTTCAGTCGTCAGCTCTTTATAAGGCAACTGAAAATCAGGACGTAGATATGGTGCTTTGTCCTAATTACAAGAACACCAAAAGAAAATTCCTTTTCGGACTGGTCAGCAATTACAAGACCGAGGTCAGGGCTTATGGCGCAAAAGTCAAGAATTTCTATCAGTATGAGATGGACGGCGTGTCTTATGGCAACAAGAAGGGCAGTCCTAAGTTGAATCTGCACCGTGTGGACTATACGACCAAGGCAGCAAGACAGTCCAGAGAGGCTGAGGCTGCTTCGTATGGCAGCAGAGCTGTTGGCGGTGGTGGATATGGACACATGGGCGGTTCTCGCGGCTATGGCAACAACTATAGCGATGACACCCCGGCATCGATAGATACAGCGCCTGTGACAGCCAGACGTGTCCGTGCGCCTTATCTTGAGAAGTATCGTGATTTCTCGAAAAGACATCATGACGGAGAATAATTGATGTTTCTCCTCTCGTATGATTCCTCGTTAGCCTCGCTTAGTCGGCGGGGCTTTTTGTTTGCTTTGTTTTTTGCGTTGTTCTTGTTTCTCATCGCATAATTCCTTATTTTCGTAAAATATTCGGCATAGAAAACTAAAACAACATCATAATAATGAATACAAACAATAATTATTGCGTTATAATGGCAGGCGGCATCGGTGCTCGCTTCTGGCCTTACAGCAAGAACAGCCGTCCTAAGCAGTTTCTCGACTTCTTCGGCACAGGCCGTTCGCTCATACAGCTCACCTTCGACCGTTTCCGTCAGGTAGTGCCTGTAGAGAACATCCTCATCGTTTCTAACCGTCTGTATAAGGACCTGATACTTGAGCAGCTGCCGGAACTGAAGCCAGAGCAGGTGCTTCTGGAACCGATGAGACGCAACACCGCGCCATGTATCTATTATGCAGTCAGCCGCATAAAGGCGAAGACCGACAAGGCAAATATCATCGTCGCTCCATCCGACCACCTGATACTCAACGAGGTTAATTTCCTCGAGACTATACGCCAGGGACTCGACTTCGTGGAGCAGAACGACGCTCTGCTGACGCTCGGTATCAAGCCAAGCCGTCCGGAGACTGGCTACGGATACATCCAGATAGCCGATGGCGACGGTTCGCTGCGCAAAGTGAAGACATTCACCGAGAAGCCAAACCTTGAACTTGCGAAAGTGTTCTTCGAGAGCGGCGAGTTCTTCTGGAACTCCGGCATTTTCCTCTGGAATCTGCAAGCCATCGACAACGCATTCCATGAACTGCTGCCCGACATCGCGGCGCGCTTCGACGGCGGCAAGGACGTTTACGGCACAGACAAGGAAGACAACTTCATAAACGAGATTTACCCTTCATGTGAGAACATTTCTATAGACTATGGCGTTCTCGAGAAAGCGTCTAACGTCAATGTGCTTTGCTCCGACTTCGGATGGTCCGACCTCGGCACATGGGGCTCGCTGTTCGACATATCGCCAAAGGACAATGGCAATAACGTGACAATGCGCGGCATCGTGGAGTATTACGACGCAAAGGATAACGTTGTGGCTGTGCCTAAGAATAAACTGGCTGTCATACAAGGACTTGAGGATTACATTGTGGCAGAGAACGACGATGTGCTGCTTATCTGCCGCAAGGCCGACGAGCAGAAGATTCGCCAGTTCGTCAACGACGTGTCTGTGAAATTCAACGGAAAGTATATTTAACAGCTTTTGAATCATGGGATTATTGAATTTCGGCATACAGAAGCCTCGCGGCTACAAGCACGTGCCCATCTACTGGGACCCGGAGAAGGAGGAGCGTGAGAAGCGCGAGCGCGAAGCGGAAGGTCAACAGAGCACCGACGGCGAGTTCCACACTAAAATCAAGCGTGGCTCGTTCCGTCACTATGGCGAGCGCGACGATGTGTTCTCGCGCATAGCCAGGAATCACAAAGAGATTGTCAAACTGCTGTTTCTGCTGTTCATTCTTGTGCTGATAGGTCTGTTCATCTACTTCAACGGAGGGCAGATTATATCTCTGTACTTTTAAATAAAACGTTTCCGAGACTATTATGACTGACATTATACATTTGTTACCAGACTCTGTCGCCAACCAGATAGCGGCAGGCGAAGTCGTGGATCGTCCGTCGTCGGTCGTCAAGGAGCTTGTGGAAAACTCCATAGACGCGGGAGCGACCGACATCGCAGTCATAATAAAGGATTCGGGAAAGACTCTTATACAGGTGGTGGACAATGGCAAGGGAATGTCCGAGACCGACGCGCGCATGGCGTTCGAGCGTCATGCCACGTCAAAGATAAGCTCTGCCGCCGACCTTTACTCGCTCCAGACGATGGGTTTCCGTGGCGAGGCTCTTGCTTCCATAGCCGCCATAGCGCAGATTGACCTGCGTACGCGCCGCGAGGGCGACGAGATGGGCGTGTTTCTGCAGATAGAAGGCTCGAAGTTCGTGACTCAGGAGCCTGTGGCTTGCGCTGTCGGGTCGTCGTTCGCTGTCAAGAACCTGTTTTTCAATACTCCGGCTCGCCGTCGTTTCCTAAAGAGCGATGCGACAGAGTTCGGGCATATCATCACGGTGTTCAACCGCATAGCCCTGGTTTATCCTAACGTGAGCTTCTCGCTCTTCCACAACGATGTGGAGATGTGCAACTATCTTGCGTCAAACCAGGCGCAGAGGATAGTCGATGTGTTCGGCAAAAAACTCAAGACACAGCTTCTGCCTGTCGATATAGAGACCGACGTGGTGAAGATTTCCGGCTACGTCTGTCGTCCGGAGTCGGCGACCAAGACATCAGCCAACCAGTATTTCTTCGTCAACGGGCGTTTCATGTGGCACCCTTCGTTCAACAAGGCAGTGCTTCAGGCTTATGACAGAATGTTGCCGGCCGGCACTTATCCCGGCTTTTACATATTCCTTCAGGTTGACCCCAAGACGCTTGATGTGAACATACATCCGCAGAAAATCGAGGTCAAGTTCGAGAACGAGAAGACCATTTGGTCGATAATTCAGGCATCGGTGCGTGAGGCGCTTGGCAAGTTCAATGTCGTGCCTGACATAGACTTCGAGCACGCTGACCCTTCTGTGGAAATTCCTGTGCTGAAACCAGGTACGGAAGTTAAAAGGCCATCGACAGGCGCTTCGTTGTCATACAATCCGTTTGCCGACACGTCGGTGCAGAAAAGGTCTTACCGCAGTGGTGCGATGGACTGGGAGGCGCTTTACAAGGGCTTCGAGAAGCAGGGCAGGAACGACGACGCCACACAGATGAAACTCGGTATCGAACCGGAAGTGACCGAAGACGTCGTAGCGAAGCCGATGGCGGAGAACTCCGAGTTCCTTCAGTTCCGCGGCAAATACATTGTTACGACCGTAAAGTCCGGACTGATGCTCATCGACCAGCACAGAGCCCACCAGCGTGTGCTTTATGACAGATATATGAACTCGTTCGCAGGCACTGCCGTAGCTTCGCAGCAGATGATGTTCCCGGAGATAGTGGAACTGTCGGCTGACCTTTCGGCGGTATTCGATAAGATTGTGCCGGATTTGCAGACTATGGGTTTTGCGATAGAGCCATTCGGCAAGAACACTTACCGCATCACTGCCCAGCCGGAAGGCATGAGCAGCGACAGTCCGTCCGACGTGGTAAAGGACATTGTGAGCGACGTGGCTCAAGGAAGCAGTCTGGATGTGGATGCCGTAAGGCGCAATATGGCATTGTCGCTGTCCAAGGCGAATGCGGTGGCTTATGGCAAACAATTGTCGCAGCGAGAGATGAACGAGCTTGTGTCGTCTTTGTTCGTGTGCTCCAACTGCAACAACACGCCCGACGGCAAGGTCATCATTGTGGTTCTGTCCGATTCCGACATCGACGGACATTTTTAAAGCATTTTCGGTGCACTTCGACTTTTTCGGCACTTCGGTGCTTCGGCTACGCTCAGCAACCGATGCTCAGTGACCGAAATCACCCTAAAGAATACCCCAGAATAACTATAAAAAAAAGGCCGGCATTTGCCGACCTTTCTTATTTTGTGTTCCTTGTGTCTTATTCGCTTACAGGAATAACCTCGATGGCCTTCTTGAGTCTTCTTAGAGTCTCTTCCTTGCCGAGAATCTCGGTTATGTCGAACATGTGCGGACCTTTGGACTCGCCCACGAGCGCAAGTCTCAGAGGGTTCATCACTGCGCCCATGCCGTAGCCTTTCTCCTCGATCCACTTGGTCACGATTTTCTCGGTGTTCTCGAGCGAGAAATCCTCGATTTTCTCTAACACAGTGTAAAGCTGGCTCATTATCTCAGGAGTTTCGACTTTCCAGCGTTTCTTGACGGTCTTCTCGTCGTAGCTTTCTGGCGCTATGAAGAAGAACGAAGCCTGCTCCCAAAGCTCGTTTGCGAAGTTTGCTCTCGCCTTGGCGTGACCTGCGGCTTTGGCTATGTTCTCGTCAGTCGCCTTTATGCCTCTTGCGTCAAGCTCTTTCTTGAGGTAAACGGCGAGGTCCTTGTTGTCCTTCTTTTCCAGATACTGATGGTTGAACCACTTGCCCTTCTCGAAGTCGAACTTCGCTCCGGACTTGCTCACTCTGTCGAGACTGAACTCCTTTATCAGCTCGTCCATGGTGAACATCTCCTGGTCGCTGCTTGGATGCCATCCTAACAACGCGAGGAAGTTGATGACAGCCTCAGGCAGATAGCCTTCCTCTCTGTAGCCCTTGCTCTTCTCGCCGGTCTTTGGGTCGGTCCATTCGAGCGGGAACACAGGGAATCCGAGCTTGTCGCCGTCTCTCTTGCTGAGTTTTCCGTTGCCCTGTGGCTTGAGCAGCAGCGGCAGGTGGGCGAAACGTGGCATTGTGTCTGCCCATCCCAGGAATCTGTACAGCAGCACATGCAGCGGTGCCGATGGAAGCCATTCCTCGCCTCTGATTACGTGGGTTATTTCCATCAAGTGGTCGTCCACGATGTTGGCGAGGTGGTATGTAGGCAGGTTGTCGGCTGACTTGTACAGCACCTTGTCGTCTATGATGCTTGAGTTGATTACGACTTTTCCTCTTATCAGGTCATCGACCTCGACTTCCTCGCCCGGCTCTATCTTTATTCTCACGACGTAGTTCTCGCCGTTTGCGATTCTGCTTTTCACTTCCTCGGCGTCCAGAGTCAGCGAGTTGGTCATCATGCCTCTTGTTGTGGCGTCGTACTGGAAGTTCTTTATCTCGTTTCTCTTAGCCTCGAGCTGTTCTGGAGTGTCGAATGCGATGTAAGCCTTGCCGTCGTTCAGCAGTTGGTCCACATACTTTCTGTATATGTCCTTTCTCTCGCTCTGGCGGTAAGGGGCATGCTCTCCGCCTACACCCACGCCTTCGTCAATCTCGATTCCGAGCCATTTGAGCGACTCGATGATGTACTCCTCGGCTCCCGGCACGAATCTGTTGCTGTCGGTGTCCTCGATACGGAGCAGCATCTTGCCGCCGTTCTGTCTTGCGAACAGGTAGTTGTAGAGCGCTGTTCTCACTCCTCCGATATGCAGTGCGCCTGTTGGACTTGGCGCGAATCTTACTCTTACGTTTGACATGTTTTCTTTATTCTTGTTTTCGAGTTGCAAAGATAATCAATAAGGAAAACTTCTTCTCAAAAAAGTTTGTAGAGTGATTTTTTTTGTATTTTTGCTTATGTATGTATTAGGAACGCTGGAAGCCCTTGGAGGTTGAGGCGGGAATATTACACATAACTTACATAAAAAGGCGTTTACTGTACGCTTTGGTTTTGACGTTCTAAGAACTTCGCAACTTCAAAGGTAGATCAAAAACAAAGCAACGGGAACGCTCCTTGGGGTGTTTATATGTATCACAATTATGCACAAAGTATGGTTGCGTGTTGATATAGATATACATCTACGTGGGGCTTTCAGCGTTGCTCGTTCCGATTTACCGGGCAATGCGAAGGCCTTTAGAACGTGGGACGAGTGACAGACTCAGCTCCACGTTTTTTTATGCATATATGTCAAATAAATAATAATTAAACCAGCCGAATCGGGAGCTATAGGCAATAAAAACCAAATTCTTATGAAAAAGTTTATTGTAGCTCTTGCAGTTGTAATGTTTGCTGGAGTTGTTAATGCTCAGGAAATCAAAGACGAAATTCAGAAGAGCAGGGATCGTTCAGCCAAGTTAGAGGCACTTGTTAAAGACTATAAGGCTTGTGGCAATGCTAATATTGATGGCTATGGAGACGCTATGAAGAATGCTGCTGTTCTTGCTATTGCTAACAGTGTTCAGCTTGAGAACATGTACAAGCGTCAGATTGGTGAGGCTGTTGATGGTGTACAAGATGTAACAGTAACCAAGCCTACGTTGGAGGAATGGACTACATTCGCAGAAACTATTGTAGGTGAAGGTGTGAGCATCAAGACTGCCGTAGATAAGGCTCAGGGAGCGGCTGACGAGGCAAAGACTATCGCAGAGAACGCATCTAAAGGAAAGAATCCTATGGCGGTGGCTAAAGCTGCTAAAACTAGTAAGGCTGCAGCTGCGGTTGTTGAATTCGGTAGCACAGCAACTCCAATCTTGTTAGAGGAGTCTGCCGCACAGGCTAAGGCAGTTCAGCAGATTATTGAGAATGTAAAATCTGGTAAGAATCTATAATCCATAGCAAGTATGGGCAGTAGATTTATTGCAACATGTGTACTGGCTGCGTGTTCCATAATTGGGAATGCGCAGCCTAATGATGCCGCGCAGAAGGAGTATGAGCTTCAAAAGGATATCTCATTTATAAATCAGAAACAAGCGAAAGACGACAGAGAGGTCGTTGGCGTTGCAGAGTTCAAATGCCAACAAAATAGTCCATACACAAACCTTGTAACAGAGAAAGTCGTTGAGGTGTTGAAGAACAGCAATCGTTTCTTTGTTGTGGACCGCACCAATATGGATAAGATCAATGCAGAGATGGAACACCAGAAGAGAGAGGAGTTTATTGGTAAGGATGTTGCCGAACAAGGAAATAGCATCGCTGCACAAAAGATGATTATAGGAACCATAACAAAAATCATGGTTTACCGTATGAAGAATCCAGATGGTAGCGTCAGGGGATACAAGGCTGGTGTCGCGTTCGAAATGCAGATGCAGGATGTGGCGACTCGTGATATCACTCAAGCGACAAGTTTCGAAGGCAAACAGACAAAGGAGTGTGTTTCCGCACAAGCTGCCGTGCAGATGTGCATGGACGCTATGGAAAACGACATTGCGGAGTATTTTCGTACGACTTTCCCCTTGAAGGCGAAAGTAATGAGGATTGCCGCGATGAAGAACGGAATAGCCGAAAGCATAATGATAAAGGCAGGAGCAAAGCATGGTGTGAAGGTTGGAAACCGTTTCAAAGTTGAATCCATAGAAATGCTTGATGGTGAAGAGTTACCTACGGAAATAGGAACAGTGGTTGTGACAAAACTCACAGGTGAAACATTCTCTGAGTGTAAGGTTGAAAGGAAATTCGGTCAAGAGATATTGGACAAATTTAATGCCGGCTCAAAAATGTATTGTACATTGATAATAGAAAAGAAGTGATATGAAAAGAATATTTTTATTGGGAATAGCCTTTGTGTGCATAGTTGCAGCCAAGGCGCAATACCATTGTACAGTGATGACATCAACGCGTAGCACAATCACTTTACGTGCTACTGGTTATGGCAAGAATGTAAAAAAAGCCACCGCCGAGGCGGAACGGAATGCGGTGAGGATGATACTTTTCTCTGGTGCGGATGGAACTTCGTTTCGTTTTCCTTTAATCCAAGAAGATAGAGATAAAGTCGAAGATGATAACCGCAGTTTCTTTAATGATTTATACAGAGGAGTCTATCGTGACTTTATTGAATCTTCCGTGGTAGTAACGCCATTTGGCAAGGACGCATCAGAACGCAAATGTGTCACCGTTGATGTCTGTGTAAGAGCGGAACGCTTGCGCTCCTATCTTGAAAGCAAAAAGATAATAAGAAAGTTCGGACTATAAAGAAACTAACCTATGAAGAGACAAATATTATTCCTAATAGCTACAGTGCTGTGTAGTTTTGTCATGAAGGCGCAAAACACAGCCACTGTGCAACCCAAGATTATGGTAGTGCCATATGTGAAAGAAGGTGAGGATATACGTCAGGTCATTGAGAGTGATCCCAATATACGAGTGGTATTGTCAAAGATACGTGAAGCTTTTGATAACCGCGGGTTCACGACAGTTGATTTTGAAACGCGATTGAAGGCGCAAAGTATTAACAATGCATTGTCTCAGGGTGCTCAACAGGATCTTAAATCGATGGTTGTGCAGGGCTCTGGTGCTGACATATATGTAGAGACAGAGTATCTACTCTCGGAATCACCTGCTGGTAATAGCGTTAAGGTGTTGATGAAAGCATGTGATGTATCTACAGGTAATTCTCTTGCAAATAAAGATGCTTTCAGCGGTCAGTTCTATACTAATGATGTTGGACGTCTTGCCGGCGTGGCGGTAGAAAAGGTTGCTGACGATTTTCTTAATGTCATACAAATGAAGTTTAGTGATATCGTTGCTCACGGACGTTCTATAAGCTTAAGTTTCAAAGTTGATGAGTCTTCTGCTGTGACAATGACTCAGGATGTCGGCGGTGAAGAACTTGCAGATAAACTGATGGACTGGGTAGCTGATCACGCATATCAGAACAACTACCATGTGCAAGGCAGCAGCGATCTTGAGATAATCTTCGATGATGTCCGCATACCTCTCTACGATGCTAACGGACGAAATTACAACATACAACAATTTGACCGTGAACTGCGGCAGTACCTTCGTTCTTTGGGATTTCAGATAGGACATGTGACAAAGAATAACACTCTTGTCGTAACATTCAAATAACAAGGCTATGAGTAAAAAACATCTTATAACGGTCATTTTCTTGACTATAGCTACTTGCTCTTTCTGTCAGAGTGGTCAGATATACATGTCGGTAGCGATGCCATCAAACAGTATTCTTGACTCAAACACCAAGTCCATATTGAAAAACAAACTCTTCAATATGGTTTCGCCACAGGATGTAACAGCTGCAGAATGTGCTCCTATTGCTATGGTGCCAGACGTAAACGTTATTAGTGAGGAGAAGGTGGAAGGCGTTATGCGTACCATTACTACGGTAGAACTTTCGGTAAATATCTCGGTGAGAGACATACTTACAGATGCGGTAATCAACACGTTGCAGCTGTCTGCGAAAGGTAATGGCTACTCTGTTGCAGAAGCAAGGCGTAACGCCATACAATCTATTAAGGAGAAGTCTGCTGTATGTTTACAGTTCGTGAATAGCACTAAGGAACGTGTTGTTTCGTATTATGAGGAGAAAACATCGTCGTTGATAGCAAAAGCAAATACTTTGGCATCGATGCAACAGTATGATGAGGCTTTGGCTATTCTTTCTGCATATCCGGAATCGTTGGGAGGATATGAGCAAGTTTATGATGCTATGAAATCCATATTTGTTAAAGCGCAGACGAAATATTGCAGTCAGACAATACTTGCTGCACGGGCAGCCTTAGCTAATCGAGATTTCGAAGGTGCCGGCGAACTTGCCTCCAGCATTGATGTTACAAGCAGTTGCGCAAGTGAGGCAAAGGAAGTGCTTGATTCTGTCAAGCAGTGCCAAGACAAAGCATATAATGATTTTATAGCTTTGGAAGAACAACGTATAAGTTCTAATGAACGTGTTGCGACAGCAACGGTAAATGCTGCACGTGACATTGCTACTGCATATTACAAGCGACAGACAACATATATATTTTGGTGGTAATAAATTCCATTCGCATATCTATAAGCAACGGCTGTCAATCTTAGGGTTGACAGCCGTTGTTTTTGCTCGGTCTCTCTTGCTTTTATGCTTTGCCTATGATTTCGGCAAGTATGTATGCGCTGCCGCCCACGAAAATCAGGTCTCGCTCGTCGGCGTCGTGTCGCGCTTGCCTGAGCGCGTCCAGTGGGGTGGGGAAGGCGTCGCCGCGCAGTCCGTGCGCCTCGCCTTTGGCTTTTAGCTCGTCGGCAGGCAGGGCTCGCTGCGTTGGTGCGTTGCAGAAGTAGTAAGTCGCGTCTTTCGGCATCAGTCCGAGCACCGTGTCCACGTCCTTGTCCTTCACCATGCCGAACACCACTCTCAGCGCTTTTTTGGGTGTGTGCGCCAGTTGCTGGGTTATGCACCTTATGGCGCCTTCGTTGTGCCCCATGTCGCATATCACGTCTGGCTTCTCGGCTATTTTCTGCCATCTGCCTATCAGTCCGGTCGTTTGGCATATCGTGGCGAATCCGTCATAGATATGCTCCTTTTTTATGCCGTAGCCTTGCTTAATAAGCGCTTCGATGGCGGTGAGGGCAGTCACTGTGTTTTTCTGCTGGTATTCGCCGTTCAGTTCGTTGGTTATGTTTATGTAGCGGCTGTCGGTGCCTATCGGATTGCCATCCTTGGCGGTCACGTCGAACGAGTTGTTCACAGGCGTGTTGCTGGCATTCTTGTCGGCGCTGAAGCAGTCCTCGGCGAAGAATATCGGCGCGCCCATCTCCTTGGCTTTGTCCTCGAACACCTTCGCCACGCCGTCGCTCACTCTCTCGCCTATCACCACAGGCACGCCTTTTTTAATTATGCCGGCTTTCTCTGCGGCTATCTGTTCCAGCGTGTCGCCCAGCAGGTTGGTGTGGTCTAAGCTTATGTTGGTTATCACGCTCAGGTCAGGCGTTATTATGTTTGTCGAGTCGAGCCGTCCGCCCAGTCCCACTTCTATCACAGCCACGTCCACTTGTTCGTCGGCGAAGTACTGGAACGCCATCTCCATGGTGAATTCGAAGAACGACGGATGAATCTCCTTCAGTTCGTCCTTGTGCTTCTCCACGAATTCTATCACATACCGGCGGTCGATTTTCTCGCCGTTCACTCTTATCCTCTCGCCGAAGTCGGCTATGTGCGGCGATGTGTAGAGTCCGGTCTTCAGTCCGCTCTTTTGCAGTGTCGATGCTATCAGGTGGCTGACGCTGCCTTTGCCGTTGGTGCCTGCCACGTGTATCGTCTTGTAGCGTTGGTGCGGATGTCCGAGCAGCTCGTCTATGCGTTCGGTGTTGTAAAGCCCTGGCTTGTAGGCCGATTGTCCTTGGCTTTCGAAGACGGGATAGCAGTTGTAAAGATATTCAAGTGTCTCTTCGTAGTTCATCAGTTTATGTGAATTGTTCTTTTTATTTCATAAAACATAAACAGGGCGGCTTATCATATTGATTTTATAATTAACTTTACATACTACGCAAGCGGAATCAGGATGGATTCTTCTTATGTAGGGCAGTCAATAAAAATTGTTGAACCCGTTTAATGTAATTAAGCTATGGGAGCAAAGAAAAATTTTGTGCTGGACACTAATGTCTTGCTGCACGACTACAAAAGTATTCACAATTTTGAAGAAAACGACATTTATATTCCTATAGTTGTCCTCGAGGAACTGGACAAGTTCAAGAAAGGAAGCCAGGATATCAACTTCAACGCACGCGAGTTCGCTCGCGAGATTGACCAGATAGCCGACAGCCACTTGTTCAAGGACGGTGTGAGTCTGGGCAAAGGTAAGGGCAAGCTTTTCATCGTGACCGAGGAGTCTTATCCTGAGGAACTGGCTAAGGCGTTCTCCGAGCGCATCCCGGACCACAGAATCCTCGCCGTGGCGCTCAACCTGACAAAGAAGAGCAAGGAGAAGACCGTACTCATAACCAAGGACATAAACCTGAGAATGAAGGCGAAGTCTTTAGGCATACTCACCGAGGACTACACCACCGACAAGGTGACCAACATGGACATATTCCAGCAGGAGTACCGCACAATCGATAACGCGCCTGTGGAGCTGGTTGACAGCCTTTACGCCAGCAACGAGGGCATCTCTGTGAGCGATGTTGACCTGCCAGAGCTCGGCAACAACGAGTGCTTCCTGCTCAAGAGCGCCAACGCCAGCGTCATGTGCCGCAACAACTCCATAACGGGCAAGATACAGCGTGTGGAGAAGGTCAGATCCTTCGGCATCGAGCCGCGCAACGCCGAGCAGGCTTTCGCCATGAACGTGCTTCTGGACGACGACATAAAGCTCGTGGCGATAACAGGAAAGTCGGGAACAGGAAAGACACTTCTGGCTCTGGCAGCCGCACTCGCCAAGAACGAGGAGTACAAGCAGGTGCTACTCTCGCGTCCTATCGTGGCGCTGGGCAACAAGGACCTCGGATTCCTGCCGGGCGACGCAGCCGAGAAGATAACTCCGTACATGCAGCCGCTCTTCGACAACCTGAACGTGATAAAGAGCAACGTCAACTACCAAGGCAAGGAGGTGCGCATCATCGAGGAGATGCAGCGCGACAAGAGGCTCGTCATCGAGGCGCTCGCCTACATCAGAGGACGCTCGCTCGGCGACACGTTCTTCATCGTGGATGAGGCTCAGAACCTGACTCCGCACGAGATTAAGACCATCATAACACGTGCCGGCGAAGGCACAAAAATCGTCTTCACGGGCGACATTCAGCAGATAGACTCGCCTTACCTCGACATCCAGTCCAACGGTCTGGTCTATATGATCGACCGTATGAAGGGTCAGGACATCTTCGCTCACGTCAACCTCGTCAAGGGCGAGCGAAGCTACCTCTCTGAGCTGGCAGCCAATTTGTTGTAATGTAATTCAGATATAATAGCGAACCCCAAAAGTCGAAAAACTTTTGGGGTCGTTTTTTATGAATACATCTGCAAAACGCATCAATCGTAGAGACGGTGCGTGCACCATCTAATCACACACAAATTGTACAGACGCGGCATGCCACGTCTCTACATCGCACAACCAATGAATTCCGTATATTTTGTAGGGGCGAATAATTATTCGCCCCTACGACACCCCCAATCAATAATTTCCAATATTCCTCAAAAACATCCGTTGCGTTGATTCATGCCACAGACGGAGCGCGCTCCGTCTCTACACCAACCGCAAAAAATCAATTCTGTACAGACGCGGCATGCCACGTCTCTACACACAAAAAAATCCCGCTCGTTTTTGAGCAGGATTCTTTTTGTGTAAAACATCATGTGTGTTTATTCTGCTTTGCCTCCGTTCAGGAAATATCTCGTGCCGTCTTTCTCGATATAGATTATTCCGTTGCGGTCAATGATTTTCTTCACCTCGCTCTTTTCTGCTGCGGCTTCATTCACGCCTGTGGCAGGAATGGCTTGAATATTTGTGAATTTCTCCCATTCGTCTTCCGCTTTATATGCGTCAACGCTTGCAGCAGGCACGTACAGAGGAATGTTGTAATTTGGCATACTTAAACCGTCGCCAAGCTCGTTGACACATAACGGAGGGTTTGTTGCTTCCACTGTCATGCTCGTGAGTCCTGTGCAGCCATCGAACGCCCATTCTCCAATGCTTGTTACGCTGTTCGGGATGGTGACGCTCGTCAGTCCTTCGCAGCCATAGAACGCGTCTATTCCAATGCTAGTGACACTGTTTGGGATGGTAATGCTTCCCGTTTTTCCCATTGGGCACATTATTAATGTCTTCTTGTCTTTGCTGTACAAGAATCCGTCTATTGAAGCGTAGTTTAAGTTGTCTTCCGCGACATTTATGCTTGTCAAGCCTGTGCAGCCATCGAACGCGATATCTCCAATGCTTGTCACACTATTTGGGATGGTAATGCTTGTCAGTCCTGTGCAGCCATAGAACGCACCGTATCCAATGCTTGTTACGCTGTTCGGGATGGTGATGCTTGTCAGTCCTGTGCAGCCATTAAACGCATTTTTTCCAATGCTTGTGACGCCATTGTTTATTACAACCTTTTTGATAGATGAACGATAATTATACCATGGCCAATTAGACGCATAAGAATAAGAATACATATCCCCCGTTCCGCTGATAGTAAGTGTGCCGGTGGATTCCACGTAGGTGTAAGTGACATTACTGCCGCAGTTGCCGCTGTCATCTGCCCATGCGAGGGTTGTGGCGCATATTGCCACAATTAGTGTAAATAACTTTTTCATTTTCTTTTGTTTTTGTTTGTTTTGATTTTTCTGCCGGTTCCGTGTTTTGCTGGCTTATAGACATAAAAAATGCGTGGAACCTTTACCGCTATTATGATTCACTGAGGCTCTGGACTGCCTAACCATACCATAATACACGAACAAAAGCCCACGCCGGAGCGTGAGCGCCTTTCGCTTGTCTTGATATGGTTGTGAAATGGTCCAGATTTCAGTGAATCAAGAATTAGCTATAACGCTTTATCTATTTTTATGTCTTTGTTACTTAATCGTTTTCTGTTTCTTGTTTGTCGGTTTTTCGGTTAATACTTGTTTAAAATCTTATGTACGCAAATATATGGATTATGAGAAATAACAGCAAAGAATTGATATTTGAAAATTGGCAATGGATGTTGTCTCTGTATAATGTCTGTGTAGTATATTACACAAATAAAAAATCCCCTTCGTCATTTCTGACAAAGGGGATTCTTGTTGTAATTTATTCTCTTTGTGAGAGTTAATACATCTTCTTGATGACGGTGTGGGGGAAGTAGTGGCTGACGATGTCGGTGTAGCTGTAGCCTTGTGCTGCCATGACGGCGGCGCCTATCTGGCACAGTCCGACACCGTGTCCCCATCCCTTGCCGTCGAGGGTGAAGATGGTCTGTCCGCCGCTCTGCTGCTTGCTGACGGTGAAGGCTGAACTGTAGAGGTGCGACGGCGACAGCCATTTCCTTATCTCCAGTTCCTTGCCCACGACGAGCGTCTTTTTTGTGCCGGCGATGCGCAGTCTGATTATTCTTCCGGAGTCGCCGGTCTCCACTGGCGTGAGTTCCGTGACGGTGCCGAAGTCGATGCCTGACTTCTCTCTTATTATTTGTGACAGCTCCTCTTGTGTGTATTTGACCGTCCAGCGGTAGAAGTCAGCTGTCTCCTGGTCGTAGGAGTTGAGCACTTGGCGGAGTATGCTTGCGTCCTGTGTGTCGCAGAAGTCGCGTCCGCCGTGTCCGTCGTTGTCTCTTATGGATGTCAGGTATTTGTAGTCGCGGTACTCCCAGCATGCCGAGAATCGTTCGGTGACACCGCCGCAGCACTTGGAGAATCGCGCGTCGCACACCGAGTTGTCGTCGGGGTCGATGACGCACAGTCCTTCTGTGGCTTTGATGGCATCCTCGACAGCCCGGGTGGTCTGTCTGGTGACGCCTTGATAGCGCTGGCAGTGGTCGTCGGCGCAGACGTCGTAGTGCTTGTGGTCGTCCTTGTCGTACCACTTTATGTGCTGTCCGTCGGTGTCTATGACGTGGAATGTCTCTGTGGAGAGCTTGCGTTTCTTGGCTTCGATTTGCGCTATGAGCCAGCTTCTGGAAGTCACAGCGTGGGCTTTGAGCAGTTCGATGGACGATGTGGCAGCCATCTCGGACGAGATGACGCTGACGAGGTATCGCTCTATGGGCAGGATGTTGACGGCTGTGATTTTGCCGTTGTCCTTGTCGTCGCCCACGGTGGTGAGCATGAGCGTGCCTTCGAAAGTCTGCTTCTCCTTGCGCTGCCAGTGGAATCCGATGCCTATGACCACGTCGTTGAGCGTGAATGTGGCGTCGGCGGTTGTCGGCGTGAATGTGGCGGATGTTCCGCAGTCGTTACCATCGATGTATATGCGTCCGTCTTTGATTTCCGCCTTGTGCTCGTCGTGTTGCGCGATGCTGGCGCTGGTGGTGTATTCGCCGTTGAGCGAGAAGCTGATGTTCTCGGCCGCCACGATTCCGACTGTGATGTTGTTATCCATTTTTCCTGATTCTGTCCATTTGTCTTCTGTCGTCCTTGTCTCTGAGGCTCTGTCGCTTGTCGTACTGCTTCTTTCCTCTGGCGAGTGCTATTTCCATCTTGGCAAGTCCTTTGCCGTTGATAAACAATGATATAGGTATGATTGTGTAGCCAGTCTCCTTGGTCTCTCTCTGCAGTTTGCGCAGTTCCTTCTTGGTGAGCAGCAGTTTGCGGTCGCGGCGTTCCTGGTGATTGGTGTATGACCCGAAGGCATAACCCGAAATGCTCATGTTCTTAACCCAAAGCTCGTTCTGCTCGAATATGCAGAATGTGTCCACGAGCGAAGCCTTGCCGAGCCTGATGGATTTGATTTCTGTGCCGAACAGCTCGATGCCTGCCACGTACTTGTCGATGAACTCGTAGTCGAAGGACGCTCTTTTGTTCTTTATTCTTATGTCGCTGGACTTATGCATTATGAAAAAATGTCTTGTGAAAAATGTTATTTCGCTCCCGGGATTATGAAGTGCATGAGGAACATAATGAGCGCAGGCGCGATGATTATAATGGATGTTGTGATGGCGGTTGGCTTTGTTCTCATGTCGTCGTCGATGAGCATCACGCTGCCCAGCCCTTCCCATACGATGTAGATGGTGTATAGCGACAGAATCCACAGGAAGAATAGTCCGGGGAAAATGAGCATGAACGAGTTGAGCACGATGTTGAGCGCCGACGAGTAAATTATGAACCTGAAGATGCCCGATGACGTCACTTCGCTCCCTGCCTCGTCATTGCCGTCGTTGTTCAGCTTCTTGACCACAAGGAAAAGAATCCAGACTGTGGCGTAGAAGGCTGCTGGCGAAAAGATTGCGTTGAGTATGCACGATATGGCTGTGTGTCCGTTGAGCGCATAGCCGGCAAGCGCGCTGACAGCGTTTATGACCAGAAGCGAGTAAAGGAATCTGAAGTCCTCGGCTTTGGTGTTGCCTGTCTGCGAGGCAAGCCTGCTCCATGTGTCCGAGGTGTCGGACACGAGCATCCAAAAGCGTTTTAGAGATTCCTTGAAGTCCATAATTGTGTTAAATGACGCTATGGATGAATGTCCGAAAATAACAGAAGGACAGACTCCGACCCATAGTAAATGGCAAAAATAATACATTTATTTGATATAGCTTCGACGGCTTTTTGTACATTTGTATTAAAACAAAGTCAGACGATGGAATTATCACAGTTGTATCTGGTAGGCATTTCCTACTCACGTAAAATAAAGCCTTTCAATGTAATGGTGATGGGCGAGATGGGCAGTGCCAAGCGCATACCTATAGTAATAGGCGACAGCGAGGCTCTGAGCATCGTGAATGTGCTGACACACGCGCGATTGTCGCGTCCGAACACGCACGACCTGATGAGCAACATACTCGACATCTGCGGACTGAAGCTGCGCAACGTGGTGATATACAAGATGGAGAACGACATATTCTACTCGCGCCTGATAATATCAAAGAGCAACGAAAGCGACAAGGTGATGCTCGTGGAGACACGCACATCTGACGCTGTGGCGCTGGCGCTGAGACAGAATGTGCCGATTGTGGCTACCAAGGATGTGATAGACGCGGCTCCCGAAGTGACCGACGACGATCTGCAGAACCTCAAGAGCGGCGACCGCGACATGATAATGAACACCGACAAGCCTGCGGAACTGGACCAGAAGTTCCTGGATTTCACAGCCGTGGGTAGAGGCTCCGCGGTGAAGGAGAACAGCCTCGGCGGACTGAGCGACGAGAAGCTCCGCGACATGATAGAGAGCGCGATAAAGGCCGAGAACTACGAACTCGCCAGCAAGGTGAAGCAGGAGATGGACAAGCGCGGTCTGTCCTAAGGAATCAATTATTTCAAGACTTTAGCTTTGATGATACGCACGTCTTCGGTCGGGCGGTAGAGCCTGTTGACTTTGACATCGTTTATCTTCATGATGACATCCATGCCCTTGACGACTTCGCCGAACACTGTGTATTCCTTGTCGAGAGCCGGGATTCCGCCGACGGTGGTGTAGGCGTCTCTTTGCGCTTTGGTGAACTTGAGCGTCTTGCGGCTGTTGATGATGTCGCTTGCCACTTGCGTCAGGCTGTCCTGGATGAACTGCAGCCTTTTCTCGGCGTCGTCTCTTCTGTTGCAGGCGTCGATTTTATCCCTGTTGGCCATTATGAGCTTCTGCCAGATTATGTCGAGCTTGCTGTTGCGGTCCATCATCTCCAGCGTGTCCAGCTGCTGCTGTGTGAAAGTCTGTCCCACGATTATGTAGAACTGCGACCCGTTGGACATCTTCTTCGGGTTTAGGTGGTCCGGCATGCGTGCCGCAGTGAGGGCTCCTCTTTTGTTGAATAGCCTTGACGAGTCGGATATGATGGTGTCGATTTCCGGCTCGAGGTCGTAGCCCGGTCCGCCAGTTCCTATGGCTCTGTTGATGCTCGCGTTCTTGGAGCCCGGGTCGCCCGTCTGCATCATGTAGTCCTTCTCCACACGGTGTATCAGCAGTCCGTCGTAGAATCCGTCATTGACGAGTTTCACGAAGTTGTCTCTGTGCGCCGGCGTCTCTTTATACAACTTGACGGTGAAGTTGCCGAGTGTGGTCTGGAACTCGACTAACGGCTCTTCCTGAGTCTTGGCGCATGAAGTGAGCAGCAGTGCGGCTGCGGCGAACGTGAGTATGCAGAAGTAGTGTCTCATGATGAAATTTTGTGTGAAAAAAAACAGGGGTGGCACGCGCCTCCCCTTATGTTGCATTGTTTTGCCAATCGGTTATTTGCATAGTCCGGTGAAAAGCACTCTGACTATCTCTTCTCTGTTGCTGTCCACCATCTTCGAGACTCTGTCTCTGAAGTATGACTGCTCCATGCCTTTGAGGCTGTAGAAGAGTATTGTGGCAGTGAGTCTGGCGTCTTTGCAGTTGAAGATGCCGTCGTTGATGCCTTGTTGTATAATCTCGGTCAGTCTGTCGGTCTCCCAGAGATCCACGCGCTGTCTTGCGTGCTCCACTTCGTATATGTCTTTGAAGAAGTCCGCTCTGAGCGAGCCGTTTCTTGTGAGAGCCTCCTTCGCCGCCTCAAGGTGTACGAAGAGGTATTCGATGATTTTCTGATCCGGCGGAACGTTTTTGTCAAGAACCGTCTGCAGTTTTTCCTGCAACAGAGATATTTCTTTCTCGATAACAGCCAGGTAAATGGCGTTTTTGTTCTTGAAGTAAGTGTATAATGTTCGTCTTCCCTTCTGGGACGCCGTGGCGATGTCGTTCATTGTGACGTTGTTTTTACCGTCCTTGGCAAAAAGCTGTCTTGCGACATCAACAAGCATTTGACGTGTTTTTGATATGCCCATACTTCCTTGTTTTAATGTGATGCGAAATTACTTTTTTTTCCATACATTTGCAATTTATCAAAGAAATCGGGTGACAAAAAAAGTAAAAATAACCAATGTTTGAGAATTTAAGCGAGAGATTAGAGAGGTCCTTCAAGATACTGAAAGGACATGGCAGCATTACCGAGATTAATGTAGCAGAGACATTGAAAGATGTTCGCAAGGCGTTGCTCGACGCCGATGTGAACTACAAGACAGCCAAGCAGTTCACCGAGCAGGTGAAGGAGAAGGCCATAGGTCAGAAAGTGCTCACATCCATCAAGCCACAGCAGCTGATGGTGAAGATAGTGCACGACGAGCTGGCTGCCCTCATGGGCGGCGAGTCGGTGGGCGTAAACCTGAAGGGCGCTCCTTCGGTAATCCTGATGAGCGGTCTGCAGGGTAGCGGTAAAACGACATTCACCGGCAAACTGGCCAACATGCTGAAGACCAAGAAGGGCAAGAATCCGCTTCTGGTGGCTTGCGACGTTTATCGTCCGGCGGCTATTGAGCAGCTCAAGGTTGTGGGCGGTCAGATAGGCGTGGCTGTGTATTCGGATGAGAGTCAGAAGGACCCGGTTGTTATCGCGAAAGCCGCTGTTGATGAGGCTAAGCGCAAAGGCAACGATGTGGTGATAATAGATACAGCCGGACGTTTGGCTGTCGATGAGCAGATGATGGACGAGATAGAGCGTCTGAAGAACGAACTCAATCCTCAGGAGACGCTGTTCGTGGTCGATGCCATGACTGGACAGGACGCCGTGAACACAGCCAAGACATTCAACGACCGTCTGGATTTCGACGGAGTGGTGCTGACAAAGCTCGACGGCGACACAAGAGGCGGTGCCGCGCTGTCTATACGTTCGGTGGTGAACAAGCCTATAAAGTTCGTCGGAACAGGCGAGAAGATGGACGCGCTCGATGTGTTCTACCCAGAGCGTATGGCGGACAGAATCCTCGGCATGGGTGACATCGTGTCGTTGGTGGAAAAAGCCAAGGAGCAGTATGACGAGGAGGAGGCGAAGAAACTCCAGAAGAAGATAGCAAAGAACCAGTTTGATTTTAACGACTTCCTGAACCAGATAGAGCAGATAAAGAAGATGGGAAATCTGAAGGATCTCGCTTCTATGATACCTGGTGTGGGCAAGGCTCTGAAGAACGTTGACATAGACGACAACGCCTTCAAGGGAATTGAAGCCATAATCAAGAGCATGACTCCAGAGGAGCGTGCCAACCCGGACATACTGAACGCTTCGCGCCGCCAGCGAATAGCCAAAGGCTCGGGCAACGACATAGCCGAGGTGAACAGGCTGCTCAAGCAGTTCGCCGACACAAGAAAGATGATGTCGTCGCTGACAAAGAACAAGAGCAAACTCAAAGGCCTTTCGGGACTGATGAAGGGCGGAATGCCAAGAATGAGATAACAAAAAATATAATTATGCAGTTAATAGACGGAAAAGCCACGGCTACAGCCATCAAGGCGGAGATAGCCGAGGAGGTTAAGCAAATAGTAGCAAACGGAGGCAAGCAGCCGCATCTGGCAGCTGTGCTTGTCGGTCATGACGGAGGCTCGGAGACATACGTAAAGAACAAAGTGCTGGCGTGCGAGGCTTGCGGATTCAAGTCAACGCTCATCAGATACGAGGCAGACATAACAGAAGAGGAACTGCTGGCGTGTGTTGACAAACTCAACAAGGACGAGGATGTTGACGGATTTATCGTGCAACTTCCATTGCCAAAGCATATTGACGAACAGAAGATAATCGAGGCGATAGACTACCGCAAGGATGTTGACGGTTTCCACCCTATAAACGTGGGACGTATGGCGATAGGTCTGCCATGCTTCATATCAGCGACACCGCTGGGAATCATCACTCTGCTGAAGCGTTACGGCATAGAGACTTCGGGCAAGAAGTGTGTGATACTTGGTCGCTCGAACATCGTGGGCAAGCCTATGGCGCAGCTGATGATGCAGAAGCAGTACGGCGATGCCACTGTGACTGTGTGCCATAGCCGTTCGCAGACACTCAAGGAAGAGTGCCGCGAGGCCGACATAATCATTGCCGCGATAGGCAAACCGAACTTCGTGACTGCCGACATGGTGAAGGACGGAGCGGTGATTGTGGACGTTGGCACGACACGTGTTCCGGACGCTACAAGAAAGAGCGGTTTCCGTCTTAACGGCGACGTGGATTTCGAGAACGTGGCTCCTAAATGCTCATATATCACTCCTGTGCCAGGCGGAGTCGGTCCTATGACTATATGCTCGCTGATGAAGAACACTCTGGCGGCAGGCAAGAAGGAGTATTACAAGTAAAAAAAAGCAGTGGAAGAGTCTGCCGAGGAGATATTGGAGCATCACGGGATAAAGCCGACGGCTAACCGCTTGATGGTCTTGCGCACGATAAGCGACTTCGGGTGCGCGTTCAGCGTGCCGGACATAGAGATGCAGCTGCCTACGCTGGACAAATCGACAATCTTCCGCACGCTGACTCTGTTCAAGGAGCACCATTTGCTGCACACTATAGATGACGGCAGCGGAGCGTTGAAATACCACATGTGCCGTCCCGACTGTGACGGACGCCATTCGTGCCATCTTCACGCTCATTTCTATTGCACAGAGTGCCACCGCACCTACTGTTTAGAGAAAATGTCGTTGCGAGTGCCGCCGCTCCCTGAAGGGTTTGTGTTCTCGGACATGAACTTCGTGATAAAGGGCGTTTGCTCGAATTGTTCGTCGCGACACGCAGAAAGAAAAAATATGGCTTGATGAAATCAGGGCTTTGATAGAAATACAAAAAACAAAGGCTGCCGATTGGCAGCCTTTGTTGTGAGGTGTTGTGCCTTACGCCTCGGTTGGCGCCTCGTTGCCCATGAGCATGAAGTGCAGACGGTTGAGCACGTTGACTTGTGTCGTTCCGTAGTCGAAGTCGAGGAACAGGAGGTTGATGTCTGGATATTCCTTCTTCATCTTCTTCTCGATGCCTTTGCCTATGACGTGGTTTGCGATACATCCGAATGGCTGGATGCACACGACATTGTTGATGCCTTGCTTAGCGAATCCGGCAATCTCGCCCGGTATGAGCCAGCCCTCGCCGTACTGGTTGAGCAGGTTGACTGACTTCTCGGCGAGCTTCGCCTCCTCTCTGACGCTCTCGAACTTGCGGTAGCGTATGAACTTCTTGAGCGGCTTCTCGTACTTGGCCTGGTATGCGGCTATCATCTTCTCAGCCAGTTTGCTTACGATGTTGAAGCTGTGCTTGCCAGGGAGGATGTTCTGCATTCTCTTGGCCTCGTTGTTCACGAATCCCTGAGTGAAGAAGTTGGTCACTGGAGGTATAGCCACTTCGATGCCTTGGCTTATGAGCCAGTCCACGATGCCGTAGTTTCCGAACGAGTTGTACTTGACGTAAATCTCGCCGATGATGCCGATGACCTGTCCCTTGCCTTCCTTCACAGGCACGTTGTTGAATTCCTCGACAGCCTCTTCGAGAAGCGGCTTGAGCTTCTTGAACTTGTTCTCCTCAAGGAGCTTTATTGACTCCTCGATGTACTTGTCCTTAAGCTTCTCGCATGTGCCTTTGACCAGTTCGCGCGACACTGTGCCGTAGTAAAGGCGCATCAGCGAGTCGGAGAATCCGAGCGCGTGCAGCACAGGGAACAACACTTTCTTGTAGTTGAGGTCGAAGCCCGGCTGCTCGTTTATTGTGCCGGCGCTGACTGATATTGCCACGACAGGAATGTCCTTGTATCCGGCGTTTATGAGCGCTCTCTTGATGAGTGCGATGTAGTTTGTCGCACGGCACTGTCCTGAAGTCTGCGATATGCCCAGCACGATGTCCTTGGAGTTGTACTTTCCGCTCTTGACGGCAGCGATAAGGTCGCCCACAACGCAAAGCGCAGGGTAGCAAACCTCGTTGTTCACCGCTTTGAGTGCCACATCGAGGGTTTTTCTCGAAGGTTTAGGCAGGTTGACGATGTTGTAGTTCATCTTGCGTCCCAGCATAGGGATGTAAGGCGAGTAGAAGTCGGCGAACCAAGGCACGAGGATGGTCTTCTGACGGTCCTTGACCTGGAACACCGGAGTCTTCTCTATCTCGCTTGTATTGCCGCTTGTGCTGCCCTTCAGCTTGATTGACTCGACGAGTGAGCGCAGACGGAGTTTTATTGAGCCTGTTGACGCGATTTCGTCGATACGGATGAGCGTGTGCGACTTGTTGTTACGCTTCATCAGGTCTCTGATTTCGTCGATGATGATGGCGTCCGGTCCGCATCCGAACGAGTTCATCTGCACGAGATAAACATTGTCCGGTCTCTTGGCTACCCATGCCGCAGCCTGCAGCACTCTGTTTGGATATGCCCACTGCGATATGGTGTAATACTCTCTGCTGAATGCGTTGGAGTCGGTCTCGGCTGCGATTTCCTCGTTCACGACAGCCACTCCGAGGTCGGAGAGTATGTCGGAGATTTTCTGGTGCACCATAGGGTCGGTCTGGTAAGGGTGACCGGCGAGCACGATGACCGGCTCGTTGTTTCTTATGGCGTTCTTGTAAATCTCGAGGTTCTTGTCGAAAATCTCCTGCTTATATTTCTTCTGTGCCTCGATAGCCTTCTGCACTGCGGCTTTGGCTGTCTTTTTGTCAATGCCGAGTTTCTTCAAGTACTCGATGCACGCGTTCTCGGTGAGCTTCTCGTTAGAGAGGTTGAATGCTGGCGCGTCCAGAGGCACGTCGGAGTTGATGTTGTTGAGCACTTCGGAATATGCCGTAACGATAGGGCAGTTGAAGCAGTTGTTTGAGTTCTTGAACTCGTTTCTTTCAAATAATATGAATGGATAGAAAATTCTGTCTACGCCCTTCTCTGCCAGGTCGATAACGTGTCCGTGGGCAAGCTTCGCAGGGAAGCAGATGTTGTCGGACATGATGGAGCCGGCGCCTTTCTCGTAAAGCGATGCCGACGACAGGTTGCTCAGCACCACCTCGATGTTGCAGCTTGTGAAGAGTGTCTGCCAGAACGGGAAGTTCTCGTATATGGTCAGCGCTCTTGGTATGCCGATTCTGAGTCTTGGGTGCTTAGGGTTGTTCTCTATGTTGAAGAGCCTTTCGCGCTTGAAGTCGAAGACGTTCTCGCCTCTGGTCAGACGCTCAGGGTTGTTTGTGAACTTCTTCTCGCACTTGTTGCCGGAGTAGCATCTCTTGCCGTTAGGGAACTTGAACACTGTGATTGAGCACATGTTCGTACATCCGTTGCAAGTGGCGAACTTCGTTTCGTAATTGCTTGCCGCCTCGAGGCTGTCGAATCCTATGAATGAAGACTCCTTGCCGGCCTTGGCTTTGGAGCGTGCGTACAATGCCGCGCCGTAGGCTCCCATGAGCTCAGGACGGTTTGACGACGAAATCTTCTTCTCGCTCAGCAGCTCGAGCGCTCTGAACACGGCTCTGTTCTTGAATGTTCCGCCTTGCACGACGATGTTTCCGCCTATCTCCTTGAGATTGTCGAGTTTAAGCACCTTGTAGAGGCAGTTCTTCACGACAGAGTAAGCCAGTCCGGCAGAAAGGTCCTCGACGGTAGCGCCGTCCTTGAGTGCCTGACGGACCTTCGAGTTCATGAACACGGTGCATCTTGAGCCTAAGTCGCATGGCGCTTTCGATTCGCAGGCGAGGTCGGCGAACTTGGCAGCCGAATAGCCCAGTGTCTTGGCGAATGACTCCACGAACGAGCCGCAGCCCGACGAGCAAGCCTCATTTATCTCTATGTCGGTGATAGTGCCGTTCTGTGCGAATATGGCTTTGATGTCCTGACCGCCGATGTCGAGGATGAACGACACGTCCTTGTCTATGCTCTTGGCTGCAAGGTAGTGCGCTATGGTCTCCACGATGCCGTGGTCGGTGTTCAGCGCTGCGTGCAGCAGGTCCTCGCCGTATCCGGTCACAGCCGAGCCTTTGACTACTACGGAACAGCCCTTCTCCTCGACGCTCTTCTTGAACATCTCCAGTCCGGCCACCGCGGTCTGCAGTGGATTTCCCTGGTTGTTGTTGTAATATGTGTACAGCAGGTTTGACTCCTCGTCGGTGATAATCACTTTTGTCGTAGTAGAGCCGGAGTCGATGCCGATGAACACGCCGACCTCCTTCTCGCCTTGCTGCAGCTCGCGCTCAGGCACGTTGATTATGTTTCTCGCCTTGTCCCACTTCTCGAGAGGCATTTGCTCGGTGAACAGCGGTGCAAGCGATTCTTCCTCCTTGGTTATGTTGCAAGTGTACTCGCTCAGCTTGCTTTCAAGTTCCTCGGCGTTCATCAGAGCGTTCTCATGCTTAGCCATGAGGGCTGCTCCCAGCGCTGTGAACAGCTGCGCGAATTCAGGCGCTTCGTAGTCCTTTTCCTCGAGCTTGAGCAGGCGGATGAACGCGTCTCTGAGCGACTTGATGTAGGTGAGCGGACCGCCGCAGAACACGACCTGAGGCAGTATGTCGCATCCTCTCGCCAGCGCGTTGATGGTCTGCAGAGCCACAGCGTGGAATATTGACGCCGCGATGTCGCTTATGTCAATCTTTCTGGCTATGAGGTTCTGCACGTCGGTCTTGGCGAACACGCCGCAGCGCGATGCGATAGGGTAGATGTTCTGGCTCTTCTGCGCCAGAATGTCCATGTCGTCGATGTTTATGTTCAGCAGTCCGGCCATCTGGTCGATGAACGCTCCTGTGCCGCCGGCGCAGTTTCCGTTCATTCTTATGTCTGGAGTCTTGCCTTTCTTCACCAGCACCAGCTTAGCGTCCTCGCCGCCTATGTCGATCAGCGTTCTCGCTTCTGGGTAGAATGTCTGCAGCGACCTTGTCACAGCCACCACCTCCTGCACGAACTGCATTCCGGTTCTGTCGGCTATGCCCATAGCGCCCGAGCCGGTCAGGCAGATGTTGAATTTCACGTCGCCAAGTTCCTTTTTCACGTCAGCGAGCGTCTCCACGATTGTCTCCACAAGTCTTGTGAAGTGCCTTCTGTATGATTTGAACAGGATGTTTCTGTTGTCGTCGATAGCTACAATCTTCACGGTTGTAGAGCCGACATCGATTCCGAGTCTGATAGGTTTGTTTTCGTTACTCATATTTTATAGTTGATTGTGTTTTTATTCTTCGTTGCTTGTGTCCTGGAGCCAGAGCCTGATCATTTCGGCGATTATTACCTTGCGTTTCTCGATGAATGAATCGAAGTCCTCTTTGTCGCCGAGAGTCTTGAACACATCGCACATTATCGGCTTATAGACGAAAGGCAGCACGCAGAGTCCCATGATGTTGAGCACCATCTGCGATATGTCGAATCTTCTGATTTTGCCCTCGCTCACCTCTCTTTCCATCTGCTCCTTGATGGACGAGAAGTCAATCGTTGTCCACTCGTTGAACACGAACGAGATAATCTCTTTAGGATTTCTGCGCAGCTCCATTATCATGAATCCAGGCAGCAGCTCGTTGTCCTTAAGCTTGTCGATGTAGTGACAGCAGATTTCTATAATCTTGTCGGTCAGGCAGATGTCCTTTTTCAGAGTAGCATCCAGGTCCGGCATTATGTTGCTGATGAAGTTGTTGAGGCTTTTCTCAAACAGTCGGTCCTTGCTTCTGAAGTAGTAGTGCAGAGCGGTGCGCGATATTCCGGCCTTGTCGGCGATGTCCTGCATCGTCGTGTCGCTCAGTCCTTTCTGCAGGAAAAGTGTCTGCGCGGCGTTGAATATTCTTTGCTCGGTGTCGATGTTGTCGCACTCCGCAACTTCCTTGTTTTTAATATCCATAGATAGTTTATAGTTGCTGACTTTTGTGTTTGATTCTTGTGTTTGACACAAGTGTCAAATCTATGCAAAAGTAATGTTTATGTTTTTATTAACAAAACTTGAAACAGAGAAAAATAGTTGTTTATGATATACGTTTTGATGGCGGTGCGTCATAAATTTTTCAGCCGAGTTTGAAATCTTGTCATTTTTTCATTAGATTTACAAAATGATAAGTCTATGTGGAGACATGCGCTTATGATGTTGATATTTAGTTTGTTGAATGCTCCCGTTGACTACGATAATATACATTCTCCCCTCTATTAGAAGAAAATAAATAGAAAACACATATAAATGGTTAAATGGAATTTTAACCCCTTAACAAACGAACAAGAACAACAAAAAGAACAGATTGCAAAAGACTTAGGAATTAACCCAGTATTAGCTCAGCTTCTCGTACAGAGAGGCGTTGCGACTCCAGAGGAGGCAAGACACTTTTTCCATCCGCGCTTATCGGACCTTCATGACCCTTTCCTGATGAAAGACATGGACAAGGCCGTGGACAGATTGAACGAGGCATTGCAGAGCAGGGAGCGCATACTTATATATGGTGACTATGATGTGGACGGTACCACAGCGGTGTCATTGGTGTATAAGTTTATAGGGCAATTTCATTCGGATTTGTTGTTCTATCTGCCGGACCGCGACAACGAGGGCTCTGGCATATCGTATAAGGGAATCGATTATGCAGTAGAGAACGGCTGTAGTCTCATCATTGCGCTTGATTGCGGAATCAAGGCTATTGAGAAAGTGGACTATGCCAAGGAGCACGGCGTGGATTTCATAATCTGCGACCATCACACTACGGACGACCGCATACCTGACGCTGTGGCGGTTCTTGACCCCAAGCGCAACGACTGCGACTATCCCTACAAACATCTTTGCGGATGCGGCGTGGGCTTCAAGTTCATGCAGGCTTTTGCCATGAGCAACGGCTTAGGACAGTCATCGCTCTTCGCGATGCTCGACTTCGTGGCTGTGAGCATAGCCAGCGACATCGTGCCTATCACAGGCGAGAACCGTGTCATGGCGTACTACGGACTTAAGCAGCTCAACACCAATCCGAGTCTCGGTCTTAAGAATGTCATAAAGATAGCCGGACTCGCAGGCAAGGATATTCAGATAAGCGACATCGTGTTCAAGATAGGTCCGCGCATTAACGCCAGCGGACGAATACAGCAGGCGCGCGACGCCGTGGAACTTCTTGTGGCTAAGGACAAGAACTTCGCTTGGCAGAGGTGTCTGGAGATTGACCACCAGAACGACGTGCGCAAGGACTTGGACAAGACCATAACCGAGGAGGCTCTCGAGAAACTGAAGGCCGACGCCACAGTGGAGTCAAAGAGCAGCGTTGTGGTCTATGACCCGGACTGGCACAAGGGCGTGATAGCCATCGTGGCGTCCCGCTTGTCGGAGAAGTATTACCGTCCGGCTGTGGTGCTTACCAAGAGCAACGGCATGGTGACCGGCTCGGCGCGTTCGATTCCTGGATTCGACATTTACAGCGCCATAGAGTCGTGCCGCGACTTGCTTGAGAACTTCGGCGGACACATGTATGCCGTTGGCCTCGCCATGAAGGAGGAGAACCTTCCTGCGTTTGAAGCGAGGTTTGAGCAGTTCGTGGCGGAGAACATACAGCCCGACCAGCGCAGCCCGCAGGTGGACATAGACGCGATGCTGGACTTCAAGGACATCACGCCTCGTTTCTATAAGACTTTGCGCCAGTTCAATCCGTTCGGACCGGAGAACAACAAGCCGATATTCTGCACGAAAGGCGTGTTCGACTCAGGCTACAGCAAGCTTGTGGGCAAGAACAACGAGCACTTGAAGCTTGATGTCCGTGACGGCTCGAGTGACACGATAATAAACGGAATCGCGTTCCGTCAGTGCGCTTTCTATGAGCCTTTGCGCCAGAACAAGCCTTTGGCGATATGCTATACGCTGGAGGATAACAAGTTCAATGCTTTGCAGCTGATGGTCAGGGACATAAAGCTGAACGAGGACGCTTTTTAGCCACTTGAACAAAACATAAGACGGGATTATGCCTCAATACGCCGACGTCATATTGCCATTGCCGTTGTATTCGGTGTTCACATACTCCGTACCACAAGAGGCAATGGCTTCTTTGTGTGTCGGCATGCGTGTCGTGGTGCCTGTCCGTAATAAATTCTACACGGCCATAGTCGAGCGTCTTCATGACGAGAAGCCGGACTTCGAGGTTAAGCCTATAGCCAGCGTCGTGGACGAGCAGCCTACGGTGCTTCAGTCTCAGTTGCAGTTCTGGAAATGGATTGCGGATTATTACCAATGCCCGATAGGCGATGTTTACAAGGCTGCTGTGCCTTCGGAGCTTAAACTCGAAAGCGAATCGCTCGTCTCTCCAGTCCTTGATGCTGATGTCTCTTCCCTGACTCCTAATGAATTGCGTGTTTACGAGGCTTTCGGTTCGAGCGTTTCCATAGACATAAAAAATTTGGCGAAGAAGTCTGGTGTGGCGAATGCGCTTGCTGTGGTGCGTTCGTTGCTCTCGAAAGGTGTTGTGGAGATAACGGAGCGCATCGTTGAGGGTTATAAGTCCAAGAAGGAAATCTACGTCTCGTTGTCGCCAGCCATGAAGACCGAGGACGATGTGACCAAGGCGTTCGAGTCGCTGAAGTCGGCAAAGAAACAGTCCGAGCTGCTGTCATGCTTTCTGACATCGACAAAGGCATTCAGCGACGATGCTCTGACTGAAATACAGCGCAGGGAACTGCTTCCCGACGCTTCTTATTCTGCACCTCTTAAGGCGCTTGTGGATAAGGGCTATCTGATTTCTTATCCTAAGGTGATGTCGCGTTTGTACACGTCTGACGATGAAACTCAGGCGCATCACGAGTTCAACGACGACCAGGCGCGGGCATTCGATGACATAAAGGAATTATTCAAGACCAAGGACACAGTACTGCTGCATGGCGTCACAGCGAGCGGCAAGACAGAGGTTTACATACATCTGATAGAGGACGTTGTGAAGTCCGGTCGTCAGGTTCTTGTGCTTTTGCCGGAAATCGTGCTGACGGAGCAGATAACCACACGTTTGCGCCGTGTCTTCGGCGACAGGCTTGGCGTCTATCATAGCAAGTTCCCCGATGCGGAGCGTGTCGAGATATGGAACAAGCAGCTCTCGTCGTCGCCTTATCAAGTGATACTGGGCGCACGCTCGTCCATTTTCCTGCCTTTTCAGAATCTCGGGCTTGTCATTGTGGACGAGGAGCACGAGGGCTCATACAAGCAAGTGGACCCGTCGCCTCGTTACAACGCCCGCAATTCTGCCATCGTCTTGTCCATAATGCATAAGTGCAAGACGTTGCTCGGCAGCGCGACTCCGTCGCTTGAGTCGTTCAACAACGCCAAGACCGGCAGATTCGGGCTTGTGTCTATGAACAAGCGTTATTCCGATGTGCCGCTGCCTGCCATTGAGATTGTTGATATGAAAGACGAGCGCCACAGGAAAAAGAACAACGGCATATTTTCGTCGGTTCTTCTGGCAGCCATACGCAAGGCTCTCGCCGAAAGGACGCAAGTGATTCTTTTCCAGAACCGTCGAGGCTATTCGCCTTTCCTGCAGTGTCCCGACTGCGGCTACATACCCAAATGCAACAACTGCGACGTCTCCCTCACGGTGCATAAGGCATTTCGTGCGCTCACGTGCCACTACTGCGGCTACACAGAGAATTTGCCGGCGGTGTGTCCTAAGTGCGGCAGTTCGAATATAAGCAACATGGGATTCGGAACCGAGAGAATCGAGGACGAGCTGTCGCAGATATTCCCAGAGGCGAAAATAGCGAGAATGGACCTCGACACGACACGCACACGCAATGCGTACGTCAAGATTATCAGCTCGTTTGAGGCTGGCGCTGTGGACATACTTATAGGAACGCAGATGGTGTCCAAGGGGCTCGATTTCAAGAACGTGTCGTTGGTCGGTGTGCTTAATGCCGACAATCTGCTCAGCTATCCCGACTTCCGTGTCAGCGAGAAGGCGTTCCAGATGCTGACTCAGGTGAGCGGACGCGCCGGACGTGCCGGCAAGCAGGGCAGAGTGATACTGCAGACTTCCACTGCCGACAGCGAGGTGATACGCCAGGTCATCCACAACGACTATCAGGCGATGTTCTCGTCGCAGATGCGCGAGCGGCAGGCGTTCAAGTATCCGCCTTTCTTCCGTCTGATATATGTGGAGATTCGCCATCGTGACCAGAATGTGGCTAATGCCGCGGCCGATTATATGGCTAAGGCCATGCGCGCCGTGTTTGAGTGGCGTGTGCTGGGTCCGGACAACCCGCCTGTGCCTCGCATACAGAATAAGTACATCCGCCGCATAGTGCTTAAGATTGAGGCCACTTCATCCAACGTCAAGGCGAAGGCGCTTTTGCGCTCGGTGTCGGAGCAGATGCTGTCATACGACCGATTCAAGACGGTGCAGATAAGTCTTGATGTTGACCCCGTTTAGACCTTCGTTTTCAAGCCTTCAAGCTCCTTCTTTCTTTCATCGCTTACTCGGTAGCTTTCCTTGGCCTTCTGTATGGACTTGTTTCTTGTCCATGGGTCCATGATGCCGCTTGCCAGCGTTTTTTTCGCCTCGTCATACTGGAAAATCACGGCGTAGCTCATGTACCACGCCACAGCCATTTTTATGTAGTATTCGTCGCTCTTGATTGACGCGATTCGCAGCATCAGCTCTTTGTCGAACGCATCGTCTTTCAGATACAGCCTCATGGCGGTGACGATGCCGAAGCGTATGGTGTAGGTCTTGTCGCTGGACAGCCATTTCATAACGAACGGCTTGACTTTGTCCTTGTGTTTGAGGAAAATCTTCGGGTTGTAGGTGTCGCAGACGCTCCAGTTCGTAATCAAAGGAAGGAACTTCTCGGTCTCTTTCATAACAGCATCGAAGTCCTTGCCGAAAAGCTGCTCTATCAGCATTCCGTGCATCATGTTCTCCTCGATGGTCTTGTGCTGCCTTCTGATGAACGCCTTAGCCTCGGCTGCGTCTTCTTTCGCGATTTCTTTTGCCAGATTCCTTATCAGCGGCATTCTCACTCCGCTTATAGCGTATTTTTCCTCGTTGGGAATCAGTGCTTTAGCGAATTCAGCGTATTTCTCGTCGGCTAAGTCTTTAAGACGGTCTTCTATCTTTCCCATTTTCTGTGTATGTTCTTTCCGGTGAGGTATTCGGCGAGATATTCTTGCTCGCTTTGTCCCGGAGTGGGGCATATTTCTGCGCTTACTCCTATTGCGTCCAGGTCCATCATGGTGGAATAGCCAGAACGGCAGATAATCTTTTTTGCGCCAAGGAGTTGCGCTTTTATTGCTGCTGCATCCATGTGCGGCGCTAATGTGATGTTGCCATCGGTCTGCGTTTCGCTGTTTTGCGGCAATCCTCTTATTATGAGTGTTTTCTCGTTTCTGCCTTTCTGTGAGTCTATGACTTCTTTCTCGAAAATGCTGCGTTGAGGCTCTGGTCCGGAGATTATGGCGACAGTGTCGGATTGTTCGTCGGGGCTTATGACGCAGGGCTCAATGTCGGCGAGCCTTGACAGTGTGCCTATGAACTTGCAGTTTCCCGGCAGTTTGTGTTTATGCGACAGGTCTCCGCTTATGCCGTCTTGCTCGCGGTCGGGTATCCAGCATTCGTCATATTTTCTGATTATCCGTCCGTGTATCCAGCGGATTATTGGTTCTGCCCAGCGGAAGCCTTTCGGCGCTTTTATCATCACTTGGTGTGTTATGTATATGCTGTGCGCCTTCCTGCACCATGCGCCGAATCTGTTGTCGGAAATCACTGTGTCGATGTCTCTTTCCTCGACGATTTTTTCTATCTCTTTGTGCTCGTCAGTGATTTTGCCGAGCCACCCTGGCAGATGCTTGACTATAGCCCATGTCTGGCTGTTGCCTTTGCTATATCTCAGCGATATGCCGTTTATTTCTATGAACCTCTCGATGTCAATGCCTTGCAGTTCCTTTATCAGCAGCACGAGCGACGCGCCTTCCGCTCCCACCAGCACCTTTTTCCCTCTTTTGACAAGCTCTTTTATTATGGGAATGCAGCGCGATGCGTGTCCTAATCCCCAGTTGAGAGGACAGACAAGCACTCTGTCGCCTTTTATGTCGGGGATGTTGTTCGTCATACTCCAGTGACAGCGAAAGCCAGTTTATAAGACCTTATCTTCTTCCCTCTTGCCGAGAGCATCTCCACCATCATCACGTAGTACATGCCGGATTCCACGGTCTTCCCGTTGTCGTCGGTGCCGTCCCATTCTATAGTGCCTTCGCTCGACAGCATTATGTTGTTGTACAGGGTTCTCACGAGTTTGCCTTTCATGTTGTAGATGGCGATGTTGGCGCCGTAGTCATCATGCCCGGTGTTGTAGTTCACGAGCAGGATGTCGTTGTATCCGTCGCTGTTAGGGCTCAGGTGGTCGCTCTCCAGCCAGAATCCTTTCTTCACCGCCTCCGGAGCGTCGCTCTCCGCATTGCTGTTCTTGTATCCCGGCGTTCCGTAGTTCGTCACTCCCGAAGCCACCTTCCAGTTCGCCGCGTCGAGCGACGGCTTGTTCACCGAGATTCTTTCCAATGCGACGTTCTTGCGGTTCTTTATCATGTCGCCGAACATCGACTTGTTGTAGCAGAACTCGTCGTGCACGGTCTTGTCGTCGGAGCCGATGACGATGCAGGCGCCTTCGTTGTTGAGCGACGGCAGGTCCATTCTGCAGAAGTGGCTGCCATTGCGGCTCATGTAGAATGTGCTGTCAAGCTCCGGCGCCTCGCTGACGCAGACCACGCCTCTCGGCTCCACGTAACGGACTTTCGGACGGTCGAAGTCGTGCTCCATCCTGTATGGGAAGTAGTATTTCGTGCCCAGGCTGCCGTCCTTTTTCCTTACGGCTATCCAAGTCTGCCAAAGCGAAATCTCACGGTCGGTCGTGTTTATCAGCTCGATGTATTCCTCGGTCTCGTCCTTTGTGGCGTCGGGCATCACCTCGTTTATCTTCAGTGTCGATTCCGCGTCGTAGATGTCTTCGGTCGTTATCGAGTCGGGCTTGAGGGGAATCTCGTCGGGCTCTTCTTGTTGCATCACCGAGTCCTTTTCGAATATTCTGATGTTGTCGGCGCCTATTGAGCTGTATTTCGACTGTGTGTAGCCGAGTCCTATTCCGGCGTAGTTGCTTGTTGTGTATGTGTTGTCGAAGGCAGTTCCCTCGGTCTTGTAGTCGCTCTCGCCAGCCAGTTTGCTCTCCAGTTTCCAGTTGCCCACGCTGTCTCTTGTCACTCTTATGAACACCTTCACGCTCGTTGCGTTCACTCTCTTGTCCTCGCTTTTTATGAGTGTTCTCATCGTCGTATTCGCTCCTTTGAGGCTTTCTCCTCCGTTGCTCAGAAGGCAGATGTTCTTTGCCGAGCCTCCGACCTTCACGAAATATCCTTTGGGAGCGTTCATGTCGTCGTTTTCCGAGCCCAGCACGAAAATAGTGTAGTTTGAGGCGGTTGGCGTTGCGCCGATGTAGAACCACGCCATCCATGTGCCGCCGTTCTTCAGCACATCGCTTTTGGTGTATACGCTGCTGTATCCGTTGCTGTTCGGAGTGGCGACTCTGAGCTCGCCTTTGTATATTTTCATGGACGCGGTGTCGCCAGCCCATTCTGGATTGTTCTTCAGGTCTTTATCTGCAAAGTCCTCGATTACGACAATCGCTTGTGCGTAATTTACAATCAGGGTCAAAATTATTAGCAAAATGCTCTTGATTTTCATCATACTTCGGAAAAAGTCTCTATTTTTGCAATTCAAAATATCAGGTTGTGTGCCAGAAAGTAAAGGCAGAACAAAGATAAATCAACTTTCTGTCAAAAATCAACTTGATGTGTTATTAAACAAACGGACATAATCATTAATCTATTTTATTTTAAAGTATGAAAGTTGCAATCGTTGGTGCAAGCGGTGCTGTAGGACAGGAGCTCCTTCGCATTCTTGCTCAGAGAAATTTCCCAGTTGACGAACTCGTGTTGTTCGGCTCAAGCCGCAGTGCAGGAATCCAGTATGAATTCAAGGGCAAGAAGTACACTGTTAAGGAACTCGTTCATGGCGATGCATTCAAGGATATAGATATCGTGTTTACTTCGGCTGGCGCAGGAACATCTAAGGAGTTCGCCGAGGATATTACTAAGTACGGTGCTGTGATGATAGACAACTCCTCTGCATTCCGTATGGACGACGATGTGCCGTTGGTTGTGCCAGAGTGCAACGCCGAGGATGCTCTCAACCGTCCACGCGGCATCATCGCCAACCCTAACTGCACAACTATCATGATGGTCGTTGTGCTCCAGCCTATCGAGAAGCTGAGCCACATCAAGAAAATCCACATCTCAAGCTACCAGAGCGCGAGCGGCGCAGGTGCTGCAGCCATGGCTGAGCTTGAGCAGCAGTACAAGGAGATGCTTACCGACGGCGAGGTTAAGACTATCGAGAAGTTCCCTCATCAGCTGGCTTACAACGTAATCCCTCAGATTGACAAGATGACTGAGACCGACTACACTAAGGAGGAGATGAAGATGTACAACGAGACTCGCAAGATCATGCACAGCGATGTCCGCACTTCAGCCACTTGTGTACGTGTTTCTTCTTTGCGCAGCCACTCGGAGAGCGTATGGTTCGAGACAGAGAAGCCTCTTTCAGTAGAGGAGATTCGCAAGGCTCTGGAGGCTGCTCCTGGCGTAACACTCAAGGACGACCCTCAGAACTACGTTTACCCAATGCCTCTTGAGAGCGCAGGTCAGGATGATGTTTACGTAGGCCGTGTCCGTAAGGACCTCGCCGACGACAACAGCAATACCCTCTGGCTCACTGGCGACCAGATACGCAAGGGCGCTGCCCTCAACGCTATCCAGATAGCTGAGTACCTAATCAAGGTAGGCAATGTGAAGTAAGACAAAATTTAATAGATAAGAAAAATGTGACGGCAATGCTGTCACATTTTTTTCGTCCTTGTCGTTCCGCTTTTTTCCTCTTTCGCAGTCGCTTGTGTTGCATATCTCTGCAAATATTCTTTTCTTTGAGGGAAATATGAGAAACTTATTAATCACACTTTCTGTGCTGTTGACTTTCTCTTTGGCCTCTTGCTCCAAGGGGGCAAAGCAGAGCAATGCGGCGGAGAATAATAAAGAAAATATGGTAAAAGAACTCGATTCGGAACAATTCATGAATCTCGTGGGCGACTATACTGGCACCGAGTTTAAATTCGTCGGTCAGCGCCCTTGCATTGTGGATTTCTATGCTACATGGTGCGGACCTTGCAAGGCCCTTTCGCCTATCATCGACGAGATCGCGGCAGAATATGACGGCAAGATTGATGTGTATCGTGTGGATATAGACAAGAATGAGGAAATAAGTGCTGCGTTCGGCATCCAGAGCGTGCCTACGCTTATTTTCATCCCAGTGTCAGGTCAGCCTCGCTCTTCTGTCGGCCTTCTGCCAAAGGAGACCATCAAAGAGGCCATAGCTCTTGTCTTCGATATAAAATAGCAATCCTATGTCATTCTTTTTTGTTATAGGCATATTGGTTTTGTTTCTGGTGCTCGTCGTTGTCGGCGTGGTGCTGAACTTCGTTTTCACTGTTCTGCGCGGGGTGGTGTCGCTGAAGGACATCCTCCCTTGGAACCGCAAGAAGGCGAATTCGGCGTATGCGTCTTCGGGCAATGCTGCATATCAGCAGCCGAGCAAGAAAACGAGAACCTTCGACAAGTCTCAGGCGGAAGAAATTGATTATGAAGAGATTAAATAGGGATGTGTTTCTTCTGTGAAATAAAAATCTCTTTTTTCTGCCGTTTTATTTGTATGTTTCGATAATTTGTGCCACCTTTGCACACGCAAAACCGAAAGGTACCTTAGCTCAGTGGTAGAGCAATGGACTGAAAATCCATGTGTCCCCGGTTCAATTCCTGGAGGTACCACAAAGCCCGTCTAAGAAAATTAGATGGGCTTTTTGTTTATATGAATTTATGAAAATGATTCCTATTCTTTTGCTTTTCCTTGCTGTAATGCTCGCTGGTCATTATTATGTGTGCTGGCACGTGTATAATATACTTCCATTTCCGCTATGGGGAAAGGTGGCGGCAGTGTCGCTTATGGTGCTGGCGTTCGCGTTGTCGGTGCTTTCTGTGCTGCCGGCTCTGGACCGTGTGCCGTTCTCGTTGGCAACGGCGTTTTATGAGATAGGCACGTCGTGGATATTCATATTCCTGTATCTGCTTCTTGCGTTTGCCGTTCTCGACTTTGGGCGGCTGTTGCACATCGTGCCGTCATCGGTGCTGGTTAATAATGTCGTCAGCACGGTCTTGTTGACTGTGGTGATGCTGGCGGTCTTTGTTTATGGCAATATAAACTACAACAGCAAGCACCGTGAGTGTTTTTCCGTGGAGACGGCAAAGGCTGTGGACGGCAGGAAGATTGTGCTTGTCTCCGACCTTCATCTCGGCTACAATAACCACCGCAAGGAGTTTTCCAGATGGGTGGATATGATAAATGCCGAGAATCCCGACCTGGTGCTTGTGGCAGGCGACATTATCGACCGCTCTATCGAACCGCTCGATGAGGAGCGTGTGGCGGAGGAGTTCCACCGCATCAAGGCTCCCGTGGTGGCATGTCTCGGCAATCATGAATATCTGGCAGGGGTTGAGGCGGCATGCCGATTCTACGATGAGGCTGGCATCATTCTGCTGCGTGATTCTGCCGTTTCTTTCGGCAACATAACGATAGTTGGCCGCGACGACAAGAGCAATGCCCGCCGTCTGTCTCTCGCTCAGATAATGCAGAAAAACAATGTCAATGCCGATTCGTCTTATGTCATTCTGCTCGACCACCAGCCGTTCAATCTGGAGCAGGCGGAGGAGGCTCGTGTTGACTTCCAGTTCTCGGGGCATACGCATTATGGCCAGGTGTGGCCGGTTTCGTGGATTACGGACGCTATTTACGAAAAGGCTTACGGCGCGCATAGACGTGGAAATACGTTCTATTATGTGTCTTCAGGACTGGGAATCTGGGGCGGCAAGTACCGTATCGGCACACGGTCGGAATATGTTGTGGCTACGTTGTGTGCAGGAGGAATTTAATTTCATATATTTGGCGTCATAAACCAAACATTTAATCTTATGCAGAATCAGAATCTACCAGCAGAGCAGGTAAAGACGCCATCGTTGTGGGTGGCTGTTGTTTTGGACATTCTTGGAATGGTCACTTTCACCATTCCGGGAGTAGGGGAATTTGGCGATGTGGTGTGGGCGCCGCTGTCGGCCTATTTGTTCTCGCGGCTGTATGGCACGGACAAATTAGCGAAGTGGGGCGCGATATTCAACTTCGCCGAGGAGATACTTCCGTTCACAGATTTCTGTCCGACATTCACCATTGCGTGGTTCATGCGCAAGTTCTCGAAATAAGAAAAGGCTCGGTCTGAAGACCGGGCCTTTTTTCTTTTGTTATCTCAATTATTTTATACGAATAGCAGATACGCTATGGCTATGGCGGCTATGACTCCGGCAAGGTCGGCTGTCAGTCCAGCCACTACGGCGTATCTTGTCTTCTTGATGCCTACCAGTCCGAAGTAGAGCGCGATGATGTAGAACGTGGTGTCTGCCGCGCCTTGGAAGATACAGCTAAGCCTTCCTGCGAACGAGTCAGGACCGAAGGTGTGCATCGTCTCCACCATCATGGCTTTCGCTCCGCTGCCCGAGAGCGGCTTCATGAACGCCGTAGGCAGAGCGTCGATGAACTTGCTGTCGTATCCCAGCCAGCCCACAAGCCCCTTGATGCCGTCCATCAGCAGGTCCATGGCTCCGGATGCTCTGAACACGCCTATGCCCACAAGTATTCCTATCATGAACGGAATTATCTTTATTGACACGCTGAAGCCGTCCTTTGCGCCGTCGATGAATGCGTCATAGACATTCACTTTCTTTATGGCTGCGCCTGTGATGAATGTGACGATGATAGCCAAAAGGATTAGATTTGAGGCGATGTTGGAAACGAGTTCCATTTCTGCCTTGTCAAGACTTGACATACCCCAAACAAGGAGCGCGAGAGCCGCGATTATTCCGCCGATCCATCCGACGACAGTCTTATTCAGAAGGTTGAGTTTCTGCTTGATGCCGACGAAAAGAATCGCAGTCAGTGTTGAGATGGTTGTCGCTATGAGTATCGGGATGAACACGTCCGTAGGGCTTGCTGCGTGCTCGCCCATAGGTCCAGTGACAGTCGCTCTCATGGCTAACACGGACACGGGGATTATGGTCAGTCCGGAGGTGTTCAGCGCCAGGAACATTATCTGCGCGTCTGATGCCGTGTCCTTCTTAGGGTTCAGGGTTTGCAGCGACTGCATGGCTTTGAGTCCCATTGGAGTGGCGGCGTTGTCCAGTCCGAGCATGTTGGCCGAGAAATTCATGAGCAGCTGTCCGTGCACCTCATGGTTCTTAGGGATGCTTGGGAACAGCTTGGCGAAGAACGGTCCGACAATCCTCGCCATGAAGTTTATCGCTCCAGCCTTTTCGCCTATGTTCATTATGCCGAGCCATAGAGTCATGACTCCAGCCAAAGGCAGGGCTATGTCCATGACAGCCATCTTAGACATTTCGAATGTGCTGTCGATTATGCGTTTGAACACCTCTGTGTCGCCCATGAATACGGCTTGTATTATGGCAACGACGAAGGCTACAATGAAAAACGCTATCCAGATGTAATTCAGTACCATTTATTTCTTGTGTATTTTTCCGTCGGTTGATGATGTGTAAACTTTGTTGCTTGCAGCCACGTTTATATTCTTGAGGTTAGGGCTGTTGTCAAAGGCGTCGGCGGCTATGCTTGTGACGCTCGCAGGAAGTGTTATCTCCTTGAGGTCGGCGCATCCGCTGAATGTTCTTGAGTCTATGGCGGTCAGTCCGTTAGGCAGGCTGATGCTCCTTATCGCGCTGAAGAAGAATGCTCTCTTGCCTAAAGTCTTGAGCGAAGCCGGCAGCTCGATGACACCGATATTCGTCATGTGGAAAGCGTCGTCGCCTATTTTCACCACCGTGTTAGGCAGCGATGCACATTCCAGGAACATGCAGCCGGAGAATGCTCCGTTGCCTATCTCCTTTATCGCGGCGTCGCTCATGTTTATGCTTCTGAGCTTCTTGCATCCTGCGAATGCTCTGTCGCCAATCTTGGTCACCGTCAAAGTCTTGCCGTCTTTGCTTACCGTTTTTGGTATGTAGATGTCGCCAGAGTACTTCTTAGCCACGACTATGGCTTCTGTGCCGTTCGCTTTGTATCTGACGCCGCTCGCTTCAAACTCGTCAGCAGCGGCAGGGGCGGTCGTCGTGGTGTTCTGTGGCTTGCTGAAAACCTTTTTCAGATTCAGTGTTTGCGCATTGACAGCGTTGGTCATCATTATCGCCGTCGCTATTATTATCAGTTTGCTTTTGCTCATACGCACAATGATTTTGTGTTTGTGTTTCTTATGTTTTGTCTAATTCCGTTTTTTCGCTCTTGTGTCTATATCTTGTTTTCTTAGCAATCATTGTGCCATAAACATCCGCGCTGGTTTGTGCTTTTTTAGAAATTGTATTTCACCATTCCCAGCACTCTGTGGTTGTACACTGTGTGAGTGTTGCTTACTGTGCCGTCCGACTTCATTGTTCCGTAGTCTATGCCGCTCAGTTCGTACTGCACACCCACGTTGAAGTGCTTCAGGTTGTATGAGAACGATGGGCATATTCTCCAGTTCTGGTCTATGTCGTTCTCTCCGTTCTTGCCTTTGTAGTAAACCAGAGTTCCGCTCTTTCCATTAGTGTCGGTGACTGTAGCCAATTCGCCGCTCAGCAGTCCGAGGTTCTTTGAGTATCCGGCGTAGATTCCGGCTTTGTACTTCTTGCCGTAGAAAATGTTTATGAACGAAGTGGTGTGTGTGAGCGGAGTGTAGTCGAACGAGCCGTCGCTGTTCACTCCTGTGACTGCGTAACCGCTTATTGTGTTTGTGTGGCTCAGGTTCTGCGCGAGTATGCTCTTTGCCTTGATGCTCCATTTGCCGCTTGTCCATCCTGCGTAAACGATAGGCGAGAAGCTCCACAAGTGGTCGTCAACCTTTCTTGTCTCTTTAGGGTTTTCTACATCTATGCTGTCTATGCCTTTTGTTCTTGGGCGGATGTATGTTATGTCAACTCCGGCACCTGCCTCTATTCCGTTCTTTTTGTACCCTATGCCAGCGTACATCTCTGGTATGATGCTGTATTTCGAGAAGTTTATGCTGCTTGCGTTCTTAGCCAAAGCGTCGTAACTGTCTATTCCGCTTGGACCCACGGTTGTGTACTGCAATTGCCAGAGCACTGCGGCTTTCAGGCTGAGTCCGTCTATTGGCTTGTAGTTATACTGTATCTGCGGGCTACGGTTCAGCGGATTGTATGGCGCTCCGGCAGCGTAGCTGAATTCGTCAGGTGTGGCGCAGCCCACGAGCGGATGCCATGTCTGTCCCAGTGTCAGAGAGTGGTGCACCCAGTCTATGTTGAAGTATGCGTGTCTGATTCTGAACATTGTGTTCTGGTCGCCGTATCCGTTGAAGTCGAACTCGATTTTTCCCGAAGTCTTGGCTCCCCACAGCTCTGGTCCGGTTATGTCCATTCCGACGCGTGTTGTCATTGCCAGGTATCTTGAGTTGGCTTGCTCGTTCAGGTCTTCGCCCAGTTTGTTCTCTTTCTTGTCGAGAGGAATGAGCTCAATGAGTCCGCCGCTGGTCTCGAGGTTCTCTCTTGAGTTGTAGTAGAAGAAGTTTCTCACGAATCCGTAGAACTTCACGTGGCTCTTGATTTCGTTGATGACCTTTTTTGTCTTGCTCTCGTTTTTTGAGACTGGTTCTTTAGCCTCTGGCTTTTCTGTTTCCGCAGTCTGTGCCATGGCAGTCGCAGTCAGCATTACAGCAGCAATGGCAATGTACAATTTTCTCATGTTTTGTGTTATATGTTTGTGTTTAATCGACGTAGCAATGAAAAAACAAATGTACGTCATTTCATTTTATTTGGTGGAGTTTTTTGCTTAATTCGTGAAAAAGTTATTGCAGCAGATGCTTGTGTTTTCATTTGCCTCTTCTTTTCCTCTGCAAAGAACTTTGTTTCGTGTTACTCTCCATTGCGCCGCTGTTATAAAAGTGTTACAAAAAAACGAGCGACAGACGTTTGCCTGCCGCTCGTTTGTGGTAATATTCTTTTGGCTTATTCTTTGCCGTTTCTCTTCTGCACGTTGTGGTAGATTTTCATCTGGTTGCCGAGTATCTTTGTGAATCCCTTCACGTCGTCGGCTGTCCATGCCTTCACTACCTCTCCGTACTCGCCGAAGTCGCTTCTCATCAGGTCGAAGTCGGTCTCTACGCCTACGAGTGTGTATGAGTAAGGGCGGAGATTGATGATTACTCTTCCTGTTACGTTTCTCTGTGAGCTCTCGAGCATAGCCTCCATGTCTCTCATCACTGGCTCAAGATACTGTGCCTCGTGCAGGAACATTCCGTACCATGTGCCGATCTGGTCCTTCCAGTACTGCTGCCACTTGGTCAGAGTGTGCTTCTCGAGCATCTTGTGTGCGTTGATTATGAGGATTGCTCCTGCAGCCTCGAATCCTACACGGCCCTTGATTCCGATGATTGTGTCGCCGATGTGCATGTCGCGGCCGATTCCGTACTCAGAGCCCAGTCTGTTCACTTCGTTGATGGCAGCGATCTTGTCGTCGTATTTCTTTCCGTTCACGCCTGTGATTTCTCCGTTCACGAAGTCGATAGTCATCTGGCTCTCTTCCTTCTTTGTCACCTGGCTTGGGTAAGCCTCCTCTGGCAGAGTCTCGTTGGACTTGAGTGTCTCCTTGCCGCCGATTGATGTTCCCCACAGACCTTTGTTTATAGAGTACTCGAGCTTCTTGAAGTCAGCCACGTATCCGTGCTCCTTCAGGTAGTTTATCTCGTAGTCTCTTGTCAGCTCCATGTCGCGTGTAGGAGTGATGATCTCGATTTCTGGGGCGAGAATCTGGAATGTCAGGTCGAAACGCACCTGGTCGTTTCCTGCGCCAGTCGAACCGTGAGCCACAGCGTCGGCGCCTATCTTCTTGGCGTACTCGATGATGGCTATAGCCTGGAAAATTCTCTCAGAACTTACTGAGATTGGGTAAGTTCCGTTTCTCAGCACGTTGCCGAACACCATGTACTTGATGCTCTTGTTGTAATAGTCCTTAGTCACGTCCAGAGATGCGTGGCTTGCCACTCCGAGCTTCTTTGCCTTTTCTTCTATCACCTTGAGCTCTTCAGCGTCGAAACCTCCTGTGTTTGCGAGTGCTGTGTGTACTTCGTAACCCTGTTCTTTCAGATACATTGCGCAGAATGAAGTGTCCAATCCGCCGCTGAATGCTAATAATACTTTTTTCATTGTTTTTCTTTATGTTATTGTTGTTTGTTGTTTTTGTTTTAATGCTCAATGTCTTTGTTCTTGCCCTTGTAAGTGCCGTTGGCTATGGGAAGCGAGAAAATCTTCCTCAGCGCGTTCTTCCATTTTTCTATTTTGCTCTCTTTCGCTTCCTCCTTTTTCTTCCAAGGCATCTCGTTGCCCACGTGCTCGGCAGGGTCGTAGAGCATTCCTGTGCACAGACATCTTGTGTAGTTGTTTCTCTTCAGCACATCGAAGTTTATGCACGCCTCGCACTCCTTCCAGTATTCTGGGTCGTCGGTCAGTTCGGAGAATGTCACAGGGCGGTAGCCTATTTCCGTGTTTATTTTCATCACCGCAAGACCTGTGGTTATGCCGAAGATCTTGGCGTCAGGGAACTTCGTGCGCGAGAGCTCGAATGCGCGGTGCTTGATGGCTTTGGCGAGTCCCATTCCTCTGAACTCAGGGCTGACGATGAGTCCTGAGTTGGCTACGAACTTCTTATTGCTCCAAGTCTCCACATAGCAGAATCCGGCCCATTGTCCGTTGACGAAGGCGATGATGGCATTCCCGTCCTTCATTTTCTGCAGGATGTAGTCGTGGGTGCGGCTTGCGATGCCTGTGCCTCTTGCCTTGGCGGCTTTGGCAACTGTTTCGAGAATAAGGTCAACGTAGCCGTAGTGGGCCTCGTTGGCTATCATTATTTCTATGTTTGGACTCTTTTCTTCTTTCATTTTTATGCTATGGTTATTCTGTTACTTTCAGTTTCTCGATTATCTTGCCGAGTTCGGAAATCATGTCCTCCCTCTTGGTGTTCTCCTTTGTCACGAGCAGTATCGTGTCGTCGCCGGCTATTGTGCCGATTATGCAGCTTATCCCAGCCTCGTCGATGTCGAGCGCCAGTCCGCTGGCGTATCCGGCCTTGGTCTTCAGCACGGCTATGTTGCCCGAGAATTCCACCGTCACTTCGCCGACAGCGAGCACGCTTCTCTTCTTCTGCGGGTCTTCCGGCATCTTGTACTCGTATTTGCCTTCTTTGTTGAGATGCTTCACAATCCTCAGCGCCTTCAGATCTCTTGACAATGTCGCCTGCGTCAGGTCGAAGCCTCTGTCTTTGAGCGCCTTGAGCAAGTCATCCTGATTTCCCACCAGTTCATTGCTTATTATGTCCACAATGTTTTCCCTTCTGTCTGTCTTGCTTTTCATCTCTTCTTCTTTTGAATATTTATTCTTGCTTATTGTCGGTTTTTCCTATGTCTTTGCCGCTGGAAAAAACATTGAAATGCTCTTGAAACATTAGTGTTTGCAAAAGTATGCATAAAAATGAATTGTTATAGCGCATGTCTGCATATTTATTTTTAAAAACGCAAAAAACTTTATATATATGCAAGATTTTGCATAAAAAAAGCCCCGCTGAAGCGAGGCTTTTATGTTTGACGTTGTTCTTTGTCTTACTTCACTGTGCTTATATATGAGAAGTCTTTAGACACATAGTAGCTTCCGTTGCCGTACTTAACGATGAACCAGCCGTCCTCTTCGCCCTGATAGTCAAGCTTAGCGCCCTTTGCTGGAGAAATCTGCTCTCCCTTTGAGTTCTTCAGGTAGCTGTAGTCGGTTCCAGGACCGAGACGCAGACGAACGCCAGTTCCGCTTATCACTACGACCTTCTTGGCAGGCTTAGCTGCGGCAGCAGGCTTGGCACCGTTCTGTATGTAAGCGAAGTCCTTGGAAACATAGTAGCTGTTGTTGTTGAATTTCACTCTGTACCAGTCGCCGTATTCGCCCTGATACTCGAGCTTAGCGCCCTTGGCTGGCGACACCTGCTGTCCCTTGTCGTTGGTCAGGTAGTCGTAGTCGGTTCCTGGGCCGAGGCGCAGACGAACTCCAGTTCCGCTGATTACTACTACTTTGGACTGTGCCAAAGCCTCTGTGAGCGAGCCGGCTGCGATGAACAAGCCGAGCACAAGCATAATTCTGCTTAAGATTGAAATAGATTTCTTTTTCATGTTTTCGTTTGTTTTGGTTATTATTTTAGGTTAATGCTATCCGAAGAATACGTAGCATAGCAGAACGGCAGCTATCATTCCGGCGGCATCAGCTATGAGTCCGGTAGCCACTGCGTATCTGTATTTCTTTATGCCTACGCTGCCGAAGTATATGGCGAGTATGTAGAACGTCGTGTCGGTCGAGCCTTGCAGTATGCTCGCCAAGTGTCCGACGAACGAGTCTGGTCCGAACGAGTTGAAGCATTCTATCATCATGCCTCTGGCGCCGGCGCCGTTGAGCGGCTTCATCAGCGCTACAGGTATCGCTCCCACGAAGTCGCTGTTGAATCCCAGCCACTCCACGAATCTGCTGACTCCGCTCTGCAGCATTGTCAATGCGCCCGAAGCCCTGAACACGCCTATGGCGGCGAGTATGGCGACGCAGTACGGGATGAGGCTCACGGCGATGTGGAATCCGCCTTTCGCGCCTTCCACGAATGAGTCATACACATTGATTTTCTTTCTTACTCCGGAGAAGAGGAAGAACATGATGCAGCCCAGAATCAGTATGCTCGTGAGCACTCGGCAGAATATCTGCATCTGCTCGCTGTCTAAGGAACTTACGGCAGTGAATATGCCTGCTACGAAGAGCGATATGCCGGCGAATGTCGCCAGAAGTGTCTTGTTCAGCAGGTTAATCTTCTGTATGGCGCACACGACAAGCAGTCCGACTAATGTGGAGCACATGGTCGTCAGCAGCAGCGGAATGAAGATGTCGGTAGGGTCGGCGGCGCCGAACTTCGACCTGTAAGCCATTATGGAAACAGGGATGATGGTCAGTCCTGAGGTGTTCAGCGTCAGGAACATTATCATGGAGTTGCTGGCGGTGTCCTTCTGCTTGTTTATGGACTGCATCTCCTGCATCGCCTTCAGTCCGATTGGGGTGGCAGCGTTGTCCAGTCCGAGCATGTTGGCGGAAATGTTCATGAACAATGACGACAGGGCAGGGTGGTCCTTTGGTATCTCGGGGAACAGCTTCACGAGCACTGGCGAGAGTTTCTTGGCCAGCTTGTTTATCAGTCCGCTGTCTTCGCCCACCTTCATCACGCCCATCCAGAATGTCAGCGTGCCGGTGAGTCCGATAGTCATGTCGAACGCCAGGTTGGACATGCTGAAGATTGAGTCCATCATCTCCGGCATTGCGTTGAAGTCGCCAAGGAAAAGTTTGACAACTCCCACAATCACACCGATGGTGAATAGTCCTATCCAAATGTAGTTTAATGCCATGTCTTATGTTGAACAGATGTTCTTTACTTTGTGGCCTTGAATTCTATCGGAGCTTTCTGTATCTGCTCGTTGCTCAGAGTGCTGCTTGGGTTGAGGTGGCGCTTTCTCAGAATGTTCTGTTTTTTGAATGCGCGTGTTTCGAAAGGCAGGTCGTCTTTGTCCTCGGCTTTTATGACAACCTTCATGCCTACGAACGCATAGTTCTTTCTCAGGTCGATGATGTCCTCGTCTTTCAGTCGGATGCAGCCCTCGCTGGCTCTGCCAGGCACGCTCTCCTCGTTGTTAGTGCTGCCGTGTATGCCGATTCCCTTGTGCGGGTCAGTCAGCAGGCGCAGAAAGTAGTTGCCGTAGCTTTTTATAGCGCCGCGTCCGTCGCCAAAGTCATGCACCCATGCCGACGCGTCTTTGATTTCAGTGATTTTGAAAGGGTGGAGCATTGTGCAGTGAGGAGTCTTCATGTCGCCTCTCTGCTGCTTGTTGCCTTTCTTCTGGCTGAAGGCGCAGTCGTAGCGCGCGAGCAGTACCGTGTCGGCCCCCTGTCCTTCATACACATATAAGTAATAGTCCTTCTTGGACATCACGATGAATCTGTTCGCCTGGTTCTTTCTCAGCTCCGGATGCGATATTCTCTCGTCGCTGGCGATTCTTATGGTGCGTTTGCCGTGGTCCATGCCGACGATTTCTCTTACGTCGTCGGTGTATGCAGTGGCGGTGCCGTTAGTCTTGGCTGAAGTGTCAGCCGATGCGCTGTTGTCTGTGTTTGAATTGTTTGCTGAGCATCCGTAAACACCGATGTTCAGGCCTAATATTGCAATGATTGCGGTCTTGTTGAGTTTCATTTAATTATTTTTTTTAGTGATGCAAAAATAATTAAAAATGATTATTCGCATTGTATGCAGTTATAACTTTATTGCAATAAAAAAAGGCGCTCCGTAAAAGGAACGCCTTTGCTGTATTGTGTTTTTGCGATTATGCCTTAACACGCTCAACGTAAGATCCGTCTCTTGTGTCAACCTTGATCTTCTCGCCCTGGTTGATGAACAGAGGAACTCTCACCTTAGCGCCAGTCTCGACAGTCGCGTCCTTCATTGCGTTAGTCGCTGTGTCGCCCTTCAGTCCTGGCTCTGTGTAAGTGATCTCGAGAGTTACGATTGTAGGAACGTCAACGTAAAGCACTGTCTCAGACTCTGCGTGAACGACAACCTCGCACATCTCGCCTTCCTTCAGGTAGTCAACGCCGTTGATGAGGTTCTTTTGTATGATGATCTGCTCGAAGCTCTCTGTGTCCATGAAAGTGTAACCCATGTCGTCGTTGTAGAGATACTGGTATGCACGTCTCTCGATTCTCACGTCGTTGATTTTGATACCTGCGTTAAGTGTCTTCTCTATAACGAGACCTGTCTTAACGTTCTTCAGCTTGGTTCTCACGAAAGCAGGACCCTTGCCTGGCTTTACGTGCAGGAACTCTACAACATAGTAGTACTGGCCATCGAACTCGAGGCACATTCCGTTCTTAATATCCGCTGTTTTAGCCATAAAAAGTTTTTCTTAAAGTTTTTATAATGATTTTATGCGATTTTCCGCTATTTGCTTATTTGCAGACTGCAAAAGTATAAAAATCACCGGACTACGCAAATCTTCTCTTTCACTTTTTTTGTGTTTTTCAACGCTTGCCTCTTCTGAATTCCGCGCAGACTATGGCTGTGGCTACTGCCACATTGAGTGATTCCGATGTCTCTCTGCCTTTGGGCCAGTTCTCGATTCTGAGTTTTTGGCTCACGCATTCGCGCACTTCTTTGCTCAGTCCGTTGCCTTCGCTTCCCATCACGATTACGCCGTCATCGCTCAGTTCCTCTTGTGTTATGTCGTTGCCCTCCAGCAGCGTGCCGTAGATGCTGACGCCTCTTTCGGCTGCGTCCTTGAGCAGTGCGCTCAGGTTGTCGGTCTCCATGACCTTGACTCTGCCGAGCGCGCCCATTGTTGCTTGCACGACTTTCGGTCCGTAAGGCTCGGCGCAGTCCTTCGTGCAGATGACGGTCTCGATGCCGAACCAGTCGGCTGTCCTTATTATAGTGCCCACGTTGCCCGGGTCCTGCACTCCGTCGAGGGCGAGCGTAAGTCCTTTGGCGTCTATTTTTGTTATGCGGGTGTCTGGTCTTTTGAATATGGCGTATGCCTCTCTCGGTGTCTTCATCAGGGTTATTCTGCCCATCTCATCGTCGCTGGCGGTTTCGGCCTTCAGTCCGCTGCTTTTCGCCGCCGCCTCGGCTTTCTCTGTCACAATCAGAGTCGTGCATTCGAACTTTCTCGCCAGTTCCTCTACGAGTTTCCAGCCCTCAGCCACGAACACGCCTTCCTCGTCGCGTTTTTTCTTCTGTTTGTATTTCGCCAGCTCTTTTATTCTGTTTTTGCTTAATGCCATGTCTTTTGCTTTTGTGCAAAAATAATCCATTTTCCGCTTACGCCGTCCCTTGTTTCTCTCTTTGATTTTAAATCTCCTGATTAGAACCGGCGATTTTCTTATATTTGTGCTTTTAATTAGGTTATCTGTATATCAAAAATATGTCACGAAGTCCACGCTTCAGTATCATGCTTGTAGTTGCTATGCTTATGGCGTTGCTGACTTCTTCGTGCAGTCTGACCAAGTTTGTGCCCAACAAGCAGTTCCTCTTCAACAGAGTGGAGGTGAAGTCGGATGTGGACAACATTTCTAAAACGCAAATCAAGCAGTATCTCAGACAGAAGCCCAACACCGGAATTTTCGGACGAATACGCCTCTCGCTTGCCATATACAACATGTCCGGACGCGACTCGTCGAAGTGGATAAACCGCAAGCTTCGTAGCGCAGGCGAGCCGCCGGTCATCTTCGACGCTGACGACATGGAGATGTCGCGCCAGAACATCAAAGGATACATGAAGAACAAGGGCTACCACAACGTGGAAGTCGAGGCCGACACGATAGTCAAGGGACGCAAGCGCAAGAAGATGAACGTCCGTTTCGACATCAAAGGCAACCAGCCATACAAGCTCAATGACATTTCGCTCGACATCGAGGACGACACACTGAGGGCTTACATGTACAACTACCAGTTCTCCGCCAAGCCCGGCGACCTGTTCGACCTCGACGCGCTGCAGTCCGAGCGCGCCAAGATGGTGACGTACCTGCGCAACAGCGGCTTCTACTACATGTCCAACGACTACATCTACGCCGAGGCGGACACGACTGTCGATGACCACAGTGTCAGCGTGGTGTTCAAATGCCGTCCGATGGTGATGAACGTGGCTGGCGGACAGCCAAAGGAACTGAAGAACCATATCCGTGTCAAGATAAGGAACGTCAACGTTTACCCTTGGGAGTACAACACCGACCTTTCCTATTCCACCAACTATAAGGACACGCTCTCGTGCGGCAGCATGAACTATTACTACCACGGCAAACGGAGGCTCTGTCCGTCCTCGCTTTACATGAAAATCCATGTGCTGCCGGGACAGTACTACAGCGCAAAGAACGTGGAGCGCACCAACTCCTCGCTCAGCTCGCTTGGCACGACCAAGTACGTGAACATTTACTTCAGGCGTGTGCCGGGCTGCGATTCGCTCGTGGACTGCAACATTTCTGTCACGCCTAACCGTGTGCAGTCCTACTCGGTGGAGGTGGAAGGCACGAACACCGATGGCGACATCGGAGCGGCGCTCAACGGAACATACACGCACCGCAACATATTCAGGGGAGCGGACCAGCTTTCCATTAAGACGCGTATAGGTTATCTGCCTATGGGTGATATAAAAGACGCGCTCAACGACCGCTCGCTCGAGATTGGAGGCGAGGCGGCTCTCACATTCCCTAAGGTGCTCTTCCCGTTCATTCCGGAGAAGCTCAGGCGAAGAATACGAGCCTCCACGGAGTTCTCGCTCTCATACAACTACCAGACCACGCCGTGGTACGACAGAAACATCGCCAACGCTGGCATAGAGTATTGGTGGACGACAGGCTCGCTCGACAATGAGCGTTACTCCATCAAGCTGCTGGACTTGTCGTATGTCTATCTGCCTACCATCTCCGACTATTTCCGCCAGACCTACCTCAACGCCAACTCTATAATAAGGTACAGTTACGAGGACCACATCATCATGGCGCTGGGATTCACGTTCTCGCGCAACAACAAGCACAACAACTACTCCAACTTCTTCTCATATAGAGGCTCGGTGGAGACGGCCGGCAACCTCCTGTCAGGTATATGCAGTCTCGCCGGAGTCAAGAAGGACGACGGCGCGTGGCGAATCCTCGATATACGCTACTCGCAGTACGTCAAGGGCGAGTTTAGCTATTCGTACAACCAGGTGGTCAACGACAAGAACACGCTCGTTTACCACGTAGGCGTGGGACTGGCCTATCCTTACGGCAATGCCGACGTCGTGCCGTTCGAGAAGCGCTTCTACGCCGGCGGAGCCAACAGCGTGCGCGGATGGTCTATCCGCTCGCTCGGACCGGGCATCTACAAGTCCACAGGCGGACGCACCGACTTTAACCAGTCCGGCGACATAAAGCTGGACCTCAACTTCGAGTACCGCTTCAAACTCTTCTGGATACTCGAGGGAGCGGCGTTCGTCGATGCCGGCAACGTCTGGACCATAAACAGCTACCAGACACAGCAGGGCGGACAGTTCGAGTTCTCCGAGTTCTATAAGCAGCTCGCGTGCTCCTACGGTCTGGGACTGCGATTCGACTTCTCGTTCTTCCTTGTCCGTCTCGATGTGGGCAAGCAGCTTTACGACCCTTCGCAGGACAGCAGGAAGTGGCGTCATCCGTTCAATATCAACGACATGGCTTGGCATCTCGCCATCGGATACCCATTCTAACAGTTAATTTATCGCGCGAAAATATGTTGTGTAACATATTTTTTCAGCATGTTTTTAATTAAAGTCTTTTACAGGCGCGGTTTCTGCGGTTTTGCATATTTGTACCCGATTTGGGCATTTGTATACCCATCGGAGCTTTTTTACATATCTTTGTCGCAGACAATTAAGGGAATAACGAGTTCCCGATTATTATTCAATAACCTAAAACCTTACCGCCTATTGCACATTCATACTTCAGAACCTAAAATCTAAAGTAATGAACAAGTACGTATCTATGACCGATGACGAATTGGTGAGCAGATATGCAAACGGCGAGAATGAGGCTTTCGCTTCACTCCTCAACAGGCATAATAAGAGAATTTTCTCTTACATACTTTTCTATGTCAAGGACGAAGATGTAGCGAACGACATTTTCCAGGACACATTCTTCCGTGCCATTACAGTCATCAGACAGCATCGTTATTCTGCAAACGACAAATTCTTCTCGTTCCTTTGTCGTGTGGCGCATAACCTTATTATTGACTATTTCCGTGCTCGCAAGAGCGAAAACCAGGTAGGCGAGGAGTGTCTCGACTATGCCAACGTGCTGCAGCAGGCCGACCTTCAGGACGCCAATGTCGAGGACAAGCTCGTGGCTTCGCAGATACTCAGAGACGTCAAGAAGCTTATGAACGAGCTTCCGGACTCTCAGCGCGAGATCGTCCGCATGCGTTTCTACGAGAACCTCTCGTTCAAGGAGATAGCCGAGTTGACTAACATCAGCATCAACACAGCTCTCGGCCGTATGCGTTATGCCATCATGAACATGAGGCGCATGGCTGAGGAGAACCACCTGGCTCTCGAGGTGTGATTGGGCTGAACAATTCTTGATTTGATATTTGTCCGCAGGGTCTGAACAGGCTTTGCGGATTTTTTTTTTTTTTTTGCTGGCGGCGGGGCAGGGGGGCGAAAACAAAAATCCGCAGCCTCGTGAGAGGTTGCGGATTTTGTCTTTTGTTGCAAGAAGCAGGTGATTAAGCCTCCTTCTTAGGCATTGCCTTTTCCTTGATGCGGGCTTTCTTACCAGTCAAGGCGCGCAGGTAGTAAAGCTTAGCGCGGCGTACCTTACCGTACTTGTTGACTACGATGCTGTCGATGAATGGTGAGTTCATAGGGAAGATACGCTCAACGCCCACGTTGTCAGACATCTTTCTAACAGTGAAGCGCTTCTGGTCCTGGTGTCCAGAGATGCGAATAACTACACCGCGGTACTGCTGGATACGCTCCTTGTTACCTTCCTTGATTCTGTAAGCGACTGTGATTGTGTCGCCACTCTTAAATGCTGGGAATTCCTTCTTCTCGCCAGCGAAAGCCTGCTCGGCTACTTTGATTAAATCCATTTTGTTTTAAAAAATGTGTTTGTTGTTCTCACTCCTGATAGCATTCACAGTTCACACTTATCTGCCAGAGGCTGTCCGAAATGGACTGCAAAGATAATTCTTTTTTCCGGTTATGTCGCTCTTTATTGAGATTTTTGTGCGTGTATGATAATGACTTATTGTTTATTCGCGCTATTATATGATAATATCCCAATGACCTCCATTGTTTGGTTCGATACGTTTGATAATGTTTTTTTCGCGCAGTCGTCGGCTCTGCCTTTTGCCAGTCTTTGCTCTCTTTTTATTATATTTGTGTTTCTTAAAAAATAATCTGGAATGAATCTAAAAAATATACTCAAGGCATCGCTTCTGATGCTTCCGCTGTCTTTTTCTGTGGCGGCACACTCAAACAATAGATTTAACGTAAACGACATGAAGGCCCAGATGTGGGCTGACTCTGTGATGGCGACTCTGAGCGATGATGAGAAGATAGGGCAGTTGTTCATCTTCACGACCAAGGCGCAGGACACTCCGGCGCTGCGTACGGCGCTGCTGAAGCAGGTGAAGGAGAATAAGGTGGGCGGACTGCTGTTCTGGAAGGGCAACTGCGAAGGACAGGCGGCGCTGACGAATCTTGCGCAATCTACAGCCAAAGTGCCGCTGCTGATAACTCTTGACGGCGAGTGGGGACTGCGCATGAGACTCGACAACACGCTCCGATACCCTCGCAAGCTGACACTCTCGGCACTCGACAACGACAGCTTGATATACGACTGGGGCGTGGAGCTGGGCCGCCAATGCAAGGCGTTGGGCATACATGTGAACTTCGACCCCGTGCTGGACGTGAATCTGAATCCCGATAACCCCGTGATAAACGTGCGCTCGTTCGGCGACGATGCCAAGGACATAGCCCGCAAGGCGTCAATCTTCGTCAGGGGCATGCACCAGTACGGCATAGCGTGCGTGGGCAAGCACTTCCCGGGCCACGGCGACACGCAACAGGACTCGCACAAGGAGCTCGCGCTGGTGACGCATGACAGAGCCACGCTCGATTCCGTTGACCTGCTGCCTTACAGAAGACTGCAGGAGGAGCATCTGCTGGACGGCGTGATGGTGGGGCATATCTCGGTGCCGGTGCTTGACAAGTCGGGCATGGCGGCATCGCTCTCCAAGACCATCGTCACCGACTTCCTGCGCGGCGAGATGGGATATAACGGCCTGATAATGACCGACGCCATGAAGATGGGCGCGGTGGCTAAGCGCAAGAACTACTGCGTTGAGGCTCTCGTGGCTGGCAACGACATGATACTGGACGCCGGCGAGGGCAATGCCACCGGAACGGCGATAGCGAGCGTGAAAAAAGCAGTGGCTGACGGCGTGCTGACGATGGACGACATAGAGCAGAAGTGCCGTAAGGTGCTTATTTACAAATATCTGTGTGGGGCTCATGAGTACAAGCCTGTGGACCCAGAGCGCATAGCCTCGGTGCTGAACAGCGAGTCGGCTAAGAGTCTGCAGCAGCGCATCGCCAGAGGATGCGTGACGGTGCTCAAGAACAGCGGCAGGGCTATTCCTATGGCTTCTCTCGACAAGAATATAGTGCTTGTGACTTTCGGCAGCAAGGGCGAGACTTACTTCGCATCGCGTGTGGCTCTGCACGGCAGTGTGACACGATACAACATAATGGCTGGCGACTGCGCCAAGGGCGTGCCTTGCGTGGTGGACAGCGTGGTGAAGAACGCCGACGTGGCGATATTCTCCATCCACGACGACCAAGTGCCGGACAGCGTTCTGGCGCGACTGACAAAGGACGCCAAGGGCAAGACGGTGCATGCTTATTTCATTTCGCCTTATCTGATGTCGAAATACAAGGAGTCGGTGCTGCTGGCTGACGCTACAGTCGTGGGTTACGAGAGCGCGCAGTGCATGCAGTACGCCAGCGCCGACGTGATTTTCGGCGCGAACTACGCCGACGCCCATCTGCCTGTTTCGGTGCAGAATGTTTGCGACAAGGGCCGTTCGGTGCGTACGTCGAAGAACCGCCTCGGATATGCCCGTCCGGAGGATGTGGGCATGTCGTCGGAGAGGCTGGCGCTTATCGACTCGATTGTCGGCGCGGCTATCGACGGTCACGCTACACCTTCGTGCCAGGTGCTTGTGGCAAGGCATGGACAGATAATCTACGACAAGGCGTTCGGACATCCGGGCTACGAGTCGTCGGCAGTAGTTTCCACAAGCGACATCTACGACCTCGCGTCGTGCACTAAGCTTATGGCTACGCTCCCTGCCGTCATGAAGCTCTACGACCAAGGCAAGATAAACCTCGACAGACACGTGTCGCACTATCTGCCGGAAATGAAGAGGCTGCACCACGTCACAGTCCGCGACCTGCTGATGCACCAGTCGGGTCTGCCTGCGTCTAAGCCGTTCTACATGTCCACCGTTAAGCGCAACAATCCTTCGGTTCCGCTCTTCGGCAAGCGCGACGCCAACCACACAGCCCGTGTGGATGTAGCGACATACGCCGACGCCGATTTCAAGTTCGTGCCGGAGCTCGTTTGCGACTCGCTCGATTCGCTGCACACTCTGCCTATAGCCGAAGGACTGTATCTGAATCCTTCGTTCAAGGACTCTGTGACAGCAGCCATAGCCCACATCAAGCCGGGCGAGAGGAAATATGTTTATAGCGACATCAACTTCATGCTGCTGCAGCGCATTGTGGAGAAGGTGTCGGGAATGTCTCTTGACTCGTTCGTCATGGACAACTTCTATCGTCCGGCGGGCGCAGTGACGACCGGTTATCTGCCGCTGAAGCGATTCTGCAAGTCGCGCATCATGCCTACAGCCAACGACCCATTCCTCAGAAAGCAGCATCTGCGCGGATATGTGCACGACGAGAACGCGGCCTTCCAAGGCGGTGTGAGCGGTCATGCCGGACTGTTCTCCAATGCCGAGGACCTCGCCAAGTTGTGCCAAATATGGCTGAACGACGGAACGTACGGCGGACACACTTATTTCTCTAAGGAGACCGACAGCGTGTTCGTCAATGCCAAGAGCGAGATAAGCCGTCGTGGACTGGGATTCGACCGTCAGAAGATAGAGGAGAGCGCCAACAGTGAGCACGTCATGATAGGCCACACAGGATTCACAGGCACTTGCGTGTGGATTGACCCCGAGTACGACCTGACATACATATTCCTCTCGAACAGAGTGAACCCGGACGCATGGAACAAGAAACTGATAAAGACCAACGTCCGCACCGACATCGCTTCGGTCATTTATCAGTCAGTAACCGACAGATAGCCATGAGCAAGAAACTCGTAATCTTCGACCTCGACGGCACGTTGCTCGACACCATAGCCGACCTCGCCGCCGCCACCAACTACGCCTTGCGCACGCTCGGCTATCCGCAGCACGACGTCGAGGCGTACAAGATGTTCGTGGGCAACGGCATCGGCATGCTTTTCCACCGTGCGCTGCCCGAGGATGCTCGTGTGCCGTCGGTCGAGGCGCGCATGAGAGAACTGTTTCTGAGTTATTACAAAGACCACAGCACCGACCTGACGAAGCCATATCCCGGCATCGTGGAGCTGCTCGGCGCGCTCAAATCCCACGGCATAATGACGGCTGTGGCATCGAACAAATATCACGAAGGCACTTGCAGAGTTATAAGGAACTCGTTTCCGGACTTCGCCTTCGATGTCGTTTACGGCCATCGCGAGGGCTACAACGTGAAGCCCGACCCAGCCATCGTCTTCGACATACTCAGCGACTGCGGCATTCAGGACAAGAGCCAGGCGCTATACGTGGGCGACACGTCCATCGACATGAACACTGCCCGAAACGCCGGTTTGGACTCCGTGGCGGTATTGTGGGGATTCCGCTCCAGAGCCGAGCTCGAGGCTTGCTCGCCGAGCCACATGGTCACTTCTCCAAGCGAGATACTCGACATAGCGCTGAAGTGAAAAATCAGCCTTGTTTTCATTGCCATATCGTTTTATTGCATACATTTGCAGTCGCATTAACACCTTAAGAGTAAGGGGCTGCCTGGTTTTGACAGCGGGTAGAAGTAATGCGTAAGCATGCAGTGCATTGTCTGATAAGCACTTTAATCTCATCGGGTAAACTATAACTGGCGAGAATAACTACGCTCTTGCTGCCTAACCGAATAATAGTAGGTCGGCTTAATCTCGGCACAAGGTGCTGAGACAAGACATCACTCAGAAGCCAAGCCCTGAAGCGTCTGGCAAAGTGGTGTGGTAAAATCGGGGATAGCATGTGCCGGCCGTGCGGCGTGTGTGAGATTTTAGCGGATAAGGCATTCGTTGGTGGCTTCGGTCTTGCGGATGCACGAAAACCGAAGGCGAAGATAAGCATGTAGAAAGCGGATTGGTTCCTCGTTTGGACACGGGTTCGACTCCCGTCAGCTCCACAAAATATACTGAATGTCAGTATGTTGAAGAGAATAGGCGCATAAGAGAATACGAGAGTGTTCGTCTTGTGCGCCTTTTTATTTGTCATGATGTCAACGTTGACATTCTCGGATGTGTGGATTTTCTGTTTCTATATTTGTGTCAAATCTCCGAGGCTCCTTGTGCGTTATGGACGTTGTTTTAGGGGACTTTATGTCATCTATTGGGTACAGAGTAAAATCGCTGGACAATCTGTTCGGTGATATAAAGGGTAAAGAATTATGCGACTTGGTCATTGTGACAAAATGCAATTCTTTGCCCTTCTTTTATCAAATGTCAACGTTGACATTCTCGGATGTGTGGATTTCTTGTTTTTATATTTGCATCGAAAAGACGTTCACACTTCGAGTCATTGAGACATGAGTCACTGAATATCTTTTCCTTTGATAGAGTTCCCCAACTGGGTGAGGTTACTTGACGGTTGGCACATAGTGTAGGGCGTTTGAATCCCCTTGTGGCTCGTGCGCGGAATGTGCATGGGTCGGGAACCTGTCAATGGAAACTTTTTCTGAGAATAAGGAGTTGGTTGTTATGGTCGGTAGCAATTGGAGCTGCCCATCATTAGACAACCAACTTTAAAAAAACATTTTGGCTTGTAAATTCCCACTGGACAATTGTGTCGGGCAACGTTGAATGTTTTTTATTATGCTTGCGATGCTGTACCAAGAGCAGGAAATCGGATACTGCCGTGTACTGTAGAGTGTGAACGATAGAGGGGATTCCCTAATGTGGGTCTTTCGTCCTCTGATATAGCATCAAAGAGCATTGAAATGTGAGATACTCAGACTTCGCGGATGTAACTGCGAGTCACTGAGTATCTTTTTCCTTTTGTGTATGTCAAAGCTGTTGCCATTTTCATGCGTTCTACTTCATCTTCAGGTAGTTTTGGAGGATTCTTCGCCCTCTCAATAAACCTTTTCCCTTCGCTGCCGTAGAGCATTGGTATAGGTTTATGTGTAGTTGTCGTTTTTCTGTCTTTCATTGTTATTTTCTTGTGTATTTTTTATAGCAGTCACTATTCTTATCCCAGGTATAGACCATTTTCCCATCTCCTCCCATGTCCCAAGTGTTCATCACTTCTCTCATTCTGAATACAAGTTTGCCGTGATGTATAGCCGCGCGGAACTTCTTGTGGCATTTCCGCTTGCCCCATTTTCTTGATCTGCCATACATTCCGCAAATCATGCCTCCACAAACTTTCTTTCTACTTCTGCTCATGCTTTTTTCAGGCAAATATATCGTGTTCTTGCGCCATGTTATGAAAATGTCAACCTTGACATTCTCGGACGTGTGGATTTCTTGTTTTTATATTTGCATCGAAAAGATGTTACACTTCGTGCAATTAAAGCGTGAGCCGATGACATCTTATCCTTTGATAGAGTTCCCCAACTGGGTGAGGTTACTTGACGGTTGGCACATAGTGTAGGGCGTTTGAATCCCCTTGTGGCTCGTGCACGGAATGTGCATGGGTCGGGAACCTGTCAATGGAAACTTTTTCTGAAAATAAGGAGTTGGTTGTTATGGTCGGTAGCAATTGGAGCTGCCCACCATTAGACAACCAACTTTTTTGTGTAATGTTTGTAACATAAAGGGTAAAGAATTATGCGACTTGGTCATTGTGACAAAATGCAATTCTTTGCCCTTCTTTTATCAAATGTCAACCTTGACATTCTCGGATGTGTGGATTTCTTGTTTTTATATTTGCATCGAAAAGATATTCAAACTTCGAGTCATTGTGACATGAGCCGCTGAATGTCTTTTCCTTTGATAGAGTTCCCCAACGCTGCGAGGTTACTTGACCGTTGGCACTTAGTGTAGGGCGTTTGAATCCCCTTGTGGCTCGTGCACGGAATGTGCATGGGTCGGGAACTTGTCAATGGAAACTTTTTCTGAGAATAAGGAGTTGGTTGTTATGCTCGGCAGCAATTGGATCTGCCCAGCCTCTGACAACCGATTCTTTATTTTTTAGAGGTATTTGTCAATATATTTGCATCGAATACGCTACGCTCCGTGTACACGAGCCGAGGTTTAGTGGTCGTGCTACGGCGTTTGCAGGTGCGTGGAAGCCCCACACGATGCGGAGTATGCGTTTTAAAATCGTTATCGTTAATGCGATAGCAGGTTTTCTCCCTGTGTGAGAACTTATAGCGCGTAAGAATGCACATCTTGTGTTGTTCTTATGCGCTTTTTTATGTCGCGTTTTTCCATTTTTTGAATTACCTTTGCGACCTATTTTTCCAATAAAAAATGAAGTTAAACTTAGATTTTCATCCCCGCTTGTTCTCCACAATGAAGAACTATAGCCGTTCCACAGCCGTGGCGGACAGTATGGCGGGAATCATTGTCGGCATAGTGGCTCTGCCGCTTGCCATTGCGTTCGCTATTGCTTCGGGCGTGTCTCCGGAGAAGGGTATAATAACAGCGATAGTCGCAGGTCTGATAATCTCCGTCTTCGGCGGCTCTAAGGTGCAGATAGGCGGTCCGACGGGTGCGTTCATCGTCATAGTCTATGGCATAATCCAGAAGTTCGGGCTCGAGGGACTGGCGCTCGCCACGCTCATGGCCGGCGTGTTCCTCATCGTGCTGGGACTGCTGCGTCTCGGCACCATCATCAAGTACATCCCTTATCCTATCATCGTGGGATTCACTTCGGGTATCGCCCTGACGATATTCACCACGCAGGTCAAGGACCTTTTCGGTCTGACTGTGGAGAATGTCCCAGCCGACTTCGTTGGCAAGTGGGGCGCGTATTTCCAGAACTTCGGCTCTATTGACATGTGGAGCACTGTGATAGGTGTTGTCAGCATAATCGTGATTTTTGTGACGCCTTTCTTCTCAAAGAAGATTCCGGGCTCGCTCATCGCCATCATCCTGATGACCGTGGCGGCTCTTCTGCTTAAGAACTACATGGGCGTGACGTCGGTAGAGACTATCGGCGACCGTTTCACTATCACGGCTTCGATGCCCGAACCGACAATGCCTCTGCTCTCGTGGGAGGGCGTGAGGATGCTGCTCCCTTCGGCGTTCACAATAGCCATTCTTGGCGCCATCGAGTCGTTGCTCTCGGCTGCTGTGGCAGACGGTGTCATCTCCGACCGCCACAACTCCAACACCGAGCTCATCGCACAAGGCTTCGCCAACATCGCGTCGCCTCTCTTCGGCGGTATTCCTGCCACAGGAGCCATCGCCCGTACAATGACCAACATCAACAACGGAGGCCGCACGCCAGTGGCTGGCATCGTCCACGCCATCGTCCTGCTGCTCATCTACGTGTTCCTCATGCCGCTCGCGCAGTACATCCCTATGGCTTGTCTGGCTGGCGTGCTTGTGGTCGTGTCATACAATATGAGCGGCTGGCGCGCGTTCTCGGCTCTCATGAAGAACCCTAAGTCCGATGTGCTTGTGCTGTTCGTGACATTCCTGCTGACTGTGATTTTCGACCTCACCATCGCCATCGAGGTGGGCATGGTCATCGCTTGCTTGCTGTTCATGCGCCGTATGGCTGAGACTACCGATGTCAAGGTCATCATGGATGAGATTGACCCTAACTCGGAGTCTGATGTTCAGCTGCATTCCGATGAGCATCTTGTCATACCTGCAGGCGTCGAGGTTTACGAGATCAACGGTCCTTACTTCTTCGGCGCGGGTAACCGTTTCGAGGACGTGGCTGAGAATATGCGCAGCGAGAAGCCTAAGGTCAGAGTAATCCGTATGAGAAAGGTTCCTTTCGTGGACTCTACTGGTATCTACAACTTGACTAATATGTGTCTTAGAAGCCAGAAGAAGGGCATTCAGGTGGTTCTTTCGGGTGTCAATCCTAAGGTTCACGCCGCTCTGCACAAGGCTGGATTCTATAAACTGATAGGCGAGCACAACATTTGTCCTAACATCAACGTGGCTCTGCAGAGAGCGGAGGCGCTGACAGCAGGGGCGAAGTAAGTTTAGCCGTCAGGCGAAAAAACAAGTGGGGCATCGGAGTTTCTCCTTTGTCCCGCTTTTGTTATGCCGTAGTGTATATTTTCAGTTTATGCGCACGTCTTTTATGACGTCCTTGCCGGTCTTCTCGTTGAGCTTCTGCATCAGTTGCGAGCGGCTGGCAAACAGTTCGCTGCGCAGGGCTGCCGAGTCGGTCTTGAGGAACAGCACGCCGTTCTCTATGCGTCTGTCCTTGATGAGGCTGGCGAATTCCTTTCCCAGCACGTCGTCCACAGCCGTCAGAGCGATGGTCTCGCTCAGTTTTCCGGACTCGTCGAGCCGTTGCAGATGCTCTCTGATAACTTGTCCTATCGGCTTGATGTCGGTGCGTTTCATCGGCTTTTATTTCTTCAGTCTTATGACGTCGCCTGCACTCACCTGCTTGCCATAGACAAGTCCGTTTATGCGGTAGAGGTTGCGGAGTCTTACGCCTGTCTTCTGCGATATGTCGTAGAGAGTCTCGCCCTCCTTGGCAGTGTATGTGCCGGTGCCGGACTTCTTTTTCTTCGATATGTAAACGATGTCGCCGGCCTTAGGTTGTGCTCCGGTCTTCACGTCATTGGCTTTGAGTATCTCGCTTGTGAACTTGCCGAACTCGTCTGCTATAGCCTCGTAAGTGTCGCCGTTCATCGCGATCACGCATTTCACGCCGTTTATCTTTTGCACATCGTGTGTTCTGTAAGATGAGATTTCGCCCATGTACTCGTCGTTGTCGGCGTATATAGCGTACAGCTCCTCGTCCTGGTCGGAGAGTTTCTTGCGCTGGCTGAAGAATCCCATCAGGCCGCTCTTGCCCTCTCTCTTGTGGCGTTTCTTGTTGCTGTATTTGCTCTTCTTTGCGTCTTTGTCTTTCTTCTTCTTGGCTTCTTTGCTCTTCTCCTCCTTGTGCTTCTTGCTCTTGCTGTCGCTTGCCTTGCTTTCAGCCGAGTTGTCCACCTTGCCTTTGTCTAATTCGTCGAGGTTGTATGTCTCAATGAGTCCGATGAGCAGTTGAGCGTATTTCGGATTTGTGGCGTATCCTGCCTTTTTCAGTCCGTAAGCCCACCCCTTGTAGTCGGTCTTGGAGAGCTGGAACAGCGATGCGTATCTTGGGTTCTTGCGCAGGAACTGCGAGTGGTCCTCGTATGATTCTAATGCGCTGTTGTATTTGCGGAAACATTCGTGCTTTGCGTCGTCGTCGTGGTAAACCTTCTCGCCGGTCCACGACTTCTGGCACTTGATGCCGAAGTGGTTGTTGGATTCTCTTGTCAACTGGCTTTTTCCTGCGCCGGATTCGAGCAGTCCTTGCGCCATGGTGATGCTGGCAGGTATGCCGTAGTTCTGCATTTCTGTTATGGCGACATTCTTGTACTTCTCTATGTATTCGAGGTAAGTCTTGTTCTGTGTCTGTGCCATCAGTGCGAAAACTGAGAGCTGCAGAGCCAAGGCGCAAATTATTTTCTTCATTAGTCTTGTTGCGTTTATGTATGCGACAAAATGTGCTTTTTAAATCGCAAAAATAACATAATTATCCAATAGTTTTGTTATGTTTGCCGAAGATATGACCAAAAGAAAATGAGTTTGTCACAAGTTACATTCACTTACGAAAAGTTGAGTCCGGAGTCGCTGCCGCAGGAGTGGCAGAGCCTGGTAGTTGCCGCCAAGGACGCTGCCGAGCATGCTTACTCGCCTTACTCGCGGTTCAGCGTGGGCGCGGCTGTGCTTACAGACGGCGGACATGTGGAGATAGGCAGCAACCAGGAGAATGCAGCTTATCCGTCTGGACTGTGCGCCGAGCGTGTGGCAGTCTTTCATGCCAACGCCAAGCATAGCGCCGAGGCTGTGACAAAACTCGTTATCGTGGCTAAGAGCGGCGGCGTGTTCACCGATTCGCCTATAACTCCGTGCGGCAGCTGCCGTCAGGTGCTTCGCGAGACGGAGCAGAGGTTCGGTGTTAAGATGCAGATTCTGATGTACGGTCGTAAGGAATGTTTCCTGGTGGAGTCGGCTTCATGCCTTCTGCCGCTTTCGTTCGGTTCGGAGTCGCTCGGCGGCAAGTGACTATCTTTTCAGCAGGAAGTAATCCACAATCCTTTTGCTTAATTCCGGGATTTTTATCTCGTACCAGTAGGAGTCGGAAGGCATATCGACACCGTTGTATTTGCCGTCCCACGAGTTGACCGACGACGGATACTTGGCGATAGGCTTTCCGTATCTGTCGAATATGGTGACAGATGCCGATTCGTAGCAGTCGAAATTCTTTATCACGTAACAGTCGTTGTCGCCGTCGCCGTTAGGGGTGAAGTATTTCGGTATTTCTATAGGCGGACATATCGTGAAGTAGAAGCCGTATGTTATGATGTCGGTCGCGCATGTGCGGTTTATTATCATTTCCAGTTTGTTATGCCCTTCGGCTAGTTCCGACATCGGTATTTCCACGGTGTAAACAGGCTCGTCGCTGCCATCGACTGCTATGTCTTTGCCGTTGAGACGCCAGTTTACAGAAGTGAATTCAGACCTTATTTCCCTGTCGAACACGAGCATGTCGTTGCTGGTGTACTGGTGTATCTCGTCGGGAATGTAGGCGACGTCCTCCATGTTGTTCACCGATGTGCCGGTGAAGTATCCGTAGCTTTCGTAGCTGTAGTCGTCGGAGCTCATGTCGGAATATCCGTAAACGTACGCCATCAGTCCGCTGTCGTTTGACACGGTGTGCGGCTGCGGTGTTATCCGTATTCTCGCTGCCGAGTAGTTTCTGTTGGCAGGTATAGGCTTGAATTTGTCGGCTATGAGGTTGTTGTCGAGCCTTGTCAGCGGCACGGCTGATGTCGGCACTATCACTTGTACATAGTGGTTGTTGATGTGCGATGACGGGCATGGCGAGAACACCGATTTCTTCACTGCCTGCTCCATAGGGTTGACCCATATCATGAACGGGTCGCCGAGTCCGGAGCACATGCCGCCTATGGCGTACTGTGTCACGGCTATAGGCTGGTCGGCCGACACCATGGCTGGCGACTCGCCAATCTCGAATTCAAGAAACTCGTTGCCGGTGAGCGTGGCGGTTGTGTCGAGTTTGTTGCCGCTCGTCACATGCACTGTGGCTGTTTCCTTAGGCTGCACCACGATGCGGCTGTCCCTTTCTCTCTCCACAGTCGGACTCACAATGAAGTTCTTGCCCCATGCTCTCATCGGCGGAATCTGCTCCACCAGCACGTCGCATGCAGGGCAGTCCTCGGGTATGTACGGGCAGTAGTTGCCAGAGAACAGCGCCACGGGCTTGCAGTCGTGCGAGCGCACTCTCGAGCCGAGCATTTTCTTGCCCGCCACCAGCAGCGCTTGTCCGCGGTTGAGTGTGAACGAGTATGTCTCGCCTTCTTTGAATATCTCGTCGTGCCAATTATAGACTTGGGCTGAGAATGTTACATCCACCTTGGTGTCGTCTTCTGTGGCGACTACGGTGAATGTGCCTCTGGCTGAACTGTTGTACGACGCCACTCTGTAGTCCGTTCCGAGCGACTGTATAGGCAGCACGACCGACGCGTCGAACGAGTATGGCTGGTAGTTGCCGATATATACGCTGGCGGTGTCGGATGTGGTCAGCACAAGGCCTTTGTTGTAGTATCCTACGGTGTCTATGCCGTTGGCGTCGCAGTAGCCCTCCTCTTGCGGCACATCGATTCTTATTACTTTGCCGGCTTGCACGTTGAATGACTGGCTCCATCCGGTCATCGGGTTTGTGATGGTTCCTGTGCAGTTGTTTTTTGAGGCGACGAGCACGAACGGCTCTATGTTTCCGCCTGCACCCTTCAGGTATCCGTCGGTCAGTCCCATGAAGCTGAGCCAGAATGTCTTGCCCTCTGTTGTGAAGTCAGCGGATAGGGCATCGGCTGTCATGGCTGATAGCAGAATGAACAGAATAGTCGTTATGTGGCGGAGTTTTGTCATTGCTATTCTACAAAGATACTGTATTCCCTGTGTAGAATATGCGCAAAAAGAAAGCGGATGGCTGAAACCACCCGCATTTTCACGTTTTTTTATTATTTAAGTGTTCTTTTACTTCGAAAGATACTCATGGATAGGAGCTTTTTATTGCTTTCTCATTTTTAATATTTGTGATATTTTGTTTTTAGAAATATCGATTATGAATCTTATGAAAACAGGGATAGATATGGCAAGAATATAATATATAATTAGTTGGTATTTTGATCCAGAGGTATATGTGTACCATATGGTGTTTCTGAATGTTTCATAATCAAAATCGTTGAGATTTCGTGTTGATAAGAAATAGTTGATTAGAAAGAGTATGAATAAATGGTGTGCCATTATATCCCAACTGCATTCGCCAATTTTTCTCACAACTGCGTTATTTACAACTTTGTATTTGGATAATAGTTTGGATATGTATAACCAAGTGAATATTCCAATGAATGATGTTATATATGGAGTGATATAATGCCCCCTGAAATCCATAAAAGCAGCGACGTAGTCATAATCAATAGGAAATAGATCTCCGCTTACCGTATGTATCAGAACAATGCATGAAATTAGGCAGATGAGTTTTATGAAAATATTCTCGGAGTCTTTTTCCTCATAGTGAGTCTTAATATAGGAAGCCGATGTGAAAGAAAGGTAAGAAAAAGAGCACTCTGAATACTGGTAGAAGGATAGGGGCTTTTGTAAATGTGTCGTTATAAAAGTAACCATGTTTGGACAGCGCCATGACAATGATGCCTATTAATAATAGTGTGACACTTAAATATTTGGAATTGTGTACGTTATATCTTCTTGTTGACTTATAAAGTCCAGCATATGCTATTTCTGTTATAAATAGCGTTAATACGAACCAGGTTGCAAGATTAAATATGTATTGATGACCAGTTATCCAGCTTTCTATAAAAAATGACTTAAGATTTAAATCTTCTCCGTATGTTATTATACCTTTTGCTTTTAATGATGTATTAATGATGCCATATATCAAATTGTATATGAAATATGGTATGACTAAATGTTTGATTTTCTTTAGGGAGTATTGTCTTATGTTAATCGCATTATCTTCTTTGAAAAAGTATCCAGAGATAAACATGAACAAAGCCATGTGATATGAGTATATGTGGAAAAATTTGTCAAATCCTCTCACAGGTTCATTCACATGTCCTAAAACGACAAGAATAATAGCGAATGCTTGGAGTATTCTAAATTGAGCGTTCATGCTAATATAATTTGAAAAGAAGATTATCGGTGGTTTCCCATCGGTAATCTTCTAACTAATGTGTTTTGAATGTTATTAACCTAAAAATGGTGGCTTATGCCTGCGCGTTCTTTTACTTCGAAAGATACTCGTGGATAGCTGCAGCGGCCTTTCTTCCGTCGCCCATTGCAAGTATCACAGTCGCGCCGCCTCTCACAATGTCGCCGCCGGCGAAGATTGTAGGGATTGTGTCGCTCTGCATGTTGTCGTTCACCACGATTGTGCCCTTTGAAGTCACGTTCAGACCCTTTATTGAGCTTGGCACGATTGGGTTAGGCGACACGCCTATGGCTACGATTACCAAGTCCGCGTCAAGCGTCTCTATCGCTCCTGGTATCTCGACCGGCTTTCTTCTTCCAGACTCGTCAGGCTCGCCGAGCTCCATCTTCTGCAGCTTGACCTGCTTTACGCGTCCCTTCTCGTCGGCGAGGTACTCGATAGGGTTGTGCAGTGTGAGGAATCTTACGCCCTCTGCCTTTGCGTGGTGCACCTCCTCGAGTCGGGCTGGCATCTCCTGCTCGGAGCGGCGATAGACGATAGTCGCTGTCTCGGCGCCGAGTCTCAATGCCGTTCTCACAGAGTCCATGGCTGTATTTCCACCGCCCACTACGACTACGTTCTTGCCTTTATAGACAGGAGTGTCGGTCTCTGGATTCGATGCGTCCATGAGGTTGACACGTGTCAGGTACTCGTTGGAAGAGAGCACGTTTATGTAGTTCTCGCCCGGTATGTTCATGAATCTTGGCAGTCCGGCTCCGCTACCTACGAACAGGCACTTGAAGCCATCCTTCTGCAGGTCCTCTACGGAGATTGTCTTGCCCACGATGCAGTCTGCCACGAACTTCACGCCCATCTTGCGCAGGCTGTCGATTTCTACGTCAACCACCTTGTTAGGCAGACGGAACTCTGGGATTCCGTACTTCAGCACTCCGCCTATCTCGTGCAGTGCCTCGAACACGGTCACGTCGTAGCCGAGCTTTATGAGGTCGCCAGCGCATGAGAGTCCCGAAGGTCCCGAGCCGATGATTCCCACCTTGATGCCGTTGCTTGGCTGGCACTCAGGCAGCGATGCCTTGCCGCTGTTGCGCTCGTAGTCGGCAGCGAATCTTTCGAGGTTTCCTATAGCCACAGCCTTGCCGCCCATCTTCAGGTGGATGCACTGGCTCTCGCACTGCTTCTCCTGTGGGCACACACGTCCGCACACAGCTGGCAGCGCGCTTGTCTTCTTCAGTATCTTGGCAGCCTCGAGGAATTCGCCTCGCTCTATGTTCTTGATGAATCCCGGGATGTCGATTGACACTGGACATCCGACGGTACACATAGGCTTGCCGCAGTCGAGACATCTTGACGCCTCCTTCACGGCTTGCTCCTCGGTCAGACCTTGGTTCACTTCCTCGCGGCTTCTGCGGCGGTAGTCAGGGTCGAGTTCGTTCATTGGGATGCGCTCTATGGCGGTGCGCTCCTTTGGTTTTATGCTGTTGCGCAACTCTATTCTCCAAGCTGCATTTCTATCTTCCATAATTAATAATGATTATTGGGGTGATTAATAGCGCAGAGGCTTCTTCATTTCTTCAGCCTCCAGGTCTCTGTATGCTCCGAGACGCATCATCATCTCGTCGAAGTCCACTTGGTGAGCGTCGAACTCCGGACCGTCAACGCAGACGAACTTTGTCTTGCCTCCGACAGTCACACGGCATGCGCCGCACATTCCTGTTCCGTCCACCATGATGGTGTTGAGCGATGCGATGGTAGGCACCTCGTATTTCTTGGTGAGCAGCGAGACGAACTTCATCATTATCGCAGGGCCGATAGTCACACACAAATCGACTTTCTCTCTGTTTATGATGTTCTCCACACCGTTGGTCACAAGTCCCTTGGTGCCGTATGAGCCGTCGTCGGTCATTATCACCACCTCGTCGGCGAATTCTCTCACTTGGTCCTCAAGGATTATGAGATCCTTTGTTCTTGCAGCCAGCACGGCTATCACCTTGTTGCCTGCCTTCTTCATCGCCTCAATGATAGGGAGCATTGGGGCAGTGCCGACTCCTCCGGCTGCGCACACCACCGTTCCGTAGTTGCGTATGTCGGTAGGGCGGCCCAGCGGACCTACGACGTCGGCGATTGTCTCGCCTTCGTTAAGCTCGCACAGTCTTGCAGACGAGTGTCCGACTGCTTGCACTACTAATGTTATTGTACCTTTCTCTGTGTCCGATGAGGCTATTGTCAACGGGATTCTCTCGCCCTTGTCGTCGATTTTCACGATGACGAAGTTGCCTGGTTTGCGGGAACGTGCTATAAGCGGCGCTTCGATGTCAAGACGCACCACTTTCTCGGAAAATCGTTCTTTGCGTACGATTTTATTCATAATTGATTATTATAAAGTTGAATGATTGGTGCGCAAAATTATGCGTTTTTGCCTATCATTGCAAAGCATAAAACATAAAACATAAAATAAAATGGAAAATACATTGTGGAAAAGGTTCGATGAATTATGCAAAGTTCCGCGTCCGTCGGGGTATATGGATGCAGTGCGCCGCTATATCTTGGACTGGGCTGAGGACAACGGCTTTCACGCCTTCAGCGACGAGGCTGGCAGCGTGATAGTGAAAGTGCCGGCGACGGCTGGCAGAGAGGCTTGCAGGAGCGTTTGCCTTCAGGCGCACATGGACATGGTGCCGCAGACTGCCGAGGGCGTGAAGCACGACTGGACCAAGGACCCGATACTGACCGAGAAGATAACCGAGGACGGCGTGGAGTGGCTCACCGCCAAGGGCACGACGCTCGGCGCCGACGACGGCATAGGAGTGGCGGCGGCTATGGCTGCGGCGACATCTGCGGAGCATGGTCCGCTCGAACTGTTCTTCACTGTGGACGAGGAGACAAGCATGCTCGGCGCAACGGCTCTCGACATTAATAACATAGACAGCAACCTGATGATAAACCTCGACTCCGAGCAGGAAGGCGAGGTCTGCATCGGCGGCGCAGGCGGCACGGCAGTGGACTGTGTGTGGAAGTTCGTGCAGTCGGATGTGGCTGAAGGCGATGTGGCTCTGCGCATCACGCTGCACGGGTTGAAGGGCGGACACTCCGGTCTGGACATTCATCTGGAACGTGCCAATGCGATAAAGGCTATGGCGAGAGTGCTGCGTACGGCTGTCAAGGAGATGGAGGCGAGGCTTGTGTCGTTCAGTGCCGGCAAGCTGCGCAACGCTGTGCCGAGCGAGGCTGTGGCGGTGGTGACTGTGCCGGACGAAGGCGTGGCGGACATGATAGAATTCATTAGAATGGCGGAAAAGGAGCTGAAGGACGTGTATGCCGGTGTGGATGATGGGCTAATGCTGGAGATCGAGGCTGTGGAAACGCCGAGCAAGCAGATTCCCGAGGAAGTGCAGGACGACATAATAAACGCCATTTGCGGAGCGCCCGACGGCGTTTACCGCCATTTGGCTGGCAAGGCTGACGTCGAGGCATCGCTCAATCACTCATTTATAATAACCGAGGACGGCAGCGTGACCATCGGCATGCTGTTGCGTAGCGCGCGGGCGGTCACTATGTCGGAGGTTTATGAGACCGTGGAGTCGCTCTATACAATGGCAGGCGCTGAAGTCAAAATCATCGATGAGTATGTGGAATGGACACCGAATTACGATTCGGAACTGATGAGGATTACGGTGGACAGCTACAAGTCGCTCTTCGGCACAGAGCCGAGAGTCTATACAATGCACGCCGGACTGGAATGCGGCATCATTGCGGCTAAGAGAGACGGCATGGACATAGTCTCTGTCGGACCGACATTGCGCCATCCTCACTCCACTGGTGAGAAACTGGACATCGCTTCAGTATCACGCTTTGCCAATCTGTTGGGCAAGGTGCTGGAGAATGTGAAGTAAGAATTTTGGTAGATAACCATTAAAAATAAGCAAATATGAAAACACGCATTACTTTATTTGTTGCGTTGTTCGCCATTGCGTATGGAGTGTCGGCGCAGTCGTCGGGATTCAAGGAATTAGACGAGTGGGTGGGTACCTGGAAACAAACCACACAGAGATTTTTCGGCTATCCCGTCAACGAGGATTCGAAACTGCACGGCTTCTATGAGTGGTATTTGGCTTCGGGCATGGACTTGGTTAATCTCAATAACGCAGGCGACCCCATGACAGACGAGCCAAGTCCGTATTCTTCACATTATTTCGAACGTGAAGTAATCGAGTTCTTCGCGCCTCTGTACGGATTTCAGAAGGATAATGTGTGGGGCATCGTGACACACAGCGGCACTGACGGCAATAGCCATGGCATATACTTCGGAGCGAAATATCTGTACAACAAGACGCGCAAAATGCCTGTTGTCTATGTGTCAGACGAAGCCCATTACTCCAACATGCGTCTATGCGATTTGCAGAACCTCGACATTCGTTTAGTCAAGAGCGACGACATGGGGCGCATGATACCAGAAGAATTAGAGAAGGCGCTTGACACATCGCGTCCTGTGCTGATGGTTTATGCCATGGGCTCAACATTCAAGGGCGCTATCGACGATATGGCCGCGCTCAATGCCGTGCTTGACAAGCATCCCGAGATGGAGGTCTATCGTCATGTGGATGCGGCTTTGTTCGGAGGATATTTGCCGTTCACTGTGCATAAAGCAATGGTGAGCCACGAGAAGATGCGCTTCAATTCCATCGCCATCAGTGGGCATAAGTTCTTCGGCATCGACTGCCCGTCCGGTCTTTTCCTCTGCACACGCGACACCTATGATAACCAGAACTCGTTCAATGTCACATATCTCAACGGCAATATGCGCATGATTAACTGCTCGCGCGACGCCGTGCAGCCGCTCAAGTTCTGGTGGCTTATTCAGACTGTGGGCTATGACAAGTGGTCGAAGCAAGCCACGCAGATGATGGAATGCACATCGTATCTGAAAAAGCAATTGGACAAGATTAAATATCCGTGCTGGGTGAATGAGTACAGCAACACCGTGTTTTTCAAACGTCCGTCGCCCGACCTTGTGCAGAAATACAATCTGGCGCAAGGCTATGATGAGCGCTTTGGCGGCGATTTGGCGCACATAGTGGTGATGCAGCATGTGACAAAAGAGAAAATCGACGTGTTCATTTCGGATTTGAAGAAAAGTCTAAAATGACAGGCGTCTATAAAACAAGAAAGAGGGCAGCGATGCCCTCTTTTCTTAATATATATGTAGTATAGCTGCTGCTAAACCTTTCCTTTTGGCGCAGGCGCGTCAGCATTGCTCTGCTTCGTGTATGTCTCCTGCATGGCTGGCACAGAAAGCACGCCGTCGCTGATAGTCACGGTCATTTCCATTTCCGGCACGTATGCCGCACCGTTGGAGTAGTCGCCGCTCGTGATATTGTATGTGCCTGCAAATTCAATGCTGTACTCTGGATTTCTGCCGTCGGCTTTGGTATATACAGTGCTCTTGGTTACCACCATCGAGCCGTCAGTGAAAAGGAATATCGCTTGAATCCTTGTCTTTGTGTCTCTTATCTCGGTCAATCCATACCATGCCGCTATCGTCTTGCTGGCATAATCGCTTGGCAGGTAGGCCTCTGGTGTTATGGCGTAAGCTCCGTTGTTATCACCTCCGTTGTCTCCGCCATTGCCATCTCCATCTCCGCTGTTGCCACCGCCATTGATTATCTCGCCGTCAACAGGCTTTGAAGTTGCTGGAATATTGGCGTTGCTCTGCTTTGTGAAGGTTTCCTTTCCCATAGGCGTCATCTTGCCGTTCTCGATCGTTACGCTCATGTCCATTTGCGGTACATAAGCCGTTCCGTTGTCATAGTTGCCGTTTGTGATCTGGTATGTGCCCACGAAGTCTGTTTCTTTGTATTCTCTTCCGTCCGATTTGATTTTGTGGTTAGTTACTACGATAGTGTTGTCATTAAAGAGGAACACTGCGCTTGCCCTCTTAGTGCCGTCCTGCTGCACCTCGCTGTAGAGATACCATGCAGCCACGTTGCTTGCGCTGTATCCTTCAGGGAAGAATGCGCTGATAGCACCGCTTGGGTTTGTGCTGTTGCTGTCCTTGTCGTCGTCGCTGCAAGAGACGAATGCCATTGTGCATGTAGCCAATGCCATTGTTAATAAGAATCTAAGGTTTTTCATAGGCTTGTTTGTTAAAGGGTTAAACAAAAAAAGCCTGTATTCCGGACGCGTCAACGTAACCGAAATACAGGCCATATCTCATTGTCAGAGAGGTGGATGCTACATTTTACCCCCCCCTAATATTTTTTGCGATATTCAGAAATTTTCTTATCATTTTTTACAATTTTTCGCAATGTAGTGCTTCCTTATATATTCTCCAAACTAATATTCACAAAATAGTTGTAATTGTGTTGCATAACATATTTCTATTATATGTTGGCTGTGCATATTGTTTTATTCTTTCGCTGAACGTTGGTTGGTGAGCGTAGTCGAACCAAGCCGAAGCGCCGAACATTTTTACAGAAAAATCCCGCATTTCGACTCCGCTCAATGACCGGGATTTTTTTGTGTGGTTAGTAGAGACGTTTTTTCACTGCGTTCAACAACACGTCATGAAACGTCTGTACAGAAAATTTTGCGTCTGTACGTTGTGTAAAATGATTTTTCAATGGTAGTCCCGAAGGGACGAAATACCCATAGGCAGGGGCGTTAGCCCCTGATAAAAACGTAAATACAAAACAGAACCCCGATGGGGTGAAATAGATTTTCGGATGGTATGAATATGAAGATGAATGATTGGTGTGCGTAGGGGCGAATAATTATTCGCCCCTACAAAATATATGGAAATATTTGATTTTGCGCGTATTAGACGGTGCGGTGCGTCCCTGCGTTTTTACGTGGGTGCGTTTTCTGCGAGGCGGCGTCAGATGTGGCATTTCGGAGATAAATTAACCTCTAAACAATAATAATCCCTCAAAAAATCAAAAAAAATGATATATTTGCAGTTCGTTTCGTATAGTGTGTTATAATGCACTGCAAACAGATAATTAACTTAAACATAAATAAATAACTAAAAACAACAATGCTAAACAAAGGATTTGTTACGGTGATTGCGTTCTGCTTGTTTATCGCGTGCGCATTTTACCTGTCTTTCAGCGTTGTGACAAGCCACTTCACCAACAAGGCGGAGGAAATCTCTCAGGGTGACGCGCTCAAGTATCATAATTACTTGGACTCGCTCTCAAGCGAGAAGGTTTGGCTCGGTTACACACTGAAGGAATGTAGAGAGAAGGAACTTAACCTTGGTCTTGACCTTAAGGGTGGTATGAACGTGCTTCTGGAAGTTTCTGTTCCAGACATCGTTAAGTCTCTCGGCGACGAGAACTCACAGAACTTCATGAAGGCTCTCGACCTGGCGAAGAAAAGACAGAGCGAAAGCCAGGACGACTTCCTGACTCTCTTCGAGCAGGCTTTCAAGGAGGTTGACCCTAACGCCAGACTTTCTACTGTGTTCGGTTACGGACTCAAGGACAACGGCGTTACAATCAACTCAAGCAACGATGAGGTGATGAAGGTTCTCCGCGCACAGGTTGACGCAGCTGTGGCTAACTCATTCCAGGTGCTCAGAACACGTATCGACCGTTTCGGCGTTGTTCAACCAAACATACAGAGACTCGAGAACTCAGGACGTATCCTCGTGGAGCTTCCTGGCATCAAGGAGCCTGAGCGTGTTAGAAAGTTGCTCCAGGGTTCCGCTAACCTCGAGTTCTGGGAAACTTACGAAGTGGCTGAGATAATCTCTCCACTGATAAAGGCCAACGATGTGCTCAAGCAGATGAACGCATCTACAATGGTGGCTGATTCCGCTGCTGCCGACACTGCCGCTGCTCCAGCTGTGGCTAAGGCTGACAATAACGGCAAGGACAGCTTGCTGAACGCCCTCAAGCAGGAGGCTGCCAAGGACAACGAGTCGGCAAAGCCAGCTCAGGCTTCGGCTGCTCAGAAGGCTCAGGCAGAGAAGGAGAACCCTCTCTTCAGCATCTTCCAGGTGAATGTGTCTAACAACGGCCAGCCAAATCCTGGCTGCGTAGTTGGTATGGCTCACTACAGCGATACAGCTAAGATCAACCGCTACTTCGAGACTAAGCAGGTTAAGCAGCTTCTGCCATCTGACTTGAGATTCAAGTGGGGTGTCAAGGCAATCGACGAGAAGGGACAGATCTTCCAGCTCTACGCAATCAAGTGCAAGAGCCGCGACGGCAAGGCGCCTCTCGAGGGCGACGCTATCTCTGACGCGTCTTCAGACTTCGGTCAGTACTCATCATACGCAAAGGTTGACATGCAGATGAACTCTGATGGTGCTAAGCAGTGGGCTCGTCTGACCGAGGAGAACAAGGGACGTTGCATCGCAATCGTTCTTGACGGATATGTATATTCGGCTCCACGTGTCAACGACAAGATTACCGGCGGACGTTCCGAGATTACCGGCGACTTCACAGTCGAGGAGGCAAAGGACTTGGCTAACGTGCTCAAGTCTGGTAAGATGCCAGCTCCTGCGGTTATCGTTCAAGAGGATGTCGTAGGTCCATCGCTCGGTCAGGAGGCTATCGAGAACGGTCTCGTTTCGGCAGTGCTCGCATTCGTGCTTGTACTTGTTTATATGGTGTTCTTCTACGGCGTGGTTCCTGGTCTTGTAGCCGATGGCGCATTGATTGTCAATATGTTCCTGCTCTTCGGTGTTCTCGCATCGTTCAAGGCAGTGCTCACATTGCCAGGTATCACAGGTATCGTGCTGACACTCGGTATGGCAATCGATACAAACGTGCTTATCTACGACCGTATCCGCGAGGAGCTCAGAAACGGCAAGCAGCTGTACAGCGCAATCGAGGAAGGTTACTCAAAGGCTACATCAGCCATCATCGACGGTAACCTCACAACAATAATCACAGGTATCGTGCTGTTCCTCTTCGGTACAGGTCCTATCAAGGGATTCGCTACAACATTGATTATCGGTATCCTGACATCGTTGCTCACAGGATTCGTTCTGAGCCGTGTCGTTTACTCATTCCTGACTAAGCGCAACAAGATAAGCCAGGATGTCAAGTTCTGCACTAACATCACTAAGTCTTGGTTCCAGAACACTAAGTTCAAGTTCATGGAATTCAGAAAGTACGCTTATATCATTTCTGGCATTATCCTGCTGGTAGGCGTTGTTTCGCTTTGTGTAAGAGGTCTGAACCAGGGTATCGACTTCTCAGGTGGTAGAAACTACGTTGTCAAGTTCGACAAGGCAGTCTCTACAGAGGAGGTTAAGAGCGCTCTGGCTGCTTCGTTCGATGGTGATGCGCCATCTGTTATCACAATCAAGAGCAGCGAGGTTGATAACAGCGACTCTCGTGTGAGAATCTCTACAAACTTCAAGATTGAGGATCAGAGTCAGGAGATTGACGGTGAAATCGAAGGCCGTCTGTACAATGGACTGAAGTCTTACCTCAAGCCAGGCACAACTCAGGAGCAGTTCGCTAACGAGTACATCCTGAGCTCGCAGAAGGTCGGTCCTACAGTGGCAGACGACATCAAGGCATCTGCAGTTGTCGCTATCACACTGTCGCTTTTGGCTATCGCACTGTACATACTTCTCCGATTCAGAAACATCGCGTTCTCGGCTGGTGGTGTGCTGGCTCTCGTTCACGACTCTCTCGTGATACTGGGATGCTACTCATTGCTGTACTCTGTAATGCCATTCTCAATGGAGATCGACCAGGCGTTCATCGCGGCCATACTGACAATCATCGGTTACTCTATAAACGACACCGTGGTCATCTTCGACCGTGTGCGTGAGTACAGAAGCCTGTATCCTAACCGTGAGACAGCGTCAGTATTCAACGATGCGTTGAACTCAACTCTGGGACGTACATTCAACACCTCATTCACAACTTTGATCGTGTTGATCGCGATATTCATCTTCGGCGGCGAGAGCATCAGAGGATTCGTATTCGCGCTCCTCATCGGTATCTTCGCCGGTACTTATTCATCATTGTTCATCGCATCTCCAATTGCATGCTCAATCTTGAAGAAGAAGGACAAGAAGAACTTGAAGAAGTAATAGCAATACATTAATTGAATATGTTGAACGGGAATCTGTCATCAGGTTCCCGTTCTTTTTTTGCTCTTTTTGTCTTTTGCTCTGGTTCTTTGCGTTTGACGTATTGTGGATAAATAACTACCTTTGTACTCTTAAACAAAACACAAGCATAAGCAAAGCAGACCCAATATGGGAATCATCAAGAAACTCGATTTTTATGTGTTTACAAGATTTGTGGCGCTGTTCGCGGCTACATTCTTCATAAGCAGTTTCATTTTGCTTATGCAGTTCCTTTGGAAACATGTCAATGACATCATAGGCAAGGGACTGGACTGGTCTGTCATAGCGGAGTTCTTTTTCTACTCCTCTCTTACGGTCGTGCCTTTGGCTCTGCCTCTTGCGATACTCCTTGCCTCGCTCATGACATTCGGCAATCTGGGCGAGAAGATGGAGCTGACAGCCATGAAGGCGGCAGGCATCTCGTTGTTCCGCATTATGGCGCCGCTTTTTGTGTTCATCGGTTTTGTGTGCGGCGGAGCGTTCTTCTTTTCCAACAACGTGCTTCCGATAAGCCAGAAAAAACTGTGGACACTGATATTTTCATTGCGCCAGACATCGCCCGAGCTGGAGATTCCGCAAGGCGAGTTCTATTCCGGCATCACAGGCTACAACATCTACGTCCGCGACCGCGACAAGGAGCACAAACTGCTTAAGGACGTCATGATATACGACCTTAGCAACGGCTTTGCCAACGCGAGCGTCACTTTGGCGGACTCTGCCCGTATGCAAATGGCCAAGGACAAGACCTATCTGAAGGTGATATTGTACAGCGGCGAGGCGTTTGAGAATCTGAAGAAGACTAACGAGAATATGCTTGGCGGCAGCGACGACGGCACAATGCCATACCGTCGCGAGAGCTTCAGCAAGAAAGAGTTCCTCATAGACTTCGACGCAAACTTCGCTAAGATGGACGAAAGCGTGATGGAAGATGACTATGCCAGCAAGGACCTTTCGCGATTGCAGGAGACAATCGATTCCGTCACAGCCCAGATAGCCCAGAGCGTGGACGAGTTCTCCATAGGCTTCACTAACTCGCATTTCCTCGGCAGAGAAAACGGACGGAGATACATAACCGGCATAGGCGCGAAAGACCATAAGCAGCTCATATCGAGCCTTGATGCCGAGAAACTGAAGGAAGCCAAGGAAATGGCGGCGAACCGTGCCAGAATCGTGCTCAGCGAAGTGACGAACATGAAGACATACGTGTCGTCCATGCATTATATTGTCATACGCCACGGCATCGAGTGGCACAGAAAATTCACGCTTTCATTCGCCTGCCTCATATTCTTCTTCATCGGCGCGCCGCTCGGAGCCATCATCCGAAAGGGCGGACTCGGAGTGCCGGTGGTCATTTCCGTGGTGTTGTTCATCGTTTATTACTTGATAGACAACTCGGGCTTCAAACTGGCTCGTGAGGACGTGTGGGAGGTGGCTCCAGGCATCTGGCTGTCGTCATTCTGCCTGCTGCCGCTGGGACTCCTGTTCACATACAAGGCGGCGAAGGATTCTCCAGTCTTCAACAGCGAGGCTTACATCATCTTCTGGGGCAAGGTCAAGAACTTGTTCAACAAGATAAAGAACAGAAAGAAGCTGGCAGAGGAGAATAGGGCGGCTGATTCGCAGGAAAAAATATAAAAAACATATACAATGGGATATAAATTAGACTCAATTGAAGACGCGATAAAGGATTTCGCCGAGGGCAAGTTCCTTATCGTTGTCGATGACGAGGATCGTGAGAACGAGGGCGATTTTATTGTCGCAGCCGAGAAGATTACTCCGGAGAAGGTGAACTTCATGCTGAAGAACGCTCGAGGCCTGCTTTGCGCTCCTATAACTCTGGAGCGTTGCAAGGAACTGGAACTGCCTTACATGGTGCAGGATAACACCTCTATGCTCGGCACTCCTTTCACTGTCACTATCGACAAGCTCGAAGGCTGCACGACCGGCGTTTCTGCCGAGGACCGTGCTGCCACAATCAAGGCTCTTTGCGACCCTAATTCTACTCCTCAGACATTCGGACGTCCGGGACATATAAACCCGCTCTATGCCCAGGAGAAAGGCGTGCTTCGCCGTGCTGGCCACACCGAGGCTGGCGTGGATTTGGCAAGGCTTGCTGGGCTTTATCCTGCTGCCGCTCTTATGGAGATTATGAACGAGGACGGCACAATGGCGCGACTGCCTCAGCTTATGGAGGTGTCGAAGAAGTTCGGCATCAAGATTATCACAATCAAGGATCTTATCGCATACCGACTCAAGCAGGAGTCGCTGATAGTCAGAGGCGAGGAGGTGCATCTGCCTACGGAGTACGGCGATTTCAACCTTATTCCTTTCCGCCAGAAGTCGAACGGCATGGAGCATGTCGCTTTGATAAAGGGCAAGTGGGAGGCTGGCGAGCCGGTTCTCGTCAGAGTGCACTCGTCGTGTGTCACTGGCGACATCTTCGGCTCCAAGAGATGCGACTGCGGCGAGCAGCTGCACAAAGCCATGGAGAAGATAGACAAGGAAGGCAAGGGCGTGATTGTTTATCTGAACCAGGAGGGCAGAGGCATCGGACTGATGAACAAGATTGCAGCGTACAAGCTGCAGGAGGAAGGATACGACACCGTGGACGCCAACATCCACTTGGGATTCGACCCCGACGAACGCGACTACGGCGTGGGAGCCAGCATCCTGAGAGAGCTTGGCGTAACCAAAATGAAGCTTATGACCAACAATCCGGTCAAGAGAATCGGACTTGAGTCATACGGGCTGGAGATTGTGGAGAACGTGCCTATCGAGGTCAAGCCTAATAAGTACAACGAGTTTTATCTCCAGACCAAAAAGATAAGGATGGGGCACACTTTGAAAAATACGAAGTAAAACTGCATCAATGAAAAAGAGAGGAGCGAATCCTCTCTTTTTTGTTTATTCCCCCAAGGCAGAAAAAGAGTGAAAGACAAGAAGATTTTTGACTCTTCTTACTGCAAAAACAATCTTAATTATCTTTGTGCCAGTACTTTCTCATAAGACAGTTTTCATGACTTATCTTATGTTAAGCGTTTAAAATCGTAAGGACATAATTTCAAACCAGCTACACTCAACTTATGTAAGCGATATAGAAATATATAGCACCGACAATCGTGTAAACACTGGCAATACCCCAGCAACTGCGAAAGTCGATGCTATCAATACTGACGCTAAGTTAGTAGCTTTTTTGAAAAAGCAAAAAAAATAAGAAAAAAACATCAAAATCATTGAGTTTCATAGCTTATCTTATTTAAAGCGTTTAAAACATAAGATAGTAGAATACGAATAGCTATATTTACCACAGTATTAACATTAAACATTACGAATATGGCAGAAATAGGAAAAACAAAAGATCCAGTAACTATAGCTTTAGACAAGCTAAGCGAGGAAGAAATAGACAATATGACAGATCAAGAACTGTGTGACTATTTGGAAAAAGAGACAGGAGAAAGATATGTTACCAGTGAAGAGTTTTGGAGCTATGGAAAAGAACTAATACGAAAAGCTTATGAAGAAGAGGATAATATATAGCGAAAGAGCAATGGCGGATTTTGAGAGTATAAAAGACTATATGCAAAGTGAATCAATATATAAAAGCAGCGATGTTTTATGACTTATCTTATGTAAAGCGTTTAAAACTTAAACCTTGTTTTGATAAACCGTTGTTGTGTCGCTTTTTGTCATATTCTTTTGTTTTATACGATGTCATAGCATATATTTGTAATGCGAATAGGACTTGTTGACCCTAACGGCTGCATTCCCCATTGTTTTGTGCAGACCGTGTTTAAGGTGGCGATGTGGGGACATTGCTTAATATGTGAGGGCAGTATTACCATATTCGCTTTTGTTTGACTTATCTTATGTAAAGCGTTTAAAACTGAAAGTTTTTATTGGACTTCGTTTGAGATTTTCTATCTTTTCTGCAAGATTGTCAAGTTTTTTAATACCTTTGCACCCATAGCACTTGAGACGACAGTCTGTGGAGCCTTCGAGTTTTCGATGAGCGAGGCGGTCTCAAGTGCTCTTTTTGTTTCATAACTTATCTTATGTAAAGCGTTTAAAACAGGACGATTATTAACCTAAAACGCAAGGATATGGAAAGAGAAGAACTGCTTATGATAGCGCAGAAGTACGCTCGCCAAAATAACAAAGACACTGTTAGGAGGGCTGGCGAACGTGATGGATGTGCGTATTTCCATGTTTTTTCTCAGGAAACATGTGGGCATAAATTAGGGCTACAACAGTTTATCAGGATAAGCAATAAAGGAGATATAACAAATATTCTCCCAATACAGGAGATTATGTGGGCTATGAAACAAGAAATTGAGTTAAATAAGTTGTGATATTTTCAAAAGCAAATCACGATTTAAAAGGAGTTTATCTACTTTAAGAACTTCAAAACTCTCCAAATTAGCATACTCCTTAATATCCACAAATTCGCCACTCTGAGCATCATAGAAAAATATCTTAGTTTCATAGCTTATCTTATATAAAGCGTTTGAAACATAGAATGATGCCGCCCATGACATATTAGTAATGCAAATTAAAATAAAGGCATATGAAAATAGTTAATACAATTGCCCTGTACATTGCAGGAGTTATACTTTTAGTGATTTTGTTCCTTTTCGCATTGAATGGCAGATATACACGCGTTAACGACCAAGTTATATTTGACAAATGGGAAGAAACTGTAAAACCGATAGAAATAATTTGGGAAAAACAAGGTGAAACATTTTGAAATTGAATGTTTCCACTCCATCCCCCAAGCCTTAAATAATCCTATGCAAATACTTTTTTGTCTCTTAAGTATCATAAAAACAAAAATCGGCGGTGAATTCACCGCCGATTTTATTTATTCATCATCGAGTTTGAGAACTGCGAGGAATGCTTTCTGTGGGACTTCCACGCTTCCTATTTGTTTCATTCTCTTCTTTCCTTCTTTCTGTTTCTCGAGCAGCTTTCGCTTACGTGAGATGTCGCCTCCGTAGCACTTCGCTGTCACATCCTTGCGCACAGCCTTGATGGTCTCTCGCGCGATGATTTTCGCTCCTATGGCTGCTTGCACAGCGATGTCGAACTGCTGTCTTGGGATTAATTCCTTCAACTTGCTGCACATCTTGCGGCCAAGTGAGGCTGCGTTGTCAAAATGAATCAGCGCCGACAGCGCGTCAACCTTCTCGCCGTTCAGGAGTATGTCCAGCTTGACGAGGTGCGACTGCCTGTAGTCGGTTATGTGGTAGTCGAACGACGCGTAGCCTTTCGATATGCTCTTCAGCTTGTCGTAGAAGTCGAATACAATCTCGCCGAGCGGCAGGTCGTACATGAGTTCTATGCGGTCGCCTGATATGTAGTTTTGTGTTATCAGCTCGCCTCTCTTGCCGAGACAGAGCGTCATTATGTTTCCTATGAATGCGGTCTTGGTTATTATCGAGGCTCTGATGTACGGCTCGTCGATATGGTCGATGGTCGTCACTTCCGGCAGTCCGGCAGGGTTGTGCACCTCTACCATTGCACCTTTCTTCGTGTAAACCTTGTATTGCACGTTAGGCACGGTGGTTATGACCTCCATGTTGAACTCGCGCGACAGACGCTCCTGTACAATCTCCATGTGCAGCAGTCCGAGGAATCCGCAACGGAAACCGAATCCCAGCGCCACAGAGCTTTCTGGCTCGAATGTCAGCGATGCGTCGTTGAGCTGCAGCTTCTCGATGGATGCGCGCAGGTTCTCGAATTCGGATGTCTCTATCGGGTAAACTCCGGCGTAGAGCATCGGCTTCACTTCCTGGAAACCAGCCACGGCCTCCTCGCACGGCTTGTCGATGTGTGTTATTGTGTCGCCGACCTTCACTTCGCGCGAAGTCTTGATGCCCGACACGATGTAGCCTACATCGCCGGTCTTCAGTTCCTTTGTCGGTCTTCTGGTGAGTTCCAGCACGCCAATCTCGTCGGCGTCGTATTCCTTTCCTGTCGCCACGAACTTCACTCTGTCGCCGCTGTGTATCGTTCCGTTTATCACCTTGAAGTAGGCGATAATGCCGCGGTATGAGTCGAACACGGAGTCGAAAATCAGGCATTGCAGCGGTGCCTTGTCGTCGCCGACAGGCGGCTCCACTCTTTCCACTATTGCATCGAGTATCTCATCGACACCCATGCCGGTCTTTCCGCTCGCTCTTATTATGTCCTCTCGCTTGCATCCGAGCAGCTCTATTATCTGGTCCTCCACTTCGTCGGGCATCGCGCTGTCCACGTCCATTTTGTTCATCACAGGGATGATTTCCAAGTCGTGCTCTATCGCCATGTACAGGTTTGAGATTGTCTGCGCCTGTATGCCTTGCGTGGCGTCAACCACAAGCAGCGCGCCCTCGCATGCGGCTATGCTTCGCGACACTTCGTATGAGAAGTCCACGTGTCCCGGAGTGTCAATGAGGTTCAGTATGTATGTCTCGCCGTCTTTGTGCTTGTAGCCCATCTGTATGGCGTGGCTTTTTATGGTTATGCCTCTCTCTCTCTCCAGGTCCATGTCGTCGAGCACCTGCGCTTGCATGTCCTTCTTTTCCACAGCGTTAGTGCGCTCCAGCAGTCTGTCGGCCAGAGTGCTCTTTCCGTGGTCAATATGCGCTATGATGCAGAAGTTTCTTATGTTTTTTATGTTAGCCATGTTTATGGTTAATTATGTGCTTGTGTTATAGTCACGCAAAGATATGACAAAAAGCCTTTTTATTAAAATCCAAGCGGCTATTGGGCAATAAAAAAGCCACTCTTTTTAGAGCGGCTTTTTTGCTTATGTGTGTATTCTGTTAGTTCAGTTTGAATACTACTGGCAGTGTGAACTTACAACGTACTTTCTTACGGCTCTGCTCACCTGGAATCCAGTTAGGCATCTTCTTGATGACAGCTACTGCCTCCTTGTCCAGGTCTGGGTCAACGCCTCTGAGCACAACAACATCAACGATAGAACCGTCTCTGTTTACTGTGAACTGGCATATTACACGACCTTGGATTCCTGACTCCTTGGCTGCTGCAGGGTAGTTCAGGTTCTTGTTCAAGAACTTGTACAATGCGTCCTGACCGCCTGGGAACTCTGGAGCTTTCTCCACAGCCACGAACACAACGTCTTCGTCCTTCTCGACAGGCTTAGCCACTGGTGCTGGTGGTGGAGGTGGTGGTGCTATCACGTCAGTGACCTTAGACTCAGAGTTGAAAGCGTCAGTGCTTGTAGCGACCTCTTTGTCTGTCACTTTGATTTCTGGTGGAACTTCAACAGGCACCTCTGGAGCTGGTGGAGGTGGTGTTACTTGCTGCTGGGTTTGTACGACCATTTCCTCTTCCTCGAACACGATCTGGGACATGTCGTCAGTATAGACTTCAACTTCCTTGTCTGCCCATTCGAAGAAGATGTAAACAAAACCCAACACTACTACAAAACCTAAGAGAGTGAAAAAGCCTTTCTGGTTCTCAAGGTTTGCGGATGCTGATTTTTTTGCTTCCATGTTTTTTGTATAGATATTTGATTATTCCTTTGTCGCGCCGATTTTCATCAGGCTTTTGAATGGCAAATGTAGCATTTTTTTTGAGAAAAGGAAGACATGCGGAAGTAAAAATAGTTTATTTAGACATTTTAATAACTTCTTTGCGCGCAAGGGTGGCATATCAACATTCAATGCGTTATATTTGAATTCTTTTTTATATAAAGCAACGTCTCTCGAAATGAAACGATTAATTGTACTTGCATACGCTGTGTTCTCCACGATGGCCTTGTGCGCTGGGAACGGGCTCAGTGCATACACGTTTCTCGAGATGCCGGCTTCGGCTTATTCTGCGGCGCAGGGCGGACAGAATGTCGCTTTGAGCCACGACGGTGTGAATAACGTGTTCTCTAACGCGGCGCTCATCTCCGAGAAGGAGAACAAGCAGCTGTCGCTCTCATACAGCCGATATTTGAACATTGCCAACTTCGGCGGCGCGGCTTATTCGCAGACTTGGAACTCGCACACGTTCTCTGGCGGTGTCAGATTCCTGAATTACGGTCAGTTCTCCGGCTACGACGAGTATGGAGCCTCGACCGGCACATTCACGGCGACCGATGTCGAGATGGTCTTCTCTTATTCCAGAATGTTGTACAAAGGGCTGTCGGCTGGAGTGTCGTTCAAGCCGATTTTCTCGGTTTATGAGAATTACGGTTCGTTCGCTCTGGCAGTGGATGTGGCTGCGGCTTATGTGTGCGATAAGTACAGTCTGTCAGCTGGTCTGGCTTTCCAGCAAATAGGTCGTCAGGTTGTCACGTACGACGACGATGTCCAGGCGTTGCCGTTCAATATGGTGTTCTCCATCAACAAAGGCTTCAAGCATGCGCCAGTCATACTGCATTTCACATACAACCACATAACAGACTGGGATTTCGATTATGTGAACAAGGTGTCGGCAACGAATATGCTCGGTGTGAAGCAGAGCAGCAAGATTTCCGATGTCGATATGTTCTTCAGGCATACGATATGGGGCGTGGACTTCGTGCCGTTCGGCGGCAAGTTCAGAGTGTCGGCGTCATATAACCACAGAAGGGCGCAGGAACTGAAACTTAGTGACGCGAAGACAATCGCAGGATTCTCTTTCGGCGCCGGTCTTTACCTGAAGAAATTCAATTTGTCGATGGCGGCGTCGCAATACCAGTCCGGCGTTTGGAACTGGCAATTCAATGTAGGTCTTGATTTTGATAAAATATTAAAGAAATGAGAAAGATAGTAGTGGCTGTGGACGGTTACTCGTCATGCGGCAAAAGCACGATGGCCAAGGCGTTGGCGAAATACGCAGGATATGCGTACATAGATACAGGGGCGATGTACAGGGCAATCGGACTTTACGCGACAAGAAAAGGATTCGTCAAGGACGGGGAACTGGACAACGCCGCGATAATCGGCGCATTGGATGAGATTGAGATATTTTTCAAGCCTAACGCAGAAGGCAAGAACGAGACTTACCTGAACGGCGAGAACGTCGAGGGCGAGATAAGGACGCTTGACGCAGCGATAGCGGCGAGCAAGGTCAGCGAGATAAAGGAAGTGAGGGCGGCTCTTGTGCGCCAGCAGCAGAAGATGGGCGAAGGCAAGTGCGTCGTCATGGACGGCAGAGACATAGGCACAGTCGTGTTCCCAAACGCGGAACTGAAAATCTTTGTCACGGCGTCTTCCTACGTCAGAGCGAAGCGCAGATACGATGAGCTCGTGGCTAAGGGCGATGCGCCGGAGTCGTTGGAGAAGGTGAAGAAGGACATTGAGGAAAGAGACCTGCGCGACACTACACGAAAGGAAAGCCCGCTGGTTCAGGCGGCCGACGCAGTGGTGCTGGATAACAGCGACATGACACTCGAAGAGCAGTTCGAGTGGCTTAAGCGCAAGTTCGACGAAACGGTTGGTAAATAAATCGGTCAGTGAACAAGGACATTAAAATAGAGATAGACGAGCATTCCGGATTCTGCTTCGGCGTGGTTACTGCCATAAAGAAAGCGGAAGAGGAATTGAGCAAGGGAGGCGTGCTGTATTGTCTGGGCGATATAGTGCACAACGGCAGCGAGGTAAAGCGTCTTGAGGAAGCCGGGCTTGTGACCATTGACCATGAGCAGTTCGCCAAGCTGCATGACGTCAAAGTCCTGCTCAGAGCGCACGGCGAGCCACCTGCGACATACGAAATGGCAAAACGCAACAACATCACGCTCATAGATGCGACGTGCCCTGTGGTGCTGATGCTGCAGAAGCGGATAAAAACGGAGTATGACACGGAAGGCGATAAGTCCAGGATTGTGATATTCGGCAAGAAAGGCCATGCCGAGGTCAACGGACTTGTAGGGCAGACCGACAACAAAGCCATTGTCATAGAGAGTCCGTCGGAAGTGTCGAAGGTCGGGCTCGACAAGGACATATCGCTGTTCTCGCAGACGACCAAGCCGCTCGACGAGTACAACGAGGTGGCGGAAAGCTTGCGTGAGGGACTGAAGCAAAATGGAGGCTATTCGCTGAAGTTCAATGACACAATTTGCAGGCAGGTGGCAAATCGTATTCCAAATATATTTAATTTTGCGAAAGTCCATGACTTAATAATATTTGTGAGCGGCAAGAAAAGCTCTAACGGAAAGAGCCTGTTTGCCGAGTGTCACAGAGCGAACGAAAGGTCCTATTTCATATCATCGGCGGATGAGCTTGAAGCGGTCTGGTTCGCCGACGATGTTAAGTCGATAGGCGTCTGTGGAGCGACGTCCACGCCAAAATGGCTCATGGAGAAGGTCGCCGACAGAATTAAGGAGATAATAACGAATAACTAATATCTAACTGCTAATGTATAACATGAGATGCATAGGTGTGTTGACCTCGGGAGGTGATGCGCCAGGTATGAATGCAGCGATCAGAGCTGTGACAAGAACAGCGATGTTCAACGGATTGCAAGTAAAAGGAATCTTGCGCGGATACAAAGGACTGATAACTGACGAGATAGTCACTTTCCAGACTGAGAGCGTCAGCAATATCATAAATCACGGAGGCACAATCCTCAAGACAGCGAGATGCTTGGAGTTCAGAACTCCAGAAGGACGTCGTCAGGCTTACGACACATTGATGAGACATCAGATTGACGGTCTGGTGGTTATCGGCGGTGACGGAACATTCACTGGCGCGCGAGTCCTGGCTCAGGAATATAACTATCCAATAGTCGGAGTGCCAGGAACAATCGACAACGACCTGTACGGAACCGACACGACAATCGGTTATGACACAGCGCTTAACACTATAGTTTCGGCTGTGGACAAGATACGTGACACAGCAGCCAGCCACGAGCGCTTGTTCCTCGTTGAGGTGATGGGACGTGACGCAGGATTCTTGGCTTTGAACGGCGCGATTGCCGTAGGAGCGGAGGCAGCGCTTATCCCAGAGATAGCAACAGAGGAGGACCAGCTGGAGCGACTTATCCAGAACGGTTTCCATAAGATGAAGAACAGTAGTATCGTGCTCGTTTCCGAGAGCGACGCGACTGGTGGTGCGATGGGTGTGGCTCAGAGACTGAAGGAGAAGGGCTATGACCCTCACGTGACTATACTCGGTCATATACAGAGAGGCGGAAGCCCGACAGCTAACGACAGAATTCTGGCCAGCCGATGCGGTGTGGCTGCTGTTGATGCTTTGCTCGATGAGCAGAGAAGCATCATGATAGGAGTCATGAACAACAAGATAGTGCACGTGCCGTTCACAGACGCAATAAAGGATGAGAAGCCTGTGGACAAGCACTTGTTCGATGTATTAAGATTATTGTGTATTTAGAGACTTGTTAATGAAGAAATTTATTGTGTCTATACTGGCGGCTTTGTCGGTGGCAGCATCGGCTTTTTCCGCTACAAAGTACAGCGCGCCGCAATTGGTGTATTCTTTGCCTAAGACTGTTCTGTCCATTGAGATAACCTTGACAAGGACAGAAATCAAGGTTGGTCCGTATTACAAATACAGCGAAAGGCTTCTCGCCATAAAGGACGCTGCCACCGAGGACAAAGTGGAGTGGACTCTGAACCAGGTGAGAGTGAAGCCTGTCGGCATACCAGACAAGGACAAGACTTTCAAACTGAAGACAGCCAAGAGTATTGTGCTTAATGACAAAGGCATTATTTGCGGTCTTAATGTAGACAACGAGTCTGTAAAGCAGGAGAACAAGGATGAATTCGCCGAGCCGATAGTCATACGTCTCGACGACAATAATTTCGACCCAAGCGCATACTACGAAGAGCAGCTCGAGGCAAATTCCATAGGACGAATGGCTGAGAGCGCAGCGAAGCAAATCTACAGAATCAGAGACAGCAGAGCGAGCCTTGCTACGGGCGACATGGAGCACATGCCAGCTGACGGCGAGTCGATGAAGATGATGTTCGACCAGATGGATTCTCAGGAAAAGGCGCTCATGGCGTTGTTCGAGGGAAAAAAGAGAACCACTGAGGTTAAGAAAATCCTTCTTTACGTGCCAGCCAAGAAGAGCGTCAAGGACGAACTCGTCTTCAGAGTGTCGAAGCTGGGCGGCGTGGTGGAAAAGGACGACCTGACAGGCGACCCTGTGTATCTGACTATAACAGCGAAGAAGAACGAAACACCTTCCGCACAGACTAACAAGGGCGAGTTCTTCTACAACATGCCAGGCTCGGCGAGAGTGCAGCTGACATACAACAACCAGCTGATTTTCGATGCCGACATGCAGATAGCGCAGATGGGAAGCATACAGGCGCTGCCATCGGCTTACAAGAGCGCTAAACTCATATTCGATCCAACAACAGGTGCATTAATAAAGATAGGAAAATAAATGGTAAAAACAGGTTTGAAAACGTTTGTGTTGCTGGGCATGGCTATGCTGTGCGTAGTCGCTAATGCGGGCAAAAGGGCTCATAAGATATGGATGGCGGAAGTCGATTACGAGTTCTCTTACCAAGGTTTCACCGACGTGGAGCCAGGCGAGATGCCTAAGACGGCAGTCTTGCTCGTGAGCGGCAATAACACTTGCCGGACCACCCAGACCGAATTCCTGACCTCATCCATAATAGGAAACAAGACAAAAAACGCGCTTATAAACCTTGCTGTTACTCCTGAGATAAAGTCGGCGACGCTTTGCGACAGCGCCGACATCGCGGCAGGCCAGGCGAGCCTGAAGTTTGATATACAAGGCAAGGGCAAGTACAAGAAGATATTGGGCTATCCATGCCACGGCTACGACATTGTCATAGAGGATGTGGCAGCCGGGCTGAAGTACACCGAGGAAGTCTGGGCGACAGACTACATCGGCGGCAAGGATGTGAACTTCTACCTTTATCCTGAAGTGAAGGGCGTTATACTGTACAGCAAGAAAACCGACGGCAAGGAGGTGACTGTGATGCAGGCGAAGGCTGTCAGCAAAAGAGTCGCTATAGAGGCAGGCACGTTCTGGTATCCTTACGGCTGCGAGGTGAATACGTGCAGCGGCGAGCAAGTGTTTGACGAAGAGGAGCTGACCGAGGGTGAAACCGAGGGCGAAGGCGAGGAGACAGAGGAATAACAGTCGAAACAGATACAACAAAAAAAAGGAGCAATCGCTCCTTTTTTTGTTTCTATGCCTTATCGTTAGAATCTTCCCATCTTCAGGTAGTTGATTTCCTCCTGAGTCAGGAAGCGCCAAGTTCCTCGTGGCAGGTTCTTCTTGGTCAGTCCGGCGAAATACACTCTGTCGAGCTTCATCACCTTGTAACCCAGATGCTCGAACATACGGCGCACAATTCTGTTTTTTCCGCTGTGTATCTCTATGCCGACCTCTTTCTTGGAGCCGCCCTCGATGTAGTCCACTTCGTCGGCGTACGCTCTGCCGTCGTCCAGCTCCACGCCGTCGCGCAGTTTCTGCAGCTCTTCCTCCCTTATCGGGTTGTCCAGCGTCACTTGGTATATCTTCTTTTTGTTGTATTTCGGATGCATGAGCTTGGCGGCCAGGTCGCCGTCGTTGGTCAGCAGCAGCACGCCAGTAGTGTTTCTGTCGAGTCTGCCCACTGGGTATATGCGCTCCTTGCATGCGTTCTTCACGATATCCATCACTGTTATGCGCGCGTGCGGGTCGTCTGTTGTGGTTACGCAGTCCTTAGGCTTGTTCAGCAGCACATAGACCATCTTTTCGGCCTTGATAGGCTCGTTGTGGAACATGACCTTGTCCTTTGACGGAATCACCTTGTATCCGAGCTCAGTCACAACTTCGCCGTTCACAGTCACGACTCCCGCCTCGATGTAAGTGTCAGCCTCGCGGCGTGAGCACAGTCCGGCGTTGGCGATGAATTTGTTCAGGCGTACAGGGTCGTCGTTGCTTCTTGTCTTGGCCTTGTGCGCAAGCTGCTTTTTCAGCGAGTACTTTGCGTTTGGGTCGTATCCGTCGTCGCTGAAACTTCTCTTGGCGAATCCGCTGTTGCTTCTGCCGCGTGAGTCGCGTCTGTCGTCGTTATTGCCGAATCTTCTGCTTGGGCGGTGTGCGCCGTTGTTGTCGGAGAATCGGCTGCTGGTTCTGCGTCTTGGTGTCTTGTTGTCGAAGTCGCTGTCGGCCTCGAAGTCGTCGTTGTAGCGGCGGCTTGCGTGCGAGCGGTTAGCTCTGCCGCCTTGTCCGCTGCGGTCGTTCCATGATTGGCGTCTTCCGTTGCCGGAGCGCTTATCGTTGTTGTTGAATGTTCTTTTGTTGTAAGCCATATTATGTTTTTTATGAAGTCCCGGCTCGTATTCTAAACGGCGGAACGGATTATGCCATTGGCAACTATGTTTCAGTAGTGTGCTTAAGGCGTTGCAAAGGTGCGACATTTTTGCCACATTATAATGTGTTTTAATGCGGCGCAGACTTTTTTTTAACTAAAATATTTTTTAGATTTGTTGCAAGTATCATCTATATTACTGAAACAGACAGTATGAGTTATCTTAAGTTTGACAAGTCGCAACTTATAAATCTCGAAAAGTCCTTGACTAAGGACATGCTTCGTACCAATAAGCTTGGAGCGTATTCTGTGACTACGCCAATAGATTGTAACACAAGCAAGTATGACGGTCTTTTGGTGGTTCCTGTGCCAGAGCATAACTTCGACAATTATGTTCTGCTGTCGTCTTTGGACGAGACTGTGATACAGCATGGCGCTGAATTCAACATGGGAATACACAAGTTCCAGGGCAACCATTATTCGCCTAAGGGGCACAAGTATATCCGGGAGTTTACGATGGAAACTGTGGCTTGCACTACTTATAGAGTCGGTGGAGTAGTGTTCTCCAAGGAGCGTGTGTTCATCTCCAACGAGAACAGAATCCTCATCAAGTACTCTATGCTGGAGTCTCACGCTCCAGTGACTATGCGTTTCCGTCCGCTCCTTGCGTTCCGCTCGGTCAATGAGCTGACGCACGAGAACAACACGCTGAACAAGAGCTATGACGTTATAGACAACGGCATAAGAATACAGCTTTACGACAAGCTTCCGCATCTGAGCATGCAGTTCTCTAAGGAGAATCAGTTTGTTGACAGCCAGGATTGGTATAAGAACATCGAATATTTCAAGGAGCAGGACAGAGGATATGACTTCAGAGAGGACCTTTACACTCCTGGATATTTCGAGCTGACGTTGAATCCGGGCGAGAGCGTGATTTTCTCCGCTGGAATCTCGGACGCCGACCCTAAGAAACTCAACAAACAGTATAACGACGAGATTTCGGGAAGAACGTCGAGACTGGACTTCTTCAACACTCTGAAGAATGCCGGCTCGCAGTTCTACAACTACCGTGACAAGGGTCATTACATCATGGCAGGATACCCATGGTTCAAGTGCAGAGCCAGAGACGAGTTCATCTCGCTGCCTGGAATCACGCTCGCTGTGGACAATCTGGAACTGTTCCGCGACGTCATGGACACTGCGCTGAAGGCCGTTGCCGATTTCATGGACGGCAAGCCTAACAAGTCGCAGATACAGGAACTGGAAAGCCCCGACGCATTGCTTTGGCTGATATGGGCGTTCCAGCAGTATGCGATAAAGACATCAATAGCAGAGGCTAACAGAAGATACGGAGACTGGATAATACGCATCGTCAACTTCATAAGAGAGGGCATGCATCCGAACCTCACGCTTAACGACAACGGACTGCTCTTCACCAACGGCTACGATAAGCCGGCATCGTGGATGAACGCCACATGCTTCGGCAGACCGGTGCTTCCACGCACAGGCTATTTGGTCGAGATAAACGCCTTGTGGTATAACGCCCTGAAGTTCGACGCCGAAATTTCAAACGAACGCAACGACAGCTACGATGCCGACATAATAAATTATCAGGCGGAGTTCGCCAAGCAGTCGTTCGTCCAGATGTTCTGGAACGGCACTTATCTCTACGACTATATCATAGGCACAGAGAGAAACCAGGAGGTGCGTCCTAACATGATATTCGCCGTTTCGCTGCCTTATTCGCCGCTTGACAGAGCGAAGCAGAAGTCTGTTGTCGATATTGTCACAAGAGAGCTGCTCACTCCACGAGGACTCAGAACCCTCTCGCCTAAGAGCGGACAGTACAAGCCTATATGCGCAGGCAACGAGGTGGACCGCAGCTACACTTACCAGAGCGGCACAGTATGGCCATGGCTCATCGGCGCGTTCTCCGAGGCTTACCTGAAGATACACAAGCATTCTGGCGTGTTCTTCATGCAGAGAATGATAATCGGATTCGAGAGCGAGATGGGACAGGGATGCATCGGAACTCTGAACGAGTTCTACGACGGTAACCCTCCTTACACGCCAAGAGGCGCGATGTCGTTCGCTATGTCAGTGGCAGAGACCACGAGAACGCTCGGCATATTGAAACAGTTTGACAACGAAGATTAGTATTTAAGATATGAACGCATTAATGTTCGGGTGGGAGTTCCCGCCTCACATACTCGGAGGACTTGGAACGGCTTCATACGGTCTGACCAAGGGAATGTCCAAACAGGGCGACATGAATATCACTTTTGTGATACCTCATCCTCACGGAGATGAGGACCAGTCGTTCCTGCATATTATAGGCGCAAACAATGTTCCTATCGTATGGAAGGAAAACTCATGGGACCATGTCAATTCGCGAATCGGCAAGACCATGCACCCAGATGAGTATTTCCAGCTGCGTGACAATATACGTTATGATTTCCGCCGCATAGGAACAGACGAGCTTGGCTGTGTCAACTTTTCGGGAGTGTATCCTAAGAACCTTATGGAGGAAATCTCCAACTACGAGGCTGTGGCTTCGGTCGTGGCTCATAAGGGCGGATTTGATATTATCCACTCGCACGACTGGCTGACTTACCCTGCCGGCATATTCGCCAAGCACATTTCCGGCAAGCCGCTGGTTATCCATGTCCACGCCACCGACTTCGACAGATCCAGAGGCAATGTCAACCCTCAGGTCTATGACATAGAGAGACGAGGCATGGATGAGGCTGACCACATAATCTGCGTTTCCAACCTCACACGTCAGACCGTCATCGAGAAATACGGACAGAATCCGGCCAAGGTTTCCACAGTACACAACGCCGTCGAGCCGCTGGCCGACAGAGACAGTTTCCAAAAGACTCCGCGAAAGGACAAGGTCGTGACTTTCTTGGGCAGAATAACCATGCAGAAAGGACCGGAGTATTTTGTTGAGGCGGCGTACAGAGTTCTGCAGAAGACCAGAAACGTGCGTTTCGTGATGGCAGGCTCGGGTGATATGATGAACCAGATGATACACCTTGCCGCTGCGAGAAATATCGCCGACAAGTTCCACTTCACAGGCTTCCTAAGAGGCAAGGACGTGACGGAGATGCTGTCGGAGAGCGATGTTTACATCATGCCGTCGGTTTCCGAGCCTTTCGGCATATCGCCGCTGGAGGCTATGCAGGTGGGCACGCCGACTATCGTTTCCAAGCAGTCGGGATGCGCCGAGATACTTGACAACGCCATCAAGATAGACTATTGGGACATAGACGCGATGGCGGACGCGATACACGCAATTGTGAGCTATCCAGCCATGTACAAGTCTTTGCACGAGATGGGCGAGGACGAGGTGAACAGAATAACCTGGGAGGCCGCAGGACGCAAAGTCAGAGCGATATATAACAAAGTGCTCGGATGGAACTAATTAACTAAAGAAATAACAAAACAAAATAGAGATTCTATGAAGTCAATATGCTTCTTCTTTCAGCTGCATCAGCCATTAAGACTGAAAAGATACCGTTTCTTCGAGATTGGTACGGACCATTATTATTATAATGACTTTGCCAACGAGGACTCGGTGAGGTATCTTGCAGACAACTGTTATTTGCCAGCGAACAGGACTTTGCTGGAGATGATACAGAACACAAATGGTAAGTTCAAGGTCGCATTCTCGATTTCGGGAGTCCTTTTGGAGCAGCTGGAGCAGTATGCGCCGGAGGTGATTGACAGTTTCAAGGAACTTGTTGACACAGGCTCTGTGGAGCTTCTCGGCGAGCCTTACGCACATTCGCTCTCTGCGCTGTATGACGAGAACGAGTTCAAGGCTCAGGTCAAGCGCCACAGCCAGAAAATCGAGTCGCTCTTCGGACAGACACCAAAGGTTTTCTGCAACACAGAGCTCATTTACTCCGACGAGATAGGCGAGTACATATCCAAGCTCGGATTCAAGGGCGCATTGCTCGAAGGCGCGCGCCACATCTTAGGCTGGAAGAGCGCCAACTACACATACAAGCATCCGTATGTCGATCTGACACTCCTGCCACGCAACACCGAGATGTCCGACAACATCGCTTTCCGCTTTTCCAACTGGGGATGGGACCAGTATCCGCTGACAGCCGACAAGTACATAAACTGGGTGGCTGACATGAAGGACGGCGAGGATTTCATGGTCGTAGGCATGAACTACGGCGCGCTCGGCATCAATAACCACGCCGACTCCGGCATCTTCGAGTTTTTCAAGGCGCTGCCATATCAGGCAATGATAAAGAAAGTGAACTTCATGACGCCTTCTGAGGTCATTGCCAAGTCTAAGAACGACGATGTGCTGACCACCGGCGAGCCTATCTCATGGGCGGACGAGGAGAAGGACCTCAGCGCATGGAACGGAAACGACCTGCAAGGCGAGGCGCTGCAGAAACTCTATGCCGTGAGCGAGAGAGTGCGTCTCTGCACCGACAGAGCCATTAAGTACGACTGGCTGAATCTGCAGGCGTGCGACAATTTCTACTACATGTCCACAAAGCACTTCGCCGGCAACACAATCGCCCACACAGGACCGTACGAAAGCCCATACGAGGCGTTCATGAACTATATGAACATCTTGTCCGACTTCCTGCAGAGAGTGGACGAGCAGTATCCTACGACTATCGACAACGAGGAACTCAACTCGCTGCTCAAGACCATAAACAACCAAGAGTCGCAGATAGTGGAGCTGGAGGAGGAGATAGCCAAGCTGAAGGCTGGCAAGAAACCGGCGAAGGCGAAAGAAGAGCCTGCCGCGCCTAAAGCCAAGGCAGAACCAAAGCCAAAGAAGGCCGTTGCCAAGAAAACCACTAAGAAATAAGCAAAAACCAAGCATGAATAATAAACTCCCGGACCGATGAGGCTCGGGAGTTTTTTTGTTATATAACTCGACGAGTTGATGGGATAATTGTGGACAATGAAATATAAATGAATTATATTTGTGAGAGTATTAACGCAAAATAGAAAATACAAGAAACAGAAAAGGAAGAAATTAAGAACATAAAATAAGGCGTAATTGCTAAGTCTGGAGTCTACTGAAACCTGAACAATTTTGGAAAACGAACTGTGACGAAGCGAGGACGCTCACGTTTAGCGTGGGCTTTTGCTCGTTTGTATATAGTTCGTTTAGGTAGTTCAGGACCTCAGTGACTCAGATGCAAACGGAAAAAGTTCCACGTTTTTTTTATGTATGTTGGTAAACCATTAAAAATACGGTAATATGAGAAAATTATTTGTGATTTTAGCCATAGTGATGGCAGGCGCGTCTGTGATGGCGAAGGATGTTCTTTATTTGAAGAACGGAAGTGTAATAAAGGGAGAAATCCTTGAGTTTAATATGGGTGGAAATGTCAAGATACAGACTTCTGATGGGAGCTTGTTTGTTTACGGAACCGATCAAGTGGAAAAATTGGAGAAGGAATCTGATGTGCCACAAGTTAAGATAGATGTTAAGCCTCAAGTGAATGATTTGCCCAAGGAGTCTCACTCGGTGGATATAATAGGAACTGATGTGGAAAGTGGTAATATTTGGAATGATTTTAGGCATAAGGGGTATAGAGGTTTTGTTGATTTAGGGGGATTTGTTGGGTTGAACAACACTTTTGATTCGTATGCAGCTTTTATGCTTTCTACATCTCATGGATATCAGATTAATCCTTATTTTTATTTTGGAGTTGGTATAGGTGTGAATGTTTATAAATATCATTCTTCTTACACTTGGGCTGAATTGGATGATACTGATGCCTTTATTCCTTTTTATGTTGATTTTAGAGTTTTTCCTATAGGGCGTAAGAGAGTAACTCCGTTTGTGGGAATGAAGCTGGGATATTCGGTTAGTACAATGGAAGATGTAGAAAATGGCGGCAATTTCGGCGGCTTTTATCATCAATATAGTGCAGGTATAAGCGTTGCGATATTGTCTAATTTTGGATGGTACTTAAGTTTGGGATTTAGTGGACAGAATATCAGTGGCTTAGAAAAATGGGTTGATCAGGCGAAGTATAGTGGTGTTGACTTTGTGAAGGGTCACACTCTAGATGGACTTGCGATTCAAACAGGATTTGATTTTTAAATATTCGGTATGTTTGTAAACATACAACAAAGGCGCATTGAAAAATGCGCCTTTGCTATTTCTATATCGTTGCTTGATTAGAAGATGTACTTTCCAATCAGGAGCAGCATAGAGTATGTCATGATAAGACCGATGACACCGATGATGACACCAACCTTCGCCATGTCGCTCTGCTTGACAAGCCCGGTAGAGTGGGCGAGGGCGTTTGGAGGAGTCGAGATAGGCAGTGCCATGGCAAGCGATGCGCAGAGCGCGATGCCCACGAGCAGCGAAGTGATGCCGCCGAATGCGTCAAGGCTTGTGCCGATTCCAGCTCCTACAGCAGCCAAGATTGGCACGAGAAGCGCTGCGGTGGCTGTGTTGCTTATGAATGTTGACATCAGCAGGCAGAGAACACCCGAGCCGATGATTGTCACCATTGTTGGCCATGTCTCAAATGGAATTGCTTTTACAAGGTGCTCGGCAAGACCAGTCTTGTCCATGCCCACGCCGAGCGCGAAGCCTCCAGCCACGAGCCACAGTACGTCCCATGGAATTTCCTTGAGGTCATTTTTCTTGATGATGCCGGTCATTGTAAGCACAGCCACAGGTATCAGTGCCACGACGTTGGCATTAACGCCAGTCACCTTGTCCAGCATCCACAGGAGCACAGTGACAGCGAACACAACGTAAACAATGATAGCGTCCTTGTCTTTTCTCATCTCGCCTTCAATCTTGATGACGATGTTCTTCTCGTTGAATGGGAACATCTTCAGAAGCAGGAACCATGAGATGAGCAGAAGTATGATGACGAATGGAACCATGACCATCATCCATTCTCCGAATCCGATGTTCAGGTTCAACCCTTCTGGGTCGTTCAGGTATTTCAATGCGATGGCGTTAGGCGGTGTGCCCACAGGCGTTCCTATTCCGCCGATGTTGGCTGCGATAGGTATTGCCAGTGCCAGTCCGACTTTTCCGCTGCCGTTGCAGTCGTCGGTGGCTTTGAGTATTGGTGCTAATATTGTTACCATCATGGCTGCGGTGGCGGTGTTGCTCATGAACATTGAGAACAGGGCTGTGATGACGATAAAGCCGAGAAGCACGAAATGTGACTTAGTGCCGAAAGGTTTGAGGAGCACTCTCGCGAGGTTAGCGTCGAGGTCGCATTTCTTGGCTGCTATGGCGAGCACGAATCCGCCAAGGAACAGCATTATGATAGGGTCGGCGAATGTCGCCATTATATCTTTGTATTTTATCAGTTCGCCAGCCGCTTGGGTTTCGGTGTCGGTCGGTATCAAAAACCAGACGCTGCTGGTGGACACCGATAGCAGCATGATGACGATGATGAGAACCGATGTCGCCCAGATAGGAATAGCCTCCGATATCCACATGATAGCCGCGAAGGCGAATATGGCGATAACTCTTTGCTCTACTACGGACAAGTCATTTATGCCGAATGCTGTTGACGGCAAGAGCCATAGCACGAGCAAAGCTATGGTGGACAGCACCAGTCCTATTGTCTTTTTGTTAGTCATGATATGTTTGTGAATATTTATTCAAAAATGTCCAAAGGTAATATTTTTATCGTGTCATTGTAAAGATTATGCTCCACTTAATTTTGAAAAAAATCAAAATAATGAATGAGTATTGTTTTTAGTTCTAAAGCCATATTATAATCAATGTGTGTAAGCGGATAAAAATCATTACTTTTGTGTCCGCAATTAATAAAACAAAGATGATTTTCTATGAAAATAGCGATAGTGAAATATAATGCGGGAAATATACGTTCCGTGTCATGCGCTCTGGAGAGAATCGGCATCAGCGCCGAGGTTTCTGACGACCCTGAGGTGCTTGCCGCAGCCGACAAAGTGATATTCCCGGGCGTGGGCGAGGCGTCCACAGCCATGGCGTATCTCAAGGCCAAGAAACTGGACCTGCTGATTCCTCAGCTCAAGCAGCCTGTGCTGGGCATCTGTCTCGGTCTGCAGCTGATGTGCCGACACAGTGAGGAGGGCAACGCCGACTGTCTGAACATATTCGACCTTGATGTGAAAAAATTCGACGACAAGCTGAAAGTGCCTCAGATAGGCTGGAACGACCTGACCGACCTGAAGTCGGACTTGTTCAAGGGCTTGCCTGAGAATCCGTATGTTTACTTTGTGCACGGATTTTACGCCGAGCTGGGCGAGAACACAATAGCCAAGGCGGAGTACGGACTGCAGTATAGCGCAGCGCTCAACAAGGGCAACTTCTACGCAACGCAGTTCCATCCGGAGAAATCGGGCAGCGTGGGCGAGACAATACTTCGTAATTTTATAGAATTGAAATAACAGAGCTGTATGCTTACAAAAAGAATAATACCTTGCCTGGATGTGAAGAACGGGCAGACTGTAAAGGGAATCAACTTCCTGAATATCAAAGAGGTGGGCGATGCTGTCGAGCTGGGCGCGCAATATGCCAGAGACGGCGCCGACGAGCTTGTCTTCCTCGACATAACCGCGACCAACGAGAAACGCAAGACACTCTCGGAGCTGGTCAGCCGAATAGCGCGAAACATCAACATCCCTTTCACCGTCGGCGGCGGAATATCGTCGGTCGATGACGTGTCTGTACTGCTGAATTGCGGCGCCGATAAGATTTCTGTGAACACAGCCGCAGTCAGAAATCCGCAGCTGATAAACGACCTCGCGCTGAACTTCGGCTCGCAGTGTGTCGTTCTGGCTGTTGACACTAAGTTCGTGGACGGCGAGTGGCTCGTCTATCTTAACGGCGGACGCATCCCGACCGAGATAAGGACAAAGGACTGGGTGAAGGAGGCTGTGGACAGAGGCGCTGGCGAGATTCTCCTGACATCGATGAACAACGACGGAACAAAGGACGGTTTCGCCATTGACATAACAAGAGCCGTGTCCGAGTCTGTCAACGTGCCGGTGATAGCCAGCGGCGGAGCAGGCACGATGGAGCACTTCACCGAGGTGTTCAAGGAGGGCAAGGCGGATGCGGCTTTGGCGGCGTCAATATTCCACTACGGTGAAATTGGTATAGCTGAACTCAAGGCGTATCTGAAGGGCAATGGCATCGAAATTAGAATTTAAATCGGTATGAGTGAGTTTATAGACCAGAATTTCAAAGTGCCGGAACCGGTTTTGCGACGTTTGCCATGGTATCTGGCTTACGCCAAGCAGACGGCGGCTTGCGGAGAGACGTCCTTGTCATCTACACAGATAGCCAAGGACCTGAATATAGATGCCTCGCAGGTGGCTAAGGACCTGTCTTACGTTAACATTTCCGGCAAGACGAGGGTCGGATACGATGTTTCCATGCTTGCCAAGGAGCTGGAGAAGTTTCTCGGTTTCGCCAACAGACATAACGCGTTCCTTTTCGGTGTCGGAAACTTGGGTGGAGCGTTGATTCAGGACAGCGGACTCGCTCAGTACGGACTTAATATCATAGCCGGGTTCGATGTCAAATACGAGATGGCCGGCATGAGAATAAACCAGATTCCTATCCATCACATGGACCGCTTCCCTGAGCTTTGCCGACAGACTAAGACCGAGATTGGAATACTCACAGTGCCTGTCGAGTTCGCGCAGCGAGTGGCTGAGCAGATGATAGCCGGCGGCATAAAGGCGATATGGAACTTCACGCCGTACAGAATACGTGTGCCAGAGGATATAATCGTGCAGAACACGTCAATATATTCGCATTTGGCGCTGATGTTCAACCGCTTGTCGGCTATGGATAAAAATAAGTAAGGCAGTATGAAGATAATTTGTGTTGAGTCCAATTATGCGGATGCGTCAAGCGAGCCGGTGGTCTTCATGAAGAACGATTCTTCGTTGCTCAAGGGCAATAAACCGTATTATTTGCCGTATTTCTCTAAAGAGATTGTGGGCGGCGCCGAGCTTGTTTTCCGCATATCGCGACTGGGAAGAAACATCCAGGAGAAATTCGCGCACCGTTATTATGACGCTGTGGCGCTTGGCATGGGGCTTACGGCTGCCGATTTGCAGCGCCGGCTCATGGCGGAGGGCAAGCCGTGGGAGATAAGCAAGGCGTTCGACGGCTCTGCGGTGATTTCAGATTTTGTATCTTTGGAGGAGATAGGCGACAAGGATGCGCTGGACTTCACTCTTGAGGTTGGCGGCGTTCAGGTGCAGGCTGGCAATGCGCGGGACATGCGGTTCTCCATCGACAAGATAATCGCTTACGTCAGCCAGTTCTTCACGCTTAAGATAGGCGACCTCATATATACAGGCACGCCTGCTGGAGCGGCATTGCTGGCTAAGGACACGCGAGTCGTGGGCAAGATAGGCGAGCGCAAGTTGTTGGACTTCAATATTAAATGACAATATGACAAGACGTGGAAATGGCAAGACTCTGGCGTTTGCATTGCTTTGGGTGATGCAGGCGCTGTTGTGCTCGTTGTCGGCGGCGGGGCTGCACAGCTTCGCTGACAATTCGGTGCTGTCGTCGGGCAAATGGGTCAGAATCGCAGTTTCTTCGTCTGGCGTTTACAAAATAACATACGAGAACCTGAAGCAGTGGGGCATCAGCGACCCTTCCAGACCGAGAGTCTTCGGCTACGGCGGCGCTAAGCTCTCCGAGGATTTCTCCGATGCCAAGGTCGATGACCTGCCGCAGCTCAGTGTCTGGATGGAGAAGGGCGCCGACGGCGTCTTCAATGCCGGCGACTTCATCCTTTTCTATGCCCAAGGGCCAGTGACGTGGAAGTACGATGCCGCAGGGCTGTTCACCCACACTCTTAATCCATACTCCGACTACGGCTACTACTTCGTCACTTCCGACGTCGGCACCGACAAACTGATTAACGACAATGTACAGCCGAGCCTCTCCGACGTACCTTCCAAGACCGTGACTTCGTTCATGGACTATTCGGTGTACGAGGAGGAGACGACCAATCTGCTTGCGTCGGGACAAAGGTGGTTCGGCGAGGTGTTCTCCAACTCGTCGGTTCATGACTTCGATTTCTCGTTCCCTAACATAAGGAAGGACTCCGCGATGAAGGTCGTCGTGTCTATGGCTTCGGGGGCTACTGCCTCTACGACGGCTGTGCTGACTCACGGCGCTCAGTCTTTCACATCTAATCTGTCAGCCAAGAGTTCATTGGTCACGGCTTCGGACAATACATTGAAGGCGTCGTTCACTCCGTCTGACGACGACTTTACACTCGGGCTCAAGTTCAACGGCAGTTCCTACGGCTCTGCTTGGCTGGACTATATCGAGGTTTGCGCCTATAGGAATCTTGTCATGTCTGGCTCGTACATGCAGTTCAGAGAGCCGTCGGTCACAGGCGCGTCGGCTGTCGGTTATAGTCTTTCCGGCTCTGATTTGGTGGTGTGGGACATGACCAATCCTGCTGATGTGAAGTATGTGCAGACCTCGTATTCGGCAGGCAAGTATTCTTTCGTGGCTGACGCTTCGGCTTTGCGTGAATATGTGGCAGTCAAGCCGTTTGCGTATTTCCCTGCGCCGACGTTTGTCGAGGAGGTCGCCAATCAGAACCTTCACGCCATAAAGAATGTCGGTCTTGTGGTCATAACTCCCGACGAGTATCTGGCTTATGCCAACAGATTGGCTGATTTGCATTCACAGTATGACGGAATATCGACATTGGTGGTCACTCCTCAGCAGATTTACAATGAATTCTCGTCTGGTACGCCCGATGCTACAGCATATCGCTGGCTCATGAAGTCTATCTATGATAGAGCCGCAGATGGACATAAGCCGCAGAACCTTCTGCTTTTCGGCGACGCCACTTACGACCACCGTGGTTATCAAAAAGTGAATGTGCCTTATAATAAGGTGCTGACCTACGAGTCCGTCAACTCCTTGCATACCACAACTGGTTCATATGCCACCGACGACTATTTCGCCATGCTCTCCGACGAGACTGGTGCCAATCTCGTTTCCGACACCATGAACATTGGCGTTGGACGTCTGCCTGTGTCGAGCGCGGAGCAGGCGAGCGCAATGGTTGCCAAAGTGCAGACTTATCTCAAGGATTCGCTCAAAGGCGACTGGAAGAACCGCTTTGTTTACATAGCCGACGACGACAACGACGCCAGCCTTTGCTACACATGGCAGTCAGACACGCTCGCCAAGCGAATAGAGAAAAGCCACAAGGAATTTCAGGTCACAAGGCTTTTCACCGATGCCTTCTCCAAGACAGTGACATCCAACGGCGCGTCCTATCCCGAGGTGCACTACAAAATCATGCAGTACTTCTCGGAAGGCACATTGTTCTTCGACTACACCGGACACGGCAGTACCGAAGGGCTCGCGGCTGAGAAATTCTTCGACAGAACCGACATTACTAATCTTTACAACAAGAAATACCCGTTCTTCTACACCGCGACCTGCGACTACAGTGATTTCGACAAATCGAGTGTCTCCAGCGGTGAGGAACTACTGCTCAGAGACAAGGGCGGCGCTATCGCCTTGCTTACGGCGTGTCGTACTGTTTATGCCGACGGAAACTTTGCGCTTAACAAGAATTACCACGAGCATTTCCTCGCTAAGGAGAACGGCAAGCCGATAACTTTCGGAGAGTCTTTCCGCCGTGCTAAGAATACTACCGCCAAAGGATCGTCGGCGAGCAACAGACTGCCTTACGTCCTGCTGGGCGACCCAGCGCTTCGTTTTCCGTTGCCAACGAGGAAAATTGTCGTTGACTCCGTGAACATGATGAGGCTGCAGCCTGACGGCAGCATGTCATATAAATATCCTGTGCTTGTGAACGACAGTCTGCGAAACAAATTCGCCTTCGACACCATCAAGGCGCTTAGCGTGGTGAGAATCAAGGGTAGAGTCCTCGACGAGAACGCCGTCAAGACCGACTCGCTCTTCGACGGCACGTTGAGCATTGTTGTGCAGGATAAACTCAAGAGCATCACTACATTAGGCAATGTCACAGGTGGGCAGACTACCTATACATATAAGGACAGAGTCAGCACGCTATTCAAGGGCAAAGTCAATGTCAAATATGGCAATTATGAGCTGTTCTTCCTCGTTCCTAAGGACATTGCCTACGACTACGGAACAGGACGTATAAATATGTATGCGAAAAACGACAGCGAGGATGTTGAGGCTAACGGTTTCAATGAGGATTTGGTCATCGGCAGCACCAACGAGAGCGTCGAGTTCGAAGAGAACAGCCCTGTTATTAATATGTATATCAATTCTCCTTTCTTCAAGTCGGGAGGCACGATAGACGAGTCGTCCATTCTCTATGCCACAATCTCCGACGAGAACGGCATAAACACCACAGGAAGCGGAATCGGTCATGACTTGCAGCTGAGTATAGAGGGCGACACAACGCTCGTCATCAATCTTAACGACTATTACGAGAACGACCTCGGAACCTACAAGAGCGGTCATCTGAAATATACTCTGCCGGAATTGAATCCTGGCAACTACACGCTCACACTCAGAGCTTGGGATTTGATGAATAATTCAGCGTCGGAGTCATTGGCGTTCAAACTCAAGGTCAAGAAGAAGACAGGCGTTTATAAGATGTACGCATATCCAAATCCTGTTGACAGGGATGGCACAGTCAACTTCGTGGTTGAGCACGACCAGCCAGAGACCGAGGTTTCGTTCAAGCTTGAGATTTACGACACGGCAGGAAATGTCTTGTTCCGTAACTCCGAGGATTTCTATAATGATGGGTCTAAGGCGACGATAAGCGTTGGAGTTGACGGACTGCTCCGTCCTGGTGTTTATCCATACCGCATCTGGACTGACACTAAGGCGAATGGCGAGAACGTGAAGACGAATAAGTTAATTGTTAAATAGGAAAAAAAAACTTTATTGCTTTTCATCAATAACACAATTTGCTGTAATATTGTGGGTTTTTAAGAATAATATAGTTTTAATTTACAATGATGGTCTGGTTTTGTATGTCTGTATATATTTTATAATCAGCCGGTTAATTGATAATATAATAGCAAAATAATTAAAACGAATGAAAAAAATCTTTTTACTGGGTTTCTTGTTCGCGGCAGCTTTCACAGCTAACGCGGCAGATGGAATGAGACCTATAATCACTGCCGTCCCTTCGTTGACAGTTAATGCCGATGCGAGAGCCGGCGGTATGGGTGAGGCTGGTGCAGCCACAAGTCCGGATGCTAACTCACAGTACTGGAACCCTTCTAAATACGTGTTCTCGGAGAGTTCTGCGGGATTCGTGATTAACTACACTCCATGGATGAAGAAGATTGTTGATGACATCAACCTTCTCTATGCGGCTGGTTATTGGAAGTTCGGTGAAATGCAGTCTGTCAGTGCTTCTTTGAGATTCTTCTCTATGGGTGATATCACAGTGACAGATGAGATGGGTAACGATCAAGGTTCTACAAGTCCATACGAACTTTCTGTCGATGTGGCTTATGCAAGAAAGCTTTCTGAAAGATGGGCTGCTGCTGTGGCTTTGAGATATATCCGTGTTGATTTCGGTTCTGTAGAGACGCTCTATCCAGGCAACGCTTTCGCTGCCGACATCGCTGCTTCCTACAGAATGCCTTTGCAGCTCTGGGGGCAGCAGGGTGGTTTGTCTTTCGGTCTTAATCTCTCGAATATAGGTACTAAGATTTCTTACGACGACGGTAATACAAACTATTACTTGCCAGCGAATTTCAGACTTGGTACATCGTTCGAGTGTCCAATAAACGAGTACAACAAGATTACTCTCAGTGTTGATGCTAACAAGCTTATGGTGCCAAGCTCAACCTATAAGACTACGACGGATGAGACTGGTAATGTGACAATTGATTTGCAGGGAAAGGGAGCTGATGAGTCCGTTATCGGTTCTATCTTCAAGTCTTTCAGTGATGCTCCTACTAAGGAGGAGTTCCAGGAAGTGGCTTGGGCTCTCGGTCTTGAGTATTCATACAACAACCAGTTCTTCGTTCGTACTGGTTACTTCTATGAGAACGAGAACAAGGGTAACAGAAAGTTCTGGACTTTCGGTGCGGGCTTCAAGCTCAATATGCTTGCTTTAGACGCTTCGTACTCATTGGCTTCGCAGACCAACCCATTGGACCAGACATTGAGATTCTCTCTCATGTTTGACATCGACGGCATCAGAGACCTGTTCAATAACTAATAATGAGCAAGATAAGAGTCGGATTCGGGTATGACGTCCATCAGTTCGCTGCGGACAGGGCGCTATGGCTTGGCGGCGTGAAAATCGCCGAGAGCAACGGCTTGCTTGGTCATTCGGATGCCGATGTGCTGATACATGCCATCTGTGATGCGATACTGGGTGCTGCCCACATGCGCGACATAGGCTACCATTTCCCTGACACGGCTTTGGAGTTTGAGGGCGTTGACAGCAAGATTCTTCTGCGCAAGACAGTTGAACTTGTCCGCAACGCTGGCTATGAGATAGGAAATGTGGATGCCACAGTTTGTGCTCAGAGACCGAAGCTCAGTCCGTACATCGAGCAGATGCAGGCGAAGCTCGCCGAGGTAATGGACACTGATGTTGAGAACGTAAGTGTAAAAGCGACCACGACAGAGCGCTTAGGCTTTGTGGGGCGCGAGGAAGGCATGGCGGCGCAAGCTGTGGCTCTTCTTGAAAAAATATAAAGCAACATAGAACAACAGGAAAGGGGGATTGTTTTTCGTAAAAGGAACAGAAAATTTTGTAGAATAAAACAGATTGCATATTTTTGCACCTCGAAAATCGAGAATTAGAATTAACAACAAAACTAAAATAATTAACAAATCATGATTGTAGTACCAATTAAAGAGGGTGAAAACATAGAAAAAGCACTCAAGAAGTTCAAGCGTAAATTCGAGAAGACTGGCGTAGTTAAGGAGCTCAGAAACCGCCAGTGCTATGACAAGCCTTCTGTTACAAACAGAATCGCTAAGCAGCACGCTATCTATGTTCAGCACCTTCAGGATAACGCTGAATAATTAGAATCAAGATTCAGATAAAAAAATCACAAGTGTATTGCACTTGTGATTTTTTTTTGTTAATTTCGTGCAAATAAAGTCAAACAAATGGACTTGAACGTGGATAGTTTTCTGAAGTATCTCCAGAAGGAGAGAAAGTATTCTTTGAATACCGTTCAGGCTTATGAGAATGACTTGCTTGAGTTCTCTGAATTTTGTGAGAAGCGTTTGAGTAAGGATGTGTTGAGTGTCGGTGTGTCGGATGTGAGAGAGTGGGTCGTGGAAATGTCGGATGGTTCTGGCGCTGTCGGCGTGAGGACTGTAAAACGCAGGATTTCGGCCTTGCGCTCGTTTTACAAGTATCTCAGGAGAGAGGGACTTGTGAGCAAGAATCCTGCAGCGGTTCTCGTTCTCCCTAAGGCGTCTAAGCCGTTGCCTAAGTTTTTCCGTGAGGAGGAAATGGGGCGTCTGCTTGATGATGTGATGACGGGCGATGAGTTCCAGGACAGAAGGGACAAACTTATAATCGACCTTTTCTACCAGACCGGCGTACGTGTTTCCGAGCTTGTCGAGATAAAGGACAGTGATATTGACATGGGCAGAGGAATGCTGAGAGTGTTCGGTAAGCGGCGCAAGGAGAGGCTCATACCGATTGGCGGCAAACTTCTTAAGGAGATTGATGCTTATAAGGCTAAGAGAAATACGGAGGTTGGGAAGACTTCTGACTTGTTCGTAAGGAAAAACGGCGAAAAAATGTACAGGCGCGGGGTTTACGATGTGGTTCATAGGAATTTGACCAAGGTAAGCTCTTTGAAGAAAAGAAGTCCGCATGTGCTGCGACACACATTCGCATCTACGATGCTGAATAACGGGGCGGACATTTATGCCGTGAAGGCGCTTCTCGGACATAGCAGTCTGGCTGCAACGGAGGTTTATACTCATTCGTCGTTCGCGAAATTGATAAAGACATATAAAACAGCCCATCCAAGGGCATAGTAACATAATTTTTTAACAGGTTCTTCGGAACATAATTTTTAGGAGGAGGTATTATGGATATCAAGATTCAACCTATTCATTTCAAGGTTACAGAAAGATTGGAAGAGCACATCAATAAGAAAGTCTCAAAGCTCGAGAAACTTAATGACCAGATTATAAGCGCTGATGTGATATTGAAGGTTGTTAAGCCAGAGACTTCAAACAACAAGAATGCAGAAATCAAGGTGAGGGTGCCAAACGCAGAATTTTTCGCAGAGAAGACAGCGGACTCTTTTGAGGAGGCTGTGGATACTGCGTTAATGGCTATTGAAAAGCAAATCACAAAGAGCAAGGAAAAAAGTAGATAACAAAATTCTCAAAAGATTTTTGTGTATTTAAAAAAAACACTACATTTGCAAGCCGTTTTGGTATTTCTACTGAAACGGCTTGTTGATGGAGTGCCATCAACGAAAGATCTTTAAAGATTGAGAACGCCTCTTTAGCTCAGTTGGCCAGAGCACGTGATTTGTAATCTCGGGGTCGTTGGTTCGAATCCGACAAGAGGCTCGACTTTTTTGGTTAGGGTAGTTTCCAGAGTGGCCAAATGGGGCAGACTGTAAATCTGCTGTCTCTCGACTTCGGTGGTTCGAATCCATCACTACCCACAAAAAACTGCGGAAGTAGCTCAGTTGATTAGAGCATCAGCCTTCCAAGCTGAGGGTCGCGGGTTTGAGTCCCGTTTTCCGCTCAAATGCTGTTGTAGCTCAGTGGTAGAGCACTTCCTTGGTAAGGAAGAGGTCACGGGTCCAACTCCCGTCAACAGCTCATTAGATTTTTGAAAAAAAAGGAGCAATCCTTCTAAATAGTGTATTATTTTATTAATTAATATTCTTGAATAATGGCAAAAGAGGAATTTAAGCGTACCAAGCCCCATGTAAACATTGGTACAATCGGTCACGTAGACCACGGTAAAACAACTTTGACTGCAGCTATCACAACTGTACTCTCAAAGAGGCTTCCATCAGAAGTAAACGTTGTTAGAGATTTCGCATCTATCGACAACGCTCCAGAAGAGAAAGAGCGTGGTATCACTATCAACTCTTCACACGTTGAGTATGAAACAGAGAACCGTCACTACGCACACGTTGACTGTCCAGGACACGCCGACTATGTAAAGAACATGGTAACTGGTGCTGCTCAGATGGACGGTGCTATCATCGTAGTTGCTGCAACTGATGGTGCTATGCCTCAGACTCGTGAGCACATCCTTTTGGCTCGTCAGGTAAACGTTCCTAGACTCGTTGTATTCTTGAACAAGTGCGATATGGTCGAGGACGAGGAAATGCTTGAGCTCGTTGAAATGGATATGCGTGAGCTTTTGAGCTTCTATGACTATGATGGTGACAACACTCCTATCATCCGTGGTTCTGCTCTTGGCGCATTGAACGGCAAGGCAGAGTGGGAAGACAAGGTAATGGAGCTTATGGCTGCTGTTGACTCTTGGATTCCAACTCCAAAGCGTGAGGTTGATAAGCCATTCTTGATGCCTATCGAGGATATCTTCTCAATCACAGGTCGTGGTACTGTAGCAACAGGTCGTATCGAGACAGGTGTTGTTAAGGTAGGTGACGAGGTTGAACTTCTTGGTCTTGGTCAGGAGAAGAACGCAGTAGTAACTGGCGTTGAGATGTTCCGTAAGACTCTTGATCAGGGTGAGGCTGGTGACAACGTAGGTCTTCTTCTCCGTGGTATCGACAAGAACGAGGTTAAGAGAGGTATGATCCTTTGCCACCCAGGACAGGTAAAACCTCATTCAAAGTTTAAGGCTGAGGTTTATATCCTGAAGAAGGAAGAAGGTGGACGTCACACTCCATTCCACAACAAGTATCGTCCTCAGTTCTACATCCGTACATTGGATGTAACTGGTGAGATCTCTCTCCCAGAAGGAACTGAAATGGTAATGCCTGGTGACAACGTAACTATCACAGTTGAGTTGATCGAGCCAGTAGCATGTGACAACGGTCTTCGTTTCGCTATCCGTGAGGGTGGTAGAACTGTAGGCGCAGGTCAGATCACTGAGATTCTTGACTAATCAATTTGATTTGAAATAAAGCGGTGTCACGTTGCAGTGACACCGCAATTTACGGAACTAGCTCAGTTGGTAGAGCACCGGTCTCCAAAACCGGGTGTCGGGAGTTCGAGCCTCTCGTTCCGTGCTAACAATAAAAGAAAAATGAAGATCGTAAACTATATCAAAGAATCTTATTCGGAACTTGCCTATAAAGTTTCTTGGCCTACAAAGCAGGAACTCGCCAATAGTGCAGTAGTCGTATTATTAGCTTCCGTGATTATTGCGCTGATAGTAATGGTAATAGACTTTGGTTTCGAAGGTCTGATGAAGTTAATTTACAGTATTCTTTAATATCTCAGTTAGGCGAAATGGCAGAGTCAAAAATGCAGTGGTATGTTCTCCGAGCTATTAGTGGCAAGGAGAATCAGGTTAAGGAGTATCTGGAGTCTGAGATTAAGAAATCACTTTTCGGTCAAAATGTTGGACAGGTTCTGATCCCTATGGAGAAGATCACAACAGTGCGTCCTAATGGCAAGAAGGTCACTAAGGAGCGCGCTTATTTGCCTGGATACGTTTTGGTTGAAGCTAATCTTGTTGGTGATATTGCTCACAGACTGAGCAATTCTCCTAACGTTATCGGTTTCTTGGCAGATGACCCTTCTAAACCAACACCTTTGCGTCAGTCCGAGGTTAATAGAATCTTGGGAACTGTCGATGCTCGCCAGAACGAGGAAGAGGAGATGCTGAATCTTCAGTATACTGTCGGAGAGTCGGTGAAGGTGATTTTCGGTCCTTTCAACGGTTTCAGCGGCACAATTGAGGAAGTTAACGCCGGTCAGAAGAAACTGAAGGTAATGGTGAAGATCTTCGGGCGTAAGACCCCTTTAGAGTTGGGTTATACGCAAGTTGAGAAGGAGTAAGGCGAAACGGTTACGAGTATAGCCTTGCAATATCTCGTGAGAATTAACTAAATAATAAAAACAAACCATGGCAAAAGAAGTAGCTGGATTTATTAAGTTACAGATTAAGGGAGGAGCAGCAAATCCATCACCACCAGTGGGACCTGCATTGGGTTCAAAGGGTATTAACATCATGGATTTCTGCAAGCAGTTCAATGCTAGAACTCAAGACAAAGCAGGAAAGGTATTGCCAGTAGTAATTACAGCATATACTGACAAGTCTTTTGATTTCATAGTAAAGACTCCACCTGTAGCAGTTCAATTACTTGAAGCAGCTAAGAAAAAGAGCGGAAGTGCTGAGCCAAACCGTAAGAAAGTTGCCGAGATAACTTGGGATCAAGTTAAGGCAATCGCCCAGGACAAGATGCCAGATTTGAACTGTTTCACAGTAGAGTCTGCAATGAGACTTGTAGCTGGTACTGCAAGAAGTATGGGTATTGCCATCAAAGGCGCATTTCCTGAAAACAATTAAGCAAGACAGAAGAAATGAGTAAACTAACAAAGAATCAGAAGTTGGCTTCAGAGAAAATTGAGGAAGGAAAGAGCTATAGCATAGCAGAAGCATCAAACCTGGTAAAGGAAATCACAACTACAAAGTTTGATTCATCAGTAGATGTTGACGTGCGCTTAGGTGTCGATCCTCGCAAGGCTAACCAAATGGTACGTGGCGTTGCATCTCTTCCTAACGGAACAGGAAAGCAGACACGTGTTTTGGCGCTTTGTACTTCGGATAAAGAAGCTGAAGCAAAGGCAGCTGGTGCTGATTACGTAGGACTTGATGAGTATATTGACAAGATCAAGGGCGGTTGGACCGACGTTGATGTTATCATCACTATGCCATCAGTTATGGGTAAGATTGGTGCTCTGGGTAGAGTGTTGGGACCTCGTGGTCTTATGCCAAACCCTAAGAGCGGTACCGTTACTAACGAGATTGGTCAGGCTGTTAAAGACGTAAAACAAGGAAAGATAGACTTCAAAGTTGATAAGTTTGGTATCGTGCACACTTCAATAGGTAAGGTATCATTCACAGCTGAGCAGATTGCTGAGAACGCGAAGGAGTTCATTTCGACTCTTTTGAAGTTGAAGCCTGCTTCTCTGAAGGGAACTTATGTTAAGAGCATCTATCTTTCAAGTACAATGAGCCCAGGTATCAAGATTGACCTTAAGGCAGTAGACGAACTTTAAAATAAAGGAGAATTGAAATGAAAAAGGAAGAAAAAGTAGCTGTAATTGACCAGCTTAAGTCTACTATAGGTGAATATGCTCACGTATATCTGGCAGATATAGCTGGTTTGGACTCAGTTCAAACAAGTAACTTGAGAAGAGAGTGTTTCAACAACGGAATCAAATTGATGGTTGTTAAGAATACTCTGCTTAAGAAGGCTTTCGAGTCGCTTGACGCAGATTATTCTCAGGCTTACGATTCTCTTGTAGGTTCGACATCAATCATGCTTTCGAACACAGGCAACGCTCCTGCGAAATTGATCAAGTCATTTTCTAAGGACAACAAGAAGCCTGTATTGAAGGGAGCATTCGTTGAGCAGAGCTATTATGGAGCTGATCAGCTTGACGCACTTGTATCTTTGAAGAGCAAGAACGAGTTGATAGCAGACATCGTTGCACTGCTGCAGTCACCAGCAAAGAATGTAATATCTGGTTTGAAGGCATCTGCTGGAGACAAGATATTAGGAGAGCTTGAAACACTTAGTAAGCGTTAAAAACAGACCGTAAGGTCAAGAAAAATCATATTGTATAAACTTAATTAAATTAGAATAAAATGGCAGATTTAAAAGCTTTTGCAGAAGAGTTAGTAAACTTGACAGTTAAGGAAGTAAACGAGTTGGCTCAGATCCTCAAGGACGAGTATGGTATCGAACCAGCAGCTGCAGCAGTTGCAGTAGCAGCAGGTCCAGCAGCAGGTGGTGCTGCAGCAGAGGAGAAGTCTTCATTCGACGTAATCCTTAAGTCAGCAGGTGCACAGAAACTTGCAGTTGTTAAGGCTGTAAAAGAGCTTACAGGTCTTGGTCTGAAGGAGGCTAAGGACTTGGTAGACGGAGCTCCTAAGGCAGTTAAAGAAGGTGCTAGCAAGGAAGAGGCTGAGTCTCTGAAGGCTAAACTTGAGGAGCAGGGCGCTGAAGTTGAACTTAAATAAGAGAAAATACTCCTAATCAAGGAGTTATGGTTTAGAATCCCGTTAGTACGGGACTCTAAACCTTTTTGTGTATAGAATTCCTATTTAGTTCATATAAATACATATCCAATGTCTTCTCTTACTAAAAAACAAAGAGTAAACTTTTCTACTATAAAGAATCCGGTTAAGTATCCGGATTTTCTGGAGGTGCAATTAAAATCATTCCGTGACTTTTTCCAGTTGGATACTCCAGCTGACAAACGCAAGAATGAAGGTTTATATAAAGTATTTTCAGAGAATTTCCCTGTTGAGGATACTCGTAACAACTTCAAGTTAGAGTTCCTTGATTATTATGTTGATCCTCCAAGATACAGCATAGACGAGTGTATTGAAAGAGGTCTGACATACAGCGTACCTCTCAAGGCAAAACTGAAACTTTCTTGCAACGACCCAGAGCACGAGGATTTTGACACCGTAATACAAGACGTTTATCTTGGCCCTATTCCTTATATGACAGCCAAGGGAACTTTTGTGATAAACGGTGCTGAACGTGTTGTTGTTTCTCAGCTTCACCGTTCTCCAGGCGTATTCTTTGGTTCAAGCATCCATGCCAATGGAACAAAGCTTTATTCAGCAAGAATAATCCCATTCAAGGGTTCTTGGATAGAGTTTGCTACAGACATCAACAATGTCATGTATGCTTACATCGACCGTAAGAAGAAATTGCCTGTAACTACATTGCTCAGAGCTATCGGTTTCGAGAGCGATAAGGATATTCTTGACATATTTGACTTGGCTGAGGAGCTTAAGGTCAACAAGACAAACCTTAAGAAGGCTGTAGGTCGTAAATTGGCTGCAAGAGTATTGAAGACATGGATGGAAGACTTTGTTGACGAGGATACCGGTGAGGTGACAACAATTGAGAGAAATGAGGTTGTTGTTGACCGTGAGACCGTTATCGAGTCTGATGATGTTGACAAGATAATTGAGTCAGGAGTGCAGACAATCCTTCTCCATAAGGATGATCAGAGCCTCAGTGACTACGCAATTATATATAACACACTGCAGAAAGACCCAAGTAACTCTGAGAAGGAGGCTGTGCTGTATATCTACAAGCAGTTGAGAAACGCAGACCCAGCCGATGACGCGACAGCTCGCGAGGCTATCAATGGCCTGTTCTTCTCGGACAAGAGATATGACTTGGGCGATGTAGGTCGTTACAGAATCAACAAGAAGTTGGGACTTAAGACAGATATGAATGTCAAGGTTCTGACTAAGGAGGATATTATTGAGATTATCAAGTATTTGATACAGTTGATAAACTCAAAGGCAGAGGTTGACGATATCGACCACTTGAGCAACCGTAGAGTAAGAACAGTAGGTGAGCAGTTGCATAACCAGTTCGGTGTCGGTTTGGCGAGAATGGCTCGTACTATCAGAGAGAGAATGAACGTTAGAGACAACGAGGTGTTCGCTCCTGTTGACCTTATCAATGCCAAGACAATTTCGTCAGTTATCAATACATTCTTTGGTACTAACGCATTGTCGCAGTTCATGGATCAGACAAACCCACTTGCTGAGATAACTCACAAGCGAAGAATGTCTGCTCTCGGTCCTGGCGGTTTGTCAAGAGAGCGTGCAGGTTTCGAGGTTCGTGACGTGCACTATACTCACTACGGCCGTTTGTGTCCAATCGAGACTCCAGAAGGTCCAAACATCGGTTTGATTTCTTCTTTGTGTGTATACGCGAAGATTGATGACCTCGGATTCATCGAGACTCCTTACAGAAAGGTAGAGAACGGAAAGGCTGATCTTTCAAAGGACGGTCTTGTTTATCTGACTGCAGAGGAGGAAGAGGGCAAGATCATAGCTCAAGGAAATGTGCCTATGGCTGAGGATGGAACATTCACAGAATCCAAAGTCAAGACACGTCAGGGTGCTGATTTCCCAGTGGTAGCTCCATCTGAGGTTTCATATATGGACGTAAGTCCAACCCAGATAGCTTCTATCGCAGCGTCTTTGATTCCGTTCCTGGAGCATGACGACGCAAACCGTGCGCTGATGGGATCAAACATGATGCGTCAGGCAGTTCCATTGCTGCACAACGAGGCTCCTATCGTAGGTACTGGTATCGAGCAGCAGTTGGCTGAGGATTCTAGAACTCAGATTGCAGCAGAGAAGGACGGTGAGGTAGTATTCGTTGACGCTACATGCATCAAGGTGAAATATGACAGAACTGACGATGAGAGATTCGTAAGCTTCGATGATGACATCGTGACTTACAATCTGCCTAAGTTCAGAAAGACTAACCAGAGCACAACTATAGACCTTCGTCCTATCGTGAAGAGAGGACAGAGGGTAACTCCAGGTCAGATAATGACTGAAGGATATGCAACAGAAGGCGGCGAGCTCGCATTGGGAAGAAACCTTTTGGTTGCGTTCATGCCTTGGAAGGGTTACAACTACGAGGACGCTATCGTGCTTAACGAGCGTGCTGTGAAGGAGGATTTGTTCACTTCTGTGCATGTTGACGAGTATGCTTTGGAGGTTAGAGAGACTAAGAGAGGATTAGAGGAACTTACTCCAGATATACCAAATGTCAGTGATGAAGCCACTAAGGATCTTGATGAGAACGGTATCATCAGAATCGGTGCTCACGTAGGACCAGGTGACATCCTGATAGGAAAGATCACTCCTAAGGGAGAGTCTGACCCTTCTCCAGAAGAGAAGCTTTTGAGAGCTATCTTCGGCGACAAGGCAGGAGACGTTAAGGATGCTTCTTTGAAGGCAACTCCATCATTGAATGGTGTTGTTGTAGGCAAGCAGCTCTTCTCTAAGGTGATGAAAACAAAGACCAAGAAGGCTCAGGACAAGGTGATATTGCCAAAGATAGACGAGGAGTTCGAGGCAAGAACTGGCGAGTTGCGCAAGATCTTGATTGAGAAGCTCATGACTCTGACTAACGGCAAGACTTCACAAGGTGTCAAGAACTATCTTGGCGAGGAAGTCATCGCAAAGGGCACTAAGTTCACTCAGAAGGCTCTTAACGACCTTGACTATACTTCTGTTCACGTTTCTAAGTGGACAACAGATGCTCACAAGAACGAGATGATAAAGGATGTGATTGTAAATTACATCAAGAAGTACAAGGAAATCGACGCGCAGATCAAGCGTAAGAAGTACGCTCTTACTATCGGTGACGAGCTTCCAGCAGGAACAATCCAGTTGGCAAAGGTTTACATCGCTAAGAAGAGAAAGATCCGCGTGGGTGACAAGATGGCAGGACGACACGGAAACAAGGGTATCGTTTCTAACATCGTACGTCAAGAGGATATGCCATTCCTTGAGGATGGAACACCTGTTGATATAGTTCTGAACCCACTGGGTGTGCCTTCTCGTATGAACCTTGGACAGATCTTCGAGACTGTTCTCGGATGGGCAGGCAAGAAGCTCGGCGAGAAGTTCGCTACAAACATCTTCGACGGTGCGAGCCTCGATGACATCAACTCGTGGACAGACAAGGCCGGACTCCCAAGATACGGTAGAACTTACGTATATGACGGCGGAACAGGTAAGCGTTTCGACCAGCCAGCTACAGTGGGTGTGATCTACATGCTTAAGCTCGGTCACATGGTTGACGACAAGATGCACGCTCGTTCTATCGGTCCTTATTCATTGATTACTCAGCAGCCTCTTGGAGGTAAGGCTCAGTTCGGAGGACAGAGATTCGGAGAGATGGAGGTCTGGGCTATCGAGGCATTCGGTGCAACTCATATTCTTCAAGAGATCCTTACAATCAAGTCTGATGATGTTATGGGTCGTGCAAGAGCTTATGAGGCGATAGTCAAGGGTGATCCAATGCCAGCTCCTGGCATCCCAGAGTCATTCAACGTGCTGTTGCATGAGTTGAGAGGTTTGGGTCTTAGTGTTAATTTGGAATAAACAACGATAAATAGGAAAAGCATATGCCTTTCAGAAAAGAAAATAAATCCAAAAGCAATGGTTTCACCAAAATCTCCATTGGTTTGGCTTCTCCAGAAGAAATACTGGAGCATTCATTTGGTGAGGTTTTGAAGCCTGAAACTATAAACTATCGTACATACAAGCCAGAAAGAGACGGTCTGTTTTGCGAGAGAATCTTCGGTCCTACTAAGGATTACGAATGCCACTGCGGAAAGTACAAGAGAATACGTTACAAGGGTATTGTCTGCGACCGTTGCGGTGTCGAGGTAACAGAGAAGAAGGTGCGCCGCGAGAGAATGGGACATATCAACTTGGTTGTTCCTGTGGCTCACATCTGGTACTTCCGTTCTTTGCCTAACAAGATCGGTTATCTGTTGGGAATGCCAAGCAAGAAGCTTGACGCCATCATCTACTACGAGAAGTATGTGATAATACAAACAGGTGTTCTTGAAGGCGAGGAAGGTATCGAGGAAGGCGGATTGTTGACAGAGGACGAGTATCTTGACATTGTCGAGAAGAAGCTCGATCCATCTAACCACAATCTTGACGACTCAGATCCAAACAAGTTCATCGCTAAGATGGGTGCCGAGGCTATCTATGACTTGCTTCAGAAGATAGATCTTGACTCATTGTCTTACGAACTCAGACATAAGGCTGATACAGATACAAGCCAACAGAGAAAGAACGAGGCGCTCAAGAGACTTCAGGTTGTTGAGTCGTTCCGTGCTTCTAAGGGCAAGAACCGTCCAGAGTGGATGATCATGAAGATTATCCCTGTGATTCCGCCAGATCTCCGTCCGCTTGTGCCACTGGATGGTGGACGATTTGCGACTTCGGATCTGAACGATTTGTATCGTCGTGTTATCATCAGAAACAACCGTCTTAAGAGACTTATCGAGATTAAGGCTCCTGAGGTTATCCTCCGTAACGAGAAGCGTATGCTTCAAGAGGCAGTTGACTCACTCTTTGACAACAGTAGAAAGTCAAGCGCGGTTAAGTCGGATGCAAACCGTCCGTTGAAGTCTCTCTCAGACTCTTTGAAGGGAAAGCAGGGACGTTTCCGTCAGAACCTGTTAGGAAAGCGTGTTGACTACTCAGGACGTTCGGTAATCGTCGTAGGTCCAGAGTTGAAGATGGGCGAGTGCGGTCTGCCTAAGTACATGGCAGCCGAGCTTTACAAGCCATTCATCATAAGAAAGCTTATCGAGCGTGGCATTGTCAAGACCGTTAAGTCAGCAAAGAAGATAATAGACAGAAAAGACCCAGTTATATGGGACATCCTTGAATATGTGATGAAGGGTCACCCAGTTCTGCTGAACCGTGCTCCTACACTTCACAGACTTGGTATCCAGGCATTCCAGCCTCACATGATCGAGGGAAAGGCCATACAGTTGCACCCATTGGCATGTACAGCGTTCAACGCCGACTTCGATGGTGACCAGATGGCCGTTCACTTGCCATTGAGCAACGAGGCTGTACTCGAGGCTCAGTTGCTGATGCTCGAGAGCCACAACATCCTTAACCCAGCCAACGGAGCGCCTATCACAGTGCCTTCGCAGGATATGGTGCTTGGACTTTACTACATCACAAAGCCAAGAACAGGCGTTAAGGGAGAGGGACTGACATTCTACGCTCCAGAAGAGGCGATTATCGCTTACAACGAGGGACGCGCTGATATTCACGCAATCGTGAAGATCAAGACTAAGGACCTCGACGAGAACGGCAAGATCGTTGACAAGATGATTGAGACTACTATCGGTAGAATTATTGTCAACCAGTATGTGCCAGTTGAGGTTGGATTCTTGAACACAGTTCTTTCTAAGAAGTCTGTTCGTGACATTATCTCTAAGGTGATCAAGGCTTGCGGTGTCGCAAGAACATGTAAGTTCCTTGACGATATAAAGAACCTTGGATATAGAATGGCATTCGAGGGCGGTCTTTCATTCAATCTCGGTGATGTGATCATCCCAGAGGAGAAGAAGGCACTCGTTGACAAGGGATACGAGGAGGTCGAGGAGATCATGAACAATTATAACATGGGTGTTATCACTAACAACGAGCGTTATAATCAGATCATCGATACCTGGACTCACGTCAACAACGACTTGCAGAATGTCCTGATGAAGCAGATGTCTTCAGACAATCAGGGATTCAACGCTATATTCATGATGCTTGACTCTGGAGCCCGTGGTTCTAAGGAGCAGATCCGTCAGCTCTCCGGTATGCGTGGACTGATGGCTAAGCCTCAGAAGTCTGGTGCAGAAGGCGGTCAGATCATCGAGAACCCAATCTTGGCTAACTTTAAGGAAGGTCTGTCAGTGCTTGAGTACTTTATCTCAACACACGGTGCTCGTAAGGGTCTTGCCGATACAGCCTTGAAGACTGCCGATGCAGGTTACTTGACTCGTCGTCTTGTCGATGTGTCACAAGACGTGATAATAAACGAGGAAGACTGTGGAACATTGAGAGGTCTTGTCGCTACAGAGGTCAAGAACAACGAGGATGTCGTAGCTACATTGTATGACAGAATCCTCGGTAGAGTTTCTGTACATGATGTTTACGACCCTGTGACTGGCGAGCTTATCGTAGCTTCAGGCGAGGAAATCCGCGAGGATGCCGCTCAGAAGATCGAGGATTCTCCACTTGAGAGAGTCGAGATTCGTTCCGTTCTTACTTGCGAGAGCAAGAGAGGTGTTTGTGCTAAGTGTTACGGACGTAACCTGGCTACAAGCCGAATGGTACAGATGGGTGAGACTGTCGGCGTAATCGCGGCACAGTCAATCGGTGAGCCTGGTACACAGCTGACATTGAGAACATTCCACGTCGGTGGTGTGGCAAGCAACGCAAGTGCTAACACTGGTATCACATCTAAATATTCTGGTAAGCTTGAAATTGACGAGCTTAGAACTGTCGATGTCAAGGAAAGCGACGGAACTGAATATCAGGTAGTAATCGGCCGTATGGCGGAAATGAGAATACTTGATACAAACACAAATACAGTTCTCACAACTCAGAACATACCTTACGGCTCTAAGTTGTTCGTGAAGAACGGCTCTGCAGTAGAGAAGGGTACAAGAATATGTGAGTGGGACCCATTCAACGCCTTGATTGTAACTGAGGTTGACGGTAAGATCGTATTCGTTGACATGGACGAGAACGTGACTTACAAGACTGAGGTTGACGAGGCTACAAACATGCACGACAAGATAATCATCGAGAGCAAGGACAAGGCTAAGGTTCCTGCTGCTCAGATTGTCGATGCCAAGGGCAATGTACTGAAGACTTACAACTTGCCTGTGGGCGCTCACATGGTAGTTGACGACGGCGAGAAGGTACAGGCCGGACAGCAGATCGTTAAGATACCTAGAGTTGCTAGCGGAGGTGCTGGTGATATCACCGGAGGTCTTCCACGAGTAACTGAGCTGTTCGAGGCAAGAAACCCAAGCAACCCAGCTATCGTTTCCGAAATCGACGGTCAGGTTACATTCGGCAAGATCAAGAGAGGTAACCGTGAGATCGCTGTAACATCAAAGACTGGCGAGGAGAAGAAATATCTCGTGCCACTGGCTAAGCAGATTCTCGTTCAGGAGAACGACTATGTAAGAGCCGGCACTCCGCTCTCAGATGGTGCGGTGACTCCATCCGACATCTTGTCTATCCTCGGTCCTACAGCCGTTCAGGAATACATCGTCAACGAGGTTCAGGCGGTTTACCGTCTGCAGGGTGTGAAGATCAACGACAAGCACTTTGAGGTTATCGTTCGTCAGATGATGAGAAAGGTCGAGATTCAGGATCCAGGAGACACAAGATTCCTTGAGAAGCAGATTGCCGACAAGCTCGAGTTCCACGAGGAGAACGACAAGATCTGGGGCAAGAAGGTCGTAACAGACGCTGGCGACTCAGAGGTGCTGAAGGCTGGTCAAATCGTGACAGCAAGAAAGCTCAGAGACGAGAACAGCATGCTGAAGAGAAAGGATCTCAAGCTTGTAGAAGTAAGAGACGCCGTTCCTGCTACAGCAAGCCAGGTGCTCCAAGGTATCACCAAGGCGGCTCTGCAGACCGGAAGCTTCATGGCTGCGGCTTCGTTCCAGGAGACTACAAAGGTGCTCAACGATGCGGCTATCAACGCTAAGGTTGACACTCTCGACGGTCTTAAGGAGAACGTTATCGTCGGTCACTTGTTGCCTGCTGGTACAGGTCAAAGAGCATTCGACAATGTTATCGTCGGAAGCCTCGAGGACTATGAGAAGATGGCTAAGGCCAGAAAGAGCCTCATAGAAGAAGAGGAGGATGACAGAGGCATCAGAATCGTAGAATAATAATTCCAACACTTTATAATGAAAGGTCTGTGTGAAAACGCAGACCTTTTATTTTGTATATTTACAAGAAAAAAGACCTGAGGTATGGCATACAGCAAAGAATATATGATGCGAGCGATAGAAACAGCGCTGCATAATGTCGATAACGGGGGAGGACCTTTCGGCGCAGTTGTGGTGAAGGACGGCGAGGTGATTTCGGAATGTGGCAACAGAGTCACGGCCAGCAACGACCCGACTGCCCACGCCGAGGTGCTGGCGATACGAGAAGCCGCCAGAAAACTTGGAAAATACGACTTGTCGGACTGCGAGATATATGCGAGCTGCGAACCATGTCCGATGTGCTTAGGCGCGATTTACTGGGCTCATATCGGCGTCGTTTATTATGCAGGGTGCAGCGACGATGCCAAGAATGCTGGCTTTGACGATTCATTTATCTATAAAGAACTGAAATTGGAGCCTAAATACAGAAGCGTGAAGATGTTGCAGGCAGACAGCCAAGAAGGGCTTAGAGTCTTTAAAAAGTGGCTTGACAAGGACGACAGGGTGGAGTATTGAGGATTTCGTTGTGATTATAAAAGGATCTCATAGAACAAGTCTATGAAATCCTTTAATTTGTCTTACTCAATTAGAATCTACTTGAGTAGTGTGAAGAATGTGAGCGGTGCGAACTATGCGAACGATGCGATGAATGTGAATAATGAGTATTCATCTTCATTTGCATGTCAGCCGACTGCTCAAGAATCAAACCTTGGTTCATCTGTTCTGTTATAGAAGTTTCACTATCACTTTTCACGCTTGCAATAATCTCTTTGCTAACGTTAGAAGCATAAGTAACTCCTGCAACTAAAACAGATGCCACGAGAAACAAAAATCTCTTCATTTGACCTCCTTTTTTGAAATTGTTAAACAATAAATGAACTATCACTAGACACAGGCCGAAGCCGTGATGTCTTCTAAATTGGGATTGATGTGTGCACTGTGATGCTTCTGGTTGGATGCAAAAAGGCCTCCGCATTGTTGACGAAGTTTGCATCCCTCGCACTCGGGCAGATAGGTGTCTTTCCAGTCAGAGATTGAACTAACTGCAAACTCCCTAATTTCGCGAGGCAGCACACACAATTGAGCATTGTAAACACGAGTGCAGATGCCACGATTGGCCAGCAGCAAGACGGCTTGCTTCAGTTCCTCGTTGTAATCGTATGGGTCTATCCACAATTCTTCGAGATTGGTATCTGCGTTGCCCGTCGTTTCCATCTGTAGGAATGCCACTTGGCTGACGAACGGAAAATTGTGATAGATGTAGTCGGCAAGTTGGGGCAATCGTTTGTAGGTCTGCTTATGCACTACGATTCTCAGTCCTATTCGCTGATGGAACAATGCGAGATTGTAAAGCCCTTGCACTGTCTTATAGAAAGTCTTTGCTCCTACGATGCGATTGTGTTCGTCGGCTATATCCGAGAATATAGGCACATCTATTTGCAAGTCGTGGTGCTTGCACATAGCCAATTTCATGGCAAATTCCTTATCGGCAAACTTCACTCCATTGGTTAGCAGACTGATTCCTGCTTTCGGCTGGTACTTCTGTATCTGCTTGATGAGGTCAAAGAGTTTGTCGCCTATCAGCGTAGGCTCGCCACCGGTAATGCCAACCTCTTCAGTATTCTTGTCTATAAGCGAAATCAGTTTGAGATTGAAGGGTGTTTTATCCTCTTCCTCCGCAACAGGAGGCTGCGGACACATGATGCAACGGTGATTACATCGCTCTGTGGCAAAGATGGCATTATGCAGCGACTTTATCTCGTAGAGAAATACGATTTCTCCCTTTTTGTTTATCAGCACCACGTCGCCCTCGTTAAATTCATCGAGCGCTTGCACATTCCCAACGCATGGCTTACCACCAGCAATTTGTTCGCTGTTTGTAATCAAAGCTGCGTAGCCAGACGGCAAATCCTTAGCGTCAGCTTTTACAAGTATCTCATCCTTGCGGTTGAAGATGCTCTTTCCTTTCAGCGTTATTCGGCCAAGGATGTCTGCTTCGATATTGAATGATGTTCCGTTAATCTGTTTCATATCGTCCTAATTTATCCAAGACCAAAATATTCTGTTTATCTCTGGGTCGTGCCTCTTCAGCAATTCAAACAAGTAGTGCATAATGGCAGTATTCTTCTTGCACATTTCACTCGTAGGGCGATGCCCAACCATGTCGCCCTGCTCAGAATAGTTGCGCACGGGGTCTGCTCCACAATAGGGTTGGAAAACACACTCTGAGCACATAGGCAAACATTCTGTGCAAGCATTTTCAATGATATGGTGCAATTTTTCACCGTTGAACATCGACTGATAGCTGTCTTCATTCACATTGCCCAACTTGAAATAGTAGTCCTTGAATCGGGCTAACATTCTGCCCTCATCGGCCACATAGACATTGCCGTCCCAGTCATATATTGCTCCTGCGATGCCGACACCAGCTGGCGACTGCAAATCCACGAAGCCTGTAGCAAACGGTGTGAGTATTCGTTTTAGCAGCAGAGCCGCATATCCTTCTATGAAGAAAGTGCCTTGCTTGTTCAGTTCTATAATATAGTCAAGGCCTTCCTTGAAGTTCTCGATAAAATCCTCCACAGGATAGGCAATCTTCTCCTTGTATTGCTTGGCAAACCCATACGGATTCAAAGCGCGAAGGAAAATATTGTTGTAGCCCATCCGCACATACTCATCGATGATTTCCTTGAAGTGGCCAAGGCTATATTTCGATGTTGTCATCAGCGCCGATACGCTATCCTGACCGCATATCTCACGAATCATCTTGATGTTCTCCTCAAACTTCTCATGGGTATGCGTCGTGTCCTGTAGCGGGCGGTTCGTGTTGTGCAGTTCCTTTGGCCCATCAAGCGAGGTCGAGATGTCGCACTTGTGCTTTTTCAGATACTTCACCATGTCAGGAGTAAGCAACGTGACGTTGGTGCATATCACAAAGCCGAAGTCTTTCTTCTTGAAAAGGTTTTGCCACTCCGCTTCCTCAATGATGTATTTCACCATCTCAAAGTATGTCGAAGGGTCGCCACCTTGGAACTCGATTTTGATACAGGGTGAAGGCGACTGAAAGATAGTCTTTACGACATTCTTTGCCGTTTTCTTTGTCATGTCAGCCTCATGGTCGTCCATGTTCTTTCGAGCCACTTGACAGTAGATGCAACTGGAATTGCAGCGCAAGGTCGGTACCACCATGTGCAGACTGGTGAAATCCCTCAATATGCTCTTTTTCGTTCTGAACTTCGTAGCCAGCATGATCACTACATCTTCCACATTGTCTGTAGTGGCTATTTGCTTTGATGCTAAGTCTTGAAACACAGTTGACTTCACATCCATTTCCTTGTTGATGAACTTCTCGAAATCATCATTGCTAAGGAATATATACTCGCCGACATCATTTGTCAGCAAGTACTCCGAATCGTTGAAGCGGGCGAAGCGGAAGGGGAGTATCTGATAATCTCTCATTTGCTCACAGGCTTAAATGCTTCCTCAACTATCAAATCACGTATATGGCCAAACTGTAGATTTGTATTGTGACGAACCTGTTGGTCAATGAGTTCATTGCAGAACTGCTTGACAGTTTCCTCAGAAACAGCATTACCTTCCTTCGATTCAAACACAACACACACAGAATCTCCTTCTGTTTGCTGATGAACAAAGAATCGATCTGTAAGCTTATAGCAAGCAGCAACAATTGCTTCTTTGGCATACAACGTCAGGTCTACAACAACTTGAAATTTGTCATTTTCAAGCTTGGTAATGGGAAATGATAAATCGGTCATCAAGTTGAAAAAATTCTCGTCCGCCAAACACCCCGAATCGGACAATAAACAAAAACGGTTATTGTAGCCACAAACAAAAAAACGTGGGTATCTGAACCTTCACCCGTCCGTCGTTTGTGGCCTTAGGAAACCAATTGAAATGGACAAGCAAAGAGATACCCACGCTGCGTGTATATAGTCCGCAAAGTGTGCATAGGGGCAAGTAATGCCCAAACGCACACCCCGGAATGTATAACACACCCGTAGCATCGTCTTTCGCATGTTTTTGATTTCAATTTTTGAAAGTTCCTAAGTTTCAAACGACCAAAAACAAGCATCAGGCTGACGCTTTTATGTATGTAGCTGCACCAAGATTATAGCCACTGGTGCAAGGCTGAGATATATCGTATGAACGATAAGCGCAAATTTATGAAAAAATGTGATATATATTTTTGAACCGACTGACAAGATATATTGATGGGTTAAATGTCATCCCTTCGGGATTCGCTCAATCTTGCTGTGTTCCATGGGTTTCACCCATGTCTGTGATGTGTTCACCCCTTCGGGGTTCTTTGGTGATTATGGTTAAATATCATCCCTTCGGGATTCGCTCAATCTTGTCGTGTTCCACGGGTTGTCACCCGTGTCTGTGATGTTGTTCACCCCTTCGGGGTTCTTAAATCAGATGCTTTATAATTTAGTCCTGAAAGGACTATTTAGCACAGGCAGGGGTGTAAACCCCTGATTGAAAATATAATACATTATGAACCCCAAAGGGGTGATATGTCAGTCAGTGAAAATGTAATCAGGGTTGAAATCAATATTGTACGCTTTTAAAAAAGCCCCATATTCGTCTGTGAACGAGACCTTTTTGTGATGTTCCGGTTGATTGTTTATATAACAGATTGTTTTGTCCAGCAGAGACGGACTGACACTGAATGCGCCATAACCAGTCTGCCATTCAAAATGAGCGTAATGGTTGTCAATTGTTTTAATCCATCGGCTTGAGTTGGCTTTAATGCTGCGCACAAAATCAGACAATGCAATGTTTTTAGGCAACGTGCAGAGCAAATGTACGTGGTCGGCAACGCCGCCAATACATATAGGCATAGATTGCATATTTTTAATTATGCCTCCAATGTATTTATGAATGGTTGGGATGTCGTTTTCTCTCATTGCAACGCTTGTTGATTTGATATGAAAAACGATATGTATGTCTATTTTGACTAATGTTGAAGCCATGGTGATTTATGTTAAAATGTCATCCCTTCGGGATTCGCTCAATCTTGTCGTGTTCCACGGGTTGTCACCCGTGTCTGTGATGTGTTTGCCCCTTCGGGGTTCTTTTGTGATTTATGTTAAATATCATCCCTTCGGGATTCGCTCAATCTTGCTTTGTTCCATGGGTTTCACCCATGTCTGTGATGTGTTTGCCCCTTCGGAGCTCTAATAGTATGCGCTATGTATGCAACTGCAAAAAAAGGCATACTGCAAAAACAAAGGTAGAAAAATTGTTGTTTTTTGACAATCAACATAATAATGTATTTGCCATGGACTTCATTCCATCCCGGATTTCCTCGTTGTGGCGGAGATGTTAAGAAACATGTGAAAAAGGAATCAAGCGTTCCCTCTATTTTTGCTAACTTGCAGACTAGTTTTAATAGTCTCATAAAAGCAATGAAAAAGATAGTTTTTTCTCTTGTGCTGTCGATTATGGCGACGTTCGTCTCTGCGCAGATTTATGTGTGGAAAGACGGCAACGTGCTGTTGGAGAACCCGGACAGCGTCACGTTTGTCGAGCCTGACTTGGGGCTGCAGGTTACTGATAAGATCAGCAACGGACTCATGAGCTTCAAGTATCAGACCAAGGACAGCAATGGCATGCCAATATGGATGTCGGCTACGCTGCAGCTCACTCCAGCCCAGCTGTCGAGCAAGCGCGTGGGCAAGATGGCGATGTATAACCATTACTCCATAATGAGCGCCGACGAGGCTCCCACAGCAGGCAAGAGCGATCTTCAGCTTGCGCCTTATGCGATGGGAATGGCTGTTGTCAGTGCGGACTGCCAGGGATTCGGCGAGACCGACAACATGATGCAGGCGTACTGCTTCGGCGAGGCTAACGCACGCGCGTCCATCGATGCGCTGCTTGCTGCCCGTGAATGGCTGCTCTCTGAGGGCTACACGCTGGGCGACACTATCTTGAACTACGGATATTCGCAGGGCGGACAGACCACGGTGGCGGCTGTAAAGCTGTCGCAGAGCGATGAGTATCGCGGACGGGTGCATTTCACCAAGAGCATTGCCGCAGCTGGTCCGTACGACTTGCAGCTGACGTACCGCAACTTTATTGAGAACGAGACGCTTGGCATGCCTCAGGCGCTGGCTCTGACGATAATCGCAAACAACGAGTTGCTCGGGCTGGGGCTCAAGTACAGCGATGTGTTCCAGAAACCGCTTGCCAGCCATTGGAAGGGTTGGTTCTTGTCGAAGAAGTTCAGCTCTGACGAAATCAGCGACCTGATAGGCACCAACGAAATCGAGAGCATCATGAAGCCTGCTTATCTCGACGTCAATTCGGAAGAGACGCAGACGCTGCTAAACGCAGTGAAGGTCCACGATCTGACTTCGGGATGGACACCGGACACCGACACCGATATACTGATAATGCATTCGCAGAACGACGACGTTGTTCCTTACGCCAACTCGGAGAAACTGTATCAGTTCTTCGTCAATGCAGGCGTGAAGAACGTGCAGTTCGACAATACATATCTCAAGAATGACCACGAAACCTCCGGCACGGATTTCTTCTTATATTTAGTGACTAAGTTCCTGCCTAAGTGGTAGTGGACGGGCATGAAATGAAAAAGGGCTGAAATCTGAATTTCAGCCCTTTTCTCATATAGTGGACAAGTGTGTTATTTCACTTCGTCGAGGTCCTTTGTGTTCTCGTACACATCTTCCTGCGAGAACTCGTAGTTTTGGAGTTTTCCGCTCAGGTACATGTCGTACGCTGTCATGTCGATGAGTCCGTGTCCGCTCAGGTTGAATAGTATGACCTTGGACTCGCCGCTCTCTTTGCACTTCTTAGCCTCGTTTACGGCTGCGGCTATTGCGTGGCATGACTCAGGCGCAGGTATTATGCCTTCGGACTGAGCGAAGAGCATTCCAGCCTCGAACGACTCCAGCTGCTTGATGTCAACAGCAGACATCAGCTTGTCCTCGAGGAGCTGCGAAACGATGGTTCCGGCGCCGTGGTAACGCAAGCCGCCGGCGTGTATGTTGGCAGGCATGAACTTGTGTCCGAGCGTGTACATAGGCAGCAGCGGCGTGTATCCAGCCACATCGCCGAAGTCGTAGCGGAACACTCCGTGTGTGAGCTTAGGGCATGAGGCAGGCTCAGCGGCGATGAATTGTGTCTTCTTGCCGTCGAGTATGTTGTGGCGTAGGAATGGGAATGCCAGTCCGCCGAAGTTCGAGCCTCCGCCGAAGCATGCGATGACAATGTCAGGGTATTCGCCGGCCATTTCCATCTGCTTCTCCGCCTCCAGTCCGATGATGGTCTGGTGCAGAGTCACGTGGTTGAGCACCGAGCCTAATGTGTATTTGCAGTTAGGCGTCTTCATTGCCATCTCGACAGCCTCGGATATGGCTGTTCCGAGCGAGCCGCTGTTCTCTGGGTCCTTGGCTAGGATTGCGCGTCCGCATTCGGTTACGTCAGAAGGCGATGCGTAGATAGTAGCGCCGAATGTCTGCATCATCGACTTTCTGTAAGGCTTCTGCAGGTATGAGATTTTCACCTGGAAGACTTTCGCCTCGATGTCGAACACCTTTGCGGCGTACGATAGGGCAGTTCCCCATTGTCCGGCTCCGGTCTCGGTTGTGACGTGTTTCACGCCTTCCTTCTTGCAGTAATAAGCCTGAGGGAGAGCCGAGTTGAGCTTGTGCGAGCCCACAGGGCTTACGCTCTCGTTCTTGAAGTATATGTGGGCAGGTGTGTCAAGCGCCTTCTCCAGTCCGTATGCACGCACGAGCGGTGTGCTGCGGTAGTTCTTGTATCTGTCAAGCACTTCCTCTGGTATGTCAATCCATGCGTCCTTCTGGTTAAGCTCTTGCTTAGAGACTTCTGTGCAGAAGATGTGTGAAAGGTCCTCTACCGAGAGAGGCTGCTTGTTCTGCGGATTTCTTGGCAGCATAGGCTTGTTCACCATGTCCGCCTGTATGTTGTACCATTGTGTTGGTATCTGATCCTCTGTTAATATAAATCGCTTCTGTTTGCTCATTATTCTTTGTGTATGTGTGTTTGTTTTATTGTCTGATATATCTTACTCCCACTCGATAGTTGCTGGTGGCTTAGATGATATGTCGTAAACAACTCTGTTGACGCCTTTCACCTTGTTGATGATCTCGTTAGAGACTTTCGCAAGGAATTCGTAAGGCAGGTGAGCCCAGTCTGCAGTCATTGCGTCGGCCGATGTCACAGCGCGTAGAGCCACAGTGTTCTCGTATGTTCTCTCGTCGCCCATCACGCCTACTGATCTGATAGGCAGCAGTATAGTTCCTGCCTGCCATACCTTGTCGTAGAGTCCGTTCTCCTTCAGTCCGCGGATGTAGATGTCGTCTGCGTCTTGCAGTATGCGCACCTTCTCTGGTGTTATGTCGCCCAGGATTCTGATTCCGAGTCCTGGTCCAGGGAAAGGGTGTCTGTTTATCAGGTTTTCTGGCATTCCGAGCTCTCTGCCGACTCTTCTCACCTCATCCTTGAACAATAATCTCAGAGGCTCCACAAGCTGCAGTTTCATGTCTTTAGGCAGTCCGCCGACATTATGGTGGCTCTTTATTGTCATTCCGGTTATGCTCAATGATTCTATTACGTCAGGATAAATTGTTCCTTGGCCTAACCATTTCACATCCTCTATCTTTTTGGCTTCTTCATTAAAGATGTCGATAAATCCCTTGCCGATTATCTTTCTCTTCTTCTCAGGGTCTGTAACGCCTTTCAGCTCGCTGTAGAATTTCTCCTTTGCATCTATGCCTCTTACGTTAAGTCCGAGCACTTCATAGTCTCTCAGCACGTCTTCAAACTCATTCTTTCTCAGCAATCCGTTGTTTACAAATACGCATGTCAGCTTGTCTCCTATGGCTTTGTTCAGTAATACCGCTGTTACTGATGAGTCCACACCGCCTGACAGTGCCAGCACAACCTTGTCATTGCCAAGTTTCTCTTTCAGCTTTCCTACCGTTTCCTCTATGAATGATGCAGGGTTCCAGTCTTTCTTGCATCCGCAGATGTTGAGGAAGTTGTCCAGAATCTGGTTTCCGCACTCCGAGTGGAACACTTCAGGGTGGAACTGCACAGCCCATGTCTGCTCGCCCTTGATGCGGTATGACGCTATCGCTACGCTTTCTGTGCTTGCGATTATCTCTCCGTTTTGTGGCAGCTTTGTGATTGTGTCACCGTGCGACATCCATACCTGTGCGCCCTTCTCGATGCCTTTGAGCAGCGGGTCCTCGTTGTTCACCTTCATGAGGTTGGCACGTCCGTACTCTCTTGTGTTGGCAGGCTCGACTGCGCCACCGTTGCTGTAGGCTATGAACTGCGCTCCGTAGCAGATACCCAGCAGTGGATACTTGTTCTTTATGTTGCTCAGGTCGGTCTTGAATCCGTTAGCGTCATGAACCGAAAAAGGTGAGCCGGAAAGAATCACACCCTTGATGCCTTCCTCGTTTCCGAATGGGAACTTGTTGTAAGGCAGAATCTCGCAATAAGTGTTCAAATCGCGGATTCTTCGTGCGATAAGCTGTGTTGTCTGTGAACCGAAGTCCAGTATGATAATTTTCTCTCGCATGGTAATTATTTATTTTGATTTATGATTTCAGAATGAATATGTGAGTCCCACTAAGCCGTTGATGCCGTTCACCTCATAGCAGTACCACTGCTCGTAGTGGCGGTGCAGTATGTTGTTCAGCTTCAGGAACAGGCTCAGCTTGCTGTTGTAGTTGTAGTAGAATCCCAAGTTGAGGTCGTATATAGGCGAGAGTTTTCTGGTTGTGCCGTCCACTCTCAGCGCCTCTCTGCCTGTGGCTATGTACAGTCCCAGGTCGGCAGCCATGTGCTTGCCCATCTTCAGCATCGTCGCGAAGTTGAATTCGAAGTTAGGCATGTTGTAGGCCTTCATGTCGTCTTTCTCCAGGTCGGCGTACCATTTGTGGTATTTTGCCGACAGCAGGAAGTTGAGTATGTTGTTGTAGTCGTATGTCGTTCTGAAGTTGGCTGTGAACACATTCGCGTCCGTGTATATCGGTGTGAACACGTTGGTTGCCACTTTGCCAAGCGCTGCGTTGTTAGCAGAGTCGCTGACAAGGAAGTACTGGTCCTTTATCATCCTGTACTCGATGGAAAGGTCGGTGAGCAGGTTGTACAGAATTTTAATCTTGAATCCTGCTTTGAGGTCGAGTGGTGTCCATGTGCTTTTTACTTTTTCGTTCAGGTTTATGTAGTGGCACATATCCACCATGTCGCTCATGGAGTTTGTGTTGTAGTCGCCCTCCAGTCCGGCGTAGAAGAACAATGTGTTTCTGACGATGGTCACAGTTCCCTTCACGTCGGGTGTCGGAGCGAATGCTCTGCCAGAGGTCGATATGTTCAGGTTCACTCCAAGTCTCAAGTCCCATCTGTCTCTCATGAACTGATAGTATGGGTTGAAGTTCACGAGCGTGAATCCCTCCTCCTTGCTGTATGTCTGGTCCAGATTCTTATCGCCGAATATGTAATTCTGCATGTTGAATCCTACACCCCAGTTGTCGCTTGTGACCGACCTTTTGTATGCGATGTTCGTGTTGATTTGGTGCTGTGTGAGTCCTTCATTAGGCATGAATCCGTCGTAGGCGATGCTTGCCGAAAGGCTGTTCACCAGGTCGTTGTCTGGGTATGACTTGTATCCAGCCGCTGCGCTCCATGTGTGTATGCCCATGTTGCCGTAGAAGAAGTCCTTGCCCTTCATTGTGCCGTTCTCTATGGAGTAGAGCGTGTCCTTGAACAGTTTGTTCTCTCCGTAGTAGTTGAAGCCTCTGTAAGAATATCCGCCATTCACAAAGAGCTTTCCTTCCTTGAAGAATCTGTCGAAGTTTATCGACGCATCGCTCTTGTGGTGCTGGTTGCCGTCATGGCCGTCGAATATGCCTTTGTGGTTCACATTGAGGTCGAGTCCGTACTTAGGTTTTTGTATTATAGGCAGCACGAGGTCGCCGAGTGTGCCCAGGTAGTTGCCGAATCCGAGTCTCAGGAATCCTTTCTTATCTTGATTGTTCTCAGGAATCTTTAGTCTGGCGGCGTCGAGCTGTCTGACCTTGTATTCAGGGTCTAGCGCTACAGAATAGTCAGAGTATTTCACCTCTGTCGGTTTCAGCACCGGTTCCTTTATCGATGGAAGGTCGTTGATTTTTCCTGCGTCTTTTATGGATGGTGTGTATTCTTTCTCTATGGTGATGTCCTTTTTTATTATCGCGCTGTCGTTCTGTGCTGTCGCCGTAGTCAGCGATGCCGCAGCGAGTGCGCATGATAGAAAGAACTTATATGTCGAGTTATTCTTCATTTTCTTCGCTTTCTTTTTTTTGAAGATATTATTCAATATTCTCTTTTTCTCTTTCTTCAATTCTGTCAAGACGCTCTTTTATGAGATCCTGTATAGAGTCTTCTTTCTTGTAATTGCTTTGCAGACTGAGCAGATACTGCTTTGCCTGGAAGTCGTCGCCCCTCTTTATGTAGATGTCCGACAGCAGTATGAATGCTCTTGCCAGCCAGTACTGGTGAGGCGTGCCTTGAGATATGAAGTCTGTGACTTCGTCTTCGGCTTTCTTGTCGTTGCCTTTTATGAAGTATGTGTTGGCAAGCTCGTATTTCGACTCAGCTCCGGCTTCTGTCTTTGTGTTCTTGGCGAGTATCTGCAGGTGAGGCAGCGCCTTGTCGTATTCGTCGGTCTGCAGGTATGCCTTTGAAATATAAAGTCTTGCCTCGTTGGCAGTTTCTGTCGAAGTCTTCTTGTCGTTTATAATCTTGTTGGCGATGTCTATCGTTGTCTGCGCGTCGCTTATCAGATAGCTGCATCTGAGCACTCCCAGCTTAGCCGCTGTGATGTTTTCAGGCTCCTGGGCTTCTTTCTCCAGTCGCTTGAATGCCTCCAGAGAGGACTCGTAGTCCTGTTTGTCGTATGCAATCTGCGCCTTTCTTGCCAACACAGTCTCCATGTGCTGGTTTCCGTACATGTTCGACAGTTCGTCGTATATTCTGTACGCGTCATCGTCTCTGCCGTTAGAGAAGTAGCAGTCGGCCAAGTAGAATTTTGAGTTTATGCAGTTCTGACTTTTTGAGTCGTTGCAGAACTTTCTGCTGTAATCCTCAAGCGCTTTGATGGCGTTTGTCGTATCGCCCTTCATGTAGAGTCGCTCTGCCGCAAGATATGTGAGCGAGTCTTCTCTTGAGGCGTTTGTTACAACGACTTGCGAACCGATTGATCTTGTGTAGTCGAAGTATGCGCCAACATCATTACGCTCGACATAAATCTGCTCCATGCTTTCGAGCGCTGTCTTTGTCTCCACGCTGTTAGGGTAGCGTGCCACGACTTGCTTGTAGGCATCAATTGCTTCATCGTTGTTGCCCTGGTTATAGTAGATCATTCCTATTTCCAGCGAAGCTCTCTTTGCGAGCGGCGATTCCGGATATTTGCCTATCAGTGTCTTGTATGTGTCAATCGCTTTGCTTGGTTTGTCGCTCAGCACATAGGCTCTACCCATCTCGTAGTATGAGTCATCGACATATTCAGATGAAGGGTAGTGGTTTATCAATCCTTCAAGTCCCTTGATTTTGCTGCTGTAGTTCTTTCGCAGACCCTGCACATACGCTCTTTGGAATGTCGCATAGTCAGCCTTGTTGCCGCCGTTCTCCATGCTCTTGGTATAGTATCTCTCGGCGTTCACGAGGTCTCTTGTGGAGTAGTAGCAGTCGCCGAGTCGGTCGAATGCATCGGTGTATGTGGATACGCTCTTATCCTGCTCGTTTTCGGTGTACTTCAGAAAATATGTTGCGGCCTCCTTGTAATTTTTCTCCTCGAAGAATGTGTAGCCAATGTTGTAGTTGGCCATGTTGTAGTTGGCATAGTCTTTTGCGCCTTTTTTCTTGAAGAAGTCCATGAAGTCCTTTCTCGCGCTTGTGTATTTCTTCAGACGGTATTGCGACTCGCCTCTCCAGTACAGCACTTGAGCCACATCGAAATTTGAAGTTCCCGTGAGTTGTGACTGATTGAAGTAGTCGATTGCTTCTACATAATCCTCTTTCACGAATTCTTCAGTACCCATTTGGAAAAGGAGGTATGCCTTTGTGTTTGTCATTTCTGGCGACAGCACCGAAAGCTTGCTCAGAGACTCGTTAGCCGCTGCGTAGTTGTTGCTGGACATGTACACATACACCATTCTTTCGTATATGTCGTCTCTGTATTTTGAGTTCTTGAATTCCGAAAGGAAACCTTCAAACGCCTTTATAGATTCACCAAATGGCGTTGTTGTCTCGTATGTTGACAATGCATAGTTGTATGCAGCTTCTTCCTTTATGTTCTTGTCGAAGTCCATCTTTGCAGCCGTCTGGTATGCCATTCTTGCGTTGTTTTTCTGGTCAATTCTCGAATAGCAGTTTCCCAAGTGCAGATAAGCGTTCTGGCTCAGAGTGTCCTTCTCTGTTGTTACTTTCTTCAGCCTTTTTATCGCGTTGTTGTAATCCTCTGTCTTGTAATACGACATGCCAAGGATATACATGTCGTTTCTGACAACCTTCTTGCTGCGCTTCTCATATTCGGTCATAGCCGAGATTGTCTTCTTGTAGTCCTCCTTCTGATATGCGCACTCGCCCAGAATTCTGTAAACCTCAGCGTCGTTTGCGTTGTTAGACTTTCTCGCGAGAATCTTTTCGCAGTAAGGCATCAGCTTGTCGTAATCCTTGTTCTTGTAATATATCTGCGCGATGTAGTATGGTACGAAATCCTTGTATTCGTCCTGTCCCTCTATTGCCTGGAATCCTTTCAGCGCCTCGTCATAGTTGCCCAAGGCGTAGTCGCAGTATGAGTAGAAGTAGCAGGCGGAGTTCTTGTATTTAGACGTTCCGTTCTTTATGTTGTGGAATTCGCCTTTCGCTTGTGCGTACTCGTCTTTCTGCATGTAGCAGTATCCTTGGTTGAATCTCAGCAGGTCTTTCTCGTCTTTCTGCAGCCTTCTTATCTTCACATTGCTGTATTCCTCCATTGCCAGATTATATTGCTTGTTCTCGAAAGCAATGTTTCCCATCATGAAGTGGCATTGATCCAGATATGGAGTATAAGGATATTCCTTTACATAGTTGCTAAGAAGTGTAGCCGCGTGCTCCTGCCTCATTTTGTAAGCGTTGCAGGCCTGGTAGTATTTCGCCTCTTGAACGAGGTCAACGTCGGCGTGTTTCTCTCTCTTGTTGAGGAACTTTTCTATGTATTGCGCCGAAATAGGATATTTCTGCTGTATGTATAGCTCGCGTCCGTCGTAGAAGTCACGGTCAGGGTTAGCGTATGTATATGTTTCTTGAGCTACGGCATAAACGCCTATCGCAAAGGTCAGTAGAGTTATTAGATATTTCATTTCTTTATATTGCAAGCATGCAGCATGCTTCTATTAGTGCATTAAAATGCAAAAATAACTCTTTATTTCTGCATTTCTGCACCATTTTTGATAATTCTAATGGCAATTTTCATAGAATCAAGTCCAAAGTCGTCTTCCTTTAATTCGTTTATCTTCATATACTTCGCATCTTTTACATCATCCTGCGCCTTTATCCTGCTTTCTCCGTCTTGCTCGCAACTGAAAAACATATCGAGTGTTCTGATGTTCATGTCGCTGAAACTATAATTGTTAGGTATCGTGAACTCGTACTTTATGTTCTTTATCTCTATGTTCAATTCTTCCTTTATCTCCCTTGCCAATGCCTCCTCTGCGGTTTCATCGAATTCAACGAATCCGCCCGGCAAGTCCAGTTTTCCTTTTTGCGGATTTATGGCTCTTCGGGTTACGAGTATTTCGTCTTTTCCTCTTCTTATTATGGCAGCGACAGACGCCGCGGTGTTCTGATAATACACAAATGAGCAGTCCTTGCATTTCTTCGATCTGCTGTCATTTTCTATGAAATTTTCACTTCCGCATACGGGGCAGTGCTTGAAAATATTAAGTGGATGCATTGTCATTTGATGTCAAAATCTATTTTTTTGTGCTTACAATCGTATTTTAATCTCTTTTTCTTTACATTTGTAACATAAATAGAATATCAAAACACGCATAGTAATGGATAATCAATTAATGAAGGCTTTGGGGCCAATAGTAGTGATAATTGGAGTTTTAGTATTGTCTCTTTATCATTTTGCAGTATTGCCACAGGAAAATGTTGTTTTGCTCTGCGGCGGTGCGCTTTTAGTTTTGGGAGTGGTTCTTTATGTGCTGCTGACTAAAAGAAGTTAATCAAAGTCTTTACAGAAATCATTAAGAGAACAGATTCTTCAATCTGTTCTTTTTTTTTATTCCTGCTTATGTGTGGTATATAAAAAAGGATGACGTTTTCGCCATCCTTTTTTATGCTATTTCTGCTTTTATTAGTAAGACGCCTTCATGCGCTCAGTGGCAGAGTAGTTTATCTTAAGTGCGTATGCACGTCTGAGAGACTGCTTGATATCGGTTATGATACCCATCTTTGTCTCTTTGTCAGCCTTTATTGACACTATCATCTGGCTTTGGTCAGACTCCTTCATGGAGCTTCTTTCTTGCGAAATGTACTCCTCAAGCTGGCTTATGTCGGCGAAAGAGTCGTCCAACTGGAGACGTGTCTCGTTTCCGAACTGACCAACAAGGTGCTGAAGCGGTTTTCCTACATATACATACTTCACGAGAGATTTCTTCTCCAGCTTAGTAAGCTCTGTAGCCTCTGGGACTCTGATGCTGACCATGTATGTGACCTCCTTCATGGATGTTGTCGCCATGAAGAAGAACAGAAGCATGAAGATAATGTCAGGCAGTGATGCTGTACTGATTTCAGGAAGCTCCTTGCTTCCGTTTTTTCTAAATCTTGCCATTATTTCTGTCCTCCGTAGTTTTTAGGTTCAGCTTCAGAAATCTTCTGAGGATAAACTTTGTTTATAGCGTCCTGTTGCTCTTCTGTGCAAGCTGTGTAGTGCACTCCGAACTTCTCAATCGCAAGCGATTCACGCAGCTCGTTGTACGCAGCAACTAACTCATTCTGTACCTCAAGATATGCTTGGTAGTCAGTACCACGGTCATTTTGCAATGAAATAACGTGCTCTTTTGTTACATTGATATTTCCTATCAATGGAATGTTGACAGGAGTCAATGCTGGCAGAGTAGGGTCGTTATTTGGGTTCTGTATGAAGTTTTTAGCTTTTTCCTTGAGGTCCCTGATGTTGACCATTTGTCCTTGCGCCATGATTTGGTTGTTGCTGTTGATCAGAACAACGAAAACATTACGCTTGTTGACTTCAACATCTGGCTGTTCTGCTCCTGGTGGAAGTGGTGGCGGAAGCTTTCTGGACAATCCGCTGTTCACGTCCATAGAAGTAGTCACAAGAAAGAATATGAGCAGCAGGAACGAGATATCGGCCATTGAACTTGCGTTAATGCCTGGTGTTTTCCTTTTTGCCATGTTTTTAATCCTCTTTTTATTATTTGTTAGCGCAGGAATCCCGCGCTAACAATGATTACTTTTTGATTATCTTATAGATGTATGAGCCAACAATCGCCAATGCTGCGATTACGACTAATGTATATACTGTGTACAGACACATGTCTGTGAACTGTGCCCAGAATCCAACGTTGTCTGTGCCTTCGTATCCTATGATATCCATCTTCTCCGAACTACCGATGAAGAATGTGATAACGAGCAGTACAACAAGAGCTGCGGCAGTCAGAAGAGACTTGATTGCAGCCTGCTTGTCAGTCTTGAACTTTATCGCATATTGGATAGCGACAGACGCTACTGTGCATAATGCAACACAGCCCAAAAGGATATATACCCAGTAAAGCAGTGGGTTTGTCAGTGTTGGCACTGGGAGCGCATCGCCAGCTACATCTATTGTCTCGTCTCCTGTCATCAGATAGAAGCAGAGCATCAAGATGAATGACAATGCCATTAAGCCCCAAAGTGCGTATTTTGATATTTTCTGCATAATGTTATTTTTAAAGTTTCTATTTAATCGCTTATTTTCAAGGAATTGTATTAAGCCTTGTGCTCTTTGTTGTATTTAACAACAATGTCAAGCAATGAAATAGAAGAATCCTCCATGTCGTTTGTCAGACCCTCGATCTTAGAAAGGATGAAGTTGTAGAATACTTGAAGGATGATGGCTACGATAAGACCTGTTACAGTTGTCAACAGAGCGACCTTGATACCACCTGCAACTACAGTAGCAGAGATATCACCTACCTGCTGGATCTTGTCGAATGCCTGGATCATACCGATAACTGTTCCCATGAATCCCAACATAGGAGCCAAACCAATGAAAAGACCGATCCAAGAAAGGTTCTTCTCCAGAAGTCCTGCCTGTACGCTGCCGTAAGAAGTGATTGTCTTCTCTACAACATCGATTCCCTCGTCGTAACGTGAAAGACCCTGATAGAAGATAGAAGCAACAGGTCCGCGAGTGTTGCGGCAAACCTCGAGTGCCTTCTCTACACCACCTTCGTTGATAGCCTTCTCTACGTCAGCAAGAAGCTTTTTAGTGTCAGTTGAAGCGAGGCTCAGGTATATGATTCTCTCGATTGCAAGTGCAAGACCGAAGATCAAGCAGAATGCAACTGATGCCATGAAGCCAGCACCACCCTCGATGAACTTCTGCTTCAGAACCTTGTGGATTCCGCCTTCTTCTTCAACATCAGCTGCGTCAGCTGCAGTTTCGTCTGCAGTAGCTGCGGCAGAGTCGACTTGAGCTGTCTCAGCAACTGCTGCTGAGTCTTGAGCTGCAACGTTTGACATACCCAGGGTGAAAAGACCCAATACGGCAATGATTGCGATTACTTTTTTCATTTTACTTTTTTGTGTTTAGATTAATAAATAATTATTTCTGTTTTACTGTTTGTTAGTCTTTCGCAAATAGGCTATTCTAGCGGAGAGAGAGGGATTCAATTCGTGTGGTCCGATTCGGATTCACATGCTTTTAGCATGTATGTTATGACCAATTGAGCATCTCTCCTTGCTGCTCGCACTATAATGCAAAATGCGCGACTAAATTACGAAAAAAAGATAATAATGAATGCTTGTAGGTGCATTTAATGCCATCTTTTTGTGAAAAAATTGCAATTGCCTTAACGGCCTTTTATTGAAACACGATGCCTTATAGTTTGATTTTTAGTAAGTTCACTGCGTTGTCCGTGGTTTTCTGCGCGACATCCTCAATGCTTAAATCGTAGATTCTGGAGAGTGCAGCTGCGACTTCTGTGATGTATGAAGGCTCGTTTCTTTTACCTCTGTGTGGCGTGGGTGACAGATATGGCGCATCTGTCTCTAACACAATGTGTTTGATGTCTATGTTTTTCAAAACGTCTGGTAGAGCCGATTTCTTGAATGTCACGATTCCGCCTATCCCAAGCAGAAAGTCGCCTAACGATAGTATTTCCTCTGCTTCTTCTATTGTGCCGCCGAAGCAGTGGAATATGCCTTTCCTGCAACGACTGTGTTTCACTGCGTTTATGGCTTCTCTGAATGAATTGCGGCTGTGTATGAGTACCGGGAGCGAAAGTTCAGCCGCCCAGTCCAGTTGCATCTCGAAGGCTTCTGTCTGCTCGCGTTCGAATTCCTTGTCCCAATAAAGGTCCATGCCGATTTCTCCCACAGCTTTGTATTCGCCTCCGAACAGTTCTGTCTTTATGGTTTCTAAATCCGACCGGTAGTTTGCGTTGATTTCTGTCGGGTGCAGCCCCATGGCGGGGATGAACGCATTTTTGTCGGACATGGCGAGTTCCTTCAGCCGTCCTATTGATTCGGTGTTGATGTTCGGTAGCACCATTTTGCTGACACCGGCGTCTTTTGCCCGTTGTATTACCTTGTCCCTGTCTTCGTCAAATTCTTTTTCGAAGATATGTGTGTGGGTATCTATTATCATAGTTCGGATGAATTGAAAACAACAAACGCGGAGTGTTTCTCCGCGTCTGCATGTATGTCATTTAGTAATGCTATTTAGCGTTATAGTTTACTTGTATGTTCTTGATTGTGTGGACAGGGTCGTTAGTGATGAGTTTCACATTGCCGGAGATGTTTGTGACTTTTCCGACGTTGTTAGTGATTATCACCTGCAGCTTGGCAGTCTTGCCTGCGTCGATTTTCTTTGGCGCTTTCACTTCGATGCCATTGCCTGTCGTCACCACAGCCTTGCGAATCAAAAGACTTGACTTTCCTTCGTTCTTTATCTCGATGTATTTCTTTACCTTTTTGCCGGCAGCCACATCTCCGATGTTTGCCACGTTCTCAGCGACGATGATAGGGGCGTTGGCTCTCTGCTCGTTTGTGAACTTTTCTATGATATTCGCTTTTGATCTGATGACCTGCTTCTGGCTGTTCTTGTCGGTTACGAATGTCAGTTCGTTGTTCACATCGCCCCAGTCGTTGATTTTCGTAGCGTCAAAAGTGATAGTCATGTTGGTCCATTCGTTGGCATTCAGCTTTTTAGGCTCTGCGCTTATGTGCTTAGGCAGGTTTACGAATGTCAATGTCACAGGCTCGTTCAGTTTGTTGGCAATGGCGAATGTTGCCGACTTGTTGCCGCTGCTTGTGACATCGCCGAAGTTGACCAAATCGCTTTTTAATCTGATGTCACCTTTTTCTATTGGATATACGTTCTCGATTTTCTGTCCCTTAGGTGTCACAGTACCTTTGATGGTGATGACCTTGCGAGGCGCATTACTGCTTACTGTGACAGTCTTAGTGAAAGCTCCAGGGCGTCCTGCGGTAGAGTATTTTACCAGAATTGTTCCCTTGCCTCCAGGAGCTACAGGCTCGCGCGACCATTGTGGAGTTGTGCATCCGCATGAGGCCTTGACTGAACTTAGCACGAGCGGCTCGTTTCCTGTATTTGTGAATGAGAATACATGCGATACAGAGTTTGACTCTTCTTTTACAACTCCGAAGTCGAAGGTGTTCTCGTCGAATGTAATCTCAGGTCTCTTGTCGCTTTGAGGATTCTGCGCAGAAAGTGACAAACAACAGAGTGCTGCTATAGCAGTTGATATGATTTTGTTCGTCATGTTTATGATTATTTAATGTGTTATTATTTCTTCTTTGGTTTAGGTGTAACCTCACCCTTTATGCTCAATACAACTTTTTTGCTTGCGTTGCTGTTCACTGTGATGGTCTTCTTGAAAGGACCTGGGCGTCCTGCAGGGTTGTAGGTTACTTTCACCTCGCCATTCTCGCCTGGAGCGATAGGCTCTTTGGTGTATTCACGTGCGGTGCATCCGCATGATGTTTCTACCTGTGTTATGATTAATGGCGCATCGCCAGTGTTTTTCACGTCGAATATGTAAGTCACTTTGCCGTCGCCTTCATTTATTTTACCGAAGTCGTGAGACTCCTTAGCGAACTTGGCTTGTGGTCCAGCAAAGACCATTGCGGTCAGTGCGGCTAAAACTGAAAGAGATAATAGCTTTTTCATGTCTTGTCTTGTTTTTAGTTTGTGTAAAACAATCGCAAATGTATGTATTTAATTTGATGCAATGAACAAAAAAGTTTAAAGACATCCATCCATATACATAATTTTAATATAAACCTTACCTTTGTAGAAAAGGTATAAGCGAGTATGCAAAAACGTTGCCAGATGATGTTAGACAAGGCTTTGTTTAGGAGAAAAGTGTCTGAGGTGCAGGATTATGTAAAGGAAATTTACCGCGAATTGCACCAGTGTCCGGAATTGTCTTTCGAAGAGAAGGAGACTGCCGAGGTGATAAAGCGTGAACTGGATAAAATGGGGGTGGAGCATAGAGACAATATCGGCGGTTATGGAGTGCTTGCTGTCCTTAAGTGCAAGGCCCCAGAATCGAGATGCATAGCTCTGAGGGCAGATATGGACGCGCTGCCGATAGAGGAGGAGACGGGGCTGCCGTTCTCGTCGAAGAGAAAAGGCGTGATGCATGCGTGCGGTCATGATTCGCACATGGCGACATTGCTTGGCATAATAAAAGTGCTGCAGCAATACAAGGAAACGCTTAGCGGAACGCTTTTGTTCGTTTTTCAGCCGGGCGAGGAGAAGGACCCGGGCGGCGCAAGCCTGATGCTGAAGGACGGTGTGTTTAAGGATTATAAGCCGCAGGTTGTTTTAGGACAGCACTCGTCAGCTGACCATAAGGTGGGCGACGTGGTTTTCGCGCCAGGCATCGTGATGTCGTCGGCCGACGAGATACATCTGACAATATCAGGCAATGGCGGTCATGGCGCAATGCCGCATTTGCTGAATGACACTGTGTTGTGCGCGTCGCAGATTGTCGTGTCGCTGCAGCAGGTGTCGTCGAGATTGGCCAATCCGTTCTCGCCTACGGTGGTCACTATCGGACGGTTTATAGCCGACGGCGCGATGAACATAATTCCAGACAAAGTGTATCTTGCCGGCACGATAAGAACTATGGATGAAAAATGGCGTGAGGAGGCCAAGGCGGCAGTGAGAAAAATCGCGGAGGAAACGGCTGCGGCATACGGTTGCAAGTGCGAGATGAAAAAACTGAACGGTTACCCTGCCGTGATGAACGATGAAAAAGTGACAGCCGAGATGAAGGAATACGCCAAGGAAATAGTCGGCGAGGAGCATGTGGGCGATATGCCGAAGAAAATGACAAGTGAGGATTTCGCCTTCTATACTAAGGAATATCCATGCTGCTTCTTCAGGTTCGGAGTCAGAGGAAAGGCAAATCCAGACTGCGGAGGACAGCATACGCCGACATTCAAGATAGACGAGAGCGCCTTCGTGACGTCAGTCGAGGTCATGGGCTGGCTGGCTGCCAGGTATATGAGCAAGTGACGCAAGTCGAGCCTTCGCCTTGAGTTGATTTTTTGAAGCCTGTTTTATATATTTGTCATAATTTAAATGATTGCCTATGGCTCAGCATTACGATTTGGACGAACTGGACAGAAAAATCCTTTCGTTAGTGGCGGAGAACGCGAGAATGCCGTTCCTCGAGGTAGCGCGGGAGTGCAATGTAAGCGGCGCGGCTATACATCAGAGAATACAGAAACTGATGAATCTTGGGGTTATAAAGGGCTCGGAGTTTATCATCGACACATATAAAATAGGATACCAGACATGCGCCTTTCTTGGAGTCGTGCTCAAGGACTTGAGCTATGTGCCGAATGTGATTGAGAGCATGAAGCAGATTCCGGAAATCGTGGAATGCCACTATTCCACGGGAAAATACGCGATGTTCATAAAGGTGTATGCCAAGGACAACAAGGACCTGCTCCACATAATACTTGACAAAATAGCCGAGATTCCGGGCGTGCTGACGACTGAAACGTTCCAAGTCTCGCTCGATGAGATTTTCAGCAGGCAGCTGAAGATAGAGTAGGACATGAAATGATAAAAAAAGCCGGTAGTTTTTCGCTACCGGCTTTTCCTGTTTAATACTTTGGCTTATTTCTCCACTGGGGCAGGCTTGAATCCGTGGTGGTGATGGCGGTGCCCCTTTCCCTTCTCTCCGTGCATCTTGTGTGGCTTGTGGTGCTTCTTGTACTTCATCATGTGTTCCTTGCACTTGGCCTCTCTTTGCTGCAGGAGTTTGTTGTACTGTTCCTCGGTCAGGATTTTTTTGAGTTGCTTGTCGTTCTTTGCCATTTCCTTCATCATCTTCTCCTTAGCCTTCGCGTGAGCCTTCTCCATTTTCTTCTTTTTAGCCTCGTGCTTCTTCGCGTTGGCAAGGTTCATCTTACTGATTTTCTTTTGCTGCTCCTCGGTCAGATTCAAATCCTTAGTCATTTTTGCAGTTCTCATCTCCGCTCTTTGCTGAGGAGTCATGTTCTCGTGCTTCTTGGCGCATTCATGCTTCTCGTGTCCTTGGCATGGCGCAGGTGCTTGTGCGTAAACTCCGAAAGTTGTGATTGCTGCGACTAGCGCTGTAGTGATTTTCTTGTTCATAGCTTTAAGAATTAAGTTGTTTGTAATTATATTCGTGTTTTCTTATTAAAGAACAATGCTAAAGTTTCTGCTAGCATATCTGTTATTCATAAACTTCATCACGTTCGTTTTGTATGGCTATGACAAACGGCGTGCCAAAAAACAACAGTGGAGAGTCCCGGAGAGTACTCTTTTAACATTCTCGTTCATTGGCGGCAGTGTTGGCGCCCTTCTCGGAATGTCGTTTTTTCGCCATAAGACCCAGAAACTCAAGTTTAACATCTTGGTGCCGTTTTCGCTTGTTTTGCAAGTTATTTTATGTGTGGTGGTTAAGGATTGTTTTGTGGGGTGAAAATAGTTGAGCGTAACTTAATAAAATAGTGATATTATGAATTTTACATTTAGACATTCCGCTGGTTTCGGTAAACGGATGGAATACAATATAATTGGTAAGATGCTGATGGAGGGACTTGATGTCTATGTGCCATTAGTTGATGATCATGGTGTTGATTGTGTGATAAAGAAAGAAGATGGAACTTTTATTGAAGTTCAAATCAAGGCGCGTTCAAATGAAGTGAAAGAGGGAGATGCAGCGTTGTTTGCAGCAATAACTCATGAAAAGACAGAGAACTTTTATTTCGTGTTTTATTCGGAGCGAGTAAATGAAGGGACTATGTGGATTTTGTCATCAGAAGAATTTCTGAAAGAATGTGTTACTAATAAAAGTGGAAAGAACGCAGGAAAGCGTAGCATTTGGTTTAATGGTCAACGCACAGACAAGAAAACGGGGATAAAGAAAGAGTATTGCAAGCAACGCTTTGAAAAATATGTTGCAAAAGATTTTTCGAGATTTAAATAATTATCACGCAAAGGCAAGTGTCATTTACACTTGCCTTTACTTTTTGTCTGAAATGTTATGTTTGTGGTTAAAAAGAGTTATGATAAGCATTGCGAGTGCAAAAAAACAATATTAAACATCACCTTTCTTTTTTTATAAATCATATATTTGCCTTTTAATGAGTAAAAAGGCGCAGATTTTTGTGATTTGTGCCTTCAAACGAAGATTTTATGAAAAGAAATATAATGAAAAGAGCAGCGCTTGTGTTGGCTGCTGTGTTCGCGTTTCCTGTGTCACAATCTTTTGCGTTGACGCCGCACACATCAGCAGAGTTCGATGCGTATACGGACGATGATGATAATACAACACCGATAAGCACTTATACTTATTCTGATGAACGACAGTATGAGACATATTCATTCGCTTTAACCACAAAAGATGGCGTAAAGCAGTATGGAGTGGTTGCTTATGACCAAGCTGGGCATGAACATGTTGTCGCATATAGTGAGGATAAAGAGCCTTCTTCGTTTTCATCTTCCTGGTTTACAGTATCTGTCTCGAAGTTTTCAAATGATGGTCAATCATATACTGAAGAATTGGGAAAGTCTGGAGCTTTTGGCACTTTGCACGGAAAGGATGTTCAGGCTTTATATTCACAATTCAATAATACCGGTAATGAGATAGTCTTGTCTGTTACAGGTTATGACATGTTTGGCTTGGCTGTTCAGGATGTCAAACAGGCAGATTTCACAAAACCACGATACATTCAGGTCTCTATTAATGATGTTATTGTAAACAACACAAATAATAAATATTCTGAAAAGCAGAAGACCAACCATTATGTTCTTGACCCGGACATCGTTTCTGTTATAAAAATAGAGGACCTTGCTAAAGGTGGCAACTTGTCAAAACTGGGAGGTTTCTTCTCTTTAAGACGAATTCCACAGGTGGTATCTGCAGCTTCGGTTGTGGTGTCGGGTACTCCGGTGACAGCCGATGTAGTCAGCACAACTACAGTGCATTTCCTTGTTCCTTATGCATCAGACATAACAAATTTGACTCCTGACTTCACAACGATAACTGGAGGCACACTTGTTGGTCCGACTTCTGCACAGGACTTCACCAATTCGGTGACTAATCCTATTGAATACACATTCACATTTGACAAGGACAACGATGGTAATCCAGAGAATTACCTTTATAAGGTTACGGTGGAGAAAATTCCTGCCAGCACGGTCAGAACTCTCGACAAACTGGCGTATGTGATAGACGGCGACACAAGGTATGCTACGATTAGCGGAAATACGGTTACTGTGACATTGCCATACTCGTATGGCGACGGAAGAAAGAACGCTGCTGCCAAGAACTCAATATCGACAACGATAGATTTTTCCGATGATCTCGCTAATGCAAAATTAGGTAGCGGAACAACGGTTGCCGACGGTGTTGCTATGAATATTGATTACTCTGTGCCTCAGTCGGTTGTAATAACATCAGAGGACGGCAATTCTACAACATACACCATAAATGTGGCGTATGAAGAGCCAAGCACAGCGTGCGACCTGTTGACATTCTCGTTGCCTATAGGCGCAGGCAAGTTCGCAGAAGGAGTAATAAACGGCTCGAATGTGAATGTTTATATGAAGAGCTCTGATTTGAGCAACAGCCCATTCACTCCTGTTTACACGACTTCTCCGCTGAGTGAGGTGTCGTCGACGACGGTGATTCCTATGGTTTTTGTAAAGCCAAACGCATTGTCAAAACCATTCAGAGTTAATGCCGAGAAGGACGGAGTGTTCAAGGATTACATGATTAATGTGATACCAGATGACGATGCGCCGATAGTTGTGTCGGTTGACAAGCCAACGGATTTGACAGCGGCATCTTTGGCTGGTCCGCTTCAGTTGACGTTCAATGAGCCAGTAAAACTGGCGGACGGTTCAGCAAACGCTGGCAAAATATCAATAAAGAAGAAATCAAGTGGTACTGTGGTTTGGAGCGGCGTCCTTACGCTCGGTTCAGACAATATGACGGGTAGCGCAGTGTTCAGTGGTCTGGAAGGCTTGACCGACTATACAATAATAATAGAGAGCGGCTCTCTGACAGACTTAGCAGGTAATGAACTTATTTATAGCAAGGACTTCAAAACTGCTGATGGAACATTGCATACAGCGAATCTTCCATATTGCACAAACATGGATGGCGCAGAGTTCGAGCAGCCAGCGTTTGTTGTTGGTCCTACATACGACAGCGAAGCCAGCACGCGTGGTGCTGCGACAAGCAAGAACGGAGCATACCGTTTGGCGGCAGGTGAGTCGCTTACGCTCACAGCCGAGTCGGTCGGCACTGTGGATGTGATAATATTCTCGTTCGGTCAGTGCAATTACAACATAACAGCAGGCGCGGCAAGCAAGGACGGCGCTATAACTATGGCATACGACAATGACGGAGTAGAGGAGCAGCTGACAGTGGACAGCAATACAACTACTGCGATTGTCATAACCAACACTGGAACTAATGAGATTATGGTGCCATACATTTCGGTGAGCGCAGTCGGCAGCCCAGCGGTGACAGATAAGGAATGCAACTGCAAATAATATAACACAAGATTTTCCTAAAGGACATTTATATATATATGAAAAGGATATTCGCGATAATGATAGCAGCAGCGATGGCGATGCCTGAGGTGCTGGCAATACAAAGCGGAGAGAGTACTCAGGGAAGCGAGTTCTATTTCTCGTTTATGCGAGGCAGACCAAAGCGTGAGAAGACAATGACTTTGTTCGTGTCTTCCGAGGTGGCAGGCAAGCTTGAATTGACGAATCCGAGAACAGGAACTACGGTTACGCATAATATAAACGAAGGAAAAACTGAGATTTCTCTCGCTTCGACCAACAGTGCGGAAGAGACTTCTGTGACAGTGTCCGGAACTCACAAGGACTGCTATACCGTGAAGTCTAACGTCGCAGACAATAACGGATATTACGCACATGCGACAAATGCGGCTGGCGAAGATATAAAAGTGTCTTTGTATGCAAGTTTGAGCGGAGAAAAGACTGCCGATGCTGCTTGTATCTATCCTGTAGAGGCATTGGGAAACGAGTATTATGTGATAAGCCGCTCGGGTAACTCTCAGAAAAACTCTACGGATGCTAACAACTTCCCATCTGAAGCCCTTATCGTGGCGACTGATGATTGCGACATAGAAATATACCCAACTTGTCTTCTGGACAATGACGCGACAGCTGTTGTGCCAGAAAAGATAGAGATTTCGTTGAGCAGAGGACAGACATATCTCATAAGAGCGAAAAGCGCAGAAGGCATTTATTCTTCTGTCGGCGCTACAGGAACAAATGACCTGACCGGCACAAGAATAGTGTTGAAAAACGATGGCGTAAAGGGCGGAAACATGTGTAAGAAGATTGCTGTCTTTGCTGGAACTCAGCACGGTAGTGGTCAGAACTCCGCTTACAACAATGGAGACTATGAGTTCGACCAGTTGTTCCCTACTCATTTGTGGGGATCGACTTACATTGTAGGTTCGCCTGACGCACATGGAAGCGCCGTGACAAGAATCGTGGCGTCAAAACCATGTACAAAAGTCTCTGTCAATGGCGTTGAGGTTGCGACATTGAATCCGTCGCAGTTCTACGAGTATGTTGACACAGAGAATAAGGGCTGTTATGTACATGCTACGAAACCTGTCGGAGTTGCATTCTTTACAACAGGAGAGAATGTCGGAAGTAATGCTGACGGTGCTCCTGCCATGATAACTGTGGCTCCAGCAGAACAGGCAGTTCAGGATATGACATTCACAGCTATAGCAAACGGTGGTATTTCTGAGCATAGCTTAATGATAACAGCGAAGACAAGCGCATGCAACTCTACAACCTTGACCAACAGCTATGGCACAACTGAGGAACTGAACAGCGGCTGGACAGTAGTGCCAGGCACAGAATATTCATATAGAGTGTATTCTGGTTTGAACACTGGAGCGAGCTATACGTTGAAGAACCCTAACGGATTCAACGCATACGTTTATGGCTCGAAAGGCAAGGACGTGGGATACGGATATTCGGTAGGTTCTGCGGCCGTGACTAATACGACAAACTTCTCGCTGAACGGCATTGAGGCTGACGAGATAACCATGGCGATGTGTATCGATCCTGCGACGAAGTTCAAACCAACTGACGACTTGCACAATATCGGTGTCAGTGAGGTTAGATGGGTGATAGACAAAGCGACTCCAGTGAAAGGTACTGGCGACAACTACACCTATATAATAGGTGAGAATGTATATAATGAGGTGTTGACTGACAAACCATACGAATATACAGCTAACCTTGAGCCGAACTTCTATCACGCCAAGATGGTAGTGTATAAGACCCCAGCGACAGGCGTGGATGCTTGCTATGTTAACAATGTGGGAAATAAGGACTCAGTAGAGACATATTTCTTTGTTAAGGATAATAAGGGAGGATTGGATTCATTGTTGACGGTTTGTGCCGGAAGTACAATCACATTGCCATCGCATTCTGTTGGATTCGGATTTGAGGATGGCGACGGCGCGGCTTCATTGAACCACTATGTATGGCTGGCTTCGCAAGACGGTGTCAATTTCACCGATACATTGTCTAACACGACAAGTCCTAAGCCATTCGACACTTCGGCATTGAGAGCCGGTGTCGTTGACTCGGTATTCATAATGTCGTCATATAATGACAAAAACCACTGTTCTGTATATCAGGACACAATTCGTGTGTCTATACCAGCAGAGCTGAAATCGATGTTGACTTTGGATGGCGATGGCAAGCTCAACGACGAGTTGACGGAGATAAGATTCTGCAATGATGGTGGCAAGAACGTGACCGTGACTCCGAAGTATGAATTCGAGCCTGCGGTTTCTGTGCCAAAAGCGGCAGTGTCTGAGACTTTGACAAATAGTGGAGCAGATGTTACAGCGCAAATAAGCGGTGGCGTATATAGTTACTCGCCAAACAAGAGTGATGAGATCGTTTACAGCGTGAACGTGAAAGATGAGTTCGGCAATGTCTGTCATAGCCTGTCAAAGACGGTTAATGTCGTAGCGACACCAAAGTTCGAGACGAGCCTTTTGGCGCATGACTATGTGAAGAACATCGACGGCAACCCAATAACACTGCGTATGACCGGCGGCGAGCTTGACCTGACAGCGACCAACAGTCCCGCAAGCAGCACCGTTTACACCTACCGCTGGTTCCGCAAGAACACCGCCACGGCGATGGACTCTACCGACATCAGCAACGGCCGCTACGACGAGGGCGTCAAGAGCCTCGGCGTCGTGGAGAGCAAGGGCCGCTATGTCGTAACCGTGGCCGACGCTGACTCGCTGTGCTTCAGCCAGGCATACCTCGACGTGTTCATGGACGAGCTCCGTTTGCCAAGCATGGTAGTGCCTAACGAGGTGACCGAGAGCTTCGGCGACCGCACGCTTCCAGAGGAAGGCGCC
>JAGBEJ010000009.1 GCA_017937025.1 Paludibacteraceae bacterium | reverse complement strand
GCCAAGATAGCCTACTGCTACAACCTCGACCTTAGCGAGACGATGCTTCTGTCGTTCGGACTCTCTGGCGGCGTGAGCCAGTTCTCCAAGGACTACAGCGAGGACAAGATGACGCAGGAAGCGTCTTCAGCCGGCATCGTTCTTGAGAACGAGAGCAAGCTGAACCCCGACATCGACCTCGGCGTCGAGTTCTCCATGCCTTACATCATGGCCGGCGTCAGCATTGTCCACATCGGCCAGACCGAGGACGTGACGACGCTCCAGCCAACGATGTCTTACTACGGCTATGTCCGCGGCACGATACCTTTCAAGGACGACTGGCAGTTCTCCCCAAGCCTGCTGTACGCCCATTCCGGCAAATCGACCGATGTCATCGACCTGGGCTGCATGGCGTTCTACTCGGGCTTCAGCATGAACGACCTGATGCTGTGGGGCGGTCTTAACTTCAACTTCAACATCTTCACCAACGCCCCTCAGACCGCTCTGATGATAGGTGGCGAGTGGAAGGTCGTCCGTCTGGGCTACGCCTACGAGATGGGCTTCGGTGTCGGCAACTACAACACGCACGAGCTTGTCCTCGGCTTCCGCATCCCTACGAGCTCCGGCAAGAGCAAGTACAACAGCGCGGCCAAGAAAAAGAAGAGATAACGCAATTAGCACATACGCATAAAAGATGACAGGCGGACCGAAGTCCGCCTGTCGTCGTTTTTTTATGTTGTTATCTGATTTTTCTGATTATGTGCTTTATTTTAGTCACGATGCGCTTAAGGAACAGGAAATGATTTTGGTAATAAACCGTGATGAAGAATTTGTGCATAACATAGGACATGGCTTTTTCAAAGTCACCGGCATTTGCCTTAATTTCCTTCTCAAAACTCAGTCTGAATTTGTTCTTCACTGACGGATGCCTCAGTTGCGGGTCGCCGTTGATAGGCTCTCTCACAGGGCGCTCTTCGGCGATGATTCTCTTGCTTTCAATCAGGTTTTTGATGAAGGATTCTCCTTTCGCGCTGTTCACCAGAATGCTAGACACCTTTTTATTATTGAAGCTGCATGGCGCCATCCTCCCAAGTCCTTTATAGTCGCTCAGTGTGGCGTCGGAGATTCTTTTGTCCTTCGCAAATATGCAGTGGTAGCAGTTTTCGCGATAACTTATGGCTCTGTGGTAGCCGAATTGGTATTTGTCGCCGTCAACAATGCGTTGCGCATAGAAACGCTCTCCGTGCTCGTCATACATCGAGAATGTGAACGTGTCGGTTTGCAATGCCGGGTCGCGGAATGATATTCGCGCAGCTTTCTTGCCCGACTCTTCTTCCAGGGTCTTGATGTGCTGCTGCAGATAGCTGCTTGGTGTCACGCCGTGGCACACGACATCCATCAAAAGCAGATTTTCATTGTCTCTGAATATTTTTCTAAGCGCGGCTATTTGGCATGGGAGACCGATTACAACGGCTTTCCCGTTAGCGTCTAATATCTCCTTTATTCTTGGGAATAATCCGTAAGCCGAGCTGAATACGTATTTGGAGTTTTTGAATTCTGTTATGGCGCTCCGTTCTTTCGCGCTCTCCATAGATACAGAGAAATCTTCATTCATCTTTGCGCCAGCTATGTGTCTGCCTTCGTCTATGGCGGCTTTATAGACTTCTGCCGCTATGCCGCCGGATGCGCTGGTTCTTCTTTCTTCAGCATCTGTGCTCCATGCGGCGTATGCCTTCATTGGAGATGCATATTCTACAGGCGAGAGGATAGGGCAGACGCTCTGACATCGATTGCATGAGTTGCAGTCAGTGTCGTCTATCGCAGGGTGGAGCAATCCTTGATTATCCTCTTTCATTGTGATGCATTGCTTTGGGCAGGCGTAGGCGCATGCTCCGCAGGCTGTGCATTGTTCTGTTTTCGCTAACTGTATCATATTTATGCGTTTCAATGAGGTGCCACAAGGTACAAAAAATAATATTGCTTGCAAAGGTGTGGCACAGTTTATAAGAAATAGGTGTGTGGCCTGATATTATAAACTGTGATTTTTATTCTCTCATATTGTCGTTATAAGTGATGTTTGAGTGAAAATTTAAAATACAGAACAAAATATAAGTTTATTTTTTGTTATATTGACAAAATGTGTGTATTTTGCGATATAATTTTATAAAAAGAATTATTTAGAGCAATATAGGTATACAAATGTCAAGTATAAAAACGCGCTGGAAGGTAATGATGACAGCGCTTGTTATTATTGTAGTCGCAGGGCTGTTCGCTTCGGAGCCTTCTTTTGAGTGCGACTTTAGTGTTGTGAGTACCGGCGATGTGGCATGGCTCATCACTGCCACAATCTTTGTGCTGATGATGACACCGGGACTCTCTTTTTTCTACGGCGGAATGGTAGGGGCGAAGAACGTTATTTCCACCATGCTGCAGAGCTTCATTGCCATGGGACTTATCAGTGTTCTGTGGGTGGCGTTCGGTTTCAGCCTTTGTTTTGGCGACGACATAGGCGGCATCATCGGCGACCCGACGCGTTTCCTCATGTTCCACGATGTCGGCGCTGATGTCTATACCACACCGACAGGCAAAATTCTCGGCGGCGCCACGATACCTTTGGCGCTCTACGCCTTGTTTCAGATGAAGTTCGCCATCATCACGCCGTCGCTCATCACCGGCTCATTCGCCGAGCGTGTGCGTTTCTCGGCTTACCTCGTCTTTATGGTCTGGTTCTTCGTACTCATCTATTGCCCGTTGGCGCACATGACGTGGCATCCGGACGGACTGTTTATGAAGTGGGGCGTTGTCGATTTCGCCGGCGGTATTGTTGTTCACGCTTCTTCGGGCGTCGCAGCGCTTGCTGGTGCGATATTCCTCGGCCGTCGCGCCTCGTTCTCGCGCCATTCCGAACCGGCGAATATTCCTTTTGTGCTGCTTGGTGCGGCATTGTTGTGGCTCGGGTGGTTTGGCTTCAATGCCGGCAGTTCGCTGCGTGCCGACGGCTTGGCGATAAAAGCCTTCCTAAACACGAATACGGCTTCGGCTACAGCCATGATGACATGGATTTTCTTCGACTGTCTGCGTGGTCGCAAGCCCTCAGCCATGGGCGCGGCGGTTGGTTGCGTGGTCGGTCTTGTGGCAATAACCCCGTCGGCTGGCTACGTCACTGTGGGGCAGAGCATATTCATCTCGTTTGTCATTACGATAATATGTAATATAGCTGTTCACTGGAGAAGTCACACTCGTATCGATGACGCTCTTGACGTCTTTCCTACTCATGGCACAGGCGGTATATTCGGTACAGTGCTTACGGGAATATTCATACAAGAAGGGCTCATCGCTGGCACATGGGAGGGATTCTGTGTGTTCCTGTTCCATTTGCTCGCTGTTGTTATGGTCGTGCTGTATTCTTTTGGCATGAGCTATCTTGGCTATTGGCTCATTGACAAGGCTATACCTATGCGTGTCTCTATGATGAGCGAGCGCATCGGACTTGACTTCAGTCAGCATGACGAGCATTACGGTTTCGCGCATATTGGCGAGCGCGAGATTGCCGAATACGAGGAGTATATTCGTGAGAAAGAGAAAAAGTAGCGTTTCTCTATATTATTGATATTGAGCCGTGGCATAATTATTATTGTGTTGCGGCTCATTTTTTTTTCGCGACCTATTTGTAAGTTGTTATTTTTTAGAGTGAAATAAACGGCACATTGTTTTTGATATTAAAAAAATAAGACTACCTTTGCAGTCCCATTATTATCCGAGAGAAGATAATCTTTTCTGAGTGAGTGGCTAACGAACCTTTAGCCTTAGAGTTAGCAATGCGGCAGAAGGCTGATTATCAAATAAAAATGGTAAAACAAACTAAAAACAACAAAAGGTGAATACATTAAGTTACAAGACCGTTTCGATTAATGCAGAGACTGCAAAGAAGGAGTGGGTTGTAGTAGACGCTAAGGATCAGGTAGTTGGTCGTTTGGCATCAAAAGTAGCAAAACTCTTAAGAGGCAAGTACAAGCCAAGTTTTACTCCTCATGTAGATTGCGGTGACAACGTTATCATCATCAACGCATCTAAGATTCAGATGACTGGCAAGAAGTGGACTGACAAGGAGTATCTTTCATACACTGGATATCCAGGCGGTCAGAGAAGCGTGACTCCTGAGAAGCTTTTCCAGAAGGGTCCTGAGAAGTTGGTAAAGAAGGTTGTTAAGGGCATGCTGCCAAAGAACAAGCTCGGTGCAAAGCAGCTTGACAATCTTTATGTATTTGAGGGCGAGGAGCACGACAAGCAAGCTCAGCAGCCAAAAGTTATAGATATTAATTCTCTTAGATAATCGCCATGGAAGTAATAAACGCAGTAGGTAGAAGAAAAGCCGCAGTAGCTCGTATATATGTTACAGACGGTAGCGGAAAGATTACAATAAACAAAAGAGATTTAGAAGTATATTTCCCAGAGCAGAGACTCCAGTTTGTTGTTAAGCAGCCTCTTGAGAAGCTGAATGTAGCAGACAAATATGATATTAAGGTTAATCTGAACGGTGGTGGATTTACAGGTCAGGCTGAGGCGTTGAGACTCGCTATCGCAAGAGCGTTGGTAGAGATCAATCCTGAGGATAAGGCTGCCCTGAAGAAGGAAGGCTTCATGACACGTGATGCTCGTGAGGTTGAAAGAAAGAAGCCAGGTCAGCCAAAGGCAAGAAAGAGATTCCAGTTCAGCAAGCGTTAATATTATTTTTAGCAAAGAACGTTTACTATCTAAACTTGCAGGATGCCTCTGTGCCTACCTGCAGGTTGCTTAGGTAAAAGTAAAAAGAAAATAAACGAATAAATTAAAAAGAAAAAATGTCAAAAGTACAATTTGAAGATCTGTTAAAGGCTGGTTGCCATTTCGGTCACATGAAGAGAAAGTGGAATCCTGCAATGGCTCCATATATTTTTATGGAGAAGAACGGAATCCATGTTATTGACTTGTATAAGACCGCAGCTAAGATCGACGAGGCAGCAGCTGCAGTTAAGCAAATAGCAAAATCAGGTCGCAAAATATTGTTCGTAGGAACAAAGAAGCAAATCAAGGCGTTGTTAGCAGAGAAGGCTGCTTCAGTTCAAATGCCATACATTTCTGAGCGTTGGGCTGGTGGTATGTTGACAAACTTCCCTACAGTCAGAAAGGCTGTTAAGAAGATGGCTAACATCGACAAGATGACTCAGGAAGGTACATTCGACAATGTATCAAAGAGAGAGAAGCTCCAGATCACACGTCAGAGAGCTAAGCTCGAGAAGAACCTTGGCAGCATCGCTGACATGACAAGACTTCCTCAGGCTTTGTTCGTGATAGACACTCAGAAAGAGGCTATCGCTGTTAAGGAGGCAAAGAAGCTTGGTATCCCTGTTTTCGGAATCGTTGACACAAACGGTAATCCAAACGAGATAGATTTCGTAATCCCAGCTAACGCTGACGGAACAAGCTCAGTTGAGATAATCCTTGACCAGATTATCGCAGCTATTTCTGAGGGACTTCAGGAGAGAAAGGACGAGAAGTCTGCTGAAGATGACGCAGAGGCTCCTGTTCAGAAGAAGTCAAGAGTAAAGAAAGCAAAGAAGGATTCTGAAGAGGCATCTGCAGAATAATTCGAAGGGTCGCGAGACCTGAAAATATTGACGCTACGAACTTGAGACATAAGCAATTTAAGTCGCTTGTTTGTAGCGTCTTTCATTAGAATAACAACTTAATAAAAATATTAGAACAATGGCAGTATCAATGGAAGATGTAAAGAAGCTGCGTGATTTGACAAGCGCAGGCTTCATGGATTGTAAAAAGGCTTTGGCTGAGGCAAATGGTGATTTTGACGAGGCTGTAAAGCTGATTAGAGAGAGAGGACAGGCGGTAGCAGCAAAGAGAAGCGACCGTGAGGCTACTGAAGGTTGCGTTCTGGCTGGCGTGAACGGCAATTTCGCAGCGCTCGTTGCTATTAAGTGCGAGACTGACTTCGTTGCACGCAATGAGGACTTCATCAATATGACAAAGACTGTGCTCGATACAGTTTTGGCAGCTAAGCCAGCTACAGCAGAGGAAATCCCTTCGCTGAAGGTTGGTGACGTGACAGTTCAGGATCTTATCATCGAGCGTTCTGGTGTTACAGGCGAGAAGATGGAGTTCGGTGGATTCGAGAGCCTTACTGGCGAGTCGGTGATCGCTTATGTTCACCTAGGTAACAAACTGGCTTCTCTTGTATCTTTCAAGGAGTCTGGTGTTGATGCAAAGGTAGGAAAGAACATCGCTATGCAGGTGGCTGGTATGAACCCAGTTGCGCTGGATGAGGCAAGCGTGCCAGAGGATGTCAAGAAGAGAGAGTATGAACTTGCAGTTGAGAAGACAAAGGAGGAGCAGGTAGAGAAGGCTGTTGAGAACGCAATCAAGAAGGCTGGCATTAATCCTAACTTGGTCGATTCTGAGGATCACATCGCTTCTAACATCAGAAAGGGATGGCTGACTGAGGAAGAGGCTAACAAGGCTAAGGAAATCAGAGCTACTGTTTCTGCAGAGAAGGCTGCTAATCTGCCAACTCAGATGATTGAAAATATCGCTAAGGGACGTTTGAACAAGTTCTTCAAGGAGAGCTGCCTCGTTGACCAGGAGTACTTCATGGATCCAAAACTCAAGGTTCATGAGTATCTTAAGAGCGTGAACGCAAATGTTGCAGCATTCAAGAGATTCACTTTAAATCAGGAGTAATACTCTAAATGATAATAGAGAGCCCGGCTGAAAAGTCGGGCTTTTTGTTTGGCGTAGCGCCTTCCGGCGATGAGTTATTGGGGAGGGACTGCGAAGGAACTTCTGGAGCAGATGGGAGAGGCGAGGATGATGGCTGGAAGCAGGAAAATGGGGCAGACAGCCATCGAACGCATTGTATGGCATGGAGACTGATTATAGCATAAATGCGGAAGCTTCACTTCTGAGGCTATGAATCAGCAAGAGAACTTAAAAAACGGCATTGGCTATGCTTTGTATCATGGCAATTATTACCTTTACGACATAGACAACGACGGAATTGCGCGCCCAGTAATGAATATGGGAACATCATTAAAGCAAGCTCCAAAGATAACAAACGATATAAAAAATGGAATACACAGACAAGACAATGCGGGAGTTTATAGCTCAGATGAACAAAATCGAGATGGACGAAACAGGGGCAAGAATAGTGGCTATGATAGCAGCAAACAGCGAGGAGACTCTACACGACTTGGTGGTGTGGTTGAAGGAAAGCAAGGAGACAGACTTCAACACGATAGTGAGGAAAGCGGTGGAGATAACGAAGGATTAGACCTTTCTGGCGTTCAGCTGATGGAGGGTTTTAACGGCACTGTGTGTGGCTGGGTGGAGTACACGACAGATGAGGTGTTTGTGTGAAGCGTTTATTGGCGAAAATGATATGTCAAAAGGGGTGGTTCTTAGAATCCAGCCTCTTTTTATGAAAAAAACTTTCATTTTTCCTATGCTGATTCTCAATGTTTTACCTGAATAGGCGAAAATTTTTTCAAAAAAAGTGTTTGAAAAGTTTGGAGGATGAGAAAAAGTCCCTACCTTTGCATCCGCAAAACGAGAGAGGGAATGCGGTTGAATCCGCTCCTGTTCT
>JAGBEJ010000008.1 GCA_017937025.1 Paludibacteraceae bacterium | reverse complement strand
TTTTTTTTTTTTTGCATTGATTTTCGGGCAAGAAAGTATGCTTTCTTGTTTATTAACTTATTCACTTACAAAACATTAAAAACTTATGAAAAAGCTTTTTTCTTTAATTTCAGTGTTTGCGCTGGCTATGGGCGCAATGGCAGAAACTCAGAGCGTGACTCTGACCGTCACAGAATCAACTGCAGTAACCGACAACAAGGTGACACAGAATGGTATCGTTGTCAGCAATGTTGATCGTATTGAAATAGACCCCTTTGACGGAGGAATTTGGTTGGTAGCTAATGGTGAAGGCATGGTTGTTTCACTTGCTGATGGTTATGACATAACTAAGATTGTTATTACGCCACAGCCAGGATATGAAGGTGATGATGGAAATGCAGATTGGATAGTTGCACAGTCGTCGGTGACATGGACTAATGATGAAGGTAACGCAGTGTGGTCTGGCAATGCCAAGAGTGTTCCTTTTGGGGATGGCAACGTATATGCCGTGAAAGACATCATTGTTTATTATGACGATGCTACAGCCACTGCGGCAGTAGAGGCGCAGGCAGACAAGCAGAAGGCAGTCAAGAGCATCAACAGATTCGGCGAGGTGACAATCGAGGCCAATGGCGTGAAGTACGGCATCAACGGCGTGAAGAAGTAATATTTACAGAAATAATAAAAAATCCCGTGGATTTCTCCACGGGATTTTTTTGTTGGTTGTACGGAGCATACTCCGTCTGTATGCAGTATCTGGTCGCTGAGCGTAGCCGAAGCGTCAAAGTGTGTAACATTCTTTTTTACAGAAAATCCCGCATTTCGGCTCCGCTCAATGACCGGGATTTTCCACGCTGGTCGCTGTGGTTCGGCTGCATTTGGTCACTGAGCGTAGTCGAAGTGCACCAACCAGCGTGACCGAAACGCCGTCATGATTAATATGCTCTTGCAAAGATGACTCTCTGCTTAGAAGGCTTGCCTGTGAAGATGCAAGTGCCAGGAGTCTTGTCGCCGTCCAGCGGAATGCAGCGGATGGTCGCCTTGGTCTCCGCCTTGACTCTCTCTTCGGTCTCGGTAGTGCCGTCCCAGTGGCAGAGCAGGAATCCTCCCTTTTCTATCTCCTCCTTGAACTCGTCGTATGAGTTCACTTCTCTTGTGTTAGCCTCTCTGTATTTGAGCGCTTTCTGGAAGATGTTCTTCTGCACGTCGTCCAGCAGAGCGACAATCTTTTCCTCGATGCCGTCCATAGAGACAGTCTCCTTCTCCATAGTGTCGCGGCGCGCTATCTCGGCAGTGCCGTTCTCCAGGTCTCTTGCGCCTATGGCTACTCTCACAGGCACGCCCTTGAGCTCGTACTCGGCGAACTTCCATCCCGGTTTCTTGGTGTCGTTGTCGTCGAACTTCACTCTTACGCCCTTGGCTTTGAGTCCAGCCATCAGCTTCTCGACCTTCTCTCTTATGGTGTTTCTCTGCTCCTCGGTCTTGTAGATAGGCACGATGACCACTTGGTCTGGCGCGAGCTTAGGAGGCAGCACAAGTCCGTTGTCGTCGGAGTGTGTCATGATGAGCGCTCCCATGAGTCTTGTCGATACTCCCCATGACGTAGCCCATACGCTCTGCTCCTTTCCGTCCTTGTCGGTAAAGTGCACGTCGAACGCCTTGGCGAAGTTCTGTCCGAGGAAGTGCGATGTGCCTGCTTGCAGCGCCTTTCCGTCCTGCATCATGGCCTCGATGCAGTATGTGTCCAATGCTCCAGCGAATCGCTCGTTGGCGCTCTTTACGCCCTTGACTACAGGCACAGCCATGAAGTTCTCGGCGAAGTCGGCGTAAACGTTGAGCATTCTCTTTGCCTCTTCCTCAGCCTCTTCTCTTGTGGCGTGGGCAGTGTGTCCCTCCTGCCACAGGAACTCGGCTGTTCTGAGGAACAGTCTTGTTCTCATCTCCCATCTCACGACGTTCGCCCACTGGTTGCAGAGTATAGGCAGGTCGCGCCATGAGTGTATCCAGTTCTTGTATGTGCTCCAGATGATGGTTTCCGAAGTAGGGCGGACGATGAGTTCCTCCTCGAGCTTGGCCTCTGGGTCAACCACAACTCCGTTGCCCTCGGCGTTAGTCTTCAGTCGGTAGTGTGTCACTACGGCGCACTCCTTGGCGAATCCCTCCACGTGCTCCGCCTCGCGGCTGAGGAACGATTTAGGGATGAAAAGCGGGAAGTATGCATTGACGTGTCCAGTCTCCTTGAACTTGTCGTCAAGCTCTCTCTGCATTCTTTCCCAAATAGCGTATCCGTATGGCTTTATCACCATACATCCTCTTACGGCAGACTGCTCAGCGAGGTCTGCTTTTATCACGAGTTCGTTGTACCACTGCGAGTAGTTCTCGGCTCTTGATGTCAATTCTTTTGCCATTGTCGTTTTGTGTTTATGTCTTTTTAGTTATTCTGATTCTGTGTCTTAAGCCTCTTCCTGAACCCTTCGGTGCACGTCATGCGCTCCTTTCCGTCCTTGTCGAGGTATATGAAGTATCCTTCTATTTTTCCGTTCTTGCGGCACAGCTCGAGGCTCTTGTCGAGTCCCAGCACCATGCAGGCTGTGGCATAGGCGTCGGCGCTTATGCAGTCGTCGGCGATTATAGAAGCCGACAGCAGCTCGTTCTCGGCTGTTCTGCCGGTCTTCGGGTCTATCTCGTGGCCTATCTTCTTGCCGTCCACGATTCTGTACTTGTGGTAGTTGCCCGATGTGCCTACGCTCTTGTTGTCGAGCCACATGATGTCCTGCAGCTCCTCGTTCGTTGCGGTGGAGTCGTCCATCGGCTTGGTTATGCCGATTCTCCAGTAGTCGCCTTTGCCGTTCACGCCCTTGGCTCTTATCTCGCCGCCTATTTCTATCATGTAGTTCTCCACGTCGTGCTTCTCAAGGAATTCGGCTATTATGTCGCACGAATATCCCTGCGCTATGGCGTTGGCGTCGAGCTGCACTCTCGGGTCGGCCTTGATTGCCTTGCCGTTATCTATCTTTATCTTGTCGTATCCCACGAACGCCATCACGCTGTCTATCTTGGCTTGTGTCACTTCCTGCGGCGTGGCGTGGTTGAATCCCCACAGCTTCACGATAGGCGACACGGTGATGTCGAACGCTCCGTCGGTCTCGCGGCTCACTTCCATCGCTCTGTCGAACACTTTCATGAAAACGGTGTCGGCCTCCGGATTCACGTCCTCGTTGTTGTTTATCTTGCTTATGGTGCTTTCCGCGTCGAATATCGACAGCGATTTGTTGAACTTGTTAAGCTCGGTGAGTATCAGGCTGTCCAGGTTCTCTGTGCTTTTGTATGTTATGTTGTAGAATGTGCCTTGTATCTCGCCGCTTGTCTTTATGTATCTTGGCTCCTGGCACGATGCCATGATCATGCCTATTGCGCACATTGCGGCTAATGCGATAGTTGCGGTCTTTTTCATGTTTATCTCTTGAAGTTCAGCAGTTTTCCGTGGCAGTCGTTTATTATTCCGTTTTCGTAAGCCACGTTTCCGTTTACCATTGTCATCTCCACCTTGTTGTGCAGTTTCTTGCCGTCGTAGGGTGTCCATCCGCATTTGCCTATCACGTCGCTGTTGGTAATGGTCCATTCGTCCTTGGCTATCAGCACAAGGTCGGCGAAGTAGCCTTTCCTTATGTACCCTCTTTGGCTTATGCGGTAGATGTCCGCCACGTTGTGCGACGTCTTTGCTACGATGTCCTCGATTCTCGCCTTGCCTTCCTCCACGAGTTCCAGCTCCAGCAGCAGTCCGTACTCTATTTCCGGTGTGCCGCTTGCCGCCTTCAGGCAGTCGCCTTCCTTCGATGCCAGCAGGTGCGGCGCGTGGTCTGTTCCTATCGTGTCTATAAGTCCTGTGCCGAGCGCCTCTATCAGAGCGTTCTGGTCGGCTGCGGTCTTAATGGCAGGGTTGCACTTCATTCTTGCGCCGAGAGTGTCGTACATCGTGTCGTTCAGCATCAGGTACTGCGGACAGGTCTCGGCGGTGACGAGCTTGTCGGCCGCTTTGCCTTCGTCGAACAGCTCTAGTTCCTTCCTTGTGCTCAGGTGCATGACGTGCAGGCGCGCCTCTCTTTCGCGAGCGGCTTGCATTATCTGCTTCGTGGCTATGTAGCATGCTTCCTCGCTTCTTATCACGGGGTGCATCCTTATCGGCACTTCACGTCCGGCGTATTCAGCCTTCACGGCTTCGGTGTTTCTTCTTATTGTGTTCTCGTCCTCGCTGTGCACGGCGATGAGTCTTTTGGTGTTTCTCATCAGCCTGTCGAGCAGTGCAAGGTCGTTGACGAGCATGTTGCCAGTGCTTGAGCCGAGGAAGAGCTTCAGTCCGCATATCAGGTCGGTGTCGGTGCTTGTGGCTTCGTCGATGTTCTCGTTTGTCAGTCCGAGGTAGAACGCGTAGTTCGCCACGGAGTCCTTCTCCGCTCTGCTTATCTTGTCCTCCACATCGTGCAGGGTAGTGGTCTGTGGCTTTGTGTTGGGCATGTCCATGAACGATGTCGTGCCGCCTTTCACTGCGGCTCTGCTCTCGTGCCAGATGTCGGCCTTGTCGGTCAGTCCCGGCTCTCTGAAGTGTACGTGCTCGTCTATCACGCCCGGAATCAGCGTCTTGCCCCATGCGTCAATCACACGGTCAGCGCTGCTTTCTATGGCTTCAGGTGTCGTGTCCTTGCCTTCGAATATGTCGCTTATGGTCTCGCCGTCGGTCAGTACCGAGCCGCAGAATTTTCTGCCCTCGTTTACGATGGTGGCGTTCTTTATCAGTATTCTCATGGAATTTCTTCTTCGGGTTTACTTCTTGCGGCGCATTCTCTTGAACTTCAGTCGGATTACTCCTATGAGCGCCTCGCTGAATATGCCTCCGGACATCTTTGACACGCCCTTGACTCTGTTCACGAAGATTATAGGCACTTCCTGAATCTTGAATCCGAGCTTGTAGGCTGTGTACTTCATCTCTATCTGGAATGCGTAGCCCTTGAACTTTATGTCGTCTAAGTCGATGGTCTCCAGCACGTTTCTTCTGTAGCACTTGAATCCGGCTGTGGTGTCGGCCACGTTGATGCCGAGCACGAATCTCACATACTTCGACGCGAAGTAAGACATCAGCACGCGGCTCATAGGCCAGTTCACGACGTTCACGCCCGACACGTATCTCGAGCCGATGGCTACGTCGGCGCCGTCCTCAGCGCACGCTTTGTGCAGTCTTATCAGGTCCTTAGGGTTGTGCGAGAAGTCTGCGTCCATCTCGAAGATGTAGTCGTAACCCTTCTCTATCGCCCATTTGAAACCGGTGATGTAGGCAGTGCCAAGACCGAGCTTGCCTTTGCGCTCGATGATGTGCAGCCTGCCGCTGAACTCGCCTTGCAGACCTTTCACGATGTCGGCGGTGCCGTCAGGGCTTCCGTCGTCGATTATCAGTACGTCAAAGTCTTTCTCGAGTCCGAACACGGCTCTTATTATGCTCTCGGCATTCTCCTTCTCGTTATAGGTAGGGATTATTACGATGCTGTCTGACACTGTGCTATGCTGTTTTAAAGTGTTGATTATCTTTTTAGTGCGATATAAATTCGCATTAACTCGCAAAGATAGCAAATTAAATCCCACATGTCTTTAATTTGGCGCAGTTTCTGTCTTGCTCTTATGCTTAATTAATAGCGCCGTATCGGCAGGCGGTAGGGTAGGGAAAAAAAGAAGAGCGCCGATTGCTCAGCGCTCCCCCCTAAAATACAAATGAAAAAAATATTCTATTTATTTAGCCTTTCCCTGGTTTGCTACAGCCTCCATGAGCTTCTTGATTGTCTCTGGGTCGCCTAAGAAGTAGTCCTTAACGAGCTTGAGGTCGTCGTCGAACTCGAATACGTAAGGGATTGCTGTAGGGAGGTTCAGTCCGTTGATAGCCTCGTCTGAGATGCCCTTCAGGTGCTTTACGATACCGCGAAGGCTGTTTCCGTGAGCCACAACGAGCAGGCTGTCCTCTTCCTTGAGTCTTGGGAATATCTCGCACTCCCAGTAAGGCATCACTCTTGCGATAGCGTCCTTCAGCGACTCTGTTCTTGGAATGTACTCGTCAGGCACGCCAGCGTATCTTGGGTCCTTTGCTGAGTTTCTCTCGTCGTTCTCTGCGATAGCGTCAGGAGCGATGTCGTAGCTTCTTCTCCAGATGTGCACCTGCTCGTCGCCGTACTTCTCTGCAGTCTCGCTCTTGTTCAGTCCCTGGAGCATTCCGTAGTGCTTCTCGTTGAGTCTCCAAGTCTTGTCCACTGGTATCCAGTCGAGGTCCATCTTGTCGAGGATTCCGTTCAATGTCTTAACGGCGCGCTTGAGGTATGAAGTGTAAGCTCTGCTGAATGTGAAGCCTGCCTTCTTAAGCTCTTCGCCTGCCTTTGCTGCCTCCTCGATTCCCTTTGGGCTGAGGTCAACGTCTGTCCAACCTGTGAAACGGTTCTCAAGGTTCCACTGGCTCTGTCCGTGGCGTACCAATACGATTCTTTTCATCTTTTTGTTTGTGTTTTTATGCGTTTATGAATATTATGTCGCTTGTTTAAAACTTTGACTTGCAAATGTAATGAGTTTTTTCGTCTTTGTCAATTGCTTTGTTTTTAAAGCAGTTTCGAAATGTAGTTGCCGGCTATTACGGCAACGAAGCCTATCAGCACGCTCCCGGCTATGTACAGCGCCATGTATGCGAACTGTTCGTTCTTGAGCAGCATGTTGCTCTCGTTCATGAATGTGGAGAACGTCGTGAATCCTCCGCAGAACCCTGTCGTGAGCAGAATCCTTGTGCCAGGGCTCATCAGTCCGTTGTTCGCCGCAGTCCCGGACAGTATGCCTATCAGCAGGCATCCGATCACGTTTACCGCCATTGTGCCTATGGGGAATGACAGTGCTGTGGCGGATTGCAGCGCCTTGGATATGATGTACCTCAGCGAGCCGCCCACGAAGCTGCCGCATCCTGCCAGTAGTATTTCCTTTATCATAGTCTTGTGTTTATGTGTTATAGCAAAAAGAAAACGGCTCCGTTTTTTTAGAGCCGCTTTGTGTCTTTATGTCCGCGAAGTCGGATTAACCCACTGCGCCGTGATACTTCAGCTTGCCTTCGTAAACCTCGACAGGGAGCTCTGCGACATATTTTCTTCCGTCCTTGAGCACGATTTCAACGTATGCGTATGAGAATGCTTCTGGGTCGTCGCTCACAGTCACGTCTTTTATTCTCATCGAAGCGATGTTGTTCTTGTCTGGAGTCACAAATCCCTGCTCCTCGCCTTCTTCATTCACTACAAATCCGCCTAAGAACTCCATGACGAACTGCTCTGTGCGTCCCTCCAAGAAGTTGTAGTTCTGCTCCTTGATGTAGGCTGGCGAGAAGAAGTGCAGAGCCTTCTCCATCTTTCCTGTCATTATCACCGAGATGAACTCGTTGGTCATCTTTCTGATGTTTTTCTCAACTTGCGTTGGGGTCTGTGCCTGCACGCTTGCCATAGCTGCGAGCGTAAGCACGATTGCGATTATTCTTTTCATGGTTATTAAAATTTGTGAAGACAAAAGTACGAATATTTTCATTTTCCCAACAATATTTAATTATATCTGTGTTTGAAAAATATAATGAGTTTTGCTAATCAAAATTCATATCTTAGCGAAACTAACCTTAACCAAAAAACGAATACTATGGCAAAGAAAAATGAAGTTTACAAATGCGCCGTTTGCGGCAATGTTGTAGAGGTGCTGTTGGCAGGCGCAGGGGCGTTGTCGTGCTGCGGACAGCCCATGAAGTTGCTCAAGGAGAACACCAACGACGGCGCCAAGGAAAAGCATGTGCCTGTGGTGGAGAAAATCCCGGGCGGTTACCGTGTGTCGGTCGGCTCGGACGAGCACCCGATGACCGAGGCGCACTACATCCAGTTCATTGAGCTGGTGACCGAGGACGGCGTGTTGCGCAAGGACCTCACTCCGACCGACAAGCCTGTGGCTGAGTTCCAGACCGACGCTCAGAACGTCTTCGCACGCGAGTACTGCAACCTGCACGGGCTCTGGAAGTCGTAAGGAAATCCAGCGTTAATAACGAAATTTGGCATCTAGTTATGGGTGCCATTTTTTTGTTGTTTTTTTTGCTTCGGCTGTTTTGGTCGCTGAGCGGAGCCGAAGCGCCGTTTTTTTATTTCCCAGACGCACGCGGTGCGTTCCTACGGCGCAATCTTTAGCCGCCTTGCGAGAAATCAAGCAAATAGCAACAAATTCCACATAATGTTCTTTTTGATGAATCTGATTTTATTTGGAGGATTTCTGTCCGCAGGACACTATAGGGGAATGGGTGTTGTTTTGGGTGATTTCTGTCATTTCTGTCATTCCACAAAGTTGTGGAATGGAGCGAAAATAGAGGGCTACATATAATCGAAAGCCTCGCGGACACTGGTCTGCGAGGCTTTCTTGTTGGGGAGAGGAGGGCTTAACTATTTTTGCCAAAATCAATATCCTAAATCCGATACAAATTCAGAATCCGAAACATATTCGATTTCATATTCGTCATTCAATTCAAGAACATAGCACCAAACATATATACAATCATTTGACGAGCCCTGTCCGCGATTGATTTTGTAAACCACATCATATGCTTTTGCATTGTCAATTGACGAATTTTCGCTTTTGCGATAATCAAACAATTCAACTCGTTTGCAAATTTCATATTCTATAGTTGATAGCGAAACAAGTTCTTGTACACTTTCAAAAGCTTCTTTTTTGCTTGCCTTTAGATTGCCAACCATTGCACAAGCAAAAAGAGACGCTATGGCATCTTCAACATCCCCCAATGAGGATATGTTTTGCTCAGGCAATTCTTCATGTCTAATAAAATTATATAAATCATTTGCGGTAATCGGATTGCCAAAGCAGTCTTTGCCAGAAAGGAATACTTTACAATTATCTAATTGTTTTTTTCTTTTGACGATATTTGAATCGCTATTATCACGCTCTATTTCTTCTTTATAAGCATCTTCCGCCAATTCATATATGAGTTTGCTTATAAATTCATGGTCGCCTGCACATGCCGCAAAGAGTTTCGGTGGCTCTTCCTCAATATAAGACGGTTTGAAGAAATCTTTACAACTTGAAAATGAAACACATACCATTAATATGGTTAATTGAACAAAAAGTCTTTTCATAATAGCATTATTTATTTTATATACAAAAAAGCTTGGATCAATATCTTTTTGAAATAGGATTACCATCCTTGTTCTTTTATGAAATTTATAGCAGGCTCATAACCACCTTGGGCAGATTTCAAAATCCAGTATTTCGCGAGTGATTGATCTTTTGACACACCAAATCCAGCATAATAGCAATGTCCCAATCCAAACTGAGCGCCAACAACCCCTTGCTCCGCCGCCTTTCGCCACCATTTTACTGCCTCGGCATAATTTTTAGAGACACTTTTCCCGAAATAATAGATATTACCTAAATTGAACTGAGCTTTTGCATATCCTTGTTCCGCCGCTTTACGATACCATTCTGTAGCTTTAATATAATCTTGGGGAACGCCTTTACCGTCGCCATAAGAAACACCTAATTTAAACTGAGCGTCAGCATCTCCTTGTTCTGCAGCCTTGTGGATCCATTTTACCGCTTCGGCATAATTTTGAGGAACACCTTCCCCATAATAATAGCGATTCGCTAATGATTTTTGAGCATCGACATGTCCTTGTTCCGCAGCCTTACGATACCATCTAACTGCTTCTGTATAATCTTGTGCCACTCCAAAACCGTTATAATAGTAATCTGCTAATATATCTTGAGCATCAGCATCTCCTAGTTCCGCAGCCTTTCGATACCATTTAATAGCTTCGGAAATATTTTGAGATACCCCTATACCATTATAATAGCATCCACCTAAATTGAACTGAGCTTTTGCATCCCCTTGCTCCGCAGCCTTTCGATACCATTTAACAGCCTCGGCATAATCTTGAGTCACCCCAGCACCGTCATAATAGCAATCCGCTAAGATTTTTTGGGCTTCTGCATTTCCTTGCTTTGCCGCCTTTTGCCACCAATTAACTGCCTCGGCTGGATTTTGAGAAACACCCCAACCAAATAAGTAAGATTTTGCCAAAAAAACTTGAGCTTCAGCATTCCCTTGCTCTGCTGCCTTGCGCCACCATTTAATAGCTTCGGCATAATCTTGAGATACCCCTTGACCTGTATAATAGCATCCACCTAATTTAAACTGAGCTTCAGCATTCCCTTGCTCTGCTGCCTTGCGCCACCATTTAATAGCTTCGGAAATATCTTGAGTCACTCCAAAACCATTATAATAGCATACTCCTAAACAGAACTGAGCTATGGCATCCCCTTGTTCAGCCGCTTTATGATACCATTCTGCCGCTTTTGAATAGTCTTTTGGTACGCCATCACCATGTTCATAACAAACACCCAGAATATTCTGAGCAACAGCATCCCCTTGTTCCGCCGCTTTTCGCCACCATTTAATAGCTTCGGAAATATTTTGAGACACCCCTCGACCATTATAATAGCAATCCGCTAATGATTTTTGAGCTTTTACATCCCCTTGTTCCGCCGCTTTTCGCCACCATTTAATAGCTTCGGAAATATCTTGAGATACCCCTCGACCGTTATAATAGCAAACACCCAGGTTGTACTGAGCAACAGCATCCCCTTGTTCCGCCGCTTTTCGCCACCATTTAATAGCTTCGGAAATATTTTGAGATACCCCTATACCATTATAATAGCATACTCCTAATTTGAACTGAGCTTTTGCATATCCTTGTTCCGCCGCTTTACGATACCATTCTGCGGCCTTAAAATAGTCTTTGGGAATGCCATTACCATATTCAAAACAAACACCCAGATTATTCTGAGCAACAGCATCCCCTTGTTCCGCCGCTTTACGATACCATTCTGCCGCTTTTGAATAGTCTTTTGGAACGCCATCACCATATTCAAAACAAACACCCAGATTATTCTGAGCAACAGCATCCCCTTGTTCCGCCGCTTTTCGCCACCATTTAATAGCTTCGGAAATATCTTGAGATACCCCTCGACCGTTATAATAGCAAACACCCAGGTTGTACTGAGCTTTGGCATCCCCTTGTTCCGCTGCTTTATGATACCATTCCGCCGCTTTTGAATAGTCTTTTGGAACGCCATCACCACGAGTATAGCATCCACCTAAATTATACTGAGCATCAGCATAACCTTGTTCTGCTGCTTTATGATACCATTCTGCGGCCTTAAAATAGTCTTTTGGAACGCCATTACCACGAGCATAGCAAACACCCAGGTTGTACTGAGCTTTGGCATCCCCTTGTTCCGCCGCTTTACGAAACCATTCTGCGGCCTTAAAATAGTCTTTGGCAACGCCATTACCATTAATGTAACAGGTACCTAATTTGCACTGAGCTTCTGCATTTCCTTGCTTTGCCGCTATTATGTAATCACTCGCAGTTTGAGCAAAAGCTGTCAAAGAAAGGCAGAAAATGCAAGCCAATAATAAATACGTTTTTTTCATATAGTCCTTATTATTCAAAATTACTCATTATGTCAGACAACGATCTGCTGGTGTCTATAACCTTCCATTCGCAATATCCATTGTTGAATTCCACAAAGTCCACTAATGCGTATCTTCTGTATCCATTTATGTCGTCTATTTGATAAATGATATAATAGCAGATGTAATTTTCTGCGATTACATCCTCGTTTACATAATACTCTAGCATTTTAGTGTTTTGGGTCATGTAGCTCTCGTCCGCAGGTTTCGACATAAAATTAAAACTAGAAGATTTCTTATAAACACTAATAAGTACTTCTCGGTCTTCTGCGTGGTCTGGTTTAAATATCTCTCCACATGATGGCAAGAGTAATAATGCCAAAAATGTTAGAATTGCAATGCTTTTTTTCATAATAATCATTGTGTGTTATGTGTCAAATGAAAAAAAGAATGCTGCTTATTACTCTCTCTACATCCTCTAATGTTGAAGGTTTTGCTTTGAGCGACTTATCTATTGCTTCATAACATTCTTCTATTGGCTCTTCCCAACCAGGATTTAGCATTTTGTCCTTTTTGATATTTGCCAATCCTAACCAGTCATCGAATTTGATTTTTAAAGTTTCTCCGTTATTTTTAGTTATCACGTACTTTCTTAACCATTCGTTTTGCCCCAACAGTTTCCATCCTCCGGTGTATTCTATTTTGTTAATGTCATTAATGTGAGATGTGAAATGCCTTCCATCATTAAATTCAATAGTTAGAACGTCGTCTTGCAAATAGATTTGGGTTATTCCAACAAACTTTTGCTTGTTTATCAGCTTCTCGTTTTTTGCTTCAAAATGAAAATTTCTCATATTCTTTCATTTTTAAGGTTAATACTATGTTGTTTTGTTTTTCTCCTTTGCGTTTTAATAGTTTCTTTTAAAGTTGTGCTTGCTATTGCTTGACTTTCTACAATGTCCGTTGTGCGGCCTGTTTTCGTCAGTTTGCAAGGTTAAGCCACACCAAGAACAATAAAATTTATGTTTTGTTCCAACATCTATAAGCTTCCTCCAATCATGAAAAGTTTTGGTTCGGGGGCAATTACCGTTAGGCTTACCCTTTGATTTAACAACAAGACCGCACCCATAACACTCATAATAAGCAGATTTAGCAGGTCTAAAATTATGCTCGCCGTTGTTTGACTTGCTACAATGCCCATTGTGTGACCCCTCGATTTTTTCATCAGAGTGCAAGGTCAAGCCACACCAAGAACAAGAAGAAATATATTTTGTTCCGACATCTGTTAGTTTCCTCCAATCATGAGAAGCTCCGGTTTTGGTACAATTTCCTTCAGGTTTGTCCTTTGATTTCACAACGAGACCGCACCTATAACACTCATAATAAGCGGATTTAGCAGATCTGTTAAGAGATTTTCCTGAGTTTTCTTGATTGTGGCCTTTGCTATATGTTGATCTATGCTCGGTCTTTTGGAATGCCAACGTGACAGCTAACACTATAGCAGCAATCACCACAACGCATATTGGGAAAATCAGTGCAAGAATTGGAAACTTTCTTTTTGATGTAGATGGTTTGCTCTCTTTGACTTCGTCTATCTCTGTTTTTTCTTCAGTGTTTTTCGTCAAAACATTTTCTTTTGAACACATGGTTTCTTGCTCTGGGCAAAATTTTTCATTGTCAGATATTTCTGCATTGCAATCAGGTTTAGGCTCTGTCTTAGTGATGTCTTTTTCTTCATCATCTATTTTTGATGTAGATGGTTTATTCTCTTTGACTTCGTCTATCTCTGTTTTTTCTTCTGTGTTTTTCGTCAAAACCTCTTCTTTTGAACACGGAGTTTCCAGCTCTGGGCAAAACTTGTCATTGTCAGACATATCTGCTTTGTCAGCATTGCAATTAGAACAATTGTTCTTAGGCTCCTGCTTTAAGGATGCTTTTTCTTCCTCTTGAGCAACTGCAGCTGTGTTTTGATACGGAGTTCCGCATTGAGGGCAAAATTTTGTATTTTCCTTTAATTCGGCACCGCACTGTTGACAAATTCTTTTTCTGTCAATTTTTGTTCCGCATTGAGGGCAAAATTTTGTGCTTTCCTTTAATTCAGCTCCGCACTGTTGACAAATTCTTTTGTGATCAATTTTTCCTCCGCATTTTGTACAGAATTTCGCTTTGTCAGATATTTCTTCTCCACAAAAAGGACATTTCATACTCTTAATTTTTAAAGTTAATTATGCTGTTTGTTTAGTTCCTCTCTTATCTGACACGGAAACCGCATTCTGGGCAAAATATTTCATTCTCCTGTAGCTCCGTTCCGCACTTTGGACAATTTATTTTGCTGTCAATTTTATATCCACATTCTGGGCAGAATTTCGCATCGTCAGGTATTTCTGCATTGCAATTAGGGCATTTATTCTTAGACTCTTGATTGATGAATTCTTCTTCCTTTTCTTTATTTTCATCTTCCTTCTCCTCATTGTCTTCCTCTTGTTTTTCCTCATCTTCTTGCTCTATCTCTTGCATTCGCATTTCCTTGTCGTATTGTTGTATAACTACCTTCATACAGTCATATAGGAAAGCAAATAGAAATAAGTCCAAAAGAAGTCCTAAAACATAGGTGACTACAGTATAAGCCGTTATGCTTACTGTAAAAGATAGGAACAGACATAAAACATAAAGAATTGGTATTGCTATAAAATAGTAATAGTATGTCTTTGCCATTTTCTTCAGCACTTCAACAGATTCCCACGCTTTTATATTTTTCTTCCAGAATTTTATACCGATAACACACATCGCCACACACAACCCCAAGAATAACAAACCAAAGATCAATAAATCGACAAACTCCACTAATAATGATACAAATGCCGTTATGATTGTAATGTTGAATAGGGTGCTGATTTTTCCTGGGTATCTGTATCCCGGCTTGAGGCAGGAATTGAGGAATTCCACTTTCTTCAGTGTGTAAGCTAAAGCAAAAACGCTAGTTAGTTGATATAGTAATAAACATGTTATTGTAATAGGAGAAAACAGCATATTTGTAACGCCACTAAGTCCATGTGGTCTGATGTGTCCCCTTGTTAAAGATTCAATTATTGAGAATATTCCAGAGACGCTAAAGTCAAAGAATCCCTCATTGGTAAAAAATAACATTCCTATTCCACCAAAAAACATACATCCCATACATATAGTCAAAAACCTATAATAATTTATTAGGCTTTGTCGTGTTTGTGACGTACGTTTTGTTTTGTCAAAAATGAAAATCGTTTGATACTTTCCCATATCCATTATTCTTTTAAGGTTAATATTCTGTTATTTAGAGTTTGCTTCCCAGATGCGTTTGTACTTCGCATCCTCCAAGGGAGGAATCAGCCCGACGGGTCTGGTCCTCATGCTGGCGCATTTGGGACATGGCTGCGGCGCGATGAATACCGTGGCGCACCACTCGTAGGCTGGTGCTTTGAACTTGTTGCCGCAACTACGGCAGATGAATGTGGTTTTCCCTAAGTACATTGTCCTTTGCTTTTAGTGTTAATGGCAGCAAATTAAGACAAGAGGTGCGCAGAAACTCTGCGTTACTGTACCTCTATTTACGAAAGAAGCGTAAACTGTCGTCGTACATTCTCGTAACAGAGGTCCTGAGATAACCTTACCAAAAAGAATGCACAACGATACAGCCTACGCTATAGCGAAGACCGACCTTGCGAACATTTCTCTTTTGGTTTTTGGAATTTCTCAGGTTCCTGTCACAGAGAAATGAGCATGTCGCTCAAAATGTAATATGTCTTAGTACGATGGCAGAAAAACTGCCTCTTTTTTCATAACTTCAAATGTAAATATTCTTTTCGTGTTTTCATAATTTTTTTGATAATGCCGAGGGGCTTCTTTTTGTTTATCTTTGCCGCCATGTTTAGAAAGATGTCTGTCGTTATAGCGCTTTTTTGTGTGGCTGGGGTATATGCCCAGTCTCCGATGCGTCCGCTCGTTTTCTTCGCCAAGAGTCCGCTCCTTCAGCCGGGTGAGTCGTGGGTGGTGGTGAGGTAGGTTATTTATGCCATTGGTCTATGACGGCGATGAGCTTCGACACGGCGCTATGGAATGTCTTGGGAAAGATGAGCGCCAGCACCTCGGCATGAGGCATTCCGCCGGCGTAGGCGCTTTCGGTGTCGGTCTTCATGTAGAACGCGCGTCCGTCCTTGGTGTAGCCCGAGGAGATGTCGCCCTTGTTGTTCTTGTAAGTCACCTTGTCTATAGTCACGTTCGGCGCTATCACAGAGCCGCTTACGGGGAAGAGGCTCTCGTCGGTCGCCCAGCTGCCCAGCTCGCAGTAGGAGAGTGTCACCCGTCCACTGGTGTAGGTGGCGAAGGTGGTCAGCGTCTCACCGTCGAATATGTTTTCCTGGCTCATGAACGCAGGGCGGCTGAATCCGTATGCGGTGTTCTCCCATTTCGCTTTGTTCATGTTGCTCTCGAATCTCTTCATCTCGGCTGTCTGGCTCATCGCGTTTATGCTTAATGCGCATAACAATATGCTTGCAGCCAGTGTTTTAATTGTCTTTTTCATAGGGTGTTTGCTTTTGTGTTTAAATTTGTGAGTAATGTAAATGCAAAGGTTAAAAATAATCCGATTGCACTTGCAGAAATTCTCGAAAAACTTCACTTTCGAACATCAATGCTATTTTGTAAATTTGCGTGTTTATAACAGAAATAAATTAATCATAATGAAGAGACTATATATCGCACTCTCTGCGCTGATGGCGTTCTCTGCCGTTAATGCGCAACGAAACAATTCGGTAATAAAGGATATTGCAGAAAAGAAATACGCGGCTTGTCCGTTCGCCGGCATTGTGCCTATGGCTGACGGCGAGAGCTACGCTCAGCTTTCGGCTGACGGACGAACTGTCGTTCAGTATGAATACAAGTCAGGCAAGGCGGTAGCCACGCTTTTCGATGCTTCCAAGGCTCGCGGCGCGTCGCTGTCCAAAATCGACGGCTTCCAGCTTGACCCGCAGAACAAGAACATGTTCGTCTATAACAAATCGGTGAAGCCATTCCGCCGTGTGCCTTTGGCTAAGTACTACACCTTCGACATTCAGCGCAACAAGCTGCACGCCCTTATTGACAGCGCCTGCCTTCAGCGCGACCCCGTCTATTCGCCTAACGGACGAAGCATTGTCTTCTCGGTTGACAACGACCTGTACCTGAAGAAGATGGATTATGACGGCATTGTAATGCGCATGACACGCAACGGCGACAGCGCAAAGTACAACGGCGTTTCCGACTGGCTTTACGAGGAGGAGTTCTCGGCGCGAAATCTTTCCGTGTGGGCGCCTGACAACCGTTTCTTCGTGTTCGTCACTCTCGACAATTTCGAGGTGCTGAAGCAGACTCTGACGACATACTCGCTGAGCGTGGACAACCTCAAGGACATTTACAACTCGACTTCGTCGTACCATTACCCAAAGGCAGGACAGAACAACCCAGTGCCAGCCATGTTCGTTTACGATGCGTTCTACAAATCCATCAAGCGTGTGCCGCTGCCAAACGACGGCTTCGACTATGTTACACGCATCATGTGGACCAACGAGGCTGAGACGTTCGCCGTCTTCGTGCTCAACCGCAACCAGAACCATGTGCGCCTTTACGAAGTGAATTGCAAGTCGCTCATGTTCAATGCGTTATTCGAGGAGACCGCCAAGCAGTACTATGAACCGGAGTGGATAAACAAGGTGCAGTTCCTGCCAGGCAACAAATTCATCTTCCCTTCCGACCGCGACGGTCACCGCCATCTCTACCTCTACAACGCCAACGGCATACAGCTCTCGCAGCTCACCAAGGGCAACTACGACGTGACCGATTTCTACGGCTGCGACACGGTGAAGAACATCTGCTACTTCCAGGCGGCGATGAAGTCTCCGCTCTCGCGCGAGGTTTACGCCGTTGACGGCAAGGGCGTCGTGACGTGCCTCACAAAGGAAGAGGGCGTTTCTTCCGCTCAGTTCAATGCCAATTACTCATACTTCCTCTGCGCCAACTCGACGCTCAACGCGCCAGCCACAGTGACTGTGCGCAACGCAGCAGGCAAGGTCGTGCGCACTCTCGACACCGCCAAGCCAGCCGCTCGCGCCGGACAGCAGAAGAAGGAGTTCCTTCCAATCGTTTCGGGCAAGGATACGCTTTACGCATGGGTACTCAAACCTGATAATTTCAATGCTTCGACTAAATATCCGCTTGTCGTGATGCAGTACGCAGCGCCGGGAGCGCATAACGTGACCGATTCGTACTCCTACGGATTCGAGCAGGCGTTGGCAGCCAGTGGCTACGTCGTGCTTTGTGTGGATGTGCACGGCTCCGACGCTCGCGGACGTGACTGGCGCAAGTATTCGTACCAGCGTCAGGGCGTTCAGGAGGCCAACGACCTTGTGGCGGCTGCCAGAAAGGCTGGCTCGCTGCCTTACGTTGACGGCAAGCGCATCGGCATCTACGGCTGGAGCTACGGCGGCTACATGGCGCTCATGGCCATGACGACCGGTCAGCCAGTCTTCGCTGCCGGCGTGGCTATTGCGCCTGTCACCGACTGGCGTCTGTACGACTCGGCTTACGGCGAGCGTTACATGCGCCGCCCTCAGGAGAACGGCAGCTACGATATGTCGTCGGTCGTTAAGCGTGCGGCTAACCTCAACGGCGCATTGCTGCTCGTGCACGGCACTAAGGACGACAATGTGCAGATAGAGAATACTTACACGCTTGCCGACAAGCTCGTGTCGATAGGCAAGCCTTTCAACATGATGGTTTATCCTAACCGCAACCACCAGATGAGCGACGCCGTAACACGCACGCACCTCTATAACACGGTGATTGACTTCTTCGACACTAAACTGAAATAGCACACCAAACAAGACATTATGCGACTGACATCCAAGACTATAGTCTTTCTGCTGATGGTGCTGATTTACTTCAGCATGGCGTTCATCACAGGGCTCAACGACCCGTTCTCCAAGGTCATACAGACCCAGTTCTCGCTCTCCACGTTCCAGTCTCAGCTCGGCGGACTGTTCTTCTTCATCGCTTATTTCTTTGTGGGCATTCCGTCGTCGCTTTTCGTTGACCGGTTTGGTTACAAGCGTTCGATTCAGACCGCCATGTCCGTCGTCGTCTTTTCGTTCGTGCTGGTGCTGCTTGGCGGCAATTTCGGCAGCCTTGTGGTTTACTTTTCGGGCATGTTCACGCTCGGTTGTGCCGTGACGCTTCTTCAGGTCGTTGTCAATCCGGTCATCGTGGCTGCGGGCGACCCTTCGGGCGGCAACACTCGCATGAATCTCGGTGGGGCGGCATCGTCCATCGGCGCCACGCTTTCTCCGCTTATCGTCGGTTTCATCATGGGCAATGTGGCTGATTTCAGTTCCTTGTCGGTGTCTGATGTCAATCCGCTCATTTTCTGCATTATAGGCATTGCCATTGTCGTGTTCATCGCAGCGTCGCTCATAACGTTCCCGGATTTGAATATCTCCGGCGGCGAGAATATGCTTTCGGAATTCCGTTCGCTTGTCAATCCTAAGTTCCTGCTCGGCATCGTGGCTATATTCCTCTATGTCGGCATGGAAGTGTCCACAGCCAATATTACAAACCTGTTCATGCTCAACGAGTTGCATGTTGACCCTGCTTCGGCTGGCGCTGTCGTCGGCACATACTGGATTTTCATGCTTGTCGGACGTCTTGTCGGCGCAGCTGTCGGCACGGTCATTCGCAGTCGCACGCAGCTTATCATCGTGGCTTCGGTGGCTCTCTTGCTTTACCTCGGAGCCATCTTCACACCTCTCTCTTACACGCTCTCACTGCCGGCTCTCGACAGCGACTTTAACATTGTAATGACCACGCTGCCGGTCTCTATCGCAATGCTCATAGCGGTGGGATTCTGCAACTCAGTCATGTGGACATGCGTGTTCATTCTTGCTACTCAGGGACTGGACCGCAGCACCAATCTTGCAGCTGGAGTGTTTATGATGATGGTGTTTGGCGGTGGTGTTATTCCGGCGCTTCAGGGCAGGCTCGTCGATGTGTTCGGGTCGTTCCAGCCGACTTATGTGGTCGGGGCATTCTGCTTAGCTTTCATACTCGGCTATGCGCTTTTTGTTCGTAAATCTGATAAATAAAACATCATATTATGGTAGTCGGCATTGATATGGGAGGCACATCTATAAAGGTGGGGCTCGTTGACGAAAAAGGCACAGTGACAGAGAAGTTCTCTCTTATTACAAAGGATTATCCCGAGTTTTCGTCTTTCGTCGCGGCTCTTGCCGATAAGGTTAATCCTCTGAAGGCGAAGTACGACATCAAGGCTGTCGGCATCGGCTGTCCGAACGGCAATTTCTATACCGGCAACATCGAGAGCGCTGTCAACCTGCCTTGGCACGGCACAGTGCCTGTGGCTCGTCTTGTGTCGGAGGCTCTTTCCGTGCCTTGCCGCATAACCAATGACGCCAACGCCGCCGCCCTCGGCGAGATGACTTACGGCGCGGCTGTAGGTCTGCGCGACTTCATCATGATAACTCTTGGCACGGGCGTCGGCTCCGGCATTGTCATCGACGGACGTATGGTTTACGGTCATGACGGTTTCGCTGGCGAGCTCGGTCATGTCATTGTCTGTCCCGACGGCCGTCTTTGCGGCTGCGGTCGCAAGGGCTGTCTTGAGGCTTATTGCTCGGCTACGGGTGTGGCTCGCACGGCGCGTGAGTTCCTGGCGGAGTCGTCGGAGCCTTCATCGCTCCGTGCCGTTCCTTCCGATGCCATCACGTCTAAGGATGTATTCGAGGCGGCTGTGTCAGGCGATGCGCTTGCCAAGCGTGTCTTCGACTTCACCGGCGAGATTCTCGGTCGTGCGTTGGCTGACTTTGTGACATTCTCAGCGCCTGAGGCTTTTGTGCTTTTCGGCGGACTGGCTCGTGCTGGAGCGTTGCTGTTCGACCCTGTCCGCGAGTCAATGGAGCGTTCGCTGCTGCCTCTGTGGCGTGGCAAGGTCAAGGTGCTGCCTTCTCAGCTGCCAGCCGATGATGCGGCGATTCTTGGCGCGGCTTCAATCGCTGTTCAAAGTTTGTAAATTCTAAAAAGGATGGATATTTCTGAACTGTTTTCCGCTTATTCAAAGCATCCGTTAGTGGCTGATGTGCGCAAGGCTCTCGCTGCTGGCAGGAATGTCGTGGCCGAAGGGCTTGTCGGCTCGGCGAGGTCTATGGCTCTTGCTGCCGTGTTCGCGGCGTCGAAGGACGACATATTCGTCGTGGCTAACGACGAGGAGTCTGCCGCATATCTTTTCAACGATATGACGCACATGCTTGGCGCTGAGCAAGTGCTTTATTTCCCTTCGTCGTTCAGAAACATAAGCAAGGGCAAGGTCGATTCCATAAACGAGGTGATGCGCACCGAGGTGCTCAACCGTTTGTCGCAGGTGAATGGCTCGCGGCTGGTCATCGTGACTTATCCCGAGGCGCTGGTCGAGAAGGTGATTCCGTCGTCGTCTCTGCGCAAGAAGATTCTCACTCTGACCAAGGGCGAGGAGGTGGATACGCATACCGTCATCGACATACTTTTGGAGAATGGATTCGAGCGTGTCGACTTTGTTTATGAGCCAGGGCAGTTCTCGTCTCGTGGCAGCATCCTCGATATATTCTCTTATTCCAACGAACTGCCTTTCCGTATCGACTTTTTCGGCAATGAAATAGACAGCATACGATTGTTCAATATCGAAACGCAGCTTTCTGAGGAAATGCGCGAGTCGGTCAGCATTGTGCCAGACATAAGACGTGAGCAGAAAGGCGTAACGCCAGTGCCTGTGCTGCAGTTCGTCAAGGAGTCGTCGGTCTTTGCGTTCGATGACCTTATCTTCTCGTGCGATGTGCTAAATAAGGTTTATGAGTCAAAGCACAACTCGATGAAATCTGAGGTCGAGAAGGACAAGGAGGCGTACATCAACGGCGACGACTTCTTGCAATTTGTGTCGGGTTTCAGGAAAATAGAGCTTAACCACGGCTCGCACATGCCGAACTCCGACCGGGTGGCGTTCTCCACACAGCCGCAACCGCTTTACCACAAGAACTTCGACCTCGTTATCGACGGTTTCCGCAGTTATATAGCCGAGAACAAGCGCATTTTTGTGCTTTCCGACAGCGTGAAGCAGACCGACCGCATACGCGCCATTTTCGACGACAAAGGTGCGGACATACAGTTCACGCCGGTGCTTCACACTGTGCATTCCGGTTTCGTGGACAACGATATGAACATCTGTGTATTCACTGACCACGAGATTTTCGACCGTTTCCATCGTTACTCGCTCAAGAGCGACAAGGCGCGCAACGGCAAAGTCCTGCTTACGCTTAAGGAACTGAATCAGTTCAAGATAGGCGACTATGTCACTCATATCGACCATGGAGTGGGGCGCTTCGGCGGACTTGTCAACATGGACGTGAACGGCAAGAAGCAGGAAGTCATAAAACTGATATACCAGAACAACGACATTATTTTCGTCAACATAAACAACCTGCACCGCATATCGCGCTACAAGGGCAAGGACGGAACGCCGCCAAAGGTCAGCCGGCTTGGTTCTGGCGCATGGGAGAAACTCAAGGACAGAACGAAGAAGAAGGTCAAGGACATCGCTCGCGACTTGATAAAACTGTACGCCAGACGAAAGGCTGAGAAGGGCTTTGCGTTCTCGCCTGACTCGTTCCTGCAGAAGGAGCTTGAGGCGTCGTTCATCTACGAGGACACGCCAGACCAGATGAAGGCCACTGCCGACGTGAAAGCCGACATGGAGAAGTCGCTCCCGATGGATAGGCTCGTCTGCGGCGATGTGGGATTCGGCAAGACGGAAGTCGCTATGCGTGCGGCTTTCAAGGCTGTGGCCGACAATAAGCAAGTTGCAGTTCTTGTGCCTACCACTGTTCTTGCCTTGCAACATTACAAGTCGTTCAAGGAAAGGCTCAAGAACTTCCCGTGCAACATCGAGTATCTGTCGCGCGCACGTACTGCGGCGCAGACCAAGGATGTCCTCAAACGCCTTGCCGAAGGACAGATTGACATAATTATAGGAACGCATAAACTTGTCGGCAAGAACGTCAAGTTCAAGGACTTAGGACTGCTCATCATCGACGAGGAACAGAAGTTCGGCGTTGCTGTCAAGGAAAAACTCAAGGCCATAAAAGTGAATGTGGACACACTGACAATGACTGCCACGCCTATACCTCGCACATTGCAGTTCTCGCTGCTCGGAGCAAGGGACTTGTCCATCATCAGCACTCCGCCGCCTAACCGCTATCCGGTGCAGACCGAGTTGCAGGAGTTCAACACCGATGTGCTGAAGGAGGCCATCGAACGTGAGATGAGCCGCAATGGACAGGTCTTCATCATCAACAATCGTATCAACAACATCTACGACCTCGAGTCTTTGGTCAAGAGTGTTGTGCCGCAGGCTCGCGTCGTTGTCGGACACGGACAGATGGAAGCTGAGAAGCTGGAGCAGATTATTGTCGATTTCATGGATTATGAATACGATGTGCTCATTGCCACAACAATCATCGAGTCCGGCATCGACATTCCGAATGCCAACACAATCATCATAAACGGTGCGCAGAACTACGGACTCAGCGACCTGCATCAGCTTCGAGGCAGAGTGGGGCGCAGCAACCGAAAAGCCTACTGCTATCTGCTGTCGCCGCCGATGAGCACGCTCACTCCCGAAGCGCGTCGCCGCTTGCAGGCCATCGAGACGTTCGCCGACCTCGGCAGCGGATTCCAGATTGCCATGCAGGATCTCGACATTCGTGGCGCAGGTAATATGCTCGGAGCGGAGCAGAGCGGCTTTATCGCCGACCTTGGCTACGAGACCTATCAGAAGATTCTTTCCGAAGCTGTCCATGAACTCAAGGACGAGGAGTTCGCATATCTGTATGAGGACGAGAAGGCTGCCGATGATGCTAATGCCAAGTACGTCACAGACTGCTCGCTTGAGTCGGATTTGGAGATGCTCATACCGGCCGACTATGTGGAGAGCATTTCCGAGAGAATGTCGCTTTATCGTGAGCTTGACAATCTGACGGAGGAAAGCCAGATTGATGCTTTCGAAAAACGCCTTGCCGACCGTTTCGGTCCTGTGCCGGACAATGTCAGAGTCTTGTTCTCTGCCTTGCGTTTGCGTTGGATAGCCATGAGCCTCGGCTTCGAGCGTGTTGTGCTTAAGAACGGACGCATGAGCTGCTATCTTGTGTCAAACGCCAAGTCGCAGTACTACCAGTCGCCGGTCTTCGGTGCGGTGCTTATGTATGTGGCTAAGAATCCTATGCGTTGCAAGCTCAAGGAGAAAGCGGACAAACGCTCTGTCTCGTTCTCCGATGTCAGCGATGTGCCTACGGCTCTCGGCGTTCTTGAGAGGATTAGACAGTTGCAGACAGAGGAGGCCGCAGGATAAATATTGCATTATTATATGTAAACAAAAAGAGATGCGCTTTTGCGCATCTCTTTCTTTATTTTGTTGTGGCTGTTTTCAAAGGAGGCCAACGCTGTATTGAGAAAAATTCCTAATAATAGGATTTGAGGATTTGTAACTCTTTGTAATCTGCCGTGCTCCGCAGAGCATAACCCGAAAGTCGCAGCCCGCCATTGAGATATAAAATTTACCCTCGGTTTGATTTAATTTGTTGAATTTTCCAATTTCTCGCGTCAGCCTATCACAAAGATAATACCTTTATTTTGAATACTGCGTCGCCACAAGTGTTTTTTGATATTACTGATGCTCTTTTCTGAGCAGGTCGTTCACCGTCTTCACAGGATTGAACGTCTCGATTGGCACTTCCACGAAGATTGTGTTCCAGTCGCTCATCGCGCCGTTCCATAGTCCTGGCAGCTCAAGCGCCTTCAGGTCTCGTCCGCTCTTCGACTTCAGCGATATGAATCCTGTCGATTTGTCCACGTGCTTAGTCAGGTCGAACTTCTCGCCCTTGTAGTTCTTCGTGCCGCACACGAGGTCCACTGGGTTGAAGTGTGTCGCCGTCTTCATTATCTCCATAGAGCGCGCGTCCTTTGTGTTTATCTGCGAGCTCTCGAGTATCTGTGGCGACACGCTGCCGTCATTATTTATAATAAGGTATGGGCCGCCGCCTGGCTCGCCTTCGTTCTTCACCATGCCGCACACGCGGATAGGGCGGTTCAGCTTGCCTTTCAGGTATTCTATCTGCTCTTTGCCTTGCTTCTTGTTTGGCTGCTTGTTCATCAGGTCGTTCTCGCAGAACGCTGTTATCTCGCTTATCTTCTCGTCGCTTACGTTGCCTTCCAGCTCTTTCAGATACTCGAATGCCTTGGCTTGAAGCTTTGCCAATATTCCGGCTATCGCTTTCTTGTATGTCACAGTCGTGCCTTTTATCTTGTCTGGCACCACATTATCTATGTTCTTTATGAAGAACACATCGCCGTCAAGGTCGTTCAGGTTCTCTATCAATGCGCCGTGACCTCCAGGACGGAACACGAGTTCGCCGTTGTCGGTGCGGAAAGGCTCGTTGTCCATGTTCGCTGCTATAGTGTCGGTCGATGGCTTCTGTATCGAGAATGTGATGTCGTATTTTACATTGTACTTGCTTTCGTACTTCGCCTTCACTTCCTCTACCTTCTTCTTGAACAGTTCCTTGTGGTCATTGGATACAGTGAAATGCAGATGCACAATGCCGTTCACGTCGGCATATAGCGCGCCTTCCACCATGTGTTCCTCAACAGGAGTGCGGTTACAGCAGTCGTATTTGTGGAACTTCAGCAGTCCTTTGGGCAGGTTTCCGTAGTTCAGTCCTTTCTCCTCGAGCAGGTTCTTCACTATTGTCTTATATTCTCCTGCGTCCATCAGCTGGTCTATGCTCTTGGCGTTGTTGCTCAGGCAGACGTTGTTCAGGTCGTCGTAGAATGCGAAGTCCTTTATCTGTGTGAAGAACTTCACTTCGAAGTCTGACTTTGGCTTGTCGTATGGCTGCTCCAGAAACTCAAACAGGTTCTTGAACATGCGGCTCGCTGCGCCAGATGCAGGAACGAACTTCACAACCTTCTTGCCTGATTTCAGATATTCCTCCCATGCTTTGGTCAACTCGTTAAGTTGTGCGTCGCTGAATCGCAGTATGCCGTCGCCTATCTCTGCGGCTTTTTCTATCTTAAGGAATGGAAACCCTTTCTTGAACGATTCCAGCTGCTCGTTTACTTGTTGTTCTGTTATGCCTTTGCTTGCAAGAACTTTAAGGTCTGTGTCTTTCATATTATAATAATGTGTGTTGGTTATTTGTTGTTTGGTTTAAAACACTGACTTTAAAGTTAGGAATCTTTTTTTATAAAAAGAACTGTTTTGCGGAAAAACTAAAACAGGTACCCTGAGCTTTCGGTCACTGAGCGTTAGCCGAAGTGCCATCATGAAAATAGCAGTGTCCATTTAGTTTGTTTCGACTCCGCTCAACAACCGAATGGACTCCGTTTACAGCTTTCTGGTCACTGAGCGTCAGTCGAAGTGCCGAAGTGTCTAAATAAAGAATGCCGCACTTCAACTCGGTTGCTGAACGAAGCCGAAGCACCGAAGCGCCAGAAACTTTAAAATGTTAAAATCCGAGTCTATCCAAGCTTCTGTCAGTAGATGTGTTTCTATTACCGATAATTATGTTAAATTCATTTCTGCGTTTTGAGCATGAGTTTTTCTATATAATAAAAGGGTAGTGTGAGTCGTTTTTGTAGTACATGGGAATTATGATTTTTTTGCAGAAAGATTTCTTTAAAAAGGCGCTAAAAAGGCGTGTGGACTGAATTTTTTATGATATATTTGCCAAAATTATGCGTGGAAGCGTACGGTTTGTTGTGCATGCTCGTGTGCTATCCATCTAATAATTAATGTAGTATAATAACAATAAAGTAATAACCTTTAATTTTTAATCTATGAAAGAAAACCAGAGTAAATTCTCAAGCTTCAAACGCTTGTGGTTTATTATGCTGCTCTCTTGCATAGGTGCTCTTACGTCTTTTGCACAAGAGCGTACCGTTACTGGTACTGTTTTGGACGATATGGGAGAACCTGCAATCGGAGCTACTGTTAAGGTGCCAGGAACTGGTATCGGAACAATGACTGATATGGATGGTAACTACTCTTTGAAAGTACCATCTGACGCAAGTCAACTTGAGTTCTCATACATGGGTATGGAGACTCAGACTCTTCCTATCACAGGCGGTAAGATTGACATCAAGTTGGGTCAATCTTCTAAGCAGCTTGAGGAAGTCGTTGTGACAGGTTACGGAACGACTAAGAAAAGAGACGTCGTTACTTCTGTCGCATCTGTAGGTGCCGACCAGATTAAGAACATTCCTGTAACTAATGCAGCAGAGGCTCTGCAGGGTAAGCTTACTGGTGTATATGTCACTACTACAGAAGGTTCTCCTGATGCAGACGTTAAGATCCGTGTTCGTGGAGGTTCTTCTCTTACTCAATCTAGTGATCCATTGTATATCGTTGATGGTATGCCTGTTGCGAGTATCAACGACATCTCGCCTTCTGACATCCAGTCAATGGACGTGTTGAAGGATGCTGCTGCAACTGCTATCTATGGTGCGCAGGGTGCTAACGGTGTTATTATTATCACAACAAAAGAGATAGATACATCTGATGGTAAAGATGATTGCTCAATGCAGTTCCATGTTGACTATACAGGATATATGGGATGGAAGTCTGTGTCAAAGAAGTATGATGTGCTGAATAAAAGAGATTTAGCTCTTATGCAGTACGAATATGCTTATTTGTCTAATATAAAGGATTTGTCAAAGATTGGTGATCAATATAGAAAATTCTTTGATAAAGACTATTCTCTTTCTAACGGAACTATAGAGACTCCTATTGCAACGTTGCTCAATGATAGTTTGAATTCGTGGTTTCCAAAAACTACCGATTGGCAGGATAAGACATTTGGAAAAGATGCTCTGACTTCTAATCATAGTTTCTCTATTTCAGGAGGAAATAAGAAGGCTTCCTTTAATATGAGTTACAATAGAATTGATGATGAAGGTATAATGAGAGAGTCTGATTACACTCGTAATAACTTCAATTTGAAAGCTTCTTATAAGCCATTCAAAGGCTTCAAAATCGGAACAAATGTAAGATATACAAATACAACGGTTCTAGGAGCTGGTACTAATACAGCAGAGGATGCGGGTAGTAAATCAAATAGCCGTATTGAAAACGCAATAGTATATAGTCCAATCGCTTTGTTGTCTAAGGATAATGAATCTGACGATGAGGATAGTTATGGAAATTTGTATGATCCGTTGACAACAATTAGGGACAATTATAAATTCAAGAGAGATAATAAGTGGGATATTGGTGCTAATGTGTCTTACAATTTTTTGAAGAAATTTACAGCAAGGGTTGACCTTGGATATAGGGCTCAAAACACAGAAACGAATCGTTATTACGGAACTACAACATATTACGCTCGTGATTCTGAAGGAGTTTCTAACCAACAAGCAAGTAATGTTTATGGTATAAAGACTTTTGATAACTCTTCGCGTTTTCGTCAAGGAGCAACCTTTAATTACAAAGACAAGTACAAAGGCGGGCATAATTTGGATGTTCTTGTGGGAGAAGAAATTGTAATGAATAAGGGAGTTAAGAATGTTGAATATGGTTATGGATATGAGAAAATATATGATGGAGAGAATCTTTTCAAACATTTTGGAGAGTATTCAAGTTCTAGTTTTGAACAATACATTGATCCAACAGACAATATGCTATCATTCTTTGCTAAAGCACAATATGATTACAAGGGTCGTTACTATTTAACAGCAACAGTTCGTGCAGATGCTTCTACTCGTTTTTCTAAAGAGAATCAATGGGGATATTTCCCTGCTGCGGCATTGGCATGGCGTATTTCTGATGAACCATGGATGCAGTCGTTTAATCGTGCTATTAAGTTATCTAACTTGAAACTTCGTTTCAGTTATGGTGTAGCAGGAAACAACAATGTGGATTTAGGATATTTGCGTCCAGATTTCGTTCTTACATCAGCTGCGAACTCAGTTTATTTGTCACCAGCAGCATTTGATTATCCAACTTCATTTTATTCAGTTGGAGGAACTGATAAAATTGCAGCAAATCCAGATTTGAAGTGGGAGACAACAACAACTCGTGACCTTGGTTTGGATTATGGTTTCTTCCAGGATCGTTTGAGTGGTGCTTTGGATTTATATTGGAATAATACAGATGATTTGATTATTCTTTTAAAGACTCCTGCGTTCTATAACTATCAGTACAAGAATGTGGCAGAGACAAAGAATCTAGGTGTTGAGTTCTCTGTTAAGGGTGTTATCCTTGATAATAAGAGCAAGAATCTTAATTATGATTTGACTGTAGATGCGAATATTTCAGCAAATAAAAATACAGTTGTAAGTCTTGGTGGTATGTCTGAATATTATGTAAATACAAGATATTTATCATCGGATAATATGACTAATGATGCTCAGTTCTTGGTTCAAGAGGATAAGTCTGTAGGAAGAATTCTTGGTTTTGAGGCTGATGGATATTATACTGCAGCTGATTTTGATGCTTATAATGTTACTAAAAATCAATGGGAAAAATATGATGAGAATGGAGTTCTTAAACCTGTGACTAATAATATGGGAATTAATAATTTGGCATATCCAGGTCTGATAAAAGTAAAGGATTTGAATGGAGATGGCCAGATAACAATAGATGACCGTACTGTTATTGGTTGTACAATGCCTGATTTCACAGGAGGTTTCTCTATCAGCGGTCACGTAGGTGGCGAAAGATGGGGATCTGTTGACGCAGCGTTGAACTTCACTTATTCTTATGGTAATGATGTTTTGAATCTTTCAGGAATGAAGATGTCAATGATAGCTTCAACGACAAAGCTTAGAAACACATTAGCATCTACTGCTTATGGCAGCAGATATTCATTATTCACATCTGATGGATTGTATATTCCATCTTCGCTCCCAACATCAGGGGATTATATCGCAGATTATGCAAACCTCCAGAGCGTGTTGGATAATGAATATAATTCGAAATCAAGCACATATAATCCATCAATGGGAAAAAGTGCAGTTACGTCAGAATGTGTAGAGGATGGTTCGTTCCTTCGTCTTGCTTCTATGACTATTGGATACTCTTTACCAGACAGATGGATCAGCAAGGCTCATATCACAAAGGCAAGAATCTTCTTCACTGCGTCTAACTTGTTCGTGCTGACTAAGTACACTGGCTCAGATCCTGAAGTTGATACAGGAACAAAGGTTAATCCTCTTGCTATCGGAGTTGACTATTCTGCTTATCCAAAGAGTCGTGCATTCAACTTCGGTGTAAACCTTTCATTCTAAAAACAATAAAAGAAAAAGAATATGAAGACATTTAAATACATAGCCATGGCTGCGATAGCAGCGACAATGGTGTCTTGCGACGACTTTTTCGATACAGAGTCACCGTCCGCAATAGATGCGTCTGTATTTACATCTGCTTCGCAAACAAGTCTTGTTATAAATGGTGTTTATAACTGTTTTGGTGAAGATTATTCTTATAGAAAGCGTTTGTCTTGGATTCAAGCAATGAATACGGATATTGAATACAACAGAAAGACAGATGCAGGATATAAGGCATTGACAGAGTATAATTCAAATCCAGCAAATACTCAAGTTTCAAGAACTAATGGAAAAGATGCGTGGGGTACATTGACATCAGCAATGTGTCGTGCCACTTCTATTATTGATGGTATACATGATAATAGTGATTTGAAAAAATCAGAATTCCGATATTTTTTAGGTGAAGCTTATTTCTTGAGGGCTTTTGTTACTTTAGAAATGGTGAAAATGTGGGGAGATATACCTTTTATGGCTTCTAATTCTGATTTTACTTCATTGAAGAGAGATAGAAATGAAGCTTTTGAACAAATAAGAGAAGATCTTCAGAACGCAAGAGTGTATTTGCCTTGGTCCGAATCAGATTCGTGTGTTGGTATAGCAAAGAATAATATTTGTCGTCCTAATAGAGCTGCTGCAGCTGCTTTGCTTGCTCGCGCAGATTTAATGTATGCAGGATTGGCATTGCGTCCAGACACTTGGATTAATGGTGGGGGAGCTTCTTGTAGTGTTCAATATAACATTAAGGATGCAGGAAAACGTCTTGAGATTTATAAAGAGGCTATGAATGCATGTAAGGAAGTTATAGATCATTATGGATATTCAAAGTTGTCAGATGACTATTCTCAGGTGTTTAAGGATTTATGTCAGGATAAGACTTCATTTACTAATACAGAATGGTTATGGGTTATGCCAATGGAAGATGGAACTCGTGGACAATTTTTGAATTTTAATGCTCCTGGTTATAAAAATGGAAATAAATATGTGTTGAATTGTCCTCCTGGAACTGTTCAGAGTGCCGTTTGTGTGGTTCCGACATTGATTTTTGATTTTGATCCAAAAGATAAGCGTAAGTGGGTGACTATTATGCCATCAATTTGGACTGGTGCTACAAATGGAAAAGATGCAATAGGTTCTTCGGCAACGGCAGACGCCTTGAAGGGCTTGTTCCCAGAGCATGACGGAACAAGCAATATTGCATATCAAAAGAAAACATCAATAAAGGAATGTTATCTTGGAAAATATCGTTATGAATGGTGTAGTAGAGAGATATCAAGTGGTGATGATGGAATAGACATTCCTGTATTGAGATATGCAGATGTCCTTCTTATGTATGCAGAAGCTGCCAAGGGAGGAATTGATGGTGTTTCTCCTGATGGAGCAGACTTGGCTTTAGCTCAAGATTGTTTGAACAAGGTTCGTGATCGTGCTGGTTTAGGGCCGGTAGCATTGAATATGGAGAATATTGAAAATGAGAGAGCTTTTGAGTTCTGTGGTGAGATGATAAGAAAATTTGACTTGATGAGATGGGGACTCTTTGGCACAAATTTGAAGAGGGCAATGACAAGAATGGCTGAGTTGAATGCTCACACGGGAGAATTCTCTGATACTCGAGGCAAAATTTACTTTAAGTATGTGAAGAATGATAACCTTAAGGGGGAAGATGCAACCCATGCGTATGAAATTTCTAATTTGTATGGACTGGCTCATGGTGAAGTTGATGAACCTGCAGGTTTTGATAAAAATGCAGGTTGGATTGAAAAGGACTTCTTTACAGATGGCGGGGTTGATTATATTCCTCAAATTAAGTTATATCAAGATGAAAGCATTCTTGAGTATCGTCAATATTGGCCAATATTCCAAGAGCAATTGTCTTCATGTGATGGAACCTTATGGAATGATTATGGTTATTAAACATGTAATAAAATAAAAAGAAGAGCAGTGATATCTTTCTTCACTGCTCTTCTTTTTTTTATAGGTTTTGCTTTTTATATTTGTACCATATATAATAATCTGCATATGAGACAATCTATTTATTTGTTATTAATACTTGTCCTTTTTTCTTTTTCATTTTATTCGTGCGAGGAGAAGAATGATAATAAGGAAAAAGGTACGGATAATTTAGTTTCTGATTTCTTAGGCGTTGAAGGTTGTGGCAAGAATACAACAGGTGGAAGAGGAGGATTTGTGTATCATGTGACAAATCTAGATGACAATGTAAATAATCCATTACCTGGCTCTTTGAGATATGTCTTGAATCAACCTGGAGCTAAAAATGTTGTATTTGATGTTTCTGGAGTTATAGAATTGCAAAGTCCTTTGAGTATACCTTCAAACACCACATTGTATGGGCAATCAGCACCAGGCGATGGTATTTGTATCAGTGGTGAGAAATTAGGGATAGGATTAAATAATCCTCATATTGATGATCATTTAATGAATATCAGTGGTGATAATGTTATTGTTCAGTTCCTGCGTTTTAGAATGAACAACACTTTGTATGATTTAGATTGTTTTAATTGTATAGGGCGGAATAATGTAATTATAGACCATTGTTCATTTAGTTGGAGTACGGATGAATGTGTCACTTGTTATGGCAATACTAATTTTACAATGCAGTGGTGCATGATTTATGAGGGCTTGAACACAGATTTGAAAGGAAATCATGGATTTGGCGGCATCTGGGGCGGTTCTAATGCATCTTTCCATCATAACCTGATAGCAAATCAAAGCAATCGTTGTCCTCGCTTTGATCATGATTATGTAAATATATTAAAGGGACCAGTAGATTTTGTAAACAATGTCATTTATATTGTGAATAGCGCAAATGGTACTTATGGTGGTGAGTCTTGCAATACCACTGGCACGCAGCGTAATATAAACATGGTGAATAATTACTATAAGTACTCATCTTCTGCAGGTAGCGCCAAGGGTAGGATTCTTAATCCAAGTACATCTTGTAGTTATTGTACAAAAGCAATGGGATGCTCTACTATTGTTCCTGGCAAATTCTACATTGCAGGAAATTATGTTGATGGGTATGAAGATAAGACGAGTGACAACTGGTCTGCGGTTAGCCCTGTTAGTGATATTATGAAGTCTTTGGCGCCATTCGCAATGTCTCAGGAGGTTTCGAAGCAAACAGCTCAGGACGCTTATGCAAGCGTTTTGGCGAAGGCAGGAGCAAGTTTCGCTCGTGATGCTGCTGATGAGAGAGTTATTTCACAAGTTGTTAACAATACAGGAACAACAGTTTCTGGAAATTCTGATATTGTTTTTCCTACTTATAATTCAGGAAGCAAAAAGACTGATTCTGATAATGACGGAATTCCAGATGAATGGGAGGATGCAAATGGGATAGATAAAAATAGGATGTTGGATGGTAATACCATTTCTCCTTCAGGTAGAACTTATCTCGAAGAGTATATGTATTCCTTAGTCAAAGATTTGTATTAGTCGTCTATATAAGCAAAATGAAAGCCGAAGAGAAATCTTCGGCTTTTTTGTTTTGATTTATGCTTAGAGTTTAAAAGGTAAAAATACCGCATATTGTTAAATTCTATTAAATGGATATTATTGAAAGCATACTTTTGTCGTAAAAAAATTACGGAGTGGGAAATGTGTATAACTTTGCGTACAAAATTCACTAGTGCCTAAAAAATAGGATTATTATGCTTACCAAATTTGCAGTTAGGAACTATCGCGGGTTTAAGGATAGAATAGAGTGGGATTTATCTAATCCCAGTAGCTACTCGTTCAATACGAATGCTATCAAGGAGGGTATTGTAAAGAATGGTATTATCTATGGTCCTAATGGTGGAGGTAAGTCGAATCTGTCGTTAGCCTTATTCGATATTATTCTTCATCTTACACAGAAACAGAAGAATATACATCAATTAGACACAATAGTCAATGTGTTCCATCCAAACGATTTGGTATCTTTTGAATATTCTTTCCGTTTTGGTAACGATACCATTAAATACTCTTATTCAAAAAGCATAGAAGGATTAGAACAGGAGACCGTAATGTTGAATGATGCACCATTATTTAGTTTAGAAGACAAAAAACTATCTATCTATAGTGCTGATTTCCCTATTGCGGATGAAGTTAAGCATCTGTTAGAAACCAGCAGCAATAAGGTTTCGATTCTTGCTTATATTTGGAGTGTATATCCTCTTGCTTCTAAGCACCCTTTGATGAAACTAAAGTCGTTTGTTGACGGAATGCTTTTGTTTTGGAATCTTGAAGATAGAGGATTTGCTGGTTTGGAAGAAAACCGTTCTACTCTTGAAGAGTATATAATTGCAAATGACCTCGTGGAAGACTTTGCAGATTTCTTGAAATCAGTAAGTGGACAAGAATTCAAATTCAAAGAGGCAAAAGTGGGTGACAAGCAATTGATTTGCGATATGGGCGATGGCGTACCTTTCAAAAAAATTAGATCTACAGGTACCAGTTCATTGACATTGCTGTACTTTTGGACAAAGAAGTTGTCTAAGGCTTCATTCGTTATGATTGATGAGTTTGATGCCTTCTATCACTATGAATTAGCGTTTAAAGTGTGCAAAAGGTTGTTCGAGCTACCGTGCCAATTGTTTGTCACCTCACATAATACCTTCTTGATGACAAACGATTTACTACGTCCTGATTGCAATTTTATTATCAACCATAATTTGATAAAGCCATTGAATGAATGTACGGAAAAGGAATTGCGATGGGGCAATAATATAGAAAAGATGTATAGAGGTAATGCATTTGAGGTATGATACTTTTTATCTTTGAAGGGGCTGCTTATGAGCCACCTTTGTACGATGGCATCAAGTCTTTGTTCTTTCCAAGAAGCAACGATCAGGTGATATGCTCTTTCTGTAGCAGCATCTATACATTCTATAAGCGGTTGAAAGATGAATATGGTGAATTTGCAGATGTGGTTGACGTGCTGAAAATAGAATTGAAGAAGACAGATCCAGAGAATGAATTGTTCAAATACAAGAGTGCAGATTTTGAATCTATCTATCTTTTCTTCGACTATGACTTCTATAGAGATAATCTGACGACAAAAAATGCGCAAGTAAGAGAACTGTTGGAGTACTTCAACGAAGAAACGGAGAACGGGCGGTTGTTTATCAGTTATCCGATGATTGAGAGCATACAATACACAAAGGAATTGCCAGACAGCAATTTCCATAATTACATTGTGAAACGAGAAGATAGCAAAGGCGAGAAGTTCAAGAAAGAAGCGAAAGCGTTTTGCCATTACAATGGATATGCATTCTTGAAGGATGCTGACAATTGGAAGCACCTTGTACAGCAGCATGTGTTTAAGGCTAATTACTTGACGAAAAACGCTTTGTCATGGCCTATGAACAAAGATGATGTGGAACAGAAGCCTGTTTTTGAAGCTCAACTTGTCAAGCATGTGAAACCTCATGATGAAGTTGCCATATTGAATGCGTTCCCTCTATTCTTGTATTATTATTTTCCTGTTGAAAAGTTTTCTGTGGACCAATAGAAAGGAAAATGGGCTATGCAATTCTTAGTCAAAGATTTGTATTAGTCGTCTATATAAGCAAAATGAAAGCCGAAGAGAAATCTTCGGCTTTTTATTTGTTAGTGAATACGTTCTTACTTTAAATTCCTTTCAGGAAGTCGCTTGCCTGCTTGAGATTCTCGATTTTGCCTACGTCAATCAGTTTTAAGTCATCGTGTTCGTAGCCGATGATTTTGTTGGCTTTCATAGCTGACAGATAAAAGTCGATGATGGAGAACTTGCCGTCCCATTTCTCCATTTCCGCGAAAAGAGAAGGGGAGAAGATGTGGATGCCGGAAAAAGCGAGGTGCTTGAACTTTGATGCGTCTATTTCCTCGCCTTTAGGTTTCGTTTCGCCAGTCGTGTTGTTCAGCCATCCGCATAAACGCATATCATCATTGAACAGCAGATTGCGTGACGACTTACGATTGCTGACGAGCAGTGTGGCTGCAGAACTGGACTCTATGTGATGGTTGTACAGTTCTCGCAGGTCGGCATTTGAGAAAATGTCCACGTTGTGCACAAGGAACGGCTTTCTGTCGTCGAAGAAGTGCGCCGCTTTCTTTATGCCGCCACCAGTTTCGAGAAGCATTCCGCGCTCGTCGGATATTTCGATGCGTATGCCGAAGTTGTTATTCTCGCGCAGGAAGTCGATAATTTGCTCGGCGAAGTGGTGTACATTCACGATGATTTCGTCAAAACCGTTGGCTGTAAGTTTTTCTATGATGTGCTGTATCAAAGGCTTACCATTGACTTCGACCATGGCTTTGGGGCGGTCGTCGGTCAGTGGCTTGAGTCTTGTGCCGAGTCCTGCGGCGAATATCATTGCTTTCATAATCAGTCTTTTAGAAGTTGAAATCTTGGTTTATGCCACGCTCGCGATGTATCAGTCTTACTTTCACGCCGAATTTCTTGGCGATATGCTCTGCTGTGTGCTGTGCCGAATAGACCGATCTGTGCTGGCCTCCAGTGCATCCGAAGCAGACAGAAAGGTTTGCGAATCCGCGTTTCAAGTAGTCCACAATGTGCGCATCCACAATCTTGTAAGCCGACTGCAGGAAGCGTGTTATTTCGCCACGTGCTTCGAGGAAGTCTATGACAGGCTTGTCGAGTCCGGTCAATTGCTTGTATTCGTCGTATCTGCCTGGGTTGTTCATGCCGCGGCAGTCGAACACGTATCCTCCGCCGTTGCCGCTGTCGTCGCTCGGGATGCCTTTCTTGAACGAGAAGCTATAGACGGTGACTGTCAGTTTCTCGACATTTTCAGATGGATATTCTGGCTCAGAGTCCTTAGTCTCAGTCAGTTGGACAAGCACGGATTTCAGATAAGGGTAGCTGTCAGCAATGCCTTCGTTGAGCGATTCCTTTAGGTTGTTCAGCGCGAATGGTATGCTTGCTATGAAATGCTCCTTCTGCTCGAAATAGCCACGGAAACCGTATGCGCCCAGCACTTGCAGCGTGCGGAAGAACACGAAAAGTTTTAGTTTCTTCTCGAAAGCGGCGGCATCTACAGATTGATATTTAGACAGGGCGTCGAGATAGTGCTTTATCAGTTCCTTTTTCAGCGGAGCAGGGTAGTTAGCTCTTGCCTGCCAAACGAACGAAGCAACGTCGTAGTATATCGGGCCTCGTCTGCCGCCTTGAAAATCAATGAAATACGGTTCTCCGTCCTTTATCATCACGTTTCTGGACTGGAAGTCGCGATACAGGAATGTGTTTGTGTTCTCGGCGAGCAGGTCGTCGGCGAGTTTGCGGAAATCGTCCTCGAGTTTTGTCTCAAGGAACTGAATTCCAGTGGCTTTCAGGTAGCAGTATTTGAAGTAATTCAGGTCCCACATCACGGTGTCGCGATTGAAGTCCGACTGTGGGTAGCATACAGAAAAGTCGAGTCCTTCGGCGCCCTTGAACTGCATGTCTGGCAGTTTCTCGATAGTCTTGAAAAGCAGGTTCTTTTCCGCATCAGAGAACGAGGATGTCTTCACGCCGTTCTCCATGGCATCGAAAAGCGCTATAGAGCCAAGGTCCTCCTGCAGATAGAACATGTAATCGTCTGTGTGGCAGAAGACTTTTGGCGTCGGCAGTCCTTGTGCGGCGAAGTGCTCTGCCAGCTTGATGAAGCTTCTGTTCTCCTCGGCCGATTCTCCGTGCACGCCGATTGCGGTTGTGTCGCCGTTGCTAAGTCTGAAATATTGTCTGTTTGAGCCTGCTCCCTTGAGTTTAGTCACGGCAGAGGCGTCTATTTTGAAGTGTTTCCTGAATAGTTCTGAGAGTTCTTCTGTGTTCATTTTTTGTCGTTTGTTTTTTATGAATACGAAGGTAGTAATTTCGGAATTACAAGCATAGGTCAATGGTTTAAAATTTCTATATTTGCATTTTGTGCGTCTTGCTTGACGCATGATTGAATATAAGGACAAAACCTAAGATATAAAAGAGAAAATGGCGACGGAAAAAGGAAAGAAATCAGCAAAACCAACTCAGAAAAAGTCTTTCTGGCAATCATTGAAAAGCTTTCTGACAGACAGAAGAACGCATATCGCATTGGGTGTGCTTATATGCGTGTGTGTGCTTTATCTTGCCATATCGATGATTTCATATTTCTTCACTGGCGCCGATGACAACAGCATAGTGAGCAACAACGGACTGTTCTCGCTCACGCCTGGCGACAAGATTTCCAACTGGGGCGGCCGCTTTGGCGCCTATGCTTCGGAATGGCTTGTGAATGACTGTTTCGGCATTGCCTCATTCTTCTTGCTCGGCATGTTCGCGCTTGTCGGACTTCGTCTGATAGGCGTGCGTATGGAGTCGTTCTGGAAGACGCAGATAATGCTTGTGTGCGGGTTGATATGGACCTCGTTCTCAATCAGTTTCTTTTTCTATGGGCTTTATGAAGACTTCATAAACTTCGGCGGCAACTATGGCAGGGAGATGAGCGAGAAGCTTTCCGACAATGTCGGCATCCCAGGCACGTTCCTTATAATACTCGCGTTCCTTGTGTTGTTCATAGTCTTTTTCCACCAGGAGACTCTGCCATATTTGGCAAGCCTTTGTCAGAGATTTTGGGCATGGCTTAAAGAAACGTTCGGTCGTAAGGTTGGAAATGAATTGATTGAAGGCGAAGATGAAGTTGAACCAGAGAACGTTCAGACCGACGAGGTGAAGGATAATGGGGAGAAAAGCAATGTCGTAGCCCCAGTCATAGCTCAAACAGATAAAGGCACAGACGAAGGAGAAGAGGATGGTGATGATGACGGCTGGACCATAACTGAGGGACCAGAGAGCGTTCATAACGAGCCGCTTGAGAGTGATGTAACACCTCAAACGCCGACACCAGAACCAGCTCCAGCGCCAGACGTTTCGTTCTCAGTGCAGACAGGCGGCAGCGAAGGCGAAGGCGCTCATGCATCGTCCGACAACACGCCAAGCATTATAGACGACTCCGATGACAACATGCCAAGTCTTGATGAACTGGGAGAATACGACCCGACGCTCGACTTGTCGCATTACAAATATCCAGAACTGTCGCTGCTCAAGGATTACGGCAACGAAAAGCCGGCCGTAAACCTCGAGGAGCAGAACGCCAACAAGAAGCGAATAACAACGACACTGAGCAACTACGGCATCGAGATAACAAGCATCTCGGCTACAGTAGGACCGACAATCACGCTTTACGAGATTGTGCCTAAGCCGGGTGTCAGAATATCGAAAATCAAGAGCCTCGAGAGCGACATAATGCTCAGTCTTGCGGCTACCGGCATACGTATCATCGCGCCGATTCCAGGCAAGGGAACGATAGGTATCGAAGTGCCTAACGAGAACAAGCAGATCGTGTCAATGATGTCGATGATGAGCTCGAAGAAATATCAGGAGGCAAAGGAGAAATACGCTCTGCCTATCGCGCTCGGAAAGACGATTACAAACGAGGTGTTTGTGTTCGACCTCGCCAAGGCGCCTCACATGCTCGTGGCTGGTGCTACCGGTCAAGGTAAGTCTGTCGCGTTGAACGCAATCATCACTTCGTTGCTGTATGCCAAGCATCCGGCTTACATGAAGTTCGTGATGGTTGACCCTAAGAAGGTGGAGTTCACGCTGTACAGCAAGATAGAGCGTCAGTTCTTAGCGAAAGTGCCGGACGAGGAAGAACCAATCATAACCGACGTTACAAAGGTTGTGCAGACGCTCAACTCCCTGACCAAGGAAATGGACGACCGCTACACGCTGCTCAAGAAGGCTGGCGTGAGAAACATAACGGAGTACAACGACAAGTTCATACACCGAAAGTTGAACCCAGAGAAGGGACACCGATTCCTGCCTTACATCGTCGTTGTGATAGACGAGTTCGGCGACCTGATAATGGTCGCAGGCAAGGAGGTCGAGCTGCCAATCGCGAGAATCGCTCAGTTGGCGCGTGCAGTCGGCATACACATGATAATCGCGACACAGCGTCCTTCTGTCAACGTCATAACCGGTATAATCAAGGCGAACTTCCCTACGAGAGTCGCTTGCCGTGTGACTTCGGTGGTGGACTCAAGAACTGTGCTTGACGCTTCCGGCGCTCAGCAGCTGATTGGTCGAGGCGACCTGCTCTTCTCTAAGGATGGCGAGACCACTCGTGTGCAGTGCGCGTTCGTGGATACTCCAGAGGTTGAGAACATCGTTGACTACATTGGCGAGCAGCAGGGTTATCCTACAGCGATGATTCTGCCAGACTACGACCCTAACGCAGGACAAAGCAACTATGCCGACCCATTCAGCGGCATTCCACAGCAGGTTCAGCAGGGTAGCGATGTCAATCCAAACGAGCGTGACCCGATGTTTGAAGAGGTGGCTCGCATGGTCGTGGCTTCTCAACAAGGTTCGACTTCGAATATCCAGAGAAAATTCAAAATCGGATTCAACAGAGCGGGCCGAATCATGGACCAGCTCGAGGCTGCAGGCATCGTCGGACCGTTCGAGGGTAGCAAGCAAAGACAAATTTTAGTGCCTGACGAATATAGTTTGGAACTGAAATTGCATCCGGAGAAGCATCAAAATGCAAATGACACTAACACGTTAGAATCTTAAAAAGAAAAGAACTATGAGACATTCATTATTTATAACAGCGGCATTGGCTGCATCTATCAGTTTCACAAGCGTTTGCGCTCAGCAGCAGAGAACGCACCTCAAACCAGTGACAAAGGCCGACATTCCGTCGCAGACCGACGCAAAGGCAAAGGCTCTGCTCGACAAGGCAGCTGAGAAGTACAAGACCGACATCAAGGTGGATTTCAAAATCCTTGTGAATGACACCAAAACCGGCAAGAAAGACAACATTACTGGTGAGATAATGATGAAGGGAACGAAATTCAGACTCTCCGTTCCTGGCACACAGACATACTACGACGGCAAGTACGAGTACATCTACGTGGCTAAGGACAACGAAGTTTCCATCACGGTGCCAACAAAGAAAGACCTTCAGGAGGTCAATCCGGCATACCTGATGACAAGCTACACGACGAACTCGACAATACAGTTCAGCATGGACAACAAGAGTTCAGACCCTAACCACATCATCGACGTTTATCCAGACAGAAGCCAGGGCAAAGGCTACTACAAGGCGACAGTGAAGATAAACAAGAAAACGATGGAGCTTGTGTCGATTAAAATCTTGAGCCAGAATGGAGTACACACGCTATTCACAGTGGTCAAGACACAGAAGAACAAATACGGCGACGCGTTCTTCACATTCTATCCGAAATCTCATCCAGGAGTTGTGGTCAACGACTTGAGGTAAATATACCAAGGAGGCGGATTTTGACGTTCGTCTCCTTTTTTTTATTAACAGAAAAAGAGAATAAACATGGCAGAAAGAATTAAGTGCGTTATCATAGGCTCGGGTCCTGCTGGATACACTGCAGCCATATATGCGTCGAGGGCAAACCTTGCGCCAGTGCTTTACGAAGGAATGCAGCCCGGAGGACAGCTGACAACGACAACCGAAGTCGAGAATTTCCCTGGTTATCCTGAAGGCGTGGACGGCAACGAAATGATGGACCAGCTCAAACAGCAGGCACTGAGGTTCAACGCCGACATAAGAAGCGGCAGAATAACCGAGGCTGACTTGAGCAGCTGGCCTTATAAACTTAAAGCCAACACGGATTATGAAATAGAGGCAGAGAGCATCATAATCTCTACCGGTGCGTCGGCAAAGTACCTTGGACTGGCTGACGAGAACAAGTACAGAGGCAAAGGCGTGTCGGCTTGCGCTACGTGCGACGGATTTTTCTTCAGAAAGAAGATTGTCGCTGTGGTCGGCGGCGGCGATACGGCGTGTGAGGAAGCCTTGTATCTCAGTCAGTTGTGTCAGAAAGTCTATTTGATAGTGCGCAAGAATTATCTCCGCGCTTCCGACATAATGAAGAAGAGAGTGGAGGAAAGGGAGAACATCGAAGTGCTGTTCGAGCACAACACTGTGGGACTGTGGGGCGAAGGCAAGGTGCAGGGCGCTCATCTGGTGAAGCGCAAAGGCGAGGCCGATGAGCAGAACGTGGATATAGAGATAGACGGATTCTTCCTTGCCATAGGCCATCAGCCGAACTCGTCGCTTTTCAAAGGTCAGCTGGATATGGACGAGCAGGGCTACATACTGACCAAGGGCAATTCCACAGCGACAAGCGTGGAAGGCGTGTTCGCGGCAGGTGATGTGGCAGACAGTGTTTACAAGCAGGCGGTGATAGCCGCAGGCAGTGGAGCCAAGGCGGCTCTGGATGCAGAAAAGTGGCTTGCGTCTAAGGAGTAACCATTTTGCAGATGAAAAAGAAAGGCGGACTGTTGCGGTCCGCCTTTTCTTTATTTATTCTGGTCTTGCCTTATGCTGAATTTGTCAGCGCCTTCGCAGAAACCCAATAGCATCATCGCCCCTATGTAATTGGTCTTGGTGTCTATGGATTCGATGTGCGCCAGTTCCTCTCTGAATTCCCTTTGGGTCTCCTTGTCGGCGTTCTTGTATTTATTGTTGATGTTTTCAATGGTCTTGTAGATGAAAATCAGCTCGTCGATTTCGTCATCGGTCAGGACTCCGTCTTCGGCAGCCTTGTTGGCGGTGGTGTAGAACATTTGTTTTTTCTTGACCGTCTTCTTGGCGTCATGCTTAGGTCCACATGCAGACAATGTTATGATTGCCGTTAGGCAGAGCAGTGAAATTATGTGTTTCATAATGCTTTCTTGTGTGTTTGTTTATCACAAAAGTAATGAATCGGTTTATAAAAGAGGGTAGTCGAGTGAAAAAAAAACGCAAAAGATTTGGAATAGAAATAATATAGTGATACTTTTGCACTCGCAAACCAAAAGCGGACGGCTCATTAGATCAACTGAATAGATCGTCACACTACGGATGTGAAGGTTGCAGGTTTGAATCCTGCATGAGTCACGAAACAAGAATCGGTCAACAGTCATTGTTGACCGATTTTTTTATAAACTCACTATGGATATAACTTATTTCATAAGCGCCTTTGTCGGCTTGCTGGCAGGTGTTTTGTCCGGACTGTTCGGCATCGGCGGCGGTATCGTCATGGTGCCTATGCTCGTGGCTGTGTTCGGGTGGCCTCTGCTCGAGGCTAATGCAGCATCGCTGGCGGCTATGCTTCTGCCGGTCGGTGTGCTGGGGTGCTGGGCTTATTACAAAGCCGGGTATGTGAACTTGCGCAACAGTCTTTGGATTTCGCTGGGACTCTTCATTGGCTCGTTTGGCGGAGCGGAGCTGGCTATGGCTATGAACGACAATATCTCGCTGCTGTCGAAGCTTTACGCAGTGTTCCTTTTCTATGTGGCGATGGAGTATCTTGACGTGCCGGCTCGGATTTTCGGCAAATCTACGGCTGAGGGTGACGGGCAGAATGTGGAGCGCGCGTTCTGGCAGTTCCTCTTGCTCGGAGCTGCGGCTGGAGTGGTGGCAGGATTGTTCGGCAAGGGCGGCGGAGTGGTCATCGTGCCGGTGCTGGTGAAAATATTCAAGTATAACTCTAAGGCGGCAGCAGCGACATCGCTTGTCGCATTGCAGTTGCCTGTCGGGCTTCCGAGTGTGCTCGTGTATTACGATGGAGGCTATCTGCACATACTTTATGCGGCGATAATGGCGGCAGGAATCGTGTTTGGCGCGTTTTTTGGTTCAAAGCTGGCGATTGGCTTGCCTTCTAAATATTTCAAGAAGGTCTATGCCGTGTTTCTCATTGCGGTCGCCGTTTACATGGCATTGCGCACCTATTAACAAAAGGAACACATAAATTGGAAAAGAAAGGTCACTTTTATACCTTTGTGAACAAACAATATGCAAGTTAAAATGATAAGAAAATACCTGTTGACAGTGTGTGTGGCTCTGACATTAGGACTCACAGCAAACGCCCAGATTACCGACTCTATTTGGACCGACGATGACCTGATGAAGGAACTGGAGATGGAGGAGAGAGCCAAGAACGCAAAGAAGGCCGAGAAGGTGCTTGCCAAAGCCATCGGAAAAGGCTCGAAAGGCAACGTCGAGGAAGCGTACACACTGCTGAACGAGGCCATCAGTCTCGATTCCACAAACGCGACTCTTTATTACAACAGAGCGTTCGCGCAGAGCCTTAGATATCATGTGAAGGAGGCGATTAAGGACTACAGCAAGGCAATCGAGCTGGACTCTCTTTACACAAACGCCTATCTCAACCGCGGATTAAGCTATGCAGAGGACAATGACAACCTCAGGGCGATAGAGGACTTCACCAAGGTGATAGAGCAGGATTCCGCCTATTCCGAGGCTTATTACTACAGAGGCGTGGCTTATTACTTCCTTATCCGCTTGGACTCTGCGGTGGCGGATTTCACAACAGCCATAGAGCTTGATTCCGCTTACTCCGACGCATACTACAACCGTGCGCTTATAAAGAGCCGTCAAGGAGACTTGAAGGGCGCGATAGCCGATTATTCCGAGGCGATAAAGTACAATCCGTTTGACGCTGATTTCTACAACAATAGAGGCCAGGTGCAATATGTGCTTAAGAATTACCGCGCGGCAGTGGCGGACTTCAATAAAACCCTTTATCTGGACCCTGACATGGCGAGAACATACGTCAACCGCGGCAATGCCCACTTCATGCTAAAGGACAAGACGAGCGCCTGCATCGACTGGAACCAGGCGAGAGAGATGGGTTTTGCGTTCAATAAAAACGATGAGACATTCCTTGGCAAGGTTTGCAAGAGAATGCAGTAAGTATAACACCAATCAAAACAGACAATTATGAAAAAACTTTTTATAGCAGTAGCGGCATCATTGCTGGCGATGGCGGCATTCGCGCAGAGCACGCCGCAGGAATTCATGCAGAAAGCCAAGGCGAGAACAGGCTACGGCGACTATCAGGGAGCGATAGCCGACCTCAGCAAGGCTATTTCCATGGAAACGACATATGTGCCAGCATACGTTGAACGTGGCATAGTTCGTCAGCAGAGCGGCGACCAGAAAGGCGCTCTTGTTGACTTCGATATGGCGATTGCCATCGACCCTTCGTATGTGCGCGCGCTGAACGCCCGCGGCACGCTCCTGATGGAGATGGACAAGATAGACGAGGCGATAGCCGACTTCGACAACGCGATAAAGCAGATGCCGACCTACGGCAACGCATTCCTGAACAGAGGAAAAGCCAAGCTGAAGAAGGGCGACAAGGACGGTGCGTGCATCGACTTCGAAAACGCCGCTCTCTATGGCAAACAGAAGGCTCTGGATCTGAAGAAGAAATCTTGCTATTAAGATATGGTTGACGTAGCACAGAGAAGAAATAAGGCGGTTGAGCTGTTCAAGAGCGGCTTCAACTGCGCTCAGGCAGTGGCGATAGCCTACAGCGACGTGCTTGGCATGTCCGACGAGGAGGCAGCCAAGGTTTCCGGCTCGTTCGGTGGCGGCATGGGACGAATGGGTGAGGTGTGCGGAACGCTTTCCGGGGCGTTCATGGTCATGGGGCATCTGATACCCGTCATCGACCCTAAGGATGCGGCTACGAAACAGGCTAACTATGCAGCGGTGAGGGAGCTTGCCGACAAATTCAAGGCGGTGTTCGGCAACATAAGGTGCGCCGACCTGTTGCAGGAGAAGAAAATAAGGCACACGCCTTCGCCCGACGACCCCAACGCCGAGTTCTACGCCAAGCGTCCGTGTGCATTTTATGTGGCTGTGGCTGCGGAGTTGGTGGGGGAGCGCATAAACGCAATGGGATAACAATTAAGATTTTAGATAGCAAAAGGCAATGCGATGAGCATTGCCTTTTTTGTTTACGCATGTTCATTTGTTTTACCAGTTTGTCTTGTTTCTGTTTTGTATTAATTGGGTTTGAAAGGTTTCATTGAAAAATTGTAGAAAATAGTTTTCCAATGCTTGCTTTTTTTCAGTTCAATTTCTAAATTTGAAATGTTCCTTTGCCGAAGTCTATGTGGGATAGAGGCTGGGGACAGACATAAATAAAGGCGTTTACTATGGCGCTTTGTGTTTGACGCTCAAGAATCTAGCAGTTCAAAAGTCATCAGTCAGAAACAAAGCAACGGTTGACGCCCATCGGGTGTGTATAAGCGACATTCCGACTCTGTTGCCGCATGTTCATGTGGCAGGTTAGGTCGCATTCTATTTATACATATCGGCGTGGGCTTCGGCGTTGCTCGTTCAGACTGATGGGCAATGCTAGAGCCTTTGAGCGTGGAACGAGCGACTGAAAGTTCCCACGCTTTTTTTATGTCCATAAGTCAAATTCGGAATAAAGGATTATGAAGAAGCTGATAGCCACACTGCTATTTGTTACTGCGACCTTTAATTATGGAGCTCACGGTAATTCAGGTCAGATGGTATATATCTGTACAGGATCTACTGCGTATGCGTACCATAAAAACTTGAATTGCAAAGGATTGAATAGATGTAAAGCTCAAATTAAACGTGTGACATTGTCAGAAGCATATATTATGGGACGAAATAAGCCATGTGGCTATTGCTACAACTGATTTTATATAAGAAACAAAACAATAACATAACTTAATACAAAGAATATGGGTGGAAATAATTATTTGAAAATCGTTTATTTGGTCTTTTTTCTTGCATTGGCTTCTGTTAGCTGTTGGGCAACAGCTTCTTCGTTGCGATTGTTGTGGCCTGATTTTCCTGCGGTCTTTTGCTGGATTGTAACTATCGCTTTTTTCTTTTTGGCTTCTTATGGCACGATGTTGATAGTTAAAAGCTTCAGCAAGGGCTGGGTGGAGAATCGTTACTTGAAATTATTCGGTGGTCTGTTGCTGTTTTTAGTCTTTTGGCTTGCATTTAGTATGCCTACCAATACACATACATTCTTCTATAATTTGGTAGTAAGCGATGTGTATAATCAAGATGAGATTCGCACAGTGGGGTATCTTAATCAGATTTCTAAGAACGAAGGAGTTGAACGTATGCTTAATATGAGAATAGATACGTTTAAATCGGAAGTAAATACAAAGTTGGGAGAATTGATGCGGGAGATAGGGAACGAAGCTAATCCAGGCTTTGGTCCTGAGTCGAAAAGTATATTAAAAGATTTTGCTGATTTGCTTGAAGTTCCATCAATAAAGCCATTGTCTTATAATAGAGGCACATTAGATCAAGATATGGAAAAACTTAAAGATGCTTATAGAAAAAAAATTTATATGCTTCGTGATTCTAAAATTGCAGACATGAGGAATGGAATGCAAAAACCATCAGCGGATTCAAGAAAGAGGGCGGAGATAGCAATGAAAAACTTAGAGTTGTCTTCAAAATATCTCAGAGAAAAGAAATGGGATTTAAAGAATCCAGATGATGTGGGGAAGGTGAATGAGCAACTATCTTTAGGATACAATATAATAAAGAACAATAAGGATTTCATCTATTGGTCTCCAAAAAATGACGAATTACATTATACACAGGAAAATACAGTTACAGATGTTAAGCGTTTGGTGTCTGTCTTTGATGTGTGGAAAGATTTTCTTGCAGGAAAATATCAAGGCTCGCCATTTATTTATTGGATAATTCTTTCTGTGTTGGTTGACCTTGGGGCGTTCCTTTTCTTCGATTTACTTTTTAAAAACAGAGATTAACAATATAAATATAGAACTATGGCAGAAATAAATATTACAGGAACGTCAAATTCAGTTCCGCCAGTACCTTCGCCTACGCCATCAAGAATAGAACCCCAAAGGCAAACTATTGGTCCTGATAAACCAGTTACAATTGTTGATGATACAACTCCGATATTGTGTTTTTTCGGTCCACCGCAATGTGGCAAGACAATGTCTATTGTGCGTCTGGCACGCTATCTATATAAAAAAGGTTATAAAATAAAGCCAATTCGTAGTTTTCTTCCTGCCGATGATGAAGAATATGAATCTCTTTGTGACAATTTTAATGACATAATGTTTTCTTCTGAAGCTCAGCCATCTACACCTCTTTTTGATTTTATGCTTGTTGGTGTGTATGATGAAAGAGGAAATAATATTTGTCAAATATTGGAAGCTCCAGGAGAAGGCTATTTTGATCCAGATGATTTAGAGCGAGAGCCTCCGTTCAGAAGATATGTGAATACAGTTATTAATTGTCCGAATCGCAAATTATGGATTATAATGGTTGAACCAGACTGGAAAGGTCCTGAAATGCGTGCGAGGTATGTAGAACGTATTAAGTATCTTCACAAGGAAGCAAAATCTTTAGGCAATTTTTTGTTTTTGTATAATAAAATAGATAAAACTCAATTTGAACATTCGCATGGCGTCAATGAAAGTGCTGCTATAAAAAATGTCAAGAAACATTATCCTGGAATTTTTGAGCCGTTCAGAATACATGGAATTTTAGGTTTGTTTGGAGGGTATGATTGTGAATTTGTTCCATTTAAAACAGGAACTTATTATAAATATGATGATGGTGGGAAAGGCTATGATCCAAGTTCAGACATTTATCCAAGGTCATTGTGGAATAAAATAAAAAAATACTTGTAATCAGTAATCACCCAATTGAAAATTATGAATTACGAAGTGAGTTTTTTTGGCGTGACTACAGGAAATGAGGTTTATTCGCCCCAAGCGGTTGATAGAGAGTATTATCGTTTTTTTTATTCGGAAAGAGTGCCGAGTGAAAATGGGATGTGGGTAGAAGCGAGGGAGTCAGAAGGAGTTCCGTATATGTATTATACATATGTAATACGTGAAAACGTATCGGGGATTGACGCTCGATCTGGTAGTAACTTCGGATTATCATTGCGATTGTCTGAATATTGTCGAGATGTGTTTAGCGTGTATGAGATTCTGGATGCGACATTCAATAAGTTTTTCAGAAATGTGGTATTACTAGTCAGTGAAGGTGGAATTTGTAGCTTTTTGAAAAGCATTAGGGATTTTGGAGAGAATAAGCATAAAGAAATAGAGCAGTTTGTAGGAATTCAATTGCAGAATTTGCTTTATGAAGGTGATTTTGCTCATATAAACTTCAGTGGTAAAGAATATTTCACCTCAATGAATTTGCTTGATGCAAAGTATTATAAAGCAGAAATAGAGGCGGCTCTTGTTAATGGTCCTGTATTCTTGTCAGAAAAAGAACCAACCATAAGCATTAAGCAAGAATTTCAGCAAAAGGAATTGGAGGTTTCTAAATTGCACAACCAAATTAAAGAAAAGGAGGATGTGATGGCAAAAAATAAGCGACGTTATGAGAATCAAATATCTGATAAGGATAAGGAGCTGGAACAAATCAAGAAAGAGAAGGACGACAGCAAAGACAAATTGAAGCAAATAAAGAAGATTGTGGAAGGAATACCCCTTGAGAACACAGTTGCGGTTCCAGGAGAAACTCCGACTGAGCCTGACTTGTTTCGTGATAAAAAAGATATAGTATTGGCGGTAGTGCTGACATTTTTGTGCTGTCTGTTGATTTATGTTCTGTTTCTGCGTAGTGGTAAGCCAGAGCCAAATGGCGAACCTACTGTTGTTGAAAATTCGTATGGTGTAGATTCGGTAAACCAAGACTCTTCTGTGGTGCAAATAGATTCAACAAAAAAATAAATAATTATGAGAGATGGCGACTCTGCAAGGAAATTGAAGGTCTGCATAATTGTGTTGGTAGTAATACTTATAGCAATTATTGTCGGTTCAAGGTCATGTGATTCAGAACCAGCATCAGATAATGCAACGCCTTTGTATGGTTATGATGAGAGTACAGAGGAAGTAAATGATTACGAAGAAACATCTGCCCATTCTGGTGATATAGTAGAAGTTCCATTTGAATATGATAGTAGTGGGTTGAAAGTAGTCAAAGTGAAAATCAATAATACCTTGACGATAGACATGATTATAGATAGCGGATGCAGTTCTACGTTGATATCGCTGGCAGAAGCTAATTATCTATGGGATAAAGGTGTGTTGACTAAGAATGATTTCAAAGGCAATACAAAATTGAGGCTGGCTGATGGAAAGATTGTAAATAATATGGTGTTCAATTTGAAAGAAATCGTTATTGGCGACAAATTGGTGGCTCATAATGTAGAAGTATGCGTGTCAGACAATGTTAATTCTGGATTGCTCCTTGGTAATGAAGTATTGGACAGGGCGGCTTCATATACAGTTGACACAGAAGCTAAAGTCATAAAATTTCGGTTGAAGTAAGAGAGTAGCTATGAATTTTGAATACTACATATTTGAAAAAGTGGGGAAGGTCTATACGCAAGAACCTAATGAAAGTTTTGTGGCTGAAGTTATAAGCAAGTCAGAGAAACTTTCTGTGGGAAAGGATTGTTTTGTGACTCACCGTGATGGCTCATTGTTGTATTATATTGTATTTATTCATGGCGCAAAAAAGGAATGCCGAGGGATATGTATCGCTTTAAACGGTGTATATGCGTTATCTCCGATAGATTTATTAAAAGAAATTAGACAGAAACGAGATAAGAAGTCTCCGTTAATCAGAGAGGATATAGGTGAGATTATAGAAGGAGTCAAATGGGGAGTGCTACCGGCTTCTGATTTGTCATTGTCGCAAGATAAAATGCGCGAATTCCAATCTTGCGGTGAACCAGGGATTCTTGAAGCAACATCCCAATATCCTTATGTTTTAATTTATTGCGATGAGGCTGTTAAGGAATTTGGTGATGTTAAGACTGTAGAGGTAGAAAAAAAGTCAGTTGGTGATGCTAATAAATTGGAAGAGAGTGGTGTGGCAGAGCATGAGCAAGAGAATGTGAAAGAAGAGCAGATTGCTGTTGTAGATAAGTTTTTTGAAAAAGTTATTGATAAAGAAAATCAATCTGAAGGGAATAGTACGCAAAATATTGAGGGAGAAGGGGTGGGGAAGTCCCAAGAGCATATTGAGGATGTTAACACCCCTAACAAAAAGAATGGTATTAAAGAACCTAAGAAAGGAGTTGACAAGGCTCCAGAAACTGTTGCTGAGCCAGAATCAAAGCCTGAGCCAGAACCAAAGCCCCATGGAGGAATATCAATATCAATAATACTGTCAACTCTTATTGCGTTGGGAATCCTCCTTTATAAAAAGGAGGTATATAAAGAAAGGTATAAAAAGGCGCTAACAGAACATAGAGAGAAAGAAAAAATAAAATTAGACTCTTTTGTTCTTGAACTCAATAAGATTAACCAATCTACAGATTCTGAAAAAGAACAAAAAAAGAATGAGTTGTCGAAATTCAAGAAAGATGTGAATGTATATATAAAAAGAGATGTCAAAAATATGGATCTTAAAGCACTAGATAGTCTGCTTAATGTCTGTGAAGAATTTATGAAAGGAAATAATAAAGATAAAGAATTAGAAAGAATAAAGGGAAAATTGAAAACGCATAAAGCACAAAGAAAAGCATACGAAGCAAAACTTAAACTTATAGATGGATATGAAAAGGATAATTAAAATTATTGTACCTGTATTATTGGGTGTTTTATTAGTCGTTTTATTATGCTTGTGCAAGTCAAGTAATAGTAATGTTCAAGAGTATGGGGAGGCTGCAGAAGAGGCTACTGATAAAGCCAAGGATTCATCATTGAATTCGCTAATTGTGGCATGGGATGCTTATTTGGAAGCGGATTCCCTCTCAAAAGCAAACGAAGAACCAGTCAGTGATGAACTTAGGGATGTGCCTAAGATAATTTGTGACAAACTTTTGGCATTGGATGCGGATTTGCAGGGAAAAACCGATTCCGCTTCGCTTGCATTATCAGAAACCTACCTTAGGTTTATCGAAGACATTTATAAAGTAGTAGGAAAGGATTCTGGTGTGAAATTGGATAACTATGGAAGAGTTGTCAGGCTCACACACGACAAGTATGGAGAAGAGATACCAACAGGAGAAGCTATTGCTGGATGGAAGGTTAGGTTGTCCGATGCGTATGTTGAAGAAGGAAAGTCAGCTGTAGAATTATGGCAACTTGACGGAAATTCCAAAGAGAAAACAAGAGCTAATAGTGATTTTAAAAAGGCTTTGGAGCTTAATCCCCAAAATAGCGAAGCAGAAAAAGAATTGGAAAAGATTTATTGAGGATGAGAAAAGTATCTTTGACCATAATTGTTGGGTTGTTGCTATGTTGTGTATCGGCTTTTGCGGAAAGCTGTTACAAATCAAGGGTTGAGACTGGCGACTATGCTATGAATAGAGCTCAGTACGATAGGGCTATTGCCTATTATGAGGCGGCGAAAAAGTGTGTTGATGCTCCTCAGGATTTAAGAAGCCTAAATAGGAAAATAGCGAATGCTAAAAGCAAAAAGGAAGAGCTCGAGAATAGAATAACAGTTTCTTTGACTGATATTTCTTTTGAGGCCTCAGGTAATTATTCCAAATCAATACAAGTGACTTCGCGCCGCAAATGGAGTTATAATGCTTCGCAAGTCCCATATTGGCTGACTGTTGATAAAGTGAATAATTCCCTGACTGTATCCTGTGCGGACAACAAGGTGACTCAATCAAGATCTTTTGAATTAGTTATTTCTAATGGTAAAGGCGTCAGTAAAAAGATTCTTATTGAGCAGAAAGCTAAAAAACAATCGTACATAAGCCTTTCTGAATACAACCTGAGGTTTCCTGGCGAGGGTGGTTCTGCGCAGCCAATAGCAGTTTATACGGATGCGGAGAACTTTACGGCGAAGGCGGATAAGAATGGCTGGTGGCTTGATGTGAAAAGATATGGTTCTGATGTTCATATTACTGCATATAAGAACACGATGAAATTTGAACGAGATGCTAAGGTCAGGGTGGTGACAGATGATGGCAGCGCTGTGACAATTGGTGTTACTCAAGAGAGAAAGCCTCATTCGACAGTCTTGAGGTCAATAGGTCTTAGAGGTGGTGGAAGTATAGAAGCGTTTTTTCAGTTCAATGTTAAAGACAGGAGTCTTTTTGACATTGGGATTGGTAGATGGAATCAAAGTGAAGCATGGGGAATGACAGGAATTTACGACTATTTGTTTTTAGATGGAGTAAATTGGAATTCATATATGGGTGCAGGTTTGGCACTGGGTGTTGAGTCTCACAAGTATGGTCTTATTGGAGCTTTGGCTGGTAATTTAGAGTTAGAGTATATAGGTCTTGATCCATTTGGCATAGCAATAAGTTACACACCAAAGATTGGATATGGTACTAAAGGCGCATTCTTTGGAGATTATATTAATTTCAACGTAGTCCTGAGGTATTATTTGGATTGGTTAGATCATAGGTGATTTGTTCTAAACATTGATTTGAAAACCTTTAAATCATAAATATTATGAAGAAAATAGTTTGTTCGTTTTTATTGTTGTTGTCCTCAACATTGCTTTTCGCAGAAGCAGATAAGGGAGTTGTTTGTCTTAAAATCCGTGGATGTGACTATATGATAGTGTGCACAAATAATTATTATGCGGTGGTAGAAGATTATTATGATAATTGTGAGGAGGGGGATGTGCTTATAGCGGACTTCAAATCATATGGCTTCAGGGATGCTTATAATTTAACAAGAAGCAAAAGTGTTCGTGTTTATATTGAGGATTGGGAATATAGCGAAAACTCCGCTGTGAGTAAATGGAAAAATAAATGTAGATAATTGATTTTGAGAGTTTTAGCCAAAAATAGATTATTATGAAGATCACATTGTGCTTGTTTGTGGCTCTCTTTTCTATTTGCATACCTTCACCAATCTATGGTGAAAACTACAAAATACAAGCTAAATACTTCTGCACAAGGGATAATGAGACTGATGTATACTCAAAATGGGTGCCATCTGATATAGAGGGTTCTATATCTTCAGATGACAATGTAATCGTATTATACACCAAGGAGATACAGGTGTACTACATAGATGAGGTAAACGAAGATAGACCAGACGGAACGTATTTCTTATGTACAGATAAAAATGGTATTAGAATTAGAGTTAGATTGCAGTATGATATTTATAAAAACTGTAATGGATTGACACATCTATATGTAGACTACGATGATTATACATGGGGATACTTAGTTGAGATAACAAAAAGGTGATGTAAGAAATATGTATCATAATAGAAGATTTAAAACATGCCCCAAATGTATGGATGATGATCTGATAGAAAAGGTATACAAAAAGGTATACGAAAATTAATATTTATGCTCCACACAAAAAACGCAAGCCTCTTGGCTTGCGTTTTTCATATATCTCCAATTCGTATTTTATCTCAGCACTCTGCCGGAGGTGTCTCCGCTCACGAGGGTTAGAATGCTTGGAATTATAGCGTAAGTCTTCAAAAAATGTGTATTTTTGTTATATATAGTTCTGGAGCTTAGCCACAACAAACAATGAACCACAAACTCTCCATCCGATTCTTCAACGACCATGAGGTTCGTGCTATTTGGGACGAGGAAAAATCCCAATGGTGGTTTTCTGTGCTTGACATTGTGGGGGCAATCACAGAAAGTCCAAATCCGCGTAAATATTGGAGCGTACTTAAGACAAGGCTGAAGAAGAACGGTAATGAGTTGACTACACGTTGTAGTCAACTGAAACTAACAGCCTCGGACGGGAAAAAATATGCAACCGACTGTTTGTCGCAAGATGATATACAAGAGTTGGCGAAGGTAATGCCGAGTAAAAAAACACAGATCTTCCTCGATTGGTTCACTTACAGTGACAACTCCATTGACGGGCAGAGCCGCAAAAAGGCGTACACATTCATAGAAAGCAATCTGGTGGCGGACAGCGATGTCGGCACATTAAAGGCTTTGCAGCAGATCCACGCTTACATTTTTGGCGGGTTGTACGATTTTGCTGGCAAAATCCGAACAAAGACGATTTCAAAGGGCGGCACGATGTTTTGCCTTGCGGAATATTTACAGGACAATCTCAAGAAAATCGAACAAATGCCACAAAATACTTTTGACGAGATTGTGAGCAAATACGTTGAAATGAATATTGCGCATCCTTTTATGGAGGGCAACGGCCGCAGTACGCGCATTTGGCTCGATTTGATTTTCAAAAAGTCTTTGAAAAAATGCGTTGATTGGAGCCAAATTGACAAGAACGACTATCTGAACGCAATGCAAAAAAGCATTGTTGACGATACTGAAATCCGTTCTCTGCTTCGCAACGCATTGACGGACAAAATAGATGACCGGGAACTTTTTATGAAAGGCATTGATTATTCATATTATTACGAGCAAAACGATTAGCCATTCTTGATTGTTTTTTTCGGTAGTTTAAACCCACACAAAAAAACGCAAGCCTTATTGAGCTTGCGTTTTTCATATATCTTCAATTCGTGTTTTATCTCAGCACTCTGCCGGAGGTGTTGCCGCCCATGAGGGTGAGGACCTCTTCCTCGGAGACGAGGTTGAAGTCGCCCGGGATGGTGTTCTTGAGCGCGGAAGCCGACATGGCGAACTCGATTACGCTCTGGTAGTTCTCGCCGTACTTCGACAGAGCGTCGAGCAGCGCGGCACAGCACGCGTCGCCTACGCCCACAGCGTCTATCACGTTGTCCACATCGTAGATTCTTGAGAAATAGACCTGCTTGCCGTCGTAGAGTATGGCGGCGTTCACATGGTGGTTTGAGCTTACGATTCTTCTCGTCTCGCACGCGAACAGTTTGACGTCGGGGTAGAGTTCCTTCGCCTTCTTCATTATTTTCTCGCAGAGCGGCTTGTTTATCTCGTATCCGTTCTCGGTCTTCACTACGCCTTGGAATTCACCTGGCTTCATGTCTATCAGGTGCTCGTACTCGTCATCGCTGCCGAAGACGATGTCGCTGAAGTTGACAAGCGGAAGAACGACCTCTTCGTATGTCTTGCCGTAGTTCCAGAGGTTCTTGCGGTAGTTGAGGTCGCAGCTGAGCTTCACGCCCATCTTGCGTGCGGTGTCGATGCCCACACGGCAGCACTCGGCAGTTGATTCCGACAGGGCAGCAGCGATGCCGCTCCAGTGGAACCAGTCGGCGCCCTTGAAGGCGTTCTCCCAGTCTATCATCTCTGGCTTTATCGTGGTGAATGACGAGTCCTCACGGTCGTAAACTACCTTGGATGAGCGCAGCGACGCGGCAGTCTCCATATAGTAGCTTCCGAGTCGCGGACCGCCGAGAGCCACGAATTCAGTGTTCACGTTATATTGGTGCAAGGTGCTCAGACATGCGCGTCCGACGTTGTTCTTAGGCACACGTGTCAGGTATCTGACGTTGTGTCCGAAGTTGGCGAGCGACACAGCCACGTTGGCCTCGCTGCCGCCGAAAGTCGCTGTCGTGTTCTGAGTCTGAATAAGCCTCAGAGTTCCTTGCGGAGAAAGACGGAGAAGCAATTCCCCGAAAGTTGCAATTGTTTGTCTCATATATGTTTTGTTTGGTTTTTCTGTTGACTTGATGCCTGACTAAAAGTGCAAATGTAAGAATTTTTGCGAATAAAAAGCCTTGATTAGCGCTGAGATTGCCAGCATATCGTAAGTTGGAATGGCGGATTGCCGTTGTCCTTTCTTTTTATTATTTTTGACTTCGTTTTTATAATAATCAAAAGAGAGTAAACAATGATAGTGTGCATAGCGGAGAAACCGTCTGTCGCTCAGGAGATTGCCATGGTCTTAGGCGCGAGGCAGCGTAAGGACGGGTATTTCGAGGGCAACGGCTACCAGGTGACGTGGACATTTGGACATTTATGCACACTCAAAGAGCCTAACGACTACGCCCAGGAGTGGAAGCAATGGCGCATCGAGACGCTCCCGATGATTCCGCCACGATTCGGCATAAAACTCATATCCAACAAAGGCGTTGAGCATCAGTTCCAGACGATAGAGAAACTCTTCAAGGCGGCGGACAGCATCGTGAACTGCGGTGATGCCGGTCAGGAAGGAGAATTGATACAGCGCTGGGTGATGCAGAAAGCCGGTGTCACTTGCCCAGTGTCGCGACTGTGGATTTCGTCGCTGACCGAAGACGCCATCCGTGAGGGATTCAATAGTCTGCGCCCGTCGGCCGATTTCAAGAACCTTTACGAGGCTGGACTTTGCCGCGCGATAGGCGACTGGCTGCTCGGCATGAACGCCACGAGGCTTTACACACTGCGTTTCGCGCAGCAGAGGCAGATACTCTCTATAGGACGTGTGCAGACGCCGACACTCGCCATAATCGTAAACAGGCAGAAAGAGATAGAGAACTTCAAACCGGAGCAGTACTGGGAACTGAAGACGACATACCGCGACACAGTGTTCGCCGCCGTGAGCGGAAAATACACAAGCAAAGAGAAAGCCGACGAGGCACTGCTGAAGATACAAGGCAAGGACTTCGTGATAACCGGCGTGGAGATAAAGAAGGGAACAGAAGCGTCGCCAAGACTCTACGACCTGACGTCGCTGCAGGTGGACTGCAACAAGAAGTACGGATTCTCTGCCGACGAGACACTCAAACTCATACAGACGTTATACGAGAAAAAGCTCACAACTTATCCTCGTGTCGATACGACATTCCTGAGCGACGACATTTACCCCAAGGTGCCGGGCATAATGAAGGGGCTGACCGCCTATAGCACTCTGACAGACCCTCTGTCGGGCAAGAAACTGCCGAAATCCAAGAAGGTGTTCGACAACTCCAAGGTGACCGACCACCATGCCATAATACCGACAGGTGTAGTGGCAAACAACATGACCGACGCCGAAAGCAAGGTTTACGACCTCGTGGCGCGCCGCTTCATATCGGTGTTCTATCCCGATTGCAAATATTCGACTACGACAGTAAAGGGCGAGAGCGAAGGCGTAGGCTTCAAGACCAGCGGAAAGGAGATTCTTGAGGAAGGCTGGCGTGTGGTTTATGCCGCCGACAAGAAGAACGCCGCTCCAGCCGACGGCGAACAAGTGCTGCCGCACTTCGAGGAAGGGGAGCGTGGCGAGCATACGCCAGATGTGGCTGAGAAATGGACCACGCCGCCCAAGCCATATACCGAGGCGACGCTGCTCCGTGCCATGGAGACCGCCGGCAAGTTCGTGGACAACGACGAGCTGAGGGACGCGATGAAGGAGAACGGCATCGGTCGCCCTTCAACACGCGCCGCCATCATCGAGACGCTATTTAAACGCAACTACATAAAGAAAGAACGCAAGGCTCTGTTCGCCACAGCCACAGGCGTGCAGCTCATCGATACCATACAGGACGAACTGCTGAAGTCGCCGGAACTGACCGGACTGTGGGAGAAGAAGCTGCGTGAGATAGAGAAGGGCGAGTATGACTCCGCCACGTTCATCAACGAGCTGAAGCAGATGACGATGCAGGTGGTGAAGAACGGCTGCTCGGTGGCTTACCGCCGCATAGAGTCCGAGCCGACCATCGTGGACGAACTGAAAGCCGCGTCGGCTAAACGCAAGCAGCGCGCTAAGACGCAGAAAAAGCCGGCTCCAGAGAAGAAGGCCGAACCTAAAGTCACCGACGAGATGATAGGCAAGCCTTGTCATAAGTGCGGCAAAGGCGTCGTGATAAAGGGCCGCACGGCTTACGGGTGCTCCGAGTGGAAGAGCGGATGCGACTGGCGGGCGCTGTTCTAATATCTTCTGAATCCGCACCTCTGGCAGGTTTCCTCCACGGCGATGCGGTTGTTGAATCCTTCGATTATCCTTTGGGCTCTCGGCGATTCCAGAGCCTCGATGAGCGACATCTCCCTGATGTTGCCCAGCGGCATTGTGGCGTTAGCGTCGATGCAGCATGGGACAATCGTTCCGTTGGCTAATACGGCTATCTGCTGTTTCAGCCCGAGGCAGGTCTTCTTTTTCACAATCGGCGCGTTTTTGTCGGGCCATGCGAATCGTCTGTCGTTCTGCAGGAACACTCTGTCGGTCAGTGGATTGCTTCCGTGCTCCTTTATCTCCTTGATGTCAACGCCGTAATGCTCGCATAGTATGCTTCTCATCCTTCTGTTGAACTCGGCTTCCTGGCTCTCGTCCTGATAGAAGTCGTCCATATTCCACAACCTGAAGCTGACGTAAGTGAGCGGCGAAATCTCGTCGGCGCACTCGATGGTGTTTCTCATTATCTCGTCGCACTCTGCCGCGCTGAAGTTCTCTCGCCAGTCGTGCACCGAGATAGACAGCAGCCTTGCCGGATTCCTTTTCAGCACGTCGATGCGTTCCCGCAGCTTGGTTGCGTTGGTCGTTATGTTCACTTCCAGGCGGTTGTCGGCGCAGATTCTCAGAATTTCCTCGAGGTGGGGGTGCATGAGCGGTTCGCCCAGAACGTGCAGGTACACATGGTTTGCTACGGTCGCCGCTTCCTTCGCCGCCTTCTCGAACAGCTCCACAGGCATCACCTGCGCCGGTCTTTCCTTTGTTATGCAGAAAGGGCAGTGCAGGTTGCATGTGTTGCTTATCTCTATGTAAACTCTTTTGAGCCTCGGTTTCATGCTGTGCGATAATAAAAGAGCCAAGCGGCACAATGACCGTTTGGCGCTTTCTATCAATGTTTCGTTATTGTCGTTTTTTTTTAGCCGTTGCCTCCAGCCTTTCTCACTGTGGCAGTTTTCTTAGGAGCTGCGGCTCTCTTGGTTGTAGGCTTCTGTGCAGCTGCGGCCTTAGCCTCTCTTTTCTTGTCGGCAGCCTGCTTCTCGGCCTGTGCGTTGTCGGCAGTCTCGCCTTCCTCTTGCACGCTGAAGTCGGTCTCGCCGCTCTCTATCAGCAGGTTGTACCAGCTGATGACTTTCTTTATGTCGTTTGCGTAAACGCGCTCCTTGTCGAATTCAGGAAGCACAGAAGCGAAGTAAGACTTGAGCGCCTCCTTGTCCTTGAGGTCTATTTCCACCTTCTTTGTGTTCTCCTTCTCTTTGATGAGTGTGAACACTTCTGAGAGAGGCTTGTCGCCGTCTTCTGTATATATTGCTACGTCAGCCAGAGAAACAATCTTCTCGTGTCCGTAAGCAGGCTGGCGCTTTTTGTCGATGAGCGACTCCACGATCAGCATGTTGTTGCCTCTTGAAACTAACTTGAAAAGTCCTGGCTTTCCAGAAATTGAAAGTACTCCGTTAATCATTTTCTTTTTACTGATTTAAGTTAAGGTTAACAGCCACAAAAATATCTAAAATTTGTCATATAATCACTTTTGGCGTTCTTAAAATACATCGGTCCGCAATAATTTCTATATTTGTAAATATGTATTCATGCATACTTGAACATTAATTATAAATACTAATTCAATTAACTATGAAGCATCATTTACTTAAGAAAAAAGGATTGCTTGTCGCCTTGGCTGCCATGATTGGCGGAGTGGCGTCGGCAGCCGATTACAACTATGTGTTTGCTGAAAACGGCTCAAATGCGCCGACAAAGAATCAAGAGAACTGGATTTCGGCAGATGGAGTTTGTATTATTCCAACTAATGACAAGTCGGAAAAGCGTGGCAAAACGATAGACGGAACAGCCTATGTTTTCGCACCACGTGCCAAGACGTTTGTGTTCAAATTGTCGAACACAGGCATTACCTCGTTGGGAGGAATGAAGATTGCTATTCAGAACGGAAGCTCGGGAAACCCATCTTTGAGCACATTGGCGTATTCGACAGACAGTGCGAACTGGGTGACATTTGACACGGTTACTGTTGCGAAAAATGCAGCACTTCATTTAGCTTCGACTAATTTGAACGGTGTCACATCGATATCTTCTTTATCAAAGCTTTATGTCCGCTTGACAGCACAGCAAGGAACTTATCTCTATGGTTTCTCTTTTACGGATGGAAACGCTACGGACGCAGCTCCTGAGGTTCTGTCATCTTCTCCTGCCGAGCATGCATCTTTAAGTGCCAATGGAACAATCGTTCTTAGTTGTAATGAAGTTGTGACAGTGGCAGATGCTTCTGCATTCGCTTTTGCACCAGCCACAGGCGCGACTATCACTGATGTAAAGGCTGGCGGAAACAAGGTTTATATCTCTTACACAGGGTTTGCTGCATCAGGTGACTTGACGATAGGAACTGGCGCAATAGCCGACTTGACAGGCAATGCAAACACAGCATCTGCGACATTCGCATTTGAGAAGGATGCCACAGCTCCAGTATTGTCTTCATTCTCACCAGCGGAGAACTCGACAATCCACATTCAGGATCTTGGCGAGGATGCGCGTAAGATAAAATTCACATTCAACGAGGACATTGCTATCGATGGCTCTAAGGAAGTGACATTTGGCAACGGTGTTGTGAATGCGCAAGTTAGCGCATCAGTAAGCGGCAATGTTCTGACTATCTCTTACAAGGGCTTGGCATACGACGCGACTAACACCCTCACAATCCCAGCTGGATTCGTTAAGGACTTATCGGACAATGCGTGGTCAGCTATAGACAAGACATACACATTCGTCACAGGCTCGCGCGACAACACAGCTCCAGTGCTGACAGCTCAGTCAGTAGCTGGCGGTGCGGCAAATCAGCCAATCGGTGGAGCGTTCACATTTACATTTGACGAGAATGTTGTCATAGCAGCGCAGACAGCCACAATCGGTGGTCAGCCAGTGGTGCTTTCCAACAACAAGAACGTGGTAGGATTGACCTACACAAACGCACAGTATTCTTCTGATGTGACTGTTGTAGTGCCAGAAGGCGCAATCACAGACACTTGTGGCAACGCATACGCAGGAACTACTTTCACATTCACTACTGCTGACAAGGTGGCTAACGGCGTAGCTGCAGTTGTGGCAGCCGACGGTTCTGGCGACTACACAAAGATTCAGGACGCTCTGGATGCAATCTCTGACGACAGCAAGCGCAGCATCATCTATGTTAAGTCTGGTGTTTACAGCGAGAAACTCGTTGTTGCAAAGAAGAACGTCAGCCTTATTGGCGAGGACAGAGACAAGGTCATCATCACTTGGAACGAGTGCAATTCAAATTCAACACTGCAGAACGGCACATATCCTACAGGCATTACTTCTACTGGAACTGACGCTTCATACTCAATGCTTATCGCAGCCGACGGATTCTACGGCGAGAACTTCACAGTCCGCAACGATTATGATTATCAAGCTAATGCTCATTCAGATAGACAGGCTGTGGCTCTTGAGCACATCAACTCCGACAAGGCTGTGCTGAAGAACATCAAGATGGTATCTTTCCAGGATACTTATTATCCAAAGTCAGCTAAGAAGCGTGTATATCTGAAGGACTGCTACATACAGGGCGGAACCGACTATGTGTTCGGTAGCGGAACTGCTTTCATTGATGGTGGTGTTATGAAGAACGTGCCAGGCGGACAGTATATGACTGCGGCTTCTGACCCAGCGGCTGACCAGGAGTTCGGTATCGTGATAAGTGGCGTTGAGGCTTCTTACGCCGACACAACAGGCTTCGGCGAAAAGAAAAAATTCTATCTCGGTCGTCCTTGGAAGCTTGGAGCTACGACAACATACATCAACACTACATTCGAGAAGAACATGATTCAGCCTGCAGGATGGGCAGACTGGTCGGGCGCAATCAATGATGCGAATTATTCAGAGTTCGGCTCTGTATTCGCTGACGGCGACGATGCTGCTGATCTTTCTAAGCGTGTGTCATGGAGCTCAGTGCTGACAGCTGCCGAGGCGGCTCGCTGCAACAAGGAGAACGCATTCAACTACGGCGCAGGCAACGCATGGAACCCAACTCCATACTGCCAGGAGCCAGAGGTTGTGTCTAACGTAGTGAACAACGTAGGAACACTTTCTTGGACTCCTTCATACTTCGCAGTAGGATACGTAGTGTACAAGAACAACGTCTTCTATGATTACTCAGAGACAGCTTCATATACCGATGCTGCATACACAGACGGCGATGTTTATCAGGTTGCCGCATACAACGAGTATGGCGCGCTTTCTGCTAAGTCGAGCGACTCGACTGTTGGAGTAGAGGAGAACGAGGCAGAGACTTCGTCAATCCTGGTGAACACAATCGTTGAGAGCGACCTCGTATTCACTAAGGAAGTCGCAAGCCTTTCTGTGCTGCCATTGACAGGCGGCTCATACAGCTTCGCAGTCAACGGCACATCGGCTAATGTGTCAATCCTTCCTGCCGGCTCATACATAGCATTTGTAACAGATGCCGACAACAAGGTATATGCTCAGAAGTTCGTGAAGAAGTAAGATTCTGATTTTAAGTTAGATAATAAAGCCTCTCGCATTGTTGCGGGAGGCTTTTTGTATTTAGTAAGTTATGGGCGGCTGAATTCTTAAAAAGTTAAAAATCAAAGAAACTCCTCAATAAGTTTTGAAAGTGTTTTGCTTTGTCCTATCTTTAAAAAATTATTACAAAGCATATTTCCTTTTGGTATGAAGAGACTATTTTTATTCATATTTGCAGCAGTCGCATGTTCTCTCCTTAATGCGGCTACGCCTTTGTATATATTCTCGTGGAACGGTGTGAACAGCGACGATGTGGTCGCAAACACTATTTACACAGATTCTTATGGTGTGACATCTGTTCTCGTGAAAAGAAGCGGATTGTCCAAGAGTAGTGAGATTATGTCCACCAAGGTGAGAACCATAGAAATGGATCTTACTAAAATAGTCGCTACACATTCAACTGGACAAAGCATCGGCTCTCTTGTGTGCTTCCTTAAGAACGGCAGCACCAGCCAGCCTTGCACAATAAACGTTTATTACTCTAATGGCAACGACTGGGTAGAGACTGACGTCTTTGTTGTTAAGCCTCAGGACTCGTTGCATTACGCGCCAAAGAATATCGTGACCAAATCTAAAGTCAATAAGGTGAAGTTCGAGTTTTCTGTGGACACTTACCTGTATGAATTGGCTCTTTATGAGAACGAGAACGTAGACGGCGCGCCAATCTTTGTTTCGTCAGATCCAAAGACGCAGGAGAGAATCCCTTCGGCTGGCGAGATAAACCTGTCGTTCGATGAGTACATCTCACTGAATACAGCAGCAAGCAGCGGAATCACTTTCGGCAACGCTTCCATTATAGAAAGCACAGTTTATGGCAATATGCTGAAAGTGAGCTACTCTGGATTTGATGAGACTTCCGCATTGGTTATACCATCGGACATGATTCGCGACCTCGACGGCAACGCTTGCGGTACTTCAATCAACCTGCAGTTCAATAACGATATTCAAGGACCGGCAATGGAAAGCGTGACTCCAGCGCAAGGCACGACAATTCATGTGCAGGATCTTGGCGAGGAGCATCGTATGATAAGGCTCAAGTTCAATGAGAAGATAGCGTTGAGCGTTGACGCTCAGATAGGCAATAAGAACATTGATGTGTTATGCGACGGCAAGAGCATGGGCAGCGTGTTCCCTATGGCGGAGGACAGTGTGCTTGTGCTGAGCTACTCCGGATTGGATTATGACAAGCCATGCACATTCACCATCCCTGCCGGATTCGTAGAAGACATAAGCGGCAACTCATGGGCTGGAGCGCAGCTCTCGTATGTGACATGCGAAAGAGACCATGCCGCTCCGCAGATAGTGGGACAGAGCATAGCTAACGGCGACACGGAGAAGAACATTTCCGGCAGTCTCCAGATAACATTCAACGAGGATGTGAAGATAGTCAGCCAAGGCGCGAATGTGAACGGAAAGCCAGCCGTACTGACAACCAACGGCAACGTTGTCGGCTTGAACTACAGCAATCTTGACTATTCGTCGGAACAGACAATTTCTTTGGCGTCAGGCTGCATTGCTGACACTTGCGGCAACGCCTACGAGCATCCGATAAACATATCGTTCACAACCAAGGATATAGAAATGGAGGAGCTCACATTCATCGTGGGCAAGGACGACGGAAACGGACGTGACGACAGCTATTCTACAATTCAGGAAGCGATAGACGCTATCATAGACGATAGTCAACGCTCAATAATTTATGTTCGTCCTGGCGTTTACAATGAGAAACTGGTTGTGGACAAGAGGAACGTTAGCATTATTGGCCAGCACAGAGACAGCGTAATAATCGTTTACGATGAGTGCGCTTCCACATCGACACATAATCCAAACAACCAAACAGGGCTGACTACAAACGACTTGGGTTCGACAGTGGCTTCGTACACAATGCTTCTCGCTGCGGACAATTTCTATGGCGAGGGATTCACAGTACGCAATAGCTACGACTGGATAAACGGCACCGACAGCAAGAAGCAGAATGTGGCTCTGAGCCGCACTGCAGGCGACAGCATCGTGCTGAACAACGTGGCGCTGGAAGGCGTGGAGAATGTTTACTACTCAAAGAAGAGCACTGGCAGAGTGTATATGAAAAACTGCCGCTTCCTTGGCGGTTCTGACATTATAACTTCCGGCGGAACGGTTGTTGTGGATTCGTGCTTGTTCAATGTGATAGAGGGAGGCAGCTGTTTGACGGCAGCATTCCCAAGCGAGTACGACTTCGGCATCGTGCTTCTGAACTCAAATGTCATGTTGGCAGACACGACAGGATTCTATCCTGCCGCTGAGAACACATACCTTGTTGGACATCCAAAGAAGGACGATGTTAAGATTTCGATGAAGGACTGCTTCTTCGAGAGCGGAATCCTCAACGCATTGGCATGGAGCAAAGACATGGGCAATGGCGTGGCAGAAAAAGTTGACTTCAACGAGTGCGGCACGAAATTTATGAGTCAGGAGGAGGCATTGGCTGGCAGTCAGCGTCCTGAATATGTCAAGATATTGGCAGCAAGCCAGGCTGAGAACGTGAACGCCGACAGGGCTATGAATCTTGGCGCAAAGGGCGGAGTCTGGAATCCATACATGTACAGCCAGAGTCCAGACAGTGTGATTGTGACTTTTGATGTGAATGTTGAGGACGGATACTGTTATATGACATGGCCTCGGAACAGCCACGATGTCGGATACATTATATATAAGAACGGAAACTACCTTGCCAACCTGACCAGCAATGAACTTATGGACTATTTGTACAGCGGCAACGACATTTACGAGGTGGCTGCTTACAACGAATACGGAGCAATGTCGCCAACATCGTTGAATTATCATGTTTCTGACGAGGTGGACGGCCCGGTTTTCCCAATGACGCAGCCGAACATCGGCGTTAACGAGGCGGTAGTCGAAGGCTCTCTGCTGGCGTTCAATGTCGTAAGCGGCAATCTGAAGTTCAAGAGAGATGATATAAGCAAGGTGGAGGTCTATAGCCTTAATGCCGAGAGAGTGGTGAGCGCCGCTGTCGCAGGTTCCGACTCTGTAGGCATTAGCGTGCTTGCACCAGGAACTTATGTTGCGAGAGCTTTGAGCAACGACGGTATCGTCTATGTCGAGAAGTTCATCGTGAAGTAGCAAATCCTGCGCTTCACGCCCTTGTTCCATACGCCGTTTTTACAAGAAAATCTAAATCTTGCATTAAGAACGGCGTTTATATTGGTTTTTTACATCAATGTTTGCGAATTTTGCAACTTATTGTGGACATCGGTATGTTATGATGTCTTTGTTTTACCGTGTAATAAAATCGCATTATGTACAAGTGTGAAGAAGTGCTTCCTTACGGCAATCAGGGGGAGAAAAAGCGCCAGCAGGTGGAGAACATGTTTGACTCAATTTCCGGCGCTTATGACAAGATGAACAGAATGATGACACTCTCACGCGACATAGAGTGGCGCCGCAAGGCCATAGACTCGTTGAAGGACTTCGCCCCTAAAAAGATATTGGACATAGCCACAGGAACAGGTGATTTCGCTATTGAGAGCTGCAACAGACTTGCACCGGACTCGGTGATGGGCGTGGACATAAGCGAGAAGATGATGGAAGTGGGCAAGGAGAAGGTGGCAAAGCTCGGGCTGCAAGACAAAATCTTGTTCCGCTACGGCGACAGCCTGGCTCTTGAGTTTGCCGACGCCTCGTTTGACGCGGTGACTATAGCGTTCGGTGTGCGCAATTTCCAGAATCTTGAAGTCGGACTGAAGGAGATGTCGCGTGTCCTGCGTCCAGGCGGACGTCTTGTGATACTCGAGATGTCTGAGCCTTATAAGATATTCAAGCCATTCTACTGGCTATACGCCAAGGTTGTCATACCATTCATAGGCAGAATGATGTCAAAGAACGACAGCGCATACAGCTACCTGCCGGCGTCAATCAGCGTATTTCCGCACGGCAAGCCTATGTTCGAGCTTCTTGAGAAAGTGGGCATGACAGATGTTAAGCGCAGAAGATTCACTTTCGGAGTATGTTCGCTCTATCTTGCCACGAAAAAATAAGCAAACCCGAGCAGGATGATTTACCCAGAAAACTTAGAGCAGAAGATAGGTTTCGACAAGATAAGGACTTTGCTGAAAAAGCATTGCGGCAGCACTATGGGCGAGTCCGAAGTGGATGCGATGGCTTTCACGGTGGATATTGATGAGATAAGCATGATGCTGGACGAGACTTACGAGATGACAACGCTGATGCAGGAGGACGGATTCTTCTCGGCTGTGAGTGTGGCGGATCTGCGCGAGAGTCTCGACCGTGTGAAGATAGAAGGACTGTATCTTGAAGTGGACGAGATGGCGGAGCTGCGCAAGGCTCTGGAAACGCTGGAAAGCGTAGTGTCATTCATCATGTCCAAGACAGACGAGACATGCCGCCGGTTGCGTCAGAAGGCTGCGGAGTCGCTCACATTCCCCGATATAATAAGAAACATAAATGCGATACTCGACAAGTACGGCAACATGAAGGACTCGGCGTCGCCACGTCTCATGGAGATAAGGCGCGAGTCGGTGCGTGTGCAGTCGAATATAGGCAGATTGGTGCAGAGCATAATGGCTCGGGCGCGTGAGGACGGCTATGTCGATAAGGACGTGCAGCCGTCGGTGCGCGAGGGCAGGCTTGTCGTGCCGGTGATACCGGCTTACAAAAGGCGTTTCAAGGGCATTGTGCATGACGAGTCGGCTACGGGCAAGACAGTTTACATAGAGCCGGAAGCCGTCGTCGAGGGTAATAACCGCTTGTGTGAGCTTAAAGCGGAAGAGAAGAGGGAAATCATCGCCATTCTCACAGCTTTTGCCGACACGTTGCGTCCTCGTCTTTCCGAGATAGCCACATGCTTCGAGTTTCTTGGATATGTTGATTTTGTTCTGGCAAAAGCGCGCTTTGCCATGGATTTGGACTGCATAAGACCAGTGGTCAACGATTCAAGAGTCATTAGCCTGATAGGCGCGCGCCATCCGATATTGGAGCTGTCTTTAAGAAGCCACGGCAAAAACATGGTGCCGCTGGATGTTCGTCTGCCAAAAGGCAAGCGAATATTGCTCATAAGCGGTCCGAACGCTGGCGGCAAGTCGGTGTGCTTGAAGACTGTAGGACTTCTGCAGTACATGGTGCAGTGCGGACTGCTTGTGCCAGTCAGCAGAGACAGCGAGATGGGCGTGTTCAAAAGCATGTTCATAGACATAGGCGACGAGCAGAGCATAGAGAATGACCTTTCCACATATTCGTCGCACCTGCTGAATATGAAGAGCATCGTGAAGAACGGCGACTGCGACTCGCTCATACTCATAGACGAGTTCGGCAGCGGAACAGAGCCGCTCATCGGCGGAGCGATAGCCGAGGCTTTGCTGGAGGAATTTGACGAGAAAGGCATAAACGGCATAATCACAACACATTACACAAACCTGAAGCATTACGCTGATGAAGCTGAAGCGATAGTCAACGGCGCGATGCTGTATGACAGGAAGGAGATGTGTCCTTTGTTCCAGTTGCAGATAGGCAACCCGGGAAGCTCGTTTGCCATAGAGATAGCGCGTAAGATAGGATTGCCGGAGACGGTGGTGCAGAATGCCATAGACAAAGTGGGCGAGGATGTGGTGAATTACGACAAGCACTTGCAGGACATAGCCCGCGACAAGAAATACTGGGCGCAGAAGCGTCAGCAGATACGTCTGCGCGACAAGCATATAGCCGAGATAGAGGATAAGTACGGAGCCTATCTCGAGAATGTTAACACTGAGCGCAAGGAGATAATCCGCAAGGCGAAAGACGAGGCCAAGCGCATACTGAAGGAGGCGAACGCCAATGTGGAGAACACCATCAGGCAGATTAAGGAGTCGCAGGCGGACAAGGAGAAGATAAAGCAGGCAAGGCAGAAACTGAGCGATGCTAACGCTATGCTCGTCAAAGAGAACAGCGACGACTTCGACCGCAAGGTTAAGAACATAGAGCAGCGCCGCAGCAAAAGGGGCAGCGCTGAACCGAAACCAGAGAACGAAGCGATAGCTGTCGGCGACAATGTGGTGATAGCTGGGCAGAATGTTGTGGGGCAGGTCGAGGAGATTAACGCGAAAAAGGCTGTCGTGAGCTTCGGACAGATACGCACGACTGTTGACATAAAACGTCTTGAGAAGGTAAGCCGCAACGCTGTGAAGAGAATGAACAGGACTGTCGGATTCATAGGAACGAATCCGGTGGAGAAGATGCGAGAGAAGAGAAAGCAATTTACAAGCGAGATAGACATACGCGGAATGCGTGCCGAAGAGGCGGTGAGGATTGTGCAGGGATATATCGACGACGCTATAATGATAGGCATCGGCAGCGTGAGAATCCTTCACGGCACAGGAACAGGAGCGTTGCGTATCGCAGTGCGGCAGTATCTTGCCACAGTCAAGGAAATCGAGTCGTACCACGACGAGCATGTGCAGCTCGGCGGCAGCGGCATAACCGTAGTCGAGTTTTAAAGATAAAGACATGAGCATGCGTGTGAACATATTAATTGCATTTGCGCTTTTGGCGCAGGTCTTATTCGCGCAGCAGTACGAGACCAAAGCGTACAAGAACACGGTAAAGACCATGCGCACGTCGCTCAAGGGCGACCGTCAGCAGGATTTCCCGGTCATAGCATTGGACGGCGGCACGATAACATTCAGCTTCGATGAACTGAACGGCGAGATACAGAATTATAACTATACGCTGGTGCATTGCGATGCCGACTGGACTGCTTCGTCGCTGAACTCCATGGAATGGGCTGACGGCTTCGTAACCAACGAGATAACCGACGCCGACATATCGGCAAACACCACGCAGCAGTATGTGCATTACTCGCTCACGGTGCCTAACGCCGACCTTTCGCTCAAAGCGTCAGGCAACTACGCTCTGATTGTGCACGAGGCGGAGAATCCAGAGAATGTCGTGTGCGTGTACTGCTTTTATGTGTCGGAACAGGCGGTGGCAGTATTGGGCAATGTGACCGCAGAGACGCGCAAGGAGATAAAAAAACGTTACCAGGAATTGCAGTTCGATGTGCTTCAGGGGCGCTATCCTATGCGCGACGCGTCCACCGAGATGAAGGTCATGGTCATGCAGAACTCCCGTCCTGACACTCGTGTGTGGCTTCAGCCAACATTCATATCGGCGGGCAAGTTCAGCTACAAGAACAACGACGCGCTCGTTTTCGAGGGCGGGGCGGAGTACCATTCCATTGACTTCTCGTCTCGATTCAGCTACGGCGAGGGCATTGAGAAGATACGTTTCTATGACCCTTACTATCACGTTGAGCTGATGCCTGACGATCCCAAGCCGACTGCGCCTTACGAGTTCATGAACGACGTGAACGGACGTTATGTCATCAACGTGCAGGAGTGGGACGACGACGACTTCACGTCCGACTACTACTTCGTGCATTTCTTCGTGCCTATGCCAAGTCCGCTGTTCGGCGGCAAGCTTTATGTGCTGGGCGACTTCAACCATAACCGTCTCGACGAGAACTCGCGCATGATATACAATGCTCAGCTTCAAGGATATGAGCGCACGATTCTTCTAAAGCAGGGCGGATATAATTACACTTACGCTTTTGTGCCGAAGGGCTCCGACAAGGCGACTTTGCAGAACGTTGAGGGTTCGCACTGGGAGACGGAGAATGAATACCAGGTTTTTGTGTATTATCGTGGATTCGGTGAGCGCTACGACCACTTGCTCAGCGTTACGGTGATATCAAGCAATAGGAAATAGACAAAAAACAGAAATAAAAATGAATAATGTGGTGAAGCAGATGACGTCCTTCATAGTTATGGACGTGCTTGAGAAGGCTAACGAAATGTCGATTAACGGTGTTGATGACATAATACACCTTGAAGTGGGCGAACCGGACTTCAATATGCCGAAGTGCGCTTACGACAGTGTGTTGCAAGCCATGAAGGCTGGCTTTACGCATTACACTCATTCATTGGGCATGGAGGAGCTGCGCACTAAGTTGTCGCGCTTCTACAAGGCAGAGTACGGCGTGGATGTGGAGCCGGACAGGTTCGTCATCACCAACGGATCGTCGCCGGCGATTCTCATAGCTATGATGATTCTTGCAGGAAGCGGCAGCGATGTCATAATCTCAAATCCGGGCTACGCCTGTTACCGCAACTTCATCTTGTCTTGCGGAGCGAATCCGGTGGAGTTTCCGCTCTCTGCGGCCGAGGGCTACCAGTTTGATGTTGAGAGGTTGAAGAAGGTGATTACGCCTAACACTGCCGCCATAGTCATAAACTCGCCTATGAATCCGACTGGCACTCTGCTTGAGCCTTCAGTCATGCGCGAAATGGCGGCTCTTGGCGTTCCGATTATCTCCGACGAGATATATCACGGACTTGTTTACGGATCTGCCAAAGCGCATTCCATACTTGAGTTCACTGATGATGCTTTCGTTGTCAACGGATTCTCTAAGCGCTATGCAATGACGGGGCTTCGTGTCGGATATCTGATAGCTCCGAAGCGTTATATGCGTGATATTCAGACTATTCAGCAGAACTTGTTTATCTGTGCGTCGAGCATTTCACAACAGGCGGCTGTCTCTGTTTTGTCTGGCGCGGCTGATGCCGAGGTGGATAGCATGCGCAAGACTTATGATGAGCGCCGTGTCTATCTGCTGGATCGTCTGCAGTCAATGGGTTTTGACATTCAGACTGAGCCGAAGGGGGCGTTTTATGTCTTTGCCGACGCTTCGCGCTTCACGTCGGACTGCTATAAGTTCGCGTTTGATATTCTTGAGAAGTGCCATGTGGGCATAACTCCGGGCATCGATTTTGGCTCGAGAGGCGAGCGTTTCGTGCGATTCTCCTACGCCAATTCCATCGAGAACATAAAGACGGCAATGGACCGCCTGCAGTCTATTCTTTGCTGAGTCTTACGACCTTGCCTTCTATCTTAGAGAAGTCCTTTTTGCCGCTCAGGTCAAACTCTTCCGACGCTGTCTTATAGCCTTCGCAGCTGAATTTGCATCGGTACGTCTTGCCGGCCGGCATGGCTATGGTGAATGTGCCGCTTGTAGGGTCGGACTTGGCTTGTCCCATTTTTCTGTTGTTGCTGTCGTACCAAGTGATGTCGGCGTAGAGCATTTTGCCGTCGGCGCTCTCCACCTTGCCTCTTATCAGCGCAACTGCGTCGGGACGCGCGCTCTGCGGCACGTGTGTCCAGAATATGTCGTAGTTCTTGTTGCCTTTGTAGTTCCTGTGGTAATACGCCTTGTCGCCGCTCATGTTCACCTTGTACTCGATTTCATCTCTTTCCGAGTTTATCTCCTTGCCTATGTTCACAGGCTCGCTCCAGCAAGTCCAGCAGGTGTCCGACAGTCTGCGCGACATGTATATGTCTCTGTGTCCCAACCCTCCGTGTCCGTTCGACGAGAAGTAGAGCGTCTTCATGTCGGCATGCAGGTAAGGCGAGCGGTCGGAGTATCTTGTGTTTATGGTGTGTCCGAGGTTCACCGGTCCCACCAGCGAGTCATTGTCATCGTAATAGACCACGTAGATGTCCGAAGCGTGCATGAATTCGCCATGGTACGAGTGCTCGAGGTTGGTGTTGTAATTGTCGCTGTTCTCGGCTGCGAAGAGTATCGCTCTGCCGTCCGATGTCAGGCATGCGTCGCTCTGCCATTCGTTCTGGTTGATGGTGTAGTCCATCTCCTTGAAGTCGCTCCAGCCCTCGCTTGTCTTGTTCGCTTCGCAGATTACTCCGTCGCGGAATATCACAATCTTGTTGCCGTCAACGGAGATTGAGAGCGGCGCTTCGTTGTGGTCGGTCGAGAATCTGGTGTCGAGCTTGGCTTTTGTCCATTTGCCGTTCTTGTCTTTTTTGCTCACGAATATGTCCTCGTTGTTGGCTTTTGCTCCTCCGATATTGTCACTTCTGTATTTGCCGCAGAACAGCATTGTCCTTTCATCGCTTGTCATCACAGGGCTGTATTCCTCGCCTTGCGTGTTTATCACGTCGCCGATGAAGTTGTCCTTGATGTTGCTTTCCGCAGGCTTTTTGAGCAGTTCTATAAGGTCGGTCGTGAATTTGTAGTTGTTGCTTTCCTTTGGGAATGTGTTCTGATGGTTTTTCAGTGTCCTTATGGCTTGTGTGTAGTCCTTTCTTTCCAGATCAATGGAGATAAGCCTCTGCAGTGCCACGAATGCAATCTCCTTGTCCTTCGCCATGTTTATGAATCTTGTGTACAGTTTGGTCTTTCCTGGGTCGAACTTGTGCGCAAGGTCCAGACTGTCAGCCATCTTGGCGAGTTTTATCTCGATGTTTCTTGTGTTCTCGAATATGTCGTCGTCATAGTTGTCGTAGAAGTCCTTTATTGTTATGGCGTCGCCGTCGCTTGTGTAGATGTCGTGGAAGTCCTTCAGTATGGCTATTCTGTGCCTTCCGCTGAAGTATGTCGCTCCGTATTCGGCTATGTCAATCTTCTCGTCGTAGTCGTCGGTCCTTTTGTAGATGCTGAATATCGAGTCCTCGGCACGTTCGTAGAGCGAGCTCTCCGGGTGCGAATTCAGGTAGTCGCGGAATGTGGTCCAGTCGTTCGGCTTCACGGTCTTGACGTATTCGATGCTGTCCACCATGTCCTGTATTTTCTCGGTCTGCGGTGCGCGCGGATATTTGCGGATGAAGTTCAGTGCGTCCTCCACGGATTTGGACCTTTCCACTTTCTGAAACTCCAATGCGTAAATCCTCACTCTGGCGGAATCGGCGTATCTTGACTTTCCGAATCTCTTTATCACAGCCTGATACGCTTCTATCGTGTTCTTTTTCTTGGCGTTGAGGTATGAGTCCGAGGCGAGTCCGGATCTTGCCTTCTTCACATAGTCCATCGGCGCTTTCTTGTAATATGCGATGTAGTCCAGGTATGCCTCCTCGGTGTTTATCGCTTGTGCGTCTCTCAGTGCGCGTTTGCAGATGGAGTCGTTCAGTTTTCTGTATTTTGAGTAGTCAATGCCGAGTTTCTGGAATTTCTCCTTGTTCTTCTCCTTGTTGAAGTTTTTCTTGGAATTCTCGAGGGTGGTGTATGCCTGCTTAGGATTGTAGATGCTGGATTTCGGGTCGGAGAGTATCAAGGCTTTGTAAAACAATGCGCAAGGGTCTGCCTCCTTTTTTGATAAGACATTGTCTATGATTTCGTTAGCCTCGCTTGTGTTCCCTTCGTTGAACAGCTTTATGTATTTGCCTTGTGATGCAATCGATATGCAGATTGTGAGCGATAGTAGTATGATGATGCCCTTGAGTATCGGGCTTGTGTTTTTTATAGTTGCCATTTTATCTATTGTTCTCTTACAAAAATAAACAAAATGCCGTAACCTCATATTAAAAACTTATCTTTGCCTCCGCAATTCTTATCCTATTTTGTAAAATATGAGAAATCTTAGTATTCTTTTAATTTTATCGTCACTGTTTTCCTCTGTTTCTATGGCTCAGGAGAATATTCAGAAACCCCAGAAATTCGGTTTCGATTACGGGGTGGAGCTGTTCTCTTTTTTCGATAATACAGAATACGCTGGCTGCAAATATCAGGACGACCAGACGATGCCCGGCACGGTGCTGACTCCGGAGCTCGGACTGAGTGTCGATGGCAAGCACCATCTGCGTGCAGGAGCGTCGCTCGTGGCAAACTGGGGCGACAATGACAAGATACTGAGTGTTTCTCCTGTGGCTTATTATGAGTACAATTCCTCGCCGATACAGTTTTTCATGGGCGCGTTTCCGCGACGAGGCGCCATGAGCAAGGATATGCCACGCGTCATGATGCAGGACTCTATCTGGTTCTACAGGCCTGTGGTCACTGGATTCTTCTTCAAGGCTGGCGGCGAAAGGACATACTTCGACTTGTGGCTCGACTGGACCGGATTCCAGTCCGACACGCGCCGAGAGACATTCTTCGTGGGCTGGGACGGCAAGTATTCGCGCAACGTTCTGCGCCTTTCGCATAACGGATACATGTTCCACTACGCCAAGATGAAAAACGCTCCGGCAGGGCAGTTCATCCACGACAATATAATGCTTGTGACTAAGGCTGGCGTCGATTTTTCCGACTTGTCGGGATTGAGCCGCTTCAATGAGTTCAGTCTCATGGCAGGGTGGGTGCTCGGAGTCGAGGACAACCGTGGCGAGACCAGCTGGCTGCTGCACAATGCTCTGCTGTTTGATTTTTGCCTCGACTGGCGCGGACTCGGCGTTAAGAACTCGTTCTATTACGGCAAGGGACAGATGAATTTCTATGACAAGCAGTCCAACAACCTTTACTGGGGCGACCCTGTCTATAGAGCGAACCTTTACAACAGAACAGACCTTTATGCCAATGTCATAAACACGTCATTCCTTGATATTTACGTTGACTTGGCTTTCCATACATTCGAGCAAGGCGTATATTTGGAACAATGCCTGACTGCCAAAGTTGACCTGAACAACTTCGGACGCTCGAATCCGCAGAAACGACGTAAGCCGATTTTCGCAGACTGGTTCCGTAAAAAGAACTGATTTACTTCTCCCAGAATACCGGAGTGAACAGCAGCAACACTGTGAATATCTCCAGACGTCCCAGCAGCATGGCGAATGTCATGAACCACTTGCTGAAGACGGAAATGTCGGCGAAGTTGTTGGAAGGGCCGATGTCGCCGAACGCAAGACCGCAGTTGCTGACGCACGCCACCATTCCGCTTATGGCCTCTGCCGCGTTCATGCCAGTGAAATTGAGCACCAGAGTTCCTATTATTATCACGAAAACATATAGGAATATGAACGCGAACACGCGCGAAATGATGTCCGGCTTTATTATTGTGCCGCTGTAGGTCACTGGTATCACGGCATGCGGATGCACCATGCGCTTGAACTCATAGTAGCAGTACTTGAGCGCGATGATGATTCTCGAAAGCTTTATGCCGCCTGTCGATGAGCCGGCGGACGCTCCGCAGAGCATCAGCAGTATGATTATAATCCATGTGGTGGTAGGCCATAGCGTGAAGTCGGATTCAACAAATCCGGTGGATGTCATTATGGCTATGGCTTGGAAGAACGCCTTGCGCGCTATCTCCTCTATATAGCTGAACGAGAGCGGCATGTTTATGTCATAAAGACAGATGAACATGATGACGGCGGAGATGACCACAATGAGCGCATAGCCCTTGAGCTCCTCGTTTTTGAAAACCTTCAGTTTCAGTTTGCCGCTTAAGGCGAAGTAGTAGAGTGTGAAGTTTATTCCGGACAGGAACATGAACGCCATGACGATGTACTGTATCGTCGGTCCCCAGTATGCTATGTTGGCGTTCTTTGTGGAGAATCCTCCGGTGGCAGTGGTTGTCATGGAGTGGCACACAGCGTCGAACAGCGACATTCCGCCTATCCTCAGAGCGATAGTTTCCGCTACAGTCAGCGCCAGATATATGATTCCGAGTTTCTTGGCTGTGTCGGCGATTTTCGGCGACAGTTTCTCTTTGGTAGGTCCAGCCATTTCCGCACCGAACATCATCATGCCGCTGAATCCGAATCGTGGCAGCAGCGCAAGCGATATGACGATTATTCCGATACCTCCCGTCCATTGCGTCAGCGCACGCCAGAACAGTATGCTGTGGCATTGCGCCTCTATGTCGTTTATGACTGTTGCGCCTACGGTGGTGAATCCGGAAATGGTCTCGAAGAATGCGTCGGTCACGTTGTCAAGTGTGCCTGTCAGAAGATAGGGCACCATGCCTATGAGCGAGAACACTATCCACACTGACGTGACGATTATCGCGCCTTCCTTCTTGGTTATGGTGTCCGGCGCTCCTATGCCCAAGAGTTTCAGTATCGTTCCTATGCCGAGCGCCAATCCGCCGCTCTGCACATAGTAGTCCCAATGGTCCTCGCCGTAGTATATGGCGACTCCGCATGCCAGAAAGAGCAGTGCGCTCTCGAACATGGCGAGCTGGCCTATCAGGCTTGCGACGAGTCTTATATTGAGGCCGAATCTCATATCTTCGTTAATTGAACAATGGTTCTACACTATGCACTGCGTCGGCGAGGCAGAACACTATCACATGGTCGCCCGGCTGTATCTCTGTGTTGCCGCTGCAGATGTATCCTTTGCCGTCTCTGACGTATCCGCCGAAATTGACGTCCGAGTCGATTCTCAGCTCTCTCAGTTTGTGCTTGGTCACCTTGCTGCCGGCTTTCGCCTCGAACTCTATCACCTGTGCGTCGGACGAAAGTGGAACGCACGTCACGTTCTGCACGCTTTCGTTCAGCGTCATCTGGTAGATGTGGCTTGCGGCTATCAGCTTCTTGTTTATCACGGTGCCGATGTCCAGGTTCTGTGCCAGCTGTATGTAGTCGTTGTTCTCGACCTCGGCTATTGTCTTGGTCACTCCGTAGTGCTTGGCAGCCAGACAAGCCAGGATATTCTCCTCGGTGTTCTCGGTCACCGCGATGAATGCGTCGGTGTCTTTGATGCCTTCGCTCTCGAGCGACTCGAGGTCTCGTGCGTCAATGTTTATCACGAGTATGTTGCTCCTCACTTGTTGTGTGATAGGGGAGCATTTGTCCATATCAGACTCGAGTATCTTGGCGGATATGTTGCTTGGCAGCAGTTTGGCTGTGTTTATGCCTATTCTGGTGCCTCCCATTATCAGGATTCTCTTTATCTCGCGTTCATCCTTTCCTGCCTGCTCGCGTGTGAATTCGAGATTCTCCGGCGGTACTATGAAATAGACTATGTCACCTTCCTTCAGTTCGTCTTCTCCTCTTGGAATTATGGTGTTGCCCGAGCGTTTTATAGCCACGACTCTGAACTTGCCGTGGTCGAGGAATCCTGTGTTGAACTGCTGACCTATGACTGGCGCGTTGCTTCTTAGCTTCACGCCTATCAGCTGCAGCGAGTTGTTGCAGAACGACATGTTTATTCTCTGCCAGTTTGTCTTGAGCGACATTAGAATCTCCTCGGCAGCGAGTCGCTCCGGGTATATCATCTGGTTTATGCCGAGCTTTGAGAATCGTCTGAGGTTGTCAGGCTGTATGTACTCGTGGTTATCGACTCTGGCGAGTGTCTTTTTCGCTCCGAGGCTCGATGCCAGTATGCAGGCGGTCATGTTCACTGTCTCATGCGATGTGACGGCCACGAACAGGTCGCATTTGTTCACGCCTACCTCCATCAGGTCCTTCATGAATGTGACATTGCCTTCGTATGTCATTATGTCGAACCTTGACGAGAGTGTCTCGAGGTTTTGCGGATTGTTGTCTATGATTATTATGTCGTGGCTTTCGGAGCGGAACATCTTCGCGAGATATTTTCCGACGTCTCCTGCGCCTGCTATGACTATTCTCATAAGCTTTCTATTAGTTTTGTTATCTCGTCTGCTATGGCTCTGAAGTCTGTTCTTGTGTCGGCTTTCAGCTCGCTTATCTCTCCTTGTCCTATGAATTTATCGGGGTATCCGATTCTTACCACGTCTTTGCTTATCTTCCAGTCAGCCAGCTTCTCGATGACGGCGCTTCCCAGTCCTCCGTCTCTCATGCCTTCCTCCACAGTCACTATCTTGCTGTATCTTGCCGCCACTTCTTTGAGCAGCTCCTCGTCGATAGGCTTGAGGAAGCGCATGTCGTAGTGGGCTATTTGCTTGCCGGTGTTCTTCTCCACTTCGGCTATGGCTTTGGCGGCATCGTTGCCTGCCGTTCCTATGCTCAGCACGGCTATGTCCTCGCCGTCCTTTATCTTCACGCCTTTGCCTATCGGCAGTTCCTCCATCGGAGCGGTCTTCCAGTCGTCATTGCAAAATTCGCCTCTGCCTCTCGGGTAGCGTATCACGAAAGTGCCTTTGCCTGGCAGCTGTGCGGTGTACATCATGTTGCGCAGCTCTATCTCGTTCATCGGCGCGGCTATGGTGATGTTCGGAATGCTTCTCAATGAAGTCATGTCGAAGTATCCGTGGTGTGTTGTTCCGTCGTGACCTACGATTCCGGCTCTGTCCACGCATATCACGACAGGCAGATTGAGTATTGCCACATCGTGTATCACGTTGTCGTAGGCTCTTTGCAGGAATGTGGAGTATATCACGCAGAACGGCTGCAGTCCGCCTTTCGCCATGCCTGCGCTGAATGTCACGGCGTGTCCTTCGGCTATGCCCACGTCGAAGCACCTCTTTGGCATTTCCTTCATCATTATGGAAAGCGAGCTGCCGGACGGCATCGCTGGTGTCACGCCTACTATCTTGTCGTTCTTTCTTGCCAGCTGCAGCAGTGTTTCACCGAATACGTCCTGATATTTTGGCGCAAGCGGAGCGGAGCAGTCTTCCTTGATTCTCTCGCCGGTCTGTGGGTCGAATTTGCCTGGCGCATGCCATATCGTGGCTGACTTCTCGGCTGGCTCGTAGCCCTTGCCTTTGGTCGTCACGCAATGCACGACTCTCGGACCCTTGTAGTCCTTTATCTCGTTGAAAATCCTCACGAGCGTCTTCACGTCGTGTCCGTCCACTGGTCCGAAGTACCTTATGCTCAGGCTCTCGAAGATGTTGGACTGCTGTCGGCTGAGGATTGACTTTATTCTGTTTGTGGCTCTTTGTATCTTGTTTTTGCTCTTCTCGTCCACAATACCGATTTTCCTCAACAGCTTATACAGCTTGTATCTCAGGCTGTTATAAGTTTTGCTTGTGGTTATGTCCAGCAGATACTGGCTCATGCCGCCCTTGGCTGGGTCTATCGCCATGTGGTTGTCGTTCAGCACGATAATCAGGTCGTTGTCGGTGCTGGCGGCGTTGTTCAGTCCCTCGAACGCCAGTCCGCCGCTCATCGCTCCGTCGCCTATCAGGCTCACGACTCTGCTTCGCTCTTCCTTAGGCTTGTTGCGCTGTGCCACAGAAAGTCCCAGTCCTGCCGATATTGAGTTGGATGCGTGTCCGGCTATGAATGCGTCGTATTCGCTTTCTTCGGGAGTGGGAAATCCGCTCAGTCCTCCGTGCTGACGGTTGGTCTTGAACGCGTCGCGGCGGCCAGTCAGTATCTTGTGGGCGTAGGCTTGGTGGCCGACATCGAACAGGAACTTGTCCTTAGGCGAGTCTATCACATAGTGCACCGCCACGATTATGTCTATCGCGCCGAGGCTCGAGCCGAGGTGTCCTGGGTTGGTCGCCAAGCTGTTGATTATGAAACTGCGCAACTCGTCGCAAAGCTGCGGAAGTTGCTCTACATCAAGTTTCTTAAGGTCTGCCGGCGAGTTTATATTGTCAAGTAGTGGATATTTCTTTTCAAGTGTCTCCATTTTCAGTGTTTGGAGTTTCTTTTGTTTAGGCCATATTTATGCAAATATACGCATTTTCGGACTACTTGGGCAGATTTTTGTCAATATCGTCGTCTTTGGTTCTCATGGAGTATTCGCACCCGCAGTAGAGCTGGTTGTAGAAGTTCCCTTCTTTTATCAGTGTGTTGCGGCGCTCCTGCAGTCCGCCTTTCCTCCAGTTCTGCGCCCAGAACGACGTTCCGTCAGTCTCGGCTTCGGCTTTTGCTCCGGCAGCGTTCACTTGGTCGAGGTTCTTCCATCGCGACGATGCGAGGGTAGTCGTGAATGTGTCTATGCCGAGTTCTTTGGCCTTCTCGGCCGCTTTCTTCATTCGCAGGTTGAAGCATATCTGGCATCTGCCTTGTCTTTCAGCGTCATGCTCATGTCCTTCCACTGCTTTTTTCCATTCCTCGTGGTCCCATTCGCCTTCTATCCAGTCGATGCCGTTCATCTCGGCGTGGCGTCGGCTTTCGTCTCGGCGTTTATCGTACTCTTCTTTTGGAAAAATATTTGGATTGTAGTAGAAAATGGTGGGTTTCAGTGAGTTGTTCTTCAACCACTCAACTATCGCTGTAGAGCATGGCGCGCAGCAAGCATGCAGCAGAACCTTTTCAAGTCCTTCTGGTTTGACTATGGCTGGTGTGCTTTTCTTGCTCATCGTTTGTTAGTTGAGTATGTTCAGTCTGGCATATCTGCCTAGCAGTGTTTTTTGTCCCAGATTGTCGAATTCTATGCTTATTCTCCAGTCGTCGCCTGCGTTTTCTATCGCTGTCACTGTGCCTTGTCCGAACAGCCTATGCTCGACTCTCGTGCCGGCTTTTATTCCGTCTGGAGTGCACTCGTCGCCGCTTTGTGTGCTCTCGGTCTTGAGCCTTCTGCCCACTTTTTTCAGATTGGATGTGTCCGGTGTCACTGTCTCCACTTTCGGCGTGTGGCTTGGACTGTAGCTTCTTTCCTCTCTCCACGGCTTCACGACCACGCGGCTGCCTTCCACAGCGCTCCATCCCCAGTCGAGGCTTGGAGTGCTTTCTGTCACGTCTTCGTCGAGATACTTCTTGTCTATGTCTTTCAGGAATCGGCTCGGGTTCGTCAGGTTCGTCTTGCCGTTTCTCCATCTTTGTCTTGCGTAGCTTATGTGGCACGTCTTTTTGGCTCTTGTTATCGCCACATAGAGCAGTCTTCTTTCTTCTTCTATCTCTCTCGTGGTCTCTGCCATGACAGAAGGGAACAGTTGCTCCTCGAGCCCGACAATGTATATGTGGTCGAATTCCAGGCCTTTGGCTGCGTGCACGGTCATCATGTTCACGGCGTTGCCGTCCTCCTTGTTCTTCTCGTCCTGGTCGGTCGCCAGCGCCACTTCGCTCATGAAGTCGCTCAGTTTCGTCTCCTCGCCGCTTTCTTCCATGCGCTGCTCGCAGAACTCGTTTATGGCCTTCAGCAGCTCGTCTATGTTCTCTTTTCGGGTTATGCCTTCTTGGCTGTTTTCTCTCATCGCGTCCTCACGCAGTCCCGACGCTTTTATTATCTCTTGCGCGAGCGTGTATGCGTCGGCGTTCGCGATGTCTGTCCTGAATTTGTCTATCAGCTGTGCGAACTCCATCAGCTTTTTCGCCGTTCCTTTGTTCACGTCCAGCTGGTGCTCCACAGGGTCTCTCACAATTTTCCATGCGGAGATCTGGTTGCTGTGGGCGTTGGCGAGCACTTTGTTCACGGTCGTTTCGCCTATGCCTCTTGCCGGCACGTTTATTATTCTTCTCATGGCTTCCTCGTCGTCCTCGTTCAGCACAAAGCGCATGTAGCACAGCGCGTCTTTCACCTCCTTGCGCTGGTAGAACGACAGTCCGCCGTATATCTTGTACGGTATGGCTTTCTTGCGGAACGCTTCCTCTATGACACGCGACTGCGCATTCGTTCTGTACAGCACGGCTATGTCCTTCCATTCGCATCCGCTTTTTTGCGTGCTTTGCACTTCCTTGGCTATGTAGTCGCCTTCCTCTAAGTCGCTGTACAAGCTCTTGACATGTATTTTCTCGCCGACTTCGCCCTCGCTGTAAACATTCTTCCTTATCTGACCTTTGTTCTTTATTATCAGCGAGTTGGCTGCATCAACGATATTCTGTGTGGAGCGGTAGTTTCTCTCGAGTTTAAACAGCTTGCAGTTTGGTTGCTGGTCCTTGAACTTCAGTATGTTGTCTATGTTCGCGCCGCGGAACGAGTAGATGCTCTGCGCGTCGTCGCCCACCACGCACAGCCGGTTGTGCTTCTCGGCGAGCTTCTTTATTATCAGGTACTGCGCGAAGTTCGTGTCCTGATACTCGTCCACGAGTATGTACTGGAAGAAGTCCTGGTATTTGCTCAGTATGTCGGCGTTGTCTCTTACCAGGATGTTCATGTACAGCAGCATGTCGTCGAAGTCCATGGCGTTCGAGGCTTTGCATCTGTCGCTGTATCTCAGGAAAATTTCGCTGAGCTTCGGCATCTGGTGCAGATAGTCGTCCTGTGCGAATGCTGGGTCGCTGGCGTACGCCTCTGCAGTTATCAGGTTGTTCTTGGCTGTGCTTATGCGGTTCTGTATGGCTGCCACTTTGTACTTTTTGTCGTCCAGCTCCATTTCCTTTATTATGTTCTTGATTATGGATTTGGAGTCGGAAGTGTCGTAGATGGTGAACTGCGGTGTGAAGCCTATTCTGTCCGCCTCGGCTCTCAGTATTCTGCCGAAGATGGAGTGGAAAGTTCCCATCCACAGGCGTTTGGACATGTTCCAGCCTACCATGGCCGAGATTCTCTCTCTCATCTCCTTGGCGGCTTTGTTGGTGAAAGTCAGCGCGAGTATGCGGTCGGCAGGTATGCCTTTGTACAGCAGGTATGCTATCTTGTAGGTCAGCATCCTCGTCTTTCCGCTGCCGGCGCCGGCTATCACGAGTTCCGGTCCGTCGGTAAACAGCACTGCATTCCTCTGGCTTTCGTTCAGTTCGTCAAGTATATTCCTTGGTTTGTCCATCTTTCGTCCTCGTTTTTTTTGAAAACATAAAGGTAATGCTTTTTCGCAGAATCTTTTTATTTTTAAATTTGAGTCAATGTGTTGTTTGGTAATGTGTTGAAATATAATTGAGTATGTGTAGTGGACTCGCAACGGATGCCATTGGTTTACTGTAGTGATTTTGATTTTTGGTACTGTTTTGTTATATTTGCAATATTGTATAACCCCAAAAAGAAAGAGTAAGAAACAGAAAGTATTTTTAGAAAAGACAACATATAAATAAAGCGTATTTGCTAAGTCTAGTATAATCGAAATCTGGAAAATTTCATAACCCATACAGGACGATGCGAAGACGCTCATGCTATGCGTGGGCTATATTCGTGTTATCGGTATGGGTGGGTATTCCAGAACCTCGATTATACAGATGATACAATATACAGTTCCACGCTTTTTTTATGTCTATACCTTATCGTAGGAACTTGTGGAGAAAACCGAAAATCCGAAAAAAAGAGTAGGTCTAAATAGAAAACACAAATATATGGGATTAATCATTCTTGCAATTGTATTATATGTTATAGGCTTTTTTATTGGTTTTGGACCATTTTGGCCAGTGCAAATGATATTGGGTGCAGCAGGTTGGTTTGGTGTGATAATAGCAGGAGCGTGGTGGTTGTTGCTTATTAGTGGAATTGCATAATGTACATATTGTTTTGTATAATTTGAATATAGGTGCTTAATTCTTAGATTAAAGACGTAGAATATGAATAAGATAGATATTAATTCAATTATTTCGAGTTCCAAAATAGAAAAACTCGGAAAGGAAAATGTGACGGTGCTCATAGATGATTTTTCTGAAAACCAGAAGGTTGCGATTGCTAAAGCGGTTTTATACATAATAAGTGCAGATGGAGTTGTTACTGATGAGGAAAAGCGTTTTTTCGCACGATTGTGTGTCGATTTGAAAGCGGATAATGGCATTATGGAAAGGGCTGTTGCTTTATCTGACGAAGCTATGTTTGAGTCTCTAAAGTCTGTTACAGAAGAACAGGAAAATTACATTTTGTCATGCTTGAATAGTGCAGCCTATGCAGACAACGAATTGGCTTCAGAAGAAAGTGCTTTGTTGGAATCCTTTACTTCTAATATGAAAAAAGAGGCTAAGTCTGAGAACTTTTATGCGAAAATATTAACCTTTTAAAAGAGTTGTTATGGGATTGTTTAGTGATTATAGAAATATTGGCAAAATAAATGTTTTGTTGAAGCAAATAGAACCAAAAGTCCAGGCAATAGAATATGAGGCTAGTTCTCCTTATCCTAATAAGAACAGAATTAAGGTGGAGGCTGGTACAATATCTGTGTTGATGAGTGAGATAATGGATATAGCGGATGCTTCTGGAAACCCTGTGCGTTTGGCACATTATTATTTGTTTGGTAGAAAAATGAATTTGATTCAGATTTCTGCTGCTTTAGGTGAACTGGTATTGATGGTTGATATGATGCCTTAAAATTTATAATTATGACTTGGGACGATTTTACAAACGAAGAAAAAAGAGCGATTCTTAAATCGCTTGCTTGCATTGCTAATGCAGATGGAGACGTAAACTATTCAGAAACTCAGTATTTCTCCATGCTGTTAATCAGAATGAATTGTAGCAAAAGTTTTGCTGCTGACGCTATGAGTATGTGGATGATGAATATGAAACGTGTTATAAGAAACATGAGTCAAGAAAAGAAGGCTATTGTGAGAGACATTTGGCTAAACATGATGAATCGTAGTGGCGGAGGGGTAACGTTCGGAATGACTGTTGTTTCTTCTAACACAGCAGAAGGACGAATGATACTTTCTTTGGCAGATTCGTGTGAAATAGATGTCAGTGGAGAATACAATATCGGCACAACTTACTGATAGATAGCGTGTTTTAATGGCAATCACCAATACTCCGAAATATGAGTATTGGTGATTTTTTATTTGTGTTTTACAATGCGATGTAATATCATATTGGATATGTGAGGGTAGAATATTATGAAACAGCTTTTAAATTTAGTTAGTTTAGTGTGGTGGCGGTGGGAAATACATTTTTCTTATCTTTGCAATACTTGACTAATAACGACGGAGAATGTTATCGCATTTGGCTAAATTGATTTTGCGCATGGCAGGGTGGCATGTGGAGATGACAACGGAACGCTTGCCAAAATGCGTGATTTGCATAGCGCCGCACACATCAAACTGGGATTTCATAATCGGCCATCTTGTCTATATGGCAATCTATAAGGACCAGCGCCCGCACTTCCTGATGAAGAAGGAGTGGTTCGTCTTTCCGCTCAAATATCTGTTCAAGGCTATGGGCGGCATACCGGTTGACCGTTCGCGCCATTCGTCTCTCACAGAACAACTTGCTATCGAAATCAGTAAGCACAGAATATTCCGCATGGCTCTTACGCCCGAAGGAACGAGAAAACCCGTCAAAGAATGGAAAAAAGGCTTCTATTATATGGCGAAGGGCGCAGGCGTTCCGCTGCAGTTGGCGTTTATCGACGGCGAGCGAAAAACCGCAGGAATAGCGCTCACACTGAACCTTTCTGACAATGAGGCGGACGACCTCGGCAAAATCAAAAAATTCTATTCGACAGTGTCGCCGTTGAAAAAAGGAAATTTTTGTTTGCCTGAAAATTTCTAGTGCGACTTTTTATACATAAATTTGTAATCACTTTCATTTAATATTACCCGCTTAAGCTTATGGGATATTATAGTTCAAGAAAATCTTTTGCTGCTCTGGCTTTCGCTGCTGCGGCATTCTTCATTACTTCTTGTGGTGACAAGTCTGTTTCGCTGGAGTCGTATTCGGTGAATAAGGTGATGCACGTCGTGGCTTCCGACATTCCTGATTCCGCACAGACATATTTTAATATAAGCCTGTCGCTGGTGTTCCCTAAAGGAGCGGCTTCCGATAGCGTTGCTGCGAAAATCTCCAAGAGCATCATCCTCGAGGCTTACGACGACACGACACTCCTAAAGCTTTCTCCAAAGGAGGCAACCGACGCTTTCCTGGCTTCGCAGATGGACAGTTACAAGGACGAAATCTCGTTTGCTCGTCAGCGTAGAAAGGAATTCATAAAGAACGGCGAGAATCCGCCAGCATTCCTGCTGCATAACTCGGAGCTTTCGCTCAAGACATCTTCTGTATATAATGACAACGGCATCCTTTCGCTGAGAATGGAGAAGTCGTTGTATGACGGTGGCGCTCACTCTCTGCCTATGATTAAACTGCTGTCGTACAGCCATAAGACCGGCGACCGCATATTCCTCGAGGATATTTTCCAGGAGGGTTACGAACCTAAGGTGAGAGACGAGATTGTAGCTGCCATTATGCGCGACAAAGGTTTCGAGGCTGAGGAGCAGATGCTCATGAGCGGCTACTTCGGACTCGGCACTCTCGAACCAACGCAGAACTTCCTGCTCAAGGAGGACACTATAACATTCCTGTATAATCCATACGAGATCGGCTCTTACTCGCTCGGATGTGTCGAGGTGCCTGTTGCGTTGAACGCCGTAAGCAATGTGCTGCGCGCCGACAACCAGACAGTGACTGCTCTTATTAAGTCGCAGGCGAAGGAGAAGAAGGAGCAAGACTGGAAATAAAGCATTGGCAAAAGCATAATAACAGTAAAGGCGAAGAGTTCCATCTCCGCCTTTATTAATTATCATTCAGCACAGACACACATATTTATATTATGGACGAAATTCTGAAGTACTTCCCGAATCTAACGGATGAGCAGCGCGCTCAGTTCGAGGCATTGGACGGCTTGTATCGCGACTGGAACTCAAAGATAAATGTCATATCGCGCAAGGATATTGACAATCTGTATCAGCATCACATACTGCACTCACTTGCTATAGCCAAGTTCATCTCTTTCACTCCGGGCAGCTGTGTGATGGACCTCGGCACAGGCGGAGGCTTCCCTGGCATACCGTTGGCGATAATGTTCCCGGAAGTGAAGTTCACGCTCCTCGACAGCATCGGCAAGAAGATAAAGGTCTGCGCAGACATAGCGGAGAAAATCGGGCTGAAAAATGTCGAGACGGTGAATGCGCGAGTAGAGGAGGAGAAGCGCAAGTTCGACTTCGTGGTGTCTCGTGCGGCAATGGTGCTGTCGGACATATCAAAATTGGCGCGTAAGAATATCGCGGCAGAGCAGCGCAATCCGCTTCCTAACGGATTCATAACACTGAAGGGCGGCGAGTTGCAAGGCGAGATGATGCCGTTCCGCTCGTCGGCAGAGCTGTTTGATGTCAGTGATTATTTTGAAGGCGAGTTCTTCAAGACAAAGCACATATTATATCTCCCAGTTAAAGTGAAATAAATGAAAGTCAAGTCGTTTACTTTCAATCCGTTGATGGAGAACTCGTATGTGATTTACGACGAGACCAAATCGTGCGCCATCATAGACCCGGGCTGTTGCTGCAGCGCGGAGGAGGACGAACTGAAGGCGTTCGTAGAGAAAGAGGGGCTCAAGCCAGAGCTTCTGCTGAACACGCACCTGCACTTCGACCATATTTGGGGCAATCCGATGGTGATGAGGGAGTACGGGCTCAAGCCGAAGGCTAATGTCGCCGACAAGGTGTTTCTGGACGGCGGTCAACTGCAGTTCCACGGACTGCCGGAGGATTTGAACAGCCTGCGTTTCGATGTGGACTGGATAGGCGAGGGCGACAAACTGACTTTCGGCAATACGACATTGAGCGTGCTTCAGACTCCAGGACACTCGCAAGGTTCTGTCTGCTATTACTGCAGCGAGGACGGCGCATTGTTCTCTGGCGACACGCTGTTCCGCATGTCAGTCGGCAGGTCGGACTTTCCCGGAGGCAGCCACGAGTCGCTTCTGGACTCTATTTATGTGAAGCTTTTCTCGTTGCCGGACGACACGAAAATATATCCCGGCCATGGTCCTTTTTCGACAATAATCGACGAAAAAACATACAATCCGTATGTTTAAAACAAAAAAATCAATACTTTTACAAATTGAAACGCGTAATTCAATCAAATATGAAAAAGGTATTCATCCTTCTATGTTCGGCATTCATGGCGGCAAATCTGTTCGCTGGAACGAAATCAGCGCAGTTTAACGCTATGATACCTAATAAAAAGGCAGTCGTCAGCTACGTCAAGGGAATCCCAGGAGTGAAGAGTGTGAAGGTGGACCAGAAGAAAGGAGTGGTGACCGTGAAGTACAACGACAAGGAGACCACACTCGCCAACATAAGCGGAGCGATGTCGGCAGCCGGCATACAATCCTCTTCGATTGGTGAGAACTGCGCCCTCAAGCCAGGCGGATGCCTGAACAACGCGCCTACAGTGACGAACACAATGCGTTAACGTAGGTGCTTTTTATTTTTATAGCACAAAGTGAGGCCTGCGAGGTCTGAAAAAATGTTGCACTTGACTTATACATTTGTCATTTGTTTTTTCAGATTCTCTCAAATGTCTTATTTTTGTGTTGCGTTTTTTGCGTGCTTGACTCCACGCATGAATTAGCTAAGCAGAATATTTAAACTAAATATTTTTTCAACTTCAATAAACTAAAGTAAAATGGCAAAAGAAAAAAAGTTCATCACTTGTGATGGTAACGAAGCCGCTGCGCACATAGCTTATATGTTCACAGAGGTTGCTGCTATTTACCCAATCACTCCGTCTTCTCCAATGGCAGAGCACGTAGACGAGTGGGCAGCACAAGGAAGAAAGAACCTTTACGGTGACACCGTAACAGTTCAGGAAATGCAATCAGAGGCAGGAGCTGCAGGTGCAGTTCACGGTTCTCTGCAGGCAGGTGCAATGACAACTACATTCACTGCTTCACAGGGTCTGCTTCTTATGATCCCTAACATGTACAAGATCGCAGGAGAGCTTCTCCCATCTGTATTCCATGTATCAGCTCGTACGATTGCAACTCACTCACTTTGTATCTTCGGTGATCACAGTGATGTTATGGCTTGCCGTCAGACTGGTTTCGCAATGCTTTGCGAGGGTTCAGTACAAGAGGTAATGGATCTTTCTGCAGTTGCACACCTTGCAGCTATCGAGACTCGCGTACCATTCATCAACTTCTTCGATGGATTCCGTACTTCTCACGAGTACCACAAGATCGAGCTTATGGACATGGAAGACATCCGTCCATTGGTTAACTGGCAGAAGATTTCTGAGTTCCGCTCACGCGCTCTTTCTCCAGAGCACCCACAGGCTAAGGGTATGGCTGAGAACCCAGAGACATTCTTCGCTCACCGCGAGAGCTGCAACCCATTCTATGAGTCAGTTCCTGCTGCAGTAGAGCACTACATGGCTGAGATCTCTAAGATCACTGGCCGTGAGTACAAGCCATTCACATATTACGGTGCTGCTGACGCAGACCGCGTTATCATCCTCATGGGTTCTGCTACTGAGGCAGCTCGCGAGGCTATCGACTACATGGCTAAGAAGGGCGAGAAGGTTGGTATGGTTTCTGTACACCTCTACCGTCCATTCTCAGTTGAGCGTCTGTTGGCTGCTGTTCCTAAGACAGTTAAGGCTATCGCGGTTCTCGACAGAACTAAGGAGCCAGGAGCAAACGGCGAGCCTCTGTACCTCGACGTTAAGGATGCATTCTATGGCCAGCCTAACGCTCCTATCATCGTAGGCGGACGTTACGGTCTTGGTTCATGCGACACTACTCCTACTATGATCACTGGAGTATTCGAGAACCTTGCTTTGGCTCAGCCTAAGGATCACTTCACAGTTGGTATCGTTGATGACGTTACATTCGCATCTCTCCCAGAGAAGGAAGAGGTTCCTATGGGTGGCGAAGGCATGTACGAGGCTAAGTTCTTCGGACTTGGTGCTGACGGTACTGTAGGTGCTAACAAGAACTCTGTGAAGATCATCGGTGACAACACTGACAAGCACTGCCAGGCTTACTTCTCATACGACTCTAAGAAGTCAGGAGGTTTCACATGTTCACACCTCCGTTTCGGTGACAACCCAATCCGTTCTACATACCAGATCAAGACTCCTAACTTCGTAGCATGCCACGTTCAGGCTTACCTGCACATGTACGATGTTACTCGTGGTCTCCAGAAGAACGGTACATTCCTGTTGAACACAATGTTCGATGGCGAGGAGCTCGTTAACTTCATCCCTAATAGCGTTAAGAAGTACTTCGCTAAGAACAACATCACAGTTTACTACATCAACGCAACTAAGATTGCACAGGAGATTGGTCTTGGCAACCGTACCAACACTATCCTCCAATCTGCATTCTTCCGTATCACTGAGGTTATCCCAGTTGACCTTGCTGTAGAGCAGATGAAGAAGTTCATCGTTAAGTCATACGGCAAGAAGGGACAGGATGTCGTTGACAAGAACTACGCTGCAGTTGACCGCGGTGGTGAGTACAAGCAGCTTGCTGTTGATCCAGCATGGGCTAACCTCCCAGACGACGCTCCTATCAAGCGCGACGAGCCAGAGTACATCACTAACCTCGTTCGTCCTATCAACGCACAGAACGGTGACCGTCTCCCAGTTTCTGCATACAAGGGAATCGAGGATGGTACTTGGGAGCAGGGCACAGCAGCTTACGAGAAGCGTGGTGTAGCTCCATTCGTTCCAGAATGGGATGCTTCTAAGTGTATCCAGTGTAACAAGTGTGCATTCGTTTGTCCTCACTCATGTATCCGTCCATTCGTTCTTGATGAGAACGAGGTTAAGGGATTCGGCGCTGAGACTATCGAGATGAAGGCTCCTGCAGCTATGAAGGGCATGCACCTCCGTATCCAGGTTGGTGTTATGGACTGTCTGGGCTGCGGCAACTGCGTTGACGTATGTATGGCTAAGGAGAAGGCTCTCAAGATGGTTCCATTCGATGGAGATCCAGAGTGCGCAGAGGCTAAGAACTGGAACTACTGCGTTAAGAACGTTAAGTCTAAGCAGAGCTTGGTTGACGTTAAGGCTAACCCTAAGAACTCTCAGTTCGCAACTCCATTGTTCGAGTTCTCAGGAGCTTGCTCAGGTTGTGGTGAGACTCCATACGTTAAGCTGATTTCTCAGCTCTTCGGCGACCGTCAGATGGTAGCTAACGCAACAGGATGTTCTTCTATCTACTCAGGCTCTATACCTTCAACTCCTTACACTAAGGACGAGAACGGCCGTGGTCCAGCATGGGCTAACTCATTGTTCGAGGACTTCGGTGAGTTCGGTATGGGTATGGTACTCGCAAACAAGAAGATGAAGGCTCGTATCCAGCGTCTGTTGGAGGAGATGATTGCTTCTGACAAGACTTCCGAGGCTTACAAGGAGGCTGCTAAGGAGTGGATCGCTAACCAGAACGATGCTGAAGGAAGCCGTGCTGCTGCTGACAAGCTGATCCCAGAGATCAAGAAGAGCGCAGCTGCTGGTTGCCCTGTATGCAAGCAGCTTGAGGAGCTTTCACACTATCTCGTTAAGAGAAGCCAGTGGATCATCGGTGGTGACGGTGCTTCTTACGACATCGGTTACGGAGGTATCGACCACGTACTTGCTTCTGGCGAGGATGTTAACGTATTCGTTATCGATACTGAGGTTTACTCTAATACAGGTGGTCAGTCTTCTAAGGCTACTCCTATCGCAGCTGTCGCTCAGTTCGCCGCTGCTGGTAAGCGTATCAAGAAGAAGGATCTCGGTCTGATGCAGGCTACTTACGGTTATGTTTATGTAGCTCAGATAGCAATGGGCGCAGATAACGCTCAGTGCTTGAAGGCTATCCGCGAGGCAGAGGCTTATCCTGGACCATCACTCGTTATCGCATACGCTCCATGTATCAACCACGGTTTGAAGGCTAAGGGCGCTATGGGTAAGAGCCAGGCTGAGGAGGCTAAGGCTGTTGAGTGCGGATACTGGCACCTCTGGAGATTCGACCCACGTTTGGCTGAGCAGGGCAAGAACCCATTCCAGCTCGACTCTAAGGCTCCAAACTGGGATAAGTTCCAGGAGTTCCTCGATGGCGAGGTTCGTTTCTTGTCGTTGAAGAAGGTGCTCCCTGCACAGGCAGACGAGCTCTACGCTGCAACTAAGAGAGCTGCTCAGGAGCGTTACGCAACATACGTACGTTTGAGCAGAGTGGACTACAGCCAGGAGATCTAATACCGGCTTATAAGTCAAATTAAATAAGAGCAGAGTGCATAATTTATGCACTCTGTTTTTTTATGAAGAAAGCTCAACCCCTTGAGGATTGAGCTTTCTTCTTTATAAGACAATAAATTATTCCTTTACAAGTCTCATCACTTCATCACCTTTGCCGTTTTTTAGAATGATGTGTTCGCCGTCGCGGTCAAATGTCTTGACAGAATGAATCGCCTCGACATAGTCTTGCTCGATTTTCATGGAAGACGGGTCACCCATCATTCTTGTCATTGCGCCTTCGCCGAAAGATATGTTGCTATTGCTTACTTTGTAATCTCCGAATAGCGAGTTGACTCCAGTCTTGCCCGAGTACTTGGAACTGTCGGTCAGTTCTAATGTCGTGCCGTTCATGGTTTCCGGAACATTGGCGCGGTTTATCGCCACAACCTTGTATTTGCCGAAAATGTCAGGCGCTGTTTGGCTGTTCTGTTGCTGCACGTTTTTGCAGGAAAGGAAGCCGATGATAATAGCAGCTGCCATAAATACCTTTTTCATAAGCGTTTATTATAATGTGAATGATTTTGTCTGTCGTCCGTGTGGTTGTTATTGAGACTCCATGTGTAACAAAAATAGTGAATCGGTGATTCTTTGTTTTTCGTTTTATATCTTCTTGTTACATTTTCTGTTTTTTATGCATATATGTGTGAAATGTTGTTTTTGTATCTATATTTGCGATGCGAATTTTATGATTCTTTAAAATCTTTATTTAATGCAGTTTTAAATAAAGAAAAACACAATCCCAATACAGACATATATGAAAAAACTTTTGTTATATCTCTTGTGCGCGGCATCAGTGTCGGCATCGGCGCAAATGGCGAGAAATCCCCTGTTAATAAGGGCAGAAAACGGCAACGCCATCTCTCAGTTTAATCTCGGATATTGTTTTGACAGAGGCAGTTGCAGCGGAATTCCTCAAAATAAAGAAGAGGCGATAAAGTGGTACACAAAGTCGGCAGAGCAGGGGTTTGAAAAAGCCCAGAATAATCTGGCTTTGCTGTTGCTGAAATCTGACCCGGAGAAAGCTGTATATTGGTTTAAGGAGTCTGCGGAGCAAGGAAATCAGAAAGCGCAATATAATTTGGCGAATTCATATAAGAAAGGCCGTGGTGTGGTGAAAAACGATTCATTGGCTGTGTATTGGTACACCAAAGCGGCTGAACGCGGGCACGAGGAGTCTCAATATATTCTTGGCAATAGTTACAGGAAGGGTGATGGCGTCGTTCAGAACGATTATTTGGCGGCGTTCTGGTATCGTAAGGCAGCCAAGCGAGGACATCTGATGTCCATGTACTATATGGGCAAGGCTTACGAGAAAGGGCAAGGTGTGAAAAAGGATGCGGATGCAGCGTTTAAAATGTATCGCAGGGCGGCGAGATTGGGGGAGTCGAATTCTCAGCTTGCTTTGGGGCAGCTTTACAAAATAGGTACAGAAAAACATCCGGCTGACAGCAATGCGGCGTTCGTGTGGATACGCAAATCGGCTGAGCATGGGAATTCTTCAGCCTATGGCGTTCTCGGTCGTTGTTACCAGAATGCTATCGGCGTGCCTAAGAACGACTCTTTGGCGGCTTATTGGTATGCCAAGGCGGAGAATGCAGATGGTGGAAAATCCGTGTCTGTAAGCAGGACTGGGGCTGACAAATGGTTAGCTGCTAAGGAACGTAGGATGAAGAATGATTCTTTAGAGTTGGCTCGTATCATAGAGAAAGCGCATGGCGGCGAAGCGAGTGCCCAGTATGAGCTGTCCAAACGTTATAAGAGCGGTGCAGGTGTTCTGAAAAGCGATTCTTTGGCGTTCCATTGGTGTCAGAAGGCGGCTGAGCAAGGCAACGCGAAGGCGCAGTTCGCTCTTGGTGTGTGTTATGAAAAAGGCGAAGGCGTGGCTCGTGACATATCTTTGTCGCGATATTGGTATCTCAAGGCGGCAGAGCAGGGTAATGCCAAAGCGCAGTTTAATATCGGAAACTATTATAGACGAGGGGACGGTGTTCCGCAAAACGATTCTATAGCTGCCTATTGGTATTGCAAAGCGGCGGAACAGGGAAATGCTAAGGCTCAGTATAATCTCGCAAACCGTTATAAAAAGGGTGAGGGGGTAGCTAAGGATTATTCTCTTGCTTTCTACTGGTATCAGAAGGCGGCGAAGCAAGGGCATGAGATGGCTCAATATAATCTCGGCAGATGCTATATGGAAGGAAAAGGTGTTGAAAAGGATGTCGAAGAAGCAAAAGCCTGGATATCCCGGTCAGCGAAGAAAGGCTATGACAAAGCCATTGAATATAAGAAGAAGCAAGGGTGGTAAAAGGCTTTGAGGTTATGGAAAAAGTGAGGAAAATATTGCTGTTGTTGTGTGTTACGCCTATGCTGTTGTCTGCAAAGACGTTGGAGGAATACGTTGATGCCGCAAATAATGGTGACGCGGAGGCGCAGTTCCATCTTGGAAAGCATTATGCGGCAATGGGTGATACGATTCATGAAGCAACAGTGGTTGGGCATCGTAATGGGAAAACAAACACATCGCGTTGGACTTTTAGAAAAAAAGGTCAAGGCAGTCCTATGAATGATACTATTGCATTTGAATGGTATGAAAAATCAGCCAATCAAGGTTATGTGCTTGCTCAAGTTGAATTGGGCTTTTGTTATATGTATGGTTTGGGTGTCGGTCAGGATTGTGCAAAAGCCTTAGGATATTATCATAAAGCAGCAGAACAAAACAATGCGATTGCTCAGGGACATTTGGGAAAAAGTTATTATTATGGAATAGGCATGACAAGCGGTAATGACTCTATCGCTTTGTGTTGGTATCGCAGAGCGGCAGAAAATGGTGATGTTTCGTCTATGACTCGTGTTGGGGATTGTTATTGGAGTGGTTATGGTGTGCCAAAGAATGATTCCATAGCAGTGCACTGGTATAAAAAAGCAGCGGAAAATGGCGATGGTTTTGCAATGGGGCGTGTTGGGGATTGTTATTGGGGTGGTCGTGGTGTGCCAAAGAGTGATTCCATAGCAATGCATTGGTATAAAAAAGCAGCGGAAAAGGGCAATGGTCATGCAATGAATCGTTTGGGCTATTTTTATTCGATGGGGATTGGTGTACAAAAGGATGATTCTATTGCATTTCACTATTATAAAAAATCGACTAAAAACTTTTTTGATTATGGTCGAACCTTTCTGATTTTGGGTGATTGTTATAAGTCTGGCAGAGGTGTTGATAAGGATTATGTGAAGGCGGCAGAAATGTATCGTGAAGCCGCTCTGCAGAATAACGCAGAAGCACAGTACAAATTGGGTGTTTGCTATTTTGATGGTTTTGCATATCCAAAGGATTACGCAGAAGCTGTGGAATGGTGGCGTAAGGCTGCGGAGCAAGGTTATCCTAAGGCTCAGTATGAATTAGGAATGTCTTATTTAAAAGGTCGTGGTGTGGCTCCGGATGTGTCGAAAGGAAAGTATTGGGTAAAAAAAGCGGCAAACCGAGGAAATCGTTCCGCAATCCACTTTTGCAAAAAGAAAGGGTGGTGAATTATTCCCCTTTCCCTTCCATCTCTTTGCAATACGCTTTCAGTCCGCATTTGTCGCACTTAGGGGCGCGCGATGTGCAGACGTAGCGGCCGTGCAGCAGTAGCCAATGGTGCGCCTTGCTGAGTATGTCTTCCGGGATGTGCTTGGTCAGTTCCTTCTCTGTGGCGAGCGGAGTGGTGGTTTTGACGAGCCCGAGGCGGTTGGAAACTCTGAAAACGTGCGTGTCCACAGGCATAGCGGCCTTGCCGAACGCCACGGCTTCCATGACGTTGGCTGTCTTTCTGCCCACGCCTGGCAGCGACGTCAGGGCCTCAATCTCGCTCGGTACCTCGCCGTCGAAGTCCGTCACGAGTTTCTGCGCCATAGCTACGAGATGCTTGGCCTTGCTGTTGGGGTAGCTTATCGACGAGATGTAGCGCTTTACGTCATCGACAGTGGCGGCGCTCATGGTCTTCGCGTCAGGGTACGCCTTGAACAGTGCCGGCGTGACCATGTTCACTCTTTTGTCGGTGCACTGAGCCGACAGCATCACAGCCACAAGCAGCTCGAAGTTATTGCTGAAGTTCAGTTCGCTTTCCGCTTCGTTCATGTTGGTTATGAACCAGTTGAGTATCGCTTTATATCTGTCGTCTTTCTTCATTTCATTCGGCTTGCGGTGTGTCGGCAAAGATAATAAACACATTAAAAAAGCGTTATTTTATTGTCAAGTAAATATTTGTATGCCTTTGATGTTTGCATTTTGCTGGCAATAGTATTACTTTTGTTATTCTTTGTCGGATTATACAGACGAAGTTTTTTAAGGAACGATAATAATAAATCATATATGAACAAGCACTTTATCAGAGTCTCAATAGCTCTCTTGTCCATGATGACAGCGACGTCAGCGCTGGCGCAGGAAGAGTTCGGAGCTAATGGTCAGAAAATCACGCATACGCAAAAGGCGGATCATTATTTCTATCAGAGAAATGTAGGAAAGGCTCCTGCCGACATCAATGACGAGTCTAATTCTGTGGCGCAGTGGAGAGCGCTGGCGGAGTGGTATCGCGACATGAATGACTATGAGAACGCGGAGAAAGCGTATTCTTATTTCATAAACACAGCGGAGCCAACGGTCACCGACCTTTACAACTATGTGCTCGCGCTCAAGGGCGTAGGCAAGCACGAGGAGACGCTTCCATACATGCGCCGCATGCGTGAGAAGGCTCCAAACGATCTGCGTGTGAAGCACTACTTCGAGAACGTGAACCTGTACAAAAAACTTAAGCAGCCAAGCGACCAGTACAGAGCCAGCGTGCTTGAAATCAATGATATACAGAATTATATGATGCCGTCATTCTATGTCAAAAAGCAGGTGGCATTCATGAATTCGAGATACGCCGAGGGCAAGGCGACAAAATGCAAAGTGAAGGAGGCTACTTCCGAGCCTGATGTTGAACTCTCCGGAGTGAAGAACTTCAAGGCTGACGGTTGGGACAAGAAACTCCTCAACGGAGCGTTCTCATTCGCCAAGAACGGCAAGATGGTGGCTGTGACAAGCATCGACTACAAGAACGTTGACAAGGACGGCAAGTTCCATCAGGATATTTACATGACAAGCGTTAAGCAGAAAGCATGGCTCGCGCCTGACGCATTCACTTGGAACGACTCGCAGTACGGATACAGTGTGGCTCAGCCTGCGCTCAACAAGCAGGGCAACGTCATGTACTTCGTCAGTGACATGCCGGGCGGATACGGAGGCACCGACATCTATGTGAGCCGCAAGGTGGGCAAGGACAGATGGAGCAAGCCTGAGAACCTCGGCGACAAGATTAACACCGAGGGCAATGAAATGTTCCCATTCTTCGACGGAACTACAGGATTCCTCTATTTCTCATCTGACGGTCATAACGGACTTGGCGGTCTGGACATCTACGAGGCAGAGATGAAGGATTCATGCACATGCTCATACGAAGTGAGAAACCTCGGCTCGCCAATCAACTCGATTTCCGACGACTATGGCTTCATCTTCAACAGCAAGCACACTAACGGATACTTCACTTCCAACCGTGCTGAGGGCAGGGGTGGCGACGACCTCTACAAGTTCATCTATGTAGATACAAAGAACCCAACTGAAGCCGGCAAGAACGCGGCTGATGACAAGAGCAAGAACGGCTCGGCAAGCGGCGACGGCTCGTTCGGAGGCGGTGCCAGCGGAGCTAACGGCAACTTCAACTACGGCGGAGCAAGAGGCTCGGGCATGGCATTCACAGTCATCAACTCAAGCAACGGCGAGCCAGTGGCTAACGCTTCGGTACGCTACAACGGCGCTACTTACACAACCGACGATAACGGAGATGTGGTTGTGCCAATGCCGCTCAAGACAAGAGGTGATGTCAGTGTCGAGGCGTTCGGTTACATGCCACGTCAGAAGGGCTTTGATTATTACAACAAGAGAAACAACGACACAATCAGCCTTGACATAGCTGCAGGAAAGCACATAATCCTGCGTAACATTTACTACGATTACGACAAGTCCGACATATTGCCAGAGTCAGCCAACGAGCTTGACAAGATTGTCGCATTCCTTGAAGCTAATCCTGACCTGACGGTAGAGCTCTCGAGCCACACCGACAGCCGCGGCTCCGACAGCTACAACCTGAAGCTCTCTGAAGACCGTGCACAGTCTGCTGTTAAGTATATCGTTTCCAAGGGCATAAGCGCAAGCAGAATCAAGGGCAAGGGCTACGGCGAGACAAGACTGCTCAACGAGTGCGCTAACGGCATCGAGTGCTCTGAGGAGCAGCACCGCCAGAACCGTCGTACGGAGATTTACATCCCTAACTTCGGCAAGGCTAAGAACGTAAAGCAGACTAAGGGCAAGTATTCGTCAGGCTCGGGCGACGACGCCAAGGCGAAGAGCGCAGTCAAGGACGAAAAGGCATCGTCTTCTGCGTCAGCATCGGCAGACTCAAAGACTAAGGACGCTGGCACAAAGAAGATAGCGACTGTAGGAGCGACCGAGAAGAAGGAATCTTCTGAAAAGGCGATTTCGACAATGCCAGGCACAGTCTATAAGAGAATCGAGGGCGGCAAGTTCGAGAACGAGGACAAACCTATAGAAATGTACAAGGAGTCCGAGGACGAGAAGAAGGCGCGTGACCTTGAGGCAATCTACGACAGCCAGAACATCCGCTTGGACAAGACCGAGGACAGACCTGACTTCTCAAAGCAGGCAGAGGCAGAGGAGAAGGCTTACATCAACAACCAGAAGCGCAAGGCCGACACTAAGGCCAAGTATGACTACGCTGCGCCTTACAATCCGGTTGACAAGAAAGGCACTTACACCTACATCCTTTACTAGGACTGGAGGTTAATAAATAAGAAAATCGGCATTGACCACTTGGTCAATGCCGATTTTCTTTTTGTGCGTTGTTTTGCTGTTATTTCTTCTGTTTTTTAGCTGCTTTCTGCTCGTTCAAGGCTTGTTTCAATTCTCTTTTCAGCCTTTTCTGTATCTGGTTTTCTTCTTTGTACAGCCTTGTGAGCTGTTCTCCGCTAAGCACTTTTCCGAATCTGTCTGCGTATGCTATTCTTATGTCGAGCACTTTTCTTTGCTTCTCCAGCCTGTTCTTTTCCTGTGCGATGGGGTCAGTCAGTTCTTTCTTCTTGGCGTCCATCGCTATCTTCGCGCTTAGCACTTCGTGGCAGTATTGTTCATATATGCCGCTGAATTCTCTCTTTTGCGCATCGGTCATGTTCAGTCTGTAAGCCATCTCGTCGGTCTGCGCCGCCACCAGCTTTTTGTTGAACTCCGCCTTTTTGTCTTGTGCCATAGTGCAAACTGCGGTTGCCACGGCCATGATTGTGATAAAAAGTTTTCTCATAGTTGTTTGTGTTTATTGGTTAATATTCAGGTATCTCGTCTAATTCGTAGTAGGCAATCATTGTCTTCTCCTCGTCGGTCGCCTTTGCCATGAAGTCATCCAGCGGACCAGAGTCGCTCGTATTCGTTTCGTTCACCGCCTTGCTTATGCTTGCTTTGGCGATGTTCTTCCCTGCGTTTTCCTTTGTCCATTTTCCGTTGTCCATCACATGGCTCATATTCAGCGCTATAGCTATACATGCGGCAGCCGCGCCAATGCTTGTCAAGGTCAATATGATTCTTTTCTTTCCTTTCTTTTCCTTGCCTTGTGCTATGGCTTTTTCTGTGGCGCTTTTCACCAGCGCGTCCACGTATTCGTCGCTTTCGGCGTATGGAGTTTTGTATGTCATGTCTTGCTTGTTCATTCTGCGTGTTCCTTTATGTAGTTCTTTATTTTTTCGTATGCGTAGTGGTATGTTGTTTTCAGGTTGCTTATGCTTTTACCTGTCGCCTCGCTCATCTGTTCGTATGTCAGTTCGTCGCGGTATCTCATGTTGAAGACGATTCTTTGCTGTGTCGGCAGCCGCAGAGTCGCTTCCTCAAATAGCAGTTCGGCTTTCTCGGCGTCGGCAGAGGCATCGGCTCTCATTGTTTCCACCAGTTGTTCGCTCAGGCTGTCGATGCTCTGAAACAGGGTGGTGCGCTTCCTCAGTTGCTGTAGCGCCTCGTTTGTCGCCACTTTGTATATCCATCCCTTCATCTGTCCAGCGTCGCCATTCAGAGAGTCTATTTTCTCGTATATCTTTATGCTGGTTTCTTGGAAAGCGTCTTCGGCGTCGTCGTGCCCCGCCACGATATGTCTGATATGCCAGTACAGCCCTCGTCCGTACCTTTCCATCAGTCGCTTGAAGCCTTCGTCAAAGGTCTCCTTGCGGCGTATCATGGCAAGTATTTCCTCGTCTGTTGTACTGTTTCTGTCCATCTTTCTTTTGCTAACCAATTGTAAGATGCGGATATTTCATCAAGGTTAAAAACGTCTTCGCTTTTTTTGTGTAGTCGAAGCATACGACAAAAAAACAAGAGAGCCTGGACAAAATCCAGGCTCTCGTTTCCTTTTCCAAGAGATTGAATCTTAGACAAGCTTCACGTAAACGTTAGTCTTATCGACTTCGATGTTTACCTTGCCTTCGCGAGCCAACCATCCAAGAGCTGTGTAGAACTCCTTGTCCTTGATGCCAGCTGCCTTCTTTATCTCTTTTGCTTCTTTAGTGGAACCATCGTTGAGTGCGTTCCAGATTTTGCCTGCGTTTTCGCCTATTTCTTCGATTTTCATTGTTAAAATATTTTTGAGTTGGATTACTGCAAATATAATAAATATGAATTGTATGTGTTCGCTTTTTGAAATAAAAAAAAGCCTGCTTCCCCTTTTTTATTCAGAATATTATGGATTATGCTCTTTTTCTGCCGACAAGCCAAGGTGTGTATTTGTCGAATAGCAGAATCAAAGGGAAGCATATTGCCAAAATTATTAGAGAACCGAAATATGGGTTGATATGCAAAATGCGTGATATGACAGGTATCATCAATTTGTGAAGGCATAATATAGTGATGGTTCCTGTGGATATTTTCAGAATTACATATGGTGCTTCGTACCTTATTTTTTCCATAAGCCAGAAAAATGCCAAGCTGCCTATGAGGGCAATTGTGAAAAACAAAAGCGCGTCGTTTCCGAAACGCCAAGTCATAATGCCTGCGCGTCCGTTCCATAATGCTGCGGATATGAAAAGCACGATGGCGACAATTCCTAATATATAATTCTTGAGAAATTTTTCAAGTAGGTCGTAATGACGGAATAATATGCCGGCTGCCACAAACGGGAAACTTGCCAAAAAACGTTGTGGCATGAATCCGTATGACATACATACAACGCCTTGCATTGCCAGAACCCATGTGCCCGCTATGCACAACAGCGTTATTGCTGTTATAGCTGTGATGCTTTTTCTAACAATATCCACCAGCACGTTGCAAATAAACAGCACTTCGAGAAACCATATCACGCCGCAAGGTGGAGTGGCGTTTGGTCTGTCGTATCTGATGATGCCGAGCAATGGTTTTATCAGATTGTCTTCTAAAGACAAAGCATGGTTTTGTACGTAATACACAGCGCAGTTCACCATCATGTAGATGAATGAAAAACACAGGGCTGGAATTATAAGCCTTTGGAAGTTTTTCTTGATGCTCGCTGCCCAGTCTGAGCTTTTATGCAGATAGCCTGAAATGAAGAAGAATGCCGGCATGTGAAATGCGCAAATCAGATTCTCGACATTCGTGTTGATGTGTCCGTAGTGGGCAAGCACAACAAGGTATATCAGTCCTGCTTTGCTGTAGTCTATCCATTTGATTCTTTTGTCCATTGCTTTCTGTGGATTATAATTATTCAAATCTTATGGACTTGGCAGGGGAAATCTTGGCTATCACCATGGAAGGGATGATGAGTATCAGCAGCGAGAGTATGAACGTGCCGGCGTTTATGGCAAGGATGTACCACAGATTCAGTTCTACAGGAACGTATGACACATAGTATGTCTCGGGGTTGAGAGGTATTATGTTGGTGTAGTATTGTATGAGTATCAGCGCGAGTCCAATAATGTTGCCCCACAGCAGTCCTTTGCCAATGAGGAATGCCGACTGGTAGAGGAATATCTTCCTTATATTCCAGTTCTTGGCTCCAAGGGCTTTTAGGATGCCTATCATGTTGGTCTTTTCGAGGATTATTATCAGCAGTCCGGAAATCATGTTGAACGACGCGACGGTGAGCATGAGCGTGAGGATTATCACCACGTTTATGTCAAGCATGCCTAACCATGAGAATATCTGCGGATTCAGTTCCTCGATATTGCGTGGCAGCAGTGTCTCCTGGTCTGCGCTCATTCGATTGGCGGTCTTGAAGTAGAGTTTGTCGGTGGTCTCGTCGAGTTTGCTGTAGTCATCCACGAGTATTTCTATTCCGCTGGCTTGCTGGTCGTTCCAGTTGTTTATCTGCTGTATCTGCTTTATGTCGGCGAGAATGAACTGCTTGTCGTATTCCTCGAAGTTGGTGCAGTAAATGCCTTTCACTGTGAGTTTCCTTGCTCTTATGCCTTCCTCTTGAACGAAGTAAACGAAGAACGTGTCGCCGACCTTCAGGTTCAGCAGTCTCGACAGATATTGCGAAATAAGTGCCTCCTTGCTTGCTGGCGGCGGCAGAAAATCGTCTTCCGCAACGGCTTGTGATGGTGTTATCGTGTCGCCCTCGATTATGTTCGGACGGTAGAACTCCCAGTCGAAGTTCTGGTCGATGCCTTTGAGGATTATGCCTTGCACATCGCTCTCGGTCTTTATTATGCCGGGTTTGGTGGCGTAGCGCTGTGTGTGGCGCACGTTAGGCGTGTTGCGCAGCTCCTGTAGCAGGCTGTCGGACACGGTTATGGCTTTGGTCTCGTAGCTTTGGTTGTTGTCGTAGTTGCTTATTTGTATGTGCGAGCCGAAGGCTATGACCTTGTCTCTTATCTGGTGCTTGAATCCTATCACAATAGCAACGGAAAGCAGCATGACGGCGATTCCCAAGGCGATGCCTGTGGTCGCTATGATGACGGCCGGGCGCGACATGTCGTTCTTGCCGCTGCCGCCATGCACTTTGCGCGCTATGAATAATTCAAGATTCACGCTCTTACTTTATAGTCCTTCCTGGATATGCCTCAAGCGCCTTTTCCAGCACTACCAACGCTTTTGAAATGTCCTCCTTGTTTATGGCATAGGCTATTCTGACCTGATCCTTGCCCAAGCCCGGAGTCGTGTAGAATCCTGAGCCAGGAGCCATGAACACAGTCTGACCCTCATACTCGAACTCGTTGAGACACCATGTGCAGAATTTGTCCGTGTCATCGACAGGGAGCTTCGCCATAGTGTAGAACGCGCCCATAGGGATAGGGGAGTAAACGCCTGGAATACGGTTAAGACCGTCAATCAGCACCTTTCTTCTCTCCACGAACTCGTCGTATGTGTCGCGCAGATACGAAGGGTCAACATCGAGGCTCGCCTCTGCGGCAATCTGTCCGATCAGTGGTGGCGACAGACGTGCCTGGCAGAATTTGTTGATGGCTTTCTGCAGTTCCTTATTCTTGGTTATCAGCGCGCCGATTCTTATTCCGCACTCAGAGTATCTCTTTGACACTGAGTCTATAAGCACAACGTTATCCTCGATGCCTACGAGGTGGCATGCCGATATGTATGGCGACGATGTGTAGATGTATTCGCGGTAAACCTCGTCGGAGAACAGGTACAGGTCGTATTTCTGCACGAGGTCTCTTATCTGGTTCATCTCCTTTCTTGTGTAGAGGTAGCCGGTAGGGTTGTTAGGGTTGCATATCATTATGCCCTTGGTCTTCTCGTTGATCAGTTCCTCGAACTTCTCTATCGATGGCAGCGCGAAACCTTCCTCGATTGTCGAAGGTACGGTCCTGATGACAGCGCCAGCGCTCACTGCGAACGCCATGTAGTTGGCGTAGGCTGGTTCAGGGACGATGATTTCGTCGCCCGGGTTAAGACATGCCATGAATGCGAACAGCACCGCCTCGCTTCCGCCAGTGGTTATTATAATGTCGTCGGCTGCCACGTTTATGTTGTATTTCGCGTAGTATCCAACGAGTTTCTCTCTATATGAGCGGATACCGAGCGAAGGGCTGTATTCCAGCACTTTGCGGCTTACGTTTCTTATCGCGTCTATTGCTATTTGTGGTGTAGGCAGGTCTGGCTGTCCGATGTTCAAATGATAGACTTTCAGTCCGCGTGCCTTGGCAGAATCAGAGAATGGTACGAGCTTTCTGATTGGTGACGCAGGCATTTCTACACCTCGCTGTGAAATCTTAGGCATATTCTGTTTTTAAGTAAGTTTTTTCGGTTTGTACAAAAACTTTCAAAGTTAAGCATTTTCTGTGGTTTTATGCCTAAGATTGTGGCAAAAAGAGATTGCCTTGCGGTTTATGTCGTCGTTGGGTATGTTCAGCTTAGGTGGAAACCGAGCACGGTGACGAAAGCCAGTTGTTTGCCTTTATCGTCGGTTATCTCTACTTCTATGTAGTTTGTGCTTCGTCCGTCGCGTTTCAGCACTGCGTTGGCGAATATTTTATCGCTTTTGGTGTTGCCAACGAATGTGGTGGTCACGCTGTTGGCTGTCGTGTATTTACCTGGGCGGTTGCCTATGACGGCTGCTGCGAAGTCGGCAAGTGTCACCATGGCTCCGCCCATTATCATTCCGAAAGCGTTGCGGTGGGCGTCTGTCACGTTCATCGAGCATACGCTCCAGTCGCTGCCGGCTTCGTCGATGCGGCATCCTGCGTTCATCGCGAAGTGGTCGTTCTCAAAGAACTTGCGCAGTTCTTCGAGTTCTTTGTCGTTGAGTTTTTCTGTCTTATTCATCGCGTTACTTCAGGAGGATGTTGGCGATGAGTTTCTCGATGTCGTTCTTAGGCAGCGCGCCTATTGCCATCTGTGGCTTGTCGTTCATCGGACAGAAGAGCAGTGTAGGGTAGCTTCTTATGCCGAATTTTCTGGATATTTTCAGTTCTTTCTCTGCATCTATGCGGTAGATGCGTATCAGTCCGTCGTATTTTTCAGCGATTGTCTCGAGCACCGGAGCGAGTCGTTTGCAAGGGCCGCACCATGTGGTGTAGAAGTCTATGATGCAAGGCTTGTCGCCAAGGTATTTCCATTCGTTAGGGGATTCTGCCTCGTTGTAAATCTTCTCGGCGAACATCGCTTCGTCCATGCTTATAACTGCGCCTGGTCTTGCCACGTATTGCGAGAGTTTGGTCGTGGCTTTCTCGTTGTTCTGTGCGTTTACGATGCCTGCGGTCAGCAGCGCCATCAGTATGTATATTGCTTTCTTCATTTTGTTCGTGTTTTATGTGGTTATGTTTATATGAAGTCTGTTAATGCAAAAATCGTGCTTATCTGAATATGTCGTTGATGTTGGCGTAAAAGAACAGGAAAAGCAGCAGTATCATTCCTATCATCTGCGACACTTCCAATACTCTCTGCGATGGCTTCTTGCCAGTCACCATCTCATAAAGCAGGAACATCAGGTGTCCGCCGTCGAGTCCCGGTATCGGCAATATGTTCATGAACGCGAGTATCACCGAGAGAAGGGCGGTCATCTCCCAGAACCATTCCCAGTCCCACATCTTTGAGAAGCTTTGGGTTATGGAACCGAATCCGCCGAGGTTCTTCATGCCGTCCTCGCCGAAGACGTATCTGAAGTCCGACACATAGCCGGTCAGGTTTTTAACGCCCATCGTCGCGCCGTTACTCAATGCCTCAGCCAGTCCGTATTCGTGTCGGCTGAAGGTGTAGTATTCGGCGAAGCTTTTCGCTGTGACGCCTATTTTGCCCATCGAATCTGGCTTTATCACAGTCGCCATCAGTGTCGTGTCTCTCATGAAGTGCAGTGTCACGTTCTTGCCTTTGTTCTCGGCCATTATGTCCACGATTTTTTTGAAGCTGCTTGTGGTTATGCCGTTAATGTTCGTCAGCGAATCGTTCTTTTGCAGACCGGCTTTGGCGGCAGGCGTGTTTTGCAGCACGGAGTCTATGACGAACGGCAGTATCGGGCTTATGAACTGCTCGCCGCTTGCCACGACTCTTTGTCCGAAGTCGCCTGGTATTGATATTGTGTGGCGTTCTTCGCCGCGTGACACAACTACGGTCTGTGCCTTCATCAGACTGCGTATGGCGTTGGTGTCGTATTCGTCAAGCGGCTTGCCGTCGGCTTCCACGGGCACGTCGCCGTCCTCGAATCCGGCTTCCTTGGCTATGTCGGAATACTCGTAGCCTCTGGTGAAGTCGGTGAACTTGACATCCACGCTGCCGTAATGGAACAGCACCCCGCTGAATATCAGTATGGCGAGCACGAAGTTCACAAGCACGCCGCCGGTTATTATCGGCAGGCGTTTCCATGTGGATATGCCGCGGTATTCCCACTTTTTAGGCTCGGATGCAAGTCCCTTTGTGTCCATCGACTCGTCCACCATACCGGCTATCTTGCAGTAGCCTCCGAGCGGCAGCCATCCGATGCCGAACTCCGTGTTGTCGGGGTACTTGCGCCAGTCGTTGTCGTCGAGTTCCTCTATCGGCTTGTCGTTGAACGGCGTGTTGCGGCTGAAGAACTTGATTTTCCATTTGCCGTTCACTTTCTTCATTTTCACAATCGAGCGCCATGGGTTGAAGAACATGTAGAAACGCTCAACTCGCACTCCGAACAGTTTTGCGAAGAGGAAATGCCCGGCTTCGTGGGCCACGACGAGTATCGTTAGGGATAGTATAAGCTGTAAGACTTGAACCAGAACTCCTGACATTATAATCTATGTGTTATGTTTATTAAATTAGATAGGAATGTGAGTGGAAGTTGTTATTTTTGTGTCCTATCTGTCCGACTACAAAAATATGAAATTATCAAAATAATCAATATGAAAAAAGGTGTAAAGAAAGGCTTGAAGATAACCGCGATTATTCTTGGCGTGATATTGGCTCTGCTGCTTTTGGTCGCGATTTTCATATCTCCGATTGCCGAATATGTGATAGAGAAGAACAGTAAGGAATGGATTGGCAGACAGATCACTATGGATGATTTGTCGATAAACCTCTTCACTGGCTCTCTGGAGGCGGAGGCTCTGTGTATGAAGGAGCAGGACGACAAGACGGATTTCGTGAGCATAGACACGCTCAAGGTAGCAATTAATCCGTTCAAATTGCTGACTAAGGAAGTGAATATCAGATATGTGACACTCAACTCGCCAAAGGTGAGACTTGTGCAGTACGACTCGACATTCAACTTCACTGACCTCACTAAACTGGGCGGCGACAAGGAGGACGACGAGGATGACAAGGACAAGGAGCCTTGGGCGATAGGCATATATAATATAAAACTCACTGGCGGAACTCTGAGCTATATGGATGAGGTGCGTGACTCGAAGTGGAATCTGAACAATCTGCATCTCGAAGTTCCAGGCGTGTATTTCTCAGGAAAAACGACCGATGCTGGCGTGTCATTCCAGTTTGCCGAGGGTGGCTCGCTCTCAACAAAAGCGAAGTATGACATGGAGAAGGGACGCTACGACGTGGTGGTGAAACTGACGGGACTCGACATCGACAATTTTATGCCATATATAAAGGAGTCGCTGAACGTAAGCAGTGTGAGCGGAAAACTCGCTGGCGATGTGCATGTGAACGGAAGCACGCAGACGCCGTCAGATATAGACATCGTCGGAAGTGTCACAATTTCCGGATTCAACGCCAACGACTTGAATGACAATAAAGTGGCTTCGCTGAACTCTTTGAATGTGAATGTCAACAAGATAAATCCGCAGAAGGGCGTGTGCGACATAGCCAGCGTGACAGTTGACGGACTGTCTTCGCACTTCGACATGTACAAGGACCACAACAATTTCTCGAATCTTGTGAAGACATCGGATAATAAAACCGAAGAAAAGAAAGCGGAGCCAGACACAGTGAAATCGGACAGCAATCCTATGGTGGTGTCAATCAGGAAGATAGAACTGAAGAATTCCGACTTCACTTTTGCCGACAACACTCTGCGAATGCCGTTCATATACAAACTGAGCAACATAAACGCAGTGTCCGAGAACTTCTCGCCAAGCGCCGCCGAGAACAATCTGCATCTCACAATGGACACGCAAGGCGGAGGCGCTGCCATAGTCAACTGGAAGGGCGGACTGGACGGCATAAGAAACCAAAAACTCACTATAATATTGAAACATGTTGACTTGCAGCAATTCTCGCCATACTCAATGGAGTATTTCGCTTATCCTCTCGAGAAGGGAAAATTGTCTATAATGAGTGAGAATATCGTCAGAGATTATAATCTCGTGGGACGCAACAATTTGGACATATTCAACTGCCGTGTGGGCGACAAGAACAAGAAGATAAAAACCGAGTTCAACATTCCGCTGAAGACTGGTTTGTATATTCTGCGTGACAAGGATGATAAGATAACCTTAGACCTTCCTGTCAAAGGAAATGTGAACTCGCCTGAATTCTCTTACAAAAAGCTGATACTCAAGACACTCGGCAACTTGATGGTGAAACTTGCCGTTTCTCCTGTCAATGCTTTGGCGAGCGGACTCGGACTCTCTGCCGACGAATTGTCGCAGATACCTTTCGATGCAACGAAGCCAGACCTGACATCGCAGGAGTACGCGAGAGTGGACAAGATAATCGCGGCTCTGGAGACAAACTCGGAGCTTTCGCTGAAGCTCACTCAGCAGGTGAACATGAAGAACGCCATAAAGAAGCGCACCATCTTCGAGATGAAGAGGCGCTACTATGTGAGCAAGCATCCGCAGGCGGCAGGTCAGCGCCTTTCGCTCGTGGACTTTGCGGAGATAAGCGACATTAAGGATAGTGATTCAGGGCTTAAGAGCTTTGTGAACAATCTCTCAAGCATCGACGGCAGTTTCTATGAGCAGGCGGAGTCCATCTTCCCTGCCGACAGCGCTGTGTCAGCGTTGTCAAGGCAGATGGCGTTCCGAAACAAGCTCGTGACCGACTACATAGTCAAGCACGGTGTGCCAGCCGAGAAACTCACAGTCGGGATAATGTCGGCGGATTCACTCAAATCATACACAGGAGCGGACAAGTATGCGGTTGACATTTTTGTGCCTAATGTTGCAGCAGAATAATAATTTTTTCGCCTATGACTTTACTTGTAAAAAATGCCAGACTTGACGGACGCCAGACCGACGTCCTTATGGAAAACGGACTGATAACGCGCATTGCGCCAGATATACAATGCAACGGCGCTGAGGTGGTCGATGCCACAGGAATGGCTATTCTCCCGCCTTTCTATAATTGCCATTGCCACGCTGCAATGACGCTCCTGCGTGGATATGCCGACGACATGCCCCTCGCCGAGTGGCTCAATAACTACATCTGGCCACGTGAGGCGAGCCTTACGCCCGAGGATATTTACTGGGGCTCGAAACTCGCCATCCTTGAGATGATAAAGAGCGGCACGGTGTTCTTCGTAGATATGTATTTCGTTGAGGAACTGGTGGAAAAGGCAGTCATGGAAATGGGTATCAGGGCGTGTCTTGGCGACACATTCATGTCGCATCAGGGTGAGAAGGAGCACAACCGTCTTTTGGAACGTCTCGCTTCGTGGAAGCCTGCGTCGTCAAGAATACAGAAGTCTATCGCTCCGCACGCCATCTACACTTGCGACACGGCATTGCTTGAACGCTGTGCCGACGTTGTGAACAACTCCGACGATGTGTTCTGCCAGATACACGTCTCAGAAACGGAAGAGGAGGTTGTGAACTGCAAGAAAGAGCACGGCGGCATGACTCCGGTGGAGTATTTGAACAAGGTGGGAATCCTGGGCGAGAAAACGGTGGCGGCGCATGTTGTCCACGTCAGCGAGGACGATGCGGACATATTGTCGGCTACGAAGACCGTCTCTGTCCACAACCCATGCTCCAACATGAAACTCTCTTCGGGCGTTATGAACGTTCCGATGCTCAAGGCACACGGCTGCCGCCTTGCTTTGGGTACCGACGGCGCATCGTCCAACAACAACCTCGACATGATGGACGAGATGAAGGCTGCGGCTTTGCTGGCTAAGCTGAGCTACGGTCCGGACAAACTGTCGGCAGCCGAGACATTCCGCATGGCTACGGAGTGTGGCGCAGCGGCTTTCGGACTGAATGCCGGCAAGATAGAAGAGGGCAGGCTGGCTGACGCAATGCTGGTAAGGTTGGACAACCACAGAATGGTGCCGGACTACAACATCATATCCAATCTCGTGTACTCGGCTTCGTCGGAAGTCATTGACACTTTGATATGCGACGGCAGAGTGGTAATGAGAAACCGCAAGGTGGAAGGCGAGGAAGAAATCTTGGCTAACGTGGCAGAAAGATGCAGAAAGTGAACATCATGATGTCACAATTTATTTATCTTTGTGTTTATATAACCATAACTTTCTTAATATAATGGCTAAAATAAGACCTTTCAAGGGCATCCGCCCGCCTAAAGAATTCGTAGCTCAAGTCATCTCACGCCCATACGACGTGCTCAACTCGGAAGAGGCAAGAGAAGAGGCTAAAGGCAACGAGAAATCACTTTATCATATAATAAAGCCAGAAATAGACTTCCCTGAGGGCACAAGCGAGTACGACCCTAAGGTCTATGAGAAGGCGGCTGAGAATTTCCAGAAATTTCAGGATAACGGATGGCTTGTGCAGGACGAGAAGGAGAACTACTACGTTTATGCACAGACCATGAACGGACGCACACAGTACGGACTTGTTGTCTGCGCCAATGTTGACGACTACATGACCGGCAAGATAAAGAAGCATGAGCTGACACGCCGCGACAAGGAGGAAGACCGCATGAAGCACGTGCGCGTGAACAACGCCAACATCGAGCCTGTTTTCTTCGCTTACCCTGACAACAAGCAGCTTGACGACATCGTGGCTGCCGTTATCAAGAACGAGCCTGAGTACGACTTGGTGACAAGCGACGGAATCGGACACACATTCTGGGTGATAAGCGACGACGCCGTGATAGCGCAGATAACAGAGGCGTTCGCGAAGATGCCTTACATGTACATCGCTGACGGTCACCACAGAAGCGCGGCTGCGGCTCTCGTGGGCGATGAGAAGAGAAAGAACAACCCAAACCACAAGGGCGACGAGGAGTATAACTACTTCCTGGCTGTCTGCTTCCCTGACAATCAGTTGAACATAATTGACTATAATAGAGTCGTGAAGGACCTGAACGGACTCACCGAGGAGCAGTTCCTCGAGGCGCTGGGCAAGAACTTCACAGTGGAGAAGAAGGGCAGCGAGATTTACAAGCCAAACAAGCTGCACAACTTCTCGCTGTATCTCTCAGGCGAGTGGTATTCGCTCACAGCCAAGCCTGGCACATACGACGACAACGACCCAATCGGTCAGCTCGACGTGACTGTGTCTTCAAAACTTATCCTTGACGAGATTCTCGGCATCAAGGACTTGCGTTCCGACAAGCGAATCGACTTCGTGGGCGGTATCCGCGGACTTGGCGAGCTGAAGAAGAGAGTGGACTCTGGCGAGATGAAAGTGGCGCTTGCCCTTTACCCAGTGTCTATGAAGCAGCTTATCTCGATAGCCGACTCCGGCAACATCATGCCTCCTAAGGCAACATGGTTCGAGCCTAAGCTCCGCTCAGGATTCATCGTGCACAAACTGTCGTAAATAGCTGATTCATAATAGAAAAACGCGCAAGCATTTTTGCCTGCGCGTTTTTTATGTGTTGTTGCGTCAGTCTTAGAATTTAGAAAAGTCCTGTGCTGAAGTAGCGGTCGCCTCTGTCGGGGAACACGGTGACGATGTTTCCGTGTTCTATCTCGTTGGCGAGTTTCAGTGCCGCTGCCAATGCCGCTCCCGATGACGAGCCTGCGAGTATGCCTTCCTTTCTCGCCACTTCTCTTGCGGCCGAGAATGCCTGCTTGTCGTTCACCTTTATCACACGGTCCACTAGTTTCATGTCCATCGTTTCGGCTATGAAGTCGTTGCCAATGCCTTCGATATTGTAATCGCCGTGCTCGCCGCCGCCTATGGTCGAACCTACAGGGTCGGCCAGTATGCCTTTGGTGAACGGATTCTTCTCCTTGATATATTTTAGTATTCCGCTGTATGTGCCGCCGCTTCCTGCGCCAGCCACCACATAATCCACTTGTCCGTCGAGGTCTTTGTATATCTCTGGTCCGGTTGTCTCGTAGTGGGCGAGCGGGTTGCTCTGGTTCACGAACTGTCCGAGCGATACGGCTCCCGGAATTAGCTCCTTCAGTTCGTTGGCTTTTCTCACAGCGCCCAGCATGCCTTCCTCTCTTGGCGTGTTTACGATTTCAGCTCCGAGCGCCTTCATTATGGCTTGCTTCTCTGCCGAGAACTTCAGCGGCACTACGAATATCACCTTGTATCCGCGGTTCAGTGCGGCGAACGCTATGCCTATGCCTGTGTTTCCAGCCGTGCCTTCTATTATGGTGCCGCCTTTCTTCAGCAGTCCTTTTTTCTCAGCGTCGTTTATCATGTATGTGGCGGTTCTGTCCTTCACGCTGCCGGCAGGGTTGTACAGCTCCAGTTTAGCGAAGAGGTTCACGCCTGTTTTCACCCCGAGATGATTGAGCTTGATAAGAGGCGTGTTGCCTATAAGCTCCTTCATGGAATTGTAGTAGTGCATTGTTGTAATGTTTTGAGTTTTAGGGTTATATTATTTAAGTAGTGTTTTAATTCTTTACCTTGGATGCCTTGATGGCCTGGTCAAGGTCGCTTATTATGTCGTTGACGTTTTCGATGCCTGTCGATAGTCTTATGAGTCCGTCTGTTATGCCGACTTTCTCTCTTATATCAGCCGGTATCGATGCGTGTGTCATGCTTGCAGGGTGGCATACGAGCGACTCCACTCCGCCGAGGCTTTCCGCCAGCGTTATCAGGTTCAGCTTCTCGAAGAACAATCTGTGGTCGTATTCTTTAGTCAGCTCAAACGACATCATAACGCCGCCGTTCTTTGCCTGCTTGCTGTTTATCTCATATCCGGGGTCGTCCTTCAGTCCTGGGTAATAGACCTTGCTTACGGCAGGGTTGTTCTTCAGAAACTCGGCTATCTTGAGAGCGTTTTCCACGTGACGGTCAAGTCTCACGCCGAGTGTCTTGATGCCTCTTATCAGCAGGAACGAGTCGAATGGAGGAAGCACGCCGCCGGTCGAGTTCTGTATGAAGGCGATTTGCTCTGCGAGTTCCTTTGTGGATACGACAGCCAGTCCAGCCACCACGTCGGAGTGTCCGCCCAGGTACTTTGTGGCGGAGTGCACCACGATGTCGGCGCCCAGTTCCAGCGGTCTCTGCAGATACGGAGTCATGAACGTGTTGTCCACGATCACGAGCAGGTCGTGCTTGTGCGATATTTCGGATATGGCTCTTATGTCGGTCACCGTCATCAGTGGATTGGCTGGGCTTTCTATCATCACAGCCTTCACGTCTGGTGTTATGGCGTCCTCGAAAGCTTTGAAGTCAGTCGTGTCGGCTATCGAGTAGTTGATGTTGAAGTGGTTGAAGACCTTGGCGAGCACACGGAATGTGCCTCCGTACACATTGCTAGAGATGAGCACTCTATCGCCGCTGTGCAGCAGGCTCAGTACCGCTGTTGTTGCTGCCATTCCCGAGCCGAATGCGAATCCTGCGACTCCGCCTTCGAGTTCTGCGATGAGTGCTTCGAGCGCCTCTCTTGTTGGATTGCCTGTGCGTGAGTATTCGTAGCCGCGCATTTTGCCAAGTCCGTCCTGCTTGTATGTTGAGGTCTGGTAGATAGGCACGTTCACTGCGCCAGTGTGTTCGTCGATTGATATTCCTCCGTGGATAAGTGTTGTTTCTATGTTGCTCATGGTTTTGTGTGTTTAGTTATGTTTTACGATGCAAAAGTAGCTACGCCAGTGCAGGCGCGCCATCCCATTTGTAGGGTAGATTGATACCACGTTTGTGGTAATTTGCTTTGTAACTAAACTTGGAAGACCGTCGGAGGTGCAAGAAACAGCGCCATAAAACAACATACAGCATAATTTGCAATTATGCTATGAGGATTCTTTTGTGAATAAAAATGCCCGACTTATAAAAAGCCGGGCATGAGGTCTCGGATCCAGTGAGCCCTTAATGCGCTCTTTCCTCAACGGCAAACATACGAATAACTTTTTAATTCATGATAATTATAGATGCAAAAAGCGGCTCGATTATAAAACCGAGCCGCTTTCTTGAAAAAGAGATTTATGTCTCTATTATTTGTTCACCTGGAACTTAGTGATGCCGTCCTTGATGAATCCTACAATCTGCTTAGCTGCTGCGATGCCGGCGTTGATGTTAGCCTCGGCAGTCTGAGCCCCCATCTTCTTAGGAGTAGAGAAGTAGCGGCCCTCGAACTTAGCGAACTCGTCGTTAGCGTCTGGCATGATGTCAGTGATGTACTTCAGGTCCTCGCGCTCGCCGAGCAGCTTGATAAGACCAGCCTCGTCGATAACCTCCTTGCGCGCAGTGTTGATAATGATTGCGCCTTTCTTCAGGGTAGAGCAGAGGTCGTAGTTGATGCTCTGCTTGGTCTCTGCTGTTGCAGGGATGTGGAGTGAAACGATGTCGCAAGTCTTGAACAGGTCAGCCTGTGATGCTACAGCGTGAACGCCTGCAGCCTCGATAGCGTCAGCTGGGCAGAATGCGTCGTAAGCGTAGATGTCCATTCCGAATCCAGCTGCGATGCGAGCCACATTGCGGCCTACCTGACCGAATGCGAGGATACCAAGCTTCTTGCCCTTGAGCTCAGTTCCTGCCTTGCCGTTGTAGAAGTTACGAACAGCGTAAACGAGCAATCCGAAAACGAGCTCGGCTACTGCGTTTGAGTTCTGTCCTGGAGTGTTCATCACAACAACGTTGTGGGCTGTTGCAGCCTCGAGGTCAACATTGTCGTAGCCAGCGCCTGCGCGAACCACGATCTTCAGGTTCTTTGCTGCGTCGAGAACTTCGGCAGTGACTTTGTCGGAACGTATGATGAGCGCGTCGGCGTCCTTGACTGCGTCAAGAAGCTGAGCCTTCTCAGTGTACTTCTCCAGAAGAGCAAGCTCGAAACCTGCAGCTTCAATCTCTTTCTTAATGCCCTCGACTGCAACTGGTGCGAAAGGCTTTTCTGTTGCTACTAATACTTTCATTTTTATTGATTTAGTTTTCTTTGTGTTGTTAGAAGATAGTGTGTCGCCGTTAAAAAACGGAACGATGACAAAGTTAGCAAATTATGCTTTATCTTCTTCAAATGTTTCTGTTTTTGTCATTAACAAGAAACGCCACAAATGATGTGGCGTCTCTTTATTTGAATTCAGCTTTGTTTGAATTAGTGCTTAGCCTCGAAAGACTTCATGCTGTCAACGAGTGCCTGAACGCTTTCAAGACTCATTGCGTTGTAGCAAGATGCGCGGAAACCGCCTACTGAACGGTGACCCTTGACACCTACCATGCCAGCCTCTGTGAAGTGCTTCATTGCGTCAGCCTCGAGCTCCTTGTACTCGTCCTTCATTACCCAGCAGATGTTCATGATAGAACGATCCTCGTGGTCGAGAATTGTAGGACGGAAGATTCTTGAAGAGTCGATTGCATTGTAGAGAAGTTCTGCACGCTCCTTAGCACGCTTGTCCATAGCCTCTACACCGCCCATCTTCTTGATCCACTTGAGGTTTTGAAGTGCGCAGTAGATAGGAACTACTGGAGGAGTGTTGAACATTGAGCCGCCGTCAACGTGTGTGCGGTAGTCAAGCATTGTAGGGATGTGGCGAGTTACCTTGCCGAGTGCGTCGTTCTTCACGATAACGAAAGTAAGACCTGCCATCGCGAGGTTCTTCTGAGCACCACCGTAGATACAGTTGTACTTTGATACGTCGATAGGACGAGAGAAGATGTCTGATGACATGTCGCTGATCAATGGCACAGGAGAATCAAGGTCCTTGCGGATTTCTGTACCATAGATTGTGTTGTTAGAAGTGAAGTGGAAATAGTCAGCGTCTGCTGGAACCTCGAACTTCTTAGGAATGTAGTTGTATGTAGTGTCTGCAGAAGATGCCACCTCTACAACCTCGCCGAAGGCTTTAGCCTCCTTCATTGCCTTCTTGGCCCAAACACCAGTGTTCAGGTAAGCGGCTTTCTTCTCGAGGAAGTTGTAAGGCACCATGCAGAATTCCAAGCTCGCACCACCACCAAGGAACAGAACGGAGTAGCCTTCTGGGATGTCAAGGAGTTCCTTGAACAGAGCTACTGCTTCGTCAACTATTGGCTGGAAATCTTTTGCACGGTGGCTGATCTCCATAAGTGAAAGACCTGATCCGTTGAAATCAAGACATGCGCTTGCTGTAGCCTCGATAACCTCGCGTGGGAGGATGGATGGTCCGGCATTGAAATTATGCTTTTTCATTGTTTAAAAAAATTTTGATATTATTAGGTTCTTTATATTTATGTCTCTTTAAAAGAAAGAATTCACAAAGATAATGCTATTTATTCTTTTGCAGCGACCAATATCCGATTTTTTGCGTTTCGAGTGGTTAATTTAAGGGTTTCTCTTATGCTGTTGAGGTGAAAAGTTGTGGCTTTTTAAAAAAAATGGTTTTTGGTTTGCTTTTTTGAATTGTCGGTAATATCTTTGCACTCGCTTTTGAGCAGGATGATCCGCTAGCTCAGCAGGTAGAGCACATCCCTTTTAAGGATGGGGTCTTGGGTTCGAACCCCAAGCGGATCACAGAAAAATCCCTTGTTGGTTTCCAACGAGGGATTTTTTTGTTATTCTATCTTCCTGGCTGTTTCTCCAAATCGAATCTTACTCCTAAATAATATGTTCTGCCTTTGAGCGGCGCGTATATCATCGTGGCGTCGAAGCCCTTGCCGAACGGATTGTCGTGTCCCAGGACGGGGTGGCGCTGCCTTTTGTCCGATATGTTGCTCACTCCGGCGTATATCTGCACCGGTCCGAACCCCTTCGAAATCCTTGCGTTATAGAGCTGGTAGGCGTCGAAGCGCGTGCTGCCGTCGATAGCCATTGGCAGCCGTCCACCGCCGTAGAACTGTGCGTCAGCCTCGATGCCGATGTCGTATCTCGGAGTGGTGTAGGAGAGCGACACTGTGCCGTCGTAGTCGCTTGTGAACGGCGTGCGGCGCAGTCGGCCGTCGATGGTTTGCATGGCGTTGTTCCATCTCCATGATGTGGCGGCGTGGAGTTCTTTTATTATCTCGTACTGCGCCGTCAGGGTTATGATGTCGGAGTGCGCCTCGTCGTTCGAGAAGTGGAAGATGAGTTCCTCGTCGGAGTGGTCAAAGTCGATGACTAAGTACCTTTCGAATTGTATTCTCTCATAACTAGCCATGATGGAAAAATCCCTGCCGAAGAGCTTGAATTTCTGTGTAGCCGACAGGCTGAAATTCCATTTTTGCTCCCTGTCGTACGGAAAGCCGATTATCACTTGCCTTGATGACATCAATAGATGGCTGTTGTTTGCGAATATATCTATTTGACTTTTGTTTCTTGATGCATTCGCGTTGATTAATAGTGACTTATATGGAAAATAGTCGATGCTGACTTCTGGGGCGTAAAAAAAGCCGAACCAGTTGCTCCAGTCGGCATTCATTCTGGCGTTTATGCGCAGAATGCTGTCGATTTTGTATGTGTATTCGGCGAATATGCCGGTGGTGAAATCGTAGGCTTCGGTTTCTATGTCGTCGATGTAAATCGAGTCCTTCAGTCCGAGTGTGTTGCTTGTCAGAAATCCATTGTGCGTGGCTCCGGCTCGCAGTGTGTGTTGCTTGTTGAATGTGCGGATGTATGATGCCTGCACATCGTAGGTGTTGAGGGTGTTTTCGTTGGTTCTCACGCCGTAGAGCGAGTTGCTGCGGTCGTAGGTGTAGGCGAGTGCGGCTTCGGCTTTGTTTCTGCTGTTGAAGGCTATGGAGTGGTTTGTCCATGCCGTCGCCATGTCTCTTTGGGTGAATGTGCCGTAGTTCACGGTGTCGGCTCGTCTGCCGTCGAAGTGTGTGCTGCCGCCGGTTGCGGCGTTATTCAGCGTTTCGAATCCGAAGCAGGCTGTGTATTTCCCTTTCTTGTAGTGCCAGTTGTTTGTTATGTTCAGCTCTCTTTTTCTGGGCAGGTCGCGGAATCCGTCATTGTTCACGTCCTTGTCCATGAAGTCGTGTGTATAGTCGGCGCTCAGCGCGGTTTTAAGGCTTGTGTTGAATTGGTGCCGCAGTGCCGCCGCCCAGTCTGTTTGTCCGTACGAGTCGGTGTAGATGCCTGCTTGCAGCCATTTGCCGCTGTCGGCAGTGGTGGCGTGCGGGTCGGGTTGTGCGAAGGCGCAGACCGTCGCTATGCATGCGAGTAGTGATGTTGCGATTTTGTGTTGCATAGCGTGGCAGGCGTGGCTATTTGTCTGTTTGCGCGGCTTTCTCCAGGGCTTTCCACAGATTGTCGTCAGGCACAGGGGCGGTGATGTCTATCTGCGCCTTTGACACAGGGTGCTCGAACTCAATTCTGCGTGCGTGCAGCGATATGCCGCCGTCCTTGTTGGAGCGTTTCGCGCCGTACTTCAGGTCGCCTTTTATGACGCATCCGATGGCTGAGAGTTGCGCCCTTATCTGGTGGTGGCGTCCGGTCTTCAGGTTCACTTCCACGAGCGTGTATCGGTCGCCTTTGGCTATGGTGTTGTAGGTCAGTATGGCCTCTTTGCTATCCTTGGCTTCCTTGTCGGTCACCACGGTTTTGTTCAACTTCTCGATTCGCTTGAGCCAGTGCCTTAATTCGCCGCTTTCTGGTTTAGGAGTATGCTCTGTCACAGCCCAATAGGTCTTTTTCACCTTGTGCTCGGCGAACATCTTGTTCATTCTCTCCAAGGCTTTGGACGTGCGTGCGAAAACCACGATTCCGGAGGTAGGGCGGTCGAGTCTGTGAGTCACGCCGCAGAATACGGCTCCGGGTTTTGCGTATTTCTCTTTGATATAGGCTTTTACCTTATCGGCTAAGGTCACGTCGCCGGTCTTGTCGCCTTGCACGATGTCGTGGCAGGTCTTGCTGACTATGATTATGTGGTTGTCCTCGTAGAGAACGTTCAAGTCGTTGCTCATGGTTGCTTTTCGGTGATTTTTCTTGTCGTAAAGATACTGCAAAGATACACAAATCAAGTTTGGCGAGCGAAAACATGTTGCGGACTGTCTTTTAGTGTCGCTAAATCACTTAATTTTGTGTCGCTTTTTTTTGAAAACAAGTAATAATATAAAGTTATGTCAGTGGTGTTTTATGTGGTCGTTTTTGCCGTGGGCTGTGTCGTTGGATACGTTGTCGGCGGCACGAAAGCAGGCAAGAAAATCAAGTCGCAGGAAGGTAAGATAGAGCAGTTGACAATAGCATTATCTGATAGTCGCCAAGAGGTTGAGCGTAAGGAGGATGAACTGTCTACGCTTACAGACCACTTTAATATAATAAATTCGGAATTGGCAGACTTGAAAGCAAAACAGAATAATTAGAGGTTTGTATTTTGCTTTATTGTTGATTATTAGTGTGATAGCATTAAGATTGTAAAGTAATGATAAAGGTTAATTCTCATATATTATCCAATGGATTGAGACTGGTACACAGCGACTCGTTCAAGACCTCCATGGCTTGCGTTAATGTGCTGTATGATGTCGGCGCACGCGACGAAGAACCGGAGCATACAGGCATCGCCCACCTGATGGAGCATCTAATGTTCTCGGGCTCGAAAAACGCGCCGTCCTACGACAATCCGCTGCAGGAGGCTGGGGCGCAGAACAACGCCTGGACCGACAATGATTTTACGAATTACTACGTGAATCTGCCTGCTGTCAACTTAGAGACGGCGCTCTTCCTGGAGAGCGACAGAATGTGCGACCTCGACCTTTCGCCACGCTCGCTTGGTGTACAGAAAAAGGTTGTGGCAGAGGAGTTTAAGGAGCGTGTCTTAAATCAGCCCTACGGCGATGTCTATACCCATCTGCGCTCGCTTGCCTACAAGGTCCATCCTTACCGATGGCCGACGATAGGGCTTTCGGTGCAGCAGATTCTCGACGTGCCGCTGGATTATGTAAAAAACTTCTACAGAAAGCATTACGCGCCTAACAACGCCGTGCTGTCCATTGTCGGCGACGTGCCTTTCGACAAGGCTGTGGAACTGACCGAGAAATGGTTCTCCGAGATTCCGCGCGGCGACGTGCCTCAAAGGAATCTTCCCAAAGAGCTGGCTCAAACCGAAAGGCGAGTGCTGGAGGTGGAACGTGATGTACCACAGAATCTTATCATGATGGCTTTCCACATCCCGTCGTGCCTCGATGCGGCGTATCCAGCCTACGACATTGTGACTGACTTCCTTGCCAGCGGCAAGTCGTCGAGACTCAACAGGCTTGTGCGCGAGTCGGGCAAATTTGTGTCCGCCGACTCCTATGTGGACGACAGCTGCCATCCCGGACTGCTCGTCATGTCGGCGTATCTGCAGGATTCTGTCTCGTTCGACGAGGCGGAGGAGTTGCTCTTGAATGAGCTGAAGGGTGTGGCGGAGAACGTGACCGACAGAGAGTTCCAGAAAACGCTCAACATAAGGGAAGTGAACCACGAGACATCGCTGCTCTCGATTTCCAACGTGGCGTTCTCGCTGGCTAAATCGACGCTTGTCGCCACTCCGGACTTCTATCTCAACGAGGTGGAGAGATACCGCGCCGTGAAGCTGGAAAATGTCAAGGCAAAGGCGAAATCTTTATTATCTATGCCTTATAACGTATTGAGATACAAGGCGAAGAACGCTTAGTGCTGTATCATTGCGCAAACGAAAAAAAGCAGACCGAGCGGTCTGCTTTTCTCGTTTATATGCGGCTCTTGGCTAATACTTCACTGATGCGCAGGCGCGACGCACATCGTCGAGAGTCAGTTCGTTCAGCTCTTTTGCCGAAGGGTTGCTCTTTTTCGACAGGCGGTTGGCTTGCTCGGTGATGGTCTTCTCGAACACGTTGCGCACATAGCGGCCGTTTCCGAAGTTGCGCGATTTGTGCTCAAACACTTTCTTCATGTGGGCGCGCAGATAGCTGTCGGCGTCGCTGTCCAGGCTGTAGCCGTACTTTTTGGCGCGGTTGATGTAAATCTCGTAGAGCTCGCCCGGTTTGAAGTCCGGGAAGTTGATGTAGCGTGTGAATCGCGATTGCAGTCCGGGGTTGGAGTTGATGAACCGCTTCATCTCGTTGGTGTATCCAGCCACTATCACCACAAGGCTGTCTCTGTCGTCCTCCATGCGTTTAAGCAAGGTGGCGATGGCCTCGCCGCCGTAGCCGCCGCTATGTTCGTCGGTCAGCGCGTACGCCTCGTCGATGAACAGCACGCCGCCTATTGCCGAGTCGCACACATGGTTGGTCTTTACGGCGGTCTGTCCCACGTATTCCGCTACGAGTCCGGATCGGTCGGTCTCCACCAGATGTCCTTTCTTCAGCACGCCGAGGTCCTTGTATATGCGCGCCAGAATACGCGCTACAGTCGTTTTTCCTGTGCCTGGGCTGCCGGTGAACACGCAGTGGTAGGAGATTGCCGGAGTCTTCATGCCTTGCGCCTCGCGCTGCTTCTGTATTTTTATGAAGTTGGCGAGCGACTTCACCTCCGCCTTCACTTCGGTCATTCCGGTCAGCGACTCCAGTTCCTCGTAAGGGTCACCTTCCAGCACTCCCTGCACCTTCAGCGAGTCGGTGTGTCCGTCGCTTTGGCTCACCTGCGAGTCGGTCACTGCCTGCTCATCGTCGTCAACGAATATTCCTATGCAAAGCACAATCGCGAACAGTGCGAACGAGACGACTCCGCACCCCATGAAAAACTTTTTCGTTGTGTTTATCGCTGTGTTTTTGTCCATTGTTTTTCTGTTGTTGTAATGTGTTTGCAAATTTAAGTTTTCTGCTTGAAATAACTATGCGAAAGGTCATGCTCTGCCCGTATTCGTAACATTTATGTCCCCGTTTTTTTCAGTGGAATAACGAAAAAATCATTAGATTTACAAAATTATTTCATGGATAGGGTGAGTTTGTAAGTGTGGACAGGTGATAGAAGTGTATGATAGAATAAAAAAGTAGAAAAGACTATATAAATATATTGCACAATGAGCAACGAGAATAATCAAGGTTACGTTTATATACTTACCAATCCAAGTTTTCGTGAAGATTGGGTCAAGATAGGAAAGAGCTCGCGTCCAGTGGATGTGCGCTCTAAGGAGTTGGACAATACTGCCGTTCCTCTGCCTTTTGAAATATATGCTACGCTTAAAACCGCGAAATATGACAAGGTTGAAAAGCAAATTCACAAGCAGATTGACCGCTTGACGGATTTGCGCATTCGTCAGAATCGTGAATTCTTCAATATTGCTCCCTCGGTGGCTCTTGATATAATGCGTGACATTGCGGATTTGTTGGAAGATGCGGAATTGGCGGTATATGTAGATGGCAAACCTGTTGTTAGTGGTAGCAAAGAAGAGGACAAGAAGATAAAAGCAGCAAATGATGAAAGTAATCGTAAAAAGGCAAAACCTGCCTTCAAATTTCACATGGTTGGACTTAAAGTCGGTGATACAATCATTTTTGATGCTCTCAATCTACCAGTCAAAGTGGCTTCGGATGACAAGATAGAATATGAAGGTCGCTTGTGGTCGCTTTCTGCCTTTGCTGCAGAATTTTTGCCAGAGAGTATGCAAAATACTTCAGGTGCTTATCAAGGTCCTAAGTATTTCAGCTATGAAGGCAAAACTATGTGGCAGATGAGATTGGAAAGTGAGAAAGAATAGTCGTTTTTTTTTGAGAATACAATTTATTACTCATTATAAAACGATAGGCAATGCGTAAGGAAACAGCACGGCAGAGTTCATTTGTCTGAAGTCGCTTTTTAATCCTGTAAATTTCCTATTCTTCTTCCTTCCTAAAACTTCCATCAGCGTTTTAGAGTTCTCGTTTTTTTGAGTATTTTTGCCCAAATTATGCGTAAACTCATATATATATTGGCAACGCTCGCTTTCACAGCGCCGTCGGTGCATGCGAAGGTGAGCCTAAAGAAGAAGGTCCGTGAGCCGTTCAAGGTCTGGCATCTGACCGAGAACACAGGCTCGAAGATGGAGGCGTCGTTGGACACAACCACGACGCACTTCGCCAACTTCACGCCGATGAACGCATACAGCATCGCGAACTCGTACAACGGAACGTGGGGCTCGCCGCTGCAGTCCAAGATATGGCTCGACAGGACCGAGGACACCGATTTCCCTTTCCTCACACCTTACGACGCTTATTTCATATCGCCATCCGAACTGCCTTACTTCGACACCAAGACGCCTTTCGCGTCGCTCAACTACCAGACGTTCGGATTCAATCAGACCAAGGAGGACAACTTCAACGCGCTGTTCTCGGTCAATGCAAACAAGAAATTCAACATCTCGGCTCTCGTGGACTACATGCGAGCCATGGGTATGTACACCAATCAGGCGACAAAGCAGATTAAGGCTGGACTCTGGGGCTATTACCACGGCAAGCGCTACGAGGCTAACGCGGCATACATGTACCAGCAGTTCTTCAACGAGGAGAACGGCGGCGTCAGCTCGCACGATTATGTGACTGTGGACTCGATGCACCCCGACAACCCGGTGCAGATACCCGTGATGCTGAACAACGAGGCGCAGTCCAGGCTCAAGTCGCATTACGTGTTCTTCAATCAGAAGGTGCATCTGGCCTTGAAGAAGGTGCAGCTGGATTCGGTCAGGGTGGAGTACAAGCCAATCTTCTCGGCGTTCCACACGTTCAACTTCCAGCAGTTCGACAAGCGATACCGAGAGGACAGCATAAGTGTGTTTTACAAGTCTCCGGCTGTGAATCCTGTCACTAAGGACTCCGCGCGCCAGTATTCGCTGCGCAACCACGTCGGTGTGTCGCTGGACGAGGGCTTCTCGAAATACGTTCCATTCTCGCTCGTGGCTTACGCCGGACACGAATGGCTGCAATACAAGTACTTGGAGGACAGCGCCACAGTCAAGGACCATGAGAACAACCTGTTCATAGGCGCGGAAATATCCAAGAAGACGGGCGAGAACCTGTTCTTCGATGCCAATGCCGAGGTCTATGTGCTGGGTCCGTCGGTTGGTACATTCAACATCGAGGGCAATGTGAACACCGTGTTCCCGCTGAAGGGCAACAATACGATAAGCTTTGCCGCCGATGCCTCGTTCTCCAACGAATACGCTAACTACTGGGACGAGAATTACGCGTCGAACTACACCGGACTGTGCCGCAGCAACAGCTTCGACATGATTCAGAAACTGCACATCGGCGCCAATGCCTCGTGGCAGAACAAGTATGTGGAACTCGCTGTGTCGGCGGGCTTCGACAATATGAACAACCTCGTTTACTACGGCGACGACGCCAACCCTACGCAGTACGCGCCAGCGGTGCAGATTGTCAGCGGCAGGGCGGACATCAACCTCAACGCATGGATATTCCACCTCGACAACTCGATGGTCTATCAGCAGTCGTCCAACACGTCGGTCATCGACCTGCCTTTGTTCTCGACCTACAACAACCTCTACGTTTACTTCCCGTTGTTCAAGGTGCTGAAGACGCAGATCGGCGTCGATTGCTACTATAACACAGCATATTACGCGCCTAAGTATATGCCTGCCACAGGCGTGTTCTATACGCAGCACGACACAAAGGTGGGCAACTATCCGCTGCTGTCGGCCTACATCAATTTCCACTTGTACACGGCTCGTTTCTTCTTCAAGTACTACCACTTCAACGAGAGCTTCATGAACCACCAGTACTTCTCGATGCCTAACTACCCATTGTACGAGGGCCGTTTCCAGATGGGACTGGCGTGGAATTTCTTTGATTAGCCATCATTAATCCTTCAGACTTATGGCGCAGGAGACTTTTAAGGAAAAACTGCAATGGGCATTGCATAAGCTCAAACTCTTTTTGCTGCTCATGAAGGCTTGCGCCATCGAGGCGTGCAAGCAGTCGGTGCGCGGACTGTGGTTCCTGCTTCGCAAGTCGGCTATGTTCGTTGTGTCGGCGGTCGTGTTTGTCGGCAAAAGTATCGTTTGGCTCTTCAAGTCGATAGGCAAGGGGCTTGTCTGGCTGTTCAAATCCATAGCAAGATTCTGGCTGATGCTGAATGCAAGGCAGCGGATAATCCTTTCGGTCAGTCTGCTTTTGATACCAGCGGCGGTGTTGTTTGTCTCTTGGTTCAAAAGCAACTCCAGCGGCAACGAATGGCACTTCAGACTTCATGACAGGCTTATCGTCGCTACGGACTACAGCGCTCTTGACTATTCCATCGTCAACGGGGCGGAGCAGGGCTTCCAGTATGAGCTTGTCAACGCTTTTGCGTCAAGTCTTGACATGGAAGTGGAGTGGAAACTGGAGAATGACCTTGCCAAATCCATCGATATGCTCAACAACGGCGACGTTGACCTTATCGCGCGTCCGATACCTGTGACCACCGAGATGCGTGAGCAGGTGCTTTTCTCAAAGCCGATACTTCAGACACGCAAGGTGCTGGTGCAGCGCAAGGCGGAGTACAACGACTCCATCGAGCCGATACGCGACCAGCTGGAGCTTGCGGGGAAGACGATTTATGTGCCGAGCAATTCGCCAGACATACTCAGGCTCAAGAACTTGGCCGACGAGATAGCCGACACGATTATAATAAAGGAAATGCCTGACTATCAGGCGCAGCAGCTTCTCGTCATGGTGGCGAAGGGCGACATCGACTATGCCGTGTGCGACGAGAAGGAAGCCATCGAGGCGTCGGAGTCGCTGCCGGAGATAGACTACGGCACGGCTGTCGGATTTCATCAGCTGCACTCGTGGGCGATACGCAAGTCCAACACAGACCTGTGCGCCAAGGTTGACACCTTCCTCACGCACTACAAGCCGACGAAGGAATATCGCCGGCTGTATCTGAAGTATTATTCTTCTAAGTGATTAGAATGCTTGCGACAGCGGAATGGCTGTTGTGTGCTTAATCTCCTTCAGCACGAAGATAGAGTGAAGCGAGCCTATCGCGTCGATGACTCCCAGACGGTTCTGCACGAAATCCTGGTAATGCTCCATATCCTTGACGACAATCTTCAGCATGTAGTCGTAGTCGCCGGAAATGTTGTAGCATCCGGTAATCTCCTCGATCTGCTCCACAGCCTCGGTGAACATGATCATGTACTCGCGGCTGTGCTTTTTCAGTCGGATGTTGCAGAACACGGAAATGCTTTTGATTTTCGTTGGGTCCAGCACAGCCATGTACTTCTTGATGTAGCCTTTCTTCTCCAGCTGTTTCACACGTTCGAAGACTGGAGTAGGCGACAGGCTTACCTTCGCTGCGAGCTCCTTGGTTGTCAGATTGGAATCCTCCTGCAGTATGCGCAGGATTTTTATGTCGGTTGCGTCAAGTGTATTTGCCATTTTCTTTAGTGTTTTTGTGCTTTTGCGTAAGATGTTTTGTAGATTATTATTCTTGTGTGTGCGAATAGAGAAGTCGTTATGAAACCTATTCTTCCTATTTGCTCTGCAATTTTAGTTTTTTATTCTAAAATAATCAAGAAAACCATGGATAAATTGATGATAATATCTTGTAAACATAACAAAATAACTACCTTTGCAATCTAATAAACCGCATGTAACAATACACTATAACAAATTTCCAAAACCATGACAGATAAAAGAAAATTAGGAACGCTATGCGTGCAGGAAGGCTGGAAGCCTAAGACTGGCGAGTCTCGTGTTCTGCCTATTTACCAAAGCACAACATTCAAGTACGACACCACTCAGCAGATGGCTGATTTGTTCGACCTGAAGGCTTCGGGCTATTTCTACACTCGTTTGCAGAACCCTACGAACGACTTCGTGGCTAACAAGATAGCTGCGCTCGAGGGCGGTGTGGCTGCGATGCTTACATCTTCAGGACAGGCTGCCTCTTTCTACTCGATATTCAACATTTGCGAGGCTGGCGACCACTTCATTTCCTCTTCGACAATCTACGGAGGTACATACAACCTCTTCGCAGTGACTATGAAGAAGCTCGGCATCGAAGTCACATTCGTTGACCCTGACGCGAGCGAGGAGGAGATAGGCAAGGCTTTCCGTCCTAACACAAAGGCTGTTTTCGGCGAGACTATCGCTAACCCAGTGCTCAACGTGCTCGACATCGAGAAGTTCGCGAGAATCGCTCACAGCCACGGGGTGCCATTGATTGTTGACAATACATTCCCAACACCTATAAACTGCCGTCCGTTCGAGTTCGGCGCCGACATCGTCATCCACTCTACAACTAAGTACATGGACGGACATGCGACAGCAGTGGGCGGTGTCATCGTCGATAGCGGAAACTTCGACTGGGACGCTCATGCCGACAAGTTCCCAGGCATGACTCAGCCGGACCCAAGCTACCACGGACTCGCTTACAGCAAGGCTTTCGGCAAGGCAGCCTTCATAACTAAGGCCACTGCCCAGCTGATGAGAGACTTCGGCTCTATACAGTCGCCTCAGAACGCATTCCTGCTGAACCTCGGTCTGGAGACATTGCACCTGAGAGTGCCACGCCATTGCGAGAACGCATTGACTGTCGCTCAGTACCTTGAGGAGAATCCTGAGGTTGCATGGGTCAACTACTCAGGCTTGAAGTCAAGCCCTTACTACGAACTCGCGCAGAAGCAGTTCACTGACGGCAGAAGCTGCGGTGTCGTTACATTCGGCATCAAGGGCGGACGCGAAAGGTCTATCAAGTTCATGGACAGCCTGAAGCTGACTTGCATTGTAACTCACGTTGCTGACGCAAGAACATGTGTTCTGCACCCAGCGAGCCACACCCACCGCCAGCTGACCGACGAGCAGCTCATTGAGGCTGGTGTTCGCCCTGACTTGATCAGATATTCAGTCGGCATCGAGGATGTAGAGGATATTATAAATGATTTGGAAACAGGATTTAAGGCACTTTAATATTATGCTATAGATGTTTTTTCTGACTATTTAAAGAGAGGAGGTTGATATGCCATTAAACATACCAGACACATTACCAGCAATTGATATTCTGAAAAAAGAGAATATCTTCGTAATAGACAAGACAAGGGCGGCTTCGCAAGACATTCGCCCTATCAAGATAGTGTGTCTTAACCTCATGCCTCTGAAGATAGCCACTGAAACAGATGTAGTTAGACTGCTATCCAATACTCCGCTGCAGATTGAGCTTGAGTTCATGAAACTCGGCAGCCACATTTCAAAGAACACATCACAAGAGCACATGAGAGAGTTCTATGTGGATTTCTCCGAGATTAGGAAACGCAAGTACGACGGTCTGATAATAACCGGCGCGCCTGTCGAGCAGCTGAATTTCGAGGACGTGAACTACTGGCACGAACTGACCGAGGTGATGGACTGGGCGAGGAACAATGTCACTTCCACCATATTCATCTGCTGGGCAGCCCAGGCGGCTATGTATTATTACTACGGCGTGCCTAAGTACCAGCTTCCGAAGAAACGCTTCGGAGTGTTCGAGCACAAGACGCTGGATCCGTTGAATCCTTTGTTCAGAGGCTTCGACGATGTGTTCTACATGCCGCATAGCCGTCACACCGAGATCAAGGCCGAGGATGTGGAGAAGGTTCCGGGACTGGACATAGTGGCGACGAGCGAGGAGGCTGGTCCTGCCATACTCATAGCCAGAGGTGGAAAAGAGGTGTTCATAACAGGTCACATAGAGTACGCTCCGGACACTTTGGACAAAGAGTACAAACGCGACCTTCTCAAGGATCTGCCTATCGACATTCCTAAGAATTATTACCCGAACGACGATTACAGACAGAAGCCTGTGGTCAGATGGCGCTCACATGCCAATTTGCTGTACTCCAATTGGTTGAACTACTTCGTTTACCAGGAGACGCCTTATGATTTGAGCAACATTATGTAGCGTGACGGGGTTACACAATAAAAAAACGGATAGCGAGCAGTTGTGCTTCTATCCGTTTTTGTTTTATGGCATTGGCGCCAAGAGTACATATTATATATAGTACTCGGCTATGTCAACGAGTCCAGAGCGTATTGCCACCTTTATAGCCTCATGCACGTTGTTCACGTTCAGCTTGCGGAATATGTTCTTGCGGTGCGTGTTCACAGTGTGGAACGACAGGCATTTGTCGGCGGCTATTTCCTTGGTGGTCTTTCCTGTGGCTATCTCCTTGAGAATCAGCACTTCGGACTTCGTTAGCTGTGCCGTCGTGTTTGTCTGCTCGTTTTTCTTCTCGTTTATCAGGCGGTTGGTTATCTCGTTGCAAATGAAGTGCGAGCCCTTCACGGCGGAGTCTATAGCCCATTTTATCTCAGCCTCGGTGTCGCTTTTCAGCGTCAGGCTGAATGAGTTGTAAATGGAAATCTTGTGGATGAAGTCCAGCGACAGGTCTTCCGAGAATATGAGGAAATGCGCGTCGCAGAATCTTTCGTTCAGTATCAGGAGCTCGTCGGGCGAAGTGAAGTTAAGATTTGTGTAGTCCATTATCACGACAGAGGCAGGTTCTTGTTTCAGCAGCGCCACGATTTCCGACTTGCTGAAGGCTGTGTCGATGGTGTTGGCTGCGTCGTGTTGCAGTATATGTTCTATGCCAAGTCTCGTAATGTCTTGATTGTCAGCTATTATGAAGTGTGCCATAGAGGGGATGCCTTATTTACGTCATATTTATGATTTCAAGCGACAAAAATAATTACAGATGCGAATATCGCATAATAAAACAAGAAGAAAATACTATAAATGTGGTATTGCCGTGTGGCATGTGACTTATTAACTTTGCAATTGCATAGATGAAGAGGGCAGTGTTCCTTTGGGGTTATGCAGAACGTTTGTAATAATCACTAAACTAAACATAATAGTTATGGCAAAAATCGCGAAAAAACTAACAGACTTGGTCGGCAACACACCTTTGCTCGAACTCGGAGAGTTCTCGAAGCAGAATGGCGCCGGCGCTAATTTGATTGCAAAACTGGAGTATTTCAATCCTGCTGGCAGCGTGAAGGACAGAGTGGCACTGGCTATGATAGAGGACGCCGAGCAGAAGGGGCTTCTCAAACCAGGCGCTACAATCATTGAGCCTACAAGCGGCAACACCGGTGTGGGACTGGCGTTTGTGTCATCTGTCAAGGGCTACAAGCTGGTGCTGACTATGCCTGAGACCATGAGCCTTGAGAGAAGGAACCTGCTGAAGGCTCTCGGAGCGACATTGGTGCTGACTCCTGGCGCTGACGGAATGAAGGGCGCTGTGGACAAGGCCGAGGAACTCAGAGACAACACTCCGGGTTCTGTGATTCTCCAGCAGTTCGAGAACTCTGCCAACCCAGCCGTGCACGTCAGAACAACAGGCGAGGAAATCTGGAGAGACCTTGACGGCAAGGTTGACATATTCGTGGCTGGAGTGGGCACAGGCGGCACAGTCAGCGGAACAGGCAAGGCACTGAAGGCACACAATCCGAACGTGAAAATCGTGGCGGTTGAGCCATCGACATCGCCAGTGCTTTCGCAGGGCAAGGCAGGACCGCACAAAATCCAGGGCATCGGAGCGAACTTCGTTCCTAAGAACTATGACCCAAGCGTAGTGGACGAAGTGTTCCTCGTTGACAGCGATGACGCCATCAGAACATCGCGCCAGCTCTCCAAGACAGAGGGACTGCTGGTCGGCATATCGTCTGGCGCGTCGGCATACGCAGCGCTCCAGCTCTCCAAGAGACCTGAGAACAAGGGCAAGAACATCGTGGCTCTGCTGCCTGACACGGGCGAGAGATATTTGTCAACTGTCCTGTATGCGTTTGAGGAATATCCGCTTTAAAAAACGGACACAACATAGAGGAAAGAGGGCATTTCAGCCCTCTTTTTTTGTTTCAGGCGGTTGCTATTCAATTTATTAGTAAATTTGCGTAATTCGTCCGTTTGTTTTGGACGGATAAATCAGAGTAAAATGACTATGAGAAAGACAATACTTGGGCTTGCTGTCCTCGCTGGCGCGATGGCGTTCTGGACTGCGCAGGCCGACACAGAGCAGCTGGCTTTTCCGGGAGCTGAGGGTTTTGGACGATATGCCACAGGCGGACGTGGAGGAGTTGTGTATTACGTCACAAGTCTTGGCGACTGCCCAGATTCCGACCTTAAGGAGGGTACCCTTCGCTGGGCGCTGAAGACAGGTACGGAAAACGCGCCTCGAACTATCCTGTTCAAGGTCGGCGGCACGATACATCTGACAAGCCAGTTGAAATTCTCCGGCGACAACGTGTCTATTCTCGGACAATCGGCTCCGGGCGGCGGCATTTGCATAGCCGACAAGAAGTTCATGCTCAATGGTGCTCAGAATGTCATTGTCAGATACCTGCGATTCAGATGCGGCGACAACTACAATGAGTCATCGTTCGGATGTGAGAACAGCAAGAATATAATCATTGACCATTGCTCATTCTCATGGTCGGCGGAGGAAAACATCACGATGTATGACGGCGACAGCCTTACCATACAATGGTGCATCTCAAGCGAACCGCTTTACAATTCGATAAACAAGAAGGGAACTCGTGCTTACGGTGCACAATGGGGAGGCGAGCTTTCGAGCTACCACCACAATGTTTTTGCGCACTGCGCGGCTCGTGTGCCACAAATATACGGTGTGTCAAACTCGTCTCCCGACCCAAATTCGCACGATTTCCATGTTGACCAGGAAGTGTATAACAACGTGGTTTACAACGCATTCGGCAGCGAGGCAGCATATAATGGAAGAGTGGAGGCGGCAAACATCGCTGATGCCTATGTCAAGGTCAACATGGCTAACAATTATTACAAGCCAGGTCCGACTACAAAAGCAAAAAACGGTAACAGGGTTTTCCTGACTATTTATAATCAGTCTTCGGAAACTGCTATCAGTAAATGGTATGTGGCTGGCAACAAGTACGAACTGAATGAGTTCGCCACTTCCTCGAACGCGACACTGGATGCGCTTACGGCAGCGAATAACGACAACTGGACAGACGCGAAGTATTCAGCAAAAACTGGCATTAACTTCAAGTCGGCACTGAGTACGAATGTGGCTATTGGCGGAACAGGAACTGTGTCCGACTATGTGATGGCAGCACCATCAGTGAACAGCGGAATCGTCGTTTCAAGTGCCGATGACGCTTATGTCAACGTGCTTAAGAACGCCGGAGCGCAATGGCCATGCATGGACGAGGTTGACGCACGAGTGCTGGCTGAAGCAGCCGGACTGCAGGAACCGCAGTTTGTCGGTTCTACAGTGTCAAGCTACATCGGTATTATCGACAGCCCGAGCGACCTGAAGCCAGCCGATGCCGACGACACTTGGAGCGCATGGCCTGACCTGACTGCCTTCCCTGACGAGACTGTGCCTGCCGACACCGACGGCGACGGTATGCCTGACGCTTGGGAGGACGCCAACAGCTTAGACAAGAACAACGCAGCCGACGGCGCTGCCATTGCCGCAAACGGATATTCAAACCTCGAGAACTACCTGAACTCGATAGTCGAAGGCGTGAAAGCCCCAAGCAACCTCGTGGCTAAACGCAGCAGCGAAGGCGCAGACGTAATCATCAGCTGGGCAGACAATTCCGATTCCGAAACTGGATTCCGACTCGACAGAGCCGACATAACCGCAGGAACAGACACGACTTTCGTGACTGTGGCTGAAACAGCTGCCGACGTGACCGAATACACCGACGCGACCGCAGAGAGCGACAGCAAGTACATCTACCGACTGAGAGCAGTGACATCGACCGGCACGACAAACGCTGTGCGCACAGTGCTGTACGCTAAGAACGACGGCAGTGGAGTGACCGAAAGCCGTGACGTGGACGGACTGACAGTGGCGCCAAACCCAGTGAAGAACGTAGTGAACGTCGTGAGCGGCGAGGCGCTGAAGACCATTGCTGTGGTTGACATGGACGGCAGGGCGGTGTTTAGCGTCAACGCGGCCGGCAAGAACGTGTTGAACATCAATGCGGCGGCATTGTCAAATGGAATGTACATAGTTAAAGTAATAGCAGAAAGCGGCAATATATCTGCCGTAAAAATCATAAAGGAATAAAATGAAAAGAATTGCGATTTTTGCAGCGTCGGTAATGCTGGCAGCGGTGTTCGCATCGTGCGGCAAAGAGACCGGCAAGTATGGTATAAACGACAAGGCTTCGGATGAAGTCAAGGTTTTCGACAAGAAAGTGGAAGGCGAGGCTGACCTCATAGACAAGGCGGAGGCGCTGCAAAGCAAGGTGGACGACATCTTCATGAAGAACAACGTGTATGTGGAGCTGTACGTGGAGATGAAGGACGACAACTCTCTCATCAAGGTCGATAACTTCGACGACATCAAGGACAAGAGCAAGGTGGCTAAGACTTACAACATCGTCAGATACGAGAACGGAGCGCTAATGAACCTCACTGAGATGCCTAACCCGGCAGGGCGCGAGTTCGAGAACATCTACAACTCGCTCTACGACGAACAGGGCAATATCGTCAAGTTCCAGAGAGTCAGCCGATTCACGATAGAGCAGGTGTCGCAGTTCATAGAGACTTCAGCTTATTACTTCGACAAGAACCACGAGGCGGTGAAGAAGGACTACGGGATAATAGACCTCTTAAACATGGACAGAGTGGTGAATCCTGGCGAGGCAGAGAGCTCTCCGGGCAGAATACAGTACGACGTGTTCCTCACGGCTAAGGACTTCAACGAGGCTCATCCTCTTAAATAAACAAAAAGACATAGAGAAAGGCGCTTGAAAGCGTAATCTTTTTCATATTTTTGTGTACGTTTTTTGAATACTTAATAAACATAACCAAATAACATCAACTAAAATGCAGTTAATTGACAATTACAACTTTGCTGGCAAAAAGGCAATCGTAAGAGTAGATTTCAATGTACCGTTGAAGGACGGTAAAGTAGCAGACGACACCAGAATCAAGGGCGCTCTTCCAACTTTGAAGAAAGTCCTGGCTGACGGTGGCTCGCTTATTATCATGAGCCATATGGGCAAGCCTAAAGGGCAGGTAGTGGCTAAGTTTTCGTTAGGTCAGATTGTGGATGAGGTTTCTAAGCTTCTCGGTTCGCCAGTTAAGTTTGTCAACGACTGCCAGAAGGCTCAGGCAGAGGCTGCCGCTTTGAAGCCAGGCGACGTGCTGTTGCTCGAGAACCTCCGTTTCTATGCTGAGGAAGAGGGCAAGCCAGTAGGCATCGATAAGGAAGACCCAGCTTACGAGGCTGCTAAGAAGGAGATGAAGGAGAAGCAGAAGGAATTCTCTAAGGTGCTGGCTTCATACGCTGACTGCTACATCAACGACGCATTCGGAACTGCACACCGCAAGCACGCTTCTACTGCTGTCATCGCTGACTATTTCGACGCTGACAACAAGATGCTCGGATACCTGATGGAGAAGGAGGTCGCTGCTGTTGACAAGGTGCTGAACAACATCAACCGTCCATTCGTTGCCATCATGGGTGGCTCTAAGGTATCTACTAAGATCGGCATCATCGAGAACCTTATGACTAAGGTTGACAGACTGATCCTCTGCGGCGGTATGACATATACTTTCGCTAAGGCTAACGGCGGAACTGTCGGCACATCTATATGCGAGGAGGACAAGCTCGACCTCGCTCTCGAGATTCAGGAGATGGCTAAGAAGAACAACGTTGAGTTGTATCTCGCTGTTGACTGCGTTGTGACAAATGCTTTCGACTTCGACAACATGTCGCTGAAGCCAGGCGCCGAGGTTAAGATCGTGCCTGCTACTGAAATCCCTGACGGATTCGAGGGACTTGACGCCGGTGTCAAGAGCCAGAAGATATTCGCTGACGCGATAAAGGGCGCAAAGACTATCCTTTGGAACGGCCCTGCTGGAGTGTTCGAGTGCGACGACTTCACTGCCGGATCTAAGGCTATCGCAAACGCTATCGCCGAGGCTACTAAGGAAGGCGCATTCTCGCTGATTGGCGGAGGCGACTCTGTGGCATGTATCAACAAGTTCGGATTGGCTGACCAGGTTTCATACATCTCAACAGGTGGAGGCGCGCTTCTGGAGGCTATCGAGGGCAAGGAACTGCCAGGCATCAAGGCAATCAAAGGATAATTAATCCACAGATAAATAATGAGAAACGGATATGGCTTTCAGCCATGTCCGTTTTTTTTAGAATCGCACTCCGACGGACAGCTTATGGTCTGTCAGCGTCGTTATCAGTGTGTTCTTGTTTTGCAGGTTGTATATCATGTCGGCGTGCAGATGCAGATTCACGAAGAATCGTGAGTAATTATAGACAAGCGCCATGTCCACACTCGGATTCAGCGCGACGAAATACTTCGGACCGTCGTCGTTCTGGAAGAATCTCTTCAGTCCCAGCCTTGGTGCCGCTGTTATGTTGTATGTCAGGCGCTTTTTCCAAAACACAAAGTTGTGCGCATAGCCGAAGTCTATGCAGAAATCATGGGAATTCGCATAAATCTCCGATTTTATCGGGAATGTAGTCTGTATCGTGTCGGGCAGCAGTGTGCAGTCCGCCGCAAAGTTCTGGTACGAATATGACACTCCGGCGAAAAACGAGCCGGCTGAGCGCTTCTGTATCGACGAGCACGAGCTGGTGGCGGACGGCGAGTATTTGCGGTGATTGAAGAACCAGTCCATTTGCAGGTTAGCGTAATAGAACTTGTATCCGTCAAAAGTCACGTTCTTGTATTGCTCCCTGATGTCGCCTAACTGGTAGTTGGTGACATACTGCTTGCCGTTGTCGCTGAAAAGCGTCAGGTCGAACATGAATCGTGAGTTGAGCCAATGCACGCGTGTTCTTTGTATGCCGGAGAGGTTGTGCTTGGTCAGTCCGTTCACGTGCATGTAGTAGGATATTGAGAAAGGGCGGTATGACAATGACAGACCCAGATTGTAACGCGCGGGGGAGCGCATGCTCAGTCCGTACACGAATTCGTCGTTGTGCGGCACGTAGAATTCCATGAAGTCCAAGTAAATCTGGTTGTGCAGAGCCACGGACATCCTCTGCTTTGGCTTATAGACGTAGGCTGTGTCCGATGCGAAGAAGCGCCTGAACCGGGTGATGAATGGATCGTTGTCTATCCTGGTCTTTATCTTCTGCACCTTCTCCTTGCTGCGCGAAAAATCTCTGCGAGCCGCTGCCGTCAGCTGTTTGGCGGTGCTGTCGGTCGCCGTGCTGTCGATGTCCGACGCGAAGACTTCTGGCATGGCAGTCGTCAGCGCAATAGCCATAGTCATTATTATATGTGCGGCACGGTTAAGCATGGCAGGGGCTTTATAAGACAACAAAAGCAAAGTTAAGCAAAAGCGGCACTGGGATTGTGCCTTTCATTGCGCTAAATGTACTTCTGATGGCGCTTTGTGCCTGTTAAATAAATTAAACACGCTGAAAATATGTTGTACAACATAAAAATCGGCATTTAACATTTAAGGGTGATATGTATATTTGCACTCAGAAAGGCGACTACAAAAGCCTTACCGCAAAAACGGTCCTTAAAGATAACCAAGGATTTTTGCTTTGAAAAACACAAACACAATGAAGAAGTCAATTTTCAACAGAAAAAGCGTTGTTTCCGCGCTCGCGGCTATTTTCGCTTTTACGGCATCGCAGTTCGCGGCAGCCGCAGAAGTTGATTTTGAAGTTATCAATGACGATGGCGTGGTGCTCAGCTTCAGAATAACCAACGAGCAGGCGCCTTACGAGGTGGAGCTCGTGCTGCCTCACGACTCTATGGACGAGGACAATGACGTCGAGGTGGTGAACATACCTGCCAAAGTTAAGTACGACGACACAGAGTACATCGTCACCGGAGTGAGCAGAGCAGTGCTGAAGGAAAGCGACAGCAACGTAAAGCAGATAAACCTGCCTGACACGTTCCACAAAATCGGAGAAACGAATGTGAGCGTCGTCAAAAGCGCATCCTGAATAAGAAATATGTTTTAATTTGTTTTGTATATGAAAGCGCGAGATTCGGTAAAACGGTTTCGCGTTTTTTATTGCCATGCAGCGCCGGAGACAGTACGTCACTGGCGCTTTTTTTATTTGTGAATATTTGTAATTGATTTGAGTGTACAGTGTTTTCTCGTAAAAATCAACAAAATCCGCCCTCGTCTTATAATTTCGATACACATACTGCTGTCCGTCTTGTCCTGACAGCAGAATAAGCTTGTAAAATAGAAATTCATTCCCCCGTGCAAAATGCAGCACGGGGGATTTTTTTGTGTGACAACCTCAAAAAATATTGTACCTATGATGAGTTTCTGCGCACCTGTGGTTTTCCTTTGCTGCTGTAAACCAATTAAAACATAAGACTATGGGAAAGCAAGTTACAAAATTCGAAGGCAACGAGTCTCAGTACACAAAGTACTATTCCGAGAGCGGTTTCTGGGACAAAGTCGGCTCTGTGGCTCTGAAGGCAGGCAGAAAGGTTATTTATCATGCTCTTGCGCTGTATTATGTCATGATGGACGGAAATGTTTATTACAAGGAGAAAATGCTCATCGTGGGCGCGCTGGGATACTTGATTCTGCCTGTGGACCTGATTCCGGACTTCATACCTGTGGCTGGATTCACTGACGACCTTGGCGCGATCATGACCGTTTATAATATGGTGAAGAATAACATCACGCCGGAGATAGAAGAAAAAGTGGAGCAGAAAATAGACGAGCTGTTCGGGTAATAAATTATTAATAATAAAAATAGAATGAAAATGTGTAGATTAAAACAAATTTCAATGAGATTGTGTGATTCAATATCGATGGGTAAGGCGTTGATAATAATGCTGTTGTCGAGCTTGGTTTCGTTTGTGTCATGTTCGGACGACGAACCGACAAGGATTACTAATAACTATAACTACTATTATTATAATGATTCGACATCACAAAATGACAAATCGCAGGATAAACAGGAAAACACAGTCATCGGTAGTGTTCCGGAAGGGGCACTGAAGGGCGTTTTCTCGGTTTCTTCGACAAAGAAAATCTATTTTTCTCAGGGAAATCTGCAATACAGAGCGTCAACTAATACATGGCGTTTCGCCGATAAGCAATATGATGTTATAGGAGCGGAAAATTCAAAGGTTTCTTCGACAAACTCAAGCTGGATAGATTTGTTCGGTTTTGCCACTTCTGGTTATCAGGGAAAAAATCCGTATATGTCTTCTTCTAATTATGAGGATTATGGAAACGGAATGAATAACATAAGCCAGACAGAGTATGACTGGGGTGTGCGTAATGCAATCTCCAATGGAGGAAATGTTGCTGGGAAATGGTACACTATGACAGTAAAAGAGTGGGAATTTATATTCGAAAAAAGACCGAATGCGGCGAATCTGATTTCTATAGCCAAAGTAAACGGCATGCAAGGCTTGGTTATTCTTCCTGATGGCTGGGTGTTGCCGCAGGGGGTGAGTTTTAAGCCAGGTTTAAAGGATTATTATTCTCTTTCTGAAAACATCTACACTGTGGCAGAATGGACAAAGATGGAAGAGGCTGGGGCAGTTTTTCTTCCTTGCGCAGGTGTGAGACGCGGCACAAACGTGTCAGAGGTAGGCACTTCTGGATATTATTGGCAGTCGGATGGAGTAAGAGTGGCAGATGGTGGGCGTGAAGTATGGTTCGGCAATTCTTATCTTAATTACAATCCAGGGACGGCAGGTGATTTCGGAAGAGCAAGCGGCATCTCTGTCAGACTTGTAACGAGCGTGATGTGAATTACAAATTAAACTCAACACCAAAATGAAGAAGAGAAAACAACATAAAGGTGGCATCAAGTGGCTTTCTTCCATTGACTGGGAGATGATTAAAATATATTTGGTGCTGGACGTTGCTATCAAGGCGATTGTGTTCTCAATTCTTTATATTTGTGGGGTTATTTAGCTAATTAGAATGGTTTGGGAGTAAACAAGAATAAAAAAGCAGAGCCTTATGCGAGACCAGTTCAAGAAATACATTTGGATAGTGAATCAGTTGTACACCACAGGCGGCATCACCTTCAAGGAGCTGGCTGCGCGATGGGACGAGAGCTGGATGAATGACGAGCACACCAAGCTCTCCAAACGCTCGTTCGACGACTACAAGAAGTCCATAAGCGACGCCTTCGACATCGACATCATCTGCGACGCATCCAGGGGCTACGCCTACCGCATCGACCCCTCGACCGACCTGAAGCAGAACGCCATAAAGTCGTGGCTATTCAACTCCTTCGCCGTCAACAACCTGCTGCAGGAGAGCAAAAGCCTGAGCGACAGGGTGGTGTTCGAGGAGATTCCCTCGGGCAACGAGCATCTGATGAACATACTCAAGGCGATGCAGAAAAACCGTGTGCTGGAGCTCAACTACAAGGACTATTACGACACGAGCGTGCGCCACGTCTTCGTCCACCCGTATTGCGTCAGAGCCTTCCGCAAGCGCTGGTATCTTGTGGGGCCCGAGGGCGAGGGGCTGCGCGTCAACCGATATGCCTTAGACCGGATAATATCGCTGACTCCGACTGAGAGGGAGTTCGCGATGCCGGTCGATTTCTCAGTGGAGGAGTACTACAAGGACGCCTTCGGAGTGATTGTCGATCCCGAGGACTTCGATGTGGTGGACGTGAAGGTCAAAGTGTATGACCTGAACCACAAACGGGACTACTTCCGCAGTCTGCCCATACACCCTTCGCAGCGTGAGGTAGAGACTTGCGGCGATTTCTCCGTCTTCGCCTACCGGCTCATGCCTTCCTACGATTTCATGCAGGAAATCATCTCCCACGGCGAGGAGGTCGAGATACTCGAGCCCGATTATCTGCGCGACGAGATGAGGGAGCGCGTGGAGCTGATGCTGAAGCTGTACAAATAGGCGAGCGTTGTTCGCGAGATATAAAAGCGAAGCCCGGGGATTGCTCCTCGGGCTTTGTTTTGTTTGTGTTTCGTGCGGCTGTCAGGACAGTTTGCTTTCGATGCTCTCGGCAAGCGTTCGCAGTCCTTTCACAATTCCGTCGTAGTCGTTGTCGCCATAGAATGTTTGTCTGCTGCCGTAAAGGTCGGCGAATTTGTAGTTGTTGAAATGGAACTTATAATCGCTGTCGTGATATATGATTCCGGTAGCGTTCGACTTTCTGAATGCGCAAAGCTCGCGATCAATCTTAGTTCTGGCTTCGGCCTTTTCTGGATTATAATCCTCAAAACGCTCTTGTCTTATCTCCGACAATTGTTTTTCCAACGCTTGTTCTTCCTTGCTCGCCGGTGTGCTATCGTCTGGCGCGTTTTCTATGAAGTCAGCGTATTTGCGAATCTTTTTCATTGTCTCTTTCAGGCCGTCGATGGCGTTTGTTATGAACTGCTCATACAGGCTTCCGTTTCCGCTTTCTGCGATTTTGCGCAGCGCATCTTTAATCCTGCTGCTGTCTTTGTCCTCCATCAGCAGTATGGACAGCACTTCTTTGTTGTTTTCGTCGATGGCTCTTTGGGCGAACGCCCTGAGTTGTTCATCAAGGAAAATGCCTATGTATATCACTTCGCCTTCCTTGCTTTCGAGCAAATTCAGCAGGGCAGCGGCTTGTTTCTTTATTTCCATAAGTGTTTGTGGTTTAAAAGATTAGATATATGTAAATATAAGCACAAAATATGGATTTATCAAGCCTTTAATCGGTTATTTTTCAGTTATTTACATTCGACTGTTTCGTAAGGCTGAATGCCTTAATCATTTGAGTTGACCGCAAAAAAAGTGCTTGGACCGATGCATATACCAAAAAAGAAAAAACCCGCTGAATAATCAGCGGGTTTTCAAGCGGAGAGAGAGGGATTCGAACCCCCGGTACCTCTCAGTACGCCGGTTTTCAAGACCGGTGCATTCGACCACTCTGCCATCTCTCCAGAACCTTTTTCAAGGTGCAAAAGGTTGAGTGATTCCCGAATTGCGAGTGCAAAGATACGAGTTTTTTTAGAAAGTCCAAATCATAAGGACAAAAAAATGCCCCCGAATGATTCTTTTTCATCCGGGGGCGTTGATATGCAAGCGTTATTTGCTTGACTTAATGTAGTTGTCAACGTTCTTCTTGATTCTCTCGGCTATGTCGGCTGACTCCTCCTTGCCGTCGAACTTCTCGCCGGTGATGCCTTCGTACAGCTCCACATAGCGCGCTGTGATGCCGTTTACCACCTCGTCTGTCATTTCAGGCACTTTCTGACCCTCTTTGCCCTGGAATCCGTTGTCCATCAGCCATTCTCTCACGAACTCCTTAGAGAGCTGCTTCTGTGGCTCGCCCTTGGCGAACTTCTCGTCGTATCCGTCGGCGTAGAAGTATCTTGATGAGTCAGGAGTGTGTATCTCGTCCATCAGGTAGATCTTGTCGCCGTTCTTTCCGAACTCGTATTTTGTGTCCACGAGTATCAGTCCCTTGCTGGCTGCTATCTCTGTGCCGCGCTTGAACAGGGCGATTGTGTACTTCTCTAATACTGCGTAGTCCTCTGCGCTGACGAGTCCCTGCGCTATGATTTCCTCCTTTGAGATGTCCTGGTCGTGCTCGCCGATTTCAGCCTTTGTGGTAGGTGTGATGATTGGCTCTGGGAACTTCTGGTTCTCCTTCATGCCTTCAGGCAGCTTCACGCCGCATATCTCTCTCACGCCGCTCTTGTAGGCTCTCCATGCGCTTCCGCAGAGGTATCCTCTGACGATCATTTCCACTGGGAATCCTTTGCAAGCCACGCCCACAGTCACGTTAGGGTCTGGTGTGGCGAGTTTCCAGTTAGGGCAGATGTCCTTGGTCTCGTCAAGGAACTTTGCTGCTATCTGGTTGAGTATCTGACCTTTGAAGGGAATGCCCTTAGGCAGGATTACGTCGAATGCTGAGATTCTGTCGGTAGCCACCATTACGAGCAGTCCGTTGTCGAGTGTGTAAACGTCTCTTACTTTGCCGTGATATACAGCCTTTTGACCTTCGAAGTTAAAGTCGGTCTTTGTTAATGATTTCATGGGATTAAATATTTGTTTATTGCTTTTCTCAGTTGAGATTTACAAAGTTATGGATAATATCGTTTGGGTGTTGCTTGTTTTTAGAGTTGTTAGAAGCTGTTTGAATTTTATTTCGGATTTATTTGAGAAATGCTTTTTTGAGAAGATTTTATTTGTCTTCTCGCAGGGAATAGCGGGCTATTTCCAAAAAACAGACTCAAAGAAACCGACTTTGTGTCAACAAAAATCAATAAAATCAAAACAGCTTCTTAATCCTTGTATATGGTCATCTCGCATTTCTTGCAGTCGAACTCGAGCCGCAGTCTTGTGCCTGTGTCGTTGTGTATGTAGAGCGGCTCTTGTGCTGCAGCCTTAATGTGATGCTTTAAGTTGTAGTCCGCTTGGTATCCGTTCTTGGCGCATAGTCCGGCTATTCTTTTTATGCAGTGGCGGCACGTCATCAGCGGCACGTTCTTCCTTGCCTTCAGCTCGAAGGAATCTTCCACGTCGGTTGCTCCGTGCTCTTCAAGGAACGCTTTAGCCAGCTGGTTGTTCACGTTGCCCTCGTATCCGATTTTTGCGTAAGGGTAGGCGCATCCCGGCATCTCGGCTCTTCTGGTGTCGCGCTTGTGGCTCGCTGTGCGTGCGGTGTCAAGGGCGTTTGTCAGTTCGCGCCTTTTCTCTGCGATTATGGAGTTCGGTATGAACTTCGGCTCGTTTATGTCTATGTCCACGCCGATTACCTCGTAAATCGTGTCGCCTGTCTTGCTTATGTTGGCTTTCAGGTTGTCAAGCGCCATCTGCGCGTTTCGGGCTGGTTCGAAGTCGCCGGTTATGCGCACTTCGGCTTTCACTCCGTCCTCGCATTCGGCTTCTATGGTTATGCCGCCGTTGCAGTCTTTTATGCGCACGTCCACGCTTATTTTCCTTGCGGCGCTGTTGTCCTGGCTCAGGATTTTCTCGAAGGCTCTGTCGGAGTTTCTATTCACCTTCATGCCTTTCTTCAGCATCCTCAGTGTCCTTATGTTTTCAATTGAATTATCGAGGAATATCTTATTGACTTCCACTGTGTTGGCTCTTAGCCCTATCAGTTCTCCGCTTTCGTTGAAGAAGCATAGTCCGTCGCCGTTGTTTATCTGCTTGTCGGTCTTTATCTCGAAGTGGTTTCTGCCTATGTATGTCACTATTCCCAGTTCTTCGCCAGTCGATTTCTGTGTCATCGGCGAGGCTATGTTCTCCTTGTCGCCGTGCAGCAGATATTCGGTGCTTCCTCGTCTGAAGCTCTTGCTTGGGTCGGGCGTGAAGTTCAAGTAAACCTTTCCTGCTGAACTCTTGCTCCATGTGTCGTTGCCTTCGAGTATCTCGTCGAAAATCTGTCTGTAATAGGCTGTTACGTTCTTTACGTACGATGCTGACTTTAACCTGCCTTCTATCTTGAACGAGCTAACTCCGGCTTCAATCATTTCTTTAATGCTTCGGCTCCGGTCCATGTCCTTGAGCGAGAGCAGGTACTTGTCTTTTATTATCGTGCGGCCGTCGGCATCGGTCAGTGTGTACGCCATTCTGCACGGCTGGCTGCATTCGCCTCGGTTGGCGCTTCTGCCGGCTATAGCCTGGCTCAGGTAGCACTGTCCGCTGTACGACACGCACAGAGCGCCGTGTATGAACGCCTCAATCGGCACATTCACGCTTTCGTGTATTTCCCTTATCTCGTCGAGCGGCAGCTCTCTCGCCACCACGATTTGCGAGAATCCGGCTTTTTCTAAGAACATGGCTTTCTCCTTGTCGCGTGTGTCTATCTGTGTGCTGGAGTGCAGCGCAATGGGCGGAATGTCCATTTTCAGGATGGAGTAGTCCTGCACGATGAGTGCGTCGGCGCCAGCTTCGTACAGTTCTGTTATTAGTCGTCTGGCGTTTTCTATCTCGCTGTCTTTCAGTATGGTGTTTACCGTTACATAAACGTTTGCATTATACTTGTGTGCATACTTGGCGAGCTTTTCGATGTCGCTTGTGCTGTTGCCGGCGGCGGCTCTCGCTCCGAATTTCTGCGCTCCGATGTATATGGCGTCCGCACCGTGGTTTATGGCTGCCATTCCGCATTCTATGTCTTTGGCTGGCGACAGGAGTTCTATCTTTCGCATGTTGTTTTATTTCAATCTTGTAAAGACGGAGCATACTCCGTCTAAATCGCATTATATCAATATTTTATGTCAGACGGAGCATGCTCCGTCTCTACATTCTCACCAATGTGTTTCGTTTTGTGAATGAAATTCATCAAATATAATCAAATCCTTCAAAAAATCCTTCTGTTTGATTTGTATTGGTTTGTTTGATTTCTCGCGAAGCGACTTATCTTTTATGCCGGTCACTGAGCGAAGTCGAAGTGAGCGGTGACAACAACCAAAACTCATGCTCAAAAACATGTGCGAGGGCGGCATGTGTTTAAGTTATTTTTGTTAATATTGTGGTTATGAAAAAATGGCGGAAGGAGTTCTGCCGACGAGATGAAAATATTATGTTGAGCGACAGCTCATTTCTCTGAAAAACAGGAACCTGAGAAATTCCAAAAATCTACAATCGGAGGGATGCGAGCAGTCGGTCTTCGTCTATAGGCGTGGACTGCACTGTCATTTCATTCTTTTTGATTGTATAGGTTATCTCAGGACCTCTGTTTTTGGAAGAATGTGTGATGGAGGTCTGCGCCTTTCTTTTAAAATTCGCTGTTGATGTGCAGTGTTTCTGCGCACCCTCATGTTTATTTTGTGCAGAAAAAAGATGATTTGTAAATTATATATGGATAGAAAAATCTTTCTTTGGTGGTGTTTTTTGTTGATTTGTCTTTTGTCTTCGTGTGGAACGCCATACGTTATCAAAAGAGATATAAAATACGATAATGTAAGTGCTTTGATATATGATTATCAGACACAAAAGCCTAAGTACCATGCCGTAATAGAGAAACATTTATTTGAAGTTCATGACTATAATAAGGATGGGTATAATAAAATATTGGCATATCAAAAACTAAGTAATAATGTTGAGTATTTGAGATTAAAGTTTGATTCTGTAAAGGCTGCATACGTTATCAAAAGAGATATAAAATACGATGATGTAAGTGCTTTGATATATGATTATCAGACACAAAAACCTGGGTTTCATGCCGTAATAGAGAAACATTTATTTGAAGTTCATGACTATAATAAGGATGGGTACAATAAAATATTGGCATATCAGAAACAAAGTGATAATGTCGAGTATTTGAGATTAAAGTTTGATTCAATAAGGGATGCGTACGAAGACAGTATTGTTAGGATTTTGGACCGATGTACGTCACTGAATGATATAGCTTCCTTTTATAAGAATCATACAGAAGAGAGGCTATTTTTGAAGCCTTTATTATCCGAGTTTGTTACTTATAATTTGCAAGATAATGAATATTTTGAGGTTCGTTCGTTTTACAAGTCGTTAAAGAATACCGATTTAAATCCTGTCGTTGAGCCTATTTATTTGTCAATGAGAGATTCTGCGATGAAGGTCTTTACTCCGATGGTTGACAAATATTGTAATAAGGAATTAGAATTGTTGGAAGAGTATAGGAAAGGGGGTGCAAGAGGGTATATAAATGCTGTGGACAATTCTTTTGGTAAATTGATAGATGTTTTGATAGACGAGGAATGGCCTAAATCGATGAGTCAGGTTAAAAGTATATATCAAAAACATAGTTCTGCTAATAATCCGATTGCAGCAATAAGAAATTCTATAATTGGAAATATTAAACCGTATTTAAGGGAAATAAATCAAGGACGTGTCGCATTTGTAAAAGACGCATTGGATGTTAATCCTGGAAATTATCAGGTGAAAAAGGTTAATGTTTCAGTGGTAAAGGTTCCTGTTAAATGCCCGACTTCTGAAATAATGTCTGTTTCTAAGATTCAGAACAAAGAAGATAAAGTAAGTACAGTCCTGTCTATAGCTTCTTTTATACCATATGTTGAATATGTCGCGACCGCAGCGGATGTTGTTTATTCTTATAAAAAAGCAAAAGATGATGCAAAAGAGATGTCTCCGCACATGAAGAAAATGGCAACCAAAGTTGCTTCGTATTTAAAGGCTGCCTGTGATGAAGAGTATAATAACTCTTATAGGAAATTGAAAAATGATATTGTGAAATCTCAGAAAGTGTTTAGGAGTGTGTTATATGAAAACTTTTAGATTAATATTGCTTGTGTTGTTATGTTCTTCTTATTTCTCTGTCGCGTATTGTCAGGTTGTAGGAAAAGCCGTAGGAGCAGGTGCAAAAACTGCTGTTAAGGCAGGAGTGAGAAGTGCTATTAAGGCAGAAGCTAAAACAGCTGCAAGATCTGTGGTAAAGCAAGATGTAAAGCAAGGTGTGAAAGCCGCTGCTAAACAATCGGCAAAGGATGCTGCGAAAAAGGCGTTGGTTGCAGAGACGAAATCTGCATCAAAATCTTTTGCTAAAAAGAGTGCTTTAGAGGTTGCCGAAAAAACAGTAGTAACGTCTGCTGTTAAGAAAGAAATTGCAGTTGGAGCAGAAAAATCAATAGCAAAACAATCTGTTCAAAATGGCGTAAAGAAAGAATCTGCTGTGTTGGCAGAAAAGACAGCTCAAAATGAGTTCAAGCAAGGCACATTTTCAAGTTTGAGAAATTCATCAAAATCCCCTAAGCCGTTTAAGCCACAAGAAACATACATAAAGGAAATTAATGGAAAACCTATGGTTGAAGGTTCTTCTAAAACGATTTCTTATGCAAATCCGATGTCTGCAAAAACAAAGAAACCAAGAACTCCTAATACTGGTGGAAAATGGAGTGGAGAGAAAGGATCTTCGGATTTTGTTAGAGATCCCAATAAAAAGATAGAAATAACTGGAGAGGGGGAAAAAACGATAGAACAAGCAGCTAAAGACTACGGAATGAATCCTAATGATATTAGGGTTAGTTATAAAAATGGATATCCTGATTTTGAAAACGTTGTAGACCCAGGGACAAAAACAGGAAAACCGTTGAAATGCAATATAGAGGAAGGTATTGATAAATATATAAATCCCAATGATCCTAAAAAAAGAACTGCGCTTCATGATAATGTATATGAAAGATTGGCAGAGCAACAAGGTGTTTCTGTTGATGAAATAAAAGTGTTTAAAGGGGATGGGGCTGCAGTGGAAAGATTGATGTCAAAGTGGAATTGTTCAGAACAAGAGGTTCTAAATAGATGTGGTAATCCTAAGAATATTAAGCGTGTTTTGCACGAGTCAGAAGATTGCAAAACTGTGGTATTGGTGCCTGAAATTTACCATAAGGGGCTTGCTCACGATGGAGGGATTAGTGTTGTTGCAGAAACTATGAAGTAATATCTTCTTTTGTTATGAATAAACATTTCTCCATCCTCCTCCTCCTTTTCCTTGCTCTGACAATGTCGGCGCAAGCGGAGATTTCGCGCATAGAGCACCGCAACAACTTCTACCACATCTACAACGAGAAGGGGCGCGAGGCGAAGGCAGTGTCGGACCGCATAGGCACGCTGGTGGGGCACGGAAGCTCGTTCTTCATCGTGCGGAAGAATAATTTCTATATGCTGCACGACGAGCAGGGGCGGCTGTGCAAGACGCTTTCAACATCGATAGGCGATATTATCGCTGTGTCTGGTACGACCTTTACTGTGCGCACAAGGAGCGGTTTCGTGAGTGTTTATAATAGCAAAGGCGAAAAAGTAAAACAGTAAAACTCAAAGGCTTATGACTTACATGTTCGAAGTGACGGTGAAGAGCCGTTTTGTGGGCGGCGGAGTGTCGCTGCCTGTAGGGCTTTCGGTGAAGGTGGCGTACGGATTCACATCCAGTCCGGTGCTGACGGCTGAAGGCAAGAAACTGATACAGCAGGCGTTCCTGAACCAGTGCGGACTGGACCTGAGCAAGTGTCCGACAGCCATAAGCTCCGCATACATGGAAGCGCGGAAAATGTGATTTCCCCCGAACTTTTGTCTATGAAGAAGCCGATTGTTGACCAGGATGCCTGTTACAACATGAATGTAACGCTGGCCGACGTGATAGCGCAGCATCTGCGCGCTTTCATCGAATGCAATGTCAGTTCTCCTGTAGGGATGGATGGCGACGAGTGGGCCGAAATGCTGGAGAAAATGGCCGCAGCGTTCGAGACATACGCTGTAAAGAATGGGGCTTTGGACGAAGACGAAAAAGCACAAGTGAAAGAAGGAATGCGCTTGTTCGTCAAGTATTTTGACGATTTGTGGTATTAAGAAAAAACGAATAATATGCTAACAACAACAGAGAAACAGCAGCTGCAACGCTCGCAGGGGTGGTCGGCTGAGATAACTGACTTCATCCGCGACATGGAGGAGGCAGAAGTGTACATTAAAGCCGGACTGAAGGAAGGGCGCGTCAACGGCAAGGCGGCGCTGCTCAATCCGCTCATCAAGGGCGAGGCGTTCAACTGCCGCAACTGGTACGGCGACTTGCATCCCGAGTATCGTGACTGGTGCAACGCCGACCTGATGGGCGAGGGCTATCCTCCGCACGACGACAACGGCGACCCGTTTGAGCTGCACCACATCGGCCAGCTGCCGGACTCGCCGCTTGCCGAGCTCACCGGCGGACAGCACCATGACGACGGCAACTTCGCCCGTCTGCACAAGTTCGACGAGTATTCGGAGATAGAGCGCGGCGAGTTCGATAAGGAGCGCGGGCGCTACTGGATGGCGAGGTTCGAGGACTTCAAGGATTGTTATTAAGCCGTATCGGCGATTCGGCGGACATCTTTTTGCCTTATCTTTGTCGCTGTAAACAAAGAAAATAACATGGTAAAGCGCATTTGTGATCTCATCTCCTCGTTAATGGGAGTCATAATCCTGCTGAGTGCCGTATTGGCGTTGTATTTTCCGTCATATTTCTCGTTTCTGTCACCGTCCATCATCAATCCGATGCTCGGCGTCGTCATGCTCGGCATGGGCTTGACGCTCAATCCGTCCGATTTCAAGACCGTATTCTCTCGTCCTAAGGATGTTATAGCCGGTTGTGCGGCGCAGTTCGTAGTCATGCCGCTTCTTGCACTGCTGCTTACCAAGGCGTTCTCGTTGCCGCCCGATATAGCGCTGGGCGTGGTTCTGGTGGGTTGTTGTCCGGGAGGCACAGCGTCCAATGTCATAACCTACCTGTCGAAGGGCGACTTGTCGCTCTCTGTCGCCATGACGACTGTTTCCACGCTGCTGGCTCCGTTTCTCACGCCGTTTCTGACGTGGGCGCTCATCGGCGAGACTGTGGATGTGGACGTCGTTTCCATGTTTTTGTCCATATTTTTTGTCGTGATACTGCCTGTGGCGCTTGGTCTGACGATTCAGCGCTTTCTGCCTCGCTTAACTAAGGCTGTTTCCACATATCTGCCGTCATTCTCGGTGCTCGTCATTGCCCTGATAGTCATGATTGTAGTGTCGCTCAATTCAGCTAAACTGCTTTCGTGCGGTGCTCTGGTGGTTCTGGTCGTTGTGTTGCACAATATCATGGGACTCGCCTTGGGTTATGCCGTGGCTAAATTGTTGAGGATGAGCGGAGCGAAGGCGAGGGCAGTGTCAATCGAAGTGGGAATGCAGAATTCCGGTCTTGCTTCGTCGCTGGCTCTGACATCGTTCGCGCAATATCCGTTGGCTGCTGTTCCGGGTGCTGTTTTCTCTGTGTGGCACAACATTTCTGGCGCTATAGTCGCTCGTGTTTATTCGTCAATGTCTGATAAGAATGGAAGCAAAAAATAAGAGCATAAAACTTGTGGTAATCACGACTCCGGAGTTTTTTCCGGGCGAAGCGGAGTTGGTTAATATGCTGTTTGAGCACGGTCTGGAGCTGCTGCATGTCCGCAAGCCAAGTGCAAGCGCGCAGCAGATGGAGGAGTATCTGTCGGCGATTGACGGCAAGTACATGAGCCGTGTCGCCTTGCATGACCATTTCGAACTGGCTCAGAGGTTCGGAGTGGGCGGTTTGCACCTCAATTCGAGGAACAATGCGTTGCCGTCGGGGTGGAGTGGACGGGTCAGTCGTTCGTGCCATTCGTTTGACGAGATTTTGGCGGAAAAAGACGCTTTGGACTACTGTTTTTTGAGTCCAATCTTCGATAGCGTGTCGAAAATCGGCTACAAAATGGCATTTTCAGAGGCTGATTTGCGGCAAAAAAGGGCTGAAGGAGTCATAGATAGCAAAATTTTTGCCCTCAGCGGAGTCACGTTGGACAATGTGCAAGTTGTTGAGTCTCTATGTTTTGGAGGATGCGCAGTCTTGGGATATTTGTGGCAGTACAAGTCCGATTCTAAAAAATTGACCGACGTATTTGTTAAATTAAAAGATTTATGTACCTTTGTGCCCGGGTAAGTCCTACACGACCAGCTCCCTTTGAATCCCCCAGGGTGGGAACACAGCAAGGGTAATTTGGTTGTAGCGGTGCGATGCAGATCGCTTACCCTCTTTTACGCCTCTTTAGCTCAGTTGGCCAGAGCACGTGATTTGTAATCTCGGGGTCGTTGGTTCGAATCCGACAAGAGGCTCGAAAAGGACGCATGAAAATGCGTCCTTTTTTGTTTTCTTGCTGCTCCATCGGGCTTTCTTGCTTTTTCGTCATTTAGTTCATATATTAGCTAACTTCTTTAGTCTAATTTGTATGAAGAGATTTCTCTTTTTAATGTCGTCGTTGCTGATTATGGCGTTTTCCTCGTGCTCTAAGAAAGAAGAGACGCACAAGGTGCGAGACTATGATTCCATCGTAGCCTCAGACACCCTTCGCGCGGCTACGCTGTACGGTTCCTCGACATACTTCATTCTGCAGGACGAGCCTTTCGGATTCGACTACGAACTTCTCAACAAGTTCGCAGATGAGAAGTCGCTGAAACTGTCGCTGACGATAGCCAATTCCGTCTCGGAACTGACCGCGCTGCTGGACTCCGGCAAGGTCGATTTGATAGCCTGCCGTCTGCCTGTCACCAATGAATATAAGCAGAAATACTCCTACGCCGACAACGTGTATATAACAAGGCAGGTGCTGGTGCAGCGCTCGGGCACCGACGAGTTGACGAATGTCGTGCAGCTGCTCGGCAAGGAAGTTTATGTGAACGAGGGCTCGAAGTATGAGCAGCGTCTGAGGAATATGAACGAGGAACTCGGCGGCGGTATTATAATAAGGACCGTCTCCGACACTGTTTCGGACGACGACCTCATTGAGATGGTGTCCAAGGACTCGATTGACTATGCCGTGGTGGAGAACGACATCGCCATGCTCAACAAGACATATTATCAAAACATCGACTGCAAGCTGGCTGTCAGCTTCCCTCAGCGGTCGGCGTGGGCAGTGAGGAAGGACTGTCCGCAACTGCTCGACAGCATAAACGGCTGGCTCGGCAACGACGTCAAGCATTCGTATTATAACGAACTGTATAACAAATACTTCACTAAGGCCAAGTTCTTCGGCGACCAGAAAGTGGTGATTCCGCGAGGCGCTATCTCGCCTTATGACAATTTGTTCAAGAAATATGCCCAGGGCACTCCGTGGGACTGGCGCTTCCTGGCGGCTATCGCTTACGAGGAGTCGCGTTTCGACCCTACGGTGGTCTCATGGCTCGGTGCGCGCGGCATCATGCAGGTCATGCCGTCGGTTGCGCGCAGGCTGGGGTATTCGGTCGATAGGATTGACGACCCGGAGACGTCGATAGAGGTCGGGGTAGTGCTACTTAAGAGACTTGACAAGCTCTTTGCGGAGGTGCCTGACGAAGGCGAGAGGGTGAAGTTCATACTTGCGGCTTACAACGCCGGCCATTCGCATGTGGTGGATGCCATGAACCTCGCCAAGAAGTACAGCTACGACCCTCATATCTGGTACGGAAATGTGGAGCATTTCCTTCTGCTGGAGTCGGTCCACGAGTACTACACAGATCCAGTCGTCAAGTCGGGATATTTCCGTGCGGAGGGCACGGTCCGTTATATCGAGAAAGTGCTGAGCACCTACGGCAAGTACATGCTCAGGCGTAAATAAACAAGAAACGGCAACTTTTTGAGTTGCCGTTTTTGTTTTTGAATATCGAAAAACTAAGATTTAATCAGGGATTCTACCGCTTCTGCATTCGCGTTTTTCTTTATTATAACGCCCTGCGGGTCGATTATGAAGTTTCCAAACTTTCCGTTGATTCCGTATTTCTGCGCCGTCTGGCTGTCGAATCCGTCCTTTACTAAGATGTTTACTGTGTTGTTCAGCGAATCGGACTTTATAGTCTCCTGAAAAACAGATTCGAATTTGTCGAATGATACGCAGATCATCGCTACGTTGTTGCTGTCGTTCTTTGCTATCTCGCTCAGCATGATGTTTCTCGCGCGTGATTCGGCGTTGTAGCTCGACCAGAAGTTCAGAATGATGTATTTCCCTTTGTTTTTTTCTATTGCCTCTGTTAAGATTTCGTTTCCGTTATCTTTCGTTAGTATTATGTCTCCCTTTTCTATACCTTGCTCTCTTGTGCCGGTTGCCTTGAATGATAGCAGCAGACCTGCGATTAATACTAAGATTGAATAAACAGCTTTTGTTTTTGTCATAAATGTTTATTTGGTAAATAATGGACATCTGCCTCTCTTTTGTGCAGAATGCCTTGACTGTCAGTGCCTTTGCGTTTGTGCTTCGGCAATGGAGTCTTTGTCTTTCCTCAATGTCTTTTCATTTGGAAAAAACGTCGCAAAGGTATTGAGTTGAATTTTATTATTCAAATTTTTACCAATTAAACACGTCAAAATTATGTTTTTTAGCAGTTTTTTATGTTTGGACGCAAAAGAAAAACCCTACCCGTATGGATAGGATTTTATTCTTATTGTGTTGAGTTATAATATTTTGTAAAAATCAATCTGCGACAATTTCTTCTTCATCGGTAGGGGCGCTTGTACTTGTCGAATCGGAAGATGTTGAGTCGTTTTTAATATAAAAACTCTGGCATGAGTATGTTCTGCTGATATTCTCCTTAGGCTTGTCGAAGCGAGCGCGGTATTTGTACAGGCTGTTGTCGTTGAGCACTTTTTTCAGGTACGAGCCGACGATAGGCAGTGCAGCGCGGCTGCCTGAGCCGTAGGCGCTTGTTCTGAAGTGGATGCATCTGTGCTCGCCGCCCACCCATGAACCGGTCACAAGCTTAGGCGACACGGCCACGAACCATGCGTCGCTGTGGTTTGACGACGTTCCAGTCTTGCCTCCGAAGTCGGTCTGCGTGCCTGATACGTATGACCACAGGTTCATTGATGTGGCTTCCGGCTCCGACATTCCGGCTCTGAGCATTTGCGTCATGAGGTACGCGTCCTCGTATGAGAGGGCGGGGATTTCCTCTTTTTTCTCCTTGGCGTAGTCGTAGATCACATTGCCGTGTCTGTCTTCGATTCTGGTTATCAGCACAGGCTCGTGTCTCTTTCCTTCGTTTATCACGGTGCAGTATGAGTTCACGAGTTCCTCGAGTGTCACGTCTGACGAGCCGAGACATGTTGATGGAGTGTTTCTCAGCGGAGTCTTTATGCCCATCAGTTTGGCTGTATTTATGATTTTCTCCACGCCGACCTCCTGCGCCACTTTCACAGCGATTGTGTTTACGGATCTTGCGAATGCCGCTTTTAGTGTCATTAGGTTGTTGGTGCAGAATCCTTCTGCGTTATGCGGAATCCATCTTTTGGTCTTGCCGTAATCCTTGTCCTTAGGATTGTTCTCCACATATTCCCATTGTATGTAACTGTCTGTTTCATAGTCGCATGGTGACATTCCTTGCCTCATAGCTTCGGCATAGACGAACAGCTTGAATGTTGAGCCCGGCTGTCTTTCGGCTCTCACCTTGTCGTATTTCCAGAAGTTGAAGTCGATGTCGCCGACCCATGCTCTCACGAATCCCGTTGTTGGCTCCATAGACACAAGGCTTGTGTGCATGAATCTCTCCATGTATCTTATCGAGTCCATGCTGCTCATTTCCTTTTCTACATAGCCTTTTTCGTAGTCGAATACTTTCACTTTGTGGACCTTCTCCATCTCTGCCCACACGCTGTCCTCGTTGTTGTATTTAGCCTTGAGGTTTTTGTATTTGTCGGTGCGTTTTGCGAGGTTTTCTATGAAGTTCGGTATCACGTTGCCTCGCTCGTCTCTCCATGGCTCTTGCGTTCCCCAATGGCTGTTGAAGTTTCTCTGAATCTTCTTCATTTCCTCTCTGGCAGCCTCTTCTGCGTACTTTTGCATACGCGAGTCGATGGTCGTGTATATCTTCAGTCCGTCGCTGTATATGTCGTAGCTTTCATCTTCGTCTGTCTTGCTGTTCAGTATCTTTTCAACATCGTCGGCAAGTGTCTGCCTGAAGTACAATGCGTATCCGGAGTAGCTTTGCTCCACGTTGTACTTTTGCATGTCTATCTCTATGTTTTTCAGCGAGTCGCACTCTTCCTTTGTTATTATATTATGTGAGTAGAGTCCGTCCAGCACAACGTTTCTTCTTCTCTTGCTGTTCTTCGGATTTATCTTCGGGTTGTATGTCGTGGTGGCTTTCAGCATGCCTACCAGTGTGGCGCATTGCTCTATGGTCAGGTCTTTTGGGGTAGTGCCGAAGTATGTTTTTGCGGCGGTCTTGATGCCGAAGGCGTTGCTGCCGAAGTCTACTGTGTTCAGGTACATTGTTATTATATCCTGCTTGTCGTAGGTGCATTCAATCTTCACAGCGGTTATCCATTCCTTTGTCTTGGCTATGATGATGGACAGTCCAGGGATATGTCCGAAAAGGCCTTTGCTGTACTGGCTTCTGGTCTTGAACATATTTTTCACCAGCTGCTGTGTTATGGTGCTGGCGCCTCTCACTTTGCCATGCACGATGTAGTCCTTGATGGCTGCGAAGAGTCCGCTGAAGTCTATGCCGAAGTGGTCGTAGAATCTCTCGTCCTCGGTAGCGACGAGCGTTTTCACCAAATATGGATTTATTTCTTCATACTTGACCGGAGTTCTGTTCTCCTTGAAGTATTTTCCGATCAGCACTCCGTCCTCGCTGTATATCTCGGATGCCACGCATGGCTCTGGGTTCTTTATGTTAGATATGCTAGGCGATTTGCCGAACAGCCAAAGGAAGTTAATGTCAACAAGAAACAGGTAGAGCAGGAATAAAATGAACGAGTATAGAAGCGTGCGCCAAAGCTTGCCGTACCACGGCGCTTTCTTGAAATTGCTCTTTTTCTCTTTGAAAAAACTTTTTGTCTTTGCGAATCCTTTCTTGAAGATGCTTAGGATCTTGTTGTTAGCCATTTTTCGTTAGTCGGTTACTAATGATATTTAGAATCTTTCAAAGATAAGTAAAAGCCTTGCAATGTAGCGCAATTGTTGACAATTTTTATTTTTGTCTGCTTTTTGATAAGTTTGTGCCGTTTTTTTTACACATTTATATATTATGATAAGACATATAGTATTATTCAAGATGAAGCCTTTCGCATCGCCAGAGGCAAGAATGCAGAAGTTAAACCAGATAAAGGACGGTCTGATGGCGCTCACATCGATAGTCAAGGAGCTGAAGCACGAGACAGTCGGCATCAACGCCAATCCTGCCGAGACTTGGGATTTGAGTCTTGTCTGCGAGTTCGAGGACTGGGCAGGACTGAATGTTTACGCCGATCATCCTGAGCACGTCAAGGTCAAGAAGATAATAGGCGAGGTGGTGGATTCCAGAGCGTGTGTCGATTCTGAATTCTAACCAACGCCTTGCCGGCTTCGGCATGCGGATGGGGCGGCATCAATTATATGATGCGGAAATGTTTCGTTTTTGTTGCTGACTTTCTTATCTTTGCGTTCCGAAAAAAATAAATACCATTTGTAAGGTAAAACAAACAATTATGATTAAAGTCACTTTTCCAGACGGTTCAGTAAAAGAATTTGAATCGGGTATCACTCCTTTGGAGGTCGCTCAGAGCATTAGTCCTCGTCTTGCACAGGAAGTGCTGAGCTCAACAGTAAATGATCAGATATGGGACATCTCTCGTCCAATCACATCTGACTGCACCATAAAACTCCACAAGTGGGAGGACGTAGAGGCCAAGAAGACATTCTGGCACACATCAGCCCACATACTCGGCGAAGCGCTGATGGAGCTTTATCCAGGAGTGCAATTCGGTATCGGACCGGCTATAGAGAACGGATTCTATTATGACGTTGACCTCGGTGATGGAGTTGAGTTGAAGGACACAGACCTCCAGAAGATAGAGGACAAGATGAAAGAGCTCGCTTCTAAGAAGGAACAGCTTGTGCGTGCTGACATTTCAAAGGCTGACGCTCTCAAAATGTTCGGCGACAGAGGCGAGACATATAAAGTGGAGCTGATAAGCGAGCTGCAGGACGGTACTATAACAACATACACAAACGGAAATTTCGTTGACCTTTGCCGTGGACCACACTTGGCTTCCACAGAGCCGGTCAAGGCTATCAAACTGACTTCGATAGCAGGAGCGTACTGGAGAGGCGACGAGAAGCGCAAGATGCTCACCCGTGTTTATGGCGTGAGCTTCCCTAAGAAGAAGATGCTCGACGAGTACCTCGTTCTTTTGGAGGAGGCTAAGAAGCGCGACCACCGCAAGATAGGCAAGGAGATGGGACTCTTCATGTTCAGCGACATGGTGGGCAAGGGACTTCCTATCTGGTTGCCAAAGGGCACTACGTTGAGACTGAACCTTGAGGAGTATCTGAAGAAGATACAGAAGAAGTTCGGCTATCTGCAGGTAATCACTCCGCATATCGGAAACAAGCAGCTTTATGTGACTTCAGGACACTGGGACCACTACGGCAAGGACAGTTTCCAGCCAATCACTACACCAGAGGAGGGCGAGATGTACTTGCTCAAGCCTATGAATTGTCCTCACCACTGCATGATATACAAGAACGAGCCTCGTTCGTACAAGGATCTTCCGCTTCGTGTGGCTGAGTTCGGTACAGTGTATCGTTATGAGCAAAGCGGTGAGCTCCATGGACTTACGCGTGTCCGTTCGTTCACTCAGGACGATGCTCACATCTTCTGTCGTCCGGACCAGGTGAAGGAGGAATTCCTTCGCGTTATGGACATAATAAACATTATCTTCAAGGCTCTTAACTTCGACAACTTCGAGGCGCAGATTTCGCTCCGTGACCCTAACAACCACGAGAAATACGTAGGTAGCGACGAGGTTTGGGAAAAGGCAGAGAAGTCAATCGTGGAGGCTTGCGAGGAGAAGGGGCTTCCTGCGAGAGTGGAGACAGGCGAGGCAGCGTTCTACGGACCTAAGCTCGACTTCATGGTAAAGGACGCCCTCGGACGCCGTTGGCAGCTTGGAACAATACAGGTGGACTACAACCTCCCTGAGCGTTTCGGACTGGAGTACACAGGCGACGACAACAAGAAGCACCGTCCGGTTATGATTCACCGTGCGCCATTCGGCAGCATGGAGAGATTCGTGGCAGTGCTCATCGAGCACACAGCAGGCAAATTCCCATTGTGGCTGGCGCCTGACCAGGCTATCGTGCTGCCTATCAGCGAGAAGTTCAATGACTACGCTCAAAAGGTCAGCGACACACTCAATGAGAAGGGCATACGCACGATTGTCGATGACAGAAACGAGAAAATCGGACGTAAGATTCGCGACAACGAAATCAAGCACATACCTTATATGCTGATCGTGGGCGAGAAGGAAGCAGCCGAAGGCAAGGTTTCTGTACGTAAGCAGGGGGGCGAAGATGTCGGTCAGTTGCCTATCGGTGAATTCGCCGACAAGGTACTTGCCATTGTCAATGACATGATGACACCAAAGTGTTAGGATATTTCTGATACTTTCGTGAAATAAAAACAGATAAAAACGCACAACTTATAGAAATTTGTTCTATTTTTGTGCGTTTTTTGTTGGCTGATGAGTCCAGTGCGCTTAAACACTGCATCAGAAGACTGAAACACAATGCTTTATTTATAATAAAAATTAGGAGGACAAAACTATAGCTTACCAGGATAATAGCCGCCGTCCAATGCGTGGCAGAGTCATAAAGGAAGACCAGCACAGAATCAACGAGAATATCGTTGCTAAAGAGGTTCGATTAGTTGGAGAGAATGTAGAACAGGGTGTTTATCCAATCTCTCAGGCAATTGATATAGCTGACAGACAGGGACTTGACCTTGTGGAGATTTCTCCAAATGCTGTTCCTCCAGTTTGCAAGGTGGTTGATTATCAGAAATTCCTCTATCAGCAGAAGAAGAGGGAGAAGGAAATGAAGAAGAAATCGACAACAGTGGTTGTCAAGGAAATTCGTTTCGGACCTCAGACTGATGAGCATGACTACAACTTCAAGTTGAAGCATGCGCAGGAATTCATTAAGCAAGGATGCAAAATCCGCGCTTATGTGTTCTTCAAGGGACGTTCAATCCTTTTCAAGGAGCAAGGTGAGATATTGCTTCTCCGTCTTGCCAACGATTTGGAGGAAGTGGCAAAGGTTGAGTCAATGCCAGAGCTCGAAGGTAAGAAGATGAGCGTGATGCTCTCTCCTAAAAAGTAGAAATTATTGTTTTTTTTAATTATAACTGTAAAATGCCTAAATTAAAGACTAATTCCGGTGCCAAAAAAAGATTCGCTCTTACCGGAACAGGAAAAATCAAGAGAAAGCATGCTTTCAAGAGTCACATTCTGACTAAGAAGACTAAGAAGCAGAAGCGTAACTTAACTCATTTCTCTCTCGTAGAGAAAGCAAACAGCTCTGCAGTAAAGGAACTTCTTTGTTTGAAGTAATTTTTAAAGTATTCATTTCTAGTATTTTTAACCGAGTGATTAGCTTGAAGTTCCTTTGTAAAGAAAGGGCGCTAACATTCACAAAAACAATTTATTATGCCTAGATCAGTAAATCATGTAGCATCCAGAGCTAAGAGAAAGAGAATCCTTAAGCTTACAAGAGGATATTTCGGAGCAAGAAAGAACGTTTGGACTGTAGCCAAGAACACTTGGGAGAAGGGTCTGACTTACGCTTTCCGTGATCGTCGTAACAAGAAGAGAAACTTCCGCGCTCTCTGGATTCAGAGAATCAACGCGGCTGCTCGTCTCGAGGGTCTTTCTTATTCTCAGCTTATGGGCGCGCTTCACAAGGCCGGAATCGAGATGAACCGCAAGGTGCTCGCAGACTTGGCTATGAACCAGCCTGAAGCATTCAAGGCTATCGTGGACAAAGCAAAGAAAGCTTAATCAAAGAACCACATAGTAAGGGAAAAGCCGCATGCAAATGCGGCTTTTTTTTATCCTCTTTTTTTGTGCTATCTTTGTATATCACAAGTGCAAATAAATTGATAAATATATGGCAGACAAGAACTTGACATTGCTGGGAAGCAAACAGACTGTGTATCCGACTGAGTATAATCCGGAGCTTCTTGAGACTTTTGACAATAAGAACCCGGAGTTTGACTATTGGGTGCGCTTCAATTGTCCGGAGTTCACGTCGCTTTGTCCGATCACTGGTCAGCCGGATTTTGCCGAGATAAGGATTGCTTATATTCCTTCGGAGAGAATGGTGGAGAGCAAGAGCCTGAAACTGTATCTCTTCAGTTACAGAAACCACGGCGCATTTCATGAGGACTGTGTGAACAGGATAATGAAAGACCTGATTGCGCTTATGGATCCCAAATATATCGAAGTAACAGGTTATTTCCTGCCAAGAGGCGGCATTTCAATATATCCGTATGCTAATTACGGCCGCAAGGGCACTAAGTATGAGGCGCTTGCTGAAAAGAGGCTTGAAATGCATGATTTGGAACGATAGCACAGAGTCTTTTAGACTCCTTTGTCTATGTCGGGCCAGATGATTTTGTGCATTTGCAGTTGTATTCTGGCATTACTCAGTTCCGTGTGACTTTTCATGAATGTCACAATGTCGGCATGGCTGATTCTGCCGCAGACGGCGGATAGGTATATCAGTGGCATTTCGTTGCCATAATGCGACTGAAGCATTCTCACGACTTCTATGGTTTTGTCGCAGTCCTCCTTTGTGCCGATGACGAATTTCACGACGTCTTCCTTTGTCAGTTCAAGAAATGCGTCTTTGTCCATCCTGTTTTCCATGTCGCTGCAAGGCAGTTTGTAGTCGATGGTGAAGAATATGTTGTCGGCGACACGGAACGGCGCTACTCTTATTGAGCCGTTTGTCTCGACATTGACTTCGTAGCCTGCTGAGCACATTTCACTTATCAGTTCCTTGATGTTGGGGTGGAAGAGCGGTTCGCCTCCTGTCAAAGTCACTTTGCGGTACAGTGGGTTCAGTCTTGAGATTATCTCGTCAGAGGTTAATTCCGTGTATTCGCAGTTCTTTTCGGAAAGTGCGTATAGCGTGTCGCAGTATGAGCATCTCAAGTTGCATCCGGTTGTGCGAACGAATGTTGCGAGTTGTCCGCTGCGCTTGCCTTCGCCCTCTATGCTGTCGAATATCTCAACAATCTTGTATTTACTCATCGCGAGTGTATATAGCAGTGTTGTCGCGGCTTTCGGTCACTTCGACCTTGTAGCATTTCTCTCCCAGAGTGTCGCAAACCCATTTGGCAATGTTTTCCGCAGTCGGATTGAAGTCGAAAATGTCATTGAGCACCTTGTGGTCCAACGGCTCTTTTATGAGTTTCTTTATTTTGGAGAAGTCCATTATCATGCCGTTCTCGTCCAGTGTCTGGCTTTTCAGGTGCACTGTTATGTCCCAGTTATGTCCGTGAGTGTTGCTGCACTTGGATTCATAGTTGAGCGACAGTCTGTGTGCCGCGCTTATTTCTATTTTCTTTACTAAGTAGAACATAATCAGTGTTTTAGGTTTTTCTTTTCAAGGTACATCTCAAGTCCCTTTCTGCGCAATAAGCATGCAGGGCAGTGTCCGCATCCGTCGCCTACGACTCCGTTGTAGCATGTGAGCGTCTCGTTTCTCACAATGTCGAAAACTCCCAGATTGTCAGCCATTTCCCATGTCTCTGCCTTGTCTTTCCACATGAGCGGAGTGTGCAGAACGAACTGCTCGTCCATGGCGAGGTTGAGCGACACGTTGAGCGACTTTATGAACGAGTCTCTGCAATCAGGGTATCCGCTGAAGTCGGTCTGCGAAACGCCAGTCACGATGTCTCTGATGCCGAGCGAACGCGCGTAAACTGCAGCGATGCTCAGGAAAAACAGGTTACGTCCAGGCACGAATGTGTTAGGGAAAGAGCCTTCGGGCTTTTCCTTGTCCATTTTGATGCTGGAATCGGTGAGCGAGCAGTTTGTCGCGAGCTGGCTTATGAAATAGATGTCCATAAGCTTGAAGCTGACACCAGCCCTTTCCGCGATAGACTGCGCTATGGCTGTCTCATGCTGATGCTTCTGACCGTAATTGAAGCTGATTGCGTAAACTTCCTTGAATTCCTTTTTTGCCCAGAACAGGCAAGTGGTGGAGTCTTGTCCTCCGCTCAGAACAACAAGAGCCTTGTTGTTCGGTTTTGTTGATATTTCTGCCATAAAAACTTGTTTTTAACGTGGTTATCAAGTACACGTGCCAATCATTCTGTTGATTGACGCTGCAAAGATATTAAAAAGGGCAGATGCAGCAAATTTATTCGAAGACTATCAGCTGCTTTTTGTTGTGGACCTTTATCGCGCTGACCATTTCTTCGGACAGTTCCGCGGCTTGAGGCCCCATGATGCTTTGGTTTATGCGCCAAACGATGTTGACTTCTTTCTCCAATAATCGGCATAGCAGATTGATGTAGATTCTGACCATGCCTTTGTTTGGCTGGACGTTGTTGTATATGTCTGGTCCTAAAGGACTGATTTTGACGTAAATGCCTCTTTTCCAGCATTCTCTCACGACGTACACGATGTTGTCCCAATAGTCGTACTGAACGGCGTCGGCGAAGGCGCTGCCGTTGGTTGTCAGCGGCGCTACAAGGTTGCCGTTGCGCAAAGCCTTGTCGTGATAGTAGTTCTCGTCGTTGTTATTCAGCAGGGCGCACATGTCTATGGCCTTGACACCGGCGATTCTCACACTGTCCAAATACAGGTCGAGGTCCTGGTGGTTCATTGTCTTTATGACGTGCGAACCATCTATCGTGTACAGAGTGCTGAGTTTTGCTTCTGATATATATGTTTTCGCCGCAAATGCGGATGCAAATGCGACGAAAAACAAAGCGGCTGTTATGCTTTTTCTTAAAACATTGCGTCTCATATAATAAGGCTTCCGATCTGGTACACCGCCAAAGATACTAAATAAGCTAAAAGAGTGGTGTAAACCATCACGAAAATCGCCCATTTCCATCTTGACTCCTTGGCTATAGCTACGATTGTGGCTATGCAAGGGAAGTATATCAGAACGAAAATCATCAGTGTCAGAGCCACAAGCGGTGTGAAGACTTTCTCTCCTGCCTTAGGACCGTGAACGTAGGTCTGCTGCTGGAGTTTCTTCTGCAATGATACGGAGTTCTCGTCAGCCTCCTCGTCGGCTTGATAGAGTATGCCCATAGTGCTGACGACAATCTCCTTGGCTGCCATGCCGGAGAAGAGGCTGACGCCGATTTTCCAGTCGAATCCTAACGGCTTGATTATCGGCTCGATAGCGTGGCCGATTCTTCCTATGTAAGACGCTTCCTGTCGTTCAGCTTCTTTGTCAACCGCTGCTTGCGCCGCAGTTTCGTCGTCGCCGTTGGCTTCGGCCTGCGCTATTATCGCGTCATAGTCCTGGCTGTACTCTGTGTCGCGTGGGAAGTAGCCCAGTGCCCAGATGATGATGGAGGCGGTCAGAATCACTGTTCCCATCTTCTTGAGATACTGCTTGCCTTTCTCCCACATGTGTATCAATGTGCTTTTGGCTGTCGGTATTCTGTAAGGAGGCAGCTCCATCACGAATGGCACTTCCTTCTTTCTGAACAGTGTCTTGCTGAATATCTTTGCCATAACCACAGCCATCAGCATGCCTGCCAGATAAACGACAAACAGCATAAGTCCCTGATTGCTTGGGAATATGGCGGCTATGAGCAGCAGATAGAGCGGCAGTCTGGCTGAGCACGACATGAACGGTATGATGAGCATGGTGAGCAGGCGGTCGCTGCGGTTCTCGAGCGTTCTTGTGGCCATAACGGCTGGCACATTGCATCCGAATCCCATAATAAGCGGAATGAACGACTTGCCGTGCAGACCGATTTTGTGCATTATCTTGTCCATGAGGAACGCCGCTCTTGCCATGTAGCCTGTGTCTTCCATCAGTGAGATGAAGAAGAACAGGATGAGGATGTTGGGCAGGAACACCACGACACCGCCCACGCCGCAGATCACTCCGTCCACGATGAGGTCTTTCAGCGGTCCGTCCGGCATGTGTGTGCTGACGAGGTCGCCTATCCACGACACTCCGGCGTCAATCCAGTCCATTGGATACTGCCCGATGGCGAATGTGGCTTCGAAGATTATGAACAGAAATGCGAAGAAAATAGGGAATCCCCATATTTTGTGCGTAAGCAGGTCGTCGAGCTTGCGAATCTGACGCTTCGGCTTTTCGTGCGGCAGTGTTCGCGTCTCCTTGAGCGCTCCGTCTATGAATCCGTACTTGGCGTCTGTGATTATGGTTTCCGATTGCTCCGAATACTCCTTTTCCAGCGCCTCGATTCTCTTTTCTGCCTCTGCGATTATCTCGTTGTAATTGTTATACTGGCTGAGGAATTTGCGTGTCTCGTTGTCCTGCTCCAGAAGCTTGATGGCCAAGAAGCGCGACGACAGACGGTCGCCGATAGAAGGGTTTTCCCATATCACGCTCTGTATGCCCTTTATGGCATTCTCGATTTCCGAGCCGTAGTTTATGTGAATGTGGCGCACTGATGGGTCGGCGTCTTCATACACTCTTATGATTCTCTGTATAAGTTCCTTGATGCCAGTTCCTTTTGATGCGATTGTAGGCACGACGGGGATGCCTATCATCTTTCCGAAGTCGTCGTATCTGAAGTCGATGTCCTTGTCTTTAAGTTCGTCGAACATGTTCAGCGCTATCACGACCTTGATGTCCATGTCGATGAGCTGGGTCGTCAGGAATAGGTTTCGGTCGAGGTTCGACGCGTCGAGCACGTTCACCACGATGTCCGGCTTCTTCTCTATGATGTGCTTTCTCACATACAGCTCCTCCGGCGAGTATTCTGTGATGGAGTAGGTGCCTGGCAGGTCGGTTATGTTTATTGTGTACTCGCCGTACTTCAGGGTTGCCTCCTTGGCGTCTATCGTCACGCCGGAGTAGTTGCCCACATGCTCGTGGCTGCCGGAAGCGTAGTTGAAGATTGTCGTTTTTCCGCAGTTCGGATTTCCCACGAGGGCGATGTTTATCTCCTTGCCTTTCTTTATGGCGGAAGTCTTCAGTCCTTCGTCTATCGTGCCGTAGTTCTGGCTCTTGTCCTCGAACTGCTCAGTCGAGCTGACTATTTCTATCATCTCTGCCTCGGAGTTTCTCAGCGAGATGCGGTAGCCCATTATCTCGTATTCCACAGGGTCCTGCAGCGGCGCGCGCTTTATCACGGTCACCTTCTTGCCGGCGACGAATCCCATTTCGTTTATTCTCTTGCGGAATCTGCCGTGTCCCAGCACTTTAGCTATGTATCCTTCTTCTCCTGGGTTCAGTTCCGACAGATATTTGATTTGAGTGTTCATGATTTTAAAATGGTTCTTTAAAACAAGATACGAAATAAGCAAAAGTCTTGATTATTGGCAATAGTCATTTGTTGTGATTTTGCGGTGGTGTGAATAGCCACAAATGGCGGTTTTGTATGGGTGTCGTTCTGTCCTGAAAGCATTTTCATACATTTTTTTCTTCTTGTTGTTTATTATTAATAAAATATTCTTAATTTTGTATGGTTTTTGTTGATAAATATGCTCGAAAATTTGCAAATGTCGGATAATATGTTAGCAAGCAAGCAAGCAAGCAAGCTTGTAGCTAATAGCAAAACGTCATAAAAAGAGGGGACTCCGTCACGCGGCAGCGTGGTGGGGTCCCCTCTTTTTGCGCTTATTATATGGCTGCGAGTTGATGGATTTTTTTAATTAACCTAAAAATAAAAGATGAAAAAAGTAGTATTAATCATTTCATCGCTGCTGGCAATGCAGGTGGCGTCGGCTTCAAGCCTCGTTGTGGAGGCGTTGGACGGCACGACGCAGGTCTATGACATGGCGGTGGTGAGCAAGCTGGACTTCACGACATCGGGAAGCCTGAAAGTAGTGAAAACCGACAAATCTGAGGATGTGAAGTCCATCAGTGCGACACGCAAAGTCGTGTTCTCGGCTGAGGATGCGCCGGCAACAGCCATTTCTGAAACATCGGCTTCTGCGCTGAAGGTTTACCCAAACCCAGCGAAGAACGAGATAACCGTTGAAGGCGCAGAAAATGACATCCTCATCTTCTCGGCTAACGGAAACCTTGTCTCAACCACCAAAGCGGCTGACAAGGCAGTCATCAACGTATCATCGCTTGCCGACGGCGTTTACATCCTGCGCAGCGGAGACAGCGCGGCGCGCATCATCAAAACCAAGTAATTTAACAGGAAAAAAAAGACGAACAATGAAGAAATTTGTATTTACAGTGCTTGCTGCCGCAGCGTCTTTCGCGGCTATGGCACAGATAGATATATGGTGCTGGCAGGACGGTGTGGCTACTAAAAAGGCAGCCACCGACTCCGTGACTTTGGCTAAGCCAGCCTCGTTGGGTGATATTTTGGTGTGGCGTAAAGCCGGCAAGTTTGCAACGTCTACAGAGTTGACCAACGTTGACTCTATAACTTTCACTAATCCTTATTTAGAGAATGGTCGTGAGTATGTTGACTTAGGTCTGACCTCTGGCACAAAGTGGGCGACAATGAACTTAGGCGCGGAGAATCCACAGGACTACGGCAGCTACTTCGCCTGGGGCGAGACTACAACAAAGGAGACCTACAGTTGGAGCACCTATCTTGATGGCAAGATTTCAAGCTCTTACGATTGCGGAACATACCACAAGGACGCCCTCAAAGGCGTGACCGATATAGCCGGCACGCAGTACGACGCCGCTAAAGCCAACTGGGGCGGCAAGTGGCGCATGCCTACCCAGGCTCAGCAGACAGAGCTCCGCAATGAGTGCTACTGGGTATGGACGGAAAGCTACAATAACTCAAATGTAAAAGGCTACATTGTCTATAAAGCAAAAAGTGAAAGTGACAAGGGAAAATATGTATATAAGAATGGAACCCCATCCTCATCATACTCCCTGAGTGATGCTCATATTTTTCTGCCTGCTGCGGGCTATCGCGGCGATGGCGACCTCAGCTACGTCGGGTCTCGCGGCTACTTTTTGTCCTCGTCGCTGAATACCGACTATCCGTACTACGCGTGGGACGTCAACTTCTATCCAGACGGCGTGTACAACAACTTCGACAACCGCTACTTAGGTCAGTCGGTGCGTGCGGTTTTCAAATAGATTTTTGGTGTGAGAAAAGGAAAAATCCGTCAGAGATGGCGGATTTTTTTGTGTGCTCTGGTCGCTGTGGTTCGGTATTCTGGTCACTGAGCGGAAAGGTGCCGCATTTCGGCTATCGCTCAATGACCGGCATGATTAAAATGAAGTTACCCTTCGGCTCAGTGACCGGGAAGTTGCCGCATTCATCCACGAGCTCACACTCGTGTCTATGTTTATATCACTCCTTCGGAGTTGGTAGAGGTCAGTGCGGCAGTCCCGGAGGGACGAAATATCATAGGCAGGGGTGTTAGCCCCTGATAAAAACGTCAATACAAAACAGGAACCCCAATGGGGTGGGATAGATTTTCGCATATTTATTGGATATGGAAAATGAATGATTGGGTGTGCTGTAGGGGCGAATAATTATTCGCCCCTACAAATTGTGCGTCTGTACGATTTCGTGTATTAGACGGTGCATGCACCGTCTCTACGATTTTCGTATTTTTCGAAATATGATGAATATATCCCGATGTTTTGAACCTATGTTCATAAAAATGTCGTATCTTTGGCTTCGTAATCAGTTATCAAGTTATGTCGAGACCTAAGCAATGCCGTGTTGTCATGGCGACTCCAGCGGTTAGTTCGTTTGCTCCTGTCGGTTTGGCGCAGAGTGCTCCCAATCCAGTCAAAATGAATTATGATGAATACGAGGCTATTCGGCTTATGGATTATGAAGAGCTGCAGCAGAGTCAGGCTGCAGAATTGATGAATGTTTCTCGCCCCACATTCACGAGAATCTATGACGCCGCGCGCAAGAAAGTGGCGAAGGCTATTGTCGAGGGCTGTGGAGTGGTGATAACCGGAGATAACGCAGACTTTGAAGAATATCAAAACAGAAAAATAAAAATTAGAATTATGAATCAGAAAATCGCGATTCCGACAATGGCGGATGGCACTCTGTCTCAGCACTTTGGCAGAGCTCCAAAATTTACATTTGTAACTTTAAAAGAAGGCGAAGTTATTGAAACACAAGTGCTTGACGCGCCACCTCATGAGCATGGCTCAGCGCCACGATTCATTGCTGCAAATGGCGGCACAGACGTTCTTTGCGGAGGACTCGGCGCAGGTGCAGTCAAGATTTTGAATGAACTTGGAATTCAGGTTCATGGCGGCGCGCCAGCGCTTCCGGTCTCAAAAGTCGTTGAGCAGTATCTGAATGGCACGATAGTTTACGGCGACAGTTCTTGCCACGGCGGCTGCCATCATCATCACGACTAATCTTTGCTCATAAAACAAAATGAAAGCGCATTCAGAAAGAGGATGCGCTTTTTTGTTAGAACCAGTATCCGAAGTTGGCTGCGAAGGCTGGCTTGTCGTAGTGCGACGAGTAGCCTATGGTCAGGTCGATAGGTCCGAGCGGAGTCTGCATGGAGTAGGAGAGCGAGTAACCCAGGACTTGCAGTATGTCAGTCGGGTCGAACAGGTCGTTTGCCGTATGCAGCGTGTTTACTCTGAGTGTCAGGTAGTTCCTCTTGTAGAATCGGTATCTCAGTCCGCCCATCAGCATGAATGTGTAGTCGTTGCCTTTGTAGATGGCGTTCAGGCCGTAGAACTGCGTGTGGTGGTCGAAGTATGGCGCGTATTCCACGCCGCCGAAGAACGTCGATTCGTATATTGGATATTCCTGTGTCGAGAACAACATTCTCGTGTAGAAGTCCAGAAGCACAGCCAGCCTTTTTCTTGGCAGTATTGGTATGACGCTTTTGAATCCTGCCTGCAGCACCGGCGTGAAGTCGTTGTAGTTTATGTAATCGTCTATGAACGAGGCTTCTGCATACAGTCTTACGCCTCTTCTTGGGAAGTAGAAGTCGTCAAAATTGTCAACTTTCAATCTTACGTATGGCTGTCCGACAAGAGCCTTTGTTGATGTCAGATTGTAATTGTACTTGTCCGTTGTGAATAATTCAGACCAGTAGTATTTGAGCCTGTAGCCGAGTTCCGTGTCGAAGATGTCGAAGAATCGGCGTGTCACAAAAATATTGCCCTGGGTGAAATACAAATATGAAGATGAGAGCTTGTCCTTGTTGTGGAAAATCTGGTAGTTCCTCATCTTTCCGTCGACGCGAATGCCTATCACCGGCAACCTGTTGTAGTGCAATTCTCCAATGATGTTGATGCCTGGATTGGCTGATATTTCAGCAGTTGCCGAGAATAATCCGAGTTTGCGTGTATAGTCCTGCAGGTTGATATTCAGCATTATAGCCGCGGCGTCTATCGTGTTGGCCTTGAATCCGACATTCTCGGTGAAGCTCTTTCCTTCGTCCACGTTCATGACGAGCGTCTTGCCCACGATGCTGTCGTTGTCTCTCAGGCTGTAGTATATCTTCTTGAAGTTGTATTGTCCGTAAATCTTGTCAATGCCTCGTTTTATCTGCGCTGTGGTTATGGAGTCGGGCAGATTCAGTGCGCTCCGGCGTATCAATGTCTTGTCCGGCAGCGAGTGTTTTCCCTTTATCTCGATGTTCTCGACTCTCCATTTGTTTATGTTCACCAGATTTCTTCCTGTGCTGTCCGGCTGCAGGTTGTATGTCTCCTTCAGCTCTCGTATTTTCTCGATGTTTCTCATTCCGGCTTCCTCGCCTCTTCTTATGAGAGTGTCAACGGCTTGCGACGTGAAGCTCGCCACAGTGTATCCGCTCAGGTCCGGTCTTATTATAAGGTCGCAAATGGCAGTGTCTTTGTTCAGATCCATCGGGTCGTACAGAGTCATCAGCTGTCCCACGACGTCTATCATGTCCCTGATGTGCTTTCTTTCTATAACCTTGTCTCTGAGGTCAACACCGATTATCACGTCAGCGCCCATTTCCTTGGCTACGTCGATAGGGAAGTTGTCCACCACGCCTCCGTCCACGAGCATGCGTCCGTCTATTGTCGCCGGCTCGAAGGCTGCTGGTATCGCCATTGACGCGTACATCGAATAAGGCAGCGAGCCTTTGCGCAGCACGACTTTGTCGCCGGTCGAAAAGTCTGTGGCGACACACGCGAACTCCCTCTTCAGGTCTTTCGAGAAATCAGCGTCGTCTGGGACATTGGCTGTGAGCGAGCAGAACAGGTTGATGACATTTTGTCCATTGACAACAGACTGAGGCAAAGAGAAAAACCTCTTCCTTTGTATCGGGAATTTTAATATGAACCGTTGGTCGATTGTCTGTGAGTTAGGGGAGCGGTAGCGTCTTTTCACTTTGTCGCTCAAAACGATGTTCCAGTTTTGTATGTGGCAGAGCGAGTCAATCTCATTGGCGGTATATCCAGTTGCGTACAATCCAGACACGATGCCTCCGAATGACGTTCCCACAATAATGTCAACGGGAATGCCCTCGCGTTCCAGCACTTTGAGCACACCAATCTCGGCAAAGCCTTTCGCGCCGCCTCCTGATAGCACCAGAGCTACCTTTGGTCTGGTCTTTTTTATTGGATTTTCGCTAATTTCAGCATTTGTGGTGTCAATGGCAGAAACCTCCTGTGCCGCAGCGCGAAGCGGCATAAGCATAGCGAGAAATAGTATTATTCGCCGGATTGCTCCCATGACATTTATATATACAATTGTAAAAAAGCGAAGCGTGTGCTTTGCTAAGCATTCACTAAGTTATGATTTTCGTTTCTGTTTACAAAATTAGCGATAAAAGAATCTGCCATGTATGCTTATAAGGCATACTTTTGACAAAAAAGGACAAAATAGAGTTTAAAAATTCCTTTTTTGAACTTTAATCTTTTAATTTGCCGCAAAATGTGACTTCATGTCAAAAAATATCAATACTTTTGCAAATTGAACACGAGCGGATTTGTCCGTGTTCATATTTTTAAACATAAAAATCAAACAACAAAGCAAAGCAAAATGAATCAAGTATCAGACAGACTTGCATCGCTTTCTCCATCAGCTACATTGGCTATGAGCCAGAAGAGCGCGGAGCTTAAAGCAAAAGGATGCGACGTGATCAACCTTAGTGTCGGTGAGCCAGATTTCTACACACCTGATAACATTAAGCAAGCTGCGAAGAAAGCCATAGATGAGAACTACTCATTCTATACTCCAGTTCCTGGTTATCCTGCTCTTCGCAAGGCTATTGTTGAAAAGCTTAAGCGCGAGAACAATCTCGATTATACAGTTGATCAGATCGTATGCTCAAACGGAGCCAAGCAGTCTGTTTGCAACACAATACTTTGTCTTATAAATCCAGGAGATGAGGTTATTATCCCAGCTCCTTTCTGGGTAAGCTACTCAGAAATGGTGAAACTGGCAGGTGGCGAGAACGTTATCGTAAACGCAGGTCAGGATCAGGATTTCAAGATTACAGCCGAGCAGCTCGAGAAGGCCATCACGCCTAAGACTAAGGCTATAATCTTGTGCTCGCCTTCAAATCCAACCGGTGCAATCTACAGCCATGATGAGCTCAAGGCTTTGGCTGATGTTTTGGCTAAGCATGAGCAGATTATGATAATCTCAGATGAGATCTACGAGCATATCAACTATGTGGGCAAGCACGAGAGCATCGCTCAGTTCGAGAATGTTCGCGACAGAGTGGTTATCGTAAACGGTGTGTCTAAGTGCTATGCCATGACAGGATGGCGTCTTGGATGGATCGCAGCTCCGCTGTGGGTGGCTAAGGCAGCAATCAAGCTTCAGGGACAGTACACTTCTGGTCCTTCGTCAATAAGCCAGAAGGCTGCTGAGATCGCTTACACTGGCGACCAGTCGAGCGTCGAGACTATGCGTCAGGCATTCGAGAGAAGAAGAGACCTTATAGTTAAGCTGGCAAAGGAAATTCCTGGATTCAAGGTTAATGTTCCAGAAGGAGCATTCTATTTGTTCCCTGACTGCAGCTCATACTTCGGTAAGTCATACAACGGCAAGACAATAAACTCATCTTCGGATTTGGCTTTATTCTTGCTCGAGGAGGGACTTGTAGCATGTGTAGGTGGTGACGCTTTCGCTTCTCCTAACAATATCCGTATGTCATACGCGACTTCAGAAGACAAGATAACAGAAGCATTCAGAAGAATAAAGGAGACTTTAGCAAAACTTAAGTAAGCGAAACTTTCTTCATAAACTATAATATATTTTTGGTGCGGTGTAGATTCTTTCTACGCCGCGCTTTTTTTTGTATCAGTAGGGCATATATTACTTAACATAATACACTATTTCTTTTTGCGCTGTTGCTGCACATTTTGTGTGGTAGGAGATAATTGTGGATTTTCTATTTTCTGTGCCAAATCATCCGTTTTGTTGGAGTGGGGTGAATCATGAGCTTGTCCAGGTTCTTCATCAAACACAGAACCACTCGTTGTTACAAATGTAAATTAGCATGAGGCAAAAACAAGAAAATACGCGAGTTTACAAAAGTAAATCAAGTAAAGAATAAAATGTTTTTGCGACGTTGTACATTTGTAATACCGAATGGTATTACTTTTGTAATACTGTCATTTGTAACAAATTGTGTTAGTATTCTATATTCGTAAGTAACTAAAAATCAGTTGAATTTGTTGTAATGTTTAAATTTTTCTTTAATATTGCAGCGGAGGTATTTAACAAATGTGCGATTTTTGTCACCAAATATGTTAAATGTCACATTATTACTTTAGTTATCAGTTATTTATGCTTATGTAATTGTAGTTATCCTTTTACATAATTCGCCTTTTGATAGACTGTTATCACTTTGTACGCAGAGTAGTATTTTTACTTTTGTAAAAGTAAGTATGTTTGCAGAAAACGAAAATGCTTTTTAATTTTGTAAAATGACTTTTGTAAAAACAATACCGTGTCTATGGAAGAGAATAGCTTGAATTTTTCTGATATAACAGAAAGAATAAAAGAGGTGATAACTGGACATAATATGACTCCTAAGGCCTTTGCTGAAAAAGTCGGAGAAAATCCTTCTAAACTATCCCATATCTTTAGCGGTAGAAATAATCCAAGCCTAGCGTTAGTACTGAAAATCTGCCGGGCTTTCCCTGATGTACAGGTTAACTGGCTTTTAGGCTTTAACGACAATGAGGAAGGGCAGGCTTATACGCCTTCTCAACAGAGTGTTGTTAATGGTGTGATAGACTTTTCTGAAAACGATGAGCCACAGGAGTCGAATGTGGTCGCAGAGCCAGAGCGAAAGCCTGTAGCAGACGAATATAAGCCGACACTAAAGCCCAAGTCTATAAAAAAGATTATAGTGTTTTATTCGGACAATACTTTTGATGAAGTGGTGAAGGCTGACGGTTGCGAATAAAGCCGTATGCGGATTTAGATTGTCGCAAATATGTGCTATATTTGTGAAATTTAAATCAATCTAAATGGCAAAAGTGATAAGGGATATGGCGGTCAGGAGCAATCAGAGCATGCCTGGCAGCCAGTATTTCGTTCTTAAACTTGTGTCTGACTCGGAACTGCCTGAAATAAAGCCAGGACAGTTTGCGGAGGTTTACGTGGAGGGCGCTGACGTTTTGCTCAGAAGGCCTATTTCTATTCATTACGTAGATCGTCAGAATAAAGAGTTGTGGCTCCTCGTACAGAAAGTAGGCAAGGGAACGCGCAAGATGAGTGAACTGAAGGAAAATGACACTGTAAACGTGGTTTTTCCATTAGGTAACGGGTTCACAATACCAGAAAAATCGGAGAAGGTCCTGTTGGTCGGCGGTGGTGTCGGCATAGCTCCACTTCTTCAACTGGGACTTGAACTGAAGAATGCCGGTGCAGAAGTCTCGTATCTTCTTGGAGCAAAGACAAAATCAGACTTGGTTGAACTTGAGGTTTACTCAAAGTATGGCGAGGTTTTCACTTCAACTGAAGATGGAAGTCTTGGCGAAAAGGGCTTTGTTACGCAAAATTCAGCGTTTAACGGCAAATCTTATGATCGTATATACACATGCGGTCCGACTCCAATGATGAAGGCAGTGGCAAAAATTGCTCTGGAAAAGGGCATTGATTGCGAAGTGTCTCTTGAGAACAAGATGGCTTGCGGACTTGGCGCGTGTCTTTGCTGTGTAGAGGACACAAAGGACGGGCATAGATGCGTATGCTCAGACGGACCGGTGTTTAATGTAAAAGATTTGAAATGGTAAACTTAACAGTAGATTTAGGCAAGGGACTGGTGCTTAAGAACCCAGTCATGACTGCGTCCGGCACATTCGGCTATGGCCTTGAATATGCCGATTTCTTCGATATATCAAAACTTGGCGGCATAATCGTGAAAGGCACTACGAAGCTTCACCGTGAAGGAAACGCTTATCCTCGTCTCGCGGAAACGCCTTCGGGCATGATAAACGCCGTCGGACTCCAGAATAAAGGCGTAGATTACTTCGTGAAGCATATTTATCCTAAAATCAAGGATATAGCGACGAATATGATCGTGAATGTATCTGGAGCATCGATTGAAGATTATGTTTACACAGCCAGCCAGATAAACGCATTAGACAATATTCCGGCTATCGAACTGAACATAAGCTGTCCGAACGTGAAGCAGGGCGGCATGACTTTCGGTACAGACCCTAAGGCTGCGGCTGAGGTTGTCAGCGCGGTAAGAAAGGCGTACAACAAGCACCTGATGGTCAAGCTTACTCCCAACGTCACAGACATCGCATCCATAGCCAAAGCGGTAGAGGCGACAGGGGCGGACTCAGTGTCGTTGATAAACACACTGATGGGAATGGCGGTGAACGCGAAGACAAGGCGCCCTGTGCTGTCGACCGTGACTGGCGGTCTGTCTGGCCCTTGTGTCAAGCCAGTGGCCTTGCGTATGGTCTGGCAGGTCAGCAATGCTGTGAGCATCCCTGTTGTCGGTCTTGGCGGCATATCCAATGCGGAAGACGCAGTCGAGTTCATGCTCGCCGGCGCAAGCGCGGTGGAGGTCGGTACGGCTAATTTCATAGATCCCGCAGTTTGTCCTAAGATAATAGACGGAATTGAGGAGTATATGGAAAAGAACGGAATGAATGACACAAAGTCGCTAACCGGTGCGCTGATATTGTAAAAACGCTTGTTATTAAGGCTTTTTACGAGATTTAGTAGGCGTATGTGAATAAAAAGTATAACTTTGCATACTATTTTGAAAAACCTAAATAATCACACAATTAGATAAATAAACTATGAGTTACACAAAACAAGAGGCTCTTGACTATCACTCGCAGGGAAGAGCTGGAAAAGTTCAGGTTGTTCCAACTAAGAAAACTATTACACAGCAAGATTTGGCTTTGGCTTACTCTCCAGGTGTAGCTGAGCCTTGCAAGGAAATTCAGCAGAATCCTGAAGATGTATATAAATACACAGCGAAGGGCAATCTCGTGGCTGTTATTTCCAACGGAACAGCGGTTCTTGGACTTGGAAACATCGGTGCAATGGCAGGAAAGCCTGTTATGGAAGGAAAAGGACTCCTTTTCAAGATTTTCGCTGATGTTGATGTGTTCGACATTGAAGTAAACGAGACAAATATCGACAAGTTTGTTGAGGTGGTTAAGGCTATTGCTCCATCTTTCGGCGGTATCAATCTTGAGGACATAAAGGCTCCTGAGTGTTTCGAAATTGAGGAGAGATTGAAGAAGGAAGTTGACATACCTCTCATGCACGACGATCAGCACGGAACTGCGATTATCGTTTCTTCTGGTCTTGTTAACGCTTTGGAAATCGCAGGAAAGAAGATTGATGAAGTCAAGATGGTTGTGAATGGCGCAGGTGCTGCAGCTATTGCATGTACAAATCTTGCCATTTCAATGGGTATCAAGAGAGAGAATGTTGTAATGTGCGACTCTAAGGGCGTAATCAATACGAAGAGAACTGACATTAACGACAGAAAGAAGCCTTTCGCAACAGACAGAGACTTGACTACTTTGGCTGATGCAGTTAAGGGCGCAGATGTGTTCCTGGGTGTATCTACAGCTGATGTCTTGACACAGGAAATGGTTAAGACCATGGCCCCAAGACCAATCGTATTCGCTTTGGCAAATCCAAACCCAGAGATTTCATACAAGAACGCAATGGAAGCAAGAGAGGATATCCTCTATGCGACAGGTCGTTCTGACTATCCAAACCAGATAAACAACGTGCTTGGATTCCCATACATCTTCCGTGGCGCGCTTGACACAAGAGCAACAGCCATCAACGAGGAGATGAAGATTGCGGCAGTCAAGGCTATCGCAGGATTGGCTAAGAAGCCAGTTGATGCGGAGGTTTGCAAGGCATACGGTGTTGACAAACTGGAGTTTGGCAAAGAGTATTTCATTCCAAAGCCATTTGACGCACGTTTGCTAGAGGAGGTTTCATGCGCAGTAGCTAAGGCAGCAATGGAATCTGGTGTAGCAAGAGTACAGATTACAGACTGGGATGCTTATAAGGCAGGACTGAGAAAGAGAATGGCGATGGCTAAGAATGGTAACAACTATCCATACTTCATCGGTAATTACGATATCTAATCTTTCAGATTATATGCAATAAAAGAGGGGTTGCCATGGCAACCCTTCTTTGTTTATAGTCATAGCATTAAAAAAAGATACTGTCCATAGGGCAGTATCTTTTTTATTTTGCGATGTTGCTTTATTACTTCTTCAATGCTGCGATTGATTCGTTGAGCATATTGATTTTGCTTTCCGCGTCAGCCTTCTTCTTTCGCTCATTCTCAACAATTTCAGGTTTTGCGTTAGCGACAAATCTCTCGTTTGAGAGCTTCTTCTCGACAGAAGCGAGGAATCCTTGCAGATACTTTATCTCGTCTTCCATTTTCTTGATTTCGCTTTCTACATCGATATTGTCCTTGATTGGCACTGCGAATTCTGTCGTGTTGACAATGAATGTAGCCGCTGCTGATGGCTTCTCGCTTGTCTTTACGATAGAGACATTTGCTATTTTGCAAATCACGCTTTCGAGCAGTTTTGCGTCAGAAGACACAATGTCGAGTTCCAATGTCGCCTTATTCGCAATGTTCTTTGCCTGACGGATGTTTCTGATGTTTGCAACTACCTGTTTCGCTGTTTCAAAGTCAGCTATAAGGTCGTTGTCGAAAGCTTCAGCCTTTGGCATCTGGCTTACCATTATGCTGTCCTTCTCGTCTCTTTCTTTCACTGCGTGATAAAGTTCCTCAGTGATGAACGGCATGAACGGATGCAGCAGTTTGAGCAACGACTCGAAGAATGACAGAGTTGCCTCATATGTGGCTTTGTCTATTGGCTGCTGGTATTCTGGCTTGATTACTTCAAGATACCAAGCTGAGAACTCGTCCCAGAACAAACGGTAAACGGTCATTAATGCCTCTGACAATCTGTACTTAGAGAACAAGTCGTTTATCTCGTTGATAGATGCGCTGAGCTTAGACTCGAACCACTTGACAGCGACCTTTGATGCCTCTGGCTGCTCGATGTCTGCGACGGTCCATCCCTTGATGAGTCTCAGCGCGTTCCATATCTTGTTGTTGAAGTTACGTCCTTGCTCGCACAGCGATTCATCGAAAAGAATGTCGTTGCCGGCAGGAGCAGCAAGCATCATGCCCATTCTTACGCCATCGGCTCCGAATTTTTCCATGAGCTCGATTGGGTCAGGGGAGTTGCCCAAAGACTTGGACATCTTGCGCCCGAGCTTATCTCTCACAATACCAGTAAGATATACGTTGTTGAAGCAGTGCTCCTTCTTGTACTCATATCCAGAGACAATCATTCTTGCTACCCAGAAGAACAGGATGTCTGGACCTGTAACAAGGTCGTTTGTAGGGTAGTAGTAATTTATGTCTTTGTTGTCCGGGTTGTTTATGCCGTCGAAGACAGATATTGGCCATAGCCATGATGAGAACCAAGTGTCAAGACAATCTGGATCTTGACGCAAGTCGTTTTTGGTCAAGCTCTTATCGCCTGTCTTTTCAATTGCAAGTTTCAGTGCGTCGTCCTCGTTCTCGGCTACGACAAATCCTCCTTGGGGAAGGAAATATGCCGGTATGCGGTGTCCCCACCACAATTGTCTTGATATGCACCAGTCCTTGACATTCTCCATCCAGTATTTGTAAGTGTTTTTGAACTTTGCTGGGTGCAGTTTTATAGTATCGTTCATCACGGCCTCAAGAGCTGGCTTTGCAAGGTCTTCCATCTTCAGGAACCACTGCATTGACAGCTTAGGCTCGATTACGACGTGTGTTCTTTCTGAGAAACCGACGTTGTTGGTGTATGCTTCGGTCTTTTCGAGAAGTCCTGCATCTGCGAGGTCTTTCTCTATCATGTCTCTGACCTCGAATCTGTCTTTGCCCTCGTATCTAGCTCCGGCATTCTTGTTGAGTGTGCCGTCGTCGTTGAATATGTCGATTGACTCAAGGTTGTATTTCTCGCCGAGCATATAGTCGTTGACATCGTGCGCAGGTGTCACTTTCAGACATCCTGTTCCGAAATCCACATCAACGTATGTATCCTCGATGACTGGTATTTCTCTGTTAACCAAAGGAATAATCACTTTCTTGCCGTGAAGGTGCTTGTTCTTCTCGTCCTCTGGGTTGATACACATAGCGGTATCACCGAATATTGTCTCAGGTCTTGTTGTTGCGACAACTGCGTATCCGTCCTCGCCTGCGATTTTATATCTGAGGTAGTAGAGTTTGCCTTGCTGTTCCTGGTATATAACTTCCTCGTCGGAAAGGGCAGTCTTGGCCTTTGGATCCCAGTTTACCATCCTGACGCCACGGTATATCAGTCCCTTGTTATAGAGGTCAACAAAAACCTTTATCACGCTCTTTGAACGTTTCTCGTCCATTGTGAAGCATGTTCTGTCCCAGTCGCAGCTTGCTCCGAGTTTCTTCAGCTGTTCCAGTATTATGCCTCCGTGCTCTCTGGTCCAGTCCCATGCGTGCTCAAGAAACTGTTCTCTGGTCAGGTCTGTCTTTTTGATGCCTTGCTCAGCAAGCTTGCCCACAACCTTAGCTTCTGTGGCAATGGATGCGTGGTCAGTGCCTGGAACCCAGCAAGCGTTCTTGCCCATCATTCTGGCTCTTCTCACAAGTATGTCCTGGATGGTATTGTTCAGCATGTGTCCCATGTGAAGCACGCCAGTCACGTTTGGCGGCGGGATTACTATTGTGTAAGGCTCTCTGTCGTCTGGCTCCGAATGAAAGAATCGGTTGTCAAGCCAGTACTTATACCATTTTGATTCTACATTTGAAGGATTATACTTGCTTTCGAGTTCCATAAATGTGTTGGTTGTTTGTTTTTTTTGTGTGTTTTCAAATTAAATCGGGCAAAGTTACTCATATTTCTCCTTTTTGTTGCTTTATATGAGAAAAAGTCTTTTTATCTTTACAATAAAACCTAAATACAGCAATTATTATGAGCGAACACAATGATAATCTGGTCACATTGGCCATTCACACATTTGAGAAAGCGCAGATACTGAAGACAAGGCTCGAGAGCGAAGGCATTGAGACTGTTATTAACAATGTGAACTTAGTGCAGCCGAATGTCTCAGCCGGTGTGCGTGTCAGAATCAAAGAGTCGGACCTGCCTAAGGCTTTGTCGATTGTAGAGAAGATGAATCTTGGCAGCAAAGAAGATTATGCTCAAATCGATGGGGCAGTGCAGACAGCAAAAAGAGTCATACTTGTGCCAATAGACTTTTCCGATTATTCGATAAAGGCTTGCGACACAGCATTCTTTATGGCGAATAGGCTTGGAGCCGAGGTTGTTGTGATGAATGCGTACTTCACGCCGATGTACAATAATGTGCCAATCTTTGATGTTGTTACGTACAAGAAGGCTGAGGATACAGCTGTGAAACTTCTTGATAAAGCGAAGGTTGATATGAGTAATATCACTAATCTTATAAACAAGAAGATAGCTAATGGCAGTATTCCGAATGTGAAGTTTTCGACAATAATAAAAGAGGGTATTCCAGAGGAAGAAATAGGGAAGGTGTGTGATGAGATAAGACCTATAATAATTGTGATGGGAACTCGCGGAAAAGACCGCAAGGAGCAGGATCTCATAGGCAGTGTGACTGCGGAAATCATTGAACGAAGCAGCGCACCGATACTTGCTATTCCGGAAGACGAGGTTTTCGAGAAATTCGCTGATGTGAAGAATATTGCATACGCCACAAACTTCGGACCTAACGATTTGCTAGCCTTCGACAAGATGATAAACATGCTCAAGCCATATTCCTTTAAAGTTTATCTTGTTCATATACAAAGAAATACAGATGCCTGGAACGAGATTAAACTTGCTGGAATTCAGGAATACTTCAAAAAACAATATCCAAATCTCGAAACAGAGTATGCGCTGATAAAGGATTCGAATATTCTGGAGGGACTTGATAAATTCGTTGAGGAAAAGAATATTGATGTCATAAGCTTGAATTCATATAAGCGAAATATTTTCTCCAGATTGTTTAATCCAAGTATTGCGAGAAAAATGGTTTTCCATGCGCAGACACCAATGTTGATTATGCATTCCTGAAATTCTCAGTATCAATTATGTTAAGTAGGGTTTGTATTGCCGGGAATATTTGATTTTCTCATAATTAATATTATGTTAAGTAGTGATTTCTGAGCATTGCTCTGGTTCTTGTGGCTTTAATAAACTAACATAAGTAATAAAAAACTCCGATGTTTTCGCATCGGAGTTTTTTGTTGAGTTATCGTGATTGAACTACATTGCTGCTCTTGTGTCCTTCATCAGCTTATCGTACTTGTTGAAGTTCGCATTATCCTTTATGCTGTAATAATAACTGCGGAGCTTCGCATATACTTTAGCAAGATTGTCAAGCAAGCCTGGATCTGCTGGAGACTTCATGGCTCTCGCCTTTTCAATATAATTGATAGCCTCGTTATAATTAGCTACAAACTGCTCTCTTTCTGCCTTAGCCTTGGCTGGGTCCTTTCTTTCTACGTTTATGGCTTCCTCATAGTGGTCGTCGCCAACCATTTTCTTGTAGTCGCCATACGCATAAGTGATGTCGTATGATTCAGGATTCATGCTCAAAGCCTTCTTGTAATCGGCATCAGCAGCAGGACGAGTCTTTGCTGTCAAGCCATTTATGTTTGCTCTTACAAGGTAATAAACAAAACTGTTTGGATTCATCTGAATCGCTTTGTCCAACTTAGTTTTAGCCTGTTCTGAACGTCCTGCCCAAAGGTCGTGCTGCAGTGTCAGAGTCAGGAATGTTGGGTCTTCTGGATACTTTTTGTTAGCATCAATGGCAATCTTCTCAGCCTTCGCTGTGTCACCATTAGAAAGTACGTCATTATATACGTTTCTAAGGGTGAGTTTGTAATTGTCTCTTGCATTGATGAACAAGGAATCGTTAGGATTCAGTTTCTCGTAGCCCTTGAAAAGCTTTGTTTCTGGAAGAGCTGCCACATCGGCGAAAACCTTGTTAGCCTCTACAGCCTTGCCGTTCTGGAAAAGGATTGCGCCATAGTTATTAAGGTAATCCTTGTTAGCATAGACTTTCTTCACAATGTCGTTGTGATACTTGAGCTTGCCCTTTCTCTTAGGGTTGTTCTGGCTCTCAATCACGTCCAGCGAGTCTGCGATCAGCCATGTCTTGTATGCGTTGTAGGCTGCTTCGCTCTGAATGTTCACATCTGGTGTTTGTGGAGGTACCTGGAATCTTTTGTCAGCCTCGAAATCAAACTGCTTTGAATAAATGAGTCCCTTTGTGTACCATGCTTCAACGTCGTTGGCTGTTGCAGGATTCTGCAAAGCCTCGTTTATTGTGCTTATGGCTTTTGCGAAATCCGGAGTTTCGCCACCTGCCAATTTCTTCGCCTCTTTTATTTTTTCAGCCTGTGAAAAAACGCTTGCGGCAGAAACTAACATAGCCACGCAAATTGCAAACTTTTTCATGTTTTGTTCTTTTTAATGGTTAATGTCTGATGTGTTTCAAATAGTGTGCCGTATTTAGCACATCTTTCTGTTATTCATTGTTGTTTTCTGTTGTGGTGGTGCTTTCTGTGTCCTCCACTACCCCTTCGTTTTCTGCGCCTTCCTCGTGGTCAACTACGCAAACAGAAGCTATCTCGTCGTTCTGGTTTCGTTTGCCGAGGTTTATGAGCTTGACACCCTGTGTCGCTCTACCCATGACTCTGAGGCTTGCCACTGCGATTCTGATTGTCAGGGCTGACTTGTTGATAATCATCAGGTCATTGTCGTCGGTTACTGACTTGATGGCTACGAGTTGTCCTGTCTTATCGCTGATATTCAGTGTCTTGACACCCTTTCCGCCACGGTTTGTGATTCTGTAGTCGTCTATTGGAGAACGTTTTCCGTATCCCTTCTCAGAGACTACGAGCACGTTGTTTTCTGTCTCAGGTTCTATGGCTATGACTCCTACAACCTCGTCGTCGTCGCCGTTCAGAAGCATACCTCTTACGCCGGTTGCTGTACGTCCCATTTCACGAACCTTTGACTCGTTGAATCTCAATGCCTTGCCGAACTTGTTGGCCATGATTATTTCGCTGTTGCCTGATGTGAGGAGCACTTCGATAACCTTGTCGCCTTCTCTCAATCCAATAGCTATCACACCATTTGTTCTTGGTCTTGAGTATTCTTGGAGTCTTGTCTTCTTTATCACACCGTTTTGTGTAGCGAACACAAGGTAATGTGTCGAGTTGAAGTCGCTGTCAAGCAACTGCTTTGTGCTTATGTATGCAGTGACAGCGTCGTCCGACTCGATGTTCAGGAGATTCTGTATCGCTCTGCCCTTCTGTGTCTTGTTGCCTTCTGGTATCTCGTAAACCTTGAGCCAGTAGCAACGTCCCTTCTGTGTGAAGAGAAGCAGTGTCTGGTGCATTGTCGCAGGGTAAATATGCTCGATGAAGTCGTCGTCGCGAGAGCTGCTACCCTTCACTCCTACTCCGCCTCTGTGCTGCTCCTTGAATTCTGAGAGCGGCGTGCGCTTGATGTAGCCCATGTGTGATATGGTTATCACCATGTCGTCGTCGGCGTAGAAGTCTTCTGCGTTGAACTCCTCGGAAGCATATACGATGTCGGTCTTGCGGTCGTCGCCGTACTTCTCCTTTATCTCGATGAGCTCGTCCTTGACAATCTTCATCTGCAAGTCGTTGTTAGCGAGGATTTCGTTATATCTTGCTATCATCTTCTGCAGTTCTGCGTACTCGTTGTTGAGGTCATCGACAGCGAGGTTTGTCAACTGTCCGAGACGCATCTCGACGATAGCCTTAGCCTGCTCGTCGTCGAGCGAGAAGCGCTCCTTCAGGTTGTTTCTTGCCTCTTCCTGGTTCTTGGAATTGCGGATTATCTTTACGACCTCGTCAATGTTGTTCACCGCGATGATCAATCCTTCGAGGATGTGCGCTCTTTTCTGTGCTTTCGCAAGCTCGAATTTCGTTCTTCTCACGACAACTTCGTGTCTGTGGTCAACGAAATAGCGAATCATATCCTTGAGGTTGAGCAGCTGCGGACGGCCTTTCACGAGCGCGATGTTGTTCACGCTGAATGATGACTGCAACTGGCTGTTTTTGTAAAGACGGTTGAGCACAACGTTGGCGTTTGCGTCTTTCTTTATCTCGATGACAATACGCATACCAGAACGGTCGGTCTCGTCATTGATGCCAGAGATGCCGTCCACTTTCTGCGAACGAACCAAATCTGCGATTTCTTGTATAAGCTGTGACTTATTAACAAGGTATGGTATCTCGGTGACGATGATTTTCTCCCTGCCGTTGGACTCTGTCTCTATTTCCACCTTCGAGCGGATAGTCATGTGTCCCCTTCCGGTCTCGAATCCGGATTTCACGCCAGCGTATCCGTATATGATGCCGCCTGTTGGGAAGTCCGGGGCCTTGATGTATTTCATCAGTCCCTCGATGTCTATTTCTGGGTCGTCGATGTACGCGCATGTTCCGTCAATAACCTCGCTTAGGTTGTGAGGAGCGATGTTTGTGGCCATTCCGACTGCGATACCAGACGCTCCGTTAACGAGAAGGTTTGGTATTCTTGTAGGAAGCACGGTAGGCTCTTTGAGTGTCTCGTCGAAGTTGCTCTGGAAGTCAACAGTGTCCTTGTCGAGGTCAACGAGCATATCCTCGGCGATTTTTCTAAGTCTTGCCTCTGTGTAACGCATGGCAGCAGGGTCGTCGCCGTCCACAGAACCGAAGTTACCTTGTCCGTCAACCAAAGGATAACGCATGATCCAGTCTTGGGCAAGACGAGCCATTGTGAAATACACAGATGAGTCGCCGTGTGGGTGGTACTTACCCAGCACCTCTCCGACGATTCTCGCCGATTTCTTGGTCTCCTTGGTTGATGTTACGCCTAACTCGTTCATTCCGAAGAGAACACGTCTGTGTACGGGCTTCAGTCCGTCTCGCACATCAGGCAGCGCTCTTTGGACAATAACAGACATGGAATAGTCGATGTAAGAAGACTTCATCTCCTTTTCTATGTCCACCTTTAAAATTCTGTCGTTCATTATTTATTAATTAGTAAGATTTTCACTTAGTGTCTTTTTCAAGGCTTGCGCCCAAAAACGTGTAAATTTAGTGAATCTGCTTTACTTAAAGAACAAAAAGAACAGTTTTTTTGCGCAAAAACGCCTTAAATTTTTGATTTAAGGCGTTTGGAGTGTCTATAAAGGAGAGTGCCGATTTTCATTCGAGCGTTTCGCAAAATACAAAATATGTGGGCATTTGCGATTTCATGCGTCTGAAAAGTTCGTTTTCGTCGGTCTCTTTGCTGAATATTCCAAAAACGGACGCTCCCGAACCGCTCATGCTGGCGTATAGCGCGCCTTCTGAGTACAAACGCTCTTTTATTTGCTTGATTGTTGGATGTGTCGTGAACACGCTTTCTTCAAAGTCGTTCACAAGACAATTCCTCCACTCCTCTATTGGCCTTTTCAGAATGTCCTTGATGGAGACAGCCGGACTTTTGGGTTTGCAGTTGGCATAGGCTTCTTTGGTTGACACGAAGTCGTCCGATTTCACTATCACGATTTTGTAGCCGGACAGGTCTAACGATACTGGTGAGAATATTTCGCCCCTGCCTGATGCGAATACAGGCTTGTTTAGTGTAAAGAATGCGCAATCGCTGCCTATCAATGCGGCTTTTCTGCAAATATCGTCTTCGCTTATAACTAAGCCGTATTCGTCGTTCAATGCGGTCAGCATGAAGGCTGCGTCGGCTGAGCCGCCTCCGAGCCCTGCGCCCGAAGGAATGTTCTTTCTGAGCATTATGTCCAGAGCTGGAATCTTGTGCTCTTCTGCGAGCAGTTTATAAGCCTTGAATACGAGATTGTCGTCTTGTGTGCTGTCTATTTTTATGCCTCCCATGTCGAGCGAAGTCTCCCTCGTTCTGCTTTCTCTGTATTCGATAATGTCGCACAGGCCTTTGACTGGGTAAAACACCGTCTCTATGTTGTGGTAGTCGTCTTCTCTTTTGCTGACGATGTTCAGCCCGAGATTTATCTTTGCATTTGGAAATATAATCACCGCAGTATTTTTTTATTGTGTTGTATCGCCCTTTTGTAGCGTGGGTTGTCACTTTCTTTGCGAAGATATATATTTTAACCCCGTAAATAAAAAAATGAAACACTAAATTTGCATTTGCAAAAACACACGAACGAATACCGATATGCCAACACCTACATCGCAAGACTCCAGCAGAAGACGCAGAAACAGCAAGGAACAGGCTGCGGTTCCCGCTTTCGAAGGGAAACTGCCGCCACAAGCCCTCGACATGGAAAGGGCCGTCATAGGCGCCATGATGATAGAGAGAGACGCTTATGACAAGGTCTGCGAGATTCTGAATCCAAATTCTTTCTACGACGCTAAACTGGGCAAGATCTACCAGGCGATTGTTGACCTTTCTGTCAAGGAGGAGCCTGTGGACCTGATGACGGTGAGCGAGCAGCTGAAGAAGAACGGAACTTACGAGGAGGTTGGCGGCGACATGGCCCTGATGAGCCTGACGGAGAATGTCGGTTCGGCGGCGCACATCGAATATCACGCCCGTATCGTGGCGGACAAGAATCTGGCGCGTGAGCTCATCCGCTTGTCTTCTGACGTGCTTTCCAGCGCGTATAACCCAGAGACAGACATCGACGAACTGATGAACTCGGCTGAGGGACGGCTCTTCGAGGTGTCGCAGAAGAATGTGAAAAAGGACTTCGTCAAGGTCAGTTCTGTCATCGCCGAGGCACGACAAAGAATCGACGCGGCGGCACAGCAGAAGGAAGGTATCAGCGGATTGGCTACGGGATTCACCGAACTGGACAAAATGACGGCAGGATGGCAGCCTTCCGACCTTATAATAATAGCGGCTCGTCCGGCTATGGGTAAGACGGCGTTTGTGCTTTCCATGGCGAAGAACATTGCGGTCGATATGGGACAGCCAGTGGGACTGTTCTCGCTCGAGATGAGCAATGTGCAGCTCACCAACCGTCTTATAAGCAACGTGTGCGAGATAGAGTCCGGAAAGATAAAGACCGGACGACTGGACTCGAGCGAATGGCGCCGTCTGGAGGAGAGAATCAACATGCTCGAGGATGCCAAATTGTATCTCGACGACACCCCTAGCCTTTCGGTTTTCGAACTGAGAACCAAGGCGCGCCGACTCGTTAAGGAATATGGCGTGAGACTCATAATAATCGACTACCTGCAGCTGATGAATGCCAACGGAATGAACTTCGGCAGCCGTGAGCAGGAGGTCAGCACAATATCGCGTTCGCTCAAGGGACTTGCCAAGGAGCTTGACATTCCTATCATCGCCCTGTCGCAGCTCAACCGTAGCGTCGAGAGCCGTGTCGGCTCGGACAAGGGCAAGAACGCACGTCCGCAGCTTAGTGACCTCCGTGAGTCCGGAGCCATCGAGCAGGACGCCGATATGGTATGCTTCATACACCGCCCTGAGTATTACAAGATTTTCGAGGACGAAAAGGGCGAGTCTTTGCAAGGCATCGCTGAGATCATCATAGCAAAGCATCGTAATGGTGCCGTGGGCGACGTCAGACTGAGGTTCCGTGGCGAGATGGCGAAGTTCATGAACCTGACGGACGAAAGCTACAACTTCGGCTATGACAACAGCACATACGCCGATTCAAAGCTTAACAGCCGAGGTCCGGTTTCTGCGTCGGTTGGCGGTGGCGACCCTTTGGCTCAACAGTCTGACCAATACCCTTTTTAAACGAATATAACCACTTAAACTTACATGGGAATAAAGAATAAGCAACTGCCTCTTTTAGAGAATGTTGAGATAACTGATGTGGCGGCCGAGGGAATGGCTATTGCCAAGACGGAAGACGGTGTCGTTTTCGTGCCATTCGTGGCTCCGGGCGACGTTGTCGATATACAGGTGACAAAGAAGAAACACAGCTATATGGAAGGCCGCACGGTCAGATTCGAGAAATACTCCGACGAGCGCACCGAGCCTTTCTGCGAGCATTTCGGCACATGCGGCGGATGCAAATGGCAGCACTTGCCATACGACAAGCAGCTGTTCTACAAGCAGAAACAGATAATCGACAATCTGACGCGCATAGGCAAGGTGGAACTGCAAGGCGTGCAGCCTATTCTGGGCTCTGTGAAAACACAGCTTTACAGGAACAAACTGGAGTTCTCATTCTCCAACAAACGCTGGATGACAAGGGAGGAAATGGACGCTTTCAAGGCTAAGACAGAGGAAGGCGCATCAGTGCCACAGTCGGAGCTGAACGGACTCGGATTCCATATTCCTAAGCTTTTCGACAAGATACTCGACATACGCAAATGCTGGCTTCAGGACGATATTCAGAACAGAATCCGCCTGGACATCAAGAAGTTCGCAACAGACAACGACATTCCGTTCTTCGACCTTCGCGCCCAGACTGGCTTTATGCGTGGCATAATCATCCGCACGTCATCCACTGGTGAACTGATGGTTATTGTCATTTTCTATGAGAATAATAAGGAGCTGATAGACAAAGTAATGAACCATCTGCGTGAAAACTTCGCTGAAATCACATCGCTTGTCTATATCGTCAACTCTAAAGTGAACGACAGCATAACCGACCAGGAGGTGGTACTCTTCAGCGGACGTGACCATATATTCGAGGAGATGGAAGGGCTGAAGTTCAAAATTGGTCCGAAGTCATTCTACCAGACCAACAGTTTGCAGGCGTACGAGCTTTACAAAGTGGCAAGAAACTTCGCCGGACTCACTGGCGATGAACTTGTCTATGACCTCTACACCGGAACCGGCACTATTGCCAATTTCGTGGCGAGACAGTGCCGCGAGGTCATCGGTATCGAATATGTGCCAGAGGCTATTGAGGACGCGAAGATAAACGCGAGCCTTAACGGACTGAATAACACGCAGTTCTATGCCGGCGACATGAAAGATATTCTGACTCAGGACTTCATAAACAAGCACGGCCGTCCGGATGTGATTATCACCGACCCGCCACGCGCAGGCATGCACGACGATGTGATAAACACAATCCTTTTTGCTGCGCCTAAGCGTATTGTCTATGTGAGCTGCAACCCTGCAACCCAAGCTCGCGACTTGTCGCTGCTCGACGGCGAATACGCGGTCAAGGCTGTGCAGCCGGTAGATATGTTCCCTCACACTCAGCATGTGGAGAATGTTGTGCTGCTCGAGAGAAGGACGGAATAACCGACGGAGCAAGACATACAAAAAACGGGTCGCGTTTCTGCGGCCCGTTTTGTTTTTATAGTTCAGTGAGCAGTTTCTCTATCTGCGGCGTTATGAAGTCGTCGTCGCCGTTCATGATTATGAAGTCGGCGGCCTCTGCCCTCTTTCTTTCGGGCATCTGTGAGTTTATTCTGGCTCTGGCGCTTTCCTCGGTGCACCTGTCTCTTTTTATTATTCTGCTCAGTCGCTCATTTTCGTCGACTGAAACGTTTATGACCTTTTCCACATGGTTTTTCAACTCGCTTTCAATCAGTATCGCGCTTTCCACGAATACAATCCCGTTGTTGCTGAATACCCTTTCCGACCATTCGAGAAAGTCTTTGGTTACGAACGGGTGTATTATGGCGTTCGCCTTTGCCAGCTGGGCGGCATCGTTGAATATGATGCTTGCGAAAAGCGCCTTGTTGAGTGTGCCGTCCTCGTTGTAGATGTTTCCGAAGGCGTTTGTGAGAGCGGTTTTCAGAGCCTCGTTTGTGGCGCACAAGCGTTTGGAGTTGCTGTCAGCGTCATAGACCTTGTAACCCATGGCGCGGAGCGCTTTGCTCACGACCGATTTTCCTGAGCCTATGCCGCCTGTTATGCCTACTCTTCTCGCCATTTCTTATTTGTCCTCGATTATGTATTCGGCTCTGTCTGGAGTCATTCTCACGGAACTGACGAAAGGCAGTTTGTGCGACTCTCTCAATATGCAGATATTCGAGCTGTCGTTGCTTGCCACATCGGCGAACACCTCGAAGTCGGCGGCTGTCACTTGCTTGTATCGGCTGAGCCCGACGTTGAACGTTAAAGTGACTTCCGAAGGGAATGTTCTTAATCGCTTGCCGTTCTGTATGTTGAGCGCCTGTATAGGCACAGTCACAGACTTCTCGGTAAACTGCTCCACGTCTATGCTCACGCTCACAGTCTTTGGGTCTGTCGTGATGTGTGCGTGCTTGGCGAACTCCACGCTTATGTTCTGCGATTTGTCCACGTTGTTCAGTCTCACGTTTGTGGTCTTCATCTCGTTTATGTTCGCTATCACGTCTTTAGGACCGAAGATGCTCACAGTGTCCGGACTGAATCTCACCGGGCTTTTGAGTGTGAACTGACGGCTGAGGTTTACGCTGCACATAAGTTTCACTGGCACTTTCTTCTGGTACAGCCGCTTGTAACCCACGTTTATTTCCTTTGGATAGAATTGCTTGATGTCGGCTGTGCTTGGCAGTGCGGCGGCAAGACTCTTGTGCAGTTCGGATTGTTGTATGCCGAAGTGTGTCGAAGTGCTGTCAAAGCGTCCGGCGAGGTCTATTTTTATTGCCAAAGAGTCTTCTTTGCGCCAGAAGTTCGACAATTCGTTGAATCCGAGGTCGTTGACGCTGACTGTCACGTATTCAGGCAGACTCGTTGTCAGCACGTATGATTTCGGCTGGTTCTGGTACTCTATCTTCACTGTTATGTCCACTGTGTGCTTGTGGCTTAGCACGAACAGAAACCAGAAGAATGTCGATATGCCGACAAAAACAAGAAAGATTAGAACATTCCTTGACAAAGGTATTCTAATCTTTCCGTTGTTTTCTGTGTTTATTCTCTGCTCCATCTTTTATGAATGGAATGAATGCAACACTATGCTTATTTCTTCTCCTCGGCCTGAGCAGGAACAGCGAACACATTGCTCTTGTCCACGCTCACCTTGACGCCGTCGGCTATCTCCACTACGAAGTATTTCTCCTTGACGTCCTTTACTTTGCCGTAGATACCTCCGGAAGTGATGACCTCTGTGCCGTTAGTTACTGACTCCTGGAATTTTCTTATTTCTTTTTGTCTCTTCTGCTGTGGACGGATAAGGAAGAAGTAGAAAACCACGACCATCAGGACGATCATTATTATGTTTCCCATTGCGCTGCCTCCGCCCTGCTGTGCAGTTTGAAGAAGAATTGAAAGATTCATTTTCTGTTAGATTTAATTGTTAATATTCAGTTTGTATTATTTGTTTGAGACGATTTTCACTTTCGTCAGTTTGTTGTTGGCTGTCAGGTCTTTAACAATGTTGTCCAAGACTCCGTTGATAAACGCAGGCGATTTGTCCGACGAATACGACTTCGAGAGTTCTATGTACTCGTTCATGGTCACATTCACTGGTATTGTCGGGAAATTGAGCAGCTCCGCAACAGCTATCAGCAGTATGGTCTTGTCCATGAACGCCACACGGTCGATGTCCCAGCCTTTTGTGTTCTTGTCTATCAGCTCGGTGTACTCGTCCTTGTTTATCAAGGCGCTGCGGAACAGCTTCACGCCGAATGCCTCGTCGTCGGCCTCGCGGTACATAGGCAGAAGCTTCTGCGCCGCACCGTCTTTCTCGCTCATGCGTCTTATGGTCTTAAGCACAAAACTGAGCACCACTTCCATGTCGTCGTTCCAGAATATGCTGTAGTCCTCAAGCATCGCCTCGAGCGACTCGCTCTCTATCACGAAGTCCTTCATCAGCGTGCGCCATATCTCCTTGTCGTCGTCGAATGTCGTGCTCTCTGCCGCCATGTACTCCTTGTAGCTGTCGTTCGCCTGTATGAACTCGTACATATCCTTGAGTATCTCAGGGTAATTCTCTGTCCACGAGAATTTGTGGTTGGAAATGTAGTCCTGGAGATCAAGATTCGATTTCAGAACGGCCGCGAACTTGTTGTCAATGAATCTGGTGTTCGGGTTGAGATCTTCCTCTGTAGGCAGATTCTTGTGTCTTGCGGCGTCTATTCTTTGCGATATATACTCTGTCTCGTCCACAATGAGGAGAAGCAGATAATTGTACAGGGAGTATGTCTGCTGGATGCTGAACTTGAGGTTCTTAACAGCCTTGTCGAGCGATGGTGATTCGTTGTTAAGCTGTTCGTAAACACTCTGCAGCACTTTTTTGCGCAGAAGGACTCGATTGATGATTGCCTGGTTTGTCACTTTTCAAAGAGCTAATTGGTTAGTTATTCTATGTCGTGTAAAATGCTTTACAGACGCGCAAATATAGCAAAAATACATGAAGAAAAAAGCCGTTTCTCTTTGAGGTATCAATAAAAAATATGAAATTTGGAAACCTTATCGCATTTGCGCTAAGGGAATAATTTGTTGAAACCTTAAAAAATACAGATGAACATGGAAGAAAACAATCAGGCAAGAGACCAGAAAGACCAGGAGATTATCTATTCACGCTCCATCAAGGCTGGAAAGAGAATCTATTATCTGGATGTGAAAAGAAACAGGAAGGGCGAGCTTTATCTTGCCATAACGGAGAGCAAGAAGGTGGTGAACGGATTCGACGAGAATGCGCAAGTCACTTACGAGAAACACAAGATATTCCTTTACAGAGAGGACTTCGAGAAGTTCGAAGATGGCATCAACGATGTCATGGGATTCATTCGTCGCGAGGAGCCAGCCTCAGAAAACCATTATGAGTACAAGAGCGAGCGCGTAGACAGCGAATACAAGAACGAGGCTGCTGAAAGCCAGCCATCTGACTCTTCTTTGGATTTCAAAATCGATGAGTTCGAAGGATAAATAACCACTATTTGAAATTTAAGAATCCCTGCCCCATTCACGGAGCAGGGATTTTTTTTTGCGCTTTTTCGGTCGTTGAGTAGAGTCGAAATAGCGTTTTATCCGAAAATACGGAAATGTTTGATGGTGCAGCCCATAAAAAAATCCCGGATTATTCATCCAGGACTGATATTAACTGTTTCCCATTTTGTATCACTCTGTGTTTAAATTAGATACGATGCAAAACCACACTTTTCTGAGCGACTTTCCCCCCACCCACCACATAAAAAACAACAGAGCCACGATTTCTCGCGGCTCTGTTCTATATGTTGCAAGAAGCACTATTTCTTCTTTTTCTTTTTCAGTTTGATTTTATTATAAATGATCTCTTTTGGACCATTTCCCTCCAAACGTTCAACTTTACCTGCTAAATCTCCTTCTGTGAATGTCAATGTAATTTCATTTTCTATTATTTGGTATTTTCCTTTGCCAATGAGATTTGAATTTTCAAACCAAGAGAATAATACAGCATCAAAAGATATGGATATATTTACATCCTTACCTTTTCCCTCGAAAGTTCCAAATGCAAGATCTGCTAAATATGTTATTTTAGATTTATCCTTTTTTTGATTCTCTTTTTTTGTTGTGCTAATATTTAATATGTCGTTTAGCTCTTTTTTTTGACGAGCAGAAAGTTCACTATTAGCAATCTGATTAATGATTTTCTGTCTTTTTACAGGACTATTTGCTGTTTGTGCTTCTGATTTTAATTCTTCAAAATCAACAGGTTTGATAGTATCTATAGCTTCACTATAAACAAACACTGAATCAACAGATATGGAATCAAGTGTATTTGCCGAAATTTCTATAGATGCAAACAAAAACAAAAAGCCAATTATTTTTCTCATATACTTATTGATTAAGTAAAAAAGAGCCTCGGTTAAAAACCGAGGCTCTTTTTTAGGTATAAAACATCAATTACTGCTTCTTTAAAGTAACTTTAAACAAGTCATCTACAATCTTCTTGCTTCCGTCACCAGTGAATGTGTAACCATCATAGTCCTCATTTGAAGATGCGAGAACAACCTTATTTCCGCTAACAGAGAATGTACCAGTTGCAGAATAAGTTACACCACCTTGTACCAAAGCCAATTGGAAATCTGTTGCTCCAAATACAATCTGGTAGCTTTCAATCTGATTATCAGGATTTGCTTCGTTGTAATCCTTAACTTCTCCACTCTTTGCTGCAAATGTGCTGTTTGCGATATCAGCCAATGCGATATCGTCATCGCTAGAAGAACAAGATGTGAATGCTAAAGATGATGCCAAAGCTATCATCAAAGAAAATAATACTTTTTTCATAATTAATTGGTTTTTAAAAGTTTACTATAATTTTATTATTTAACAAGATCTAATAATTTCTGCTTCTTCACAGGAGAAAGAGAACTGTTCTTTATTTTCTCTATTACTTTCTGCTTCTTCACAGGAGTTGTTGCTGCTGCTACTTCTTCCTTCAGCTGATCAAACTCAGACTTTACCTCAGCTACAGCCTCTTGCTTAACCTCTGCTACAGCCTCCTTAACTTCTTCCTTAGCAGCTTCCTTTACAGTCTTCTTAGCTGCTGCCTTCTTTGCTGCTGGCTTAGCTGCCTCAGCCTTAGGCTCCTCTACTACTACAGAGTCAACTGCAACAGTGTCAACTACTGCAGAGTCTGCTACTACTACAGCTACTGAATCTGAATCAGCTGCTGGTGCCTCCTCCTGCTTCTTTGAGCAAGATACGATCATAGCTCCTGCGAGAAGAGCTGAAACTGATAATACGAATAACTTCTTCATTTTTCTAAAATGTTTTAATGATAACTAAAAGTTTCTTTTTCTTTATTTTTGATGTGGGCAAAGATATACATTTTTTCTATTCCTTTGGTTTTTTTGCGTTTTTTTTATCGCTCGCAGCGAAAAAAAAGCGTTCGTGGCTGTTATGCGTATATCGCGCTGTGTATGCCCTATTTTGTAATATTCTGACAATCAATTGTTTCTTTGGCTGTTGGGCTGGACGTCCCGCAAATGTTAAAATTCGGCTGGCTGTGTTTGTAGGGGCGAATGATTATTCGCCCCTACAATGCCGGAAAATATTAATCCAGTGTCCTGCGGACAGAAATCCATCAAAATAGAATCAAATCGTTCAAATAGAATGTTCTGTCTGATTTGTTGCTATTTGTCTGATTTCTCGCGAAGCGCATTTTACCCATTAATCGTAGAGACGGTGCACGCACCGTCTAATTTACAGATAATCAATAAAATATCTCAGACGGAGCATGCTCCGTCTCTACAAGTAAAATATATGTAATGTCCTGCGGATAGAAATCCATCAAAAAAGAATCAAATCGTTCATAAAAGAACATTCTGTCCGATTTGTTGCTATTTGTCTGATTTCTCGCGAAGCGATTTTTACCCATTAATTGTAGAAACGTGGCGCGCCGCGTTTCTACAATCTCGGAATTGAATATCATGCCAATAAAAAAAGGAGGTGTTGCCACCTCCTTAATATTATTATGTATTTCCTTAACTGCGGAAATTTATTTCTGCGCCTGCTTTACAATCACGTCGTGCGCACCACCCTCCACTATTGATGTGGCGGACACGAGCGTTATCTTGCCTTCCTCCTTCAGCTGCTTTAGGTTTGTCACGCCGCAGCTGCACATTGTCGACTTCATCTTGCCGAGTGTGAGGTCGAGGTTAGATTTGAGCGAGCCGGCGTATGGCACATAGCTGTCCACGCCTTCCTCGAACTTGAGCGCAGCCTCGCCGCCCATATCGTATCTCTGCCAGTTGCGCGCTCTGTTAGAGCCTTCGCCCCAGTATTCCTTCACGTAGTTGCCGCCGATGAGCAGTTTTCTGGTTGGGCTCTCGTCGAATCTTGCGAAGTAACGTCCCATCATCAGGAAGTCGGCTCCCATAGCGAGCGCCAGCACCATGTGGTAGTCCTGCACGAGTCCGCCGTCAGAGCATATTGGAATATATACGCCGGTCTTCTTGAAGTACTCGTCGCGAGCGGCAGCCACCTCGATGACGGCAGTCGCCTGTCCGCGTCCGATGCCCTTCTGCTCTCTTGTGATGCAGATAGAGCCTCCGCCCACGCCTATTTTTATGAAGTCCGCTCCAGCCTCGGCGAGGTAGTTGAATCCGTCGCGGTCAACGACGTTTCCTGCTCCCACCTTCACTTTGTCGCCGTACTTGGCTCTGATCCAGTCGAGAGTCTCCTTCTGCCATATCGAGTAGCCGTCCGATGAGTCCATGCAGACAACGTCCACGCCAGCTTCCACGAGCGCAGGCACTCTCTCTTTGTAGTCGCGTGTGTTGATTCCGGCGCCGACGATGAGTCGCTTGTTGCCGTCTGAGAGCTCCAGCGGATTCTCCTTGTGGCTTTCGTAGTCCTTGCGGAATACGAAGTAAAGCAGGTTCTGCTTGTCATCGACCACAGGCAGACAGTTGAGCTTATTCTCCCATATAATGTCGTTAGCTTCGCCCAGTGTCACGCCCTCTTTTGCATAGATGAGCTTGTCGAACGGAGTCATGAAGTTTTTCACAGGCGCGTCCTTAGGGTCGCGTGATGGGCGGTAGTCTCTTCCGGTGAGTATTCCGAGGAGCTTGCCGTTTGATGTTCCGTCCTCGGTTATGCCGAATGTCGAGAATCCAGTCTTCTCTTTCATGGCTATGGCGTCGGCGATTGTCGATTCTGGAGTGAGGTTCGCTCTTGAAGTCACGAATCCCGATTTGTAGTTCTTAACCCTCTGCACCATCGCAGCCTGCGACTCGATGCTTTGAGAACCGTATATGAACGATACTCCACCGTTCTTTGCGAGCGCGATAGCCATGTTGTCATCGGACACCGACTGCATGATTGCAGACACGAATGGTATATTAAGGTGCAATGAAGGCTCCTCGCCTTTCTTGAACTTAACTAACGGTGTGCGCAAATCGACCTTGTTTGGAATACAATCCTTTGATGTGAATCCAGGAATGAGCAGATACTCGCTGAACGTTCTTGAAACTTCGTTGATGAATTTAGCCATAGTCTTTGTTGTAAAAGAGTTCTTGTGTATGTAAAATTTTACAAAGGTATCTCTTTTGTGCGAACTATTCAAATAAAAATGATGACGCGACAGGCTTTTTATTATGACAAGCCTGTCGCGTCGCTTCTGTTTTTGTTATACAAATAAATGTTCTTTTTTAAGAAAAATAATGCGGAGCGTCATTATTTAACTTGTTGACGTTCCGCACTTTGATGTTAGTGTGCTACTTTTGCACTTTATCGTTCTTGCCGTGTGCCTCACATTTGCAGCAGCAGTCTTTTCCGAGTCCGCATCCGTCGCATTGCGGTTTCTTGGCGGTCAGCGTTTTGTATATCCTGTGTGAGAGATATGCAAGCGCCGCCGCTACGATGACTATTGTTACGATATACTGCCACATAATTGTGTTGTCAGGCTATTTTTTGCAAAAGACTCCGTTTGATGTTTTCGCAACAGTGCTGTGCTTCGATTTGCTCAGTCCGCTGTTTTTCTTGTATGTCGGCTCGGATGTTCCGCAAGACGCAGCGAGGAATCCCATCAGGATTGCCGCAATGATGACGAGTGTTGATTTCTTTTTCATGTTTGGTTAGTTTTAGTGTTATTTCCTCTTTTATAACGGAAAAGTACATACAAAATTATAAACAAGGCGCGGTTTTTCCTATTAAAAACCGCAAAAAATCCCCATTCCATCACTAATATTTGATTTATGTGAGATAAAAGTTTTCACTCCGTAAAAAAACACTATCTTTGTAGTTTGAATGGATGAAGAATGCCGTGTTGTGAGCGGTCTTGCTACTCCACTCTAATTGCTAAACAACTTACACTTAAGCATATAACATTTACACACTATAGTCAAAAAAATGAAGGATTTACAGTCAGTCGCAGGCGGCAAGCCAGCAATGAAAAAAGCGAAGCTCGTATTGGAAAACGGCGTTGAATTTGAAGGATTCAGCTTTGGTTACGAGGCTTCGGCTGCAGGAGAGATTGTTTTCAACACCGCAATGGTAGGTTATCCAGAGAGTTTAACAGACCCAAGTTATGCGGGACAGATACTGACTATTACATTCCCACTCGTGGGCAATTACGGAGTCCCAGAAATGGGTTTCGAGGCAGAAGGACTGAGCAAGAAGCTCGAGGGCGACAAGATACACGTCAAGGGTCTTATCGTGTCCGACTACTCTGAGGAGTACAGCCACTGGGACGCAGTGGAGTCGCTCAGCGAATGGCTCAAGAGGGAGAAAATCCCTGCCCTGACAGGCATTGACACACGTGCTTTGACTCAGATAATAAGAGAGAAGGGAGCCATGAAGGCTAAGATTGAGTTTGAGAATGACAAAATCGATTTCTTCGACTCAACCAAGATAAACTGGGTGAAGGAAGTGTCTTGCAAGGAAGTCATCACTTACGGCAACGGCAAGCATAAGGTTGTTCTCATAGACTGTGGTGTAAAGCATAATATTATAAGATGTCTGCTCAAGCGTGACACGACTGTGATAAGAGTGCCATGGGACTATGATTTCACAGGCATGGACTTCGATGCCTTGTTCATAAGCAACGGTCCTGGCGACCCTCAGATGTGCGGAGCGACTGTGGAACACATCCGCAAGGTGATGGCAACAGGCAAGCCAATCTTCGGAATCTGTATGGGTAACCAGCTGCTTTCAATCGCAGCCGGTGCCAAGACATACAAGCTGAAGTACGGTCACCGCGGACATAACCAGCCAGTGATACTCAACGGCACAAACCGCTGCTTCATAACAAGCCAGAATCATGGCTACGCAGTGGACAACGCCACTATCCCATCAGACTGGGAACCGCTGTTCGTCAATCTGAACGACGGCACAAACGAAGGTATCCGTCACAAGACGAAGCCATTCTTCTCAGCACAGTTCCACCCAGAGGCAGCTTCGGGTCCAACTGATACAGAATTCCTTTTCGACGAGTTCATCAAGACAATAGAGACAGGCAAGATAAACCTCACAGGAGGTACGTCAGAACCATTGAAGAAGCCAAAGAAGGTGCTGATACTCGGTTCTGGAGCGTTGAAGATTGGCGAGGCCGGCGAGTTTGACTATTCTGGAAGCCAAGCATTGAAGGCGCTGAAGGAAGAGAACATTGAGACTGTCCTTATAAATCCGAATATAGCCACAGTGCAGACTTCGGAAGGCATCGCTGACAAGATTTACTTCCTGCCTGTCACTCCATACTTCGTGGAGAAGGTCATAGAGAGAGAAAAGCCAGAAGGTCTGCTTCTGAGCTTCGGCGGACAGACAGCATTGAACTGCGGTGTAGAACTCTACAAGGGCAAAATCCTTGAGAAGCACAATGTCAAGGTGCTCGGAACTCCAGTTCAGGCAATCATCGACACAGAGGACCGTGAGTTGTTTGTGGAGCGTCTGAACGAGATAGACGTGAAGACAATCAAGTCTGTGGCAGTCGAGAACCTCGACGACGCTCGCAAAGCGGCAGCCGACCTCGGTTACCCAATTATCATAAGAGCCGCATACGCGCTCGGCGGACTGGGCTCTGGATTCTGCAACAACGAGGAGGAACTGAATGCGTTGGCAGAGAAGGCGCTGACCTACTCTCCTCAGCTGCTTATCGAGAAATCACTCAAGGGCTGGAAGGAAATCGAGTACGAGGTGGTGCGCGACAAGTATGACAACTGCATAACAGTCTGCAACATGGAGAACTTCGACCCACTGGGTATTCACACAGGCGAGTCAATCGTTGTCGCTCCTTCGCAGACTCTCAGCAACCATGAGTACCACAAGCTCAGAGAGATAGCGATAAAGATCGTAAGACATATAGGAATCGTCGGCGAGTGTAACGTACAGTACGCATTCGACCCAGAAAGCGAGGACTACAGAGTAATCGAGGTTAATGCCCGTCTGTCACGTTCTTCGGCTTTGGCATCTAAGGCCACAGGTTATCCGTTGGCGTTCGTCGCAGCCAAGCTCGGACTCGGTTACGGACTCTATGAACTGAAGAATTCTGTGACAAAGACAACGTCTGCATTCTTCGAGCCTGCGCTTGACTACATAGTAGTGAAGATTCCTCGCTGGGACCTTGCGAAGTTCCATGGTGTATCAAGAGAAATTGGCTCTTCGATGAAATCTGTCGGCGAAATCATGTCAATCGGACGAAACTTCGAGGAGGCATTCCAAAAGGGATTGAGAATGATCCAGCAAGGCATGCACGGATTCGCGGCAAACAAGAATCTCTACACCAACAACCTCGACCATGACTTGGCTGACCCAACCGACAAGCGTGTGTTCTACATATCACAGGCTTTGGAGCAAGAATATACAGTAGATAGAATACATGACCTCACTAAGATAGACAAGTGGTTCCTCAACAAGTTGAAGAACATAATCGATATGAGTCATGACATAGAGAACTACAACACAAGAGAAGAACTCCCTACTCCGCTGTTCAAGCGTGCTAAGCAGATAGGATTCTCGGACTTCCAGATAGCTCGTCTTGTGTATAAGCAGAAGACAACAGCCAAGGACACAATCCGTTCTGAAAGACTCAAGAGAGGCATTCTCCCAGTCGTTAAGCAGATAGATACGCTTGCTGGCGAGTTCCCTGCTCAGACCAACTATTTGTATGTGTCATACAACGGCGAGAAGAACGATGTGAACTATCTCGGCGACCACAAGTCAGTAGTCGTGCTTGGCTCAGGAGCATACAGAATCGGTTCGTCAGTAGAGTTCGACTGGTGTTCTGTGAACGCCCTCAACACAATCAGAAAAGAAGGATACCGCTCTGTGATGATAAACTACAATCCAGAGACAGTGTCAACAGACTACGACATTTGCGACAGACTCTACTTCGACGAGCTCTCATACGAGCGTGTCATGGACATCGTGCAAATGGAGAACCCTCACGGTGTGATAGTCAGCGTGGGCGGTCAGATACCAAACAACCTTGCAGTGAAACTTGACCTGAGCGGTGTCAAACTGCTAGGAACACAGGCTAAGGACATTGACAACGCAGAGGACCGTCACAAGTTCTCGGCAATGTGTGACAGAATAAATGTTGACCAGCCTAAGTGGTCGGAGTTGACATCTATGGACGACATCAACGAGTTCGTTGACAAGGTCGGCTTCCCTGTCCTGGTAAGACCATCATACGTGCTTTCAGGTGCGGCGATGAACGTCTGCTCAAACAAGGACGAGTTGGTTGAGTTCCTGAAGCTCGCTTCAGATGTGAGCCAGGAGCATCCGGTAGTCGTATCGCAGTTCATACAGAAGGCTAAGGAAATAGAGTTTGACGCAGTCGCTCAGAACGGTGAGCTTGTGGTTTACGCTATTTCGGAACATGTGGAGTTCGCTGGAGTACACTCAGGTGATGCTACAATACAGTTCCCACCTCAAAAGATTTACATCGAGACCGTCAGAAGAATAAAGAACATATCGAGAAAGATAGCCAAGGAGCTTCATATTTCCGGTCCGTTCAACATTCAGTACTTGGCGAAGGACAACGACATAAAGGTTATCGAATGTAACCTGCGCGCTTCACGTTCGTTCCCATTCGTCAGCAAGGTGCTGAAACTGAACTTTATAGAGCTTGCGACTAAAGTAATGCTTGGACAGCATGTTGAGCGTCCGAACAAGTCTGAGTTCGACCTCGATTATGTGGGAATCAAGGCATCGCAGTTCTCGTTCACACGTCTGCAGAAGGCCGACCCAGTGCTTGGCGTCGATATGTCATCGACAGGCGAGGTTGGATGTCTCGGCACGAACTTCGACGACGCATTGCTGACATCAATGATAGCTGTAGGTTACAAGATTCCAGAGAAGAACATACTCGTGTCTTCGGGCGACACCAAGTCGAAGGTTGATCTGCTTGACGCATGCGAGCTTCTCCTGAAGCACGGATACAACCTCTACACAACAAGTGGTACATACAAATTCTTGAAAGAGAACAATATAGACTCTGTACTTGTAGGATGGCCAGATGATAAGGATTGTGACCTTAAGGTGCTTGATATGATAGAAAACAAGCAGTTCGACCTTGTGATAAACATACCAAAAGACCTGACCAAGAGAGAGCTTACTAACGGATACAGAATCAGAAGAAGCGCGATAGACTTCAATATTCCGCTTATAACCAATGCGCGACTCGCTTCAGCATTCATCAAGGCATATTGCAAGATGAAGGAAGACGGCATCGAGATAAAGCACTGGGGTGAATACAAGAGTCTGTAACATTAAAAACATAAGATTATGTGTGGAATTGTAGGATATATTGGCAACAAGCAGGCATACCCTATCCTCATCAAGGGTCTTCACAGACTTGAGTACAGAGGCTATGACTCTTCGGGAGTTGCTCTTATAAATGACAAGAACGAGATAAATGTCTATAAGACAAAAGGCAAAGTCGAGGATCTTGAGAAGTACGCTTCGGACAAAGACCTGAGCGGAACTATAGGAATAGCCCACACAAGATGGGCGACGCATGGCGAGCCAAATGACAGCAATGCCCATCCTCACTATTCGCAGTCTAAGTCTCTTGCGATAATCCATAACGGAATCATAGAGAATTACGCTATAATCAAAAAAGACTTGATAAAGCGTGGATATGAGTTCAAGAGCGACACAGACACCGAAGTGCTTGTGCAGCTTATTGAATACATGAAGGAAAAGAACAACGTGGATCTCTCGAAAGCTGTGCAACTGGCTCTGACTCAGGCTGTCGGCGCATACGCCATAGCTGTGATAGAGAAAGGCAATCCGAACCAGATTGTGGCAGCGAGAAAAGCGAGTCCGCTGGTTATCGGAGTCGGCGATGATGAGTTCTTCCTCGCTTCGGACGCTACCCCATTTGTGGAGTACACAAAGAAGGTCATCTATCTGAACGACGAGGAGATTGCCACAATAACAAGAGGCGACGATGTTCACATCAGAACAATATCCGATGTTGAAAAGACTCCAGAACTGAAAGAGATAGAAATGTCGCTCAACGAGCTTGAGAAAGGCGGTTTTCCTCACTTCATGCTCAAGGAGATACATGAGCAGCCAAAGAGAATCGCCGAGGCAATGCGCGGCCGCATAAACATCAATCACGACAATGTGGCTCTGTCCGGCATTATCGACAACAAGGACAAGTTCTTGAACGCCAAGAGAATAATAATCGTGGCGTGCGGAACAAGCTGGCACGCAGGACTCATCGGCGAATATCTGCTTGAGGAGTTCACAAGAATTCCTGTGGAAGTGGAATACGCATCGGAGTTCAGATACAGAAATCCTATAATAAACAAGGACGACATAGTCATAGCCATATCACAGTCCGGCGAGACAGCTGACACACTTGCTGCAGTAGAGCTAGCAAGAAAGAAAGGCGCTTTCGTTTATGGAATCTGCAATGTGGTAGGCTCGTCTATACCAAGAAATACAGACTCAGGAACTTACACACATGTGGGACCGGAAATCGGTGTGGCTTCAACCAAGGCCTTCACTGCTCAGGTGACAGTGCTTGCCCTCATATCGCTCACAATAGCGAACATGAAGGGTTCGCTCGACCAAAAGAGATATAAGGAACTCATTGACGAGCTGGCTACAATACCAGCCAAGATGGAGGAAACGCTGAAGACAAATGAAAACATCCAAAAGATAGCTCCTATCTTCACTTATGCGAAGAACTTCATCTATCTTGGACGTGGATACAACTACCCTGTGGCGCTTGAAGGCGCGTTGAAACTGAAGGAAATCTCGTATATCCACGCAGAGGGTTATCCTGCCGCAGAGATGAAGCATGGTCCTATTGCCTTAATTGACGCAGAGATGCCAGTTGTCTTTATCGCTCCACACAAGGGAATGTACGAGAAGACATTGTCTAACATCGAGGAGGTGAAGGCAAGAAAGGGAAGAATATTCTCTATCGTGACCAAGGGCGACAATGTAGTGAGCAAGGTGTCCGACTACTCAATCGAGATACCGGAAACAGAAGAATGCTTCGTGCCTCTGTTGGCTACAATTCCGCTCCAGCTTCTGGCTTACCATATAGCAATAATGAAGGGTTGCAATGTGGACCAGCCACGTAACCTCGCAAAATCAGTGACTGTAGAATAAGTACAAAATTTAATAAGGAAAATATATGTGCGGCATCGCAATGATTAGGCTGTTGAAGCCACTTGAACATTACCACGTAAAGTACGGCACTTGGCAATACGGTTTCCAGAAACTGTATCTGCTGATGGAAAAACAGCACAACCGCGGACAGGAAGGAGCCGGAATGGCTTGCGTTAAAATGAATATGCGAGCTGGCGAGGAGTATATCTCAAGAGAGAGAGCACTCGGGTCAAAGGCTATTGATGATATGTTCGCTAAGGTCAATGCGGAATTAGCAAAGAAACCTGCCGACCGCGTCGCAGACCCTGTGTGGGCGAAAGAAAACGTGCCATTCGCAGGTGAAGTGTACATGGGACACTTGAGATACTCGACAACAGGCAAGGACGGACTGTCATACCTCCACCCTTTCCTCCGTCGTAACAACTGGCAGAGCCGCAACCTTCTTCTGGAAGGAAACTTCAACCTCACAAACGTTGACGAGATATTCAATAAGCTTGTGGCTCAGGGACAGCACCCAAGAGACTACAGCGACACATTCATGATGCTGGAACAGCTCGGTCATTACCTTGACTGTGAGGTGCAGAAGCTTTATGATGAATACTCAAAGAAGAAAGAGAATCCGACAGAGGATATTGAAAGAGAGCTGAATATCGGCAACATACTCAAAAAAGCCTCTCCTGACTGGGATGGCGGATACGCAATGTGCGGAATACTCGGTCATGGTGACTCTTTTGTTATGCGTGACCCTTGGGGCATAAGACCTGCGTTCTATTACACTAACGACGAGGTCGTGGCTGTGGCAAGCGAGCGCCCTGTGATTCAGACTTCGTTTGATGTGGCAAGCGAGGATGTTAAGGAACTTAAGCCAGGCGAGGCACTCATAATAAAGAAAGACGGAAGAATCTCTGTAGAACAGATACTTGAGCCAAGAAATGTCAGTCCTTGCTCATTTGAGAGAATCTATTTCTCGCGCGGCTCTGACCACGACATCTACAAGGAAAGAAAGAAACTCGGCGAGATACTGACGGACGATATTCTGCGCAAGGTGGATTACGATGTGGATCACACAGTGTTCTCTTTCATTCCAAACACAGCCGAAGTTGCTTACTATGGAATGGTTGAAGGCGTCGAGAAGTATATGGACAATGCTCCGCAGAAGTTCAATATCCGTCACCCGAGAATAGAGAAAGTCGCAATAAAGGACATAAAGTTGCGTACTTTCATCGCTCAGGATGCTGGACGAAACGATTTGGCTGCTCACGTTTACGACATCACATACGGTTCGATTGTTCCTAAGGTTGACAATCTGGTTGTGATAGACGACTCGATTGTGCGTGGAACGACACTGAAGCAAAGCATCGTGAAAATACTCTGCCGTCTGGAGCCAAAGAAAATCGTGATTGTATCGTCGTCGCCACAAATCCGATACCCTGACTGCTACGGAATCGACATGTCGCGCATGTCAGAGTTCATAGCTTTCAAGGCTGCGCTTGAACTTCTGAAGGAGACAAACCAGGAAAATATTCTGAACGAGGTTTACAAGCTCTGCAAAGCACAGCAGGATAAACCAAAGGAAGAAATAGTCAATTATGTTAAGAAAGTGTATGAGCCATTCACTGACGCTCAAATTTCCGACAAGATTGCCGAGATGATTTCCCCAGAAGACAAGAGCACAAAGATAGAGGTTGTTTACCAGACACTCGAAGGACTGCACAAGGCTTGCCCAAACAACGGTGGCGACTGGTATTTCTCAGGAAACTACCCTACTGCTGGCGGCAACAGAGTTGTGAACAACGCCTTCATAAACTTCATGGAAGGAAAAGACAAGCGTTCGTACTAAACGACGAACAGCATAAAAACAGAAAGAGACATTGCTTTTGCAATGCCTCTTTTTTTATTTGTTCTCTTTCCCGGTTACGATTTTCTTGATCTCGTACAGCTTGTTCAGCGCTTCTATAGGAGTAAGGTTGTCTATGTCGGTATTTACAATCTCGTCACGCACCGATTTCAAGACTGGGTCGTCAAGCTGGAATATGCTGAGTTGATAGCCGTCGGCAGGAGAATCGATGTTCTTGAGATTCTCCTTGTCTGAATTGGAATGCTCCTTCTCGAGCTGTTTGAGAATCTTGGTCGCACGCTCGACAATGCTGCGTGGCATTCCTGCCATTTTAGCAACATGAATACCGAAGCTATGCTCGCTTCCGCCAGGTGTTAACTTACGGAGGAACACCACTTTATTATTAATCTCCTTAACCTGAACATTAAAGTTCTTGACGCGCTCGTAAGTCTTCTCCATTTCGTTCAGCTCGTGGTAATGAGTGGCGAAAAGAGTCTTTGCTCTCGCCTTGCTGTTCTCATGGATATACTCGACAATGGACCATGCTATGGAGATGCCGTCGTAGGTGCTTGTGCCTCGTCCGAGCTCATCGAACAGCACAAGGCTGCGTTTGCTAATATTGTTGAGGATGCTCGCCGCCTCGTTCATCTCCACCATGAATGTGGATTCGCCCATGGAAATGTTGTCGCTCGCTCCCACTCTGGTGAATATCTTATCGACAACACCGATTGACGCGCTCCGGGCAGGAACAAAGCATCCTATCTGCGCCATGAGCACGATGAGAGCCGTCTGACGCAGCAATGCCGACTTACCAGCCATGTTAGGACCGGTTATCATTATAATCTGCTGACTGTCAGAGTCGAGGAACACATCGTTGGCTATGTACGACTCACCTATAGGCAGCTGCTTTTCTATCACAGGGTGACGGCCGTCCTTTATGTCGATCACAAGACTGTCGTTCACTTCCGGACAGACATAATGGTTCTCCTCGGCCACTCTCGCGAACGAGAGCAGACAGTCGAGTTGCGCAAGCATATTGCAGTTGACCTGGAACAAGGAGATGTCCTCGTTGAGCGACTCCACCAGCTCGCGGTACAACGCTCCTTCCATTGCGTCGATTTTCTCCTGTGCGCCGAGCACTTTCTCCTCGTATTCCTTCAGCTCCTGCGTTATGTATCGTTCTGCATTGACAAGCGTCTGCTTCCTTATCCATTCTTCAGGAACCTTGTCCTTATGGGCGTTTCTGACTTCGATGTAATATCCGAAGACGTTGTTGAAACCGATTTTCAGGCTTGGGATGCCCGTCAGTTCGGTTTCTCTCTGCTCCATTCGGTTTATGTAGTCCTTGCCGGAGAATGCGAGGTCACGCAGTTCGTCGAGGTCTTTGTTGTAGCCCGGTCTTATCACACCGCCTTTGTTCAGCAAGGCTGGAGGGTCGTCGGAAAGCTCGTCGGTAAGGCGGCGCAGTGCAGAAGAGCATTTGTTTATTCTGCCGGACATATCGACAAGCGCCTGCATGCCGCACTGTTCCAGCATATCGTGAATCTCGCCTATCGAGTTGAGAGCCGTGCGGAGTTGTGAAAGTTCCCTTGGCGACACTCTGCCTACAGCGATTTTCGATGTGATTCGCTCCATGTCGCCTACGATTGAAAGCGCATCAGTAAGAGAATGCCTCAAGTCCTTGTTTTTAAGCAGGAAATCGACAATCTCGAGTCTGTATTTTATCGGCTTTACAACATTCAATGGGAAGGCTATCCAGCGCTTCAGCATTCTCGCTCCCATTGGCGAAGAAGTCTTGTCAAGTACATCGAGAAGCGACACGCCCTCGTCGGACGATGTTCCGTACAGTTCAAGGTTACGCACTGTGAATCTGTCCAGCCACACGAACCTGTCCTCGTCTATGCGCGAGAGCGACGTGATGTGCGATATATGCTGATGATGCGTATGGTCGAGGTAGTAAAGAATAGCACCAGAGGCTATGATGCCGGCTTTCAGAGACTCCACTCCGAATCCTTTGAGCGTGTTTGTCTCGAAATGATGCAGAAGGCGGTCCATTGCGGCATCGGTCGTATAGATCCAGTCCTCCTGCTCGTATGTCAGGTATTTGTTGCCGAATGTCGCGATGAAATCCTCACGGCGGTTTCTGTCGTGAAGCACCTCTTTGGGCTGGAAGCTGTTCAGCAGTTTCTCTATGTAATCGCTTGTGCCTTCGGTCGTCAGGAACTCGCCAGTGGATATGTCAAGGAAAGCTACTCCGATTTTGTCCTTTCCTTGGAAATGGATAGCGGCAAGAAAGTTGTTTTCCTTGTAATTCAGCACATTATCATCAATCGAGACTCCAGGTGTTATGAGTTCCGTGATGCCTCTCTTGACGAGTTTCTTTGTCAATTTAGGGTCTTCGAGCTGGTCGCAGATAGCGACACGCAGTCCGGCTCTGACCAATTTAGGCAAATATGTGTCGAGCGCATGGTGCGGGAATCCGGCCATTTCTGTGGTCTGTGCTCCGCCGTTGGCTCTTTTGGTGAGCGTTATGCCGAGAATCTCCGATGCCTTGACAGCGTCAGATGAGTATGTCTCGTAAAAGTCTCCGCATCTGAACAGAAGTATAGCATCTGGATGCTGCAGTTTCATCTCATTGAACTGCTTCATCATCGGAGTTTCTGAATTAGCGCATTTTGCCATTTTTCTTACCTTTCTGAAATCAATCTTACTGTCGCTTTTCCCACTTGCCCTGTGATTGGAGGGTTGATTTTAGACAAAGACAGTTCTGTGTATTTTATCTGTGGAAATCTGTCGTTTATTGCATCAATAATGCGTCTCGCCACGTTCTCTATCAGTTTTGAGCGCTTGTCCATCTCCTCCTTCACCACATCGTATATCTCCTGGTAATTCGCAGTACCGTCAATGTCGTCCTCGAGCTCGGCCTTTGTGCCGTCGAAACGCACAGTGACAGTCACTTCATATTCGCAGCCTATCTCCTGCTCCTCCTTGAAGAAGCCGTGATGAGCGTAGATTCTTATATTTTGCAGTGTAATTTCCGTCATGTCGAATCAGCAAAAAGCCGCGATGTCTTTCTTTATAGAAGCGACAGCCTTATCGAGCATTGTCTCTTCTTTCTGCTTTGTGTTATTGTATGTGTTCAGAATAAGCGTCGCCAATCCCATAGCCACAGTGTTAGGCTGGATTTCCGCTGCCGATGAGTTTATCAGTTCTATAATGCTCTCTTTCGCATTGACAACCATGTTCCATGACTCGTCGGAGATGTATATCTGCTGAGCGGCGTTGTGCTCCCACTCCTGTCTTATCTGAGCGAGAAGCTCTCTATGCAATGCAGCTGCAGGTACATTGTCGGCCAGATTCTGGCGCATAAGCAGCGAATTGGGGTTGATTCTTTCTATAAAAAGCGCCATTCGCTCGTATGCGCGGAGTCTTACTGGTGTGAGTTGCTTGCTCGCCTCGCTGCGCAGATGGTGATTCTGTGTTCTCTCTATAGTCTTGAGCATTCTGAGCAATATGAAGACCACAAGACCGCAAATCAGCACTAATGTTATGATGTATGCTACGATTTCCATTTTCCTTAGATTTCTTTTCTTATTTTATAATCGTTTCTGCCGGCAGCGTTTCTCGACACAAGCTCGCCGAGGAATCCTGTGACGAAGAGCTGCACACCGAGAATCATTGTCGTAAGCGCCAAGTAGAAATAAGGCGACGAAGTGACTAATGGAGCCGGAGTGTTGTTGAGGATTGCGTTCAGCTTCACGCCGCCCACTACCATCACGGCAATCAGTCCGAGGAAGAACATTATCGAGCCGAGCAGTCCGAACAAGTGCATAGGATTACGTCCGAATTTCTGGAGAAACCACAATGACAGAAGGTCGAGGTATCCGTGCACGAAGCGGTTCAGTCCGAACTTAGACACGCCGTACTTTCTCTTCTGGTGTATCACGGCCTTCTCGCCTATCTTCGAGAATCCCGCCTCTTTAGCCAAGTAAGGAATGTAGCGGTGCATATCGCCGTAAACCTCGATGTTCTTCACCACCTCGTTCTTGTAGGCTTTGAGTCCGCAGTTCATGTCGTGCAGCTTGATGCCGGTGATATGGCGCGCTGTGGCGTTGTACAGCTTGCTCGGGATGTTCTTCATTATCTTGTTGTCATGGCGGACTTTCTTCCATCCAGACACAAGGTCGTAACCGTCCTCTTTTATCATGCGGTAGAGTTCAGGTATCTCATCTGGCGAATCCTGCAGGTCGGCGTCCATGGTGATGACCACATCGCCCTGCGCACGCTCGAACCCACAGAAGAGAGCCGGCGACTTGCCGTAGTTTCTTCTGAAGCAGATGGCCTTCACTATTTCAGGATGAGCCGCCTTGAGCTGCTCTATCACGTTCCATGAGTTGTCGGTGCTGCCGTCGTTGATGAACAGTATCTCGTAAGAGAACTTATTCTCGTTCATCACTCGCTCTATCCAGCTGTACAGCTCGTTCAAAGACTCGTCTTCGTTGTACAGCGGCACTATTATAGAAATATCCATATTATGAGTTTTTGGTGTTTATATCTTGTTGTTATTATCCTCTGCCTGTGAGCTTTAGCATCTTTTCCCTCTGCCAGAAATGGAATCGGACCACAAGAGCCATAGGCAACGCCAGCAGAAGGTTGAACACGCCCGACACGATAGCGTAATTGGCTGCCGTGACGTAAAGCATTGCCTCGTCTATCATTTCCTTTGGATACGCGTTCATGTTCTTCATCTCTGCCATTACCATGTCGTTTATCTCGGCGAACATGGCTGGTCTCATGTATTCGAAGTAGTAATACTTGACGAGTGATGACGAAACCGCTCCCACAAAAAACAGCAGGAGGCAGAACTTGAGTATTATTTTAAGCTTGTAGGTCTTGAACTCGCGTATGGCGCGGTATTTCTCGAACCAGTAAGGGATTACCCAGAACATGAGGAACAGAACCACGAACGACACGAGTATCGACACAGTGTCGGTCCTGAGTCCCAGCAGGAAACGGCTGGCTATGGCCGCTCCAAAGAATAGTCCGAAGATGGCGGTCTGTCTTATGCCTTCCGCTTTAGAATCGTTGTTCACGCTGTCCATTGTAATTAACTTTCAAAGTTAAGGAAAAAGATTCAGAAATGCCTTTTTGTTTATGTTCGATTATATTCTTTTGCTTATGAAATATGTCAAAATGAATCCCGGTATTGTGCAAAGGCATACCCAGATGAAGAACTGCTGATAGCCGAGAGCCTCCTCCACCGCTCCAGCCCACATGCCCGGAATCATCATGCCGAGAGCCATGAAACCGGTGCAGATGGCGTAATGGGCTGTCTTGAACTCTCCCTGGCTTATCTTTATCAGATAAAGCATGAATCCCGTGAATCCGAATCCGTAGCCGAACTGCTCAAGCGATATGCCGGAGATGACCACGGCGAAGTTTTCTGGCTGGAAATAAGCGAAATAGACATATACGAGGTTCGGCACGTTCATCATCACGACCATAGGCCAGAGCCAGCGCTTGAGTCCGTGCTTAGCCACAACAAGTCCGCCCAGCACGCCGCCGAGCAGCAGGAACACCACTCCGACAGTGCCGTAAGCGAATCCGACCTGCTCCGTTGCAAGCCCGAGACCGCCCTTGTCCAAAGGGTCGAGCATGAACGGCGAGGCTATTTTGGCAAGCTGCGACTCGCCGAGCCTGTACAGCAGAATGAACGCAAGGCTCAGAAGTATGCCCTTCTGTGTGAAGAACGTTTTGAACAACTCGCCCAGCTGCTTCATGCTGAAACTGCGCTTCACGTCCTCCGACGGATTTGGCAGCACGAAGTAATGGTATAGCGCAAGGGCTATGAGAAGCGCGGCGGCTATGTAGAACGTCAGGCTCCATGCGTAAGCCACGTCACCGAAGTGATTGCTCATGAATCCGGCTGCCATAACCAAAACGCCCTGCGCGAAGACTATGGCGATACGGTAGAACGTGTTCCTTATGCCTACGAAGAACGACTGCTGCTCGTTGTTCAGTCCGAGCATGTAGAATCCGTCGGCAGAGATGTCGTGCGTAGCGCTTGCGAATGCCATGAGCCAGAGGAACGAGAGCGAGCCTGCGACCCAGTAGTCAGTCGAGACCGAGAACGCCACGCCGGCAAGTCCTGCGCCTATGAGCAGCTGCATAGCCACTATCCAGACGCGCTTTGTGCCGAGCAGATCGACGAACGGGCTCCAGAACGGCTTGATTACCCAAGGCAGGTAAAGCCAGGATGTGTAAAGGGCTGTGTCGGTATTCGACATACCGAGGTTCTTGAACATGATGACAGAGACTGTCATGACTAAAATATAAGGCAGACCTTCTGCGAAGTACAATGTCGGAATCCAGCTCCATCCTTGAGCCATGCTTCCCTTGGTTACGTTGTTGCTCATGAATACAAATGTAGGAATATTTCAATAGAAAGAGGCGCAGTTGCGCGCCCCTTCTGTGTTTATAAAATCTAATCAGTTCATCACGTCGTCCCAGTCCTTCCAGACAGGCTCGCGGCCTATCTTCCTCAGGTCGGCTGCCACATCGACGGCCTTGCGCGCGTCGCTCACCTCGAACTGCTCCACAGCGCAGTGCGGATGGCTGTAGCCGCCCGGCTCGGTGTGGCTCTCGGCCGACATGGTGGTCACTCCCAGCGTCGCCATGTTGTCGCGTATCTCCTTCGGCTCGCGTGTCGAGTAGCTTATGTCCACGTCGTGGTCGAAGATGCGGAACGCGAATGTCACCTGCGCCAGTTCTCTGTCGGACATTATGACGTTAGGCTGGAAACCGCCGTTCTCGCTCGGACGCATACGAGGGAAGTTGACGCTGTACTTCGTCTTCCAATAAGTCTTCTCCAAGTAACGCAGATGGTGCGCCATCATTGTGACCTCGGTTCTCCAGTCCTCCAGTCCGATGAGCGCGCCCATGCCGATGGAATGCACTCCGGCCATGCCCATGCGGTCGTAGCCGTTGAGTCGCCACTCGTAGTTGGACTTCATGCCTCTCGGATGATAGACCTTGTAGCGGTCCTTGTTGTATGTTTCCTGGAAGCATATAACGCCGTTCAGTCCCTTGGTCGTGAGGTAAGCGTAATCTTCTGTCGAGAGCGGCATCACCTCTATCTTGATGTTGGCGAAGTAGTTGCGCGCCAGCTCTATGGCTCTGGCTATGTACTCAGTGTCCGCCACGGCTGGATTCTCGCCTGTCAGCAGCAGAATGTTGTCGAACGGAGAGAGCTTCTTTATCGCCTTGTACTCCTCCTCTATCTGCTCCAGATTCAGCACGGTGCGCTTCATCTTGTTGGCAACGTGGAATCCGCAGTAAACGCACGAGTTGGTGCATGAGTTGGTCATGTACATCGGGATGAACATCTGCATGGTCTTGCCGAATCTCTCGAGCGTGTATTTCTGGCTCAGGCGCGCCATGACCTCGAGATAAGGCTCGGCGGCTGGCGATATGAGGGCCATCAGGTCGTCAACATCGCATCTTTTCTTTGACAAGGCGCGCAGCACGTCGCTTTCGGTCTTGCTCATTATCTTCTCCGTGGTCTCGTTCCACGGAATGTTTGCTATTATGTCTGAAAACATTTTGCTATTCCTTTCTTAAGACTTGTTTATTTACTTTTCGCAGTCTTTCAGGCTGTGGCTTATTCTTGCGGCGCAGAAGTTAGGACCGCACATGGTGCAGTAGTCGCCGTCTTCGTGCTTGCCGCTCTTGAAGTACTCGAGTGCGCGCTCTGGGTCAAGGCTCAGGTTGAACTGGTCCTTCCATCTGAAGTCGTAGCGCGCCTTGCTCAGCGCATTGTCGCGTATTGTCGCTCCTGGATGTCCCTTGGCTATGTCGGCGGCATGGGCTGCTATCTTGTAGGCAATGACTCCGGCGCGCACATCGTCGCGATTAGGCAGCGCGAGGTGCTCCTTTGGTGTCACATAGCAGAGCATCGCTGTGCCGAACCATCCTATCTGCGCCGCTCCTATGGCGCTGGTTATGTGGTCGTAGCCCGGAGCGATGTCGGTCACGAGCGGACCGAGCGTATAGAACGGCGCCTCGTGGCATGCCTTGAGCTGACGGTCCATGTTCTCCCTTATCTTCTGCATTGGCACGTGGCCCGGACCCTCGATGAACGCCTGCACGTTCTTGTCCCATGCGCGTGTCACGAGCTCGCCCATCGTGTCCAGCTCGGCGAACTGCGCCTTGTCGTTGGCGTCGTACGTAGAGCCCGGACGAAGACCGTCGCCCAATGACACTGCCACGTCGTACTGCGCGAGTATGTCGCAGATGTCGTCGAAATGCTCGTAGAGGAAGCTCTCACGGTCTTTCAGCAGACACCACTTGCTCATTATCGAGCCGCCGCGGCTTACGATTCCGCACAGACGGCTGTCGGCCAGATGCACGTTGTGGCGGCGGATTCCGCAGTGTATCGTGAAGTAGTCCACACCCTGCTCGCACTGCTCTATCAGCGTGTCCTTGTATATCTCCCAGTCGAGTTTCTCCACGTCGCCATCGACCTTCTCCAGAGCCTGATAGATAGGCACAGTGCCCACAGGAACAGGACAGTTGCGGATTATCCACTCGCGCGTCTCGTGTATGTTGGCGCCGGTCGAGAGGTCCATGAGCGTGTCGCCGCCCCACTTGCAGCTCCACACGGCCTTCTCCACCTCCTCGTCGATGCTCGATGTGGTTGCGGAGTTGCCTATGTTGGTGTTTATCTTCACTAAGAAGTTGCGGCCGATTATCATTGGCTCGCACTCAGGGTGGTTGATGTTGGCAGGGAGCACGGCTCTGCCTTCTGCGATCTCTTTTCTAACGAACTCGGGAGTGATGTGCGTGTCGATGCCCAGCTCCTTGCAGTTCATGTTCTCGCGGATGGCTACATACTCCATTTCAGGGGTGATTATGCCCTTTTTTGCATAGTACATCTGCCCTATCTGCTCGCCTTTCTTCGCTCTTAGCGGAAGCGTGATGTGCTCAAAGCGAAGATTATCTAAACTCTTGTCGGCAAGACGCATTCGCCCGTATTCCGATGTGACATTCTCTAATCTCTCCACTCCGCCTCGTTTCAGTATCCATTCCTCCCTTGTGCGAGGCAGTCCTTTCTTCAAATCTATCTCAATATTCGGGTCGCTGTATGGTCCTGATGTGTCATAGATATACACGTCGGGATTCTGCTCCATTTTCTTCTCCCCTTTCTCTACGGTGACTGTCGGCGTGAGGCGCACTTTTCTCATTCCCACTTTTATGTCGGGATGGATTTCGCCCTTCATGTACACCTTGTCGCTGTTCGGAAATTCTATTCTTATCTTTTCGTTCATGTAACGTCGTTTTAGCGTTTTGGGTTAATCATTAAGGAATGCGGTGAGTGGCGAAGATGCCTCGGCGTAGTCGCTTATGCTGCCGAGTCCTGCCTCGTAGGCGCGGCGGCCGGCTATTGTAGCCTCCTTGAAGGCTATCGCCATCTCCTCTGGGTTGCTTGCCACTGCTACGGCTGTGTTCACCAGCACAGCGTCGGCTCCGAGCTCCATTGCCGCAGCGGCATGGCTTGGCGCGCCTATTCCGGCGTCAACCACCACTGGCACTGTCGCTTCTTCTATTATGATGTTCAGGAACTCGGTTGTCTTGAGTCCCTTGTTTGTGCCTATCGGTGCGGCGAGAGGCATCACTGTGGCTGCTCCTGCCTCGGCGAGTCGCTTGCAGAGCACTGGGTCGGCTTGGCAGTATGGCAGTACCACGAATCCCATCTTCACGAGCTGCTCGGTGGCCTTGAGTGTCTCTATAGGGTCAGGCAGCAGGTATCTTGGGTCCGGGTGTATCTCCAGCTTCAGCCAGTTTGTGCCGAACGCCTCGCGGCTCAGCTGTGCGGCGAGCACGGCTTCCTCGGCTGTTCTCACGCCCGACGTGTTAGGCAGCAGGCGTATGTTCTTGTTCTTTATGTGGTTGAGCATGTCGTCGGTGGCAGGCTCCTTGGTGTCGATGCGCTTCATTGCCACGGTCACCATCTCTGTGCCGCTGGCTTCTATCGACTTGCGCATGTTCTCGTTGCTCGAGAACTTTCCTGTTCCGAGGAACAGTCTGGAGTTGAACTCCACTCCAGCGATTTTCAGTTTTTCCATTGTTTGTTTTTATTTGTGTTACTTGTTTCTTTCGAATTTCTTCAGGATTTCCCTTGTCTTCTCCACTGGGTCGTGGGCGTTGAGTATCTCGCCGGACACCGCCACTCCGTCCATGCCGGTCGCCAGTATCGGAGGCACATCGTCGGCTGTTATGCCGCCTATCGCCACCTTGGGCAGCGTGGCGCCGCTCTCCCAGCAGTCTTTGTATATTTTCTTGTATCCCTCCAGACCGATGACGGTGTTGAGTTTCTCCTTCGTCGTGGTGAACTTGAACGGACCTACGCCGGCATAGTCAGCCCAGTCCTCGTCGGCTTGCGCTATCTCGTCGGCGTCGTGGCATGTGGCGCCTATTATGTAGTTGGTGCCCAGTATGCTGCGCGCGTCTTCCACTCTCATGTCGTTCTTGCCGAGGTGCACTCCGTCGGCCTTCAGCTCGTAGCATATCTCCACCTTGTCGTCTATTATCAGGATGGCGTTGTGCTCCTTGCAGAGCTTCTTCAGCTCCTTGCCCACGGCGAGTATCTCGTTTCTCGTCGCGCCCTTCATTCTCAGCTGTATCCATCGGCAGCCGCCTTGCAGAGCCGCCTTGGCTCCGTCCAGGTATCCTATCTTGCCGTTGTCGTGGGTTATGAACTGAAAACGGAACGCATCATAATCTACTTTAACCATAGATACTTATCTTTCTTTTATGCAGATTGTTAACCTCCGTAAGCGGCGTTTATTATTATATACTCGTCGCCCTCGGAAACTGCGGTTGTCTCCCAGTCGTTTTTAGACACGAGTTTGTTGTTGCGAGCCACTGCTATTCCGTCCTCGCCGAGCCCCATTGAGGTCAGCAGGTCTTTCACGCTCGCCCCTTCGCTCAACTCGCGTTCCTTGCCATTAACCTTTACTTTCATACAATAGATATATTTGTTTAAGTATTAGCAAAATAAACTCCACCAAAGCGCATATTACTTTGGCTGTGCATGAGTTGGTGAATGAGGTTTTGTGATTATGCGTTTTGACTATATCCAGACTTTGAAGCCAGCCCGAAAACTGCGGCTGTTCTTTTTTCCTACGGCAGCATTATCTGCATCAGGTTCTTTGGGTATAATCTCAGCCCTGCATCCGCCACGAAAAAGCGCGATGCCAGCACCCCTTTCTTCTCAAAACACGATGGCAAAGATAGTCACAATAAGGCTACCTTGTTATTATTTTTCATGTATTTAAGGATTTGAGAATCGCGAACGCTGATCGTAACACGTATTTATTCAATACAATGCTTATATTTGCCCTGTCATTCAATTGACGGAGATGGCAACAGTCAGAAATGAGGTTCGCTATCTGAACTGGCTGGACTACTCCAGCCAGTTTTTTGCTTTTATAAAAAAGTTCATATGTTTGCAATGTCAGGATATTGCTGCTCTGACGCGCAGACGGCGACCGTCCTGCAGATTAATAATAATATCGCTTGTCAGATAAAACATATTATGACTATGAAAAATATTGTCGTTGTTCTGTTGTTTTTTATTTCCATATCCCTGTACGCCAAACCCAAGAAGATAGTCAAGGGCGCGCTCATCGGTCCAGACAGTACATGGGTTACTTTTAAGGATGGTTCCTCTAAAAACATTTCTACAGAAGATTTCTATGAGAACTATGAAGTGAGGCTTCAGTACTTTCCTGGCGGCACCGTCGTTTCTGGTACTTCCGAAGCTCCGTGTCTTGGCGGTGTCATCTTCCTGACCGATTCAAAATACGATGCCGACTATGTCATCCGGGAGACGACACGCAACGACTACGATTGCACCATGCGTATCGTCAACCGTTCATCTATGGGCTGTGACGAGTGGCAGATAACTACGGATCGAGGTTATGCTGACCACAAGGTCTATATATCCAAAGACGTTTCCAACTACGACTACAAAGTCCGCATCATCAGATAAACTCCAGCGTCTCGACGTAGTCGCTGATTTCTATTTTTCTTCCATAATCACTTGTCTTTATTAAACTTATTTTATCTTTGTGGCAAAGAATAATCTCTTTCAATGAATGCCGAAAAGTGGGCGTTATGCCCTTGCGGGAACTTTGGGAGATTATTCTTTTTCTTTTTCAACCAGTACAGACTCTCATACCCTCGTTTGTTGACTTCCATCTTTACTTCATAGATGTGCCCCTTGTGCCTCCACTCGTAAAGGTTATAGTGCGTTACACCGCGCCGATGTTTTTCTCTGTTTTTATTCATCGTTTAATCGTTATTTAAAAACTTATTCGTATGTTTGCGCATACAAGAGAATGATTATTAGTGTTCGACCACATGGGAGGCTACCCAATCGGCCCACTTTTAGTCATTCTCTTTCGTTTTCTTTACTACCTTTCGGAAAAGTTATGAAATACCGACCTTTTCCACTTGACGGAGTAAGGTCTGACACGCAGACGGCGACCATCCTGAAGAGTGATTATAATATAACTTGTCAGATAAAACATATTGCTATATGAAAAGGTTATTGCTGTTTTCTTTGCTTCTGGTGTCTTTGGCTTGTTTCAGCAAGTCAAAGAAGATTATTGTTGTAGCTGCTGACTCTTGGCCGGACAGTACCATTGTGAGATTCAAAAACGGGGATAGGAAAAAAATATCTACTGCCGATTTCAAAGCGAACTATGAGGTGAGGCTTCAATACTATCCAGGTGCTACCGTCGTTTCCGGCGGCATATCGACATCGTTCAGATGTATTCACGGCCGCATTCGTTTTGTCAGCTCTCCATCTGCCGCCGACTATGTGGCACGCAAAGTCAATCAACCGCAACACGCTGACGTAGAAGTCACATTTGTCAAC
>JAGBEJ010000007.1 GCA_017937025.1 Paludibacteraceae bacterium | reverse complement strand
GCTTGTCACAGAGTTTGGAATTTCGATGCTTGTTTTTGTTTGAGGGCATCGTATTAATGTTTTCTTTTCTTTGTCATACAGCACTCCATTAACCGATGCGTAGTTGGCGTTGCCATCAGATATATTAATGTTTGTCAGCGCTTCGCATCCCTCAAACGCATAACTTCCGATGCTTGTCACTGAGTTCGGAATCTCAATGCTTGTCAGCGCTTCGCATCCTAAAAACGCTCCAAGTCCAATGCTTGTCACCGAGTTCGGTATTTCGATGCTTGTGAGCGCTTTGCATCCTGAGAACGCACTCTCTCCAATGCTTGTAACGCCTTGTGAAATCTCAACTTTTGTGACGTTGGTGTTCTTAAATGGAGAGTCAAAGAATCCATAATTCTCCATTTTTCCTTCTCCGCTTATTGTTAGCAGTCCTTCGTTATCTAAAGTCCAGGTTAGCTTATGTCCGCAAGTTCCTTGTTTTATTATTTCTGCCATAGGAGTGTTTTTTCTAAAGGTTATAGCTTTCACCGGAAAGCATTCACAAGTATAGTCATTTTGCCTAATAGTTGGAAGGGCTGCGCGCATTTTAATTTCGCATGAATATGAATTGTTATTTAAACATAAAGAGAGAAAGGTCAACGCATTACGATTTTTTGAAGTATTATGCAAAGTGATTACTTTTGTAAGATTTACAAACCATCTGACAAACGGAATGAACACGACAAAAGCCGCCGCTAAAATGACACGCCTGCTGACAATTGCGCTCGCTGTGCTGACGCTCGCGTCGTGTGCCAAGAAAAACAACTGGGTGACAAGGCGTTACCACTCGCTGACGACACGATACAACGTCCACTTCAACGGCAAGGAGAGCTACAAGGAAGGCATCAACCTGCTCTACGCCGGCGGCAAGGACGACTACACGAAAGTCATTCCCCTGTACCCGATAAGCAACCACGCCGACACATCGCTCTGTCTCTCGCAGATGAACAGGGCCATAGAGAAAGCGACCAAAGCCGAGAAACTCCACTCCATAAGAGTAAAGCCGAAGAAAAAGCCGAGCAAGGCGAAGGACCCGAAGTACGTGCAGTTCATGAAGAAGGAGGAGTACAATCCTCAGATGGGCAAGGTCTGGCTGCTGCACGGCAAGGCGCAGTTCCACAAGGGCGACTTCCTCGGCGCTGTCGGCACATTCACCTACGTCACCAAGCACTTCACGCAGGAGCCTAAGCGCGTGACCGAGGCAAACATCTGGCTCGCGCGTTGCTATGCGGAGATGGACTGGCTCTACGACGCCGACGACATACTCACGAAACTCGAGCGCGCGCCGCTCACCAACCGCCAGCAGAGCGAATTTGCATCGGCGCAGGCCGACCTGGCGCTCAAAAGAAACGAGTACAAGCAGGCGGAGGAGCTGCTGAGGGCAGCCATCGGCGGCGAGCGGTACAAGAAGCAGAAGACGAGAGATTATTACGTGCTCGCGCAGCTCAGCCAGAAGAACAAGAACGACCTCGACGCCAAGGAATATTACAAGAAGGCATACCGCCACAGCTCCAACTTCGACATGACGTTCAACTCCAAGGTGGGTTACGCCGTGTCCGACTGGCAGAACACCGAGAAGGCGGTCAAGAAGCTCAAGCGCATGGCCAAGAACGAGCGCTACGCCGATGGTCTGGACAAAATCTACGTCGCCATAGCCGAAATCTACATGAACGCCGAGCAGAAGGACAAGGCCATAGAGAACTACAAGCTGGCGATAGAGAAGAGCAAACTCAACGGCTCGGACAAGGTGCGCGCCCTCGTGTCGCTCGGCGACCTGTACTACAACGATAGCGAGTACATACTCGCCCAGCCGCTCTACACCGAGGCGGCAAGCCTTATGCCGGCTGAGGACGACGACTATCTGCGCGTGTCCAAGCGAAGCCTGATACTCGGCGAGCTGGCTCAGCACTACGACGTGGTGGTGACTCAGGACAGCGTGCAGCGTCTGGCACGGATGAGCGAGAGCGAGAGAAACCTTGCAATAAAGGCCCACATAAAGAAACTTCAGGAGCAGGAGGAACAGGCTCGCAAGAAAGCCGAGGAGGAAGCGAAGCTGGCTTCGTCGCAGTCGAGCAGCGCTGGCGCTTTCGGTGCGGTGCTGACACCAGCCGCTGGCGGCAAGGGATGGTATTTCTACAATCCGCAGCTTGTGGCGGCGGGCAAGGGCGAGTTCCAGAAAAAGTGGGGAATACGTGCTTTGGAAGACAACTGGCGAAGGACCAACAAAGCCGTCATGAGCAACGACAGCGACTACGGCGACGAGGAGGACGGCGAGCTGCTGACCGAGGAGATGAGCGAGGACGGCAACGGCGAGAAGAGCGAGATAAAGTCGAACGTGAACACAAACGTCGATTACTACATATCACAACTGCCGCTGACACCGGGACAGATGGAGAAGTCCGACGAGCAGATAGCCGACGCGCTTTATGCTATGGGCGGCATCTACGAGGACAAGCTTGAGGACCTGCCGATGGCGATAAAGACCTTCGAGGAGCTGGAAAGACGCTTCCCAAGAGACCGCCGTCTGCCTGACGCTTACTTCATGATGTTCCAGATGAACCTGCAGAAGGGCGACGAGAGTGCAGCCAACTGGTACCGCTCGCAGCTCGTCAGGAAATATCCGGAGTCGTCATACGCCAAGGTGCTGAAAGACCCTGACTACAAGCGCAAGATGGCGATGATGGTGGAGATGCAGGACTCGCTCTATCAGCAGGCATATTACGCATACACAAGAAATTCGTTCGACACCGTGGCGGCTAATTACGCGACGCTGAAGGAGAACTTCCCGTTGTCTCCTCTGATGCCGAAGATGCTGTTCGTCGATGCGTTGAGCAAGGGCAAGAACGGCGACAACGACGGATTCGAGAAGGGCATGCAGGAGCTTGTGAGCGAATATCCTGAGAGCGACGTCAGTGCTATGGCCAAGAGCATGCTGGCGCTCTATCAGCAGGGCAGGAGAGTGCAGTACGGTTCGACACACGGCTCGATACTCGCTATGAGAGAGGCTGCGGCTGAGGAGTTGGTGGAGAATGTTGACACGCTGCAGTTCACCATCGACAGGCGCGAGCCGCACAACGTCATGCTCATAACCGACAACCAGCTCAATCAGAACGCTCTGATGTTCGACGTGGCGTCGTACAACTTCGGCGGCTTCATCGTCAAGGACTTCGATATAACGAAAGAGAAATTCGCGCCAGAGAGCAATGTGCTTATGGTCAGCTCGTTGGGCGATATGAACGAGGCGTTCTGGTACATCGCCAACATTGAGCAGGATGCGGCGCTCAAGCGTTACGTCGGCACGGATTCGTGTAAGGCGGTCATCATCTCAGCTCATAACCTCATATTGCTGAGACATGGCAGAAGCTTCGACGACTATCTCACATATTACACCGACAGCATATTGCCGCTGAGGAAAGCCGAGAACATCGACCTCGCTTCGGCTGAGGCTCAGAGACGAAGCCTTGTGGATGCGGCTCTGGCTGCCGAGAAGCTGGCTAAGGAAGCCGACGAGAAAGCCGAGGAGGCAAGGCTTGAGCGCGAGTTGCTCGAGGCGGCAGCCGAGGAGCTGAACAGCCAGAACAGCAAGGAGCAGAAGAAGTCTAAGGACAAGGACGGCAAGAATAAGGCGGAGGCAAAGAAGGATGAAGCCGCAGGCAAAGACAAGGAGGAGACGGCAAAGAAGGACGACGGCATAATAAGAGTCGTGCCGCAGGAAGGCAAATACACCGAGGACCTGCTGGCGACACACGAGTACGCGATTCTCATAACCGGAACAGGAGTGGATTACGACAGGCTGAAGTCGTTAATAGAACGCTACAACTCGATGTATTACGGCGGCGCGCGTCTGCAGGTCAAGATTTACAGATTCGAGAGCAAGGCGGTCGTGACGGTAGAGAAGTTCATGAATGCCTACGAGGCAAAGAACTACATGTTCGGTGCGTTGAGAGAAAGGCAGATGTTCGCTCCTCTGCAGAAGGTGCAGTACAGAAACGCCATAATCTCGACCGAGAACAAGGAGGAGCTTGTGCGCACAGCCGACTTCGACGGATATGAGAAATTCAACAGAGAACATTATTTAAAGTGATAAGGAGTTTTTATCAATGAGCAAGATACTTTGGATAGACGATGAGCAGGATTTGCTGAAGCCGTATTTCCTGTACCTGCAGGACAAGGGCTATGAGGTGGAGAGCGCGTCGAACGGTCAGGACGCCATTGAGATGTGCACCAATTCCATCTACGACATAATCTTCCTCGATGAGAATATGCCTGGCCTCAGCGGTCTTGAGACATTGGCGAGAATCAAGGACATCAGGCCGTCGATTCCGGTGGTCATGATAACCAAGAACGAGGAGGAGGACATCATGGACATGGCGATAGGCAACAAGATAGCCGACTACTTGCTCAAACCAGTCAATCCCAAGCAGATAATCCTTACGCTCAAGAAGCACATACACCAAAAGGACATCATAAGCGACCAGACGACCAACACCTATCGCCAGGAGTTTCCGAAAATCGGCATGCAGATAGACGAGTGCCGCACGGCCGACGACTGGAAGGCGCTCTACAAGCGTCTGTTGCACTGGGAGATGGAGTTGGATGAGGCTGACAACGACATGAAGGAGATTCTTCAGATGCAGAAGTCCGAGGGCAACAACGCGTTCGCGAAGTTCGTCGCCAAGTCGTACGAAGGCTGGATCGCCAGCGCCGACAGGCCTATGATGAGCCACGACATCATGAAGAAAGTCGTGTTCCCGATGCTTGACAATGGCGACAAGGTGTTTATGATTGTCATCGACAATTTCAGATACGACCAGTGGCTGTCTATCCGCGACGACGTGGCGGAGTACTTCACCATCGACAGCGAAGACGCTTACTTCAGCATTCTGCCCACTGCCACACAATATGCGAGGAACGCTATCTTCAGCGGACTGACTCCGGCGCAGATTCAGGAACTGTATCCGCAGTACTGGGTTGACGAGGAAGAGGATGAAGGCAAGAACATGAAGGAGGAAGAGTTGCTCGACACCGTTTTTGAGCGCTTCCGCAAGAAGTTCAGTCATTCGTATGCCAAGATAAACAACTCGGATTTTGGCGAGAACCTCATCAGGAGAATCGACGAGCTCGGAGGCAATGAGCTCAACGTGTGTGTTATGAACTTCGTGGATATGCTCTCGCACGCCAAGACCGACAGCAAGATGATGCGTGAGCTTGTCAAGGACGAGTCGGCTTATCGCTCGCTGACACAGTCGTGGTTCCGTCATTCTTCAGCGAAGGCGTTGTTCAAGGCCATCGCCAGCAAGGGTTATAAGGTCGTTCTGACAACAGACCACGGCACTATCAGGGTGAAAAATCCTATAAAGGTCGTAGGCGACAAGGCCACGAATGTGAATCTAAGGTATAAGGTGGGCAAGAACCTCGGCTACAGCAAGAAGGAAGTCCTCGAGATGCTTCAGCCAAAGAAGGTCGGACTCACGTCGCCTAATATTAGCTCGGCTTACATTTTCGCGACAGGCGACGATTTCTTCGTCTATCCGAACAACTATAATTATTATGTGAGTTACTACAAGGACACGTTCCAGCACGGCGGCGTGTCCATGGAGGAGATGATTGTTCCTCTTGTGGTGATGGCTCCTAAGCAGTAGCGTATTATAAATCCTCGCCGGACAGCACGCGTGTCAGCTGCTCTATGGTCACGTCCAGCTCCACCTTGCCGTTCTGCATGTACGACACGCCTCCGGTCTCTTCGGACACAACAATGGCGATGGCGTCTGTTCTTTCCGTGATGCCCAGCGCGGCTCTGTGTCTCAATCCGAGGCTTTTCGGTATGTCGAGCCGTTGCGACACAGGCAGAATGCAAGCCACCGAGTCTATGCGGTTGTCGGAGATTATCATCGCTCCGTCATGCAGCGGACTGTTCTTGAAGAATATGTTCTGTATGAGTCTTGACGATATGCTTGAGTTTACTGCTTCGCCGGTCTTTGCGTAGTTGGAAAGGTCAGCTTTCTGCTGTACCACGATCAGCGCGCCGCACTTATTGAACGACATGTCTCTGCACGCCCATGCTATCTGCTTGATTTCGTCTGCCGTCAATGCTTTTATGGAGTTGTCGTTAGTCTTGGAGTAAAACCATTTCAGGAATCTCAGTTTTCTTTTGCTTCCTATTAATGAGAAGAAACGCCTTATCTCGTCCTTGAAAATCACAATCAGCGCTATGGCTCCCACGCTCATCACCTTGTCGAGGATGGCTCCCAGCAATTGCATCTTGAACACGTATGAAACAAGAAACCAGCATACCACGAAAGCGATGATGCCGACAAATATGTTCACCGCATTGGTCCCCTTTAGCAGCATGTATGTCTGGTACATGAGAAATGCGACAAGCAAAATGTCAATTATATCCTTTATTCCGAATTCTATGCCCATAGACACAATATTTTAAATGTTCATACGTTATTTCAATCGAGAGGGGCTTGCAAATGCCGTCCTCTATGACTTATGAAATAATCAAACTTTTTCACAAATTTATAAATTTTTCCACTTTTGAGTAATCAATAATGTGGAAATAATTATCTTTGCAGTCAGACTCAAAAGAAAAGTTTTTGGTCTGACGCAATAAAACGAAGAAAGCAGAGTTATATTAGTACCTAAAAGAAATTAACAACAAGTCTTTATAGCTATGAAAGTAAACTTATTTACAAAAACAGCCGTTCTCGTATCTGTGATGGCGTTGGCTTCAGCTTGTAGCAACAAGAAGGAAGTCTCTAATGTCACCGGTTGGGCGTACAATGACAAGTCTACCGGCGGTTTTGAAGTGATAACAGATTATAAGCAGCAGACACCTCCAGGAATGGTCTTCGTAGAAGGTGGTACATTCACAATGGGACGTACTCAGGAAGACATACCTGGCGATTGGAACAACGTTCCACGTCGTGTGACTGTCAGCTCATTCTATATGGACCAGTTTGAGATAAGCAACTTGAACTGGAACGAGTACCTGCACTGGATGAGACTGGTTATGCACAACTATCCAGAAGTAATCGCAAAGGCAACTCCAGACTCATTGGTTTGGCGTACAGAGTTGGCTTACAACGAGCCTTATGTTGAGTACTACTTCACTCACGCAGCATACAACGACTATCCAGTCGTAGGTGTTAGCTGGGAGCAGGCAAACGACTACTGCCAGTGGCGTACCGACCGTGCTAACGAGTTGATTCTCGCTAACGCAGGTATCATAACACTGCCAGACTTCGAGGGTGTTAAGGATAACGAGGATGCTGACGAGGTTAGAAACAACATCGTCTTCAACACAAGAAAGTATATGATGAGCTCTGAGTATCAGCCAGAGGAAGGAAAGCGTCCTAAGGTTGACCTCTACGGTGAGAACAGAAAGGTTAACATGAGCGACGGTCTTATGTTCCCTGACTTCCGTCTCCCAACAGAGGCTGAGTGGGAGTACGCAGCATACGCTATCACAGCAAGAGATGGCGAGGAGAACTCAGGCGAGAAGAAGCAGTTCCCATGGTCTGGTCACCAGATGAGAAACCCAGACAAGAAGCATAGAGGTGAGATGCTCGCTAACTATGTGAGAGGTAGAGGGGACATGATGGGTATGGGCGGCAAGCTCAACGATCAGGCTACTATCACTAACAGAGTTGACGCATACTGGCCAAACGACTTCGGTCTGTACAACATGGCAGGTAACGTTAACGAGTGGGTAATGGACGTTTACCGTGCATTGACAAGCGAGCAGGAGGAAGAGTACAACTCATTCCGTGGTAATGAGTACAAGGCTCCTATCCTCAACGAGAATACTCAGGAAGGAAAGAAAGTCCTTGTCCCTGTTATCGACAGCCTCGGACGTGTTAAGTATGTAATCCCAGCTGAGAGAGATAGCGTAGGCAAGTACACTAAGTACGATGTTCGTAACTACGGTGATGGTGATGCTCGTTCGAGCATGAACTCAGAGTCATGGAAGACTCCTGTTGACCCAGAGAAGGCAACAAGACTCATGTATGACCCAGACGAGAACGCAGAAGGTCTTCTTTCTTCAAAGGTTACAAACCGCTCAAGAGTTTACAAGGGTGGTTCTTGGAAGGACAGAGCATTCTGGCTCAACCCTTCACAGAGAAGATATCTTGACCAAGGCAAGTCAACAAGCGACATAGGTTTCCGTTGCGCTATGACAAGACTCGGCGACCAGGGTGCTTACGGCAAGAAGAAATAAGTTTTATAGCTAATAGATAAGTTAAAGCCATCATGCGGATGCACGATGGCTTTAATTTTTTTAGACCAACGGAAGATTTCCGGCAAGAATAAATATTAAAATATCGCAGTAAAAATATTTTTAATGTCAAATTGCTTTTATTTTGGGCATGCGACTTACCTATAAATGACAATCAAGCGGAAAAATATTTATATTTGCGACCTGAAACTCAATAAAATAATAAGATAAAAATGGAAAGCATTAGAAGAACTAAGATAGCGGATTTGCTTAAGCAGCCTGCTATTGACACGACTGTGAATGTAAAAGGTTGGGTAAGATCAAAGCGAGGCAATAAGAATGTGAATTTCATAGCCTTGAATGACGGTTCTTCTATTAAGAATGTGCAGGTGGTTGTGGACGTCGAGAATTTCGACGCCGAGCTGCTGAAGAAGATAACCACAGGCGCATGTCTTAGCGTTGTCGGCAAACTTGTGGCTTCTCAGGGCGCAGGTCAGTCTGTCGAGATTCAGGCAAGCGACATCGAGCTTTACGGCGAGGCTAATCCGGACGAGTACCCACTGCAGAAGAAGGGACACTCAATGGAGTTCCTGCGCGAGATAGCTCATCTTCGTCTCCGCACAAACACATTCGGAGCAGTGATGCGTATCCGCCACAACATGGCAATCGCTATCCACAGATATTTCCACGAGCACGGATTCTATTACTTCAACACGCCTATCATCACGGCGAGCGATGCCGAGGGCGCAGGCGAGATGTTCCAGGTGACTACGCTTGACCTTGCGCGCACTGGCGCTGATGGCGACGTGGCATACGACAAGGATTTCTTCGGCAAGAAGACCAACCTGACAGTGAGCGGTCAGCTCGAGGGTGAGCTCGGAGCCACTGCGCTTGGAGCCATCTACACTTTCGGACCGACATTCCGTGCCGAGAACAGCAACACTCCTCGCCACTTGGCTGAGTTCTGGATGATAGAGCCAGAGGTTGCGTTCATAGACAAGGACGACCTCATGGACTTGGAGGAGGACTTCATCAAGTACTGTGTGCAGTGGGCGCTGGACAACTGCATGGACGACCTCGAGTTCCTGAACAAGATGATAGACACTACGCTTTTGGACACACTCCACTCTGTAGTCAAGGAGGACTTCGTGCGCCTGCCATACACAGAGGGCGTGAAGATACTGGAAGAAGCTCAGGCGAAGGGACACAAGTTCGAGTTCCCTGTCACAGGCTGGGGCATGGACTTGGCGAGCGAGCATGAGCGTTTCCTCGTGGAGGAGTACTTCAAGCGTCCGGTTATCATGACCGACTACCCAAGCGAGATCAAGGCGTTCTATATGAAGAAAAACGCCGACGGCAAGACGATGCAGGGAACAGACGTGCTTTTCCCACGCATTGGCGAGATAATCGGCGGAAGTGTGCGTGAAGAGTCGTATGAGAAGCTGACGAACGAGATAAAGGCGAGAGGAATGGAGCTGGATACATACAAGTGGTATCTCGATACACGCAAGTTCGGAAGCTGTCCTCACGGAGGCTTCGGTCTGGGCTTCGAGCGTCTGATTCTTTTCGTGACTGGTATGCAGAACATCAGGGACGTGATACCATTCCCACGAACACCAAAGAACGCAGAATTCTAAAGAAATTGATATGTAAAGTAGAGAAGGCGAGGGCAACCTCGCCTTCTCATTTTACGTAGCATGATGCATATTCGCACTGTTGAAAAACATATTGTTGGATAATATTGAATAAAACAAAATAGTTATATTTGTTGCGTTGCTCTCAGCAGAAGCTTGCCTTAAGGGAAAGTGGATGGGGGAGTGACGCTACATATTAATTAAGCGTTTACTAACGCTTTGGTCTTTAGCACTTCAGAACTTCGCAACTTCAGATTTCGACTAAAGAACAAAGCAACGGTAGATGTCTATGTATGTGATGTATGTGCCATTATATGGTATTATCTTCATAATGCGTGGGCTTCTGCGTTGCTCGTTCAGTCGAAATGGGCAATGCGAAGGCCTTGAAGTGCGGGACGAGCAATCGAACCCGCGCTTTTTTTATGTGGATAATATTAACATACTAAACATATTTATTATGGTAACATTTATTTCTTTATTGTCAGTTTTGGCATTTGTAGCATTTATAGTAGGAATGATAAATCCATCATTAGTATTAAGATGGAATAGCAATCCAACAAGGCTAAAGGTTTTTGGTTATTATTTGCTGGTTGGTTTTGTGTTGGCTTTTATAGGTGCTATGTTTTCTGATGATAACAAACGAGATTCAACAAGTGTCGAAAACGCAGTAAAAGATTCTGTTGAAACCGTTGAAGAAAACTCAAAATCCAAATACATAGAAGGCGTAGATGTGAAATCAATAGGTGATTTGTTTGAAGATAAATACAGTTTTATAAAGGATAAAAAAAGCAGTGGAGGCGACAAGGACTTTGGCTATAGCGCAGTTTGGACAAAACAGCAAAATGGTCTTGATTTCAGATTGGACACTTATTGTAGTGATGATAAAAAGAAAATTGAGTCAATCAGAATGTCAGGACGAGTTGTTGATCTTCAAGAGAAGTCTGTTGAGGCAACCCGTATGTATATTATGGCTTTGGCATCATTAAATTACAAGGGGGCAGATGTAGACAAGGCGAAGAAATGGGTGTCAGACAACTTTTACACAGACAAAGCCACAACTGATATCGGCGGAGTGCGTTTTACAATATATGTTCCATCTGAATGGGTTAGGATGTTGATACTTGAAAAGGCTAAATAATTATGAATGATTTTTGCGGAATTTGTGGCAAGAGGCTAAATGTGCTTAATAGAGCGTATGGACATCAGACAAAGGAGCATTCTCCTATTTGTTTGGGATGCTATAAAAAGGGATTTCTTAGTAGGGAAGAAAGGGATAATGATATAAAAAGAGAAAAGGCGCAAAATGCTAAAGTCGAACAATTCAAAAATAATCCTGTCGTACAGAGAAAACCAACAGAAAGAAAAGATTATGTGTATGAATACAAAAGAACATGTAATGAATGTGGTAAAATTTGGTATTCTTTGCAAAGTAGAGAAAAGAAATTAGAGAATGAACAGTGTTGGAATTCATGTTTTACCTGCGGGTCTGTTGGTAATATGGCTGCTTATAATCAAGCAAGACGTAATGAACAGTCTACAAGAGATAATCTGAATAATTTGCATCAATGTCCTAATTGTCATTCAACAAATTACAAGGAACTGCTTATACGTCATGAGAAGCAATAATCCTTTTGTATGGCTATTTGTGTTTCTGATAAAGAGAATATGGCAGGGGCGCATTGGTCGTTGGATAAAGAGGAAACGACATATAGTGTGCCGCTTTTATCCATCTTGTTCTGAATATGCAATCTTAGCATTGGAGAAATATGGATTTGTGAAGGGGGTGCGGATGGCTTGGAATAGGATAAGGCGATGCACTCCTGGTAACACAGAGGAGTGTGTGGATTACCCATAAAAAAACGAGCAGGGTTTGCAGAAAATGCAAATCCTGTTTGTTTTTATGCATATATATACGCAAATTAATAAGCAAAACACTGAAATAACGCATATTAATACAAATCGTGTGTACTTATAACATATAATTTGTATTTTTGTGCCCTGAAAGAATTATAAACAAATCAACTATGGCAGAAAAATTAGAAATTAAGGAACTAGACCAAGTTGCAGTGCGTTTCTCCGGCGACTCCGGCGATGGAATGCAGCTGGCTGGTAACATCTTCTCTACAATTTCGGCAACAGTGGGAAACAGCATAAGCACATTCCCAGACTATCCAGCCGACATACGTGCTCCACAGGGTTCGCTCACCGGCGTCTCTGGTTTCCAGGTGCACATCGGCGCTGGCAAGGTATATACTCCAGGCGACAAGTGCGACGTGCTTGTGGCTATGAACGCAGCGGCTCTCAAGACACAGTACCGCTACGCAAAGCCAGGCGGAGCTATAATCATAGACACTGACAGTTTCAAGGAGAAAGACCTTGAGAAGGCTCAGTTCAAGACCAATGACCCATTGGCAGAAATGAATATTGATGCAGACAGAGTAATCGCATGCCCTATCACCACTATGGTCAAGGACTGCCTGAAGGACTCTGGAATGGACGTTAAGGCAATGTTGAAGTGCCGTAACATGTTCGCTCTGGGCCTTGTCTGCTATCTGTTCGACCGCGACCTGAACATCGCATTCAACTTCCTGAAGGAGAAGTTCGCTAAGAAGCCGGGCGTGGCAGAGGCTAACATCAAGGTTATACAAGCAGGTTACGACTACGGCGCTAACACACACAGCTCTGTAGCTAACGTGTACAGAATAGAGTCGAAGCACAAGGAGCCAGGAAGATACATGGACATCACTGGTAACAAGGCTACAGCTTACGGACTTATCGCAGCAGCCGAGAAGGCTGGACTGAGACTGTTCCTCGGTTCATATCCTATCACTCCTGCTACCGACATTCTTCACGAGCTGTCTAAGCACAAGTCTCTTGGCGTGACAACAGTGCAGTGCGAGGACGAGATCGCAGGATGCTCTTCTGCGCTCGGAGCTTCATTCGCTGGCGCATTGGGATGTACATCGACTTCGGGACCAGGTATCTGTTTGAAGTCTGAGGCTATCAACCTGGCAGTGATTCTTGAGTTGCCATTGGTTGTTATGGACGTGCAGAGAGGCGGACCTGCGACAGGACTTCCTACAAAGTCTGAGCAGACAGACCTGCTTCAGGTGCTTTACGGAAGAAACGGAGAGTCTCCAATGCCAGTAATCGCGGCTACATCGCCAACCGACTGTTTCGATGCGGCTTACCAGGCATGCAAGATAGCTTTGGAGCACATGACTCCGGTTGTTCTGATGACAGACGCTTATATCGCTAACGGTTCAGGAGCATTCAAGCTCCCTAAGATGTCCGATTTGGCATCAATCGTTCCTCCATACGTTCCTGAGGAACTCAAGGGCAAGTGGACTCCATATATGAGAAACGAGAACGGCGTGAGATACTGGGCAGTGCCAGGACGTAAGGGCTTCGCTCACATACTCGGCGGTCTGGAGAAGGACAATGCCACAGGCGCAATCTCTACAAACCCAGAGAACCACGACCTGATGTGCCGTCTGCGTGCCGAGAAGGTGGAGAAAATCGCAGTTCCAGACGTAGAGGTTCTTGGCGACAAGGACGACGCAGAGTTGCTCCTCGTCGGATTCGGCGGCACTTACGGACACTTGCACGCAGCGATGGACGAGATGAGAGCAGCCGGCAAGAAGGTGGCTCTGGCTCACTTCAAGTTCATCAACCCACTGCCAAAGAACACTTCAGAGGTTTTGAAGAAATACAAGAAAGTCGTAGTCGCAGAGCAGAACTTAGGACAGTTCGCTGGTTATCTGCGCATGAAGGTAGACGGATTCGTTCCTTACCAGTTCAACGAGGTTAAGGGTCAGCCATTTGTAGTATCAGAGCTGGTTGACGCTTTCAACAAGATTTACGACAAATAAGTATCACGATTAAAAGACAAAAAAGATGAGCGAATTCACAGCACAAGATTATAAGAAAGGACAGCCAAGATGGTGTCCAGGTTGTGGTGACCACTTTTTCCTTGCGTCATTGCAGAAGGCAATGGCTGAGATAGGTGTGGCTCCTGAAGATATAGCGGTAATCTCTGGTATCGGTTGTTCGAGCCGTCTGCCTCACTACATGGCGACTTACGGCATGAACACAATCCACGGACGTGCCGCAGCGATAGCTACCGGATGCAAGGTGAGCAACAAGAACCTGACCGTATGGCAGGTGAGCGGCGACGGCGACGGACTGGCTATCGGTGGTAACCACTTCATCCACGCTAACCGTAGAAACATAGACTTGAACATGATCCTTCTGAACAACCGTATCTACGGTTTGACAAAGGGTCAGTACTCACCAACATCGCCAAGAGGATTCGTCAGCAAGTCGTCTCCTTACGGCACAGTCGAGGACCCATTCCGCCCAGCAGAGCTCTGCTTCGGCGCGAGAGGACACTTCTTCGCACGTTGTGTAGCCAGCGACGCCAAGGGCACTGTAGAGGTGCTGAAGGCAGCGTACGCGCACAAGGGTGCTTCTGTGACTGAGGTTCTTCAGAACTGCGTTATCTTCAACGACGGAGCACACGAGTCGGTTTACACCAACGAGGGAAGAAAGAAGAACGCGATTTATCTGGAGCACGGCAAGCCAATGATTTTCGGCGAGAACAACGAGTTCGGCCTGGTTCAGGAAGGATTCGGACTGAAGGTCGTTAAGATAGGTGAGAACGGAGTGACAGAGAAAGACATCCTCGTGCACGACGCACACTGCGAGGACAACACGCTGCAGCTGAAGCTCGCTATGATGGAAGGTCCTGATTTCCCTATCGCTCTCGGAGTTATCCGTGACGTGGCTGCTCCAACTTACGACGAGGCAGTTGACGCGCAGATAGAGGAAGTGAAGGCAAAGAAGCCTTACCACTCATTCGAGGAGCTTCTCGAGACTAACGACATCTGGGAAGTGAAGTAACAGAGCAATCTGAAATGAGATAGAAAAAGGAGATGCGAAAGCGTCTCCTTTTTTTGTTTGGCTTTAAACAGTACTTGAGTATCTTTGTGGCAGTGATAACAAATGCTTATGTAGAGCATTTAAAACGCAAACAAAAAGCCGCTTGTTTTCGCAAGCGGCTTTTGTTTATAGCCCCATCTGGCTTTTATTCCTTAGGAATCATAATCACCTCGGCGCGGTTTTTCTCTATCAGCATGGACTGTGCTATCTGCTTTATGGCTTCGGCGCTGAGGTTGTCAACTATTCCGTTGTATTTATTGTAGTAGTCCAGCCCTTCCTGTGTGTTGGTGCAGATGGTGCTCATCCACCAGCCGTTCTCCTTCACGTTCTGCTTGAAGTTCTGTTTCATGTTCAGTTTGGTCTTGTTCAGGTCCTCGCTTGTAGGGCCGTCTTTTGCTATTTTCTCAATCTCCTCCCACGCCTTGTTCACGAGCTTGTCCTCGAGCTTAGGGTCGGTGTCGAACGACACGCCTATGTACGCCTGTTCCTGCGGCTTGTCGCCTATGCCGAACGACACGTGCGCTCCGTATGTTCCACCTTCCTCCTCTCTGAGACTCTCGGTGTATCGCAGCGAAAGTATGTCCTTGAGCGCTTGCAGCTTCAGGGAGTTCTCCTCGTTGTATATGATGTTCGCCCAGATATGCATGTAAACGGAAGTCTGCTTGGTGTGCATCTGCGCCCCGAAGCGGTTAGTCACCTTGCCCTTAGGGTAGCGCACGTTGTTGTCCACCCAGTTTTCCTTCTGGTCTTTCGTCTTGAGCGAGCCGATGTATTTGCACAGCAGCGGAGTTATGGAGTCGATGTCGAAGCTGCCCACGAAGACGAAGCTGAAGTCGGCAGGGTTGCTGAATCTGTCGCCGAAGAACTTCAGCGCGTCCTTTTGCGATATGCTGTTGATGGTCCTGCTGTTTACTATCAGCGCTCTCGGTGAGTGGCAGCTGAGAGTCAGGTTCAGCGAGTCGGAGTAAATCTTGCCTGGGTCTGCCTCGCTGTTGGCGACTGATGTTCTCAGCTCGTTCATGAACGCGGCGAACGCCTTGTCGTCGGTTTTCGGCTTGCCGAATTCCATAAGTGTCAGCTGCAGCATTGTCTCGAGGTCCTTCTTCGACGACGAGCCTTTGATGCCCTCGCCGTATGTGCTTATGTACGGCGATATGCTGGCGTTCTTGCCGGCGAGCAAGTGGTTGAGCTGTGTCTTCGAGAACTTGCCTAAGCCGTTGTTTGTGGCTATCGTTGTGGCGTATGCGCACGACATCAGCTTGCTTTTCTCCTTCACGGTCGAAGTGCCTCCGAAGCTTATTGCTCTCATCAGTATCTCGTCGTTTTTGAAGTCGGTCGGCTTGAGTATCACTCTGATGTTGTTGCTGAGTGTCAGCTCTGTAGTTCCGAGTTTGTTGTTGTATTCCTGCTTTATCACGCGTCCGGGCTTGAGTTTGCTCTCGTCTATGAGCGGTTTGTTCACGTTCTTTTCCTCGTATGGTTTCACGAACTCTCGTGTCGAGGCGTTGATTGCGGCGAGGATTTCAGCCTCGGTCGGGATTGATTCCTTTGCGTTGTCCGGTCCGGATATGTCCACGATCAGGTTTTTCTCGGTCGCGAGATTCTGTGCGTAGCGGTTTATTATCTGCAGGTTAATCTTCTTGAGCAGCGTGTTCTTGCTGAAGTTGTATTCCCACTCGATGCCCGGTGTCGGTTCGTTCTCGAGGAAGTGGTTTATGTATTCGGTCATGTAGCTGGCGCTGTTCTGCTTGTCGCGCTCGTTGTACGCCTTCTCCATGCCGGAGGTGAAGTTGGCTATGGTTCTGTCCAGCTCGCTTTGTATGAATCCGAATCGCTTCATTCTTTCCAGTTCGGTAAGCAGTCGTTTGAACGCGGCTTTCTCCTGTCCGTTCTTAGGCACTACGCCGACGAGGAATCCGTCCTTCGACCTTGCTATGCTGCCGTACATGGCGTACGAATCGACGAAAGGCGCAGCCGGCTCTCTCGCGATTTTCTTCAGTCGCTCGTTCAGCATTGAGCAGCAGAAGTTGTTTGACAATAGCTCCAAGTATCCGTCCTGAGAGAGTTTGCGCACTGGCGGCATCGGTTCTTTCTTGAATTCCAGTCCGAGTGTCACGACGTCGGCTTCGGGGTCGGTGACTATGGAGATGATAGGCTCGTCGTTGTCGGGTATCGGGTACACGACTCTCTTGGCCGGGTTCTCCGGCTTTTTGATGTCGGCGAAGATTGTCTTTATCGAGTTCTCCGTCCTGTCCACATCCACGTCGCCCACTACGACGATGGCCTGCAGGTCCGGTCTGTACCATTTGTGGTAGTAGGCTCTCAGCGTGTCGTATGGGAAGTTGTTTATTATGGCAGTGTCGCCAATCACGTCGCGTTTGGCGTATTGCGTTCCTTTGTACTTTATCTTGTTGCCGTTGGCCCACAGCCTTCTGCCAGCCGATGAACCTGTGCGCCATTCCTCTCTGATTACGCCTCTTTCCTTGTCTATCTCGTCGCCCTCGAGCGAAATGAAGCTCGACCAGTCGTGCAGAATCAGCAGTCCGCTGTCCACAACCGTTTCTCTCGGCACAGGGATGTTGCGCAGCATATAGACCGTTTGGTCAAGCGACGTGTAGGCGTTCAGGTTGGTTCCGAACTTCGCGCCTATGTTCTGCATGTAGTTGATTATGCCTTTGCCTGGGAAATTTTTCGTTCCGTTGAATGCCATGTGCTCCAGGAAGTGCGCCAGTCCGTTCTGGCTGTCCTGCTCAAGTATCGCGCCCACGTTCTGCACAATGTACAGGTGCGCTCTGCCCTCGGGTTTCTCGTTATGGCGTATGTAGTATGTGAGTCCGTTTTCAAGTTTGCCATACCTCACTTTGCTGTCCATCGGTATCATGCCGTTCTGTGCTGTGGCGAGTGTGGCGAAAAATGGCATAATCGTCAATGCGATTGCCATGGTTTTGGTTTTGATATTCATTCTGCTGTTTTTTTGTTATGAAAGGCCTGTAGAGTGAAGCAGGCTTATAACAAAGGTATAAAATATTTATCGATAAATGTGGTTTGGGTCTTGCTGCAATGAAAAAAATAATTTAAATTTGTAAATAAGATTCAATAACAAATTTTAAACGAAAGATTATGGACAATACTGATATCATTGTAGCAATTTGTGCTATCGGGTTGCCAGCATTGGCATTGACCGCATTCTTAGTATTCTACCATTTGCGCCAGGGAATCAAGGCGAAAGTTATCAAAATCAGCAACCCTATTCTTTTGGTTGGCTACCAGATTGAGACAACCGATGAGAGTTTCGCTGAGGATGACGAGAAGTTGTGGAATACATATAAAGACAGAAGAGCGACAGTAGAGAACCGCAAGGAGGCTTTCAGTAGCCTGTCTATCAAGAAGAAACTCGAAGACGGTAAGTGGAGATACAGTTTAGGTACTATCGTCAACGATTACAGTCTCATGCCACAGGATCTCGTTAAGTTCGAAGTGCCTAACGGACTTTACGCTTATGTGCGTTTCAAAGCGAACGACATAAACACATGGAGAAAGAAGAAAGAGAAAATCGAGCGCTTCATGGAGGAAAAGTGGATTCCAGAGTCAGACTACGAGCTTGACTACTCGACAGACGCCTTCGAGATGGAGTATCACGACAAGCGTGACGCGGAGAACACAAGAATCATAATTCTTTACTTCGCTGTGAAACCAAAGAAACGCGAGGTACAGTAAAACACATTGATAAAAAACTAAGTAAATGCGGAGCTCATACGAGTTCCGCATTTTTTTTTGCACATAAATAATTTTGATTTTGACATGTGTCTGTGTTTTCGGCTTTTATGAATTGCACAGTTTTGGCTAAATTGCACATTTAGGGCAAAAAAGTGCCATTTTCTTTGTTTCTTTAATATATATGTTCTTTATTTGCACATTCATATAAATATTGTGCAATGGAAGAATTTGTACCTAAGGAAAAAACATTTAACGAGGTATTTGAAAATAGTATAAAAACCAATTGGAACAGAGACGCTCTGACCGATTATCAAAGCGCCACACTCCAATATAACGATGTGGCGAGAAGAATAGCCAAACTTCACATCATATTTGAGAACACAGGTGTCAAACAGGGGGATAAGATCGCAGTCTGCGGCAGAAACTCATCGAACTGGGGAGTTGCATTCCTGGCGGCAGTCACATACGGCGCAGTTGCAGTGCCTATTCTCCATGAATTCAAGCCAGACCAGATTCATAATATCGTGAACCACTCCGAGGCGAAGATGCTCTTTGCCGGAGACTGGATATGGCCTCACCTCGACGAGAAGGAGATGCCTAACCTTGAAGGCATCGTCTCAATCGTGGATTTCACAATGCTCGTCTCTCGCAGCGAGAAATTCACTTATGCGTGCGAGCATTTGAACGAACTCTTTGGCAAGAAGTATCCAACCAAGTTCCGTCAGGACTGCGTGTCATACTATAAGGCTGACCCAGACGAACTGGCTGTAATCAACTACACCAGCGGAACGTCTGGATTCTCTAAGGGTGTGATGATTCCTTACAGAGCTTTATGGTCTAATGTCATATTCGCATGTCAGGTGTTTGGTCATGCAGTACATGCAGGTTCTCCTGTCGTTTCAATGTTGCCTATGGCGCACATGTATGGCATGGCGTTCGAGTTCCTGTATGAGGTTTGTATAGGTGCTCATATTTATTTCCTGACTCGTGTGCCGAGCCCGCAGGTTCTGCTTGGCGCGTTCTCTGATATTAAGCCACGTCTGATTATCGCCGTTCCGCTGATAGTCGAGAAGATTGTCAAGAAAGCGGTTCTGCCAAAGCTTCAGACACCATCAATGAGAATATTGCTCAATCTCCCAATTGTGAGCCAGAGAATCCGCAATATGGTGAAGACGAAGATGAGAGAGGTGTTCGGTGGCGAATATTACGAAGTTGTCATCGGAGGTGCTGCGTTCAATCCGGAAATCGACCACTTCCTCAAGTCAATAGGTTTCGACTACACTGTCGGTTATGGAGCTACAGAGTGTGCGCCAATCATCACTTATGAGGATTGGAAAAAGTATGCGGAAGGCTCTTGCGGCAAGGCTGCTCCGAGAATGGAAGTCAAGATAGACAGCAAGGATCCTCAGAATGTGGTGGGTGAGATATTGGCGCGAGGAATGAACGTCATGCTCGGATATTACAAGAATCCAGAGGCGACGGCAGAGGCTATCGACTCGGAAGGCTGGTATCACACTGGTGACCTTGGTATTATGGACGCAGAGGGCAATGTGTTCATCAAAGGAAGATGCAAGAACATGCTGCTTGGTTCAAATGGTCAGAATATTTATCCTGAAGAGATAGAGTCAAGGCTCAACAACATGAACCTTGTGAACGAAAGCGTTGTGATACAAAAGGGCGAGAAGCTTTATGCTTTGATATACCCAGATTACGAGGCAGCGAAATCACTCGGTCTGAACAATGATGACATAAAGGAAGTGATGGAGGACAATATAAAGCAGCTGAACACTGTGGTAGCTGCCTATGAGAAAGTAGCTGGATTCAAGCTTTGCGAGGAGGAATTCGAGAAGACAGCGAAGAAGAGCATCAAGAGATACTTGTATAAAGATGCTGAGATATAATCAATAGGGAGAAGGCGGAGCTTTACTGAGGTTCTGCCTCTTTTCTTTAGAATGTATTATCACCAATAAAGTATTTTGCCCATGATTCATCCATCAGAAGAAAAGACTTTCAATGCTATTTTGGAGAACAGCATTAAGACTAACTGGGACAGAGACGCTCTGACTGATTATCAAGGTGCGACTCTGCAATACAAGGATGTGGCTCGCAAAATAGCCAAGTTGCACATTCTGTTTGAGACGATGGGAATCAAGCAAGGCGAGAAAGTAGCCATCTGCGGCAGAAACTCATCGAACTGGGGTGTGGCATTTCTGGCGACAGTGACTTACGGAGCTGTGGCTGTGCCTATCCTCCATGAATTTCAGCCGGACCAGATACACAACACGGTGAATCATTCAGAAGCCAAGCTTCTGTTTGTGGGCGACTGGGTGTGGCCTCGTCTTGACGAGAAGCAGATGCCAGCTCTTGAGGGCATCATGGCAATTACTGACTACACGAAACTAGTGTCGCGCAGCGAGAAGTTCACTTTCGCGTGCGAGCACTTGAACGAGCTGTTCGGCAAGAAATACCCCGAGAAATTCAGAAGCGAGGCAGTGTCATACTTCAGAGAAGACCCCGACAGGCTGGCTGTGCTCAACTACACGAGCGGAACGACAGGATTCTCCAAGGGCGTGATGATACCATACAGAGCGCTTTGGTCAAATGTGTTGTTTGCGTTCCAGGTGCTGGGACACTCGGTCAAGGAAGGCTCGCCTGTCGTTTCCATGCTGCCAATGGCGCACATGTACGGCATGGCTTTCGAGTTCCTCTTTGAGATATGCGCCGGCGCTCACATCTACTTCCTGACGCGTGTGCCAAGTCCGCAGATATTGCTTAACGCATTCGCCGAGATAAAGCCTCACGTCATCATCGCAGTGCCTCTCATCATAGAGAAGATTGTGAAGAAGGCTGTCCTGCCTAAGTTGCAGACGCCGTCAATGAAGATATTGCTCAATATACCGATAGTGAGCCAGCGAATACGCAACATGGTGAAGGAGAAGATGAGAGCGGTGTTCGGCGGCGCTTACTACGAGGTGATTATCGGCGGTGCTGCGTTCAATCCGGAGATTGACCACTTCCTAAAGTCCATCGGTTTCGACTACACAGTGGGATATGGCGCTACGGAGTGCGCTCCTATCATTTGTTATGAGGATTGGAAGAACTTCAAGACTGGTTCCTGCGGCAAGGCGGCTCCGAGAATGGAGGTGAAAATAAACAGCAACGACCCGCAGAACGAGGTCGGCGAGATATTGGCGCGAGGAACCAACGTCATGCTCGGATACTACAAAAATCCGGAGGCGACAGCGAGCACGCTGGATGCCGATGGCTGGTATCACACTGGCGACCTTGGCATTATGGACGCAGAGGGCAACGTATTCATCAAAGGAAGATGCAAGAACATGCTGCTTGGCTCTAACGGCCAGAACATTTACCCTGAGGAGATAGAGTCCCGACTCGACAACATGAACCTTGTGAGCGAGAGCATCGTCATACAGAAAGGCGACAAACTATACGCCCTCATCCACCCGGACTACGACGCCGCAAAGTCGCTTGGGCTCAACGAGGAAGACATAAAGGAAGTGCTGGGCGACAACATCAAGCAGCTGAACACAGTCGTGCCGGCGTATGAGAAAGTCTCTGGATTTAAAATCTGGGAGGATGAGTTTGAGAAGACAGCGAAGAAGAGCATCAAGAGGTATCTGTACATGGATGCGGAAATATAATCCATAATGAAGGCAGGGCGGTGAGTTCTGCTTTCTTATTTATAATAACCACCCAAGCAACACACAATGCCCAAAGAGATAGAAAGAAAGTTCTTAGTCGTGTCGGACGGCTACAAGAGCAGTCCGCACAAGTACTACAAGCAGGGATATTTGTCCGTAGAGCCCGACAAAACCGTCAGGGTAAGGGTTGCTGGCGACATGGGGTTCTTGACCGTCAAGGGACGGAATAACGGCATTTCGCGTACGGAATACGAGTACGAGATACCTGCCGCCGACGCCAACGACATGCTTGACAATCTTGTGAAGACCGGTGTGATAGAGAAGTGGCGCTATGTTTGCGTAATTGACGGCAAGAAGTGGGAGGTCGATGAGTTTCTGGGCGACAATGCCGGCCTCGTCGTGGCTGAGATAGAGCTGCAAAGCGAGGACGAGCCGTTCACGAAGCCCGCATGGGCAGGCGACGAGGTCAGTGGCGACGAGCGCTACTACAACTCATCCTTAAGCCAGAATCCTTACAAGAACTGGCGGTAGTTATTTCCAAAGATTGTGGAAGTGGTGCACAGGTCCGTGCCCATGTCCGATGTTGTATTCAGCGCCTGCCTTGATGGCATTGCTGATGTATTCCTTCGCAAGTCTTACGGCATCGTTCAGCCCATGTCCGTGAGCCAGGAACGAGGCCACAGCTGATGACAGTGTGCAGCCGGTGCCGTGCGTGTTTCGGGTATCGACCTTCGGAGAGCTGAGCCGCAGCGTTTCTCCGCTTTCGGCGTTGTAAAGTATGTCGGTGAGGACATTCCCCTCCAGGTGTCCGGCTTTCAGCAGCACGGATGTTCTTGTTTTCGCAGCAAGTTCCTTTGCCGCGCTTTCCATGTTGTCAGCGTTGATTTTCTCGCCGAGCAAGACCTCCGCTTCAGGTATGTTCGGAGTGATGAGCCTGCCCATAGGGGCGAGAGTCTCGGTTATGGCCTGGGCTATGAGCCCGTTGCTCAGCGCGTCGCCCGATGTAGCGACCATCACCGGGTCGATGACGATGTTTCTTACGCTGTATCTTGATAGAGTTTCGGCAATGACTTCCACAAGCTCCTGTGAATAGACCATGCCGATTTTTATGGCGTCCGGCTCGATGTCGTCCATGACGGACTTTATCTGCCCCTTGACGAAAGCCGGCGGAACAGGCATGACGTCCGTAACGCCGCATGTGTTCTCGTCCACCACAGCCGTTATGGCACTTGCGGCATAGCATCCGAGAGCCGACATTGTCTTAATGTCCGCCTGGATGCCAGCTCCGCCCGAAGGGTCGGAGCCGGCTATGGTGAGAGTCTTTTTATAATCCATATTTCTTAGCGCGGAGCTCTGCGATGTCGGCGCGTGAGATGTACTCGTCGTACTCCATGCGCTTGTCTATGATGCCGTTAGGCGTGAGCTCGATGACACGGTTGCAGACAGTCTCGATGAACTCGTGGTCGTGCGAAGCCATCAGCACATTGCCCTTGAAGTTCTTTAGCGTGTTGTTGAATGCCTGTATTGACTCCATGTCAAGGTGGTTGGTAGGCATGTCAAGCACGAGGCAGTTGGCGTTCTTCAGCATCATCTTTGAAATCATGCAACGCATCTTCTCGCCTCCGGAAAGGACAGAAGCCTTCTTCTGAGTCTCCTCGCCAGAGAACAGCATTTTGCCGAGGTAGCTCTTTACGTCCACTTCGCTCATGCCTGGAGCGAACTGGTTGAGCCAGTCTACAAGGTTGAGGTCGGTTGAGAAGTATTCAGAGTTGTCAACCGGCAGGTATGCGGTTGTGATGGTCTGTCCCCATGAGTATTTGCCGTTGTCAGGCTTCATTCTGTCGTTTATTATCTCGAAGAATGCGGTCATGGCACGTGGGTCGTGCGATATGAACACCACCTTGTCCTCTTTTTCCACGGTGAATGTCGCGTCCTTGAATAGCACCTCGCCTTCCATGCTGGCAGCCAGGTCGTTCACTTCAAGTATTATATTGCCAGGCTCACGGTCCATGGTGAATATGATGCCAGGATATCTTCTTGAAGAAGGCTTGATTTCCTCGATGTTGATTTTATCAAGCATTTTCTTGCGGCTTGTTGCCTGCTTGCTCTTGGCGGCGTTGGCGCTGAATCGTGCGATGAACTCAAGCAGCTCGGCTCTCTTCTCCTCGGCCTTCTTGTTCTGCTGTTGCTGCTGGCGCAGAGCCAACTGGCTTGACTGGTACCAGAACGAGTAGTTTCCGGTGAAGATGGTAGCCTTGTTGAAGTCTATATCGACGATGTGTGTGCAGACAGTGTCGAGGAAGTGACGGTCGTGCGAAACGACGAGTACTGTGTTCTCGTAGTTGGCGAGGTAGTCCTCAAGCCATGTGATAGTCTCGAGGTCGAGGTCGTTGGTAGGCTCGTCCAGCAGCAGGTTGTCTGGGTTGCCGAACAATGCTCTGGCGAGGAGCACGCGCACCTTCTGCTTACCGGAAAGCTCCTTCATCTTCATGTGGTGAAGGTCTTCCTTGATGCCGAGTCCTGAGAGCAGTGCAGCGGCGTCGCTTTCTGCGTTCCAGCCGTCCATGGCAGCGAACTTCTCCTCCAGCTCAGACGCTTTGATTCCGTCCTCGTCGCTGAAGTCTGGCTTAGCGTACAGAGCGTCCTTCTCGGACATTATCTCCCAAAGTGTTGAGTGGCCCATGATAACGGTCTGCAGCACCTCGAACTCGTCGAACTCGAAGTGGTCCTGCTTAAGCACGGACAGACGCTCGCCTTTGTCCATGATTATGTCGCCCTTCGATGGCTGAATGTCGCCTGAGATGGCTTTCAGCAATGTTGACTTGCCGGCGCCGTTAGCTCCGATTATACCGTAGCAGTTGCCCGGTGTGAACTTGAGATTTACATCCTGAAAAAGGATTCGCTTGCCAAACTGAATGGCTAAATTAGATAGTATAATCATATTATAAGTATATTCAGAATCGCAAAGATAGTCATTTTTGCAAGGTTATGCAAAGACGTTTTATGAGCCGGTCTTGTGGCGTAGTGTCGTAGAAAAATCAAGGGAAGCGTTATGGCTTCCCTTGTTTTGTTTCTGTTCATAAACGGAGAGTTTATGGCTCCCATACTTGGTATTTGATTTTGACTCCGATGATGCCGTTGTCTCCTGTGCGAGTAATCCAATCCACAACATAGACGCGGACGTACACTGTTCCTTCAGAACCGTTTTTCTTGATGACATAACCATATCCAGGTTCTTCGGCTGTTTCGTGAGACCACCCTGCCTCAGGAATTGTTTTGATTTCCGAAATGTTTTTCACAGCCCCCACACATACAATATATGCATCGTCATCCGTGTAATAGTTATACGTGGCGGTTCTGAAGAAGAAATTAAGACCAACTCTTGTATCAAGATAAATAAATGGGTCTCCTTCTGTTAAAGATATAAAGTCGCTGTTGTCGGTCCTTAGATTTGCCGCTATTGTGCCAGCTGGGTCAGACGATGTCACGTTTGCGCTTGTGTCTCTGCTTTCTTTGTCGTCGCTGCAAGATGTGGAACACAGGCAGAGTATGGTTGCCAGCATCATCGCGATAATTTCAATCTTTTTCATAGGCTTTGGATTTTTAGGTGTTACAAGATTGTGTAATTGCATTAAAGATAAATCCAAATAAACAAATTACCCCCCCCGAAAGGTTAAAATTATTTAAAACCTGCATTTATATGCTAACAAACATATTTTGTCAATTTGACAACAAACTCATTGTGGAGTAGTGGTAACAAAAAAAGTCCGAGCACAATGCCCGGACCTTTTGAATATTATGAAGCAGAATTTACTTCTTGACGATAGCCTCAGTGTCTGAAGCGATAGTCAGCTCCTCGTCAGTTGGGATTACGACTACCTTCATCTTGGAATCAGCTGTAGAGATGACAACTTCAGTTCCGTGGGCCTGTGAGTTCTTCTCCTCGTCAATCTTCAAACCGAGGTAAGTCAATCCGTCGCACACGAGTCTGCGCACGATGTCGGAGTTCTCGCCGATACCTCCTGTGAACACGAGGATGTCTGTTCCGTTCATTGCTGCTACAAACGAGCCGATGAGCTTAGTCAGACGGTAAACGAACATGTCGAGAGCGAGTTTTGCGCGCTCGTTGCCGTCTGCTATCGCCTGCATGATGTCACGCATGTCGGAAGACACGCCTGAAACGCCGAGCAGACCGCTCTTCTTGTTCACGAGGTCGTTGAACGAATCAGCGTTCAGTCCGCCCTTCGAGAATACGTATGGCAGCATACCTGGGTCAACTTCGCCGGCGCGAGTACCCATCATGAGTCCCTCAGCAGGAGTCATACCCATGGTAGTATCGACGCACTTGCCGTCCTTGATGGCTGCGAGCGAGCCTCCGTTACCTACGTGGGCAGTGATTATCTTTGTGCCTTCTGGCTTGATGCCGAGGAAGTCGCACACTCTCTTGGAAACGTAGCGGTGAGAAGTTCCGTGGAAGCCGTAGCGGCGAACCTTGAACTTTTCGTAGTACTCGTATGGGAGAGCGTACATGAACGCCTTCTCTGGCATAGTCTGGTGGAATGCTGTGTCGAACACCGCAACCTGTGGGATGTTAGGCAGGATCTTCTTCACTGCGTTGATACCCTTGAGGTTGGCTGGGTTGTGAAGAGGTCCGAGCTCGATGTTGTCCTCGATAGCCTTGATTACCTCGTCGTTGATGAGCACAGACTCAGAGAAAGCCTGACCTCCGTGCAGCACGCGGTGGCCTACAGCGTCAAGCTCGTTGAGTGACTTCAGCACGCCGTCCTCTGCGCTTGTCAGTGTGTTGAGGATGAGCTCAACGCCGACAGTATGCTCTGGCATCTCCTTCTCTATGACTTTCTTCTCGCCGTTAGGCTTTGTGAACTTAAGGAATGAGTCCTTAAGACCGATTTTCTCCACGCCACCTTGTGCGATGACACTGCGGTCTGCCATCTCGAACAATTTGTACTTGATAGAAGAGCTACCGCAGTTAAGAACTAAGATTTTCATTTATAAATGACTGTTATTTAGTTATGTAATTATTATTTCTTTGCGTCCATAGCCTGGCAAGCTGTGATGGCAACCATCTTGTAGATGTCGTCAACAGAGCATCCGCGGCTCAGGTCGTTCACTGGGCGAGCGATACCTTGGAGGATAGGGCCGATAGCGTCGGCACCGCCAAGACGCTGAACGAGCTTGTAGCCAATGTTTCCAACCTCGAGGCATGGAGCAACGAGAACGTTAGCCTTGCCTGCGATGTCTGAACCTGGAGCCTTCTTCTGTCCAACTGATGGAACGAGAGCAGCGTCAGCCTGAAGCTCGCCGTCAACCTTCAGTGTTGGGTCGAGTTCCTTAGCCAGCTTAGTAGCCTCTACCACCTTGTCAACAACCTCGTGCTTTGCAGAGCCCTTAGTCGAGAACGAAAGCATAGCCACGCGTGGGTCAGCGATGCCTGCCACGCTCTTTGCAGTCTGAGCTGTGCAGACAGCGATCTGCGCGAGCTGGTTTGCGTCAGGCATAGGAGTTACGGCAACGTCGCCCATAACCAATACACCGTCCTCGCCGTATTCCTTGGCGTTAGTGATAAGGAGCATTGCGCCTGAAACGCATGAGATGCCAGGAGCGCACTTGATGATCTGCAGCGCTGGGCGGAGAGTGTCGCCAGTGGTTGACAATGCGCCTGAGATTTGTCCGTCAGCGTCGCCGCTCTTGATGATGAGGCATCCGAAGTAAAGTGGGTCGAGCACCTTCTTGCGAGCGTCCTCGATAGTCATGCCCTTGCTCTTGCGGAGCTCGAAAAGCAGGTTGGCGTACTCCTCTGTCTTAGCAGAAGTGGCAGGGTCTATGATAGTGGCCTTGTCGATGTTCTTCAGACCGAGCTTTGCGGCGAGAGCCTTGATTTCACCTTCGTTTCCGATGAGGATGATGTCGGCGATGTCGTCAGCCAAAGCCTTGTCGGCTGCTGTGATTGTACGTTCTTCCAGACTTTCAGGGAGAACAATGCGCTGCTTGTTTGCTTTTGCGCGCGCAACAATTTGATCAATAATGTTCATAAAGTATTTATTATTAGAAATTTATATAAAATTCGATGTTGATGTTAGTAGCCTTCCGCTGACCGGTTGCTATGACTAAATAGCAAAGATATAAAAAAGTAAGCAAAACGGATTCTTTATTTTCTGTTGTTGCTAAAATAAGCAAAATGAATAGTCAATTAGATATAAAACAATTTATCTTTGCGTTTGCCTTGGAGTATAACGCACGAGGCAGAAGAAGTAAAAAAGAAGGAAAATGAAAGTAACTATCATTGGCGCCGGAAACATTGGCGGCGCAGTGGCTCGCGGACTGATGGCGGCCAACGCACTCCCACAGGAGAACCTCACGGTGGTGGACCTCGACGAGTCTAAGCTCAACGAACTCAAAGCAGAATACAAATCTATCAACACAGCGAAGGACGGATACGATGCGGCAAGCAAGTCGGCTGTCGTGATACTCGCGGTGAAGCCTTGGCTGGTGGAGCCTGTGCTCTCCGGCATAGCCGACACGCTGACAAAGGATAAGATCTTCGCTTGCATAGCCGCCGGCATCGACTTCGCATTCCTGAACAAGATACTGAAAGAGCCTCTGGCGGCTTTCCGTGTGATGCCTAACACGGCGATGTCGATAAGCGAGAGCATGACGCTCATTTCTTCGCAGAACGCGACAAAAGAGCAGGAGGCTCTGATACTGAAGATGTTCGACGACATGGGCAAGGCGGTGCTGATACCAGAGAGCATGATGGGACCTGCGACTTCCGTAGCCTCATGCGGCATAGCTTATGCGCTGCGTTATCTTCACGCATCGGCAGAAGGCGCGGTGGAACTCGGTTTCCGTGCCGACGAGGCTTACCAGATCGTGGCGCAGACAATGATCGGAGCGGCGCAGCTGGTGCTGAAGAACCACAGCCATCCGGAGGTGGAGATAGACAAGGTCTGCACTCCTGGCGGATGGACCATCAAGGGACTGAACGAGATGGAGGCATACGGATTCACCGACGCAGTCATCAAGGGTATCAAGATAAACAAGTAATCACAAGCGTTGGTCTTGGTGTCTTGCCATTTATGACACTCGGAGTTGTCGCATAAATAATTGAGAATAATGTACGAACAGCAGATTAAAGAAATAGCAGAGCGCTTGCACGGACTGAGAGACGCTTTGGAGCTGACTCAGGAGCAGGCTGCGGAAAAGCTTGGCATCGAGGCTGAGAAATATGTCGCTTACGAGAGCGGCAACTGTGACATACCGATGAGTTTCCTGTATTCGGTGGCCAAGGGTTTCAATGTCGATATGCAGACGCTGATTTCCGGCGAAGACACTCACGAGGTGCCTTACTCTGTGGTGCGCAGCGGCAAGGGTGTCGTGGTGAAGCGTAAGTCCCCTTATGTTTACCAGTCGCTGGTGGGAACGTTCAAGAACGCCAGCGGAAGTCCGTTCCTGGTCACTGCCGAGCCAATGAATGGCGATGAGGCGTTCTCGCTGAACACGCATGATTCCGACGAGCTTGACTTGGTGATAGAAGGCACTCTTCTGGTGAAGGTTGAGGACAGCGTGGAGCGTCTGGAGGCAGGCGACAGCATATACTTCAACGCACGCAAACCGCACGGCATGAAGCCAGTGGGCGACAAGACCGTGAAATTTCTTAGCATAGCGCTTTAGTTTTAATTAAGCATTAAAACAAATGGTAGAGAGATTTTTAAAACAGACATCTTTCTCTTCGCATGAGGACTTTGTGAAGAATTACAAAGTTATAGTTCCTGACAATTTCAATTTCGCTTACGACGTGGTGGATGCTTATGCGGCAGAACAGCCACAGAAAAGAGCCATCTGCTGGACCAACGACAAGGGCGAGCATATAGACTTCACATACGCAAATTTGAAGGAGCTGACCGACAAGGCGGCGTCTTATTTCCAGAGCCTCGGCATAGGCAAGGGCGACATGGTGATGCTCATCCTGAAGCGACGCTACGAGTGGTGGATTTCCATGATAGCGCTCCATAAAATTGGCGCCGTGGCTATACCTGCCACACACTTGCTGACCGACAAGGACATAATCTACCGTTGCAATGCGGCGGACATCAAAACCATAGTCTGTGTGGGCAACGACGTGATAGTGGAGCATATAGAAAAGGCGCTGCCTAAATGTCCGACAGTGAAGCACATAATATCGGTCGGACCGGAGATTCCAGGCGGCTGGGACGACTTCCACAAGGGACTTGACAACGCCGCGCCGTTCGTCCGTCCAGAGAAGGTGAATTCCAACAGCGACATAATGCTGATGTACTTCACATCTGGCACAACGGGCGAGCCGAAGATGGTTATACATGACTTCACATATCCGCTCGGACACATTTCCACAGCGTATATCTGGCACCACCTGAACGACGAGAGCCTGCACCTGACTGTGGCAGACACCGGCTGGGCAAAAGCTGCGTGGGGCAAAATTTACGGTCAGCTGATAGCCGGCGCTTGCATCTTTGTTTATGACCACGAGAAGTTCACGCCAGCCGACATGCTGGAGATGATTTCGAAATACAAGGTCACATCGTTCTGCGCGCCTCCTACGGTGTTCAGATTCATGATACGCGAGGATTTGACAAAATACGACCTTTCTGCTCTAAAGCAGTGCTCGATAGCCGGCGAGGCGCTTAACCCAAGCGTTTACGAGCAGTTCTACAAACTGACCGGCATCAAGATGCGCGAGGCGTTCGGACAGACCGAGACTACGGCGCTCATCATGACCGACCCATGGATAGAGCCGAAGCCGGGCTCGATGGGCAAGCCGTGTCCTCAGTACGACGTCGATATAGTAGATGAGGACGGCAACAGCGTGGAGGTCGGCGAGCACGGAAACATCGTCATCCGCACCGACAAGGGCCGTCCGGTCGGACTGTTCATGGGATATTACCGAAACGAGGAAAAGACAAAGGAAGTCTGGCATGACGGACGCTACTACACAGGCGACGTGGCTTGGCGCGACGAGGACGGCTACTATTGGTACGTTGGCAGAAATGACGATGTCATCAAGAGTTCCGGCTACCGCATCGGTCCGTTCGAGGTGGAGAGCGCCGTGATGACTCACCCAGCCGTGGTGGAATGCGCCATAACCGGTGTCCCAGACCCGATAAGAGGACAGGTCGTGAAGGCGACTATCGTGCTGGGCAAGGAGTGGAAGGACAAGGCTGGTGACGACCTCAAGAAAGAAATCCAGGACCATGTGAAGAGAACTACCGCTCCTTACAAGTATCCTCGTGTGGTTGAGTTTGTCGATGAATTGCCGAAGACCATTTCCGGCAAGATACGCCGTAAGGAGATAAGGAAACAGGACGGCAACGACAAGTAAGCAAAAGACATTTAAAAATGACAAAGGCGTACGGGCGGACAGCTTGTGCGCCTTTGTTTCTTTCACGGCAAATGGTTAAGTTTGCGGTCGCTACATCAAAAACGGATGAGAAACAGAGCAAAAGAATTTGTACTTGGATATTGGAGGACGGCAGTGGTGGCGGTTCTGATACTCGTTTTCACCATGCGCCCTGAGCCGGCGAAGCTTGCTCATGACTTTTTCTTATTCAAGATTCCGCACTTCGATAAGGCTGTGCATTTCTTTATGTTCATGCTCATGGCAATGGCTACGGCGCACGACTTCGTTTTCCGCAAGAAGGAGAATGTGCTCAATGTTAATGCGTTATTACTGTATGCCGTTGCGTTGCCGACAGTTTACGGCGGTGTCATCGAACTGATTCAGCAGTATTGCACTGTGTCGAGGACAGGCGACTGGCTCGACCTGGCGGCTGACTTTCTCGGAGCGGCGGTTTATGCGGCTTTTGCTGTAGCATACAACAGAAAGAAGAACAATGGGAAGTGACTTGCTATATAAGATTGCATTGACGCAGATTCGTGGTGTCGGGCCTATGGAAGGGCGCGCCATCATGGATTTTTACGACGGGGCAGAAGGACTGTTTCGCGAGACGGCGGAAGGCATTGCGAAACTGAAGACGCCGATACCCGACCTCGCCGACCAGGTCTTGAGCGGAGCGGCGCTTGAGAAAGCGAAGCAGGAACTTGACTTCATGGACAAGTACGGCATCCGTGCTTTAGACACAGAGTCGAGCGAATATCCATACCGCCTGAAGGAATGTCCAGATGCGCCAATCGTGCTTTTCTGCAAGGGCAACGCCACGCTCAACGGCCAGCACATGGTGGGCATGGTGGGCACACGCCGTTCCACTGACTACGGCAGGACACTCGCTGTCAAGCTGGTGGAGGATCTGGCTGGCAAGGTGGCTGACGTCACCATCGTCAGCGGACTGGCTGAAGGCATCGACGGCATCTCGCACAAAGCGGCGCTGACTTCGTCCGTGCCTACGGTCGCAGTCGTGGCGCATGGATTAGACATGATTTACCCGTCGTGTCACAGAGACCTCGCGGCGGAGATTCTGGAGAAGGGCGGCGGCATCGTGAGCGAGTATGTGTCTGGAGTCAAGTCGCTGCCAGTGCATTTCCTTGCCAGAAACCGCATAATAGCGGGACTGAGCGACGCGCTCGTCGTGGTGGAGACTGCCTACAAGGGCGGCTCGCAGAACACTGCCGCCACAGCATCGTCATACAACAGAGACGTGTTCGCCTTCCCGGGCAGAGTCGGCGACTCGCGCTCCGAAGGCTGCAACAACCTGATAAAGACATCGCGTGCCGGCATGATAGAGAATGCCGCCGACTTGATAAAAGCCATGGGATGGCGCGAGAGGACCTTCCGTGCCGACCAGGGCAAGCAGAAGGACCTGTTCCCCGACATTTCCGAGGACGACAAGGAGGTCATGGCGCTGCTGCACAAGAACACCGACGGTCTGCAGATAAACCAGATAGCCATGGAACTGGGCAGGCCGGTGAGCGCAACGTCGGCGCACCTGATGCAGATGGAGTTCGCCGGGCTTGTGAGGTGTCTGCCGGGCAATTTGTATAAACTAAGCTAAACAAACATATAACAAAATGAGTATTTGGATTTGGATTGGATTTTTTGCGTTGGTGCTGGCTATGCTGGCCATCGACTTGGGTGTGACCGACCGCCATCCGCACGAGATAAAAATTAAGGAGGCGCTGGTGCAGACAGCCATTTGGATAAGCGTGTCGCTGCTGTTCTGCTTCGGCATCTTCGTATTCGACGGCGAGGGCTACTTCAACGGCGGCGAGAAGGCGCTTGAGTTCCTCACAGGCTATCTGATAGAGAAGTCGCTGAGCATGGACAACCTGTTCGTGTTCCTCATGCTGTTCTCTTACTTCGGCATTCCGGGCAAGTATCAGCACGAGGTCCTGTTCTGGGGCATATTGGGAGCGCTGGTGCTGCGTACGATATTCATCTTCGCTGGCTTGTCGCTCATCAACCGTTTTGTGTGGATTATCCCTGTGTTCGGCGCGTTTCTGGTGTTCACCGGCATCAAGACTTTCCTTTCCAAGGACAATGACAACGACGACCCGGGCAACAACCTTATCATCAGAGTGTTCAAGAAACTTTTCCCTGTCACTCCTAAGATGCACGAGGACAAGTTCTTCGTCCGCGAGGCAGGCAAGCTCGTCGCTACGCCTATATTCCTTGCGCTGCTTGTGATTGAGGCGTCGGACATCGTTTTCGCGGTGGATTCCATACCGGCTGTCCTGGCTGTGTCGCATGACCCGTTCATCGTCCTCACATCAAACATCTTCGCCATACTCGGTCTGCGTGCGCTGTATTTCGCTTTGGCAGGAGTGGCGAGATATTTCATTTACCTAAAGTACGGTTTGGGCATAATCCTTACATTTGTCGGCGTTAAGATGCTGCTCGGCTCCGAGTTCATCATGGTGGACATGATAGGCAGGGATGAGGCTTTGGAGATACCGACATTGTGGTCGCTGGCGTTTATATGCGTTGTTCTCGTTGTGAGCATAGCCGTGTCGGTGGTAGTGTCTAAGAAGAAGGAGGCTGTTGAGGCTTCTGCGAAATAAATTCAGCAATATGAAAAGAGGTTCAGTCAAGAAGATAGTCGCTGTGTTGTCGATTGCGGTCGTCGCAGTGGTCATGCTTATCACATGCCCCAGCAAGGATGTGCATTGCGAGGCAGTGAGCGACGAGGTTACCGACGCAGCCATGGAGAGTCTGTCGGCGAGTTCGGCTTTCGGTTCTCTTTCTCCGCTGGCAGGCATACTGATGCCGTCGATTGTGGAGTCGCTTGTAGTGACGCAGCTCAGAGTCAAGAACTTGTTTCTGTTCTCAGTCGGTTATGTGAACTATGGCGGCAAGAAGAATCCTGTGTCAGTGGGACTGTTCGGTCATGTATTCGTCTTCGGCCGCGACAAGATAAAGCGCGCGATCATGGGCATGGAGGACAGTTTCTTCGACGACAAGGGACGTTATGACAATCTGGAGAAATCCGAAGGTCCTCAGCTCGACGAGGAGGGCAATGTCGTCAGGTAATTCATTGTTTTATGATATGTCAAAAGCCGTCTGAAAGGACGGCTTTTTTGTTTTAGAGATGCCACGATGTTATGCTGTGGATTTCCTGGTGGTTCGTCTGTACAGGATGTTGTTTTGTGTGCGTTTTGTAGAGCCGATGTGCACATCGGCTCTACGCTGCATTCGGTCGCTGAGCGTAGCCGAAGCGCCGAATGGATGGTTGCTTTTTTCTGCTCGCTGTGGTTCGGCAGGCTCACCAACCAAGCGCAATGTAATGGAGCCGAAGTGGAAAGAAAAAAGGGAAATATGAAGTTACCCTTCGGCTCGGTTGCTGAGCGGAGCCGAAGCTTTAGTCGCTTTGCGAGAAATCAAACAAATAACAACAAATCAAACAGAATATTCTATTAGAATGGTTTGATTCTATTTTGATGGATTTCTGTCCGTAGGACACTAATTTATGTTTGGTGCTTCTCACGGTCGCTGTGGTTCGGTATTCTGGTCACTGAGCGGAGCCGAAGTGCACCAACCAAGCGATAGCCGAAGCGCCGAAGTATTGGAACCTTCCTTTTTACAGAAAAATCCCGCATTTCGGCTGCGCTCAATGACCGGGATTTTTTTTGTGCGTTGTAGAGGCGGAGCATGCTCCGACTGATGTTAAATGTTGGTTTTGTGTGCGGTTTGTAGAGTCGCGGCACGCCACGACTCTGCGCTGTGTTCGTCGCTGTGATTGTCCCGGTTTGAATAGATTTTCGCATGGTTATGAATATTGAAAATAAATGATTGTGTATGCCGTAGGGGCGAATGATTATTCGCCCCTACACATTATGACGTCTGCATGAATTCTATGTGATTCTGTTGAATAACACAACTAAAATTTTGTGAAATATGCCGCAAGAGATTATATTTGCAACGTTTGCTGTGGCATCTGCTGCCATAATCCAGAGGCTGCGGCAGACACTACATAACGAAAAAGCGTCATAGATGCTTTGTCTATTGGCTGATAAAACCTAGGAAATTTTATCAGAGAAGTCAATGACAATGCTGGAAATGAATGCTACGGGTATGACAAAATCGTATTCCCGGGGTGTGCGGCGAGGGTATATATTGTATCCTCATGCACACTTGCCCGGATAATGCGTGCATAAATACCGACGTGGGCTTTCGTTTCTATTCGTCAACTTCTCAGGCAGTTCCTAGGGCCTTATCAGCGGACGAGTAGAAATGGGGGACCCGCGTTTTTTTGTTATATGTAGTCTCTACAAATTCAATGCATTTGCCTTACCGGGTTCCTATAGGCGGAAAATGATTTTTTATCATGAAGAAATTAATTTATTTATTAGTCAGCTGCATGTTGTTCAGCCTTGCGGCTTGTAATGACGACAAGGAAGATAATGGCGGAAGCATTATCGGATTATGGAAAGTAACAAAATTCGAGGGACAGGTATTTGGTGATGAAGATATTTCCGATCCAGATGAAGAAACATATTGGGACATCAAAGAGTCTGGAATAGATGTTTATAACTATTACAAAGGCAAGTTGGATGGAGACGTGGAACATGCTACTTATGAATATGATGGGAAAACTCTTGTTATTCATAACGACGGTTATTATGGTACTTGCACGATAAAGAGCCTGACTTCTTCGAAAATGAAAATGTTTATTGATTATTTGATAGTGCAGTATAATGTTGAGTTTGAGAGAGTGGACGCTCTTCCTGGCGAAAAGAGCAGCTCGGGCAGCAAATCCGGCACCGAGAACGGTCACGACTACGTTGACCTCGGCTTGACTTCCGGCACCAAGTGGGCGACTGCCAACGTAGGCGCAAGCAAGCCACAGGACTACGGCAACTACTACGCATGGGGCGAGACTGCACCGAAGAGCGACTACGGTTGGGAAACCTACAAGTACGCTAACGGCGATTATGACGAGTTGACAAAGTATTGTAGCGACAGCTATTACGGCAAAGACGGCTTCACCGACAGCAAGACCTCTCTCGACCTCTCAGACGACGCCGCCTACGTCAACTGGGGCGGCAAGTGGTGCATGCCGACCAAGGCACAGCAAGTCGAGCTGATAAACGAGTGCTACTGGGTATGGACATCTAGTTACAATGGCTCAAATGTAAAAGGCTACATAGTCTATAAAGCAAAGAGTTCAAGCGACAAGGGCAAGATATACAAAGGAAATACTCCATCTTATTCCCTCTCTGACACCCATATTTTTCTGCCTGTTGCGGGCTTTCGCAGCTATGGCGACCTCTACGTGTCTCACGGCGGCTATTTGTCCTCGTCGTTGAATACCGACGATCCGTACAACGCGTGGCAAGTCGTCTTCGATTCATACGACGTGAGCGTCAGCGGCGGCAACGAGCGCTACTTCGGTCACCCGGTGCGCGCTGTTTGCAAATAGGGGATAAATTCATAAATTAAATTTATATATCATGAAAAAAATAATCTGTTTACTCATGTCGCTCTCGCTTGTGGCGTTCGCCTCGTGCAGCGACGACGACAGGGATACCCCGTCTAATGCCAGCAGTACACAGACTGAGAATGGTGGCAGTGGCGACAACTCCGGCAATAATGGCGGCGGCAACAGTGGCAGCCAGTCAGCCGTTACTGTCTTTAAATCTGGCACCGAGAACGGTCACGACTACGTTGACCTCGGTCTTACCTCCGGCACAAAGTGGGCAACGTGCAACGTTGGCGCAAGCAATCCAGAGGAGTTTGGCAATTATTACGCTTGGGGCGAGACAACAACAAAGGAGATTTACAGTTGGAGCACATATAAGTATGGCAGCGATTTTGAGCTGACCAAGTATTGCAGCGCATCTTTATACGGCAAAGACGGCTTCACCGATAGCAAGGCCACTCTCGACCCCTCTGACGATGCCGCCTACGTCAATTGGGGCGGCAAGTGGCGCATGCCAACTTATGAGCAGTTGGGCGAACTTCGCAACGAGTGCTACTGGGTATGGACAGAGAGTTACAATAATTCAAACGTAAAAGGCTACATCGTCTATAAAGCAAAGGCCTCAAGTTACAAGGGAGTGACAGAGTATTCAAGTGGATCTCTATCTTCCTCATATTCCCTCTCCGATGTCCACATTTTTCTGCCTGCTGCGGGGTATCGTGGCGATGGTGTCCTTGACGTTGCCGAGCTTAACGGTCACTATTGGTCCTCGTCGCTGACGGTCAGCAGTCCGGCTGGCGTTGTAGACCAGCCTAACGACGCATGGTACATCTTCTTCTTCGAGTCAAGCTACGTGGGCCGCTCCAACGGTAACCGCTACTTCGGTCTGTCGGTGCGCGCGGTTATTCCTGGGGAATAAAGAATTGAATTTATGAATGAAAAAATCCGTCAGTAATGCTGGCGGATTTTTTGTGTTCTCTGGTCGCTGTGGTTCGGTATTCTGGTCACTGAGCGGAGCCGAAGTGCAATGACCGGGATTTTTTCACGGCTATACGTTAAATGATTTTTCAATGGCAGTCCAGAATGGACGAAATACCCATAGGCAGGGGCGTTAGCCCCTGATAAAAACGCCAATACAAAAACAGAACCCTGACGGGGTGAAATGCGGAATGTTTCTACAGACAAAAAGTGTGACAAATCACACTTTTTGTCTGTAGGCTTTTGTGTGTAGAATGTCTATCGCTTTGGCGGTTCGGTCGCTGAGCGCAGTATAGGTAAGCGAATGCCGGATTCTATTCACTCAGGTTGTTGTTCTTCTTTATTCGTTTTACAGTATGCTTTATTTTCCCGATAAAGAAATTCAATTCAAGTGTTGATTCTGTTTCTGAAGTTTCCAAATCTGGCATTACTATATCTGATAATACTTGCCCGAAATGTTGCATTTTAGTAGCTTGTTTCTTAGAATCTGTTTCTTTGTGTAAATCCAACAACTCTCGTTTTAGCCCTCTTACTTTTGTGAATGTTTCTATAATGGCGAATGTCACGTTAGTTGCGACTTTGCTTTTTAATATTGTAGCAAGCATATATAGCCCCTTTTCTGTAAATACCTTAGGTGCAACTCTGCTTTTTGTCGAAATTTTTGTGGACGAAAATTTCGACCGCAAATCACTAACCTCTTCTGGGGTCAGCGCAAACATATAATCACTCGGAAACTTGTCTATGTTGTTTCTTACAGCCTCATTTATCCTTTTGGTTTCTACGCCGTAAAGTGAAGCGACGTCGGCGTCTGTTATAACAGGGGTGTCTCTAATCACAACAATGTTGCTATGTACATTTGTTAGCAGCGTAGAGTCGATGTTAGTTGTGCCTGTATTTTGTTTTGTGTCGTTCATATTCGCTGTAATGAATTTGTAGTCATGCCCATTGGCTTGGGTTTCCTTGGGATTTTAAGGATACATTTATATTAATGTATATTAAAGATAAGCCTGCGTTATTTCCCAGCCAATTCCCTCAGCACTTGCTCGATTACTTCGGGGTAGTGCGCGTACTCGAGGCTGTGGACACGCTGCGCCAATGTGTCCGGAGTGTCGTCCGGCAGCACAGGACATTTCGCTTGGAAGATGGTCGAGCCCTCGTCGTAGTGCTCGTTGGCGTAGTGCACCGTTATGCCCGACTCCTTCTCGCCTGCGGCTATCACCGCCTCGTGCACGTGGTCGCCGTACATGCCTTTGCCGCCGAACTTAGGCAGCAGGGCAGGGTGTATGTTCACAATTCGGTCGGCGTATTTCCTTATTATGCTGTCAGGCACTTTCAGCATAAAGCCCGAAAGCACGATGAAGTCGATGTCCAGCTCCTCTAATTTATTGTTCACCATGTCGGTCTCGTTCAGTTCCTTGTAGGTGAACACGAAGGTTGGCACATTGTATTTCTTGGCGCGCTCCAGCACGAAGGCGTTTTTGTTGTTGCACATTATCACGCGTATATTGGCGATGTCGGTTTTGTCCTTGAAGTATTTGATGATATTCTCGGCGTTGCTGCCGTTTCCCGACGCCCATATCGCGATGTTTAAACTCATAAAAATTGAAATTAATTAAAAATAAAGGTTAAAACAATGCACAGAATGCTGTTTTTTGAGCAAAAGACAACAAATATATTTGTGTTTAAGAAAATTATCTTTTCCTTTGCACCGCAAATTTAAAACTAAAAATCTATTCATTAACTAAAAATTTAAAGTTATGTCAGAAGTAGCAGAAAAAGTAAAAGCAATCATTGTAGATAAGTTAGGTGTTGAGGCAAGCGAGGTAACTCCAGAAGCAAGCTTCACTAACGACCTTGGTGCAGATTCTCTTGACACTGTAGAGCTCATCATGGAGTTCGAGAAGGAGTTCGGCATCTCTATCCCAGACGATCAGGCAGAGAAGATCGCTACTGTAGGTGACGCTATCAGCTATGTTGAGAACGCACAGAAGTAATTAGATCTTAATAATTCTACTGATTTTCTATCTTTATTTAGTATAAGGACATGGAGTTAAAAAGAGTCGTAGTAACAGGACTTGGAACCATCAACCCTCTCGCCATCGGTGTCGACAAGACATGGGAGGCACTTGTCGAGGGAAGAAGCGGTGCCGGACCAATTACTCATTTCGACACAACAGACTTTAAGACAAAATTTGCCTGCGAGGTAAAAGGCTACGATGTCAACAACTATTTCGATCGCAAGGAAGGCCGCAAGCTCGACCGTTACGCGCAGTTCGCTATGGTTGCGGCAGACGAGGCTGTTAAGAATTCCGGACTTGACTTGGAGAAAGAGGACAAGGACGAAATCGGTGTGATCGTGGCAGCAGGAATCGGCGGCATGGAAACGCTCGAGACTGAGGTCGGATATTACTACCAGCACCTTGACTTGGGTCCGAAGTTCAACCCATTCTTTATACCAAAGATGATTTCTGACATATCAGCTGGTCAGATAGCCATCAAGTACGGATTCCGTGGACCGAACTATTCTACGGCATCTGCATGCGCATCATCGACGCACGCGCTCATCGACGCCTTCAACCTGATTCGTTTAGGCAAGGCGAACGTGATATTCGCTGGCGGCGCTGAGGCAGCTATCATCCAAAGCGGTGTGGCAGGATTCAACTCAATGACAGCATTGTCAACAAGAAACGATTCTCCTGAGACGGCTTCACGTCCGTTCAGCGCAAGCCGTGACGGCTTCGTGATGGGAGAGGGTGGTTCGGTTCTCGTGTTCGAGGAGCTTGAGCACGCATTGGCGAGAGGCGCTAACATCTTGTGTGAGGTTGTCGGTGGTGGAATGTCGGCTGACGCTTACCACATCACACTTCCTCATCCTGACGGAGCGCGTCTGGTTATGCAGAGAGCACTCAAGGACGCAGGCTTGAAGCCAGAGGACGTTGACTATGTGAATGTACACGGAACATCGACTGGCGCCGGCGACCGTTCGGAGGCGAAGGCAATACAGGAGGTGTTCGGAGAGCACGCTTACAAGTTGAACATCAGTTCTACCAAGTCAATGACCGGTCACATGCTCGGCGCTGCCGGAGCGACAGAGGCCATGATTTGCGTTCAGACTATCGTCAACGGCATTGTGCCTCCAACAATAAACCACGCCGAGGGCGACGATGATGAGGAAATTGACTACAAGCTCAACTTCACATTCAACAAGGCTCAGAAGCGTGATGTTAAAGTAGCTTTGTCAAACACGTTCGGATTTGGTGGACACAATGCGAGCGTTATAGTTAAGAAGTTTGAGAAGTAAAATAAACATTGTATTAAATAAGGTGAGGCTCTTGACGACTTTTCGTCGAGAGCCTTTCTCGTTGTATGAGCAGCTTGTGGGCAGCCGTGTTAAGGACAAAAGCTTGTATGAGGAGGCGTTGACGCACAAGTCTATGAGGATGAAAGACACGAGCGGCTCCGCCTGCGACAACGAGCGGCTGGAGTTCCTCGGCGACGCAATAATAGAGGCGGTTGTCAGCGACGAGCTTTATGCCAGATACCCGGATAAGAAGGAGGGCTTTCTGACCACGGCCAGATCTAAGGTCGTAAAGCGCGAGACGCTGAATGAGATAGCTCGGCAGTTGAGGTTGGAGGAGATGATAAAAAGGGATGAGGGTGTGGACTGTAACAGTGTCGATTTCCTCGGAAATGCTTTGGAGGCATTGGTTGGCGCGGTGTATCTCGACCTCGGGTATGACGCGGCTAAATACTTCATCAGGACTCACATTCTTGATCATATAGACATGAATAACCTCCTGAGAAATGACATAAACTACAAATCCAAGATTGTGGAGTGGGCTCAGAAGCATAAGGCAGAGATAAGGTATGACGAGAGAGATGAGATTCGCGATAACAGGCATGTGTTTTATGTGAATCTGTTCGTGAATGGTAAGAAGGCATCTGACGCATGGGGCTTCTCAAAGAAAGAGGCGCAGCAGCGTGCTGCCGGGGATTTCCTCAGATGGGCTAACAAGCATCAGCAGAAGGTGAAGCAATTCCTGTAATTGGCTTCTGCGGCGGAGTCTCGGATTTGGCATTTTTAAAAATGAGTCATAAATTTGTAATAATATAATCGCGAAAAACGGTATAATCCAATGAAAGACAAGATAATACACTATGCTTTGCTGCCTAAGGTCCTGAGTGATAAGAATGGCGACAGGCCGATACTGTGGTTTAAGGCGGTAAAGGACAGCGAGTGGAAACCCTTGTCAAGCAGCGGTTTCTATAGCAAAGTCACTCGTCTGGCTCATGCGCTCAAATCGAGGGGCATGGGCGAGAACTCCCGTGCTGCAGTGTATTCGCAGAACTGCCCGGAGGCGTTGATAGCCGATTTCGCTAATTTCCAGCTCAAGGCCACGACGGTGCCGGTCTATGCCACATCGTCGCGCGAGCAGCTCAAGTTCATAGTCGATGACGCGCAGGTCAAGGTCGTTTACGTTGGCGACCAGACTCAGGCTGACAATGCGATTGCGGTCAGCGAGTCTTCTCCGAGCGTTGAGTTGATAGTGGCTCTGGACAGAGGCATAGACATAGAGGGTGTCGATAAGGCTATTTACTACGACGACTTAGAGGCGGAAGGCGCTGCGGACAGTTCGCAGATATATCCTGATGACAGCTATTCGGCAGATGATGTCGCTACTATTATGTACACGTCTGGCACGACAGGCAATCCTAAAGGCGTTGTTCTGACCCATGCCAACTATCTTGAGGCGATGAAGAGGAACCAGGACCGCCTTGTCTCAATATCGCGAGACGACCGTTCCCTGATGTTCTTGCCTATAACCCATGTGTTCGAGAGGGCGTGGTGCTATCTGTGCCTGACCAAGAGCGTGCCGCTATATATTAATTATAATCCAAAGGACATACTCGTGTCGCTCAAGGAAGTGCGTCCGACGCTTATGTGCGCGGTTCCACGTTTCTGGGAGAAGGTTTATCTCGGAATTCTGAGAAAGATAAACATGATGTCGCCGCTAAAGAAGGGCTTTTCCACATGGGCGCTTGCTGTGGCTCGTCAGTACAACATTGACTACATAGACAACGGGCGCGAGCCTAACTGGTGGCTGACGCTTCGTTATAAGATATTGGACTTTGTCGTGTTCAAAAAGATTCGTGAAACGTTGGGTGTCGAGAATGGCAATTTCTTTCCGGTTGCAGGTTCGAGTTTGTCCGACCAGATACTGCTATTTCTGCGTGGAATGGGCATCCCTTTGATGTATGGCTACGGCTTGACGGAGTCAACAGCCACGGTCGCTTGCTTCGATTACAACAACTACCGCATCGGGAGCGTCGGCAAGGTGCTTGACGGAATTGACGTGAAAATCGGAGAGGATGACGAGATCCTGCTCAAGGGCGGCACTATAACCAAGGGTTATTTCAACAACCCGGAAGCCAACAAGGCGGCCTTTACCGAAGACGGATACTTCAGGACTGGTGATGCTGGCAGAATCGAGGACGGACATCTGTATCTCACAGAGAGAATCAAGGACCTGTTCAAAACGTCAAATGGCAAGTACGTCGCGCCTCAGCAGATAGAGATGAGACTGGCAGCAAGTCCGTTTATCGAGCAGGTGATGGTGGTCGGCGACAATAGGAATTACGTCACAGCGCTCATAGTGCCGGATTTCGAGGCTCTTAAAGAAAAAGCGAAAGAAGAAGGTTGGGATGTGAGCAGCAAAGAAGCGATGGTTGGGAATCCTGTAGTTTATAAGTTCTATGAAGCGGAAATAGAACGCCTGCAGGAAGGCATGGCGCCGTTCGAGCATATTAAGAAGTTCACGCTCATAAAGAAAGGGTTCACCCTCGAAGGCGGCGAGCTCACCAACACACTTAAGTTCAGACGACTGTTCATAACACAGAAATACGCGGCTCTCATCGAGCGCATGTATGACAAAAACAAATAACACTAATATTTAATCTACTATTATGGTAACAATAGACTTGCTTAAAGATATGCAAGAACGCGAGGGCGCGTTGAGGAGGTATCTTTGACATCGATGGTAAGAAAATAAAATTAGAGGAAGAGGAGTCAAGAACGCAAGACCCGGATTTCTGGAACGACCCGAAGGCCGCTGAACTTCAAATGAAGAAAGTGCGAGGCATTAAACAGTGGATTGAGGGTTATAATAAGGTCAAGGCTTTGGTTGACGAATTGGCGCTGTCCTTTGACTTCTACAAGGAAGAGGCGATAAGTGAGGAGGAACTAGATCTTTCGTACAGCAAGGCGAAGGAGGCTGTCGAGGACTTGGAGATGAAGAACATGCTGCGCAAGGAAGAGGATGCGCTTGGCGCGGTTCTCAAGATTGTGGCTGGTGCTGGAGGCACCGAGGCTCAAGACTGGGCACAGATGCTCATGAGAATGTATCTCCGCTGGTGCGAGCGCCACGAACTGAATGCGCAAATCACGAGCCTTATTGATGGCGACGAGGCTGGAATAAAGACTGTCACCATTAAGATAGAAGGCGACTATGCCTATGGGCATCTCAAGAGCGAGAATGGCGTTCACCGTCTTGTGAGAGTGTCTCCGTTCAATGCTCAAGGCAAGCGAATGACGTCCTTCACGTCTGTTTTCGTTGTTCCGCTCGTTGACGATTCCATTGAGATAGAGATACAGCAGGCTAACCTCTCGTGGGACACTTTCCGTTCCAGTGGCGCCGGCGGCCAGAATGTCAACAAGGTGGAATCCGGCGTAAGACTTCATTACAAGTTCAAGAATCCTGTCACAGGTCTTGACGACGAAATCGTGATAGAGAACACCGAGAGCCGTGACCAGCCTAAGAACAAGGAGAATGCGTTGAGGCTTTTGCGTTCGCAGCTTTATGACTTGGAACTCGAAAAGCGCCGTCAGGAGACAGCAAAGATAGAAGCAGGCAAGAAGAAGATAGAGTGGGGCTCGCAGATACGAAGCTATGTTTTCGACGACAGACGCGTCAAAGACCATCGCACCGACTATCAGACATCCAATGTCCAGGCTGTCATGGATGGTGATATTGATGCTTTCATCAAGGCTTATTTGATGGAGTTCGGAGGAGAGTAACATATATAATATGAATATTGGCGTCGCCCAAGCAGGAGAAAAACTGGCTTGGGCGATGTTGTTTTTTATGGAGATTCTTTAGTCCTATTTCGGCGTGTTTGGCATATAAGCCTCATTCCGCATTGAAAATCTTCGAAAAAACTTTCATTTTTCCAATGCTGATTCTCAATGTTTTACCTGAATAGGCGAAAATTTTTTCAAAAAAAGTGTTTGAAAAGTTTGGAGGATGAGAAAAAGTCCCTACCTTTGCATCCGCAAAACGAGAGAGGGAATGCGGTTGAATCCGCTCCTGTTCT